>CAVQJW010000011.1:0-262236 GCA_963712925.1 uncultured Alphaproteobacteria bacterium | reverse complement strand
CACTGTGCAATATTATACACTGTGCAAATATTATACACTGTGGAATATTATACCGCTACACTGATTGTGGGGAAACCGGTATCCAAATCCTTTGGCGAAGGCCGCCGCCAAGCCAGCGCACAGTTCCTTTATCCACAATCCCTTTTGTGGGTGCCGTAGTCTCCTGCATCTAAGGCTTTAAATACAACCGCGAGGCGGCTATCTTACGGGCAACACACCCAGATTGGGCAACGATAAAATGGGAGGCGAACCCCAATGACGCGCGCAGCAAAATCCCCATTTTATCCGAAGGCCTTTCTCTAAAGCGGATGGTGGCAGGTCCATTTCAACTTACGGAGAAGGCCAAGCCATCTTCTCCCAAGGCGATGCTGCGGACGCCATCCTCTACACGCTCGACGGCAAGGTCAAAGTCACCGTCGTTTCCGAGCAAGGCAAGGAAGCCATCGTGGCAATCCTTGGGCCGGACAGCTTTTTCGGGGAAGGTTGCCTAATGGGCAGCCTTTGCGCATGGCAACGGCCACGGCAATGACCGAATGCACGATCATGTGTGTGGAGAAACTGGCCATGGCCCGCGCTCTCCGTGAGGAGCCGGGATTTTCCCGACTGTTCATTGCGCAACTCCTGAAGCGAACCGCCCGCGTGGAGGCGGACCTGGTCGATCAGCTCTTCAATTCGAGTGAGAAGCGCCTGGCGCGAGCACTTTTGTTGTTGGCGAATTTCGGCAAGGATGGCAGCCCGAGCCAATCGTTCCAAAATCAGCCAGGAAACGCTGCCGTCATGATCGGTACGACGCGGTCGCGCGTGAACCATTTCATGAACAAGTTCCGGAAACTGGGCTTGATCCACTACAACGACAGTTTGGAAGTCAACAGCTCATTGCTCGACGTCATCCTGCACGATGAGCCGCACATACATCGTGGAGATGATCTTGAGGCGCCCGGCCCAGGATTTCTGCAGAAGCGGCTCGTTCCTCGGTCGCGGGGGGCGCCGCATGGTGTCGTCTTCAGTAGGCTTCAGGGCAAGCGCGAGGCGGAGGCGCGAGGCGAGCAGCCGCTCGAAATTGTCGAAGATTTAGATACATCCTACGGCATAGGGCAGCCGGGGGTTTACGCGTAACGCACGCCGCTGGTCGAGGGTCAATGCAGAGTTGCATGGCCTCGATTACCCGCCTTCCCAGGAAATGGCTGCCTGTCGCCACCGCGCCGCGTGAATCGATCTTGAAGTGTGCGTGATCGACAGAGGAAGTCCACGCGCTGGTGTTTCCCTGCAGGTGGGATGGAACAGACTGGCGGGACGTTTCAACCCATAGGCCGATCGACATTGAGCCGACACACTGGCGCAAATGGAGCGAGGAAGGCTAGGCCTCTTTTGCCTTGCGGCTTCTTTAGCGCCTTCAATTTCTCCCTTTCTTCCGCCAAGGAGGCGAAAAATCATGGCCCGTTTGGTCGGGTCGATCTCGGTCTTCAACAGCATCTCAAACCGATCAATGTTGGCTTGGGCAATTTTGTGCATGACGACCTCCGCGCGCCCGTCGGCCCGTCAAGGCCGACGCACGCTAACATTCAAATGAGATTTTGGGCGGGAGTCTGCGCGCCACTCTTTCGCGGTGGCCGACATGTCTCTCAATCGTTAGCGCCCGTTGCAGCTGCTAGCGATAAGCAACATGGTAGCATGAAGTTTGGCCCCGTCGAGAACAGGGGATCGCCACGCTTCGCGTTCGGCGACCGTTAGACATTTGCGCCGTCCGGCTGGATCGCAGAGTTGAAACCGCTCAAATAATTCCAAAATTTACAGTCATTAAATCCGTTAGTCTTGTACGCGGCAAAAGGGTCATGCAAAATGACCCGTATGGATATTGGCTACGCGAGGGTATCGACAGAAGAACAAAATTTGGACTTGCAGCTTCAGGCGCTGGAAGCAGCGGGCTGCGAAAAAGATCTTTGAAGATCAAGGGATATCAGGCGCGGCCGCCGAGCGGCCGGGCCTGGCGCGGCGCACTCGCCGCGGCCCGATGCGGCGATGTGACTGGTGGTGTGGAAGCTGGATCGCCTCGGGCGGTCCCTTCCCCACCTCGTCGAGACGATCAACGGCCTGCGCCTGGCCGGCATCGGATTCCGGTCGCTGCAGGAACAGATCGACACGACCAGCGCCGGCGGCCGGTTCTATCTTCACATCCTTGCGGCGCTTGCCGAGTTCGAGCGCGAGCTGATTTCCGAGCGGACCAAGGCCGGCATGGCGGCGGCGAAGCGGCGCGGAAAACATATCGGCCGGCCGCGGAAACTGTCGGCGCAACAGATCGACCATGCGCGGGAGCTGATAAAGTCGGGCAAGGAAACGCGGGCGGATATTGCGGCATTTAGCGTGCTGACAGATATCGATGTCAAAGCGACGATGAAAAAAAGCTCGATCTCTATTTCCGGGAATATCGGATTCTCGGCGCGTGCAATCCGCCCTGGCGCATCAGGCGCTGACCACCAACGACAAGATCGGTACAATGCTGCTGTGCAATGTGATCGTGCAGGACCTCGGAGGCGGAAAGATCGAAGTCGCGGCCATCGACCCGGCCATATCCATGGCGCAGGTTGGAAATCCGATGCTCAAAACGATCGCCGAAAAGCCGTCACCGGCGAACTTAAGCGCGTTATCGCCGCGATCTAGCAATTGCCGGGTCTTTGTCCTGTTCCTCTGGCGTTCGCTCGCGATCCTCGGTTTCGCCGGTCGCGACCGGGCGCTTGGCCCATGCATTCAGACTGCGCGGGCGGATGGGATGCTTAGCCTGTGCTATCGCGCCGCCTTCGTTGTTCCAGCGGTCTAAGGCTTTTGCCTTCGCTTCTTCGTCGGTCGGACGTATAGGACGCTTCTCGGCCATGCTCGGAGTATGGGGATTGGCCGGCAGTTGGCCAGGGCCTAGCAACTGTCGATCCAGGATTCGCAACCGGAGTGCAGAAGAGGCTCCAGGTTTGGTCCTTCCGCAATGGGGGATTGATCATGTCTATCGGACTCATCCTTGTCATTATCCTCGTCATCTTTCTGCTTGGTGGCTTTAGCGGCCGGTTTGGCGGCTACGGCTACGGCTTCGGTCACGGAGGCATCGGAGTCATCGGCATCATCCTGATCGTTCTCGTAGTGTTGTTGTTATGGGTCGACTTTGATCTGACAGGCGTGGTGCGGATGAGCCGTCTTCGCCTGCATCCGGAGAATCACTTCGTCGGCCGCGTCGGATGGCTGCGAGCGGCGGTGCTCGGAGCCAACGACGGAATCATCTCGACCGCGAGTTTGATCGTCGGCGTTGCGGCGGCGGCCGCGAACCAAAATGAAGTCTTGATCGCGGGTGTCGCAGGGTTGGTAGCTGGCGCCATGTCGATGGCCGCCGGCGAGTATGTGTCAGTCAGCTCGCAATCCGACACCGAACAGGCGGATCTCGCTCGCGAACGCAAGGAGTTGAGCGAAAATCCTGAGTTCGAGCTTGATGAGCTTACCCAAATCTACGTCAATCGTGGCGTCGATCAGGCTCTTGCGCGGCAGGTTGCCGAGCAGCTGATGGCGAAGGATGCATTGACCGCCCACGCGCACGACGAGCTTGGAATTTCGGAAATCTCCACCGCTCGTCCCGTGCAAGCCGCGCTGACGTCGGCCCTGACGTTTTCCGTCGGCGCGGCCATGCCCTTGCTCATGGTTGTCGTATCGCCCGCCAATGCGCTTGTTCCTGTCGTGTCGGCTGCCTCTTTAGGCTTCCTCGCTCTCCTAGGGGCGATTGGGGCAAGAGCAGGTGGCGCCAACATTCTGCGCGCCACGGCCCGGGTGACATTCTGGGGCGCGTTGGCGATGGCGCTCACCGCCGGAATCGGGAAATTGTTCGGCGCGGCTGTCTGAAGATTGGGCGCACGCAAATGACAGGAAGGCGAAGCTCGTCGTATGCTCGCATGACGAGCGCAGGGAGGGATGACGTGCCGCTCTGGGCAGAGATTTGCCGATCACGCTCGTGACCACGCTTCTGACGAGTCTCGTCGCTGGCCTGCTGTGGCGCGGGCTCTTCAAACGCGGACATTCCGAGTTACCTGAGCGGGGTTATCGGCGGAGCTACAGCGGTGCTGACTTGGGAGCTGCTGAAGCGGATGCAAATACGGTGACGGCCGAGCCCGGCTCGACATCGATAGGATGATGCCGGATGGCGCTGCGCTTGATCGAGATGGTGTTGCAGGAGAAGGACGGCGACGACGTCCGCACGCTTCTGAACGAATGCAAGGTGCTCGAGCAACGGCAGGTCCGGTTGGCGAACGGAGAAATTCTGGTACGCATCTTGTTGGACGCGGAACAAAGCGAGACAGTGCTGGACTTGTTGGAGAAGAACTACGCCGGCCGGGAAGGCAATCGCGTGGTGATTCTGCCGGTTGAAGCGACATTGCCGCGCGCCGAGGAGGCGGAGCAGGAGCCAGACGCGACAGCTTCGCCCGAACAACCGCCGACAGAAGAAAAACCGCCGGAGCGGATCGGTCGCGAGGAGTTGTATGAGGACATCAAAGATAGCGCGCGACTGTCGCGGGTCTATATGGCGATGGTGGCGCTGTCCACCGTGGTGGCGGCCATCGGTCTGAATGACAACAGCGTGGCCGTGATCATCGGGGCCATGGTGATTGCGCCTTTGCTCGGGCCGAACGTGGCGTTGTCGCTCGGCACGACCTTGGGCGATCTGTCGCTGCTTCGGCAGGGGCTCGTGACGGCGCTGGCGGGGGTTGGGGCGGCGCTGGCGTTGTCCGTGCTTATCGGCGTGGTGCTGGACGTGGACCCGACATTGTCCGAAATGGCGTCGCGCACGCGGGTGGGGCTCGGCGACATCGCGGTGGCATTGGCGTCGGGCAGCGCGGGCGCGCTGGCGTTTACGACCGGAATATCGGCGGTGTTGATCGGCGTCATGGTGGCCGTGGCGTTGTTGCCGCCGCTGGTGACGTCCGGATTGCTGCTGGGCGGCGGGCATCCCGCCCTGGCCATGGGCGCCTTCTCGCTGTTTTTGGTGAACCTGATCTGTGTGAATCTGGCGGGTGTGACGACGTTTCTGGTGCAAGGCATCAAGCCGACAAGCTGGTGGGAGAAGGATCGGGCCATGAAAGCCACGCGCATTGCTATTGCGCTGTCGGTGGTCCTGTTAGCGGTGCTGGTCGGCACGATCCTGCTGGTGCGCAAAATCTGAGGTCGGCGCCCGCCCTCCAGAAGCCACGCAGACGGAACCTCGCGTTTCCGAAGGCCGGTGCATCAATGTGGTGCTCAAAGGATTCGGCATAATTTCAGACCGCATGCCTATTCTGACCCGAGTGTTCAATTTTGCTCATACGCCTCGCGTTACTTCGATTATCCTGTCTGACGTCGGCGGCGCCCGAATCCGCTATGCGAGTATTGCCGCTTGGACCCAGCGGGAAGAAATGTGTAGGGGTCAATCCCGGCGTGTGGGCGCGGAATGCACGTGCTGGATCAAAGGTTCCCACGCTCCTTGAGCGCTGGAGCGGTCTCCGGCGCGGGCAGCATACCCCCCGCTGACCCCCGCGCTGGCGATGCCTTCCGATGAAGGCGCCTTATGGCGCAATGACCTCTAAGCGAGGGCGATCCTGCGCCCGGCATCCGCCAATTGCGCTGGATCAATGAAACGCCGGCAAGAGGGTAGCTGACCTCGGCGTCCGTTTGACCGATTGAGAGAGGCTCCGCGCCAATTCGAGATGACGCGACGCCCTACTCGACAGCAATAGCTGGGGAAGGAGCGAGGGGATGACCACAGCGACGGTCGACAACAGCATGACGAGTGGAGCTTCGCGGAAGCTCGGCCTCGGTGCACTGACTGCCGTTGTCATTGGCTCGATGATCGGCTCGGGCGTGTTCAGCCTCCCGCAGAACATGGCGAACGGCGCGGGGCCGCTAGCTATCATCATCGGCTGGGGGATAAGCGGCGTTGGGATTCTGGCGCTGGCTTTCGTCTATCAGGGCCTCGCCACACGGAAGCCTGCGCTGGACGCCGGTCCCTATGCCTATGCCAAGGCCGGCTTCGGGCCCTTTATCGGCTTCAACAGCGCCTGGGGTTATTGGCTCTCCGCTTGGATCGGCAACGTCTCGTACGCCGTCGTCATGTTCAGCGCGCTCTCGTACTTCTTTCCCTCATTCGGCGAAGGCAACACCTGGCAGGCGATCCTCGGCGCATCCGTGGTGCTTTGGCTCATCCACGCGCTGATCCTCTCGGGCGTGCGTCAGGCCGCCTTCGTCAATCTGATAACCACCATCGCCAAAATTGCGCCGATCGTTCTTTTCATCGCCATCGTAGCGGTTGCCTTCAAGATCGACATCTTCTCTCTCGATTTCAGCGGCGCCGGCAACGTCAAGCTTGGCTCGGTCATGAGCCAGGTCAAGAGCACCATGCTCGTCACCCTGTGGGTATTCATCGGCATTGAAGGCGCCAGCGTGGTTTCAGCCCGCGCCGCACGCCGGAAGGATATCGGCTTGGCGACGATGGCCGGGTTTCTTACCTGTCTTGCGCTGTATGCTCTGGTCTCGCTGCTTGCGTTGGGCGTCATGACGCAGCCGGAGCTTGCCGCCCTCAAGAACCCCTCCATGGCAGGCGTCCTTGAGCACGTGGTCGGTCCGTGGGGCGCAATCCTGATCAATATTGCGTTGGTCGTGTCCGTGCTCGGTGCTTTCCTCGCCTGGACGATGCTGGCCGCCGAGGTACCCCATGTGTCCGCCCGCGATGGTACGTTGCCGCGTTTCTTCGGCGGAGAGAACAAGCAGGGCGCGCCGGCCACCTCGCTGTGGATCACCAATGGGCTGGTGCAGCTCTTCTTGATCGTCGCGTTCTTCGCCAACAGCACCTACCAGGCGCTGTTCTACATAGCCTCGACCGCAATTCTGGTTCCCTACGTCTTCTCGGGCGCTTACGCGGCGAAGCTCGCCATCACCGGCGAAGCCTATCGCGAGGGGGAGAGCCGGACGCGCGACCTCGTCGCGGGTACCGTCGCCACCGTTTACGGCATCTGGCTCGTCTATGCCGCCGGCCCCACCTATCTGTTCATGGCGGCGATGCTCTACGCACCGGGCATCATCATCTACGTCATCGCCCGTCGCGAGGGCGGCGAGAAGAGCTTTACGACGCTGGAGGCGCTGATTGCCGTCGCGCTTGTCATCGCCGGTCTAGCTGCGGCCTATCTCATCTGGAATGGGAGCATCAGCCCGCTATGAACGCGCCAGCGGCCACGACGCGGCTCGGCACCTATTCGGAGGTGGGCCGGCTCCGTGAGGTGATGGTCCACCGCCCCGACCTCAGCCTGCAGCGGCTCACGCCGGACAATTGCAAGGCGCTGCTGTTCGACGATGTCCTTTGGGTGAAGAAGGCGCGCCAGGAACATGACATGTTCATCGACGCGTTGCGCGCCCGCGGCGTCACCGTCTTCGATTTCGGCACTCTGCTCGGCGAGACTTCTTGGCCTTCGTGAAGCGCGAAAATGGCTTCTCGACAGGCGGATCAGCGCCGCCGCCGTCGGCGAAGACCTGGTTGGAGAGATGCGCGGCTGGCTCGACGAGATGCCGGCGGTTGAGCTTGGTCGCTTCCTTATCGGTGGCATCGCCCGCGCCGAGTTGCCGTTCGTGCCCGTGGGTCTTGTCGGCCGGACCATGGAACCGGAGGATTTTGTACTGCCACCGCTCCCCAACCAGCTCTTCACCCGCGACAGTTCGTGCTGGGTCCAGGGTGGGGTCACGGTCAATCCGATGTATTGGCCGGCCCGCCGTCCGGAGGCGGCCAATGTCGCGGCGGTCTATCGTTTCCATCCGCATTTCCGCGACGCCGAATTCGAGACGTGGTGGGATGGCTCGGACGGAACGACCGGAATCGCCACGCTTGAGGGCGGAGATGTCATGCCAGTCGAGAAAGGCGTCGTCCTCATAGGGATGGGTGAGCGTACTACGCCGCAGGCCGTGGCGACGCTGGCAGCGCGTCTGTTCGCGAAGGGTGCTGCCGAACGCGTCATCGCTGCGCTCATGCCGCGTGACCGGTCTTTCATGCATCTCGACACCATCTTCACCTTCTGCAATTGCGATCTGGTCACCGTCTATCCGCCGGTCGTTGAACGCATTCGTGCTTTTTCGCTGCGTCCGGGTGCTGGGCCTTCGGGCGTTGAGATCACGCCTGAGGACAAACCCTTCCTCGAAGTGGTTCAGGAGGCGCTAGGCCTCGACAGGCTCCAGGTTATCGCCACCGGCGGCAACAGCTACGAGGCCGAACGCGAGCAATGGGACGACGGCAACAACCTTCTCGCCATCGAGCCCGGGGTCGTCATCGGCTACGACCGCAACGTCTACACCAACACGCTGCTCCGCCGAGCCGGGGTTGAAGTCATCACCATCGAGGGATCCGAACTTGGCCGCGGCCGTGGCGGCAGCCACTGCATGTCCTGTCCCATCGCGCGCGATCCCATCTGAGACCCAAAGGACGTGGACTTATGCCGATCAATCTCCGTGGCCGCAGCGTTCTGACGCTCGACGACTTTTCCCCCGCCGAAATCCGCTTCCTTCTCCAGCTTTCAGTCGAGCTCAAGGCGGCGAAAAACGCCGGCACCGAGCAACCGCGATTGTTGCACCGTAACATCGCCTTGATCTTCGAGAAGGATTCGACGCGCACTCGAACCGGCTTCGAGGTCGCCGCCTACGACCAGGGAGCGCACGTCACCTTTCTCGGCCCGAGCGGCAGCCACATCGGCCACAAGGAATTGATGAAGGACACCGCCCGTGTACTCGGCCGCATGTACGACGCGATCGAATACCGGGGGTTCGGCCAGAAGATTGCCGAGGAGCTCGCCCGCTATGCGGGGGTGCCGGTTTACAACGGCCTCACCGACCAGACCCACCCGACCCAGACGCTCGCCGACTTCATGACGATGCGCGAATTTACCCACAAGCATCTGTCCGATCTGGCCGTGACCTTCATGGGCGACGGGCGCGACAACGTATGCCTCTCGCTGGCGATCGGAGCCGCCAAGGTCGGCATCGACATGCGCATCGCGTCGCCCCGCGATCTCTGGCCGGACAAGGCATTTATCGACCATTTCGAGAAGCTCGCCAAGGACACAGGCGGGCGCCTGACCGTGACTGAAAGCGTCGACGAAGCGGTCAAGGGAGCGGACTTCGTCTACACGGACGTCTGGCTGTCGATGGGCGAGGACGAAACAGCGTGGCCGAAGCGCATCAGCGACCTGACGCCCTACCGAGTTACGCGCGAGGCTATGGCGGCGACCGGCAACCCCTATGCCAAGTTCATGCATTGCCTGCCGGCATTCCACAACGCCAACACCGAGGTCGGCGCCGACATCGCCAAGCGCTTCGGGATCGATTGCATGGAAGTGACAGATGAGGTGTTCGAGTCCGCGGCCTCGATCGTGTTCGACCAGGCGGAGAACCGCATGCACACCATCAAGGCGATCCTCGTCGCCACGATCGCCGGTTGATTGCCATGCGCCTTGTCGTCGCCCTCGGCGGTAATGCGCTTCTGAAGCGCGGCGAGCCGATGACGGCGGAGACACAACGGGCCAATGTTCGCCGCGCGGCGACCTCGCTTGCTGAATTGATCGGCCTCGGCCACCAGGTCGTCGTTACCCACGGTAACGGGCCGCAGGTGGGGCTTCTTGCCCTCCAGGCCGCGGCCGGATCGAAGGAGGGTGCCTATCCGCTCGACATCCTTGGCGCCGAAAGCGAAGGCATGATCGGCTATCTAATCGAGCAAGAACTGGACAACTGCCTGCCCGGCGAAACGCTGATTGCGACGTTGCTGACTCAGGTCCGGGTCGACGCCAAGGATCCCGCCTTTGGCACACCGACAAAGCCGATAGGTCCCGCCTATGAAGAGCCAACTGCGCGGAAGCTCGCTGATGCGCGCGGCTGGCATATCGCCCGGGACGGCGACAAGTGGCGGCGCGTGGTTGCATCCCCCTTGCCGCTAGAGATCCTCGAGATCCGCGTCATCTCGCTTCTCGTCGACCGCGGCGTTGTGGTCATCTGCGGCGGCGGCGGTGGCATCCCGGTCGTCGTGCGCGCCGACGGCAGTCTGATTGGGGTCGAAGCCGTCATCGACAAGGATCGCGCAAGCGCACTTCTCGCGGAAAAGCTTGGCGCCGACATGCTTTTGCTCCTGACCGATGTGGACGCTGTCTATCTCGACTTCGACACCCCCCAAGCACGACCAATCAAGAGCGCCGGAGCCGACTCGCTTGCGGGCGACAAGTTCGCCTCGGGTTCAATGCGCCCGAAGATCGAAGCAGCGATGAGTTTCGCCTCGGCAACCGGTCATGCGGCCGGCATCGGTCGCCTCGAAGATGCTGCCGCGATCTTTCGCGGCGAGGCTGGAACATGCGTGGAGGCTGGCGGCGCGAAGATCGATATCCGTCGACAGGCGGCGAAGAAGGCCGCGGCCAGCAGCGTCAACTGACGCTTGGAACGGCAGAACGAATATGGATACCAGCGCGCAAAAATCGAATATCGGCGAGATCGTTTCGATCCGCGGCAGCGTCGTGGACGCGAGGTTCGCAGAGCGTCTGCCCCCCATCTATACGGTTCTGCGCAGCGGAGCGAAGAGGCAGATCGTCATTGAAGTCTTGGCGCAGATTGATGCGCACCGCGTGCGCGGGATTGCGCTGACGCCGACCGAAGGACTCGCACGCGGCATGGCCGTGGAGGACACGGGCGGGCCATTGGAGGCGCCGGTGGGCAAGGGCATCCTCTCCCGCATGTTCGATGTGTTTGGCAATACGATCGATCACAGGGCGGCTTTGGAGGATGTGCAGTGGCGTTCGGTGCATCGGGCCCCACCGCCGCTCGCGCGCCGATCCACGACTTCAGAGGTCTTTGAAACGGGCATCAAGTTCATCGATGTGCTTGCGCCGCTGGAGCGCGGCGGCAAAGCGGGTCTCTTCGGCGGCGCCGGCGTGGGCAAGACGGTGCTGCTTACCGAGATGATTCACAACATGATCGGGCATCAGCAGGGCGTGAGCATCTTCTGCGGCATCGGCGAACGCTGTCGCGAGGGCGAAGAGCTCTACCGCGACATGACCGACGCCGGCGTACTGCCGAACATGGTGATGATCTTCGGCCAAATGAACGAACCGCCGGGCGCCCGCTTTCGCGTAGGTCACGCGGCGCTCACGATGGCGGAGTATTTCCGCGACGACGAGCATCGCGACGTGCTGCTCCTCGTCGACAACATCTTCCGGTTCATCCAGGCCGGATCGGAAGTCTCCGGTCTGATGGGTCAGATGCCGTCGCGTCTCGGCTATCAGCCCACGATGGGTACCGAGCTCTCGGGATTGGAGGAGCGCATCGCCAACACCGACACCGGCGCCATCACCTCGATCCAGGCGGTGTATGTGCCGGCCGACGATTTCACCGATCCGGCGGCGGTGCACACATTCTCCCACCTTTCGGCGTCGATTGTGCTCTCGCGCAAGAAGGCGAGCGAGGGCCTCTATCCGGCGATCGATCCGCTGCAATCCAGCTCCAAGATGGCAACCCCTGGCATCGTCGGCGCGCAGCACTACGCTCTCGCGCAGGAGATCCGGCGCACGCTCGCGCAGTACGAAGGGCTCAAGGACATCATTGCCATGCTCGGCCTCGAGCAGCTTTCTCCCGAGGACCGGAAAGTCGTTGGCCGCGCCCGTCGCCTGGAGCGATTTCTCACCCAGCCATTTTTCACGACCGAGCAGTTCACCGGTCTCAAGGGAAGGCTCGTCAGCCTGGAGGATGCCTTAGATGGATGCGAGCGGATCCTTCGCGATGAGTTCAAGGACTACCCGGAGAGCGCGCTCTACATGATCGGCACGATCGACGAAGCCAAGGCAAAAGCGAAACCTGACCAGCCTGCGCCGAAGGGTCAAGCGAAGGTGCTGGATACCGCCGATGCCCATGGATCTTAGGGTGCTGTTGCCGTTCCAGGTCTTCGCCGAGAAAACCGGCGTCTCGCGCATCGTTGCAGAAACGCGCACGGGCTCCTTTGGACTTCTGCCGCGGCGCCTCGACTGCGTCGCGGCGCTTACGCCCGGAATCTTGATTTACGAGACGGAAGAGGAAGGTGAGATCTATCTGGCGGTCGACGAAGGTGTGCTCGTCAAGACGGGCCCGAGCGTGAATATCTCCGTCCGGCGCGCGGTGGCCGGGACCGACCTCGGCCAGTTGCGCGATCTGGTCGAGCGGGAGTTTCTGACGCTCGACGAGCAGGAGCAGAGTGTACGCTCGGCGATGGCGAAGCTGGAATCCGCATTCATGCGCCGTCTGGCGGGCTTTCAGCATGAATGACGACCCGGTCGAGCACCCCGAAGGCCAAGGTCACGTTCGCTGAACAGGTCGGCGCGAAGGCGGCGCGCAAGCTCCGGGCACGGCGTGACCGTTCACAGGGCGTATGGTTCGGCCTCGGCATGATGGGTCTCATCGGCTGGTCGGTGGTCGTTCCGACCGTGGTTGGCGCGGCGCTTGGGCGCTGGTTGGATAGCCGGCACACGGGCCAGCACTCCTTCTCCTGGACGCTGGCTCTCCTGGCGGCGGGGCTTGCGATCGGCTGCTGGAACGCATGGCGTTGGGTCGCCAGTCAGGACCGGGCTATGCACGAGGATCAGGAGCACACCGATGAATCAGGAGCAGACCGATGAATGAAGCGCTATCCTTGGCCCTGGCATGGGTGGCGGGGGGAATCCTCGGCGCGATCTTCTTCGGAGGTCTGTGGTGGACGGTTCGCAAGGGTGTTTCGTCCGAGCGACCGGCGCTCTGGTTCGTCGCCAGCGTGGTGCTTCGTTCAGGCATCGTCCTCGTCGGATTCTACCTTGTCTCGAGCGGTGACTGGCGGCGCCTTCCCGCTTGCCTCATCGGATTTGTGATGGCCCAACTGGTCGTAACGCGGCTGACCCGATCGGTGGAAGAAAAGCAAACTCGCCGGGTTCAGGAGGCCAGCCATGCGCCTTAGCCCGGATCAGATGATCTTCTGGCAGCACGGGTTTCTCAAGCTCAACGGCACGATCGTCTTCACGTGGGGACTGATGTTCGTGCTCGTCGTCGGCTCGACCTTGATTACACGCAAGCTGTCTACCGGTCTGGATCGCTCCCGCTGGCAGAATCTCTTGGAAATCGTCGTCACGGGAATCGAGAAGCAGATTGCGGACGTCGGCCTGCGTCACCCCGAAAAGTATCTCGGCTTCTTGGGTACGCTGTTCCTGTTCGTGGCCTCGGCCGCCTTCTGCACGATCATCCCAGGCTACGAGCCACCGACCGCCTCGCTCTCGACCACCGCGGCGCTGGCGCTTTCCGTGCTGGTGGCGGTGCCGCTCTTCGGCATCGAGGAGCAAGGACTGCGCGGCTACCTGAAATCCTATATTGAGCCGACTTTCATCATGCTTCCGTTCAACATCATCAGCGAGCTCTCCCGCACACTGGCTCTCGCCGTCCGCCTGTTCGGCAACATGATGAGCGGGGCGATGATCGTAGGCATCCTGCTTACCATCACGCCCTTCATCTTTCCGATCGTGATGACAGCGCTCGGCCTGCTCACCGGCATGGTGCAGGCCTACATCTTCAGCATCCTGGCCGCAGTCTACATCGCGGCCGCCACGCGCGGACCCAAGGGCGAGCCTGAGGCATCGACCGGCGCCTGAATATCCGAAACCGATGAAGGACGCACCATGGACAGCATGACCTTGATCGCGGTGGCCTCTATCGTCATCGCCGGCATAACGACGGGCTTTGGGACGATGGGGCCCGCGTTGGCGGAGGGACGGGCGGTCGCCACCGCCCTGACGTCTTTGGCGCAGCAGCCCGACGCTTCCGCCACCATCACGCGGACCCTTTTTGTCGGCCTGGCGATGATCGAGTCGACAGCCATCTACTGCTTTGTTGTGTCGATGATCTTGATCTTCGCCAATCCGTTCTGGAACTACATCATCGCCCAGGCGGCGGGAAAGTAGCTCATGCTCATCGACTGGTTCACCGTCGGGGCGCAGGCGCTGAACTTCCTCGTTCTCGTCTGGTTGCTGAAGCGCTTTCTCTACAAGCCGATCCTTGGCGCTATCGACGCGCGGGAAAGCCGAGTCGCTGCGGAGCTTGCCGATGCTGACAAGAAGAAGGCCGAGGCCAAAGCCGAGCGCGATACCTTCCAGGCCAAGAACGAAGCCTTCGACCAAGCGCGTGCCGCCCTACTAAGCAAGGCCACGGAAGAGGCCAGCACCGAACGTCAGCGGCTCTTCGACGAAGCGCGAGAGGCGGCCGATGCGCTGAGCGCGAAGCGCCAAGCGGCGCTGCAGAGCGATGCCCAGAGCCTCAACGAGGCCCTTCGCCAGCGTGCGCAGCAGGAGGTGTTCGCCATTGCGCGAAAGGCGCTGATGGATCTCGCCACGACGAGCCTCGAGGAACGTATCGGCGAGGTGTTCACCCGCCGCCTGAGGGAGATGGACGGCGCGGCGAAGGCGAGCCTTGGGGATGCCCTAAAGGAGTCAGGCCCGCCGGCACTGATACGGAGCGCGTTTGAGCTTCCTGCGGATCAGCGTGCGGCCATACAGAATGCGGTCAACGAGACCTTTTCGGCCGACATCCATCTGCGGTTTGAGATCGCGCCGGATGTCATCAGCGGCATCGAGCTCAGTGCGAACGGCCAAAAGGTAGCCTGGAGCATCGCCGAGTACCTCGCATCCTTGGAACAGAGCGTCACCGACCTTCTTAAGGAGAAGGACAAAACCGACGCCAAGGTCGAGTCGGCAGCCAATGGCAAAGTAAGGCCAGGGCCCAGGAAGGAGCCTCAATCCAACCCGGCGCCTGAAACGAAAACCCGGCCTGACGCCAGTTCAAAGCCAGCGCTGGAGACCAACCCGCAACCGGAAAAGGCGAACCGGTGAACGCGGCGCCTGAAGGCCTGCAGCACGTCTTCGACCGCGCGTTCGCCGGGATCAGCGAGGTGCGCGCAGCCTTCACGCCGGAACTGACCCCGCGCGAGGTCGGCACCATCACCAACGTTTCCATAGGCATCGCCAAGGTTGCCGGCCTTCCCCACGCAGGCTCCGAGGAGCTCCTGCGGTTCCCCGGCGACGTCTTCGGCATCGCGTTCAACGTGGACGAAGACGAAATCGGCGTTGTGCTGCTCGGCGAATATTGGCATCTGCATGCCGGGGACGAGGTCGAGCGCACGGGCCGGGTCATGGACGTGGCCGTCGGTGACGGCTTGCTGGGGCGCGTCATCGACCCGCTCGGCCGGCCGCTCGATGGCAACGGGGCGATCGCCACCAGCGAGCGCCTTCCCATCGAGCGTCCCGCTCCGGCCATCATGGACCGCGGACCGGTCACGGTGCCGCTGCAGACCGGCCTGAAAGTCGTCGACGCGCTTATTCCGATCGGGCGTGGGCAGCGGGAACTGATTCTGGGCGACAGGCAAACCGGCAAGACCGCCATTGCGATCGACGCCATCCTCAACCAACGCGGCCAGGATGTCCTTTGCGTCTACTGCGCCATCGGTCAGCGCGCTTCCGCGGTGGCGAAGACCGTCGCGACTCTACGCGATAAGGGGGCCCTCGAATACACGGTGGTTGTCGTGACGGAAGGCAACGATCCGCCCGGCCTCACCTACATCGCTCCTTACGCCGCGACCAGTATGGCTGAGCACTTCATGGAAGCGGGTCGCGACGTGCTCATCGTCTATGATGACCTCACGCATCACGCGCGCGCCTATCGCGAGCTCTCGCTTCTGCTCCGCCGGCCACCCGGCCGCGAAGCCTTTCCCGGCGACATCTTCTATATTCATTCGCGCCTGCTGGAACGCGCGACGCATCTCAGCGAGGAGCGCGGGGGCGGCTCGCTGACCGCCCTGCCGATCATCGAGACCGAGGCCCAGAATATTTCCGCCTACATTCCGACGAACCTCATCTCGATCACCGATGGGCAGATCTACTTGTCGCCTTCGCTGTTCGATCTGGGTGTGCTGCCCGCCGTTGACGTCGGCAGGTCTGTCTCGCGCGTCGGCGGAAAGGCGCAACGCGCCGCTTACCGCGCAGTGGCAGGCGACCTCAAGCTCGCCTACGCGCAATTCGAGGAGCTTGAGACCTTTGCGCGGTTCGGTGCCCGGGTCGACGAAGCCACGCGAAAGATTATCGACCATGGACAGCGAATCCGCGCCTGCCTGAAGCAATCGGAGCTGGCGCCTGTGCCAGTGCCTGCGCAGATCACGATGCTGCTGGCGTTGACCGCGCAACTCTTCGACCCGGTGCCGATCGACCGGATGACAGGGGCCGAGCAGGCTGTGCAGGATGCTGCGGCGACAATTCCAGCCGAAATGGTCGAGCGGCTGACGACCGCGAGCAAATTGAGCGATGAGGACCGTGAGGCCATCGTCGAAATTGCGAGGCGCGCCCTGCAGGGATTCCTCCCCAAACCCAACTCGAAGGCGGACACGCCAAAGGGAAACGAGGGTCAGCCGAGACGCCCTGCGAAAGCCGAGGGCAAGACTGAACCGAGCCCAATACCGGAGACTCGACCCGAGGCGAAGGCAAAGGCGCCGGAGAAATCATGACCGACACTGCCGCAAATCTGCGCCGAAAGATCGGCAGCGCAGGTGATCTCCAATCCGTCGTCCGCACGATGAAAGCCCTGGCTGCGTCGAGCATCGGACAATACGAGAGATCGGTGCGGTCTCTGGGCGACTACTACCGGACAGTGGAACTGGGCTTGAGCCTTTGCCTCCGTGAAGGCGAACCGGCAGCGTTGGCGGTCGGTCGGACAGGCGAGGCCGAGGCACGCGGGATCAATGCCATCATCTTCGGCTCCGATCAGGGACTGGTTGGACAGTTCAATGAGGTGGTCGCCGAATACGCCATCAAGAGCCTCGCTCCCCTCTCCGGCAAAAAGCACGTGTGGGCGGTCGGGGAACGCGTCCACGCCCGGCTGGCGGATGCGCCTGTGCCCCCAACGAGGCTCTTTGCGGTGCCCGTCTCCGTTGCCGCCATTGCCCCACTGGTGGGACGGATACTGGTCGAGATCGAGAGCCGCGAGAGCGGGAGTGAAGCCACCGAACTGCACCTTTTCTATAACCGACCGACATCCGACGCGGGCTATGCGCCTGCCAGTCGCAAACTGCTGCCGCTGGACGAAGACTGGCGTCGCAAGCTGACGGAGCTTCCCTGGCCGGCGAAGCCACTGCCCGAGATAGTGGGTGATAGTGTTGCGACCTTGCGAGCCCTCATTCGCGAGTATCTGTTCGTCTCGCTCTTCCAAGCCTGCGCCGAATCTCTCGCAAGCGAAAACGCAAGCCGCCTCGCCGCTATGCAGCGTGCCGACAGGAACATCGACGAACTGTTGAAGGACCTCAACGGGACATTCCACCGTTTGCGCCAGAGTGGCATCGACGAGGAACTGTTCGATGTTGTCGCTGGCTTTGAGGAGCTGGTCGCATCGCAGTAGCCATCGCGTCGGCTACTCGATGTCCAGACGACGATCGGCGCAGCAGAGCGGTCTGCTCCGGGTCAAGAATCCCCGTCTACCCGGCTCAGCGTCATGTCCGCAGTTGCGCAGATTTCCGGAAGCAGCGATCCGCTCTTGAGTGCCACCGCATGGATGTGATTCCAGGCTCCCAAGAGGAGCACGAATCATGCGGTATGAACTCAGCGAATACGAATGGAGCGTTATCGGGCGATGCTCCCGAACAAGCCACGTGGCGTTCCCGGAGTTGACGACCGGCGCATTCTCAATGGCATCTTCTGGGTCTTGCGATCGGGTACACCGTGGCGCGATCTGCCGGAGAGCTTCGGTCCTCACACTACCCGTTACAATCGCTTCGTTCGTTGGCGCCGGACGGGCGTCTGGGACCGCATTATGGACGCCGTCGCCGTTGCTCATGACGCAGCGGTGCTACGCCGCGATTAGTTCTCGCCACGATTCGAATAGTCTCAAATAGTCCCAGGGTTGGATTCCACCCCGTTGGCGTCGGTAAAGTATATCAAATGACGCCTAAAAGCCTCACGTGGGTTAAACCAAACGGCTGAATGGGCGTTCCACTTCACGGGGACTTAAATCGGATAGGTGCAGTATCCATGCAGTCTCTCAGCGGGTTGCAGGGAATGCCACTCTTCGATGACTTGATGAAACGATTTGCGTTTAGGATCGGCCTTCCGGCGATCCTCATCTTCCTTGCGACCTTCGTGATCGTCATCGTCTCACTCGAAAAGATGGCTGGCGATGTCAATCATATTGAGGGCGAGCTGACGGGAAGGTCGGCGACGGCCGCAGTCCAATCCGTTCTGCGGCACCTCGGGGAGACGAACAACGACTATGCCGAATGGGACGATGCCGTTCGCAATCTCTACGGTGCGGCAAACAGCGCTTGGGCCGCAGAGAACGTCTCCACCTCGACGTTGTTCGACACGATCTATCTCATCGATGAAAACGGAAATGGATTGCTCGCCTATCGGAACGGCGAGCCGGTGTCCACCACACCCAGTGACGCGTTTGGCCCGTCGCTCGCTTCAATGATTGCTGAGCTTCCGAAGGACGGCAAGACATACGATGTGCAGACCGGGATCGTGAGAGGCGCGTGGGGGCTTGCAGCCGTGGCCGTGGGTCCGGTTGTGCCCGCGTCGAAGGATTTCGGGAACCCGCCGGAACGGTCCCGCTATTTGGTAGTGGGCAAAGCGTTCGACACCGCAGCAGTTGAACGGGCGAGCGAGGATTTCGTCATCGATGGGCTCCATCTCGTCGACCCAGCCGCCTCGGAGCCGCTCAAGATCGACCTCGTCGACCCAAATGGGACCGTCGTCGGAGCGCTTGCTTGGTCCCCGGCTCAACTCGGCAGTCAGGCCAGCGCGCAGGTCAGCCCCGCCGCTCTGGCGATGCTCCTGCTCGTCGGACTGACGTTGGCTTTCCTCATGTTCTTCACCTTGCGCGGATGGAAGGAAGTGAAGAAGGGCGAACTCCGGTTGGACGCTGCATTGAACAACATGTCGCAGGGCCTCGCGATGCTCGATGCAGAGGGCAGGTTGATATTGTGCAATCCTCGCTATGCCGAAATTTTCGGGATGCCGCCCGACCAGATCCAGCCGGGCATGACCGTCGCGGAGCTATTGGCGCTCGTGGATTCACACTTGGGCGTCCGGGATCTGGACCCCGAGCGCACGTTCGCCCAAGTGGGGAAAATCGTCCGCCAAGCCGAGGGAGGAACCTTTGTCCAGAATTTTAGCGACGGCCGGAGCATTGCTGCCACCTATCGGCCGATGCCGGACGGCGGGATCGTCACGACCTTCGAGGACATCACCCAGAAGGTGGAGGCGGAACAGGCCCTTGCCCACTCCAAGCAGGAACTACAGGCCGCACTGTCGAACATGTCGCAGGGCCTTGTGATGCTCGATCCAGAGGGCGGGCTGATGTTGTTCAATTCTCAGGTCGCCGAGATTGTACGGGCTGCCTCAAGACCAGATGCTGCCGGGCATGACCGTAGCGGAGCTTATGGCGCTCGCGGATTTCACACTCGGGCGTCCGGGATCTGGACCCCGAGGGCACGTTCGCTCAGCTGGAGAAAGTCATCCGTGGAGCCGAGGAAGGATCCTATATCCAGAAGCTGAGCAACGGCCGGAGCATTGCTGCCACCTATCGGCCGATGCCGGACGGCGGGATCGTCACGACCTTCGAGGACATCACCCAGAAGGTGGAGGCGGAACAGGCCCTTGCCGCCTCCGAGTCAAAACTTCAGGCCGCGCTGATGAACATGTCGCAGGGCCTCTTGATGCTCGATGCAGAGGGCAAGATGACGTTGTTCAATCCGCGCTTCGCCGAGATTTTCGGGCTGCCTCAAGACCAGAACCTGCAGGGCATGGCCGTACCGGAGCTCATGGCGCTCACGACTTCCATCACGGGAGTCCAGTTTGTGGACCCCAAGGACACGCTCGCTCATGTGAAGAACATCTTCCGTGGAGCCGAGGCAGAGTCCTTTGTCGAACTCCTGAGCGACGGCCGGAGCATTGCCAACACCCTTCGGCGCTTGCCGAGTGGCGGGCTCGTCGCGACGTTCGAGGACATCACCGAAAGACTGCTGGCAGAGGAAAGAATCAGGCATCTGGCGCGTCATGACGCACTCACGGGCTTGCTGAACCGCGTCGCATTCTATGAGCAGATGGAAACCGTCCTCGGCCACTTGCGGCGCTCTGAGACCATGGCGGTTCTCAGTCTCGACCTCGATCATTTCAAGAGCGTCAACGATACGCTCGGACATCCCGTTGGGGATCTCCTGCTGCAGGAAGCGGCCGACCGCATGCGCAGTTGTGTTCGCAGCGAGGACATCGTAGCGCGATTGGGCGGAGACGAGTTCGCTATCGTGCAGGTGCCTGGAGCTGCCGTCCAGCATCGCCTCGCTCGCTACACGCCTTATCGAGGTTGTCGGAGCGCCCTACGATCTCGGCGGCCACCAAGTGGTTGTGGGAGTTAGCGTCGGTGTCACACTCGCGCCGGGCGAAGGCACCGAGCCGGATGTTCTCATGAAGAACGCGGATTTGGCGCTTTATCGCGCCAAGGCCGATGGCGGGGGCATCTACCGCTTTTTCGAAATCGGCATGGACGCGCGCATGCAGGCGCGCCGCATCCTCGAATTGGACCTTCGCAAGGCGATCGTGAACGGCGAGTTCGAGCTCTTCTATCAGCCGATCGTCGACGTCGAAACCGGAGCAATCACCAGCTGCGAAGCGCTCATCCGGTGGAATCATCCCGAACGCGGCATGATTGCGCCCATGGATTTCATTCCGGTCGCCGAAGAAACCAGCCTCATCGTGCCATTGGGTGAGTGGGTGCTGCGACAGGCCTGTGCCGAAGCGGCACGCTGGCCGAAGCACGTGACCGTCGCGGTGAACATCTCACCGGCCCAGTTCAAGAGCCGCAACCTGGTGCCGACCGTCATCAGTGCGCTTGCGACATCCGGTCTTTCGGCAGGCCGGCTGGAGCTGGAGATCACCGAGTTGGTGCTCATGCAGGAGAATGAGGGAGCGATCGCCGTTCTTCATCAGCTCCGCGACCTCGGGATCAGAATCGCGATGGATGATTTTGGCACCGGCTATTCGTCGCTCGGCTATCTGCGCAGCTTCCCGTTCGACCGGATCAAGATCGATCAATCCTTCATTCGCGATCTGCCCGGGAAGGAGGACAGCCTTGCGATCGTACGCGCCGTGGTCGGATTGAGCAGCAGCCTGGGTATCAAGACGACGGCGGAGGGCGTGGAAACAAAGGAACAGCTCGCCAGTCTGACCGCGGAGGGCTGCGGCGAATTCCAGGGCTTCCTCTTTAGTCAGCCCCGACCGGCTTCGGATGTCGAGCGATTGCTCAATGAACAAGCCCCACGCATCGAGGCCGTCGCCTGAGGAGCCGCTGACCGCTGGCGGAGCGATTGGAATCGGAGGTGGCCATGCGCAAGGCTCGTGACGAACTGAGGCGGCAAATGCGGGAGCGCATGATGGCGTCGCAGTCTGCCAACGGCGTCCCGCGCCAGAGCACGCAAACACCCACGCGGGAGCTCGGGGAGGACAGATCGGCGGAAACAGCGCTGCAAGAATCACAACAGATCACAGCGGCCCTACTCGACGCTGTCCCTGCGCGGATATTCTGGAAAGACAAGAATCTGGTCTACTTGGGCTGTAACGCGCCATTCGCGCACGACGCCGGGTTTTCCCGTCCGGAAGACATCATCGGCAAAGACGATTACCAGATGGGGTGGCGCGAGCAGGCGGAATTGTATCGCGCCGCTGACCGGGACGTCGTCGAGACGGGCAAAAGCAAGCTTCTCATCGACGAGCCTCAGACGACCCCCGAGGGGAAAATCATCACGCTGCTGACGAGCAAGGTGCCGTTGCGCGACTCAAAAGGGGAGGTCTTCGGCGTCCTCGGAACGTATATGGACGTCACTGAGCGCGCACGGTTGGAAGAACAACTGTCCTTCTCCAATCTCCTCAACAAGACGGCGATCGACAATGCGCCCGACGCAATCCTCGTGGTTGACGAGAACGCGAGGATCATTTCGTTCAACAGCCAGTTCATCGAGCTATGGAACCTTCCACGAGATCTCGTCGAGAGCGGCGCCTACGAGCCGGTTCTGCAGATGATGACGGCACAATTCACGGACGGGCAAGCGTTCATGACGCGCGTTCAATATCTTTATGCCCAGACGGACGAAAAGGCCCAGGACGAGCTCAGGCTCAAGAACGGGCGCGTAATCGACCGGCACACGGCGCCGCTGCGCGATGTCGGGCAGAAATATCTCGGCCGTATTTGGTACTACCGCGACATCACCGAGCGCGAGCGCACGAATGACCAGCTCAGGATGGCAAACCAAAAGATCGAAAAGCAGAATCTGCAGTTCGAAGCGGCGTTGAACAACATGGCGCAGGGCCTCTTGATGTTCGACCGTGACGGCAAGCTCATCATCTCCAACAGGCGATTTGCAGAATTGTTCAAGATTCCGTGGGAAAAATGGCAAGCCGCCTCTTCGGGTATGACGATCCAAGAATCGATGCAGCTCATCCAAAAATGGACCAATGTAACGGAGAAAAATCAGGCGCAACTCAGTGCTGAAATTCGAAGTCTCTTAGAGCGCCGTAAAGGTGGGCAGATCGTGTTCGAGCGCAGTGACGGGAGAACATTCTCCTCCATGAACGCGCCAATGGCCAACGGCGGCTTCGTCGTAACGCTCGAAGACATCACCGAACAACGGCGAACCGAAGAGAAGATCTCGCACATGGCGCACCACGACGCGCTGACGGACCTGCCGAACCGAATTCTCTTTTATGAAAAGTTGGATGAACTTCTCTCGCGCGCGCCGCAGAGCGCCCCCTTCGCGGTCTTCAGCCTGGACCTGGACCGTTTCAAGGGCGTCAATGATTCGCTCGGACACCCAATCGGGGACAAGCTGTTGCAGGCGGTGGCCGAGCGCATGCGCGGCTGTATCCGTGACACCGACATCGCCGCGCGGCTCGGCGGAGACGAGTTTGCCATCGTGCAGGTCGACATTCAAACAGCCGTCCGATGCAACCTTGCTCGCGACACGTCTGATCGACACTGTGAGCGCGCCCTATCAGCTTGACGGCCATCAAGTCGTCATAGGGACAAGCATCGGCATCGCGATCTCGCCGAGCGACGGTGCGACGCCGGATCAACTCATGAGGAACGCGGATCTGGCGCTGTACCGTTGCAAAGCCGACCATGGAAATATGTTTCGCTTTTTCGAGGCGCAAATGGACGCGCACATGCAAGAGCGCCGAGCTCTCGAGCTCGATCTTCGCGAGGCGTTGGCCAACGGCGAATTCGCGCTCAACTATCAGCCCATTGTCAACCTCAAGACCGGCAAGATTGCCGCGTGTGAGGCGCTTATTCGTTGGCACCAACCTGAACGCGGCGCGGTGCCGCCTCTGGATTTCATTCCAATCGCGGAAGAAACGGGACTCATCATTCCAATTGGGGAATGGGTGTTGCGACGAGCGTGCGCCGACGCCGTCGACTGGCCGGATGAAATAGCGGTAGCCGTCAATGTGTCGCCGGCTCAATTCAGGACCGACGATTTTGTCCGGGTCGTCGCAGACGCGCTTGAAAAGTCACGCTTGCCGGCACACCGGCTCGAGCTTGAGATTACCGAGTTGGTTCTCATCCACGAAAGCGACACGGCACTGCTTCTGCTGCATCAGCTCAAGGAGCTCGGCGTTAATATCGCAATGGATGATTTCGGAACCGGATACTCATCGCTCGGCTATCTCCGCAGTTTTCCATTCGATAGGATCAAGATCGATCAGTCCTTCATTCGCGATTTGTCGGAGAACAGGGAAAGTCTGGCCATTCTTCGGGCGGTTGTCGGTCTCGGCAGCAGCCTCGACATCGTCACCACCGCCGAAGGCGTCGAGACGCAGAGCCAGCTCGAGCTCGTGAGAGCCGAAGGATGTACCGACGTCCAGGGGTTCTTGTTCAGCCCACCCAAGCCCGCGGCGGAGGTGAGAGAACTACTCAACGCGCTTCACGGTCAGGTGCCGGCGGTGGCGTGACTATAGTGGCACCACCGCATAAACCAGTATCCCCCTCGGTCGGTGACGCCCCCCGCATCAGAAACGTCTCGTCGATCTGGAAATTCCCCGAAATCCCAATGTCGGTCGTTGAAGATCAAATGCCTACATCGCCAGTCATACATTCGGGTAGCTTCCGGGCGTAATGCTGGGCGCTGGTAGCCCCTGCGCCCGGAGTTTCTTTTGAAGCCGCACCGCCTAAAGAAACTGTTCAACCCGCAAAGCGTCGCCGTGCTCGGCGCCAGCGACGACGTGACGAGCGTCGGCGGCCGTGTCTTCAAGAACCTTGTCGAGAGCGGTTTTTCCGGACCGGTCATCCCGGTCAACCCAAGCCACAAAACGGTCGGCGGGCGCGACTGCTTCGCTTCCGTCCGCGATATCGAGGCCGCGCCGGAGCTCGCCGTGATCGCGACGCCGGCGCGCACCGTGGTCGGGACGATCCGCGAATGCGGCGAGAAGGGTATCGACGCCGCGATCATCCTCTCCGCCGGCTTCAACGAGACGGGCGAGTCCGGAGCGCGGCTCGAAACGGAACTCGCCGACGCGGCGCGCCACGCTGACATCCGCTTCGTCGGCCCGAACTGCCTCGGCGTCATGCGACCGGTGCACGATTTCAACGCCACCTTCCTCGGCACAGCGCCGCCGCGCGGGCGGCTCGCGCTCGTCTCGCAGTCAGGCGCGCTCTGCGCCGCGATCACCGACTGGGCCGCGCCGCACCATCTCGGCTTCTCCACCATCGTGTCGCTCGGCAACGCCACCGACGTCGATTTCGGCGACGTGCTCGACTATCTCGCGAGCGACGCCAAGTCCGATGCGATCCTGCTCTACGTGGAGGGCATCAAGGACGCGCGCGCCTTCACGAGCGGGCTAAGGCTCGCGGCGCGCGCGAAGCCGGTCATCGTGCTGAAGGCCGGGCGGCACGAACACGGCTCGAAAGCCGCGAGCACGCATACAGGTGCGCTCGTCGGCTCCGACGAGGTGTTCGACGCGGCGCTTGAGCGCGCCGGCGTGGTGCGCGCCATGACCTTCGGCCAGCTGTTCGCTGCAGCGGAAATCCTCTCGACCTCCACGCGCGTTGGCGGCAACCGGCTGGCGATCGTGACAAACGGCGGCGGTGCCGGCGTGCTCGCCACCGACCGGGCTGAGGACCTCGGCATCGCGCTCGCCGAGCTTGAGCCGAAAACGCTCGCGGCGCTCAACGCGCTGCTCCCACCCTACTGGTCGCACGCAAACCCGGTCGACATCCTCGGCGACGCCACGGCCGACACCTATGGCGCGGCGGTTTGCGCCTGCCTCGGCGACAGAAACGTCGACGGCCTCCTGGTCATGCTGACGCCGCAGGCGATGACCGGACCGATCGACGTCGCACGTTCTGTCATCGCCGCCACCCTTCATAACACCAAGCCGGTTTTCGCCTGCTTCATGGGCGAGACCAGCGTAGCGGAAGCGCGCACGGTCCTTTCGGCAAGCGGCATCGCCAATTTCTCCACGCCGGAGCGCGCGGTCGAGGCGTTCTCCTATCTCGCCCGCCGCCAGATGAACCAAGAGCTCCTGCTGCAGACGCCGGGCCCGTTCTCCGACGACCGCCGCCCGGCCGACGTGGAAGGCGCGCGCATGATCATCGAGGCGGCGTTGGCAGAGGGCCGCAAGCAGCTTTCCGACATCGAATCGAAGGGCGTGCTTTCCGCTTTCCACATTCCCTGCAATCCGACCATCGAGGCGAAGACGGCGGCGGAAGCGCTCGTCGCCGCGGAAACGCTCGGCTTCCCCGTCGCCATGAAGATCGCCTCGCCGTCGATCTCGCACAAATCCGACGTAGGTGGCGTCCGCATCAATCTCATGAACGGCGGCGACGTGCGCCTCGCCTTCGAGCGGCTCGTCGCCGACGTGCGCAATGCGCGTCCCGACGCGGAGATACGCGGAGTAACGCTGGAGCGCATGGCAGGCGGCCGCGACATTCGCGAGCTGATGGCGGGCGTGAAGTCCGATCCCGTCTTCGGCCCGGTGATCTCCTTTGGCGCCGGCGGCACCATGGCGGAGGTGCTGCGTGATTTCGCCGTCGCCATCCCGCCGCTCAACCGCGTGCTCGCCGCGCGCCTCATCGCGCACACGCGCGTGGCGCGTCTGCTCGGCCCTTTCCGCAACATGGCGGCAATCGACCGCAGCGGCGTGGAAGAGCTGCTCCTGCGCCTCTCAGACCTCGTCTGTGAACTACCGCATGTGGCGGAGCTCGACATCAATCCGCTCTTCGCCGGCGAGATGGAGGTTCTCGCCGTCGACGCACGCATTTCCATACGGCGCCCGCCGGTGACGGTGGTGCCCTACGCGCACATGGCGATCCACCCATATCCGGCGCATCTCGCGACCCACAGTGTGCTGCCCGACGGGAGCTCCCTCACGACCCGCCCGATCCGCCCGGAGGACGCTGGGATCGAGCAGGCCTTCGTGCGCCGCCTGTCGCCGGAGGCGCGCTATTTCCGCTTCATGCACGCGGTGGAGGAGCTGACGCCGGAGATGCTCGTGCGCTTTACTCAGATCGACTATAGCGCCGAGATGGCGCTGATTGCCACCGTCGAGGAGGACGGCCACGAGAAGCAGATCGGCGTGGCGCGCTACGTTATCAACCCCGACGGCGAATCGGGCGAGTTCGCCATCGTTGTCGCCGACGAGCGGCAGAAACAGGGCGTCGGCTCATCGCTGATGAAGGGGCTGATGGAATTGGCGCGCTATCACAGGCTGCGCACGATCGAGGGCTCGGTGATGGCGGAAAATCGCGACATGCTGGCGCTGATGTGCTCGCTCGGCTTCACCATCACGCACGACCCTGAGGACGAGAACATCCGCATGGTGGAGCACTGGCTCTAGGGAGAAGCACCGGAAGCGCGGAACGCGACCTGTCGGCGGAATAGTCCGTCTTGTCGGGTCGGATCAAGAGGCCGCTGACGGCGCGGCGCACGGAACGATGTTTCCGTCGGCGTCAATGCGCTCGATCAGCTTGCCGACACTCATGGGGCGACCGAAGTAATAGCCTTGGCCGAGGTCGCAGCGCATGCGGACGAGCGCCGTCACGTCTTGTGACGTCTCGACCCCCTCCGCCACACTGACGGCCCCGGAGGCGCGCGCCAGATCGACGATGCTACGGCAAATGCCTGCATTCAGCGGATCGGTCGCGCAATTGCGCACATAGCTTTGGTCGAGCTTCAGTTCCGAGAACGGGAGCTGTTTCAGGCGGGCAAATGACGAATAGCCCGAGCCGAAGTCGTCAATGGCCAGGCCAACGTTGTAGATGCGGAGCTGGGTCGCGGCTTCGGCGACGGCGTCGAGTTCCTCGATGGCTTCACTCTCCGTTACCTCGAGGATGAGGCCGGGCCATCCTTCGCGACGCGGGGGTTCGCGAACGAGACTGGTCAAGCCTGGATCGAGCAGCGCTCGGACGGGAGCGTTCACGGCAAGCTGAAAATTGCGGCCGGCCGTCACGAGCACTTCCCAGTCGAGGAACGCC
The DNA here is from genome assembly GCA_963712925.1 of uncultured Alphaproteobacteria bacterium. GTDB lineage: Bacteria > Pseudomonadota > Alphaproteobacteria > Rhizobiales > Afifellaceae > DASWJZ01. Next base: position 234,675 of record CAVQJW010000011.1, on the reverse strand, counting down.
TTGCGAATTGCAAACGCGGTCAGATCCCTAAGCGCTGTGTCACTCGCGCCCTCAAGGAAGGATTCCGGCCCGAGAATGCCGTGTGTGGGATGGTTCACTCGGGCGAGACCCTCCGCCCCCACAACACGGTTCCGCACCAGATCGACCTTCGGCTGATAGGCAATGTCAAGCCAATACGACGCTAGCGCGTCGGCAAGATCGACGTGCGGATGCGGCGCGGCGCTTGCGCTAACATGCAGCTCGGCCAATTTATCCCTCGCCGGCGTTTCGTTCAGGACTTCGATCGTAGCGCCCTCGAAGATCCGTCGAAGCTGCTCGGATCGAAACGGCTTCTGCAGCGGGGCCAGCATCTTCAAGCCGTGCCGTTCACCGATCGCCCTGACGGCGTCCACCAGGTCCGGATCCTTGCCGCTGATCAGTTGCACCGCGCCCTTGAAGCTCGTCCGCTCCAGAATGCGGATGCCGTCGATGGCGTCCGATCGGCCGAGCGCGACGTCAAGGAATATGACCGAAGGATGTGTGGACTTCAGAACGCTCTCAAGCGCGCCGGCGCCATCAAGCCCAACGCTCGACACGCCGATTCGGGAAAGGACATGCGAAACCAGCCTGCGGATGTCGGGGTCGTCGTCGATGACCAGGCATTCGTCGTGATATCCCGGGGCGACCGCATCCGGCGCAGGCTCTATGCCAGCTCCGGCGAGTATTTGATTGCACAATGGTGTGACAGCTCCTTGAGTAGCGCGTCGTTGTCGAGTGGTTTGCGGAGAAGTGCCACCGCGCCTTCGCGGCCCGTCGTTTCCAGCGCAAACCCGCTTTCGACACCAGGCTCAAGGCGCTGGCCGGTGATCATGATGACCGGTATGTCTTTGGTCACTTCCGTGCTCTTCAGGCGCCATAGGAGATAGTGGCCGCCGCCTTCCGGCATCACGTAGTCCGCAATGATAGCGTCCGGCCTTTCGCGCATGGCAATGCGGTAGGCTTCAACCCCGTTTGAGGCAGTCAGCGTCTGCGCGCCGCTCTTGGTTAGGCGTCGCGCCAGCGCGCGCGTCAGATCCGTGTCGTCGTCGACGATGAGGATCTTGTTTTGCTTCTGCCCGTTCATCCCACGCAAGGAAGCACTAGAGGGCGCGCCGGCGGCCTTGAGCGTCGCATCGTCGATGTCAAAAACCTTCGTCAGGATCGACCTGATCGCTTCCCACGTGTCCTTATTCTTTTGCACGTAGTAGGCGCCGAAGGAATTGGCACGGTCCAACGCATCGGGATCATCGCGACCGGTGAGTATTATCACGTCGACGGACGGCCGCTCTTTATCGAGCAGCCACTCACAGACCCGGAAACCGTCAACCTCCGGCATCTTGATGTCCAGGATGAGAAGCCGCGGCGGATGCCGCTGCGCCTTGAGAATGGCCTGCAGCCCGTTCTCCGCGGTCTCGACTTCGAGACCGAGCTTCTTGCATCGCACGGATAGCGCCCGCACGACGGCGGGGTCGTCGTCGGCGATCAACACCCTTCGATTGGGCTCAACTTCGATCTCGCTCGATAGTGACATAGTGTGCTCCGGTTCAACGGTCAGCGCGGCACGCTTTGAAGGGCAAATCGATACTCCTAATGGCAGCCGGTGCCGTATGGCGGTCTCCGCTAGTGGATCCCCCCTTTCCGGCGTCGAGCGCATGCGCGCCGCGGATAACTTCCGTAAGCCCCTTGGGGCCGCTGCAGGTCGTAAATGTGCCGATCGGGCGGAAGCCGATCTCGGGCAGCGCATGATCGGGGCGGTTGCGGCTGTGTTCCGTCCGGGCGCGTTCAATCCGGCCAATGATGCCCGCCAGATCGTCCTCGTCACAGGCGATGCAGGTGAGCCAACTATTGACGTTGAGCCTTAAGAGTAGATCGTAGGAGCGTATCTGCCGGTTAAGAAATTGCTCAACTTGAGCGAACGTATCGGGATCGGCCCGTCCGCCGACCGTAGCGACGGCGATCGCGACGCACTGGAAGCCATGACGCGAGGTCTTGAGGAAGCCGAAGTATAATGGAATCAGCAAGTCCGCATCAAAGATGGGAAGGGTGAAGCTGGAAGTGCTGCCTTTTTCCGGCTCGCTCTCCACCGACAAGGTGCCGAAATTGACCCGCGCGAGTTCGCTCGCGACGTGCAGGCCGGACGTGAAGTCAGCCTTAAACACTCCGCTATCGTTCTCAACCGGCTTGAAGCGCTCGAAGATGAGCTTGGCGTGCCCGGACGCAATGCCGGGGCCGTGGTCCGTAACGCCGATGGTGACGGAGCCTCCGTCAGAGCTGAGCCGCGCCCAAACCTCGACCTCGCCGCGCTCACCGGCGAATTTGCAGGCGTTGGTGACGAGATTCACGATGATACGACCGACGCTAGCGGCGTCGGCAAACACATTGGGAAGCGACTCGGCGACGGAGAATCTGACCCCGGAGTTTCGGCTTTTGACGAGCTGCTCCAGCATCGGACGCGCCTGTTCAATGAGCTTCGTTGGCGCATGCTTCTCCCTCTTAACGCCGATGAGGTCGGATTCCAGCCGGCTGGCATCCAGGATGGCGTCGACCATGTGGCCGAGCTGGTTGACTCGCGTCAGGGTGATTTCGAGGAACTCCGACTGCTCCTCGTTCACGTCGCCGGCGAGCCCTTCCGCGATGAGCGAGGAAAATTCCTGTATGGCCATCAACGGCGAGCGGAAGTCGTGGCAGGCCTTGTCCACGAAGCGGCGGTTGGCATCGCGCAGCGTGTTGAGCCGCGCCAACTCTTCGGAGAGACGCGCGATTTCGCGGCGCGCACGGGCAATGCTGACCTCACGCAGAAGTGCATGGCGAATGGACCGCTCCAGGAATTCCTGGCGTCAGCTCGTGCTTCGGAATGCAGTCCGCCGCGCCCGCTTCCACGGCTCTGAGGTCCAGATCCGTGTTGTCGTTATCGGCGAGCACGATGATCGGACCGCCACAGCCGGAACTCGTGCTTGAGCGCACGAACTGCGCTGCGTCCCCTGTCTTCGGAGTGGCGGCGAAAAGCACGACATCATAATTGCCATGCTGCATCAGCTCGACGCCCTGAGCGGTGTCGCTTATCCAGTCACAACTGCTACGATCGCCGAAAATGCTTTGCAGCAGCGTCGAAACCGCCGCCACAGCTTCGAAATCGCTCTCCAGCAGCAAGATGCTCAGGCCTGGTTCGGCTGGCCGCTCCAGGCGTGGCTCGCGGCCGAGGCCGTCGGCATCACCGCAGACGTCTCTTCGGACTGAAGCTTCGGCCCCACCACGCCTGGGCGCCAACCTGATGCAAGGCTGCCGAATTGTATGTCCTCCCGTTCGAGCGCGCTCAGGCATTCAATGGTGTTGCGTCCCCAAGCCCGCGAGCGCGTTTTCCAATCCCGACCGGCGAAACGGTTTCTTTAGCAGGGGGACGCCTTCGTAGCCGTCGGGCAGGTCTTCGCCCCCGTAGCCCGTCGAGAAGACGTAAGGGATGCCGCGGCTGGCGAGCTCGTCCGCGACGGGATAGCTCATTGTTCCGTCCAGGTTGATGTCCAGTATGGCCGCATCGATGCCCCCGCTGCCGATCATCTCCATCGCCTCATCGACATCGGACGCCGGTCCGACGACTGCGTAGCCCAGGTCACCGAGCATGCGCTGCAGCATCCCCGCCACAATAATCTCGTCCTCGACCAACAGGACGCGGCGGTCTGGAGTCGCACTATTCATGGCTCGTCTCCGTTACCGCTCGGGGAAAAGGCATGACGATCTCGCAAATCACGCCCGCGGGGTCGTAGTCGATGCGGACGTCGCCCTTTAGCTGCTTCGCTAGCTCGCTCTCGACCAGCAGCGATCCGAAGCCGCTGCGATGGGGCGGGCTCAAAGGCGGTCCGCCGCTTTCTTTCCAATGCAGCCGCAGTTGTTTGTGCCCCTGGCTCGGCTCGGCCTGCCAGGAGGTGTGAACATGCCCAGTTTCATTGTGGAGCGCGCCGTACTTCGCTGCGTTTGTGGCCAGTTCCTGAAACAGAAGCGCTAGGGTCAACACCACCCTCGGCGGCAGCAGAACCTCCTCGCCCTCGATGGAATAGCGAGCGGCTCGACCGCCATTGGAACAATAGGGCTCCAGGATCACACGGATCACCTCACTCAGTTTCACCCCTTCCCAGTTCTGTTGCCCAAGCAGCCTATGGGCCTCTGAAAGCGCTAGAACGCGGCTCTCGAAGGCTTCGAGTGCGGGCTCGTTTGCCTTGCCGGTTAAGGTCTGGACGGCGATCGCCTGAACCGTCGCGAGCGTGTTCTGGGTACGGTGGTTCAGCTCGTGCAGAAGCAAACGAAGGCGGAGCTCCTCGTTCCTGCGGTCGGTGACGTCGACGAACGAGATAAAGTGTTGCGCAACATCTCCGTTTGCATCCAAGACCGGGCCGATGAAGACGACGGCCCAGAATGAGCTGTGATCCTTCCGGTAGTAGCGAACCTCCGGATAGCCGCCGTACAAGCGGCTGCGGAAAGCGGCCTCGATCTGCGCCCGTGCATTTGGATCGGTTTCGGGGCCCATCAGGAAATGATAGCTTTGACCCAGCACCGCCTCCCGATCATAGCCGGTCAGCGACAGAAAGCTGTCATTGACGTAGATGATCGGGTTGCCCGGAAGGTGCGGGTCGGAGAACAGCATCGGCATGCGCGTGTGCTCAGCGGCCGTGACGAACGGCCCCCCCGCTTGCTGAACAGCCGCAATGTGATTTTCGGCGGCTTTCTGCGCGCTCGACCTCACGGGGATAGCCGGCATATCCTTCACTCAGGGTTATCACTACGCTCTATTAAACTGCTTCCCTGCGTCCGGATATTTCTTTCCATTGAGTGGTAAACTAACATATCCTCCCCTACCGTCTGTGCAATATTGCACACTGTGCAATATTATACAGTGCGCAATATCGTTCACTCTTGCGCATGCCGCGAGCGGTAGACCGATCGCAATGTCGACCGCCTTGGATTGACCCGATGCCCTGCATTTCGGAGCGGAAGGTTCTTTGCCAAACGATCGCGCTCCACCACGAGCTGCCCGGTCTTGGCGTGCAGCCTCGTCACCTCGGCCTCGCGGCTCGCCTGAGCCTCAAAGCTATCGCCTGTCGCTTCCATTGCGTGGTCACGTTCGGATGAAGCTCATGCCGCGTGGCCAACTCCGCGATCATCCGCTGTCCCTGGATCGGCCTCGGGCACAACCTTCGCCTTGAATTCGGCAGTGAACCGTCGGCTAATCCACCTTAGCCGCCTGTCTCACAAACCGGGACCAGCACTCTTTCCGGTTGCTCAGCGTGATGGCGGACTACGGTTCTGAGTCGTTGGCGAAGGGCGCCGCCAAGCCAGCCCACAAGTCCTTTATCCAAATATTTCTATCCATATTTTTGTGAGAGCCGCGGATTCCCTGCACAACCATTGGCTTCAAGTATAGCGGCTAATCTGCTATCCTGAACGCCGTGCCCCAGACCGGGCACCAATACAAAGGGAGGCGAACCCACTATGACGCGCAAAGCAAAATCCCAGTTTGATCCGAAGGCCTTTCTCTCCAATGCAGATGGTGGCAGGGTTATCTCAACTTACAAAGAAGGCCAGGCCATCTTCTCGCAAGGTGATACTGCGGACGCCATCTTCTATACGCTCGACGGCAAGGTGAAAGTCACCGTCCTTTCCGAGCAAGGCAAGGAAGCCATCGTGGCAATCCTTGGGCCGGATAGTTTTTTCGGAGAAGGTTGCCTGACGGGGCAGCCGGCACGCTTGGCAACGGCCGCGGCAATGACCGAATGCACGATCATGCGTGTGGAGAAACAGGCCATGATCCGCATTCTCCGTGACGAACCGAGCTTCTCTGAAATGTTCATTGCGCATCTCCTGAAGCGAACCGCCCGCGTGGAAGCGGACCTGGTCGATCAACTCTTCAATTCGAGTGAGAAACGCTTGGCACGAGCACTTTTGTTGTTGGCGAATTTCGGCAAGGAAGGCAGGCCAGAGCCAGTCGTTCCCAAAATCAGCCAGGAAACGCTTGCAGTCATGATCGGAACGACACGATCGCGTGTGAACCACTTCATGAACAAGTTCCGGAGACTGGGCTTCATCCACTACAATGATAGTTTGGAAGTCCACAGCTCATTGCTGAACGTCATCCTGCACGATGAACCGCACATACATCGTGATGAACCGCGCATACATCGCAGAGACGGTCCTGAGGCGCCCGTCCCGGAATAGTTCTGCAATTCGCCATCCGGCGAAATCACGAAGCGCCCACCGCTACGGTTCATGACGCATCCGCAATGGTGCTGCGGCTTTTCGCGCTTTTAGCGTTAAGCGTTTGGTGCGGAAGTGCGGCTCGCCAGCCTGTGCGGAGCTTCCGCGCTCCGGCTGGTGGCCTTTCGACTGATCAGCGGCCGCGCTCTGCGATTTCCGTCCCCATGCCGCGACCGAGGGGACGAACGTTGTTAGGGGCCGCTTCACCGCGAAATCAGAAACAATTTGCAAAGGCCCAATTTACGCCAACCTGGGACTCAGGAGTCCCATGCGCCGTTTTCACAATACTGTCTTGCGCCGGCTGCGTCCCGGTGAGCGTGGCAACATTGCGGTGCTTTTTGCACTTGTGGCTATTCCCCTCCTGCTTCTCATGGGCGGCGCCATCGATTTCGCGAACTACGCCCGCTACAAGGTCGAGCTTGCCAACGCCGTCGATGCGGCGGCGCTCGCCCTCGCTAAGCAGCACAGCGACTTCACCGCGGCGCAGGCGACAACCTTCGTCAACATCTACGTCTCGGCCTTCGCCGTCACCGACAATCGGTTCACTGTGTCGAACATAACGGTCACCAAACTCACAAACGGCTTTCATGTTTCCGCCGGCGGCAGCATGAAGACAGTGTTCCTGCCGATTGGCAGGCTCGTGAAGTCGGGTGGTGGCATCTATGCGATCAGTACCGACATCGTTGCCGAGGTGGTGAATTCCTCGAATCGCGTCGAGCTGGCGCTTGTGCTCGACAACACCGGATCGATGAACTGTGGCACCACGGTGTCGGGTTCCTGCACCGGCAACTGGAACAGTCCGGGTTCGTCGAGCCGCATCGCCGGCCTGAAGACAGCGGCAAACTCGCTGATCAACATTCTGATAACGGGGACTAGCCCGGATCCCGACTTGGTCAAGATCGCCGTCGTCCCGTTCGAGGGCACCGTCAACACCGGCTACTCGTCCAACAACGTTCCGTCGTGGATCGACTGGAACGACACGGGCAAGGCCGATTGGACCGGTGTGAATCTCAACAAGCGTGACACTAACACCGGAGCCTCCTGCACGAGCGGCTCGACCTGCAAATACATCGGCCACAAATGGCTTTTCGACAAACTGCACGCCAAGAACTCGAACGTGAAGTGGGAGGGTTGCGTGGAAATGCGCGCGTCCCCCTATGACATTCTCGATACGGCGCCGACTTCCGCTACACCGGACACGCTCTACGTGCCGTTCTTCTGGCCAGACGAACCTGACAGCAACAATGACGGCGGCTACGGCTTCCAGAACAATTACCTGAACGACAAGGGCACGTTCACGACCGGCTGGGGCTGGTACACCCAGGAGGATCCGGTCGCCGCGCAGAGAAGCTTCACCAAATATTACCCGTCGAACAGCACGAACAACATCCAGTTTCAGAGTGGCGCACCCGACACATCGTTCCCGTTCGAGAACGGGCCGAACTACGGCTGCCCACGGCCGATCGTTCCCCTCACGAACAACAAGACGACCGTCACGAACGCCATCAACAATCTCGTCGCATATCCGGCGATGGGCACCTACATTCCGGCGGGTCTCGTCTGGGGCTGGCACGTGCTCTCGCCGACCGAGCCGTTCACCGAGGGGGTTGGTCCCTCGAGCTCCTATTACGACAAGACGCTGAAGGCGCTCGTGCTCTTGACCGACGGCGAGAACTCCGTCACCGGCGTCAGCAACCCCAACAACTCGATCTTCAGTGCGTACAACTACATCAACGCGTCCGACGCGAGCGGGAACTATCATCTGGGTTCGAACAACGCCAACACGGCTGAGTCCAACTTGAACGCAAAGACCGCCGCGTTGTGCGCGAACGTGAAGACCAACGGCACCAGCAGCATTACGCAAGACGACATCCGCGTCTACACCATCACCTTCGGGGACATTCCGCCGAGCGCAGAGACGCTGATGAAGAACTGCGCGTCGGTCGTCGACGGCGAGACCCTCTACTATCACGCGCCGGACAACGCCGAGCTGCAGAACATCTTTTCGAAGATCGGCCAGGATCTGGCCGACATCCACCTGTCTAAGTAGTCGATATTACATGGTCGCTGCCGGCCACCGCTGTACCTACATGTTACAAACGCCGCGCAGGCGTCGCGGTGCCATTTTGTGGAGTGACTGGAATGCGCGATCAGAAACGGCCAAGAGTGTTGGGCGGTCGCATCCAATTCGGGACGGCCAATCGTCTCGAACCGCCGGTGCCATCGGCGTTCGTGCCGTTGTCTGAGCGACGCTCGCAAGCAAAACGGGAGTGGCAGCGTCTTCGACTTCCGGATGTCGCTTTGGGGCTACTCGCGGGCTTGTTGGTCTTAGTTGCCTTCTGGCTTTTCCTGGTGCGCTGAAGCTCGTGGACCTCCCGGCGCGCGCCGCAAACCGTGCAAGCGACATGTCTTGCCCTGGGGACAATCAGCGCAGCTATTGGCTGATAGTTCTTGTGATTGTGAATGAGCCCGCGACGTGCGGTTTTGGGCCGCGTTGTCAATTTGTGAAGGTGGCGGCTTCCCCTCGTGGGACTGCAAGGTGACCTTGCGGGACCGATCGCGGAGGAACCTGGCCCGCTGAGAGGCTCGCCGCTCCGCCGCGGCCGAACGTGCTACCACATCGAGCAGAGCTCGCACTCGAGCGCGTGGATCGACCTCCGGCCTTCTCGGCGGCGGCAAGAGCCTGCGCGACGAACGGACGAGCGCGTTGAGCGCGCCGCGAGCGAGTACGCCCGAGCTTGACGTGGAAGTCGTCCTCACGCGCCATAGCGCTTTGCCGAGCGAGGTGCGCTGAGGCCCAGAGTTCCGGCGTTCAATGCATGGACGAAGGCTGCGCTCTTCAAGTGCACCTCGCGCCAAGTCGCCGATCTGCCAACCCTTCCCGCCCGACCGAACGGGCCGTCATTCAGGTCCAGTCCTATCTTCCAGCCACGAACATGCTTGCCAGACGACCCTACGCGCCGTGCTCGGGCAGGACCTAGAAGCAGTCTAGTCCCCAATGTGCGGCTCATCGTACAGAATGACATTCAGCAACGAGCTATGGACCTCCAAGGTGCCGTTGTAGGAGATGAAGCCCAGTTTGCGGAACTTGTTCATGAAATGGCTGACGCGCGAGCGTGTGGTCCCGATCATGTCTGCGAGCGTTTCCTGACTGACTTTCGGGATGACCGGCTCGGGTCTGCCATCTTTGCCGAAATTTGCCAACAGGAGAAGGGCGCGCGCCAGGCGTTTCTCGCTCGAATTGAAGAGCTGGTCGACCAGGTCCGCTTCCACTCGGGCGGCGCGGTGCAAGAGATGCGCAATGAACATGTCTGAGAACTCGGGCTCGTCGTGGAGAACGCGAATCATGGCCCGCTTCTCCAGGCGCAAAACCTCGCAATCGGTAATTGCCGTCGCCGTTGCCATGCGCAGCGGCTGCCCGTTCAGGCAGCCTTCGCCGCAGAATTCCTCCGGCCCCAGAATCGCGACGACGGCTTCCTTGCCCTGCGCGGAAACGACGGTGACCTTCACCTTGCCACTTCTGATGTAGATGGCGGCATCCGCAGGATCACCTTGCGAGAAGATGACCTGGTTCGCGCCGTATTCTTGAGCGGAGTCACCGCCATTCGTCCTGGCGAGCAGGGCTTTCAGATCGAACGGCTTTGGCTTGCGCGCCATAGTGCGGGCCCTCCCTTGACCTCCATCTCCTCGGGGGAAAGCGGCCTGAACTGTCGTAATAGCAATATCAGGCGATCGGTTCGTTCGAAAGCCCTGGTTGCAGGCAATTGCAGCCTTCTCCCAAGTTCCGCGAAGGTTTGGCGCGGGTGCGAGAGCCTCCAAGGATGACCGGCGCCCGCTAACAGCCGAACACTGCGCAACGCAAGGATGAGCAATACTGCTCAGACAACGATCAGTGGCGATGTCATTGTAGTTGCAGGGAGATTGTGTGCGCAGAGGCGCCTCTGATTCTGCTCGCCGGTGGTGTGAGATATTCGGATGCTGAGTTGAGGACATGCCGAAAAAGGGAAGCAAGTCGATCGGGCAGAAAGCCTCCGAAAATCATATTTCGGTCGCGCGGGAGGCCGGCGGGCCGTTTGTCACCGCCGCCGATCGAACGAGGATGCCGATGCTGTTTACCGACCCCAACCGGCGGCATCGACGCGGCCGTCCTCGACATCAATTTCGACGGCGAGATGAGCTATTCCGTCGCCGATGAGCTCGTCGGCCGCGGCATTCCGTTCGTGTTCTCCACCGGCTACGGCGAAGGAGACCTGCCCGACGGCTACAAGGACTTGCCTGTTCTGAAAAAGCCGTTTCGTCGGTCGGGATTGGGCGATGTCCTGGCAGGCTTGCTGGCGACAAGCCAGTTGGCGGCTGCGCATGCGGGCGACGAAGCCACAGCCAAATCCGCAGCGCGTTGAGCGCAAGCAAAGGCAAGGACGGGCGGCCAGAGGGCGCGACCGTGGGCACGGCCACGCAGCAGCCGGTTCCATGCGCGCCTGCAACGCCGGCGGATGTTGCATCCCGCCCGGCCAAGCGTGATCCGGCGCAAGAGGAAAACCGATCGTGTCCCCGATAGACGTCCTAATTGTCGACGACGACAGGGAAATCGTTCGGGCGATCGAGCTCCGCCTGCGAAACGGCGGGTTTCAGACCACCGTGGCGTTCAATGGGCAGCAGGGACTGGAGATGGCCAAGCAAAGCAGGCCGGACGTCATTCTCATGGATCTGCGCATGCCGGTCATGGACGGCTTCACGATGCTCAAGCGGCTGCAGAACTCCGTCCTGACCGCCAACTTTCCGGCAATCGTCCTTTCCGCCAATTCCGCCGACCGAGCGCGGCTGCAAGCCAGGCGCGGCGGCGCCACCTTCTTCGTCGAGAAACCCTACAAGTCCGAAGACCTGCTCCGGGCGCTGAATGCCGCGGTGAAACCGTCACAGCGTGCGGCGCCTATCATGGCACCACCGGAGCGCATCATGCCGATCGCAAGCGAGGCCAAAGTCGAGCCAATCGAAGGGTACCTGATCGCCGACGACGATCCTGCGGTACGACTTATCGCTAACGTCATCCGGTCGTGCTTGGGCCACACCGTCTGGTGCTCCGACCGCGGGAGAACCGCGATCTCGGTACTCGTTTCAACGAGATCGCCGTAACTCCTGAAGCGACGGTGACCTGGGCGCAGGACGTCTTCTGTGGCGAAGCCATCTCGCCGTGTGCAAATTCTGCACACGCGCTCCCTCAACGTACTGAAGAGCAAGGACTTTCTCCCCAATCCATCAAAGCTGCGATGGCTATCGTATGTTGTTGATATAACGTCATTTTTCCAGCAGCATCAAATCGTTAGGTCGGGTCGTGTGCACTCGTTTCTACGCCATGGCGCGACGCTTTTCGCCGCGGTTCGACGTCTGGGTGCGCACGGAGCGCACACGTCGTGGCCACCTTCACGCGGCTCAAGCCGGGGTCCTGGCGAGTCCAGGTGCGGCGTAAGGGGAAATATGTCAACGACAGGTTCCGTCGCCGCAAGGATGCGGAGGGATGGGCTCTCGGTGAACCGGCGTGGAAGCGTCACCTCCGCCGGGTCGAGCACCGTCCAGGGTTGCCAGCGCTCGCCCGTGGTCGCAAGATCAGATCAACGGGCCAGTCATCGGGCGGATGCCGGCGGGAATCTCAAAGGCCCCGCCTACCGCCCGACATCGTGTACGGAAAGGCGGCGTATGAGCGAGCATTCCGCGAACCTGCAGCGCGAAGCATTCTCCGACCGGATGTCGGTCCCGAAGGTAACGCGTTCGCTTCTCGGCAAATACGCGCGGCAATTCGATAGTTCACCTGTGTCGTTCAAGGTCATTCTCCCCGACGGCTCCGTTCAGCTTTTCGGGAAGGATGCGCCGCGCTTCGAGGTCACGCTGAAAAACGCCAAGGCGTTGCGCGCGGTGAGCAGCATGGATGAGGGACGCATCGCCGATGCTTACGTCTCCGGCGATGTCGATATCGAGGGAGACATGCTGGCCCCTTATGCCTTGCGGGGGGCGATGAAGGATTTTCATCCCCTCACCACGATCTGGCGCTTCCTGCAGCCGCTGCTTTTTGGCCAGGTTCGCACGAACAAGCAGGCGATCACCGGTCACTACGAAATCGATTCGGAGTTCTTCCTGGGCTTCCTCGATCCCAAAACGCCCTGCTACACGCAGGGCATGTACGAGACGGCGGACGAAACGCTCGACGCAGCGACGCTCAGGAAGTTCGACTACTGCTTCGAGAAATGCGGCCTGAAGCCCGGTGACCATATCCTCGAGGTCGGCCCTGGCTGGGGCGCATGGTTCGAATATGCTTCACGCCGCGGCGTGAAATGCACGGGCATCACCATTTCCCAGGTCTCGATCGACTATCTGGCGGAGCGGGCGAAAGTCCTCGGCTTCGACTGGGAGCTGATCAATGTCGACCTGCTCGCATATGAGACCGATCGGACCTACGACGCCGTCGTCATCATGGGCGTGATCGAGCACCTGCCCGATTACAAGAAGGTGCTCGACAAGTTCGTCACGCTGGTCAAGCCGGGCGGCAAGATCTTTCTCGACGGCAGTGCCGACAAGGAGAAATACGCCCAGTCCTCCTACATCGTGAAATACATCTACCCCGGCAATCACAGCTACCTGGTTCTGCACGACTTTCTCGAGCAGCTTGCCAAGACGCCGCTGGAAGTCCTGGAACTGTTCAACGATCGCGTCAGCTATTTCCTGACGGCCAGGCAATGGGCCGTCAACTTCGACAACAATCGCGAGGCGATCATCGCCCGCTTCGGCGAGTTCAATTATCGCCGTTTCCGACTTTACCTCTGGGGCGCCGCCTATGAGTTTCTCTCAGGCGGCATGTCCTGCTACCGCATGATCCTTCAATCGCCGGAGCCGCGTCGGACCTGATCCAGGGGCCTGCGGCGACGAAGGACGGACCTTCAGCGCGTTCGGGGAGTCCCGTGAACAGCGACAAGGCGGAGCCCGCGAGCGCCTTCTGCCGAGCGGCCTTCGTGTCGCGCGCGGCCTGCTTCGGCGAAGCCCGTCTCAGTCGCCCAAGCCTGCGCAATCCTGGATAGCACTAAATCTAAGGTCAGCTTGCCAGGCCGACTGCAAGAGATGCCGCTGGTGCCGCGATCGATGCGATAGCAGGGCTATTCAAGCAGTGGGCCTCGGATCGGCGGCGCAATCCAGCACTCTGTTCAGCGGCCGCTTTGGCGGCTATGGCTACAGCTTCGGTCACGGTGGCGCCGGCTTCATCGGCATCATCTTGATCATCGTCGTCGCCCCGCTTCGCACCGGGCGGCTTGAGCTGCCGCCCAGAAATGGCTGAAAGCAGAGGCTGCGTCGCAATGAATCAAGCGCCTTCTCCAATTCTCCGTGCCATGCCCAACCCCCAGGCGCTGGCCCGGATGCTTGCTCCCTATCGCAAACCGAGCGGCGCGCGCGGCGTGTTCGAGATCGTCGTCACAGCAATTCCGTTTGCCGCCCTCTGGACTTTGATGTGGTTGAGCCTCGACGTCGGCTACTGGCTGACCCTGCTGCTCGCCGTGCCGGCCGCAGGGCTCCTCGTGCGTCTCTTCATGGTCGAGCACGATTGCGGCCACGGTGCATTTTTTCGCCTGCGTCGCACGAACGACTGGGTGGGGCGCGCGATCGGTGTCCTGACCCTGACGCCTTACGATTATTGGCAGCACTCGCATGCGCTTCACCACGCGAGTTCAGGCAATCTCGATCGTCGGGGGATAGGCGACATCGAAATGCTGACGGTGCGCGAGTATCTGGCACTATCCCGATGGCACCGGCTTCGCTACCGCCTCTACCGGCATCCGATCGTGATGTTCGGTGCAGGTCCGGCGTATCTCTTCATCCTGCGGCATCGGCTGCCGATTGGAATGATGCGCGCTGGCTGGCAGCCCTGGGTCAGCACGATGGCGACGAATGTGGCCATCGTGGCTTTGGTCGCCGCGATGATCGGACTGGTCGGGCTCGGGCCGTTCCTGCTGGTGCATCTGCCGATTACGATTCTCGCAGCTTCGGTCGGCGTCTGGCTCTTCTATGTCCAGCACCAGTTCGAGGACACTTTCTGGGCGCACGAGGCGCGCTGGAATTTTCATGAAGCGGCGTTCTACGGTAGCTCGCACTACGACCTCCCCGTCGTGCTGCGCTGGTTCACCGCCAATATCGGGGTGCATCACGTTCACCATCTCTGCAGCCGGATCCCGTACTACCGGCTGCCGCGCGTGATGCGGGACCACCCGCAATTGGCGGCTGCGAGGCGCCTGACGCTCCTCGATAGCCTCCGCTGCGTTCGCAAAGCGCTGTGGGATGAAGAGAGCCACCAGCTCGTCGCTTTTCGCGACGCGTAGGCGACAGCCCCGGTTGACGGACGGCACTTCCGCCCCCCTCTTCTCCCCCCGAAGAAGGCACGCCGTTGGTTGCATTGTGAGGAAGCCACGCAGACCTTAGGCGTGGGGGCGGACCTCAGCTGCGGTTGACGCCCGCTCGTCGATATGAAAATCTTCTTAAATCGTCATACCGTGGCAGCGGCGACCGCTTGGTCGTCAGCCCTCCGCGCGAGCGTGTTCCCTTTCAGGAGCGGAGGAGGATTCCATGCACATACCGGACGGGTATCTGAGCCCCGCGACCTGCGTGGTCACCTATGCTGCGGCTCTGCCCTTCTGGTACGTGGCGCTCGAGCGTGTGAAACGTTTCCTGCAAAGCCGGCTCGTGCCGCTCCTTGCGGTCGTCTCCGCCTTCGCCTTCGTCGTGATGATGTTCAATCTGCCGATCCCCGGCGGCACCACCGCGCATGCCGTCGGCATGGGCGTCGCGGCAATCGTGCTCGGGCCGTGGGCGGCGATCCTTTCCGTCTCGATCGCGCTCATGATCCAGGCGCTCCTCTTCGGCGATGGCGGCATCACCGCCTTCGGCGCCAACGCCTTCAACATGGCGATCGTCGGCTCGCTGGTGGCCTATGCTACCTATCGCGTGATCGCCGCCGGCGCGGCTATCGATTCTCCGCGACGGGTCGTCGCGGCGGGGATTGCCGGGTATCTGGCGATCAACGCCGCGGCGTTCCTTGCGGCGATCGAGTTCGGCGTGCAGCCGCTCCTCTTCCACGACCCAAGCGGGGCGCCGCTCTACGCGCCCTACCCGCTCTCGATCGCCATTCCGGCGGTGATGTTCGCGCACCTGACGCTGGCCGGCGCCGCGGAAGCGGTCGTCACCGCCGGCATCGTCGCTTACCTGCAGCGCGCCAATCCGGACCTGCTTCAGGCGACCGCGCCGCGCGCCGTGGGATTGGGGCTTCGATCTGCCGAAGCGGTTGGCGGATGGCGCGGCACGCGCTGGCTCTGGGCCGGTCTCGGCGTTCTCATGATCTTCACGCCGCTCGGGCTGCTCGCCGCCGGGATCGCCTGGAGCGAATGGAGCGCCGCCGATTTCCAGGACCCGGCGGTGCGCCAGGCGATCGCACAGGCATCCGGCAACAGCGCTCTTCCAGACCATGTTCCGGCCGGGCTTGAGCGTCTCGCGGATATCTGGACCGCGCCGATATCCGGCTACGCGCCGGCTTTCATGCACAGCGCGAATTTCGGCTACGTCATGTCGGCGGTGGTCGGCGTGGGGCTGATCCTCACCGCCTTTTCCGCCCTTTCCTGGCTCTACGCGCGCATCTTCCCGCGCCAGCGTCATGTCTGATTTTTCGCCGGTCCACTGGGACAAGCGTAGCGGTGGGTGAGCAGTCTTTCGTCGCAAGCGGCCATGGTCATCGCGGCGGCTTTCTGGAACGGCTGGCCGGCGGCCTGGCGCATTCGGTCCCCCACGCGCGCGATGCCGACGACCTGTCGCGGCGGCGCGGCCTTTTGCAGGCGCTCGATCCGAGGACCAAGCTTGTCAGCCTCTTCACGCTGATCGTGGTCGCGGTGATGGTGAAATCGCTGCCCGTTCTCGGCGGCCTGTTTCTGCTCGCAACTCTCCTTGCGATCACATCAGCGGTCACGCCGGCACGCCTCGCGAGGCAGGTCTGGCTCGGCGTCCTTCTCTTCACCGGGGTGATCGCGCTCCCAGCGACCGTGCTTGTGCCGGGCGATGCCATCGCGCGTGTTCCGCTGCTTCATTGGCCGATCACGCAGGAAGGTCTGCGCAGCGCCGCGTTTCTCGTTGGCCGTTCGGAGACCGCAGCGAGCCTGGCGCTGCTCCTGATCCTTACCACGCCCTGGCCGCATGTCCTGAAGGCGCTCCGCATCTTCCGCGTGCCGGTCGCGCTCGTCGTGATCCTCGGCATGACGGAGCGCTATATCTTCGTCTTCCTGCACGCCGCCTCCGACATGTTCGAGGCGCGCCGCAGCCGTATGGTCGGGCGGCTCTCCTCGCGCCAGCGCCGCAGGCTTGCGACGGCAAGCGCCGGCGTGCTCCTCGGCAAGGCGCTCGATCTCAGCACCGACGTGCATCTCGCGATGATTTCGCGCGGCTATCGCGGCGAGGCGCATCTGCTCGAAGACTTCCGCATGACCTGGCGCGACTGGGCGGCGCTCGCCGGCACTGCCACATTCGCTGCCGCGGCGCTGTGGCTTCAGGCATGACCCAGCGCCACACCGGAGAAGCGCCCGTGACGCGGATCTTCGAGGTCTCCGACGTCCACTATTCCTATCCCGACGCGCCGGCGCTTGCCGGCCTCAGCCTGTCGGTGGAGAGCGGCCAGCGCATCGTCCTTCTCGGCGCCAACGGCTCCGGCAAATCGACGCTGCTCCGGCTGCTCGCCGGTCTCACTTTCGCCGAGCGCGGCCGCGTCTCGGCATTCGGCGCGCCGCTCAGGGAGGAAGCCTTGCAGCACGACGCCACGGCCTTCGCCTTCCGCCGGCGCGTCGGGCTGGTGTTCCAGAACCCCGACGTGCAGCTCTTCAACCCGACTGTCTTCGACGAGCTCGCCTTCGGCCCGCTGCAGCTCGGCTGGCCGAAAGACGAGATTCGCGCCCGTGTCGACGCCGCGCTCGACGAATTTTCGATCGCGCATCTCAGGGACCGCGCGCCGCATCGCCTTTCGGGCGGCGAGAAGAAGAAGGTGGCGCTCGCCTCCGTGCTGATCCTTAGCCCGGACGTGCTTCTCCTCGACGAGCCGACCGCCGGGCTCGATCCGAAAAGCGCCAGCGAGGTCATCGATTTCCTGGTCGAATGCCGGAGCCTCGGCCGCACCGTGGTCACCGCGACGCACGACCTCGATATCGTCGAGGACATCGCCGATCATTGCTTCGTGATGCAGTCGGGACGCGTCGTCGCGTCGGGCTCCCCGGCCGACATCCTGCACGACGTGCCGCTTCTCACGCGTACGGACCTCGTGCACGCCCATCGTCACGCGTATGACGGAAGCTTCACCCACAGCCACCATCACCTGCATCGGACCCATTCCGCGAGCGGCGAGCAATAGCGCGGTTCCTGTGGTGCGCCTGCTCCTCCCCTGTCGCAACGCGACGGGGGAGGGGAACCGCCGAAGGCGGTGGAGGGGGCATGTGCGCAGCAAGGTGGCTGGGTCCGCCCCCTCCACCATGCTTCGCATGGTCCCCCTCCCCCGCTTCGCGGGTGAGGAACCAACACGCCGCCGCTTATGTTTCCGCCAATGCGAGGATTCGCAGGCGCGCTACATCCGCGTCTCAGCGCTTTCGCGACGAAGCCAGTCGTACCAGGCTTCGAGCCCCTCGCCCGTCCGCGCGGATAGCGCGAGCACCTCGATATCCGGATTGACCTTGCGGGCATTCGCGAGCGCAGCCGCCATATCGAAATCGACATGCGGCAGGAGGTCGGTCTTGTTCAGGATCATCAGCGCAGCGGCGCGGAAGATGTGCGGATATTTGAGCGGCTTGTCATCGCCCTCCGTCACCGAGAGCACCACGACCTTCGCCCGCTCGCCGAGATCGAAGAGCGCCGGGCAGACGAGATTGCCGACATTCTCAATCAGGAGCAGCGAATTCATCGGCGGCTTCAGCGCGTCGAGCCCGCGCTTCACCATGTCGGCCTCGAGGTGACATCCAGCGCCGGTGTTGACCTGCACCGCGGCAGCGCCCGCGGCACGGATGCGCGCGCCGTCATTTGCCGTCGCCTGATCGCCCTCGATGACCGCGATCGGCAGCACCTCTTTCAGGTCGCGGATCGTGCGCTCAAGCAGCGTCGTCTTGCCGGCGCCGGGCGCGCTCACGAGGTTCAGCGCCAGGATCGCACGGCCGGCAAGCCAGCCGCGGTTCTCGGCCGCAAGCCGGTCGTTCTTGGCGAGGATGTCCGCCTCAAGCGCGACGACCGTCGCAGCCTCGGCGTGATGATGGTGGTCGTGGCCATTGTCGTGATCGTGGTGATGCTGGTCGTCGTGCCCATGATGATGATGATGGGTGTGCGCATGGTCGTGGCGCGCCGCGAGCGGCACCTCCGCCCCCGTCTGGAGATCGAGGATGCGGGTTTCTGCGGACGCTCCGCAGCCACATGTCGCGCACATCAGGCGGCCTCCTCCAGCTCCATCTCCCTGACCCGCAGCTCCTGGCCCGCCAGCCGGTCGAGCGCGTGCGAGCCGCATGCGCAAGGCTCGTGGAGCGTCGCCACCGCGAATTCTTCTCCGCAGTCGCGGCAGCGGCAGCGGCCGGGAATCTCGTTGATGTCGAGCGTCGCACCGTCGAGCGCCGTGTCCTTGGCGACGGCGTCGAAGCAGAAGGCGATCGCCTCCGGCAGGACGCCCGCGAGCTTGCCGACGTCGAGCGTCACGCGGCGGACGCGCCGGCCTTTCGCGGCCTCGGACACGACCGACACGATGCTTTTGGTGACGGAGAGCTCGTGCATCCGGCCCTCAGCAGATCCTTGGCAGCTGCTCGCCGACCAGCATGTCGACGATGCGGCTGCCGCCGAAGGTCGTGCGCATGGTGACGCGGCCGGGCTTGCCGTCGCCGGCATGGCCGATCAGCGCGGCACCGCGCCCGAGCGGGTGCGCCTTCAGCGCCGCAAGCGCCGGCTCGATCTCCTCCGGCGGCACGGCGGCGACAAGCTTCCCCTCATTCGCGAGATAGAGCGGGTCGAGGCCGAGGATTTCGCAGAAGCCGCGCACCTCTTCGCGGAGCGGCGTTGCTGTCTCCTCGATCTCGACGGATACGCCGGAGGCCTCCGCCATCTCGTTCAGCACGGTGGCGAGGCCGCCGCGCGTCGCGTCGCGGATGAAGCGCGTGCCGGGTGCGGCGGCTAAGAGCGCCTCGACCAGGCCGGAGAGCGGCGCGCAGTCGCTTTCGATCGTCGTCTCCAGCGCCATGTCGCCGCGCGCGAAGAGGATCGCCGCGCCATGGTCGCCGAGGAGGCCATTGACCAAAATGCCGTCGCCCGGCCGGACATTGGCGACGCTGATTTCACGCCCCTCGGGGATGACGCCGATTCCGGTGGTGGTGACGAAGAGCTTGTCGCAAGCGCCGCGCGGCACGACCTTGGTGTCGCCGGTGGCGATCGTCACGCCCGCCGTCTCGGCCGCCGCCGCCATCGAGTTCGCGATGCCGCGGAGCGTGTCGAGTGTCAGCCCCTCCTCGATGATCACAGAAGCGGAGAGATAGAGCGGCACGGCGCCGCCGACGGCAAGATCGTTGACCGTGCCGAAGACCGCCAGCTTGCCGATGTCGCCGCCCG
This sequence comes from uncultured Alphaproteobacteria bacterium, assembly GCA_963712925.1. GTDB lineage: Bacteria > Pseudomonadota > Alphaproteobacteria > Rhizobiales > Afifellaceae > DASWJZ01. The sequence goes on along the minus strand of CAVQJW010000011.1, from coordinate 214,779 downwards.
GAAAGACCAGCGGGTCGACCACGAAGGAGTCGGTGGTGAAGGCCAGCCGGTCGCCGCGCGCAGCAAGCTTGGAGAGATCGAAGCGCGCCTGATCCTCAAGCGGCTGAGCATCCGCGCCGGCGAAGGCGCCGACGAAGACGTCGTCGATCAGGTCCTTCATCGCCTTCCCGCCGCCGCCATGGGCGAGCGTGACGGCCGGCACGCGCACCTTGCCGGAGGAACGCCTGGCGGGAAGGCTCACCACGTTCATGATGCTTGTCGCTTTAGACCGCCGTACTGATAGTAGGCGGCGCAGGCGCCTTCCGGCGAGACCATGAGCGCGCCGATCGGCGTCTCCGGCGTGCACTCGGTACCGAACACCTTGCACTGCCAGGGTTTCAGGACGCCCTTTAGCACCTCGCCGCACTGGCAGGATTTCGGGTCGGCAATTCTGACGTTCGGGACGGCGAACTTCCGCTCCGCGTCGAAGCGTGCATAGGCGTCGCGGACGCGAACGCCCGAATGGTCGATCGAGCCGAGCCCGCGCCACTCGAAGAACTCGCGCAGCTCGTAAACCCTGTCGACGGCTGCAAGCGCCGGGCCGTTGCCGCCCTCCGGAACGACGCGCTTGTACTGATTTTCGATTTCCGCTCGGCCGTCGCGAATCTGCTTCAAGACCATCCAGATCGATTGCAGCACGTCGAGCGGCTCAAAGCCGGCGATCACCATGGGCCGCCTGTAGTGTTCGGCGATGAAGCGATAGGGCGCGGTGCCGATCACCATTGAAACATGGCCCGGGCCGAGGAACCCGTCGAGATGCAAATCGGGGCTGTCGAGGATCGCCTTCATCGTCGGCACGATGGTGATGTGATTGCAGAAGACCGAAAAATTCTCGATCCCATCGGCCTCCGCCTGCAGAACGGTCAGCGCCGTCGACGGCATCGTCGTCTCGAAGCCGAGGCCGAAAAAGACCACCTCGCGCTCCGGATTTTTCCGCGCGATCTCCAGCGCATCCATGGGCGAATAGACCATGCGCACGTCGGCGCCCTCGGCCTTCGCCTGTGCCAGGCTCTTTTTCGAGCCCGGCACGCGCATGGCATCGCCGAAGGTGGTGAAGATCACCTCCGGCCGCTCGGCGATCGCCACGCAATCGTCGACGCGGCCCATCGGCAGCACGCAGACCGGACAGCCCGGCCCATGCACCAGCTCGACCGACGGCGGCAGCATCCCTTCCAGGCCGTAGCGGAAGATAGAGTGGGTGTGGCCGCCGCATACCTCCATGATGTTGATCGGGCGCTCGCGCGTTATCTCGATCTCGGCCGCGAGCTTGTCGATCTCGCGCACCAGGCTCTTCGCCTTCGCCCCATCGCGGAACTCGTCTGCAAATTTCATGGTGCGGTTCCCTGCCTACTGCGGCGAAGCGCGCATCGCTTCGACCTCGGCCTGCGCCTCGCCGAGTTCTGTCAGAATGCTCAGCGTCTCCGCCGCCTCCTGCTCGTCGATCCGCGCCATCGCGAAGCCGACATGGATCAGCACCCAGTCCCCGACGCAGGTTTCGGGCGGATGCGTCTCATCGACGATGCAGGCGATGTTGATCCGGCGACGGACGCCGGCGACCTCGACGGTCGCGAGATTCCTCGCAGCGTCGTCGATTGTCACGATCTGGCCGGGAATGCCGAGGCACATGGGTCAGCTTCCTTCCTGCCGGGTCATCCCGGCGTCAATAAGACGCGCCGCCGCAACCGCCGCCTGGCCGAGCGCAATTCCCCCATCGTTGGCCGACACGCGGCAATGGGTGAGCACCTTGAAGCCCTTCGCCTTGAGCTGCCGCAAAGTCTCCTCAAAGAGAATACGGTTTTGGAAGCAGCCGCCGGAAAGCGCAACCGTGTCGAAGCGCGTGCCGTCCCGCCGGGTAAGCGTCTCGGCCATCGTCACAAGCGCCCGGGCGAGGCCGTTGTGGAAGAGCGCAGCGATCACCGGGACGGGGATTTTGGTGAGAAGATCGGCGAGAAGGGCGTCCCACATCACGCCCGGCTCGATAGAGAAAAGCCCGGAATCTGCGGGCTCGGTGACGGCGAACCGATAGGCGCGCGCGTCGTCCTCCTCGGCGAGCGTCTTTCGGCGAACGGCCGCCTCAAGCCGCGCCGCAGCCTCGCCCTCGTAAGCCTGGCGCTCGAACAGGATGCCGAGTGCCGCGGCAACGGCATCGAACAGGCGCCCGCAGGATGAGGCCTTGGGCGAATTGATCTCGCCTTTGACCATCGCGTCGAGGGTCGCCAGCGGTTTTTCGGCAAGCGCCTCAAACACGGGTAGTGCGCCGAAGCGCGTGGCGAAATCTGGCCATCGCCCATCCGCCGAGAGGTGCGCGTAGAGATTGCGCCAGGGCTCGCGCGCGGCTCGCGCTCCGCCCGGCATCGCGACCGGCTTCAGCGCGGCCAGCCGCTTAAAGCCGCTATAGTCGCCAAGCAGGAACTCGCCGCCCCAGATCGTCCCGTCGCCGCCATAGCCGAGCCCGTCGAGCACGATCCCGAGCACGCGCGGCGCGGTACGCGGCCAGCCGTTCTCGGCGAGGCAGGCGGCAAGGTGCGCGTGATGGTGCTGCGCCTCGACCAGCGGCAGGCCGTCCGCCTCGGCGCGCTTCCGCGCCAGCTTGGTCGACAGATAGTCGGGATGCATGTCGGCGGCGAGCGCCCGCGGCGTGTGATCGAAGAGGTCGCGATAGAGCGCCAGGTTCTTTTCGTAGTCGTCGAAGGTCGCCGCGTCTTCGAGATCGCCCTGGTGCTGGGAGAGGATCGCGCGCCCGTCCTTGAGGAGGCAGAAGGTCGCCTTCAGCTCCGGGCCGTGGGCGAGAAGGTCGGGCGCCGTCTCGAAGCCTTCGGGCAGCGCGATCGAGGCTGGGGCAAAGCCGCGGGCGCGGCGGATCACGCGCACGCTTCCAGCCATGACGCGCACAACGGAATCGTCCACGCGGTTGGCGATGCCGCGGTCATGGATTAGCGCATAGGGCGCGATCAAGCCGAGCTTCTGCGCCGCCTCGCGGTCGTCGATGACCTGCGGTTCGTCGGAGAGATTGCCGCTGGTCATGACGACCGGCCGCTGCATTTGGCAGAGCAACAGAAGATGCAGCGGCGTCGAGGGCAGCATGAAGCCGAGCGTGCCGAGACCCGGCGCGATGGCGTCCGGAAGCCGCTCCGGTCCGTCCGCCTGGAGCAACACGATCGGCGCTTCCGGCGACACCAATGCCTGCGTTTCGAGGGGATTGACCGTCGCGTAGCGGCGGATCACGTCAAGGTCGCGCGCCATCAGCGCGAAGGGTTTTGCGTCGCGGCGCTTCAGGGCGCGCAGGCGCTCCACGACATCGGCGCGCGTCGCATCGCAGGCGAGCTGATAGCCGCCCAGCGCCTTCACCGCGACGATCGCGCCGTCCTCGATCAGGCGCGCCGCCGCATCGACGGCACCGCGCGCCGAATGCTGAGAGTTCACGGCACCGCCGTCGAAGCGGATCAGCTGCGCCCTCGGCCCGCAAACCGGGCAGGCGATTGGTTCGGCGTGAAAGCGCCGGTCCGCCGGATCGCCGTATTCCGCCGCGCAATCGGTGCAGAGCGGAAACGGCGCCATCGTCGTCATTGCGCGGTCATAAGGCACGCCCTGAACGATGGTGAGCCGCGGGCCGCAATGCGTGCAGTTGGTGAAGGGATAGTTAAAGCGCCGCGCAGACGGGTCGAATATCTCGGCGACGCATTCCGGGCAGATCGCCGCGTCGGGCGCGATCTCGGTGCGGGCGGCGCTTCTCGTGCTTTCGATGATCGTGAAGCCGGCACCGATTTCTGCGCGGCATGCTGAAATTTCGATTGCAGCGATCTCGGCGAGCGGCGGCGGTGTCTCGCGCAGGCGCGCGACCAGCATTTCGATCGCCGCGCTTCTCCCCTTCACGCGGATCAGCACGCCCTCGCCGTCGTTCCTAACGTTGCCGTCGAGATTCAAGTCGCGGGCGGCGCGCCATACGGCCGGGCGAAAGCCGACTCCCTGCACGCGCCCGCGCACGCGGATTTCGGCGCTCTTCACATGATCGGCGGCCGGGGCTCTGAGAAGCGCGCTCATGGCGGCATCTTCCGAGGCAGTTGCGCCGCCAGTTAACAGGACGGCAAAGGGCGTTCAATGGTGCTATCGATGGGCCTCGGACGAAGACCGGGGGAAGGAGGCGGGAGCCATGCAGCGCATCACGATCACGCTCGACGACGATCTCATGGCCGAGCTCGACCGGGTCATCGAGACGAAGGGCTATCAGAATCGCTCCGAGGCGATCCGCGACCTGACGCGGGCCGGTATCCGCGAGGCGGCGATCGAAACGACCAGCGCCGAGACGTGCGTCGCAGCGCTCGTCTACGTCTTCGACCATTCGGCGCGCGAACTGTCCAAGCGGCTGGTGCAATCGTTCCACGACCACCACGATTTGTCGCTCGCGACGATGCACATCCATCTCGACCACGAAACCTGCCTTGAGATTTCGGTGATGCGCGGCCAGACGGCCGAGGTGCAGCACATGGCGGAACATGTCATCGCCGAGCGCGGCGTGCGCCACGGGCGGCTGATCATGATCCCGGTCGAGGTCGAGAGCCACGCGCATCGCCACGGCGAGCGGTCCGCCGGGCGGCATTCCCACATCCGGGTGAAATAGCGCGCCCCGTTTCAGGCGGTGCGGCGCAGGCTGAAGGACCCGACGATGAAGCGCTGCAGGACTATGAACAGGAACAGGAGAACACCGCCTGTGATCATGATCCAGGCGCCGTTGAGCGAGCCGTTGAAGATGATGAGCGTGGCGATCAATCCAAGAATCATGCCGCCAAAGAGCGTTCCCGCAACCATTCCGACGCCGCCGGTCAGAAGCGTGCCGCCGAGCACGACCGATGCGATGGCGTTCAGCTCGTTGCCGGTTCCCGCCAGCGGATAGCCCGACGAGGTGTAGAGCGCGTAGATGACGCCGCCGAGCGCGCTGTAGAAGCCGCCGAGGGCATAGATCATGATCGTCGTGCGCCGCATCGGCACGCCCATCAGAGCCGCCGAGGCGCGGTCGCCGCCGATCGCATAGACGTTGGCGCCGAAGCGCGTGTAGTGGGCGATCACGATGGCGACTGCGAGAACCACAAGCATGACGATCGCCGAGCTCGCCAGGAAACCGCCGGTCGGAAGATGGATGTTGGCGCCCGCGAAGGCGCTGACGAACGGGTGCCGGATCGGTATCGAATCGAGCGTCACCATGAAGCAGGCGCCGCGCAGCATGAAGAGGCCGGCAAGCGTGATGATGAAGGGCTGGATCTCGCAGAAGTCGATGATGAAGCCCTGGAAGGCACCGAACATCACCCCGAAGGCAAGCATCAGCGCCGCGGATTCGAGCGGATGCCAGCCGAGGGTGTCGAGACTCGCCATGACCACCCCGACAAAGCCGATCATCGAGCCGATCGAGAGGTCGATGCCGCCGGAGAGGATGACGAACGTCGTGCCGATGGCGGCGATGATGATGAAGGCGTTGTCGGCGAGGATATGGCCGAGCACCAGGGTCGAGAAGAAGTGCTTGTAGAGGACACCGCCGGTGACGAACAGCGCCACGAAGACGGTGATCGTCGCCAAGAGCGGCAGATAGCGTTCCCTCATGCTCCCCTCCGCCTGAACAGCGACACCACGGCGTTGCGAAAGTTGTTCGACTGCAAGAGCAGTACGAAGAGCACGACGACAGCCTTGACCAGGAGGTTGTACTCGGGCGGCAGCCCGCTCATCAGGATCGATGTCGTCAGCGCCTGGATGATGAGCGCGCCAATCAACGTCATGCCAAGATAGATGCGTCCGCCGGCGAGCGAGCCGCCGCCGATCACCACCGCCAGGATGGCGTCGAGCTCGCTGAAGAGCGCGACGCTGACCGGATCTGAGGTATGCGTGTCGGCGGTCAAGATAATGCCCGCCCATCCCGCGCAGAGGCCGGAAATCAGGTAGGCAGAATATTTGATCAGCCGCGCGTTGATGCCCGCAAGGTTCGCTGCCGCGGCATTACCGCCGACCGACTCCAGAAAGAGACCGAGCGCAGTGCGCCGGATCAACAGCCACAGCGCCAGGAAGATCGCGGCGAAGAGAATGAGCCTGGTCGGGATCAGTCCGATATGGCCGACGCTCAGTCCCTGCAGCAATGGGCTTTCGAAGCTCGGATTGGTGCCGCCATAGATCAGGTTGATCATCAGGCCGATGCCGCGGCCCGACACCATCAAGATCAAGGTGGCGATGATCGGCTGGATGTCGAGCACGGCGACCAGGAAACCGTTCCAAAGACCACAGAGCAGGCCAACGCCGAGCGCGATCAGAAGGATGACGAAATGCGGATCGCCGGCGTGGATGCGCCAGGCGATCGTGGCGCCGACCACCGCGATCACCGAGCCAACCGAAAGGTCGATGCCCTTCGTCCCGATCACCACCGCCATGCCGAGCGCGAGCAGCGCCGGCGGCACGGCGCGATACAAGATGTCGATCACGCTCCCGAACAGGCGGCCCTGGACGATGCGGATGGTGAAGAAGCCGGGCGAGATGAGGCCGTCGACGATCAGGATGACCGCCAGCGCCAAGAGCGGCCAGACGGCACGGTGGCCGACGATGGCACGCAGGCGAAGGCCGAAGCCCCGCGTCTCCGCCATCGTCGGCGTGGTGGTCTGATCGGTCGTCATCCGCCGGCAATCGTATGAATGATGTTCTCGCGGGTGATGTCGTCACCGACCATCTCGCCGACCTTCTGCCGATCGCGCAGCACCGCGACGCGATCGCTGACGGCGACCAGCTCGTCAAGCTCGGAGGACGCTACGAGCAGCGCCAGGCCCTCCGCGCACAGCTTGCGGATCAACGTCACGATCTCGGCGTGGGCGCCGACGTCGATGCCGCGTGTCGGCTCGTCGAGGAGCAGCACCTTGGGCCGCGACGCGAGCGCCCGCGCCAGCACGACCTTCTGCTGGTTGCCGCCCGAGAGCTGGCCCACGGGCTTGTCCGCGTCGGGCGTGTCGATGTCGAGCGCCTTGATCATCTCGTCGGCAAGCCGGTTCTGCTCATCCTGCGACAAGCGATGCAGCCAGCCGCGCTTGGTCTGCAAAGCGAGCATGATGTTCTCGCGCACGCTGAGCTCGCCGACCAATCCCTCGACCTTGCGGTCTTCCGGGCAGAACGCGATGCCGTTGTGCAGCGAATGGCCCGGCGAGTTGTGGGCGACGGGCTCGCCCTCGAGATTCAGTTGTCCGGAATCGGAGCGGATCGCTCCGAACATCAGCTTCGCCGTTTCGGTGCGTCCGGAGCCCAGAAGACCCGACAGCCCGACCACCTGGCCGGGACGCAGAGCGAGATCGAACGGCGCCATGGTGCGCCGGCGCCCGAGCCCCTTGGCCTCCAGGATCGGCTCTCCGGGCGTCTCGGCGGCATACGTTGTCGGCCGCTCCTCGACGTGCCCGAGCTCGCGCCCGATCATCATCGAGATCAGCTTCAGCCGCGGCAGTTCGGCGGTCGGGAACGTTCCGACCAGGTGACCGTTCCTGAGCACGGAGATGCGGTCGGCGATCTCGTAGACCTGATCGATGAAGTGGGTGATGAAGACGATGGCGATGCCGCGCGATTTGAGATCGCGTACGATATTGAAGAGGAGCTCGGTCTCGTTGGAGTCGAGGCTGGCGGTCGGCTCGTCGAGCACGAGCACGCGCGTATCGTCCTGAAGCGCGCGCGCGATGGCGACGAGCTGCTGGATCGCCACGGAGTAGGCGCCGAGCGGCCGCCCGACGTCGATATCGAGATTGAGCCGCTTAAGGCGCTGCCGCGCAAGCTCGCGCGCCTTGCGCCAGGAGACAATCCCGAAGCGGCGCGGCTGCCGCTCCAAGGTCAGATTCTCGGTCACCGACATCGTCGGGATGAGATTGACTTCCTGATAGACGGTGCTGATGCCGAGAGCCTGGCCCTCGCCGGTGCTGCTGATCTCGACCGGGCGGCCGTCGAGCCGAATCTCGCCCGCGTCGCGCCGCAGGGCGCCGGTCATGATCTTGATCAGCGTCGATTTGCCGGCGCCGTTTTCGCCGAGCAGCGCTTGGACCTCACCGGCATTCAGGTGGAAATCTACCTTCTCCAGCGCCTGCACACCCGGAAACGTCTTCGAGACGCCGATCAACTCGATTCGCGGAGTCGAAGTCTCAGCCACGCCGCCCGTCCCGCCATCGCTGTCAGCAAGAGGCTACCACAATCCGCCGGCAAATGAAGAAAGCGGCGCCTCGCCCAAAGTCCGAGGCCAGGCGCCGCTCTCAGGTGATCGCGGTCTGGTTGGTCCCTAGTCGAGCGGGGTTGCCGCGTGGTGCAGATCGGATGGAATCACGATCCACTTGTCCAGCTCCTTGGGCTCCTTCAGGTAGTCCAGGATGACCGGGTAGATGTATTTGCCGATCGCCGAACGAAGCTCGACGGAGGCATTGGCTTCACCCTTCGCCAGCTCTTCCTTCATGGCCGGGACGTAGTCGACCGAAACCATCAGGACGTCCTTGCCCGGATTTAGGCCGGCTTCCTTCATGGCCTGAATGGCGCCGAGCTGCATGTTGTCGTTATGCGCGAAGGAGGCGCAGATGCCATCGAGATTGTTGGTGGCCTTGATGAAGGCTTCCATCACCTTCTTGCCGCCCTCGGTGGTGAAGTCGCCGCTCTGCGTCTTGACGATCTCCATGCCGGGGAACTGCGAGATGATGGACTCAAAGCCCTTCTTGCGCTCAATCGCCGGGGCCGAGCCGACGGTGCCCTGCTCCTCGACGATCTTGCAGTTGCCCTTGCTCGCCTGCGCCAGCCAGGCGCCGGCAAGCTTGCCTTCCAGGTTGAAGTCGGCGGAGATGCGGGTGACGTAGAGCGACTTGTCGGCGACGTCGACGTCGCGGTCAGCAAGGAACACCGGAATCCCGGCGTCCTTGGCTTCCTTCAGCACCTGATCCCAACCGGTCACCACCACGGGGGCGATGAGGATGGCGTCCACCTGCTGAGCGATGAATGCACGGACGGCCTTCAGCTGCTCTTCCTGCTTGCCCTGGGCATCGGCGAATTTGAGGTCGATCCCCATCTCCTTCGCCGTGTCCTGCATGTCCTTGGAGAAGGCCGGACGCCAGTCACCTTCGTCACCGACCTGCGAGAAACCGATGGTCACGGCCCAAGCGGAACCGGCGACGAACATCGTTGCCCCGGCGGCTGCCGCGGCGAACCACTTCAATCCCTGCATTGTTCCCCTCCCGATTAGTCAGATGGATAGGACGGATGTTGTCTCTCTCCGCGCTCCAATCTGATGATGATATCGATAGATCGGCCCTCTTTAGGTGGCAAGCCAATTTTGCCGGTCACGCCGAGAATGCCCGCGACAAAGAGGCTCGGTCTGGGCGCCAGATACGCCCAGACAAAGCGCTTGAGGCTTGCCTCAGGCGCGATCGTTCACCGCGTAGGCCGCCTCGTTCCAGCGCAGCTCGCTCTTGAACGCCCGCAGCGTCGTATCGGCGTCGATCAACAGATATTCGACCCCCGCCATCGCCGCGAAGTCCTCCAGATGCTCCGGCGTCAGCGCCAGCGAGAAGCCCGTGTGGTGTGCGCCGCCGGCGTGGATCCAGGCCGCCGCTCCGATCTTGAGATCGGGTTCGGGGATCCACAGCGCCCGGGCGACGGGGAGCTTCGGCAGCTTCTGCTTTGGCGGAATCACCTTGATGGCGTTGACCACCATGCGGAAGCGGTTGCCCATGTCGACGATCGAGGCATTGACGGCGCTGCCGGTCGCCGAATCGAAGACCAGCCGGACCGGGTCCTCCTTGCCGCCGATCGAGAGCGGATGCACCTCGCATGACGGCTTGCCCTTGGCGATCGACGGGCAGATCTCCAGCATGTGCGCACCGAGCACCGCCGGGCCCTTCGGATCGAAGTGGTAAGTGTAGTCCTCCATGAAGCTCGTGCCGCCGGGAAGGCCGTGCGCCATGACCTTCATGGAGCGCACGAGAGCCGCGTGCTTCCAGTCGCCTTCCGCGCCAAAGCCGTAGCCGTCGGCCATCAGCCGTTGCGAGGCGATGCCGGGGAGCTGCTTCAGGCCGGTCAGGTTCTCGAATGTGTCGGCAAAGCCCTGAAAACCGCCGTCTTCGAGGAAAGCGCGGAGCGCCAGTTCGATGCGCGCGGCGTCGCGCAGCGACTTGTGCTTGGCGCCACCTTTGCGGAGCATCGGCATCAGCGTGTAGCGCGCCGCATATTCCTTGCAGAGCGTGTCGACGGAAGCATCCGTCACCTGATCCTGGAAGGCGACGAGGTCGCCGAGCCCGTAGCCGTTGACCGCGACGCCGAAGCGGATTTCCGCCTCCACCTTGTCGCCCTCGGTGACGGCGACCTGGCGCATATTGTCGCCGAAGCGCGCGATCTTCATCGTCCGCATGTCGTGCCAGGCGGCAGCGGCGCGCATCCAAACGCCGAGCCGGGCGTGGACCTCCCGGTCCTGCCAGTGGCCGACCACGACCTTGCGGTTCAGGCGCAGCCGCGAGCAGATGAAGCCGAACTCGCGGTCGCCATGCGCCGACTGGTTCAGGTTCATGAAGTCCATGTCGATCGACGACCAGGGGATATCGCGGTTGAACTGCGTGTGGAGATGGCAAAGCGGCTTCTTCAGCCCGGTCAGCCCCCTGATCCACATTTTCGCCGGGCTGAAGGTGTGCATCCAGGCGACGAGGCCGATGCAGTTCGGCGCCGCGTCAGCCGCGCCAAGCGTCGCGGCGATCTCATCGGGCGTCGTGACCACCGGCTTGAAGACCAGCTTGATCGGCAGTCCCGCCTTGCCGTTCAGCCCGCTGACGATTTCCTGGGAATCAGCGGCCACCTGTTTCAGCGTCTTCGGGCCGTAAAGGTGCTGGCTGCCGGTAATGAACCAGACTTCGAGGGGGGAAAAATCGATCATGGTGGGTCTCGTTGAAGCGGCCGGTCGTTCTGTCTGGCGTGTTTGCCTCCCGGGGCGCCGACCGATCATTGACAACAGAACAACATCGCCCTTTCATCAGACGATAAGGCGGCGAACGTCTACTTGTCCATGCGGAAGACGGCGCGCTATCCGTTCAAGATCATTGGCGCGAGATCATGCTGCTCAAAAGTCTGCGCGAGGACGTCCTGGCCGCGAACCTCGACCTGGTTCGTCAAGGCGTCGTGGTGTTCACCTTCGGCAATGTCAGCGGCATCTCACGCGAGGACGGACTGGTGGCGATCAAGCCGAGCGGTGTTCCCTACGATGAATTGACCGCCGAGCAGATCGTCGTCACCGACCTTGAGGGCCGGAACGTGGAGTCCAATCTCCGCCCCTCCTCCGACCTGCCCACCCACATCGAGCTCTACAAGGCGTTTCCGAATATCGGCGGCGTCGCCCATACGCATTCCGAATTCGCCACGTCGTGGGCACAGGCCAGGCGCCCGATCCCGAGCCTCGGCACCACGCACGCCGACTATTTCCACGGCCCGGTGCCCGTGACCCCCGACATGACGCCTGAGGAGATCAACGGCGAATACGAGAAGGCCACCGGCGAGGTCATCGTCCGAACGTTCCGCGACGGCAACATCGATCCCGACGCCGTTCCGGCGGTGCTGGTCGCAAATCACGGGCCGTTCGCCTGGGGCAAGAGCGCTGCCGACGCCGTCCACAACGCAGTGATCCTGGACTATATCGCGCGCATCGCGACGCACACTTTCGCCGTCAACCCCGAGGCTCAGCCGCTCGGGCGCGTGCTGCATGACAAGCATTTCTACCGCAAGCACGGGCCGGGGCCTATTACGGCCAGCCGGGAGGCTGATAAGACCGGGCGCACCTGCGATCCCCAAAGGCACGGAGACCGATGGGATCGCCGGCGGTTGAACAACGGCCGCTGGACGTTCAAATGTCCAAGCGGCCGGATTGGGGGGAGGATGACGCAGCAGGACGTCGACGCGGCCGCGGCGATCGCCGAGGGCCACACATCGCTCGGCATTGAGCTCGGGTCCACCAACATCAAGGCGTGCCTCATCGGGCCGGACCACCAGGTTCTCGCCACGGGCAACCACGGCTGGGAGAACCAGTTCGTCGAACGCCTCTGGACCTATTCCGAAGACGCGATCTGGGCCGGCCTCAAGGCGGCCGTCGCGAACCTGATGGCCGATGTCAAGCGAAGCCATGGCGTGACCCCGACGCGCGTCGGCGCTCTCGGATTCTCGGCGATGATGCACGGCTACCTGGCGTTCGACGCGAAAGGCACCTTGCTCGTCCCGTTCCGCACTTGGCGCAACACCAATACCGGGCGCGCGGCAGCCGAGTTGACCAAGGCGCTCCGCTTCAACTTTCCGCTCAGATGGTCAGCCTCGCACCTCTATCAGGCGATCATCGACGGGGAGCCGCACGTCGCCGAGCTTGATTTCATCACGACGCTCGCCGGCTTCGTGCACTGGCGCCTCACCGGCCGCAAGGTGATCGGCGTGGGCGATGCGTCGGGCATGTTCCCGATCGATCCGGCCACGCACGACTACGACGCATCGATGCTTAAACGCTTCGGCGAGATGATTGCCGCCCGTCGGCCGGGCTTCAACGTCGCCGCGCTCTTCCCCAAGGCGCTCGTCGCCGGCAAGGACGCCGGAACGCTCACCGCCGAGGGCGCCGCCCTCATCGATCCGACCGGCACGCTCAAACCGGGTACGCCGGTCTGTCCGCCCGAGGGCGACGCCGGGACTGGCATGGTCGCCACCAACGCTGTCGCGCCGCGCACCGGCAACATCAGCGCGGGCACATCGATTTTCGCGATGGTGGTGCTCGAAAAGCCCCTGACCGCGGTGCATGAGGAGCTCGATATCGTCACAACGCCGGCGGGCGACCTGGTCGCGATGGTTCACTGCAACAACGGTGCGAGCGAGCTCGGGACCTGGGCGGGCGTCTTCACCGAGTTTGCCGCCGCCATCGGGGCCGACGTGGATCAGAACGCTGTTTTCGGCGCGCTGTTCGCCGCAGCGCTCAAGGGCGAGGCAGACGGCGGCGGGCTCATCGCTTACAACTACCTCGCCGGGGAGCCGATCACGGGCCTCGCCGAAGGACGTCCGCTCGTCGTACGCACGCCCGGCAGCCGCCTCACCCTCGCCAACTTCATGCGCACCCAGCTCTACGCCGCCTTCGGGACGCTGAGCCTTGGCATGAACGTGCTGCACCGCGAAGGCGTGAAGCTGGACTCCATGTTCGCGCACGGCGGCATGTTCAGAACGGCGGGTATTGCGCAGCGTCTGCTGGCGGCGGCCATCGGCGCGCCGGTGACCGTGGGCGACACCGCAAGCGAAGGCGGCGCATGGGGCATTGCCGTCTTGGCCGAGTACCTGCGGGCGGGCGCGAGCGAGAGCCTGGGCGACTACCTCGGGGCCCGTGTGTTCGCGGGCGCCGCGCTCGACGTGGCGGAGCCGGACCCCGCGGACGTCGAGGGCTACGCTAAGTGGCTCGAGCAGTACACGGCGGGTCTCGCAATCGAGAAGGCGGCGACGCAGGCGATCAGCTAGGCGGCGAGACAGGGCGGGGGATGGCACTTGACCAGCATCGAGCAAACCGTCGAGGACTTTCGCGCCCGCTTTGGCAGCGCGCCGAAGCTCTATCGCGCGCCCGGCCGCGTCAATCTGATCGGCGAGCACACCGATTACAACGATGGCTTTGTGCTGCCGGCGGCCCTTGACCTTGCGACCACTGCGGCGATCACGCCGCGCAGCGACCGGACGCTCCGCGTGCATTCGGTCCTGATGGACGAAACCCTCAGCTTCGACCTTGAGGCGGCTCACCCAGAGCGGCGCAAGGACTGGAGCGACTACGTGCGCGGGGTCGCGGTCGTTCTCGAAGGCGAGGGCCATCGCCTGTCCGGCGCCGACCTTCTGATCGACAGCGACGTGCCGCTGGGCGCCGGGCTCTCCTCCTCGGCGGCGATCGAGGTCGCGACCGGCTATGCCCTCCTCTCGGCGAGCGGATTGCCGATCGACCTCACCAAGCTCGCGCTTTCCTGCCAGCGCGCCGAGAACGAATTCGTCGGCATGGGCTGCGGCATCATGGACCAGTTCATCGCCTGTCACGGCCAGGCCGGCCACGCGCTCCTGATCGACTGCCGCAGCCTTGAGCGAAGACTGGTGCCGGTTCCGCCGGAGGTGCGGCTCGTGATGTGCAACACCATGGTTCACCACCAGCACGCCGCCGGCGAATACAACCTGCGCCGCCGCGATTGCGACGAGGGCGTCAGGCTGCTTTCGACGGCGCTTCCCGGCATTAAGGCGCTGCGCGACGTGACGCCGGACGAGCTTGAGGCGCACAAAGCCCTGCTCCCACCGGTGATCTATCGCCGCTGCCGCCATGTCGTCACCGAGAACGACCGCACGCTCAGCGCCGCCGATGCGCTCGCCGCCGGCGACCTCGTGCTTTGCGGGGAACTCATGAACGAGTCGCACGTGAGCATGCGCGACGACTTCGAGATAAGCTGCCCCGAGGTCGACGCGATGGTGGAGATCAACACGGCGGCTGACGGAGTCCACGGAGCGCGCATGACCGGCGGCGGATTTGGCGGCTGCACGATCAGCCTGGTCGAGGCGGCCGCCGTCGCGGCGTTCACGACCAAGGTCGCGGCCGAGTACCGCGCCGCGACCGGGCTTGATCCGCAGATTTTCACCTCGCCGCCCTCCGCCGGCGTCGGCGCCGTTGCCTAAGGCGGACCGCGATGTTTCTCGAAACGGAGTCGCATCGTCGCCTGAATCCGCTGACCGGCGAATGGGTGCTGGTGTCGCCGCACCGGGTGGAGCGGCCGTGGATGGGCCAGACCGAGCGCCCGGCGCAGCCCGACGAGCCGGCCTACGACCCCGCCTGCTATCTCTGTCCGGGCAACCGCCGCGCCCATGGCGCCGTCAACCCGCACTACAAGGCGACCCTCGTCTTCGACAACGACTTTCCCGCCCTGCAATCCACCCCCAGCCCTGGAACCATGGACCGCGACGGACTGCTGGTGGCGGAGGCGGAGCCCGGCCGCTGCCGCGTGATCTGCTTTTCGCCGCGCCACGACCTGACGCTCGCGCGGATGCTGGTCGAGGACATCGAGAGCGTGGTGCGGGTGTGGGGCGAGCAGTACCGCGAGCTCGCGGACATCGACGGCATCAACGCGGTTCAGATCTTCGAGAACCGCGGCGCCATGATGGGCGCGAGCAACCCGCACCCGCACTGCCAGGTGTGGGCGACGCGCTCGCTGCCGAACGAGATGCAAAAGGAGCTTGCCGCACAATCCGCCTATCTAAGCGTGCACGGCACGCCCCTCCTCCTCGACTACCTGCGGCTTGAGCGGGAGATGCGCGAGCGGATCGTCTTTGAGAACCAGCATTTTACGGTGCTGGTGCCGTTCTGGGCGATCTGGCCGTTCGAGACGATGCTTCTGCCCAATCACCATGTCGGCGCGATCGACGAGCTGACCGGCGCGGAAATGACGTCGCTGGCTGCAGCGTTGCAGGCGCTCACCATCCGCTACGACAATCTCTTCGAGACGTCCTTCCCCTACTCGATGGGCTTCCACCAGCGGCCGACCGACGGCACGGCGCATCCCGAATGGCAGCTCCACGCGCACTTCTATCCGCCGCTCCTGCGCTCCGCGACGGTCAGAAAATTCATGGTGGGCTTCGAGCTGCTCGGCACGCCGCAGCGCGACATCACGCCGGAAAGCGCGGCGGAGCGCCTGCGTGCCGTCTCGGCAACGCACTATCGGGAAAACACTTAGTCGCGGCGGCGCAGCATCAAGGCGTAGACCGCCACCGAGATGGTGATCAAAAGACCGTAGATGAACTGCGTATAGAAGCCGGTCAGGCCGATCGCGATGATGCCTGGCTCGAGCGAAGCGATGATCAGCACGCCGACGAAGGTGCCGATCATCGTGCCCTTGCCGCCGAACACCGACGTGCCGCCGATGAAGACTGCGGCGAGCGTCGTCAGCAGATAGCCGTCGCCGGTCGTCGCCCAGAAGAAGGTCAGCTGGTTCAGGATGAAGACGACCGAGAGTGCCGCCGAAACGCCCATGATCACGAAGCTGACGATCTTCACGCGGTCGACGTGAATGCCCATCATGCGGGCGCTGTCGGCGTTGTCGCCGATGAAGAGGACGTGGCTGCCGAAGCGGTGGCGCTTGTAGAGCACGCCCATCAGGATCGACCCGACGACAAACCAGACGAACTGCGCCGGAATCCGGCCAAAGACCTCGCCGACCAGAAGCGAGTGGAGCGGGCTCGTATCGATGCCGGTGATCGGAATGCCGTGACCCTCGGTCACGACGTTGGTGAGGCCGCGCCACAGGAACATGGTGCCGATGGTGGCGACGATCGAGGGGATGCCGATCTTGGTGACGAGCAGGCCGTTGATCAGGCCGAGGACCGCTCCGGTCAGGAGGCTCAGAACGAACGCCAGCACGAAGTTGCCGGTGGCGACCGAGACCGCCGCGAACACCCAGCCCGAGAAGCCGGCGATCGACGGGAAGGAGAGGTCGATCTCGCCGAGGGTGACGATGAAAGTCGCCGCCATCGCCATCAGCCCGAAGAACGGGATCGAGATCATGAACGAGCGGTAGATGGCGAAGCTCAGATAGGTGCCGGGCGCGCGGATAATGAACACCGCGTAGAGGACGACGAGCAGCCCGATAATGGCCACCTGGAACTGGTAGCGACGCAGGAAGGACGCGCCGTGAGCCGGCGTGCGGGATGGCTTGGCGCTGACCGCGGTCATATTCTAAGTCACCTTGCCGGACTCGTGGAGGGCGATCATGGTCTCGACCAGATGCTCGCGCGTCACCTCGCTCTTGTTGAAGCGCTCGGCGATGCGGCCACGGTCGAGGATGATGAAACGGTCGGCCACGTCGTAAACGTGGAAGATGTTGTGGTCGATGAAGATCGCCGACTTGCCGCGTTCGCGGATCGAGCGGGTGAAATCGAGGACGCGCTCGGTCTCGGTGATCGAAAGGCCCATCGTCGGTTCGTCGAGAATGATCAGGTCGGCGTCGAAGTAGAGGGCGCGGGCGATGGCGATGCCCTGCTTCTCGCCGCCGGACAAACCTCCGACCTCGCTGTCGACGGTGATCGCCTCCGACGTCAGGCCCATGCGCGTGCGCATGAGCTTCTCGGTCTCGCGCCGCTGATGGCCGAGGTCGAGGAAGCCGAAGACATTCGTGTGCTCGTGGCCGGCAAAGACGTTGCGCCATAGCTCCTGCTGTTCGGCGAGCGCGCGCTCCTGGTAGACCGCCTCGATGCCGAGCGCGCGCGAAGCGCGGGCGTCGCGGACGGTGATACGCTCGCCCTTGAAATAGACTTCGCCGGAGGTCGGCGCGTAGACCCCGGTGATGATCTTGATCAGCGTCGACTTGCCGGCGCCGTTGTCGCCGATCAGCGCGACGATCTCGCCGTAATTGATCTCCAAGTCGATGTCGCGAAGAACGCGGACATGGCCGAAGGACTTCTGGACGCCCTTCATTTGCAGGAGCGGGACGTTTGCATCCATTCGAGATTGCGACCTGAAAAAGGGGACTTGACGGAGACGGGGCGGAAACCGCCCCGTCTCGCTTATCGCATCGCTTCGGGTCCGGCTAGCGGATGCCTTCCTTGGCGAGGTCGGCGACCGCGGCGATGTTGTCCTTGGTGATCAGCGCAGCGCCGGTGTCGATGTTCATGCCGGCGAAGCCGAATTTCGAGGTCAGGTAGAGCTGCATGATCGGGATGAAGCCCTGCAGGAAGGGCTGCTGGTCAAGCACGACGGCGATCGAGCCGTCCTGGATGCCCGCCACGATCGGCGCGGAGAGGTCGAAACCGGCCCCGCAGAATCTCGCCGGGCTTCTTGCCGGCCGCCTTGACGTAGGCGGGGATGGTCGCGGTCAGACCGCCGTGGTCGGTGATCACGGCCTTGATGTCCGGATGCGACGCGATGAACGACGCGAAGACCGGGATGCCCTGGGTCGCGTCGCCGTTAATGGCGTCGGAGATCTCCTGATACTCGACCTTGACGCCGGCTGCCTTGAGCGCGTCGATCACGCCCTGGGTACGCTGGCCGCGCCCGGCCTGGCCGAGCAGGCCCCACACGAAGGCGGTGTCACCGGACTTGAGGCCGCAGGTCTTCACCGCCGCGTCGCCAAGCGTCTTGCCGGCGGTCAAAAGCTGCGCGCCGACGTAACCGAAGCCGTCCGCCTTGTACATTGCCTCGAGATCTGGCAAGTCGACGTTCGACGTCGTGATGATGATGCCGGCGGCCTCGGCCTGCTTGATCAGCGGCCCGAGGGCCTCCTCGCCCGGATGTCCCATGATGGAGATGCCGGTCGGCTTGCGGGCGATCGCCTCGCTCAGCTGCTGGACCATCTTTTGCGGATTCCAGTCGGACCAGACATAGTCGACGTGGCACCCCGTCTGATCGGCCGCCGCCTTGGCGCCGGCGTATACGATAGAAGCGAACGAGCCGCCCTCCGGACCGCCCGGGAAAAACACGAAATTCTTGCCGGCGCAGCTCATGTCGACGGCATGCGCTCCGCTGCTTGCCAGAAGCAGGCCCATGCCTGCCGCGATTGCCCAAATTCTCATTGTGTCCTCCAACTCCCGTTCTTATCAGCCTAGTCCACGCTCTTCAGCCGATCAGATAGATCAGACCTTATTGCCAGCAAAAGCAGGCGGCTCGCGCGAAGTCAAACCTCTTGAGCGCGTAACCGGCCCGGATTTCGCGCCGTGCCATCTGCCGCAGGGACTTTGCCCGCCGCGCGGGCTAGCTTCGAATTCATGCGGTTTTTTCGCGCATGCCTCGTCGACCCCTGGTCGGGTGGATTGATCGCGGTCACGGTTGCACTTTTCGTGGCGCTGCAGGGCCTGGTCGGCGCCTTCGTCATTGCCGGCGGGCCAAGCCATCTCAAGGTCAGCGACGGCTTTGTCGTCTGCACGCTGACCGGCGCCAGGATCGCGCCGGCCGATCCAAGCGGAAAGCTGCCGCTCGACAATGGCGGGGGCTGCTGTTGCTGCTGCGCGGTCGTCTCCTCGCACGGCAAGGTGCAGCTCGCGGCGCTTCTGCCGTCAGCGGTGCTCTATGTCCTGCCGGAAACGGTGGTCCCGGTCCTCTCGCCCGCGCATGCCGTGGAGCCGTTGCCGCAGCCCGACCGGCTCGCCCTTTCCGGGCCGCGCGCCCCTCCTCTCCTCTCCGCCTGACCGAATTTCTTCGCGCGGCATAAGAGGCCGGGAACTCCCGGTCGCAGTCCGCGCTTCCAACCATTCTTGCGGAGAAAGAAATCCAATGCGTCTTCTTTTCAGCACCGCCCTGGCAGGCGGTCTTGCGCTTGGCCTCGCCGGTCACGCCTTTGCCCAGACCTATCAGGCCGGATCGATCGAGGTGGTGCAGCCCTGGGCGCGCGCCACGCCGCCGGGGGCCGAGGTCGGCGGCGGCTACATGACGATCATCAACCACGGCGGCGAGCCCGACACGCTTATTGGCGGCTCGTCGCCCGCGGCCGGGAAGGTCGAAGTCCACCAGATGAAGATGGAAGACGGCGTCATGCACATGCGCCCGCTCCCAAACGGACTTGAGATCAAGCCCGGCGAAACCGTGACCCTCGATCCGAACGGCTATCACCTGATGCTGATGCAGCTCAAGGCGCCGCTTAAGCAGGGCGGCACGATCGACGCGACGCTGCAGTTCAAGAGTGCCGGCACGCTCGACGTGAAGCTCGCCGTCGAGAGCTTCGGCGCGATGACGCCGAGCGGCGCCAGCGACATGGACATGAGCACCGGTGGCGACATGAACATGGACGCAGGCGGCATGAACATGGGCACCGACAACGGGACGGGTCAGTGATGAACCTCAAGACAACACGTCTGATCGTCTGGGCCGCCGTTGCGGTCATCGTCGTTGCGACGCTTGCCGGCTTCGCCTGGCAGCGCTTCGCGCCGGGCACAACAGAAGCGGCCGCCGGCAAGTTCGGCGGCCCCTTCACGCTGGTCGATCAGACCGGAAAGACGGTGACCGAGGCCGACCTGAGTGGGAGCCCCACGCTTCTCTTCTTCGGCTATACCCACTGTCCGGACGTCTGCCCGACCACGCTCTCCGACCTGACGGAAGTCATGCAGGACCTCGGCGCCGACGCCGACAAGGTGAAGGTATTCTTCGTGACCGTCGATCCGGAGCGCGACACACAGGAGGTGATGGCGCAATACTGGCAGGCGTTCGACCCGCGCTTCCGCATGCTGACCGGAACGCCGGATCAGGTGAAGCAGGCCCTTTCCGACTATCACGTCTTCGCCGAGAAGGCCCCGAGCGAAACCAGGGACCCGAACGACTACGCGATGAACCACACCGCGGCCGTCTATATGCTCGACGCCGACGGAAAGTTCGTCGGCACGCTCTCCTATCAGGAGGATTTGAAGAACATCGTGAGCAAGGTGAAGCAGTTGATCGCCGCGTGAATAGAGCGCAGGCGCCGATCATTGTTATGGCAAAGTCCTGGGGGTAGAAGCCGGCATGACCCGGACCACGAAACGCCGGTTGAGCATCTTTGCGAATGTGGTGATGGTCGCCATCATGGTCGGCCTCGTCAGCTATTCGCCGACGCTCTACCGGCTGTTCTGCGCGGCGACCGGCTACGGCGGAACGGTACGCCGCGCGCCCGCCCCCGACAGCCAGCCGACCGCCGGCCTTCCGACCGAGGCCTTCACGGTTCTCTTCGACAGCAACGTCGCGCCGGGGCTCAACTGGGAGTTCCGGCCCGAGCAGACGCAGGTCGACGTGCAGGTCGGGGTGCCGACGCAGATTTCCTACTACGCCAAGAACCTGTCGGACCACCCGGTCGTCGCGCACGCCGTCTTCAACGTATCGCCCTATTCGGTGGCGCCCTATTTCTACAAGATCCAGTGTTTCTGCTTCACCGACGAAAAGCTGCAGCCGGGCGAAGAGGCGCACATGCCGGTGGTCTTCTATATCGACCAGACCGTGATGCAAGATCCGGAGGCGCGCGCACTGCGCCGCGTCACCCTCTCCTACACCTTCTATGCGCAAGACAGCGCACCGGGCGACCTCGATGCGACGCGCAGCCTGAGCGCCGGCTCCGATGCGGAGGCGGTCGACGTGAAGAAGGACCAGCCGCTTCACTTCGATAACGACGCGCCGCGCAGCTGAGCGAGCCGCACGGGGAGACGCGGCGAAACGCGTGCAACGCTCTTTCGATGCTCGCGTTTCCATTAAGCAAGCGTGGACAAGTCGCTGTCAGGCCATTGACAATAGCCGGCGCAATTCTAGACTTGCCGTATTCGGTACGGGCGATGGAGTTCGCCCTCTAACCGCCCTTGGGGCTGATGACTCCTTCTCGCGTTGCTGACGCAGGAGGAGTATTTTTATGCCCGGGCTCCCAGACCACGATTGTGCCCGCGGCCGCCGACGGCGCGCGCCGCGTGCCATCGCGCAGCGGTCGAGGCGCGTCCGATGACGCGCGCCATCCTTCTGCAGATCGCGCAGGTTCTGACGGTGATGGGTCTGGCCCCGCTGATCCAGGGCATCATCCTGCAGTTCGAGGAGCGCGTGCAGCGCGGCCAGGGCCCTGGAGTTTTCCAGCCGTATCGCGATCTCTGGAAGCTCTTCCGCAAGCGGTCCGTCGTCCCGGAAACGGCCTCATGGCTCTTCTTCGTCGCGCCGGTCGTCGCCTTCACCTGCATGCTTGTCGTGCCGATCCTGATCCCGGTCTTGACCAACTTTCCGCTGCCGCTCTCCAATATGGGCGACATTCTCGGCGGCGGGCTTATCCTGACCCTCGGCTCGTTCATGATCACGCTTGCCGGCCTCGACACGTCGAGCGCCTATGGCGGCATCGGCTCGAGCCGCTCGGTGATGATCACGATCCTCGCCGAGCCGACGCTGATCCTGGTCTTCGTCGGGATCACGCTGCTCGCCAAGGCGATGCTCCCCTTCGTCGTCAACCACCTGCTCGTCTCGAGCTGGGCGGTCTATTGGAGCCCGGCGCATCTCTTCCTGGCGGCCGCCTTCTTCATCCTGCTGCTCGTCGAGACGGATCGGATGCCGATCCATTCGAGCACGCATATCGAGGTCTACATGATCGAGGAGGCGCGCATCCTGGAATATTCCGGACCGCTGCTCGCGCTGCTCAAATGGGCGTCGGCGATGAAGCAGTTCATCCTCTACACAATCTTCTGCAACGTGCTGATCCTCCCCTGGGGGCTTTCAGAACTCGGCACGGCGTATGGAGCGGCCGGGGCGGCGGCCTTGCTGGTCGTCAAATTCACGGCTGTCGCCTGCGCCGTCGTCTTCGTCGAGACGGCGCAGGCGCGGCTTCGCTTCTATCGCTATCAGGAGCCGCTTGCGGCGTCCTTCCTGCTCGCGACGCTGGCGATCGTCGGCACGCAGCTGAGCTGAAACGATGCCCGTCCACAACATCGACCCGCTCGCCTCGTCGCTCTTCAGCCTGATGAGCATCGCCAGCCTGCTCCTGGCGTTCGTGATGCTCGGCTCGCGCTGGCTCAAGAACTACCTCTATGCCTTCGCTGCGGAGTCCTGGGTGATCGCCGCTTTGTCGGTGCTGGTCGGGTTCTACGGCGGCTATCCGGAGCTCTACCTGATCGCCGTCCTGACGGCGCTCTTTCGCGGCCTGCTCCTGCCCTATCTCGTCTGGCGCATCATCCGCCGGCTCGACATCAGCCGCGAGATCCACGTGATCCTGCAGCCGAGCACCAGCCTCGTCATCGGCGCGCTGCTCGTCATGTTCGCGCTCGCCGTCTCCTACCGTATCTCCAGCCATCTCGGCCTTGAGCTCACGGTTGTCGTGCTGGCACTGACCGTCATGCTGTCGATGAAGCTGATCGGCTTCCTGATGCTGGCGGTGCGCCACGAGGCGATCAGCCAGATCCTCGGACTGCTGGTGCTTGAAAACGGCATCTTCCTCGGCTCGCAGATTCTGGTGCCGGGAATGCCGCTCCTGATCGAGACGGTGATCCTCTTCGATCTCCTGATCGTCGTCGCCTGCTTCGGCGTGCTCGTCGGCTACCTCGTGACGCATGTCGGCTCGACCAGCACGCTCGACCTGAAGCGGTTGACCGGATGACGATCGGCGTCCTCATCGCCCTGCTATCGCTGGCGCCGCTCGTCGCGGCGGCCGGCTGCCTCGTGATGCGCTCGGCGCGTGCCGCGGAAACCTGGAACGTCGTCGCAAGCCTTGTTTCGTTTGGCTCGGCGCTCCCCCTCCCCTTCATGCTCGCGCGAGCCGGGGCCGACAAGGCGCTGTTCTTGAACGGCTATATCGTCATCGACCGGCTCGGCGCCTGGGTGATTCTTTGCACGGCGATCGTCTATCTCCTCGCTTCGATCTATGCGGTCGGCTACATGCGGCTCCTGGGCGAGGCTCGGCGGCTCCCCGGCTTCTACGCGCTCTTTGCGGCGTTCGCCTTCACCACGCTCGTCGCCCCGCTCATGAACAATATCGGCCTCTACTGGATCGCGATCGAGCTGACGACGCTGGTCAGCACCTTTCTCGTTGCGTTCGAGCGCGTGGCGGAAAGCATGGAAGCCGCGTGGAAATACATCATGGTCGTGTCCGCCGGGATCAGCCTGGCGCTGCTCGGCACGATCCTCTTCTATTGGGCCGGCACGTTCGTCTTCGGGCCGACCTATCAGATGACGTGGGACATCCTTGCCGGCGCCGCACCGCGGATGAGCCCGGTGCTGATGACGCTCGCCTTCCTGCTCGTGCTGGTCGGCTACGGGACGAAGGTCGGGCTGGCGCCGATGCACAGCTGGCTGCCCGACGCCCACAGCGAGGCGCCGGCGCCGGTTTCCGCCATGCTTTCCGGCGCGCTGCTCAACACAGCGATGATCGGCATTGCGCGGTTCCTCGGCATCACGCGCGCCGCCAATCTCGGCCACCTGCCGCAGACGACGCTCGTCATCTTCGGCGCGCTTTCGCTCTTCGTCGGCGCATTCTTCATCGTCCGCCAGCGCGGCATCAAGCGGCTGATGGCCTATTCGAGCGTCGAGCATATGGGCGTGGTCGCGCTCGGCTTCGGTTTCGGCGGAGCACTTGGCGTCGCCGGTGCGCTCTATCACATGCTGAACCACTCGCTGAACAAGTCGCTGATGTTCTTCGGCGCCGGCAACGTGATGCGCGCCTATGGCACAAGGAGATCGCAGGCATCTCCGGCGTTGGCCGCACCTTCCCGTCGATGGGGTCGCTGTGGCTTGCCGGCGCGATCGCCATCACCGGTGCGCCGCCCTTCGGGCTGTTCCTGAGTGAGTTCACCATCATGCGCGCCGGCCTGGAGGGAGGCTTTGCCTGGGCGGTCTATTTGATGGCGGTGCTCCTGGTGGTGATCTTCATCGGCTTCGTCGGCCATTTCCGCACAATGTTCTACGGGCGGGATGCGAAGAGCGCGACGCCGGAAGGGGGACAATTCAGCGTGTGGTGTTCGGCCCCGATGTGGCTGGCGCTTCTACCTCTCCTGCTGTTCGGCCTGTGGTGGCCCGCGGGTCTCTGGAGCCATCTCACCTCAGCCGCGCAATCGCTTTCGCCGGGGCCGCCATGACACCCGTCGAGCACATCGTGCATCGAAACCGCCGAGCTCGTCCCGCCCACTGCATGGCGCAGCCGCGTTCCTCGCTGCGGGTGGCGGATGCAGATGGCCTATGCCTGGCTCGCCGCCGGGCGGCATCGAGCTTCGTTATGTCGGCGACCGGCCGGAGCGCCAGGGCCTGATCGTGTGGCGGACAACACCCGTCGGCCCGGTCCCGAGCGTTGCCAATGTCAGCCCCCTGATCGGCTGGTACGAGCGCGAGATCGCCGACCTCTTCGGCGCAACCTTCGCCGGCCACCCGGAGCCGCATCGCCTCGTGCTGCACGAGGGCGCAGCGCCTGAGATCCCGCCGCTTGATGCGCGCTATCCGGCCAACACGCCAATGCCTTTCACGCCGACCGAGGGCGATCCCCGAGATCGAAAGCACCGACGTGCAGCAATTGCCGTTCGGCCCGGTGCGCGCCGACGTGGTTGAATCGGTGGAGCTCACCTTCTTCTACGTCGGCGAGCACATCCTGCATCTGCATCCGCAGCTCTTCTTCAAGCACCGCGGCATGGAGAAGCGCTTCGAGGGCTTGCCGCTTGCAAAAGCGGCGGTGCTTGCCGAGCGCGTCTCGGGCGTCGGCAGCTTCGCGCATGCGCTTGCCTTCTGCCAGGCAGTGGAGCACGCCGCCGGCTGCGCGGTGCCGACGCGCGCGCTTATGCTGCGCACGCTTCTTGCCGAACTGGAGCGCGTCTACAACCACCTGCACTATCTCGGGCATCTCGCCGACACGACGACGCTGAAGGTCGGGCAGGCCGAGGGCAAGCTGCTTGAGGAGCAGGCAAAGCAGATCAACGGCCTGCTCACCGGAAGCCGCTTCCTGCGCAGCCTGCTCGTCCCCGGCGGACTCCGGCGCGACATTGGTCCGACGGATTGGCTGGGCGAGGAGCTTGAGGCGCTGCGGGCGGAAGCCGCCCGCTATGCGGAGCGGCTCGGCAACACCGCGAGCTATCTCGACCGGCTCCTGACGACGGGCCCGCTCGACCGCCAGACCGCCTTCGACCAGGGAGCGACCGGGCCGGTCGAGCGCGCGTCGGGACTGGATCGCGATCTTCGCCGCGACTACCCTTATGCCGGCTATGCCGATCTTCCGCTGGAAGTGCCGGTCCGCACCGAAGGCGACGCGCGGGCGCGCGAGCAGGTGCGGATTGCCGAGCTCTTCGCCGGCATCGCGCTGATCCAACGCGTCCTGCTTCTGCTTGAGGCGGGGCCGGTTCGCGCCGAATGTCTGCCGCATCCCCACTCCGAAGGACTCGGCTGGACGGAGTCGCCGCGCGGCGGCCTCTTCTATGCGGTGCATTTCGGCGCCGACGCCGAACTCGTTCGCGTAAAAATCAAGTCGCCGTCCTTCTCCAACTGGCGGGTGTTTCCGCTCACCGTGCACGACGGCAACATGATGGACTACGCCATCAACGAAGCGAGCTTCGGGCTCACCGTCGCCGGCTGCGACCGATAGGAGCGACGATGCCGCTTTGGACACTCCTCGGGCTGGCGGAAGGACGGGCGACGACGCGCTGGCCGCGCCCCGGTTCCAGCGACGGCCAGGAAGGGGTGCTCGGCATGCCGCGCTTCCATCCGGAGCGCTGCGCCGAAGGCTGCGCGGAGTGCGCCGAGTCATGTCCGACCGACGCGATTTCCGTCAGCCATGACAAGAGCGGCGAGCGGCTTGCCGTCGACTACGGGAAGTGCGTCGCCTGTCAGCTCTGCGTCGAGGCCTGTCCCGCCGAAGCGGCGGTCGCTTCCTTCGATTGGGCGTTCGGCGTCCGCGACCGTTCCGACCTGCACCTCTCGACGGAAATTGCATCGACGCGCGCGCCTGAAAAGCGCGCCGACAAGAGCGGCTTCCGTCGCAGCCTGCACATCCGCCATGTCGATTCCAGGCTCGTGCAATGGCTGCGAGTCGGAGCTGCAGGCGCTCAACAACCCGTTCTACAATCTCCACCGCTTCGGTATCTTCTTCACGGCCTCGCCGCGCTTCGCCGACCTGCTGCTCGTCACCGGCCCGGTGACCTACGCGATGCACGAGCCGCTCCGCCGCGCCTATGAGGCAATGCCGGAGCCGAAATGGGTCATGGCGATGGGGACCTGCGCCGTCTCCGGCGGCATGTCGGGCGGCGGCTATTCATGCGGCAACGGCCTGGAAGGCGTGCTGCCGGTCGATCTCTACCTCCCCGGCTGCCCGCCCAACCCTGCCGCGGTGATCGAAGCGCTCCTGATGTTCCTCGATCGCATGCCGCAGCGGGTGAAAGGAGGCCGCTTTGGCTGAGAGCGCTCTCGCCGTCGGGCTGGCCCTGTGGCTGATCGGCGCCGTCATCGCCCTAAGCGGGCGCTGGCTCGGGCTCGCCCGCGCATTGATCGGCGCTGGCGCGCTCGTGCTGCTCGGGCTTGCCGTGGCGATGCTGCCGGCGGGGCTTCAGCCCATTCAGACTTTTCTCGGCATCGGGCCCGACGGCGCGTCGTTCGCGCTTTCGCCCGATGCGCTGTGGCTTCTCGGCTTCGGGCTTCCAGGCGCCGCGCTCGCCATTTGGCTCGGCACCCCCTCGCCGAACAAGCGGACGTGGATTTTCGGCGTCGCCGCGAGCCTCGTCGGCGCGCTCGGTGTCTTCGGCATGCAGGACGCTGTGAGCTTCCTTGTCGCCTGGGAGATCATGAGCCTCGGCGGCGCGGTCATGATCCTGGGCGAGGACCTGTCACCCGACGCCGGACGGCCGGTGCTCCTGATGCTCGGGCTGCTTGAGGCCGGATCGGTGGCGCTGATCCTCGCCTTCATCCTGCTGGCGAACACAGCTGGAAGCATCTCCTTCTCCGCCTTCGCGGCGGGCGCCGCGGCAATGCCGCTCGGCGAGCAGTTCTTCGTGGCGCTCCTCCTCCTCGCCGGGTTCGGCGCGAAGCTCGGGCTGCTGCCCTTCTACGAATGGTACCCCGGCGCCTACGGCGCGGCGAGCGGCGCAAGCGGCGCGATCCTCTCCGGCGTGATCCTGAACGCGGCGTTCTTCGGCCTCGCTCGCGGGCTTGTCGGCTGGCTGCCCGCGACAACCTCGCTGCCATTCTCGGTCAGCGGAATCGTCATCGTCGCGATTGCCGTGCTCACCGCCATCCTGACCGCGCTCTACGCCTTCCAGCAGGAGGGATGGCGCGAGCTTTTGAGCCTCTCGTCGGCGGAGAACGGCGCGATCTCCGTGGCGCTGCTCGGGGCGGCACTGATGTTCCGCCAGGATGGACTTGCCGACCTCGCGGCGCTCGCCTGGACTGTGGCGCTGCTTCACCTCGCCGGCCACGCCCTCGCCAAGGGTGCGATGTTCCTCTCAGCCGACGGCGTCTATGCGGCGTCCGGGAGCTACGCGCTGTTGCAGCGCGGCGTGCTCCGCGCCAGCTCCTGGGTTTTCGGCCTCGGCGCGCTCTTCGCGGCGATGAGCCTCGCGGCAATGCCGCCGCAGGCAGGCTTCGTCAGCGAATGGTATCTCTTCCAGACCTTCTTCCAGGGCTTTCATCTCGCCAATCTCACGAGCCGGCTTGCCGCGGCACTCGCCGGCACCGGCCTGGCGCTGACCGCTGCGATCGCGCTTGCGACCTCCATCAAGGCGTTCGGGCTGGGCCTCCTTGGGCGGCGCGATCCGAGCCTGCGGCCGCTGCCCTTCCCCACGCAGCTCGCAGTCGGGATACTCGGCCTGCTCGTGCTCGTGCTCGCGGTCGGCATGCCGATCTGGATCGGCGCGCTCAGCGTGAGCGAGACCACCGCCTTCGGATTCGACGCCGCCGCGCGGATGCGCCACGGGTGGATCCTCGTGCCGCTCACCGCGACCTTCGCCTTCATCTCGCCGAGCAAGCTCATCATCGCGATGCCGCTCCTGGCGCTGATCCCGCTCGGCCTGCTCCTCGTCACGCTGCGCGCCAGGCCGCGGCGCGTGCCGGTCTGGTATGGCGGGCGAAGCCTCAATCCAAAGCGCGCAACGACGACGGCGCTCACCTTCTCCAACGCGCTTCGCACGTTCTACAGCTTCGTCTACCGGCCGACCGTCGTGACCGAGCGTCAGCACGCCGAGGAATCGAACGGCTACCCCTATTTCATCCGACGCCTCAAATTCACGCATGACGTGGCGCCGATCTTCGGCCCTTACCTCTTCGTCCCCCTGGAGAAGCTCGCAATCCGCATCGCCGAGCGGTTGCGGGTGATCCAGTCCGGGCATCTCAACGTCTATCTCGGGCTGATCGCGATGCTCCTGGTTGCGATCCTCTTCATTTCTCTGCTGTAAGGCGGGAAACCGCGCTCAGGACGAATCTCGCATGTGGGCTTATCTTGCCATTGCCATCGGCGGCATCTTCGGATGCTGGGCGCGCTACGCGATGACCGGGCTCCTGCAGGCGATCTACGGCCGCGACTTCCCCTACGCGACGCTCGCGATCAACGTGCTCGGCAGCTTCCTGATGGGCTTCCTTTTCATCGAGACGCTCGAGCGGCTGACGCTCAGCCCCTATGTGCGCACCGGTGTGCTGACCGGCTTTCTCGGCGGCTTCACGACGTTTTCCACCTTCACGATCGAAGTCGCTGCTGCTCGTCGAGCAGGGCGAAACCCTGAAGGCCGTGCTTTATGTCGTGCTCTCGGTCGCGGTCGGGCTGGTCGCGGCATTCGGAGGCGCCTTCATGGCGCGCAACATCTAAAAGGCAGCCGGGGATGGAAACCGAGGTAACGATCGTCCGCATCTATCTGAGCGAAGCCGACCACGGCCGGCGCAAGAGCCTGATGCAGGAAGTCCTGAACGTGCTGCACGACCAGCACCGCGTGCGCGGGGTGACGGTGTTCCGCGGCATTGCCGGCTTCGGCGATGCGGGCGAGGTGCACGCCGCCGACCTGCTCCGGGTCATGGTGGACCTGCCGCTGGTGATCGAGTTCTTCGACGAGCCGAAGGTGGTCACGGCCGTTCTCGATCTGCTCCGGGAGCTCGTTTCCGGCCACCCGATCGTCTGCTGGAACGCCAGGCTGACCAACGGCCCCAGTCGTTGACGAAGACATCCATTTTAGTTGACTCTGTCATTTAATTTCGCGAGGCTTGGCGCATGCCGGGCCCCGGAGACGATCGGAGCGAAAACCGCGTGGACGAGAGGGCGGGCGTCATCGCCGCCGTCCGCGCCTTCAACCGCTTCTACACCCGCCGCATCGGCGTCCTCTCCGATGCGCCGCTCGCGAGCGGGCTGTCGCTGACGGAAGGCCGCGTGCTCTACGAGCTTGCCCACCGCCGCGCTGCGACGGCGAGCGAGCTGAAGCGCGATCTCGGCCTCGACCAGGGATATCTCTCCCGCATCCTCCGCCGCTTCGAACGCCAGGGCTGCCTGAAGCGCACGCCATCGAAGGCCGACCGCCGGCAGAGCCACGTCGCACTCACCAAAAAGGGCCGCGCTGTCTTCTCCGCGATCGACAAGGCATGGCAGCAGGCGACCGCCGAGCTGGTCGCACCGATCCCAGCCAAAGGCCAGAGAGACCTGCTCGACGCCGTGCAGCGCATCGAGGCCCTGCTCGACGGTGACCGCCCGAAGCAAGCCGCGAATCCGACGGTGATCCTGCGCCGGCCGGCGCTCGGCGACATGGGCTGGCTCGTGCATCGGCACGGCGTGGTCTACGGCGCGGAGTACGGCTGGAACGAAGAGTTCGAGGCGCTGGTCGCTGAGATCGTCGGCGCCTTCGTGCGCGACTACGACGAGAAGCACGAGCGCTGCTGGATCGCCGAGCTGAACGGCGCGCCGGTCGGCTCGGTGTTCCTGGTGAAGGAGAGCGACACGGTCGGGCGGCTGCGGCTGCTCTTCGTCGAGCCGGGCGCCCGTGGCCACGGCATCGGCCGCGCACTGGTCGATGCCTGCATCGCCGAGGCGCGCAAGGTCGGCTACAGCAGGCTGACGCTTTGGACCAACGACGTGCTTGTCTCCGCCCGCCGCATCTATGCGGGCGCCGGGTTCCAACTGGTCAAGCAATGGGAGGACCGCAAGTTCGGCAAGGACCTGGTCGGTCAGGACTGGGACTTGCCGCTCTGACATGCCTCGGGCATGACGTGCGGCCATGCATGTCGCGATCGTCGGCGCGGGGAGCGCCGCCGTCAAATTCTAGTTCCGGACACTTCCACTTGCTTGCAGCCTAACGCGCGATCAATGCGTCGGCGATGATGCCGGTGGTGAAATTGACGGGGCTCACGCGCCCCTGCACAGTCGCCTGGCAGCCGCCGCCGCAGATGGAGAGGAACGTCTGGCGATCGCGGCGCGGCAGGTTCTCGTCCTCGATCGGGATCGGGTGATCGTCGGCCGCGTCAATGCCAAGGAAGAGGAAATCCGGGCCTGGCTTCAGCCAGCCGCTCACCTCGACCAGCGTGCCGCGATAGCTCAGCGCATAGCTCTTCAAATCGCCGAGATCGATGACCTCGTATTTGGTGCGCGGCTCGGAGGTGGAAAGATCGATCGCGTCGTAGCATTGGAGCCGGCGCTGGTCGTCGACGATCAGCCGGCAGCGCTCCATGTCCTCGCGCGACTGCGCCTCAGCGACGCCGCTTAAACTGAGCGCAAAGAGGAGCAGGAACGCCGCAGGGGGATAACGCATTCTCGACACGAACGAAGACCCTGACCGATCGGGCGGGCATTCTGTCAGCATCGGGAAGCCGACCGCAAGCGCGCCTACCCTCCAATCCGCGGAATGGCCGACATTTAATCTCGCTTTCGTGATCGCCGGCGAGGTTTGGGACAGCCTGACGCACCCCGGCTTGACGGCGGGGACTCACGCGACGACAACCCCGGCATGGTGATCGGCGCGCGCGGACGCAACTGATGCACAATGTCGGGCTTCTGACGGCGGTCGCCGGCGGGCTGATCTCGTTCGTCTCGCCCTGCGTGCTGCCGCTCGTGCCGCCCTATCTCTGCTATATCGGCGGCGTTTCGATCGAGGAACTGGAAGGCTCCGGACCGGCGGAGGCGGCGACGCGCGGGGTCGTTCCGGCGGCACTCGCCTTCGTGCTCGGCTTCACCACCGTCTTTGTCCTCCTCGGCGCAACGGCGAGCGCGCTCGGACAGGTGGTCGCGACCTACCTGAACACGCTCACCATCGTCGGCGGCATTCTGGTCATCCTGATGGGGCTGCACTTCCTCGGCGTCTTCCGCCTGCGCCTCTTGAGCCGCGAGGCGCGGTTTCATGTGCGCGACGTTAAGCCCGGGATGATCGGCGCCTATCTGCTCGGCCTTGCCTTCGCCTTCGGCTGGACGCCCTGCATCGGGCCGGTGCTCGCCGCGATCCTCGGCGTCGCCGGCGCCACCGACACGGTCGGACAGGGCGCGCTCCTGCTCATGCTTTATTCGCTCGGCCTCGGCCTCCCCTTCATCGCCGCGGCGATCTTCGCGCCGCTCTTCCTCGGATGGCTCAGAAACTTCCGCCGCTTCCTGCCCGTGGTCGAGAAGGGCATGGGCGCCTTCCTGGTGCTGACCGGCGTGCTGTTTCTCACCGGGGAGATGGCGACCATCTCCTACTGGATGCAGGAGGCGTTTCCGGGGCTGACGGCGCTGGGATAAGGCTGGACGCGGCTTGACGGCCGATCTGTGCTGCCCGCATGAAGGCGCATGCCGCTTTCTGCCGAACTCGCGACAGAAAATCCTCGCCGACATCGACGCCCGCAGCGCCGACTGCGAGGCGTTCCTCAAGAAGCTGGTCCAGACCCCCTCCTCCAATCCGCCCGGCGATTGCGGGCCGATCGCCGAGGTCGCGGCGAAAGCGCTGGAAAAACTCGGCTTCGAGGTCGAGCGCCACGCCGTGCCGCAGCATCTGGTCGAGGCGGCCGGCATGGTCTCCTGCACCAACCTTGTGGTCCGCCGCTCCTTCGGGTCCGGTCCGGTGATCGCGCTTAATGCGCATGGCGATGTGGTCGCGCCCGGCGAGGGCTGGACGCATCCGCCCTTCGGCGGCGAGGTCGAAGACGGCGTGATGTACGGGCGCGGCGTCGCGGTCTCAAAATCCGACTTCGCCACCTACGCCTTCGCGCTGCTCGCGCTGGAGAGCGTGGCGAAGGAGCTGAAGGGAACGGTCGAGCTGCATTTCACCTTCGACGAGGAGGCGGGCGGGCTGATCGGCCCGAAATGGCTGCTCGACGAAAAGATCGTGAAGCCCGATTTCTGCATCTCCGCCGGCTTCGCTTATTCGATCGTCACGGCGCATAACGGGGTCTTGCATCTTGAGGTCACGATCCACGGCCAGTCGGCGCATGCCGCGGCGCCTGAGACCGGCATCGATGCGCTTGAGGCGATGACGCGGGTTCTGACGACGCTCTACAAGGAGCGCGCGGAATATGCCTCGCGCGTCTCCAAGCATCCGGGCATCGGCCACCCGAACCTGACGGTCGGGCTGATCTCCGGCGGCATCAACACCAATGTCGTGCCCGACAAAGTCACGATCCGTCTCGACCGGCGGCTGACGCCGGAGGAAGACCCGGCGCAGGTCGAGGCGCATCTCAGGCTCGTCATCGCGCGCAGCGTCGGACAGGCGCGCGGCATGCGGGTCGAGATCGAGCGCATTCTTTTGGCCTGGCCGCTGCGCCAGCTTCCGGGCGCCGACGTTTTGATCAAGGCGCTCTCCCGCAACGCCGCGCAGATTCTCGGCGAGACGCCGGAGGTGAAGGGCGTGCCGCTTTATACCGACGCGCGGCTCTATGCGGAGGCCGGCATCCCGACGGTCGGCTATGGCGCCGGCCCGCGCACCTTCCTCGAGGCGAACGGCCATCGCGCCGACGAGAAGCTTGAACTCTCCGATCTCGACGCCGCGACCAAGGTCGTTGCGCTGAGCGTTGCCGAGATGCTGCAGAAATGACGGCCTATCCGCGCGACATGGTCGGCTACGGGAAGAGCCCGCCCGACCCGAAATGGCCGGAGGGCGCGCTGATCGCCGTGCAGTTCGTGGTCAACTACGAGGAAGGCGGCGAGAACAACATCCTGCACGGCGACGCCGCGTCGGAGGCCTTCCTGTCGGAGATCGTCGGCGCAGCGCCCTGGCAGGGCATGCGGCACATGAACATGGAATCGATCTACGAATATGGATCGCGCGCCGGCTTCTGGCGGCTCTATCGCCTGTTCACGGAGCGCGACGTCAGCGTCACCGTCTTTGGTGTCGCAACGGCGCTGCAGAAAAACCCGGAAGCCGTCGCCGCGATGCGCGAGGCCGATTGGGAGATCGCCTCGCACGGTCTGAAGTGGATCGAGTACCGCGACTTCTCGAAGGAAGACGAGCGCGAGCACATGCGCGAGGCGATCCGCATCCACACCGAGGTGACCGGCGAGCGGCCGCTCGGCTGGTATACGGGCCGCTCCTCCATCAACTCGATCGCGCTCGCCACGGAGGAAGGCGGCTTCCTCTATACCGCCGATGTCTATTCCGACGACCTCCCCTACTGGCTCGCCGGACCGAAGGGGCCGTTCCTCGCCATTCCCTATACGCTCGACGCCAACGACATGCGCTTCGCGACGCCGCAGGGCTTCAACTCCGGCGACCAGTTCTTCACCTATCTGAAGGACGCCTTCGACGTGCTCTACGCCGAGGGCGAAGCCGGTCAGCCGAAGATGATGTCGGTCGGGCTCCACTGCCGGCTCGCCGGCCGTCCCGGCCGCGCCGCCGCGCTTCAGCGCTTTGTCGACTACGTCAGGGCCAAGGAGAAGGTCTGGCTGCCGCGCCGCATCGATATCGCCCGCCATTGGATCATGCACCATTGGCCGGAGCAGCGGACGTGACCGGATAGGCGTCTACGGTGCCGCCGGAGATGCGGTCTTGCTCTCGAACCATTCCCTGGCGTCACGGCGGAAGAGAAACGCCACCGCAACGACCCAGACCAGATAGCCGACATGGCGACCCGCGGTGGCCATCGGGTCCACTACAAAAGCATGTAGCTCGAGGGGAATCGCGGCCAAGCCGACAATAATCAGAACCGCTATCGCCCAGCGCGCCCAATTCTTCCGCCTCCGCGCAATCAGCCAAATCAGCAGGACTTGCACCGCAAATCCGACGCCGATCCCAATTGGATAGATCAGAGGGCTGCGAGCCAACGAGGCGCTCATGCCCTGCCAGTTCAGCGGCCAGGAGGCGATCGTCAGGAAAATCCCCAGATAGGCCATCTTCTCAAACCGAACGACGCTTGTCGGTCTTGCCTCGCTCATCTCGGCATCTTCCATCTCATTCGCGACAATGACGGCAATCCCGGCATTCAAGAATTGCGTACGCCGAAGCCCCCGGGGGAGACAACTGTCGGATGAAGCTGACGATCTGCCGTTCGCGCCCGTATCTCGACGAGGGGTCGCTGCATAGAAACACAGGCCTGATCGCCTCGGTTGACAGTGCGGCTCTCTCAAAGCACTGTTCGACCCTCAAACAAACCCCGGCAACGTCCGGGCCGTCGGGCGTCTGACGGGAGGCGGAGCCGACTTCCATGTACCTCGGTATCGACATCGGCACATCGTCGGTGAAGGCGGTGCTGATCGACGAAGCGCAGCGCATCGTCGCCTCGCGCGGCGAGCCGCTTAACGTCTCGCGGCCGCA
Source organism: uncultured Alphaproteobacteria bacterium (assembly GCA_963712925.1). Taxonomy (GTDB): domain Bacteria; phylum Pseudomonadota; class Alphaproteobacteria; order Rhizobiales; family Afifellaceae; genus DASWJZ01. Next base: position 179,628 of record CAVQJW010000011.1, on the reverse strand, counting down.
TCCGAACTGGTCGGAGCAGGACGCGGAGAGCTGGGTCGCGGCGACGTCCAGCGTGATCGACGCGCTCTGTCGCGACAATCCGCGCGAGCTGGCGGCGGTGAAGGGCATCGGCCTTTCCGGCCAGATGCACGGCGCGACCCTGATCGACAAGGCGGAGCGGCCGCTTCGCCCCTGCATCCTTTGGAACGACGGGCGCTCCTTCGAGGAGGCGGCCGAGCTCGACGCCGATCCACGCTTCCGCGAGATCACGGGCAACATCGTCTTTCCAGGCTTCACCGCCCCAAAACTCGTCTGGGTGCGCCGCCACGAGCCGAAGGTGTTCGACTCAATCGCCAAGGTGCTCCTGCCGAAGGACTACGTGCGGATGTGGCTCTCCGGCGACCATGCGTCCGACATGTCGGATTCCGCTGGCACATCCTGGCTCAACGTCGCGAAGCGCGCCTGGTCGGACGATCTCCTCGGTGCGACGCACCTTCACCGCGACCAGATGCCGAAGCTCTACGAGGGTACCGAGCCGACCGGCAAGCTCCGCTCCGTGCTCGCCACGCGCTGGGGAATGGCACAGGCGCCGGTGATTGCCGGCGGCGGCGGTGATAATGCGGCCTCGGCCTGCGGCGTCGGCACGGTCGCGCCCGGCGCGGCCTTCGTCTCGCTCGGCACATCCGGCGTGCTCTTCGTCTCCAACGAGAAATTCCGTCCGAACGCGGCGAGCGCCGTGCATGCGTTTTGTCATGCGCTTCCGGCGACCTGGCATCAGATGGGCGTCATCCTCTCCGCCGCCGCCTCGCTCGAATGGCTCGCCGGCGTGACCGGGGCAAGCCCCGGCGATCTGGCGCAGGCGATGGAGAACGCGCCGCCTGCCGTGGAGCCGCTCTATTTTCTCCCCTATCTCTCCGGCGAGCGCACTCCGCACAACGATACTTCGGCGCGCGGCAGCTTTGTCGGCCTGTCGCCGCAGACCGACCGCCTGGCGCTGACCCGCGCGGTGATGGAAGGCGTCGCCTTCGCATTCGCCGATTGCCTGGAGGCGCTGAAGGCCGCCGGCACCAGTGTTGAGCGCGCAACGGCGGTCGGCGGCGGCTCGCGCTCGCATGCCTGGCTCACGATCATCGCCAATGTCCTGAACATCCCGATCGACGTCCCGGCGGAGGGTGATTTCGGCGGCGCCTTCGGCGCGGCGCGCCTCGGACTTGTCGCGGCGACGGGCGCCGATCCGCTCGAGGTCTGCCGCCCGCCGGAGACTGAGCATTCGATCGCGCCGCAGAAGGCCGCCGTCGAGCGCTACCGTTCTGCTTTTCAGCGCTACCGCGCGCTTTATCCCGCCATCAAGGAGGCCCTCAAGCCATGAGTAGCGGCTTTTTCGGAAACCAGAAGCCCATCAAGTGCGAAGGGCCGGAGAGCAAGACCCCCCTCGCCTTCCGCTACTACGATCCGGCGCGCATCGTCCTCGGCAAGACCATGGAGGAGCACTTTCGCTTCGCGGTCTGCTACTGGCACTCCTTCACCTGGCCGGGCGGCGATCCGTTCGGCGGCCAGACCTTTCTGCGCCCCTGGTTCGGCGAGTCCATGGAGAAGGCGAAGCTCAAGGCCGACGTCGCCTTCGAGATGTTCGAGCTCCTGGGCGTCCCCTTCTTCACGTTCCACGACCGCGACATCGCGCCGGAGGGTGCGAGCCTTGCCGAATCCAACAAGAACGTGCGCGACATCGCCGATATCTTCGCGAAGAAGATGGAGACGGCGAAAGTGCGCCTGCTCTGGGGCACCGCCAACCTCTTTTCCAACCGCCGCTATATGGCCGGCGCCGCCACCAATCCCGACCCGGACGTCTTTGCCTATGCCGCGGCGCAGGTGAAGAACGTGCTTGAGATCACGCACGAGCTGGGCGGCGCCAACTACGTGCTGTGGGGCGGGCGCGAAGGCTACGAGACCTTGCTCAACACCAGCCTCAGCCGCGAGCTCGACCAGATGGGCCGCTTCCTCACCATGGTGGTCGAGCACGCGGCAAAGATCGGCTTCAAGGGCACCATCCTGATCGAGCCGAAGCCGAAGGAGCCGACGAAGCACCAGTATGATTTCGACGTCGGCACCATCTACGGCAATTTGAAGCGCTTCGGCCTCGACAAGCAGGTCAAGATCAACATCGAGCAGAACCACGCGACGCTCGCCGGCCACACCTTCGAGCACGAGATCCAGCTTGCCGCGGCACTCGGCATTTTCGGCTCGCTGGATTTGAACCGCGGCGATCCGCTGCTCGGCTGGGACACCGACCAGTTCGCGATGAACGCGCCGGACTTGACGCTCGCCATGATCGAGGTCTTGCGCGCCGGCGGCTTCACCACCGGCGGCATGAACTTCGACGCCAAGATCCGCCGCCAGTCGATCGAGCCGGACGACCTCCTCCACGCGCATGTCGGCTCGATGGACGCGACCGCCAAGGCGCTTCTGAACGCTGCGGCGATCATCGAGGATGGCGCTTACGAGAAGTTCGTGAAGGACCGCTATGCCGGCTGGGACTCAGCGTTCGGCAAGGACATCCTCGCCGGCAGGACAAGCCTCGACGACATGGCGAAATATGTCGCCGACAAGCGGCTTGAGCCGCAGCCCAAGTCGGGGCGGCAGGAATATCTGGAAGGGCTGCTCAACCGCTTCGTGTAACGACGGGGCGCGGCGCAATGCATGGGAGAGCGGCCGATGCGGTGCCTCGTCGTCGGCGACCTCCACTACGGGCTGCAGCAATATGACTGGGTGGTGGAGGCCGCGCCGGCCTTCGACGTGGTCATTATCGCCGGTGACCATCTCGACCTCTCCTCGCTCGTCGACCGGCGCACCCAAAGCGTCGTCATCCAGAAATACATCGCGCGGCTGAAGGAGCGGACGCGGCTTCTTGTCTGTTCCGGCAATCACGATCTCGATTCCGACGCTGCGGCGGGCGAGAAAACCACCAAATGGATCCTGAACGCCCGCGACGACCGCGTCGCCTCGGACGGTGACTCGCTGCTCCTCGACGACACCTTGTTCAGCGTCTGCCCGTGGTGGGACGGCCCGATCGCGCGCGCGGCGATCAGGGCGAAGCTCGCGGAAGATGCCAGGCGTCGTCCGGCGCGCTGGATCTGGGTACACCACGCCCCGCCCGCCCTGTCGCCGGTGAGTTGGGCCGGCAGCCGGCATTTCGGCGACGCCGACCTGCTCGACCTGATTGAGACGCACCGGCCCGACATCGTCTTCTCGGGCCATGTGCATCAGTCGCCCTTCACGGATGGCGGCTCCTGGGTCGACCGGATCGGACCGACCTGGGTGTTCAACATGGGGCACCAGTTCGGCGCCCCACCAGCCCATATTATCTTCGACACCGAGGAGAGCGTCGCGCTTTGGCTTTCCGCGGCGGGCAACGAGATCGTCGAACTTGAAAAGCCGCTGGCGCGGCCGGTTCAAAAACTGAGAGCGCTGCCCGGTTGGCTTCAGAGCCGGGGGTCGTCGGTGGAATCCGCCGGCGCGGCGGCGAACGATTCGTCCTGCTGATGCATCAGGCTTTCCAGAATGTCGCCCACCATTCCGAAATGGTCGCCATGCCCCTCGAACTGGCGCTTGAGATCGACGAGGTAGGTGGTGGCGGCGTTGAGCCGCTGCGCCAGCAGCCGCGCAAGATGGAAGCCCATCGCCGGGTTTGAGCGAAGGAACGCGGCGGCGTCCTCGAAGACGAAAGCCGTGAGTGGCGAAACGGCGCGCACCGTCGCCGTGTGCGGAAGCGCGAGCAGCACCGACATCTCGCCGAAGACGGCGCCCGGCTCGTCGATCAGCGCGACCTGCATCTCGCCGCGCAGCACCTCGACCTCTCCCTCCACCAGGATGAAGAGCTGGCCGGAGACGGTCCCCTCGGAAAGAAGCACCGACCCCGCGGCGAATCTGCGTCGCTCGCTCCCCGCGCAATGGTCCAATATCGAGCGCATCGCCCCTTCCCTGTCGTTGGCCTGTGGCGGTCGGTCTTACCCTAGCACGCGCCGTGCCAGGCTTGCCGGCTAGTCGAAGACCCTCCGCGCGATCCGGATGTCCTCGTCGCGAAACAGCGGAAAGGCGCGCGTGAAGGCGGCGAAGTCGTAGCCCGGGCGGATCGACCGCAAGCGTGCGACATAGGACTTCGCCAGCTCCGGCTTCTCTGACACGCCCGAGACATGCGCCGCGAGCGCGAGGATATGATAGTGGGCGTTCGATTCCTCGACCGCCTGCCCGATGATCGCGCACGCCTCTTCGCTGGCTCCGAGGTTTGCGAGGTTCCTCGCCTCGAGCGCCATCATCGCGAAGCGCATCGGGTCGAAGGGGCTGAGCCGCCGCGCCAGGCTCACGGCTTCCTGGCTCTCTTCGATGAGCCCCGCGAACTGGAGAGCGAAGCCGAGGGAATATTGTCCGATCGCGAAGCTCGGGTTCAGATCGACGGCCTTCTGCAGCTCCCGCTCGGACGCTTCCGCGTCACCGCTGATCAGATACGCTCGCCCGAGCGCGTTGTAGCCCTGTGGGTCGCGCGGATCGAGCGCGATCGCCTGCTCGGCCAGCTCCTTCGCGCGCGCGATTTCGCCGGCGCGGTCCGCGCTGATCTCGAGGAAGGCGCGCTGCCAATGAACGAAAGAGAGTCCCGCCACTGGACGCGGCGAGCTCGCATCGAGCGCGATGGATTGCAGGAAGAAGCGCTCCGCTTCCTCATAGTGCTCGGGCCGAAACTTGTACATGTGCCAGCAGCCGCGGTGATAGGCCTCCCAGGCATCGAGGCTCTCCGACGGCTTCAACAGCGAGCGGCCCCGCTCAATGAACTCGATCTGCGACTCGACCGCGCCGGCGATGGCGTCGGATATCTCGCTCTGCACGGCGAAGAGATCGTCGCGCCGGCGGTCGAACTTCTCCGACCAAACCTCCGTGTCGGTGGTCGTATCGGTCAGGGCCGCATGCACGCGGATTTGCCGGCCGAGCGACTGTACGGCGCCGTGGGCGATATAGCGTACGCCGAGCTTGGCGGCGATCGCGCCTGGGCTCTCTGTCGAGCCGCTGAACCGAAAGGCACTGCCGCGCGCGATTACGAAGAGCCAGCGCGTGCGCCCGAGCCGGGTGATCAGATCGTGCGCAAGCCCTTCGGCGAGGACGTTCGGCTCGCCGATCGAATGAAACGGCAGAATCGCGATCGACGGCTTCCTGACCGGCGGCAGGAGCAGGCTGCCGAGCGTGGGCGTCGAGCTTCCGATGGACGCCGGCTCGGCGGCGATCGGCGCCGTCTCCATCTCGGCGGCAACGACGATCTTCACGTCGCCGACGAACCGGAAGCCCCTCTTGTGCACAGTTTTGATCAGACGCTGCGCCTGGCCGTCGTCCCCGATCGCCTGGCGCACGGCCTTCACGCGGCTCGAAAGCGCCGCATCCGACACGATGCGGCCCTGCCAGACCGCCGCCAGGATGTCGTCGCGGCTGACGACGCGGTCGCGATTCTCCACGAGATGGAGAAGAAGCGCGAAGACCTGCGGCTCGATTGCACGCGCGGCACCGCTCTCGCGCAGCTCCTGCGCGGCGGTGTCGATCTCGAATGCCTCGAACCGATAGATCATCGCCGGGTCCGGATGCTTCCCTGACGTGTAGAATCCGCGAAACCTTCACGCAATCTCCCAGCCATCTGCAAGTCCAGCATCAGGAGTTCCTCTATGCACCGTGCAGGCCGCACGCTGCGGCAATCGATCGAGGAGAAACACCATGACCATCACCTTCTCCGAGGGAGGAGACCACCTCCGTTCCAGCCCTTCCTTGATGCTCCGCCGCAATGTCGGCTTCGCGCTTGCCGGCTTCGTCCGCATGGCAGTCGCCGCGCATCGTCGCGCCCGCACGCGGCGCATCCTGAACGGGCTCGACGACAACGCCTTGAAGGATATCGGCCTGCAGCGCGGCCAGATCGACGGGGTCGAGTGCGACGCACGCTACACCCACTACATCTAGGCCGACGGCCGGCATTGCGGGGGCGTCCGACACAATCGGGAGACGACGATGATTGAAGAAGAAAAGCTGCATGCATTCGTCGGCCAGGTCCTGAACGACCTCGGCGGCGCCTATTCGATCGGGCTGGTCCAGATCGGCGCCAATCTGGGCCTTTATCGGGCGCTGCACGAGCACGGTCCGATGACGGCCAAGGAGCTTGCCGCGAAGACCGGACTCGCCGAGCGCTATCTAGGCGAGTGGCTCGCCCATCAGGCGGCGTCGGGCTATGTCACCTACGACGCGACGAGCGGGCGGTTCACTCTGCCGCCCGAGCAGGCCATGGTCTTCGCACTCAAGGACAGCCCCGTCTATCTCGTCGATGCCTTCGAATTCGGCGGCGCGCACGATCGGTAACCGGCCGATGGTCGAGGCCGCCTTCAGAAGCGGCAAGGGCGTCGAATGGGATCACCAGGACGGCTGCCTGTTCTGCGCGATCGCCCGCTTCTTCCGGCCCGGCTACCACAACCACCTCGTGGCGGAATGGCTGCCGGCGCTCGACGGCGTCAAGGCGAAGCTTGAGCGCGGTGCGCGCGTCGCCGATGTCGGCTGCGGCTGTGGCTATTCCACCGTCATCATGGCGAAGGCCTTTCCGAACTCCGAGTTCGTCGGCTTCGACTTCCACGCGAAGTCGATCGCCGAGGCGAACGAGCACGCCAAGGCGCACGGCGCGCCGAAGAACGTGCGGTTTGAGATCAGCCCGGCGAAGGCCTTCTCCGGAAGCGGCTACGACCTCGTCACCTTCTTCGACTGCCTGCACGACATGGGCGATCCGGCCGGCGCGGCGTCGCATGTGCGCGAGGCGCTGAAGTCCGACGGAACGTGGATGATCGTCGAGCCGATGGCGAAGGATCGGATCGAGGAGAACCTGAACCCGGTCGGGCGGCTCTACTACGCGGCGTCGACCATGATCTGCGTGCCGACATCGCTCTCGCAGGAGGTGGGGACGGCGCTCGGCGCGCAGGCCGGCGAAGCGAAGCTTCGCGACGTCGTGACCAAGGGCGGCGGCTTCTCGCACTTCAGGCGCGCCGCCGAGACGCCCTTCAACATGATCCTCGAAGCGCGGCCCTGAGCGCTTGGCGAGGCGGCGGGAGCCGCCGCCTCGCGCGTTCCGCCAAATCCCGGCGCAAAGTCCCCAGCCTGCTGCATCTAGCGTATCTTTGCCCCCTGATCGATCCAGGCCCCGAGCGTCTGCCGCTCCTCCTTGGTGATGCCGGTCTCGTTGCCGAGCGGCATGATGTCGGAGAGGACGGCCTGCTGCTTGATCATCGCGGCATGTGTGCGGATCTCCTCGGGCGTGTCGAACATCACGCCCTTCGGCGCCTCGGAGATTCCGTCATGCGTCGGCGTTGCCGAGTGGCACATGATGCAATGTTTTTGGATGATCGGCCGCACGTCCGAGAAGGAGACAGCGCCGACGGACGTGCCCTGGTCGGGCCGGTAGGCGGTCAGGATGATCAGGAGCAGGATCACCACGGCCGCCGCGGGAATTGAGAGGATCGCGGCGCGCGTGATGACGCCGTGATTGGTGATGTTGAAGAAGTGCCGGATCAGTGCGCCCGCCACCACGATGCCGAGCGCGATCAGCGGGCTCCACGGATGCCCGAACATCGCCGGATAGTGGTTGGAGATCATCATGAAGATGACCGGCAGCGTCAGGTAGTTGTTGTGCAGCGAGCGCTGCCCCGCCTGCTCTCCGAGCCGCGGGTCGGGCCGCCGCCCGGCCTTCAGTTCGGCGACCGCAATCTTCTGGTTCGGGATGATGATGAAGAAGACGCTCGCTGCCATGATCGTGCCGATCAGCGCGCCGACATGCAGGAACGCCGCGCGGTCGGAAAAGACGCCGTGATAGAAGAACGTGAAGGCCGCGATCTCCAGAAACACCGCTACGGCGAGCGGTCCGGTCTTCTTGCCGAGCGGCGACTTGCAGAGCCCGTCATAGATGAACCAGCCGGCAACGAGCGAGCCCGCTGAAAGCAGTGAGGCCCACACCGGGTCGAGCGGGATCTTGTCCTTGTCGATCAGGAAGGCGTCGGCGCCAAAATAATAGATCACCACGAGAAGCAGGAAGCCCGTGATCAGCGTGAAGTAGGCCTCGTATTTGAACCAGTGCAGCTCGTCCGGCATGCGCTCCGGCGCGACGGCATATTTTTCGGCGAGATAGAAGCCGCCGCCATGCACCATCCAGGTCTCGCCCTGGATGCCCGGGTCCTGCCCCTCGCGCTTCTTCAAGCTCGCTTCGAGCCAGATGAAGAAGAACGACGAGCCGATCCAGGCGATGCCGGCCATGATATGCGCCCAACGCAGAAGCGCGTTCAGCCATTCAAGGATGATGGCGATCATGTGCGCGCCCCCCGGCGCATCTCAGTACTCGACCTTGTCGAGCTTATCGCGCCACTCGTCGAAGACAGCCTCCGCCTCAGGCAGTGAAAGATGCTTCGTGGGGATCGCGCGCTCAGTGATCGGCTTCGGGATTTCGTTGTAGAGAAACTCGTCGTCGAAGCCGATTGCTGCCGCGTCCTGGCGCGTATTGGCGAAGTAGATTCCGCCGATCCGCGCCCAGTAGATCGCGGCGAGGCACATCGGACAGGGCTCGCAGCTCGTATAGATGTCGCAGCCTTCAAGCGCGTAGGTGTCGAGCGTTTCGCAGGCGGCGCGGATCGCGACCACCTCGGCATGCGCCGTCGGATCGTTCGACGAGGTGACCTTGTTCCAGCCTTCGGCGATCACCTTGCCGTCCTTGACGATGATGGCGCCGAACGGCCCCCCTTCGCCGCCTCGCATATGCTCCGCCGAGAGCCTGACGGCGCGGCGCATGAATTCGGTCTCGGCGTCAGCGCCCATGAAACGCAGCTCCCTTCCTGAGCGCAGCCATCGCTTCGCGGCGGATCAGGAGGTCGGCCGCGACCGAGGCGGCGATCGCCGCCGGCTCCTTGCTCTCAATCTCGGCGAGGCCGATCGGGCAGACGAGGCGCTCAAGCTCCGCTTGCGCAATCCCCGCCGCGCCGAGCCGCTTGACGAAGCGCGCGCGCTTGGTCGCCGAGCCGATCAGCCCGAGGTAGCTAAAATCGCCGCGCCGAAGCACCGCCTCGCAGATCGCCTCGTCGAGCGGGTGGCTGTGCGTCATCACCACGAACATCGTGCCGGGCGGCGCCTCGTCGACGGCAAGCTCCGGCATGGCGAGCGCAAGCTGCTTCACGCCTTGAAGCGGCGGCTCGGGAAATTCTCCCGCGCGCCCGTCGATCCAGGTGAGGGCGAAGCCGAGCGGCAGAAGCGCCGGCGCCAGCGCGCGCCCGACATGCCCGGCGCCGAAGAGCCAAAGCGCCTGCCGCTCCGGATTGATCCGCTCGCTCAGAACGATGCGGTACTTTCCGATCTTGGCGATGTAGTCGTCGCGCTGTTCGCTCACCGCCCAATCGCGGCGCATGCTGCCGCCGGCGTCGATCGTCAACGTGCGAACCACAGGCTGAGGCTCCTCCGCGGCGCGGCAGAGCTTCTTCACCCAGGCGAGATCGGCCGGCGCGAAGGGTTCGTAGGCGACGGTCACCGACCCGCCGCAGCATTGGTTCAGCTCCGGTCCGAGCGCGAAGTGGTCGATCCCCGCGCCTCCGCTCACAAGCAGCGCACGCGCCTTCAGGATCGCCGCGCGCTCAAGCTCGCCGCCGCCGATCGTACCGTTGATCGCATTCTCGGTGACCAGCATCTGCGCCCCGGCCTCGCGCGGCGCCGAGCCCTTGAGCTCCGCAAGGTGCACGAGCGTCGCAGCCTCGCCGCGTGCGAGCGCTTCGACCAGCGGGCTAAGCCAGTCGCGCATCACGCCGCCTCGCCCGCCCGTTTGCGAACATCCTCCACCGCAAAAAGGATGCGCTCCGGCGTCGCCGGCGTGTCGAGGTACGGAAACGCCTTGTAGTCGCCGGCAGCGCACACCGCGTCGACGATCGCGGAGAAAGCCGAGAGCGCCAGCATCAGCGGCGGCTCGCCGACGGCCTTCGAGCGGTAGATCGTGTCGGACTTGTTGATCCCCTTCTCCCAGATCGCGATCCTGAGATCGTCGGACCGGTCGTTGGCGGTCGGGATCTTGTAGGTCGAGGGCGCATGCGTCATCAGCCGCCCCTTGTCGTTCCACCAGAGCTCCTCGGTGGTCAGCCAGCCGAGACCCTGGATGAAGCCGCCTTCGATCTGGCCGAGGTCGACGGCCGGATTCAGCGACTTCCCGACATCATGCAGGATGTCGGCGCGCGAGAGTCGGTTCTCGCCGGTCAAGGTGTCGATCACCACCTCGCTTACTGCCGCCCCGTAGGCAAAATAGAAGAACGGCACGCCGCTTGCGGTCTCGCGGTCGTAATAGATGTCGGGCGTCTTGTAGAAGCCGGTCGAGGACAGCGAGACCTGGCCGAGATAGGCCTCGGCGATCAGGTCGGCGAAGCGCATCTCCTCGTTGCCGATCCTCACTCGGTTCGGCAGGAACACCACCTGCTCCTCCGGCACCTTGTATTTCTCCGCCGCGAACGCGATCAGCCGGTTCTTGATGCTGCGCGCGGCGTTCCTCGCCGCCATGCCGTTGATGTCGGAGCCGGACGATGCAGCGGTCGGCGAGGTATTCGGCACCTTGGCTGTCGAGGTGGCGGTTATCTTCACGCGGTCGAGGTCGATCTGGAATTCTTCCGCCACCACCTGCGCGACCTTGACGAAGAGCCCCTGCCCCATTTCCGTGCCGCCGTGGTTCAAGGAGACCGAGCCGTCCTTGTAGACATGCACCAGCGCGCCGGCCTGGTTCAGGTGCGTCGCGGTAAACGAGATGCCGAATTTGACGGGGGTCAGGGCGATCCCCTTCTTCAGCACCGGGCTCGCCGCGTTGAAGGCGCGGACCGCCTTCCGCCGCGCGCGGTAGTCGGACGTGCGCTCCAGCTCATCGACCATCTCGGCAATGACGCAGTCCTTCACCTCCATGTGGTAGGGCGTGATGCCGCCGCCCTCGGCCGCATAGAAATTGGCGCGACGGATTTCGAGCGGGTCGCGGCCGAGCGCAAAGGCGATCTCCTCGATCACGCGCTCGATTCCGACCATGCCCTGCGGGCCCCCGAAACCGCGGAAGGCGGTGTTCGAGACGGTGTGCGTTTTCATACGGCGGGAGTTGATCACCGCATTGTGGAGGTCGTAGGCGTTGTCGGCGTGGAACATCGCGCGGTCGGCGATGCCGATTGAAAGATCGGCCGAATAGCCGCAGCGCGCCGCCTGGTCGAAGCGCACGCCGCGGATCACGCCGGCATCGTCGAAGCCCACCTCGTAGTCGATGCGAAAGTCGTGGCGCTTGCCGGTCATCTCCATGTCGTCGTCGCGGTCGAGCCGCACCTTCGCGGGCCGCCCGGTCTTGCGCGCGGCAAGTGCCGCAATCGCGGCGAAGAGCGCCGGCTGGCTCTCCTTGCCGCCGAAGCCGCCGCCCATGCGGCGGACCTCGGTCACGACGGCATTGTCCGGCAGGCCGAGCACCTTGGCGACGGCGTGCTGCACCTCGGTCGGATGCTGCGTCGAGGAGTGGACCAGCATGTCACCCGCTTCGCCCGGGATCACGTAGGCGACCTGGCCTTCCAGATAGAAATGGTCCTGGCCGCCGATACGGACGGTGCCCTTGATACGGCGCGGAGAACCGGCGAACGCCGCGTCGACGTCGCCGAGCCGCATGATATGGCGCGGCGCGGTCTGAAGCTCAGCGCCGGCAGCGAGCGACTCGTCGACCGTGATCAGCGCCGGCAGGTCCTCATATTCGACCTTGGCGAGCTTCGCCGCGGCGCGCGCATCCTCGATGCTCTCCGCCGCCACGGCGAACAGCGACTGCCCGACATACTGCACCTCGCCGACGGCGAAGACCGGATCGTCATGCATGACCGGGCTTGCGTCGTTCTCGCCGGGGATATCGGCGGCGGTCAAAACGCAGGCGACGCCCGGCGCCGCCTCGACGGCGGAGAGGTCGAGCGAAACGAGCTTCGCGTGCGCCCGCGCGCTCATCGCGACATAGACCTGCAGCGTGCCGGGAAGCTCCGGAATGTCGTCGACATAAACGGCTTCGCCGGAGACGTGGCGGGCGCCGCTGTCGTGGACGACGGCGCGGTGCACGCCGCCCCTTATCGCATCCTCGTGGGTCGGCGTCCCGTGCGGCACCGAGCGAAGCGTGCCGGCGCCGGAGCGGTCCTGGATCAGCGTCTCGTCCATCAGGCAAGCTCCCCGGCAAGCTCAAGGACGCGGGTCGCGACGAGCGCGTCGGGCCGGCCTTCCAGATGGAAGCGCCGCAGCAGATTCTGCGCCGCCTTGAGCCGGTAGCCGGCGGAAGCGCGCATGTCGGTGATCGGCGCGAAATCCTCCGCCAGCGCCGCGACGGCCTTCGCGACCGCAGCCTCATCGAAGGCGCTGCCGACAAGCGCCGCCTCGGCTTTCTCCGACCGCTTCGGCGTCGCCGCCATGCCCCCGAAAGCGATCCGCGCCGCCTTCACCTTTCCCTGCAGCAACGTCAGAGAAAACGCTGCCATCACAGCGGAAATATCCTGGTCGAAGCGCTTGGAGAGCTTGTAACAGGCAAAGCGCGTCTCGGGCGCGAGCGCCGGCACGAACACCGCCTCCACGAACTCGCCGGGCGCGCGGTCCTGCTTGCCGTAGGCGATGAAAAAATCCTCAAGCGGCATCTCGCGCCGCTCATGATCGCGCCTCAGCGTGAGCCGCGCATCGAGCGCGATCAGCGCCGGCGGCAGGTCGCCGATCGGCGAGCCGTTGGCGATATTGCCGCCGACCGTTCCCGCGTTGCGGATTTGGATTGAGGCGAAGCGGCGAAGCAGCTCGCCGAGGTCGGGATGAAGCCGCGCCAGCGCCTTCGTGGCGTCGCGGTGGCTGGCGGTCGCCCCAATCGTCAGCCCGTCCGCGCCTTCCTCGATCGCCGAAAGGTCTTTGACCTGAGTCACATCGATCAATGTCCTCAAGTGCCGGTGCTGCTTGGTGACCCAGAGCCCGACATCCGTGGCGCCGGCGACGATCGTCGCATCGGGGTGCGCCGCATAGACCTCCGCCAGCTCGTCGGCGCTGCGCGGCGCGAAGACCTGGTCGCCGTCATGCGTAAGATGCAGCATCGCGCCGGCGGCCAGTTCGTCGAGGCGCTTCGCGGTCTTTTTCGCGGCCGCTGCATCGGGTCCCGCCGCCTGCCCCGCCTCAACGCCAGCGTCGATGATCGGGCCATAGCCCGTGCAGCGGCAGAGATTGCCGGCGAGCCAATCCTTCACCGCCTGGCGGTCCGTCAGCGTGCCCTCCAGCCAGCCGGCATAGAGCTGCATGACAAAGCCCGGCGTGCAGAAGCCGCATTGTGAGCCGTTCAGCTCGACCAGCGCCTGCTGGATCGGATGCAGCGTCCCGTCCGCCGCCTTCAGGTCCTCAACAGTCGTCAGCCGCCGCCCATGCAGCGCGGAGACGAACTGGATGCAGGAATTGACCGCGCGGTGTTTTAGGCCGCCCTCGCCGTCCAGCTCGGAAAGAACCACCGTGCAGGCGCCGCAGTCGCCTTCCGCGCAGCCCTCCTTGGTGCCCATGCGCCGCGCGTGGCGGCGCAGATACTCCAGCACCGTCAGGGTCGGCGCGACACCTTCGAGCGTGCGCTCCTCCTCGCCGAGCAGGAAGCGGATCGCCATCAGCTCCCCGGTAGGTCGAGTAGCTGTAGGGCGAGATCAGCAGCGGCACATGATAATGCGCCGAGGGATCGGCGATGCCGAAGCGGATCACCACCTGGTCGAGGAATTTCGGCTCCGGCAGCGCCAGCCCGAGTCCCTCGAAATAGGCGCCGGCTTCGAAGACCAGGTCATAGCTCCCCACTTCCATCGCCTTGCCTTCCAGGAGCGGACTGTCGCAGCGCCCGTCCGCATTGGTGACGAAGCTTGCAAGCGCGGTGCCATGCTTGCCGGCACGCCTGAGCGTGATCGCGAGCCCCGCCGCCGGTTGGCCGAGCGCGGTGTCGAGGACATGGGTGGTCAGCCGGCCCATCGGATCGAATTGTCTTTGTCGGAGTGGCTCATGTGGGCAAGTATGCCCACATCCCCGCGCCTCGGCAAAGGGGCGCCCACCCCGACAGTCGTTTGCCGAAACCTGAGGTTCAACATGATCGGCTACGTTACGCTCGGCACGAACGATCTTGAGCGCGCGGGAGAGTTTTACGACGCGCTCGCGGCCGAGCTCGGCGCGAGTCGCATCCTGGTTCGCGCGCGGTTCATCTCGTGGGGCGCGGGCAGCGCCGGCCCACGTCTCACGCTGACCAAGCCATTCGACGGAGCTCCGGCTACCGTAGGGAATGGCGCCATGGTGGCGCTCGCGGCACGCGACCGGGCCCAGGTGGACCGTGTCTACGCCCTTGCAGTATCGATGGGCGGCCGCGATGAAGGCCCGCCGGGTGATCGCGGAGGCGGATTCTATGCCGCCTACTTCCGCGACCGGGATGGGAACAAGCTCAACGTTTACACGGCGAACGCAACGAGCGGATCGTAGAGCCACGGTGGCAATGATTAAGACCCGATTCGACCAACCACCGCGGGAAATGGGATATTCGGCATTCGTCGAGAAATTCGGCGGCGTCTACGAGCATTTCCCCGAAATCGCAGTCCGCGCCTTCGGAGACGGCCTGACGCCTGAGACCGACACGCCCGCCGGCCTGGCGCAGGCGATGGCAACGGTCGCCGCTGCGCTCGACCGACCGGCGAAGCTCAAGCTAATCCGCAACCATCCCGATCTCGCTGGCCGGCTCGGCGTCGCGGAGCTCACCGCCGCCTCCCGCTCCGAACAGGCGGGCGCCGGGCTCGACCAATGCACGCCGGAGGAATTCCAGCGTTTCCAAGCGCTGAACGACGCTTACAAGCAGAAATTCAAGTTCCCGTTCATCCTGGCGGTCGCCGGCAAGACGCGCCACGACATCCTCGCCGCGTTCGAAGCACGGATCGAAAACGACCGCTATACGGAGTTCCAAACGGCGCTCGCGGAGATCGACAAGATCGCCCGGATCAGACTTGAGGCGATGGCGGCATAGCCCAGCCAAAGCACCGAAATCAGCAAGCGGTTCAGTGCGGCGCCGAGATCGCCCCCGATACAGACCATTACAAATTTACGCTTTCGCGGGACACTTTTGCGGCGTGATCCCGTCATTCTCGCTCAGACGAGACCTGTTGAAAGGAGAAGACTCGTGAAAGCACCCATTCGCTGTGGGCTCGCAGCGTTGCTGCTGGCAGCGCCGCAAATTCTAGTGGCAGGCGGCAGCGCTGCCCACGAGCTTCCGGTTGGCGACGGTCACATCACCGACCATCCCGCGCGCGGCAATGTCTATGCCTGCGAGACGTCGTTTCACGGTGGCGCCGCGCTGCACGAAGGGTCCTGGTTTCACGGCGAGACCTGGGACCCCGCCAAAAAGCCGCATGTGGAAGGCAGCGTCATGTGGCCCAACGCGAGGCTTACTGTGACCCCCGACGGGGACCAGCTTGCTGTGAATAGCAACGGATTGCCGCTGCATGAGGCGACCGGGAACTTCCCGATCGACCGGAACGATCCCGCATATCGCTACGACCGCAACCCGAACAGCATCGAAACGCAGAACCTGTCGTTTGAGATTCCGCTGGAACCGGTCACGGCGGCGCAGCCGAGCTGCGTGCCGATGGGAATGATCGGCTTCACCGTGACCGGCGTGGCGATCTACAACGCGCTCGACGCCGGCGGGAACGACGCAGCCGCTCACGAGATTCAGGATCTTTGCAACGGACATCCGCAAGCCAACGGGCAATATCACTACCACAGCAGTTCGCCGTGCCTGCCGGGCGCGAATAGCAACAAGCTCGTCGGCTGGGCGCTCGACGGCTTCCCGATCTTCGGCATGCGCGACGCTTCGGGTGCTCAGATCACGAATGCCGATCTCGACGCGTGCCATGGGCGCGCCGAATCCGTCACCATCGACGGAAGGACCTACGCTTATGCCTACCGGCTGACGCAGGAATATCCCTACACGCTCGGTTGCTTTGTTGGACAGGTTGAGCGGAGCACACAGCAGTCGATCCGCCACGCCTTGGGACCGCCCAGGCTGCGCCCGTAAGGGTTGGTCCCCGGTCTCGTTTATCGGCGATACGGCGCGCCGATGAGTTGCAGCCTGGCGCGTCAGTTCCTCCCCCGCCGCAAGCGAGGGGGGAGGAACTGCGCGGCTTATGCGGTGATCTAAGCGCCCTGGCGTCGTCGATGCCGGCCCTCTAGATTGGCGGCTTCCGATCCGTCCTCCCTTCCCGGTCGAAAGCAGCATGTCGTCACTGGCCAACGAGCGAGTCGCCTGGTTCAACGGCGAATTCATGCCGGAGCGGGAGGTGCGCATTCCGTTCCGCGATTCAAGCTGGGTCTATGGCGACGGCTGCTTCGACATGACCCGCAGCTTCGGCCATCGGCTGTTCAAGGTGAAGGAGCACGTCGAGCGGCTCTATCGCTCGCTCAAATATCTCCGCATCGACCCGGGCTTCGGCCCGGCGCGGATGTCGGAGCTGACCGAGGAGCTCTTCGAGCGCAACCGCCACTTGCTCGGCGCGGACGACGACTACTGGGTCGGCCAGCGGATCAGCCGCGGCGTCAAGGACGTGCCCGGCGACAACATCGACTATCACGGCCCGAACGTCGTGCTCGAATGTTCGCCGCTGCCGCTCACGCAGCGCGCCAAGCTCTTCAAGGACGGCATCCGTGTCGTTATCCCGTCGCATCGCCGCGTCCCGCCGGATTCGCTTACACCGCGCGCCAAGACGCACAATTACCTGAACCTGATCGTCGCGAGCCAGGAGGTGGCAAGCATCGACCCGGAGGCCTGGGCTCTGCTGCTCGACACGAACGGCAACCTTTGCGAGGGCCTCGGCTCCAACATCTTCGTCGTGCGCGACGGCGATATCCTGACGCCGCGCGAGAAATTCGTGCTGCCTGGCGTCAGCCGGCAGACGGTGATCGAGCTTGCCCGCGCGGAAGGCCTGCCGCTGCGCGAGGCCGACATCGATCTCTACGACGCCTACAATGCCGATGAGGTGTTCTTGACCTCGACGTCGCTTTGCATCTGTCCGGTCACGGCCGTCAACGGCGTGCGGATCGGCGGCGACTCCGCGGTCTGGGGGCCCGTGACCCGTCGCATCGCCGACGCCTATTCCCGCCTGGTCGACTACGATTTTGTTGGCCAATACCTGAAGCATTACGTCGACGGGATGGAGACGCGGGCGTTCTAAGCAGGCTGGCCGGTCACGCGCCGACCGCGACTGCGGCACCAACTGTCGCATCCGGGGCGGCTGGTCGCGGCGCCTCACATCATAAAGCGCGGACGAACGCGTCGCCATAAACCATTGACGCGGAACGCTGCTCCGGGTCGGATGGCGTTGGGGGCGTGAGGCTCGATGGCCGAATATTCCGCTTTTTCCGTTCTGCGCCATGGGCTCGCCGGCAATCGCGGCTGGCGGCCGGCATGGCGCAAGGCCGAGCCGAAACCCTCCTACGACGTGATCGTGGTCGGCGGCGGCGGGCACGGGCTCGCGACCGCCTTCTATCTCGCCAAGGTGCACGGCATTCGCGACGTGGCGGTGCTTGAGCGCGGCTGGATCGGCCAGGGGAATGTCGGGCGGAACACGACCATTGTCCGCTCCAATTACCTGCTCGCCGAAAACCACAAATTCTACGAATGGGGCCTGAAGCTCTGGGAGGGCCTGAGCCACGCCCTCGACTACAACGTCATGTTCTCGCAGCGCGGTGTCTTGAACCTCGCGCACTCTCCCGCCCAGATGGACCAATATGCCGAGCGCGGTAACGCGATGCGGCTCTCCGGCATCGACTCGGAGCTTCTGATGCCGGAGGAGATCCGAAAACTCTGCCCCGGCCTCGACCTCTCCGATCATGCGCGCTTCCCGATCGTCGGCGGGCTGTTGCAGCCGCGCGGAGGCACGGCGCGCCACGACGCCGTCGCCTGGGGCTACGCGCATGCGGCCGACCGGCTCGGCGTCGACATCATCGAGAACTGCGAGGTGCAGGGTTTCTTGAAGGAGCGCGACCGGATCGTCGGCGTGGTCACACCGCGCGGCACGATCCGTGCGCCGAAGGTCGGCGTCGTCGTCGCCGGCATGACTTCGGAGGTGATGCGCAAAGCCGGCATCGACAAGCTGCCGATCGAAAGCCACGTGCTGCAGGCCTTCGTCACCGAGCCCTTGAAGCCGCTCGTCCACTGCGTCGTCACCTTCGGCGCCGGGCACATGTACGTGTCGCAGTCCGACAAGGGCGGCCTCGTCTATGGCGGCAACCTCGACTACTACAATTCCTACGCCCAGCGTGGGAACCTGCCGGTGGTGCACGAGGTGGCGACGGAGCTTCTCGCCTGCTTCCCGAATGTCGGCAAGGTCAGGCTGCTTCGAAGCTGGGGCGGGCTCGTCGACATGACCATGGACGGAAGCCCGATCATCACGCCCGGGCCGCTGCCGGGCATGTATCTCGATGCGGGGTGGAACTACGGGGGCTTCAAGGCGACGCCCGCCTCCGGCTGGTGCTTCGCGCACACGATCGCCAACGACAAGCCGCATGAATTGAACGCCGCCTTCACGCTCGAGCGCTTCCACGAAGGCCGGCCGATCGACGAATGGGGCACCGGCCCTGTTCCGAGATTGCATTGAGCAGATGCCATGTTGATCCCCTGCCCGATCTGCGGTCTGCGCGACCAGAGCGAGTTCTCTTACGAGGGCGACGCGACGCGCATCCGTCCCTCGCTCGCGACCCCCGACACGGATCGCTGGGCGGCCTATGTCTATGACCGCGCCAACCCGCGCGGAGCGCATGAGGAATATTGGTACCACGCACATGGCTGCCGCTCGTGGTTGGTGGTGACGCGCAACACCGAGACGCATGACGTCGCGGACGCGCGACTCGTCGGCCCCTGGGCGGACGGGAAGACAAGCTGATGCCGGGCTATCGTCTGCCGCGCGGCGGCACCCGCATCGACCGCACGCGCCAAGTGCGCTTCAGCTTCGACGGCGCCCCCGTCCAAGGCTTTGTTGGCGACACCGTCGCCTCTGCATTGATCGCATCGGGCCGCGTGCTCGTCGCCCGCTCGTTCAAATACCACCGACCGCGCGGCGTCTATTCCGCCGGCTCGGAGGAGCCGAACGCGTTGGTCACGCTTGGGTCGGGCGGCGGCAGCGAGCCGAACGCCAAAGCGACAATCGTCCCGGCGACGGACGGCCTCAAGGTTCGGAGCCAGAATGCCTGGCCGTCGCTGCACGCGGATATCGGCGCGGTCAACGGCCTCTTCGACCGCTTCATCGCGGCAGGCTTCTACTACAAGACCTTCATGGGGCCGGGTAAGCGCGGCTGGCGCTTCTACGAGCCCTCGATCCGCCGCGCCGCCGGGCTCGGCCGGGCAAGCTTCGCGCCCGATCCCGACCGCTACGAGCAGGTGAACGTCTTCTGCGACGTGCTCGTGGTCGGGAGCGGCCCCGCCGGTCTTTCCGCAGCACTTGCCGCGGGCCGCGCCGGCGCGCGCGTCATCCTCGCTGAGGAATCGCCGGTTCTTGGCGGCAACCTCGATCTTGAGGATTCGATCGACGGCAAGGCACAGGCCGACTGGCTCTTCCCGGCCATGTCGTCGCTGAATGCGCTCGACAACGTCCGCCGCGTCACCAGCCTCACGGTCTACGGCTACTACGACGATAACGTGCTCGGCGCAGTCGAAGAGGTCGCCGCATCCGGTTCAGGCAAGACGATCCGCCGCCATTGGCGCATCCAGGCGCGGCAGGTCGTGCTTGCGACCGGCGCGATTGAGCGCCCCTTCGTCTTCCCGGGCAACGACACGCCGGGCGTGATCCTCGCCAATGCCGCGCTCGCCTATGCGTGCCGCTACGGCGTCTCGGTCGGGCGCGACGTCGTTCTCTTCACCAACAACGACAGCGGCTGGCGGAAGGCCGTGGCGCTGTCGCGGGCCGGCGTTCCGGTGCGCGCGATCGTCGACCCGCGCGCGAATGTGCCGGCCGACGCCGCGGGCGAACTGACCGACACCGGCGCGGACTGTCTCCCCGGCCATGTCGTTGTCGCGGCGAAAGGCGGCAGGGCGCTGCGCTCAACGGCAATCGCCGCGTTCGATGCCGCGACGGGACGGGTGGCGGGCGGGACGCGCGAATTGAAATGCGACGCGCTGGCGATATCCGCCGGCTGGAGCCCGCTCGTCCATCTCGCGAGCCAGGCCGGCGGCCCGCCGGCCTATGACGAGACAATCCGTGCCTTCGTCCCCGGCACGCCGCGCGAGAGCTGGGTCGCGGCAGGCGCGATCAAGGGCACATTCGACGCGACGACCGCAGCGGCAGAAGGCGCGATCGCCGGTGGAGCCGCCGCAATCGCATGTGGATTTAATTCTTTGCCGGATGAGGCTGAAGCATCAAGCGAGGCGGCGGCTCAGCAGGCCGACAACCTGTTCCCGCTCTTCGAGATTCCGGCGAAGGGCAAGGCCTTCGTCGACATGCAGAACGACGTGACGGCTTCCGACGTGCGGCTCGCCAACCGCGAGGGCTTCCAGTCGGTCGAGCATCTGAAGCGCTATACGACACTTGGCATGGCGGCCGATCAGGGCAAAACCTCCAATCTGAACGGCCTTGCGATCCTCGCCAACGAGCGGGGCGTGCCGGTCCCGTCGGTCGGCACGACGCGCTTCCGCCCGCCCTATAATCCCGTCCCGATCGGAACGCTGGTCGGACGCGCCCACGGCGCGCACATGGCGTCGCTCCGCCGCACGCCGCTCCACGACTGGCACGTCAAGGCCGGTGCGGAGATGATGAATGTCGGGCTCTGGCAGCGCCCGCGCGTCTACGCCAAGCCAAACGAGACGCTGGAGCAGGCCTATGTGCGCGAAGCGCGCGCGGTCCGCGCCTCGGTCGGCATCACCGACGTCTCGACGCTCGGCAAGATCGACGTGCAGGGTCCGGATGCGGCGTCCTTCCTCGACCGCGTCTACACCAACACCTTTTCCACGCTTCCCGTCGGCAAGGCGCGCTACGGCCTGATGCTGCGCGACGACGGCTTCCTCTTCGACGACGGCACGACATGGCGGCTCGGCGAGAACCGCTTCCTGATGACGACGACCACCGCCAACGGCGCGCTCGTCTACCAGCATCTCGACATGCTGCTGACGCTCGCCTGGCCGGAGCTGAAAGTCTCGCTCGCCTCGCTCACCGACCAGTGGGCGGGCGCGGCGGTTGCCGGGCCGCAAAGCCGCGCGCTGCTGGAGAAGGCGCTCGACCATATCGACGTCGGCGACGCGGCCCTCCCCTTCATGGGGGTCAGGACCGGCAAGGCCGGCGACATCGACGTGCTGGTCGCGCGCCTCTCCTTCTCCGGCGAGCGCGCCTACGAGGTCTATTGCGCCTCCGACCACGCCGCTGCGGTCTGGGAGCGGCTGATGCAGGCCGGCAAGGAATTCGACGTCGTTCCCTACGGGCTTGAGGCGCTCGGCGTGCTGCGCCTGGAGAAGGGGCACGTCACGGGTGCGGAGATCGACGGGCGCACGACCGTCCACGATCTCGGGCTCGAAAAGATGTTTTCGAAGAAGAAGGACTTCGTCGGCAAGCCGCTGGCGCTCCGCCCGGCGCTCGTCGATCCGGACCGAAAGCAGCTCGTCGGGGTGAAGTCGCGCGACGGCCAGCCGATCCTCGGCGGCGCGCATCTCGTGGCGGGGTCGGACCCGAAGGCGCCCGGCCGCAGCCAGGGCCATGTCACGGCCATGTGCTACAGCCCGGCGCTTGAAGCCTATATCGCGCTGGCGCTGCTCGAACGCGGCAGACAGCGGTTCGGCGAAGGGATGTTCGCCGCCGATCCGCTACGCGGCCATCACGGCGCGGTGGAGATCTGCGACGCCTGCTTCCTCGACAAGGACGGGAGCCGCATGCATGGCTGAGCGGCTCTCCGCGCTGGCGCATCTTGAGGCCGCGGCGGGCGGCGGCGCGCTGACGCTGTCGCAGGCGCCCTATCAAGCGGTGCTGCAAATCCGCGCCTGGCCGGATACGCTTCGAACCGTCGAGGCGGTGCTCGCGTCTGAGGTCTCGGAAGCAGCTCCACCGCTCGGCACGGCGATCGCGCGCGACGGGATCGTCGTCGCGGCGCTCGGACCGGGCCGCTTCATGGTCGCGGGGGTCTCAGCCGACCTAGTCCAGCTGCTGCAGACGGCGGTTCCCGAGAGCGACGCCGCGGTCACCGACGTCTCGCATGGGCGGACGATCCTGGCGCTCGAAGGCGAGGCGGCGGCCGCCGTGCTCGCGAAGACGGTGATGCTCGACTTCGACTCGACCGTCTTCCCGCCGGGCCGGGCGGTCGAGACCATGATCCATCACGTCGATGTGCTGATCCATCGGGTGACGGAGACGCGCTTCGAGATTCTGGGTGCTTCGGAGCTTCGCGGAGTCGCTTGCCGAGTGGCTGCTCGACCAGGGGCACGAAGAGAAGATCGGCTTCCGCCAGCAATGAGACTGCGGCTTCATACGCGCTACCAGAATTCGGCCGGCGAGCGCGTCCGCATCGTCCTCAATCTCAAGAATGTCCCCTACGAATACGTCGCCATCCCCTCGCTCTCTTCCGAAGACTATCGGCGCATCAACCCGCAGGGCCTGATGCCGGCGCTGGAGATCGACGGCCGCTTTGTCGCGCAGTCGATGGCGATCATCGAGCTCTTGGAGGAGCTCTTCCCCGAGCCGAGCGTGCTGCCCAAGGACCCGCTGCTCCGGGCCGAGGCCCGCGCCTTTGCCAACGTGATCGCGGCAGACCTGCACCCGATCAACAACAGCCGGGTCCGGCGCTATCTGACCGACGCGATCGGCGTGGACGACGCCAAGGCCGCCGCCTGGTACAGCCATTGGATCGCCACCGGCTTCGCCAGTCTCGAGGCGCTGCTGGCACGACGCACGACAGCATTTTCATTCTGCTTCGGAGAAACGCCGGGGCTCGCCGACGCCTGCCTCGTGCCGCAGATGGCGAATGCCCGGCGCTTCAATTGCGATGTCTCCCCCTACCCGCTTCTGACCCGTGTCGACGCGGCCTGCCGCCAGCTCGACGCCTTCATCCGCGCGGCGCCGGCGGCCCAGCCCGACTACCCGAGGGCCTGAGGATCGGGGCACACGCACGCACCCGCGGGACCGAGACAGGATGCCGCATCCCGGCCGAGGAAATCAGCGGCGGCGTGGGTTGCCTTTTAACCTTTGCGGGAGCATGTGCGCCGACGTCGACGCCAGCAGACGCCGATCAGAACTCAGAACCCGAAGAGACGCGTCATGAACAAGCTTTTCAGCCTCCTCTCCACCACCCTCCGGCAGCAGCGTCCGGCATCTTCAAAGCAGGTCAGCGAGGCGTCGGCAAAGGCCCGCGACCGCTTCCGCCACTCGATGCTCGGCGAGCCCGGCATCGGCGAGGCGATCCGGCTCTTCGGCGTCGGCCGCTGATCCCCGGCCCGACCGCGCTCAGTCTGCGACGACCAGCGTCTCGCCCTTGACCGGCTCCTGCGCCGGCACGCGCCATTCGCGTCCGGCCTCGGCGATCAGGCACCAGAGATAGTCGGCCATCGACCAGCGGACGATCAGGCGGAAGCTTGCTCCGTCTTGCGACCGATCCTCGCTCTTCAGCCACAGGATGGCGTGCGTCCGGCCGAACATCGAGCCCGCCACCATGCCGGCTTTGAAGACGCGCGGATGCAGATCGAGCGTCGTCAGCTTCATCAGCAGCGCGCGCGCGTTCGCACCAGCGATCTCGATCACGGTGTAATAGTCGCCGACCGAGACGACTTGGTGATGCGTCCCGGCAAGCGCCCGCTCGACCCGGCCGCCGCGCTCCTCCGCCTCGTCGGGGGACGTGATCAGCATCCATTCGTCCGGCCCGAGCCAGAGGAACGACGTCTCGCGGGACGTCGAACTGGTCAGCGGCTCAAGCGGCAGAGCGTGGGCGAAGACCCCGGCGATCTCGGCGGCGGCCGCTTCCGGCGCGGCGCGCACGATGAACTTCCCGAGGAAGGGCTGCTCGGCGATCCGCAGCCCCTCGCCCTCCATCGGGGCGCGATGGAAGAGCGGCGAGCGGCGGACGAGCGTGCTTGCCTCAGCCATTCGCCGCCTCCTGCGTGCCAAGGAAATCGGTTCCCGTCACGGTGACGGGGATCGGCGCGCCATCGCGGCGCGAGACGAAGAGCCTGTTGCCGACACGGCTGCGCCCGTCCTTGACCAGCGCCATCGCGATCGAGCGCCCGAGATTGGGGCTGAAATAGCTCGACGTGACATGGCCGAGCATCGGCACCGGCGGCGTGCTCTCCGCCTCCGTCTCGATCACCTGCGCGCCTTCCATCAGGACGAGCTTCGGATCGGCGGTCAGCAGCCCGACCAGCTGCTTGCGGTTGGTGCGCTGGGTGTCGGGGCGCGTGAGCGAGCGGCGGCCGATGAAGTCGCCGCTCTTCTTCACCATCGAACCGTAGCCGAGATCGTCGGGCGTGACCGTCCCGTCCGTCTCCTGGCCGACGATGACAAAACCCTTCTCGGCGCGCAGCAGGTGCATCGCCTCCGTGCCGTAGGGCGTGATCCCGTATTTCTTGCCAAGCTCCATCACCTGTTCCCACAGCCACAGCCCGTAGGTCGCCTTGATGTTGATCTCGTAGGAGAGCTCGCCGGTGAAGGAGACGCGGAAGACGCGCACCGGCACGCGGCCGAGATGCGCGTCGCGCCAGGACATGAACGCGAATGTCTCCGGATCGGGATCGAGATCCTCGCAAAGCTCGCCGACGAGCTTGTGCGATTGCGGCCCGCACAACGATACGACCGCCCATTCCTCGGTGACGCTGGTCAGGTAGACCTTGAGGTAGGGCCATTCGGTCTGCAGATAGTCTTCGAGCTTGGATAGCACCCGCGCGGCGCCGCCGGTGGTGGTCGTCATGTGGAAGTGGTCGTCGGCGAGGCACGCCGTCACGCCGTCGTCCATCACCATGCCGTCCTCGCCGAGCATCAACCCGTAGCGGCATTTTCCCGGAGCGAGCTTCAGCCAGGCGTTGGTGTAGACGCGGTTCAGGAATTCGCGCGCATCCGGCCCGCGCACGTCGATCTTGCCGAGCGTCGTCGCGTCGAGCACGCCAATCGACGTGCGCGCCGCCTTCGACTCGCGCTGCACCGCGTCGTGGAAGGTCTCGCCCTTCCTTGGATAGGCGCGAGCGCGAAGCCAATCGCCGACCGGCTCGAATATGGCGTTCTGCGCGCGATGCCAATCATGCATCGGGGTCGCGCGGCGCGGCGCGAAGAGGTCGCCGACGTGTTGGCCGGCAAGGGCGGCGAAGGTCACCGGCTTATAGGGCTGGCGGAAGGTCGTGGTGCCGATCGCCGGCACGGCCTCGCCGCGCACCGATGCCAGAAAACCGAAGGCGTTCAGGTTGGCGATCTTGCCCTGGTCGGTGCCCATGCCGGCGGTCGTATAGCGCTTGGCATGCTCGACGGAGCGGTAGCCCTCCTTCACCGCCAGGGCCAAGTCCTTGCTGGTCACGTCGTCCTGGAGATCGATGAAGGCGCGGATCTTCTGCTTCGGCCGGTTCGACGGCAGCTCGGCGATGACGCGGATCGGCCCCTGCCCGATCTGGCCGCTTGCGGGCACCGTGGGAGGCACCGGCATCTCCGCGGCGAAGCCCGCGGCCTTGGCGGCAGCGGCCCCGACGCGCGCGCCCTCAGCGAAGCACTCCGCCATGCCGAACGCGCCGTTCGCGGCGCCGGCGGAATGCTCATGCTGCCAGGAGCGGCCGGGGCGGAACGCCTCGATCCGATCGTCGTAGCGGAGTTTTCCGCGTGACTGCGCGAAGAGCGCAACGTTTGGCGCCCAGCCGCCGGCAATTGCAAAGAGGTCGCAGTCGATCTCGACCGGCTTGGCGTCGCGCATCTGAAGCGGGCGGACCGCTACCCGGGTCAGATGCGCTGCGCCCTCTGTGCCGACGATCGTCGCGTTGCCGTAGATGGCGATGCCGCGCCGCGCAGCTTCGGCAAGATGCGCGTGCGCCACCTCGGCGCGGAGATCGACCACCGCCGCGACCTCGCCGCCGGCGCGCGCCATGTCAAGCGCCGCGTCCCAGCCGGAATCGTTGTTGGTCGCGACGACGATGCGGCTTCCCGGCAGTACGCCGTAGCGGTGCATGTAGGTGCGTACCGCGCCGGCGAGCATGATCCCCGGGCGGTCATTCTCGTGAAAGACCAGCGGGCGCTCGATCGAGCCGGAGGCGAGCACCACCTCTTTGGCGCGCACCCGCCACAGCCGCTGGCGCGGAAGGTGATCCGGCCGCTCGGTGATCGGCCGGTGGTCGGCGACGCGCTCCCAGAGCCCGACGAAATTATGCGCGTAATAGCCGAATGCGGTGGTGCGGGTCAGGACCTCCACCTCCGGCATGGCGAGAAGCTCGGCCCGAACGCCCTCCACCCACTCCGCCGGCGGCTTGCCGTCGAGCGTGAGCAGCCCCGGATCGCGCGCCAGCAGCGTGCCGCCGAGCGCCGCCGTCTCTTCGCAGAGGATGACGCGAGCGCCGGCACGGCCCGCGGCGAGCGCCGCCATCAGCCCGGCCGGGCCGCCGCCGACGACCAGCACGTCGCAATGCCGGTTGACCGCCTCGTAGCTGTCCGGATCGGATGTGGACGGCGCGCGGCCGAGACCGGCGGCGCGGCGGATCAGCGGCTCGAACGTCATCCAGCCCGGCCAGCCCTTGAAGGTCTTGTAGTAGAAGCCCGCGGGGATGAACGGCGCGATCCGGTCGTTGACGGCGCCGAGATCGAAGTCGAGCGTCGGCCAGCAATTCTGCGGGCGCGCTTTCAGGCCCTCATAGACTTCCTGCTCGGTGGCGCGGGAGTTCGGATCGCGGCGTGTGCGCTCACCGAGTTCCACCAGCCCCGCCGGGTCCTCGCTTCCCGCGCCGACAATGCCGCGCGGACGGTGATACTTGAATGAGCGCGCGACGAGATGAATGCCGTTCGCCAGCAGCGCCGAGGCGAGCGTGTCGCCGGGATGGCCGGTCAGCTGCTTGCGGCCGAATGAGAAGGTGAGGCTCCGCGTCCGATCGACGAAGCCGCCCTCCGGCAGGCGAAACGGCTGGGCGCTCACGACTGCGGGTTCTCCCCCTCGCCGGGCGCCATCACCTTCACCGCGTCGTTGCCGGAGCCGATCGGCGCCTCGCCGCTCGGCGTCGCCGGCAGGCTCGCAATTCGACGCGCGGGCCGCGGCTCGCCGATCTTGTAGACGGCGAGGATCTCGTCGGTCGCGGTGTTGCGCAGCGCGTTGAACCAGCGGCGGCAGCCGGCCTGATGGTTCCAGCGCTCGGCGAAGACGCCCTTCGGGTTGGTGCGCAGGAAGACATAGCCCGCCCACTCCGCGTCGCTCATCGTCTCGGGGCTGGTCGGCCGCGCAATATGCGCCTCGCCGCCATAGGAGAAGTCGGAGATGTCGCGCTCGCCGCAATAGGGACAGCGGATCAGGAACATGGGAGCACCTGGCAGCCATCCAGCAGTTCCTCCCCCGTCGATCGGGGGAGGGGGATCCATGCGAAGCATGGTGGAGGGGGCGGACGCGGCCGCAACGATCGGCGTCAGCCCCCTCCACCGCCTGCGGCGGTCCCCCTCCCCGCGCTGGCGATGGGGAGGAACCTGCTCCTCGGCTCGTGTCGCGCTCACCTCGCCCATCATCCCCTCTAATGCGCCACGGCCGCGGCGCCGTGCTCGGCGACGAGCGCGCCGCGACGCGAACCGCTCCAGCGTGAAGGGCGCCGCGATCTTGTTCGGCTCGTCCTTGGCGATCAGGTCGGCGAAGACGTGGCCGGAGCCGGGCGTCGCCTTCCAGCCGCCCGTCCCCCAGCCGCCGTTGATATAGAAGCCTTTCACCTCGGTCTTGGAGATGATCGGGCTCGCGTCCGGGCAGACGTCGACGATGCCGCCCCACTGCCGCATCATCCTGAGGCCGCGACACGAACGGGAAGCAGCTCGATCAGCGACGCCATCTGATGCTCGATGATGTCGAGCGAGCCGCGCTGCGTGTAGCTGACATAAGGATCGATGCCGGCGCCGATCACCAGCTCGCCCTTGTCGGACTGGCTGACATAGACATGCACGGCGTTCGACATGACGACGCAGGGCATGACCGGCTTGATCGGCTCCGACACCAGCGCCTGCAGCGGATGGCTCTCGATCGGAAGCGTCAGGCCCGACCATCGTTGGCGATGACGCTGGTATGCCCGGCTGTCACGCGAGGCGACCTTGCCGGTCGAGATCGTGCCCTTCGTCGTCTCGACGCCGGTGACCGCGCCGTTCTCCGTCCGGATGCTGGTCACCTCGCATTGCTGGATGATGTCGACCCCCATCGAATCGGCGGCCCGTGCATAGCCCCACACCACCGCGTCGTGGCGGTTGATGCCGCCGGAGCGCTGCAGGGTCGCGCCGAGCACCGGATAGCGGGCGTCGCGCGCGATCGAGATCGGCGGGCAGAAATCCTTGACCGCGTCTGGCTCCAGCCATTCGGCGTCGATGCCGTTAAGCCGGTTCGCCTCGACGCGGCGCCGGAGTTGCCGCGCCTCGCCCTCGTCATGCGCGAGGTTGAAGACGCCGCGATGGCTCATCATGATGTTGTAGTTGAGCTCGCGGCCGAGCGTCTTCCACAGGTCGAGCGCATGCTGTAGATCGCGGCGCTCTCGTCATAGAGATAGTTGGAGCGGATCATGGTGGTGTTGCGGCCGGAATTGCCGCCGCCGATCCAGCCCTTCTCGATGCACCGCGATGTCCCTCAGCCCGTGCTCCTTGGCCAGGTAGTAGGCGGTCGCGAGGCCGTGCCCGCCGCCGCCGATGATGACTGCGTCGTAACTTCCCTTCGGCTCGGGAAAGCGCCAGACGGGCTGCCAGCCGGTGTGGCCGCGGAGCCCCTCACGGATCAGCGAGACGATGCTGTAGCGCTGCATCCCCTCCGTTTAGGGGTGGCGACGCCAAGGAGCAATCGCGGGAACGGCGGGGGCGTGTCGCAGGCAAGGAAGACGTGCAAGAACCGGGCGGCGCTCATGCCGTCGCCGTGCTAGGTTTTGGCCATGACGGAATCGAAGCACTTCGCCCTTTTCGACACGCCGATCGGCCGCTGCGGCATCGCGTGGGGGCCGGCCGGTATCGCCGGCCTGCAGCTCCCCGAGGCCGACGACGCACGGGCGCGGAAGCGCATGGAGAGACGTCATCCCGGAGCCGTGGAAGCGCCCCCTCCCCCGGCGGTCGCCGAAGCGATCGCGGCAATCGCCGCGCTGCTCTCAGGCGCGCCGGCCGATCTCTCCAAGATCGCGCTCGACATGGTGCGCGTGCCGGACTTTGAGAGACAGGTCTACGCCATCGCGCGAACAATCCCGCCGGGCGAGACGCTGACCTATGGCGACATCGCGGAGCGGCTCGGCGACAAGCTGCTCTCGCGCGAGGTCGGCCAGGCGATGGGCAAGAACCCTTTCCCGATCGTCGTCCCCTGCCACCGCGTCGTCGCGGCGAACGGCAAGCCCGGCGGCTTCTCGGCGCCCGGCGGCGTCGAGACCAAGCTCAGGATGCTTCAGATCGAGGGGGCGGCTCCCGGCGGTCAGCCGAGCCTCTTCGCCTGACGGCCGCGCCATAGGCTCACGCCAAAAGGTGCGCGACGATCGCGAAGATCGCCATGCCGAATGCGACGGCGGTGAGCGGTAGAAGCACCTGTGTCGCCGCATCGCGACCGCTGAGACGACCCTGCCATGTCTGGAATTCCTCGTGCAGCCAGCCGTCGAGCGACTCGTCGCGGAACTCGGCGTCCGGCAAGCGATGCCTGTGCCTCGTCCACCAGAGCGTCGACGGGATCAGCACTGTGAACGCAATGAAGGCGGTGATCACCGCGAGCAGCAGATCCGTGCCGCCGGCACCGGCAAAGGCCCAGATCGAAAGAATGAGGATAGCCGCAAGCCCCACCATCGCCCGATAGACGTGCGGATGCAGTGCGTTTGAAACGGGCCGGTTGTGCCCGATCGTGTGCGTGGACATGACGCCTCCTTTCTCGAAAGGAGGAGCGCCGCCGGCAAGGCGTCACACCGCTCAGGTGGGTGTGCCGGCTGCTCGGCGGGATGCGTTTCGGTGCCGCAGGGTCCCACGTCGAAGAAAGCCGGCTTAGAACAGCCCCTGCACGAGCCCCGCTTCGTCAACCCCGATCGCCTCCGCCGCCGGCACCTTGGGCAGGCCGGGCATGGTCATGATCTCCCCGCAGATCACCACGACGAAGCCGGCGCCGGCCGACAGCCGCACCTCGCGGATCGGCACGACGTGGCCGTGCGGCGCGCCCTTGCAGGTTCGGATCGGTGGAGAAGGAATATTGCGTCTTGGCCATGCAGATCGGCAGCTTGCCGTAGCCCTCCTCCTCCCAGGCCTTGAGCTGGTCGCGGATCTTCTTGTCGGCGACCGCCTCCTCGGCGCGGTAGATGCGGGTGACGATCGGTGTCGATCTTGTCCCAGAGCGGCATGTCGTCGCTCGTAGAGCGGCGAGAACTGCGCCGCGCCCGACTCGGCGAGCTTCACCACCGCCTTCGCCAGCTCCTCCGTGCCCGCCGAGCCGTTCGCCCAGTGCGTGCAGAGGACCGCCTCGACGCCGTGCGACTTGGCGAATTCCTTGACGGCCGCGATCTCCTCCTCGGTGTCGGAGGTGAAGTGGTTGATCGCGACCACCACCGGCACGCCGAACTGCTTCACGTTGTCGACGTGGCGGCCGAGATTGGCGCAGCCCTTCTTCAGCGCCTCGACGTTCGGCCTTGCCGAGCGCGTCGCTTGCGCCACGCCGCCATGCATCTTGAGCGCGCGGACGGTCGCCACGATCACCGCCGCGGCGGGCTTCAGCCCCGCCTGCGCGGCATTTGATGTCGAAGAACTTCTCCGCCCCGAGATCGGCGCCGAAGCCGGCCTCCGTCACCACGTAGTCGGCGAGCTTCAGCGCCGTCCTGGTCGCCATCACCGAGTTGCAGCCATGCGCGATGTTGGCGAACGGCCCGCCGTGGATGAAGGCGGGATTGTTTTCCAGCGTCTGCACCAGGTTCGGCTGCAGCGCCTTCATCAGGAGCACCGTCATCGCGCCGTCGGCCTTGAGGTCGCGCGCGGTGACCGGGCTCCGGTCGCGGCGGTAGCGCGACGACGATGTCGCCGAGGCGCCTCTGCAGGTCCTTGAGGTCGGTGGCAAGGCAGAGGATCGCCATGACCTCCGAGGCGACGGTGATGTCGAAGCCGGCCTCGCGCGGAAAGCCGTTGGCGACGCCGCCGAGCGAGCAGACGATCTCGCGCAGCGCGCGGTCGTTCATGTCGAGCACGCGCCGCCAGACGACGCGGCGGGAATCGATGTCGAGCGCGTTCCCCCAATAGATGTGGTTGTCGATCATCGCGGACGAGCAGGTTGTGCGCCGAGGTGATGGCGTGGAAGTCGCCGGTGAAATGGAGGTTGATGTCCTCCATCGGCACGACCTGGGCATAGCCGCCGCCGGCCGCGCCCCCCTTCATGCCGAAGCAGGGGCCGAGCGAAGGCTCGCGCAGGCAGATCGCCGCGCGCTTGCCGATGCGGTTCAGCCCGTCGCCGAGGCCGACGGTCGTCGTGGTCTTGCCCTCGCCGGCCGGCGTCGGGTTGATCGCGGTGACCAGGATCAGCTTGCCGTCGGGCCGGTCCGCAAGCGAGGCGATGAAGTCGGCCGAGACCTTGGCCTTGTCGTGGCCGTAGGGCTCCAGGCTTTCGGCCGGAATGCCGAGCTTCGCGCCGATCTCCATGATCGGCCGCTTCTTCGCGGCGCGTGCGATCTCGATATCGCTCTTCACCTTGGCACGCTCATGCGCTTCCTCCCGGCTCCGGCATCTGTTCCCTCTGCGACAATCGTCACGGCGCCCACTTGGCAGGGAACCGCGAAGGGACTAGCGTTTTTCACATGGCGCAAGTGCTCCAGTTGCGACATGGACAGGAGGCGAACCGGACAGCCGCGCCGGGCGCCGCCGCCAAGCCGGACGCGCGTGCGCGAGCGGCATTTCTATTTCGTGCTCCTCCCGAACTTCACCATGATCGCCTTCGCCATGGCGATCGAGCCGCTGCGGATCGCCAACCGCATGGCGGGCAAGCAGGCCTATCGCTGGTCGCTGATCTCGCTCGACGGCGAGCCGGCGCCGCCTCGAACGGCATCCGCTGATCGTCGACATGTCGCTGAGGAGGCGCGCGAGCGGGTGCGCACCGGCGAGCGCCCCGACCACGTCTTCATCTGCGGCTCGCTCGGCGTCGAGCGCTTCCACGACCGCAACCTGAATTCCTGGATCGCCTCGCTCGACCGCCAGAAGATCGGCATCGGCGCGCTCGACACCGGCGCCTGGGTTCTGGCCGACGCCGGCGTTCTCGACGGCCGCCGCTGCGCCATCCACTGGGAATCGCTTCCCGCCTTCTCCGAGCGCTTCCCCGAGGCGCAGGTCTATGCCGACCTCTTCGAGGTCGACGGCAATTGCTACACCTGCGCCGGCGGCACCGCCTCGCTCGACATGATGCTGCATCTGATCGGCGAGCATCTCGACGAGCACCATCGTCACCAAGGTCTGCGAGCAGGCGCTGACCGACCGCATGCGCGCGCCGACCGACCGCCAGCGGCTGCCGCTCCGCGCCCGGCTGGGCCTGCAGAACACCAAGCTCCTGCTTCATCATCGAGCTGATGGAAGCGAACATCGCCGAGCCGCTGTCGCTGGTGGAGATCGCCAAATACGCCGGGCTGTCGCGCCGTCAGATCGAGCGGCTCTTCCGCCGCAATCTCGGGCGCTCCCCGGCGCGCTACTATCTCGAGATCCGGCTCGACCGCGCCCGCCATCTTCTGATCCAGTCGGACGCGCCGATCGTCGAGGTGGCGGTCGCCTGCGGCTTCGTCTCCGCCTCGCACTTCTCAAAGTGCTACCGCGAGCTCTACGGCCGCTCCCCGCAGCAGGAGCGGCAGGGACGCGAGAAGCTCTTAGCGTGAGCTCGGGTCAGGCGCGCCTCGACGATTGTCGTCGTTGCCGGGCTTGACCCGGCAATCCATTCCGTAGCCGGTCAAGGCGCTGCCGCGCTGCGGAATGGATGCCCGGATCGAGTCCGATCGAGTCCGGGGATGACGACCTGAGATGTTTGCGGCTCTATCCCGAGCCGCGCACGCTCAGCTTCTTCGTCTCTGCAAAAGAGCTGGATCAGGCCGCCGCGAGCTTCTTTTCCGCGGCGAAGGGGCTCAGCCCCAGCCATTGCTGCATCGACGCCTTAAGGTGGCTGTCGCCGTCGAGCGTCATGCGTCCCGCCGCCATCTCCGACCTGACGGAGGTCAGGCCCATCCAGATCGCGGTCATGGTGCGCAGATCCGTCTCGACGTGGAGATCGACGTCGAAGCCCGGATCGACGGAGCAAAGGTCGGTCTGGCGGCCCTCCACGATCAGCCACCAATTGCGCCGCGCTGGCGACAATTCCGGGTACTCAATCTGTATCACCGCGCGGCGTGGCGGCATGGGCGTCGGATCGAGGTTGCGCCGCATGTCCCACATGAGCAGGGAAGGGTCGAGATTCTTCAGCGAAGTCTGCGCTTCGACCCAGCGCTGGCCCCACATGCCGAGGCCGAACACCACCTGCTTTCAGCTCGTGCCCGGCGGGCGTCAGGCGCGTAGTGCCACGCGCCGTCTTCGCCGCGCGACGCGCTCGACGACGCCTGCCTCCTCCAGCTCCTTCAGGCGCTTCGAAAGCAGCGTCGGCGACATGCGCGGCACGCCCTTCCGCAGGTCGTTGAAGCGCGTGCTGCCGGCGATAAGCTCGCGCAGGATCAGCGGCGTCCAGCGCGTGCAGATGACTTCCGCGGCCATCGCCACCGGGCAGAACTGCCCATAGCTCTGGATAGCTCTTGCATCCGGTTCCTCCTTCGCGAACGTCCAGCCGCCAGGAAAGCCCAGCGGAGGCGCCGAGCCAAGTCCAGATTCTGGACTAGCTTAGGCCGACGTCGCCCCTCTTGACTACGCGCCTGGATACAGAGGCGGGCTCGGAACCGGCAACCCAGACCTGGGAGATCCCATCATGACCGAACTCAGCATCGCCACGACCGGCGCGACCAAGATTATCGTCCCGCCGGACGATCTTGACGCGCTCAAAGCCAGCCTGCGCGGCACGGCCTGCTCAGCTGAGCGAGCCGGGCTACGACGAGGCGCGCACGATCTGGAACGCGATGATCGACAGGAAGCCCGGGCTCGCGATCCGCTGCCAGGGCGCGGCCGACGTCATGCAGGCGGTGGCGCTGGCGAAGAAGCACAATCTCGTCGTCGCCGTGCGCGGCGGCGGGCACAACATCGCCGGCAGCGCGGTCTGCGAGGGCGGCCTGCTTATCGACCTCTCGCTGATGCGGTCGGTTCAGGTCGATCCGGCCGCGAGGCGCGCCAATGTCGGACCGGGCGCGACGCTCGCCGATGTCGACCGCGAGACGCAGGCTTTTGGGCTGGCGCTGCCGACCGGCATCAACTCCACGACCGGCATCGGCGGCCTCACCCTCGGCGGCGGCTTCGGCTGGCTCACGCGCAAGCTCGGCATGACCATCGACAACTTTCGTCTCCGCCGACGTGGTGACAGCCGACGGCAAGCTCCTTAAGGCGAGCGAGAAGGAGAATGCCGATCTCTTCTGGGCGATCCGCGGCGGCGGCGGCAATTTCGGCATCGTCACGAACTTCGAGTTCAAGCTGCATCCGGTCGGTCCCGAGGTGCTCTCCGGCCTTGTCATCCATCCCTTCGCCGACGCGAAGACCATCCTGACGCAATATCAGCCGATCCTGGCGAACGCGCCGGACGAGCTCACCTGCTGGGCCGTGATGCGCCAGGCGCCGCCGCTTCCGTTCATCCCCGCCGAATGGCACGGCAAGGAGGTGCTGATCCTGGCGATGATCTTCGCCGGCGACATGAAAGAAGGCGAGAAGGCGATGGCCGAGCTGCGCGGGCTCGGAAAGCCGATCGTCGACGTGGTCTCGCCGCATCCCTTCGTCGGCTGGCAGCAGGCGTTTGACCCGCTGCTCACGCCCGGCGCACGGAACTACTGGAAGACGCACGACTTCGAGCGTCTCGGCGAGGAAGCGCATCGATATCCTCCTCGACGCGATCAAGACGCTGCCCGGTCCGGAATGCGAGGTCTTCATCGCGCATGTCGGCGGGGCGATGGCGCGCGTGCCGGCGGACGCGACCGCCTATCCGCTACCGCAAGGCGCACTTCATCATGAACGTGCACACCCGCTGGCGCGACGCCGCCCAGGATACCGCCTGCATCGGATGGGCGCGCAAGCTCTTCCAGGCGGCCGCGAAATATGCGCTCGGCAGCGCCTATGTGAACTTCATGCCGGATGACGAGAGCGAGCGGATCGAGAAGGTCTACGGGCCGAACTTCAAGCGGCTCGGTGAAATCAAGCGGAAGTACGATCCGGAGAACCTCTTCCGCTCCAACCAGAACATCAAGCCGGCGAACGCGTAGCCGCCGGCCCTTCACAAAAAGCCGCGACCGCCCCAAGGGCGCGGTCGTCGGTTGTCCTGGGCGAGGCCCGTCGGATTGCCTCCCGCTACGACGCGACGGCCAAAGCGGGCTCCTCGCCGCGCCGCCTTCAGCGCGTTCGTCCACCAGACGAGCTGGTCGAGCATGTCCTTGGCGCTCTGCTCAGCACGTCGAAGTCGTCGAGCTTCTTCTCGCCCTTGACCACCTCCAGGTAGACCGGGATCTGGATGTGCACGGCGGCGCGGATCGGCGCCATCTGCAGCTCGATCGAGATCAGCCTGAGATGCTCGATCGAACGCGCGCCGCCGACGCCGCCATAGCCGACGAAGGCGATCGGCTTGCGGTTCCATTCCTTGTAGGCGTAGTCGAGCGCGTTCTTCAGGACCGCGGTCGGCCCGCGATTATACTCCGCCGCGATGACGATGAAGCCGTCGAGCGAATCGATTGTCCTCTGCCAGCGCCGCGCGACCTCGTTTTGCGACGGTCCGTAGGCCGGCGACGTCTGCTCCTCAAAGAAGGGCAGCGGCCAGTCGCGAAGATCGAGAAGCTCGACATCGAACTCGCCGCGTTTCTTCGCGACCGCTTCGATCCATTTCGCCGGGTAGTCGGCGAAGCGGCCGGGCCGAGTGCTGCCGACGATAATTCCGATCTTTGGCTTGGCCATGGGGCAACCTTTCCTGGGAGGTGGTATAAATAGGTGCGCTGCTCTATATGAGTGACTAAGAAAAGCCCGCAAGGAGGCACTTTTTTGAAACCAAAGCACCCGGTTCTCACCGAGGAATGCCGGCCGGTGAGCGAGCTTCTTTCGCGGATCGGCGACAAGTGGACGGTGCTCGTCGTATCGCTGCTTGGCAACGGGCCGCTGCGCTTCAGCGCGCTTCGGCGGATGATCGACGGCATCTCGCAGAAGATGCTGACGACGACGCTTCGAAGCCTCGAGCGCGACGGCTTCGTGACGCGCACGGTCTTTCCGACCACGCCGCCCGCCGTCTCCTACGAATTGACGGAACTCGGCCGCGACCTGCTCGCGCCGGTCGGCGCGCTCGCCGATTGGGCGAGACAGAACCAGACGCGCGTAGACACGGCGCGGGAGAAATTCGACAATGAAACCGGCAGGGCCGGAACGCCGGCGCGCGCGGGAGTCCCTTTGAACGCGCAATGACAATTGCGAACCGGCGCCGGTGCGGGCTTCGATCCGGAGCCCGCCTCCCCACACCAGCCGATGGGATAAGCGCGCGCGCGGGGTGAGGGATGTCCGTTCCTTCGAAGGCAGGCAGGCGCTGAATGACCATTCCCCGCTGGTTCCTCGCACTCGTCGCCGGCGCAATCGTCCTCCTGATGCTGGTGGAGGGCCGCTCCTTTCTCATCCCGATCGCGGTCGCGCTCGTACTCTTCAATCTGCTCACTGCGCTCATCAACCACATCGCCAGAGCAAGCCTCGGCGGCTGGTCGATCCCGCGGCCGCTCGCGGTCGCGGTCGGGCTCATTGTCATCGTCCTCCTCCCCTACTTGATCCTCTCGGTGCTCTCCTCGCAGGTCGATGCGGTCGTCGCGGCGAGCCCCCGCTACGTCGCGCGCGTCCAATCGCTCGTCACGGCGGCAGGCGAATATTTCGGCGGCAACCTTGCCGACGACCTGCGGGCCGGCCTGGCTGAGATCAACGTCGCCGCCCGCATTCCCGGGCTCCTCGGCACGGCAGGCACGACGCTCACAACCATCACGCTGGTCGCCCTCTATGTGGCCTTCATGTTCGCGGAACGCGGCGCCTTCCATGCCAAGTTTGAGCGCCTCTTTCCCGACGCGGAGCGCGCGGCGAAAGTGCGCAGCGTCGTCGATTCCATCGCGCGTGGCGTTCAGCGCTATTTCGCCATCAAGCTGTTCGTCAGCGCGCTGACCGCCGGCGGTGCCTACGCCGTGATGAAGCTCGTCGGGCTCGATTTCGCAGAGACCTGGGCTCTCCTCGCCTTTCTCTTGAACTTCATCCCGAATATCGGCTCCGCGGTCGCCACGATCCTGCCATCCCTCGTCGCTCTCGTGCAGTTCGCAACGCCCGGACCGTTCCTCATCGTCGCGATCGGTATCGGCGCGATCCAATTTGGCGTCGGCAGCTTCATCGAGCCGCCGCTGATGGGGCGCTCGCTTAATCTCAGTCCGTTCGTCATCATTCTCTCGCTGACGTTCTGGGCTTTCGTCTGGGGCATCGTCGGCATGTTCCTGTCGGTGCCGATCATGGTGATGGTGCTGATCGTCTGTTCGCACGTCCCCGCCTGGCGGCCCGTTGCTGTGCTCTTGTCCGGGGAGGGGCGTATTCCCGACGAGAAGACCGCATAAAATGCGGCCAGCGTGGGAGGAAGGCGTTCGAATGCACAGTGGGGCTCACCACGCCGGTGTTGCGCGCGTCACGCGCGCTGCGCGCGCTTTTTTGGCGGGCCTGACGCTGCTCTCCGGCTATCGCGGCAGCCGCATCTTCTACGAAAAGTACCTGTTCGGCGACGGCGTGATCTCCGCCTTTGCCATGGAGTTCCCGGCGGCCGAGAAACCGGTCTATTCGCCGATCGTCGAGCGGATCGAGAACAGCTTCAGGGCCGGCCATTCGGACTGTCTTCGGCCACTCGTTGCTACCGCTTTGATGTCGTCGGACCCCTATGCCGGTTGTGACAGCGTGAAAACGCCCGCCATCGGCTGCCGTGGAATGACAATCTTCACGAGATGCGTGACGTTGCGGCGAAGACGCACGGCGCCCATCTTCTCCCGTTGCTCGTCATCCTCACGGTGGACGATGAGGTGCCCGGAGGCGTGCTCATCGCTTGTGTCGAA
Organism: uncultured Alphaproteobacteria bacterium; assembly: GCA_963712925.1. Classification (GTDB taxonomy): domain Bacteria; phylum Pseudomonadota; class Alphaproteobacteria; order Rhizobiales; family Afifellaceae; genus DASWJZ01. Next base: position 141,260 of record CAVQJW010000011.1, on the reverse strand, counting down.
GTAGCGGATATTCGCACCGATCGGCGCTGCGGAAAGGCTCATGGCGACGACGTGCGGCGCGCTCGGTGGCACTTTCTTGTAGTAGCCGAGCATCAGATCGGTGCGGTCGACATAGAGGCAGCGAAAGTGCTGTTCCACTGAATTGACGTGGATATTCTCCAGTACTTCCCGCTGGAAATAGACCGCCGCGTCGCCCTCCTTGTCGTCAGGGAAGAATTCCATGAAGTAGTCGTCGACGGGCTGGCCCTGGTCGTCTACGACCGCGACGATCACCTGCATATATTGGTGGAAAGCCTCGCGCGGCGGGGTGTGCGCGGGAAGCAGGGCTTCGCGCTGGGCGTCGTTCTCCTCAAGGGCGAGATCCTTCAAAGCCTCCGTCCGCGCCCACCACGTGCCGGCGATTTCGCCGTAGCGCGCGGAGGAATCGCAGCCCAAGGCTTCGAGGATCAGCCGGCCGAGCAGCGGCCGCAGTTCCGGCGCGCTGCCGCTATCCGCCATGGGCTGGTGCACGGTCGCGTGGTTCCGGTCGGCGACGATTGCGAAGGGAATCCGGACGTTGCTGTTGCGCGGGCGCCATGGCACGACCGACGGCGTGTCCCGACCGGCGCTGAAATCGATCGTCAGACCCACGCAGTTCATATTGGCGGCGCAGGCGCGCACCGTTCCGTCAGCGCCGTTCTCGTTTGCGACGCGCATGAACAATTCCGTATAGCCGCGCGTGCCGACGATCACGAACGGCCAGATCTTGTCGCCCCCGTAGGGTCCCTCGCTCTCGCCCGCGGGATCGAGCAGATCGCGTTGCGCGAGGTCCCATTGATAGGGCGAGGCGAGCTCAAGTCCGCGCAACATCTCCGTGCCGGTCTGGAAGCCCTCGCGTGCGTGCCCCTTGACAATGCGGCCGACAAAGGACTTCCCGGCCGACGCCAGACGCGAGCCGAAATTCGCCGGCGCCAGCATGACGATGCGCTTGACCGGACACGTCTTCCCCTTGCCGTCGGCGGAAGTCCCGTCCGGATAGAAGCGGGCGATCCATTCGCGCGCCACCAGCCCGCCCGTCGAATGGACGATCATGTCGAACGGCGGTGTCAGCTTGCCGGCTTCGATCCAGTCTGTCAGCACAGCCTGCATGCGCTGTGCGACGTCAGGGATGCGGACGTCGTCCTGCATGGAGATGTAGTCGGCGAGCCAGACTTCAGTAACCTGAAAGCCGTTGGCGCCGAGAAAATCGCGCAGATCGCGGAACGACTCCGAGCTATCGCTCCAGCCATGAATGATTGCAACTTGCCCCGGCATGACCGCTCTCCCCTCGGCGGGCCACTCTACTGCCGGTAGCGATCCTTGCAACGATCTTTTCGGCGCCCGATGCCTCATGCTCTAAGCCGCACGTTTTCCGGGTCGTAGGGCCCTCCGGAATCACCATCGCGGGGCAGCGCTTGCCGAGGATCTGGATTTCAAGCTCCGTTCCCTCCGCGCCCAGCTCGGGCTTCACCATCGCAAGCGCCAGTGACCTTCCGACATCGTCGGTCCGGCGCTTGGGCGGGGCGCGCGTGCGCCGGGACGGTGTTCGGGATGGCGGTATTCCGGCAGCGTCAGGATCAAGAGCGCGGCGAGCGCCGCACAGAGCGGCACCACGGTAAGCGCGAGGTGGAAATCGCCGCCGTAGAGGTCGGCGACGTAGCCGACAAACGGCTGGAAGATGAGCGCGCCGGCGATGCCGATCATGTTGACGAAAGCGACCGCCGTCCCGACTACCGCGTTCGACTGTCCTTCCTTCGCCATCGCGAAGGTGAGCATCTGCAGCCCGCCGAAAAGCCCGGCAGCAAAGAGCAGCACGCTGACACTGAGCGGCGTGCCGGGGAGATAGAGCACGCCGGCATAGGCGAGGCCGGTCAGCACGGCGCCGGCGAAGACCAGGAACTTGCGGTGGCCGAGCCAGTCCGACAGCCAGCCGCCGCCGATACTTCCCGCCGCCATTCCCCAGAAGACCATCGATACCGCGGTCTCGGCGGTCACGCTTGAGAGATGATGGTCCTTCATCAGCTCGGTCGTGCCCCACAGGCCGCCATAGACGTTGACCGGCATGTAATAGAGCAGGCCGGCCACGGCGACGATCCAGATACGCGGATTGCCAACGACCTCGGCCAATGACCGGCGGACGTGCTCGGCGGGCGCCGTGGTCGCGGTGTCGGCCGGCGAATGCGGCTCGCGCAGGAAGACAAGCACGACGAGGAAGAGCACGGCGCCGACCGCGCCCGTGCCGAGGAAAACCGCGCGCCAGCCGGCAAACGCGATCAGGCCGGAGAGCGCCACGCCGCCGATCGCCGCGCCCAGCATGCCGACCGCGTTGACGGCACCCGACAGAAGCGCAAAGCGCTCCGGCGCGAACCAGTGATTGACCACCCACATTGCGGACACGAAGGCGAAGGCGGCGCCGAAACCGGTCAGCAGGCGGCCGAACCCGCCGACGGCAACATTGTCCGTGGCCGCGAAGATGAGCGTTCCGGCGGCGCAGGCAAAGGAGCCGAGCAGGATCAGCGGGCGGGCGCCATAGCGGTCGAGCAGCAGACCGACCACGATCTGCATCGGCGCATAGATCCAGAAGAACAGGCTTGCCAGCGTGCCGAAGTTGGCATTGCCCAGGCTGTAGGAATGCGCGATCGCCGCGGTGGCGAGGCTCGGCTCGATGCGGGTGACGAACTCGAACAGGAAGAACGCCGACGCGATTGCAAAGGCGATCCAGGCGGCAAGCATCTCACCTCGCTTCACCTGCACCGAGCGGTGCGGCGCCCTAAGCAGCGAGACCGCACAGGAGGCGCACGCCTATGCCCTGAGCCGCGCATTCTCCGGATCGTAGGGGCTCTCGGGGATCACGACCGCCCTCTTCTTCTCGCCTAGGATTCTGGATCTCAAGCTCCGTCCCCTCCGTCCCATGCTCGGGCTTGACCATGGCAAGCGCCAGCGATTTTCCGACCCGCCAGCCGAAGGCGCCGGACGTCGCGCGGCCGACCAGCCGGCCGCCTTTCCAGATCGGCTCGTTGCCGCGCGGGTCGGCGTCGGTGATGCCGTCGACCTGCATCGTCACATATTTCCACTTGTCGCCTTCCGCATGCGCCTTGACCAGCGCGTCGCGGCCCAGGAAATCGCCCTTGTTCGGATGCACGAAGCGGTCGAGGCCGGATTCATAGGCCGTGTATTCGATCGATAGCTCGCGCGGGATCAGCCGGTAGGATTTTTCGACCGCCATCGACAGCATGGCGCGGATGCCGAACGGCTTGATGCCGAAATCGTGGCCGGCTTCCATGACGCGGTCGAAGATGACGTTCTGCATCTCGATCGGATGATGCAGCTCCCACCCAAGCTCCCCAACGAAGTTGACGCGCAGCGCATGCGCCTCGGCCGGGCCGATATTGATCTGGCGGCCGGAGAGCCACGGGTGCGCCGCATTCGACAGATCCGCGCCGCTTGCCTTCGCGAGCACGTCGCGCGACTTCGGCCCGGCGAGCACCAGCACGCCCCATTCCTTCGTTACGGGATACATCTCAACGCTGCCGTCTCCCGGCAGCAGCTTGCGAAGCACGTCGTGATCGTGGCGCTCGAGCGCGCCCGCCGAAACCAGGTAGTAGCCGCCCTCGCGCACCTTGTAGACGGTGAACTCCGAGCGCACGCCGCCGCGCGATGTCAGCAGGTGACAGAGGTTCACGCGCCCGATCGTCTTCGGGATGCGGTTGGCGAGGATTCTGTCGAGCCACGCCCCCGCACCGGGCCCGGTGATGAAGCACTTGGCGAAGGCCGTCATGTCTAAGAGCCCGACATGCTCCATCACATGGCGGCACTCGTTGCCGACATGCTCGAAATAATTGGAGCGGTGGAACGACCAGCGCTCACGCACCTTGCCGGTCCAGTCGGCCGGCGCGTGGTTGTGGTTGGTCAGCGTATCGTCGACGTCGAGCTCGCTCTCCGGCACCGAGAGATCGTGGGGCGCGAACCAGTTCGGGCGTTCCCAGCCGTAGATCGACCCGAATATCGCACCGAGCCCCTTCATGCGGTCGTAGCAGGGCGCGGTCTTCAACGGCCGCGCGGCGGCGCGCTCCTCGTCGGGATAGTGCATGGTGAAGACGTTGGCGTATGCCTCCTCGTTCTTCTCGATCAGATAGCCCTTGGTGGCATAGGGGCCGAAGCGGCGCGGATCGACGCCCATCATATCGATCGAGGGCTCGCCCTCGACGATCCACTCTGCGAGCTGCCAGCCGGCGCCGCCCGCCGCGGTCACCCCGAAGGAGTGCCCCTCGTTCAGCCAGAAATTCTTCAGGCCCCAGGCCGGGCCGACGATCGGCGAGCCGTCGGGCGTATAGGGGATCGCGCCGTTGTAGACCTTCTTGATGCCGACCTCGCCGAAAGCGGGAACGCGCGCGATCGCCGTCTCGATATGCGGCATCAGCCGCTCGAGATCCTCCTGGAAGAGCTCGTATTCCGCCTCCTCCGACGGCCCGTCGACGTAGCAGGCCGGCGCGCCCTTCTCGTAGGGGCCGAGCAGCAGCCCGCCCGCCTCCTCGCGCATGTACCAGGACGAATCGCTTTCGCGCAGCACGCCCATCTCCGGCAGGCCCTTCGCGTGCCGCTCCCGGATCGCCGGATGCGCCTCGGTGACGATGTACTGGTGCTCGACCGGGATCACCGGGACGTCGAGCCCGACCATCGCACCGGTCTTGCGCGCGAAGTTGCCGGTCGCCGAGACAACATGCTCGGCTACGATGTCGCCCTTGTCGGTCTTCACCAGCCATTCGCCCGACGGCGTCTGCTCGATCGCCAGCACGCGTGTGTTGCGGTTGATCTCCGCACCCATCTCGCGCGCGCCCTTCGCCATCGCCTGCGTCACGTCGGCGGGCTGGATATAGCCGTCGTCGGGATGCTGGATCGCGCCGAGAATGCCGTCGGTCACGCAGAGCGGCCAGATTTCCTTGATCTCGTCCGGCGTCAGCACGTTGACATTGACGCCGATCGTCGCAGCCACGCCGGCATAGTACATGTACTCGTCCCAGCGGTCCTTGGTGCGGGCGAGACGGATGTTGGAGCAGACCGTGAAGCCGACGCTCTGGCCGGTCTCCTTTTCGAGCGTCTTGTAGAAGGCGACGGAGTATTTGTGGATCTGCCCGACCGAGTAGCTCATGTTGAAGAGCGGCAGCAGGCCCGCCGCATGCCAGGTCGAGCCGGAGGTCAGCTCCTTGCGCTCCACCAGGACGACATCCGACCAGCCCTTCTTGGCGAGATGATAGAGCGTCGCGACGCCGACGACGCCGCCCCCGATCACCACCGCGCGTGCATGCGTTCTCATGCGCCCTCCACCGACCCTGGCTACGCTCGTTTTATCGGCCGGACCGCCGCCCGTCGCGGACTAAAGACGACACCGGGTTGCTCACGTGAGGCATCGCCACGCGGTGATGGCCATTTGCAGCGGCGTAGCGACCGCGCGCGAGCGTGCGAGGCGTGCTCCCGCCGCCGCCGAATGACCACGAGATTGTGCCTACGAGCCCGTGAAGGTCACCCTCCCGGAGCCGCCGGGCAGCACGGCGCCTCAAAGATCGTCAGCTGCCGCCCCAGGTGCAGGAGATATCGCCGAAATCCGGCGCCGAATAGCTCAGGATATTCTGCGTTCCGTCGATCGTGATCTCGTACTCGTCCTTGACGAAATGGAAGCCGCTCCCTTGCTTGTGCATCGTCATGGTGAACTTGCCGTCGGCCGAGCCGTACATGTCGACGACGGCGCGGATGGAAGTCCGGTTGAGCACCGTGACCTGAACTTCGCCCTGCCCGTCGCCGCAATAGAAGGTCCGCTTCGGATGCGTCGCGCCGGCTGCCGTCGACCCGGCGAGCACAGCGCAAATCAAGGCGATCGCGCCGGCGCGGACATGAACCTGTATCATTTCGAGGCTCCCAATCCGGCGTGCGATCCCGCGCGCCCCACGCGGAGCACGCTACACTGGCCTCGCGCCGGCCGCTACGGCAGCGAGCGAGACTACTTCATCAAGACGCCCGACCGCCCGCCGGAGATCAGCGCCACGGTGCCGACCAGCGCGCGGGTGATGTCGAGCCCGCCGGGGCACGCCAGATATTGCGCCCTCCACACGGGATCGAATTTCTGCTTGTAGGTCTTGAGCCCCTCGAAGCGATAGAACTCCTCGGCGTGGCGATAGAGCAGCGTGCCGACGTGGCTCCAGTTCGAGGCGAGCGGATGATCGGCGAGCCCGGCAAGCGGCGCCGCCCCGAGGCTGAACCAGCGATAGCCCTCCCCCTTCGCGTAAAGCAGGATGCGCGCGAAGAGCGCATCCATCAGGTAGTTCGCGCGATGCGGAAGGTAGCGCATCAGATCGACCGACATCTCGTTCTTCTCGGCGCTTCGCCAGATGTTGGCGAAGGCGAGGATCTCTTGCCCATCGCGCAGTACGGCGCAGTCGAATTCCGCGAGATAGGTCTCGTCGAAATGCCCGAGCGAGAACGCCTTCTCGTGCCCCGCCTTGGTCTTGAGCCACGCGTCGGAGACACGCCGCAGCGCCTCGATATGGGTGGCGACCTCCGTCTTCGGGATGACGGCGAAGGTCAGGCCTTCGCGCGTGGCGCGCCTGTCGGCGCGGCGGAGGTCGCCGCGCTCTGATCCTTCGAGCGTGAAAGTCGGAAGCGCAACACGGGCGACCTCGCCAATCTTCAGGATCGAAAGCCCCATGTCGATATAGACCGGCAGATAGGACTGTCCGACCGCGTAATAGACCGCGACCCCGCCGGCGCGGTCGGCAAGCTCGCGGAAGGTCCAGATCAGCTCGGACGACGACGCCTCCGCGCCGACCGGATCGCCCATGGTGATCCAGCTTCGGCCGGTTCGCCCATACATCAGGAAGCTCGCACGGTCGGCGCTGAGCAGAAACTTCTTGTCGCCGAGCAGCGCGACGTTGGTCTGCGTCGAGGCGGAAGCAGCGGTGAGGCGTCGGATTTCGTCGGTCACCGGGTCGGGCACGAATTTCGCGTCGAAGGCACGCCGCATGAAGAGGTCGACCCCCACCCAGACGAGGATCGCCGCCACGACCACCGTCGCCCGCAGGAAGCGCGGCGCGTCGCCGTGCCAGGCGAATTGCCACCAGAGCTCCTGCGAATATTCGACATGGCGATAGCTGAAGAAGCCGAGCCAGCCGGCGGGGATCGCCGCGGCGATCGCCATCGCGAACCAGCCCGGCGAGACGCGCAGCGCCGTCACCGGGCCGCCGCGATAAAAGGCGCCGCGAAAGACGAGAAGGATGAGCGCCATCGCGATCAGCAGCGCGGACTCTTCCCAGTCGATGCCCTTGAGCAGCGACGCCGCCGCGCCGACGAGAAGCAGGATCTCGGTGATGAGCCAGGCGCCGCTCAGCCGCCTGAGCAGCCCGCGCGCCACGAGGAGCAGCGCCACGCCGATGATGCTTCCGATCAGATGCGAGCTTTCGACCACGAAGAGCGGCAGCCAATCGCGGATCGCCTCGAGCCGCCCCACCTCCGACGGCAGCGCTACGGAGAAAAGCAGAACGACGCCAGAGAGGAATGCGATCAGCGCCGCCGCCATCGGTACGAGCGGGCGCAGCAGCTTTGCAGTCTGCGCCGCCGCGGCGGAGATGCGCCGGCGGTGCTGGACGCTTTCCCATATCGCGAGGCCGCCCGCGGCGATCACGAACGGCACGAGGTAGTAGACGAGGCGGTAGACGATCAGCCCGGCGATCACGCCGGCGCTCATCCTGGCGCCAAGCGCTGCGATGATCGCGGCCTCGAACACGCCGAAACCGCCGGGCGCGTGGCTCGCAAGTCCGAGCAGGATGGCGCCCGCGTAAAGCAAGATGAAATAGGGGAAGGCGGGCGTCGCCTCGGCCGGAAGCAGCACATAGAGGACGCCCGCCGATGCCGCGAGGTCGATCGAGCCGGCAATGATCTGGCCGATGGCGGTATCGCGGCGCGGCAAGGGGAATGACCACCTGACGATCCGCACCACGCGCGACGTCGGGCCGAGCCATGCGACAAAGGAAGCGAGCGCCAGCGCGAGCGCCGCGCCGATCAGCACCTCGATATGGATGCCGAGCGGCAGGAGCACGGTCACACCGCCCGGCGCGACGATCAATGCGGCGGCGAGAAGCGCGATGAAGCCGAACCAGAAGGTAACCGACGACGTGGCGTAGATGCGCAGCACATCGGAGGCGTCAAGACCCATCGACGAATAGAAGCGGTAGCGCATGACGCCGGCAGTCACGGCACCAAGCCCGAGAAGGTTCGAGATCGCGTGCGAGGCGGCGCCGGCGAATGCCGCCTGCCATCTGGCAATCCGCTCCGGCGCCACCGCCCGGACCGCCAGCACGTCGAAGCTCGCGAGCGCCGAGAAGCTCACCGCCGTGAAGAGCAGCGCGAGCCCGATCTGAGCGGGATGGATGGCGCCGAGCGCGTTGCGGATCTCAGCCGGCCCGACGTCCTTCACGACGGCGCGGACCGCGAGCACCGCGAGCACCGCGAAGAGCACCGTGAAAAGCGGGACCAGCAGCCGGCGCAGCCCGCTCGACTGCCTGACCGGTGACGGCACGACTGCGCGCCGGCTCACGCCTTCCTCCCCGCATGAATCCAGACCGGGCGAACCCGGGTCGGGCGAATCCCGACGGGCTCATCTTAGGCTACCGGGGTGACAGGTGCCGAGCCCAGTTCTGAGCCGCTTATTCCGGCTACCGGTCAGTCCGCAAGCGCTGCGGCGATATCCGGGCGCCCGGCCCTGCGCGCCGCGGCGGTCACCGTGTTCGCCATCAACATGGCGATCGTCATCGGACCGACGCCGCCCGGCACCGGCGTGATCGCTCCGGCGACGCGCGAGGCCGCGGCGAAGTCCACGTCACCGACGAGCCGCGTCTTGCCCTCGCCCTTTTCCGGCGCCGGCACGCGGTTGATGCCGACGTCGATCACGGTCGCGCCGGGCTTGACCCAGTCGCCTTTCACCATCTCCGGCCGCCCGACCGCCGCGACCAGGATGTCGCCGCGCCGGCAGACTGAGGCGAGGTCGCGCGTGCGGCTGTGGCAGATCGTGACCGTGCAGTTCTCGGCAAGGAGAAGCTGCGCCACCGGCTTGCCGACGATGTTGGAGCGACCGACCACCACCGCCTCGAGCCCCGAAAGGTCGCGGCCGAGCGCATGTTTCACCAGGATCACGCAGCCGGCCGGCGTGCAAGGGACGAGCGCCAGATCGCGCGCGCCGGAAGCGAGCCGCCCGACATTCACCGGATGGAAGCCGTCGACGTCCTTCTCCGGATCGACGGCAAGCAGCACCTTCTGCTCGTTGATGTGTTTTGGGAGCGGAAGCTGCACCAGGATGCCGTGGATCGCCGGATCGGCATTGAGGCTCTCGACCAGCGTCAGGAGGTCCGCTTCGGAGGTCTCGGCGGAAAGCGTGTGCTGCACCGAGTGGAAGCCGCAGGCTTCGGCCGTCCGGCTCTTGTTCTTGACATAGACGGCGCTCGCCGGGTCCTCGCCGACAAGCACCACGGCCAGGCCCGGCCTGATCCCCGCTTCCGACAATTTCCTGGCCGCCTCCTTAACCCGTTCGATCACCTCCGCGGAAACCGCCTTGCCGTCGATCAGGCGGGCGCCGCCTGCCGCATTGTCCATGCTCTCATTCCTCTCGACTATTCGAGCGTGTCCTAAGGTTGTTCGGGTCTTGCCGGCATGTCAGATTGCGACGTGCAAGCCTCTTTCCATGCGGTTTCCGGCGGCAACCGGGCGGCTCAAGAACCGATGACCTCGATACGATTTGATTTCGGCGGCGTCACGCTCCAAGCCGACCTCTTCGACACACCGACGGCGGCGGCGATCCTCGCGGCATTGCCGCTCACCGCCTCAGCGCAGACCTGGGGCGACGAGATCTATTTCGGCATCGGCGTCGAGGTCCCGCGCGAGGCGGACGCCCGCGCCGTCGTCGAGGCCGGCGAAATCGCCTACTGGCCGGACGGCAACGCCGTCGCCATCGGCTTCGGCGAGACGCCGATCTCGAGCCCGGCGAGATTCGCCTGGCGAGCCCCTGCAACATCTGGGCGCGGGCGCGCGGCGACGTCCTCGCCTTGAAGCGCGTGCGGGCCGGCCAGCGCGTGACCGTCGCCGCAGTCGCTTGAGACCGCCCGCGCGGCTCGCTTTCTTCGCAGCGTTCGGGTAAGGGCAGGGTATATCGAGGGGGCTAGAATCGGTGTCCGCTTCCGCCGCGCACGCGCTGCCTGAAGCTGGAACTCCTGTCGAGGCGCAGGATTCCGCGCCGCTTCTCATCGCCTGGTTCATGGCGCTTGCCATCATGGCGGCATCGATCGTGCCGCTCGGCATCCTCGCGATTCGCGACGGCGTGCTCGTCGACAATGACGACGCGATGCGGCTCGTGCAGATCCGCGAATGGATGGACGGCAAGGGCTGGTTCGATCTGAACGAGACCCGCGTCGATCCTCCGCACGGCATGGTCTCGCACTGGCCGCGGTTGATCGAGGTGCCGATCGCCGGCGGCATCCTTGCGGCCAATCTCTTCACCGACCGCGATTTGGCGGAACGCATCGTCGTCGCGGTCTGGCCGACCGTGCTTCTTGCGGCGCTCGCCTTCGGCCTGCTTGCGCTCGCGCGCCGCCTCGTCGCGCCGCCGATCCTGATCGCCGGTGCTGCGATCATTGCGCTCAATCCGCTGTTGGAGTTCCAGCTCACGCCCGGGCGGATCGATCACCACGGCGTGCAGATGCTGCTGACGCTCTTGCTTCTCTTCGCGACGGTCAAAGCGCTTGTCGACCGTTCGCGCTTCGCCGCCATCGCCGCCGGCGTGATCGGCGCGCTGCAGCTTGCGATCGGGCTTGAGACGCTGCCGCTCGTCGCTGCGGCGGCGACGCTTTTCGGCCTCGCCTGGATCATCCAGGGCGACCGATCAAAACGTCCGGTCGGCACGTTCGGCGTGAGCCTGGCGCTGGCCGGGCTCCTCCTCTTCCCGGCAACGGTCGCGCCGCAGCATTGGACGCTCACGGCCTGCGACGTCTATTCGCCGCCCTGGCTGTGGCTCGCGCTGGGCGGCGGCCTGGGGCTTGCCGGGCTTGCCTTCATCAAGGCGCCGGCGCGGCTTGTGCATCGCGTCGCCTGGGCACTTAGCGCAGGCGTCGCGGCGGTCGCTGTCTTCGTCGCCTATTGGCCGCACTGCCTGCTCGGCCCGCTCGCCGACGTCGATCCGCTTGTGAAGCAGTTCTGGCTTTCGGAGGTCGGCGAGGCGAAGCCGATCGTTTCGCTCGTCAGGGAGAACCCCGGCTTCCTCTTCTTCCTGGTCTTCCCGCTTGTCGGCTGGCTGGCGCTTGCTTTTGCCGCCTATCGCGAGCGCCAGAGCAAGCCGGACTACGCGGTCGTCTTCGGCTTCGGCACGGTCGGCTTGGCGCTGGCGATGATCGCGATGCGCGGCGTGCCCTTCGCGTCGATCTTCGCGCTTTACGGCTGGCTCTATCTGGTCGACCGCATTCTCGGTCCGGTCCTGACGCGCGGGATCGCCGCACAGCCGGCGTTTCTCAGAAGCGCGCTTGTGCTTGTCATCCTGGTTGCCGCGCTGCCGTTTGGCTGGAACGCGCTCGGCGACGCTTTGAAGGGCAATACGACGGCGAACGCCGCCGCCGCGCTCAGCTGTGGCGACCGTGCCGACATGGCGGCGCTAGCGGCCGAACCGCAAGGGCTGGTGCTTGCGCCGCTCCGGCTCGGGCCGCGCATCCTCCTTGCCACCGATCACGATATCGTCGGCGCGCCCTATCACCGCGACAATGACGGCAACCGGATGACATTCGAGACACTGCTTGACGCGCCCGACGGCGCGCATCAGCGGATCGCCGAGCGCGGCGTGCGCTACGTGGCACTCTGCCTCGGCGACACCGACCTGCCGAACCTCACCGCCTACCGCGCGGATTCACTGATCGCGGATCTCGCCAACGGAAACGCGCCCGACTGGCTCTCGCCGCTGCCCTCGGACGGGCCGATCCGCGCCTGGCGCGTCGTGAACTGAGCGCGCACGCCGAAGCCGCCGGTCTTGCCGGCGGCCCGGTCTTCTTTCAGTCTTTCAGTGATGCGGAGTGCTAGACGGAGCGGCCGCGCATCGCGCCCGCGACGGCCGAGATCAGGAAGAGAATGATCGCGACGAAGAAGATGATCTTGGCAATGCCGATGGCAGCACCGGCAACGCCGCCGAATCCGAGCACTGCTGCGATCAGTGCGACGATCAGAAACGTCAACGCCCAACCGAGCATGAAACCCTCCATCGATTTCGGCGCGGAAAAGCCGCGCCGTCGTGAAGGAAACGCCGCTCGACGAAATTGGTTTCGAGCAAAGTGCGGAGAGCCGTAGAGCCTAGACTTTCCTCCGCTCTTCGCTGCGCGCTTCGAGCATCAGGTGCTGCGCAAGGATCAGCGTCTTTGCGTCCTCAATGGCGCCGTTTTGCGCCATCCTGAAGAACTCGGCGAGCGGCAGCTCGACCACCTCGATGGTCTCGCCCTCGTGCGGATTGCCGCCGCCGCCGGTCCTCAGCCCGTCGCTCGCGATCTCCGCCAGGAAGAGGTGCGAGCGCTCCGTCAGCGTGCCCGGCGAAGAAAGGATGCTGCCGAGGCTTTTGAGCGCGCCGACCGTGACGCCGAGCTCCTCTTCCGCCTCGCGCCGCGCCGTTTGCTCCGGCGTCTCGCCAGGATCGAGCACCCCGGCGCAGGCCTCAAGCAGATAGGGGTCGGCACTGTTGAGCAGGCCGGCGCGCCACTGGCGCACCAGCAGCACGACATCGCGCGCCCGGTCGACGACCAGCACGACAGCGGCGTCGCCGTGATCGACCAGCTCCCGCTGCTGCCGGTGAAGGCGACCGTCAGCGTCCGGCGCTTCGACCGTCAGGAGGTCGAGCTTGTTCCAGCCCGAATAGATGCGCTTCGTCTCGACGACGCGCGGCTTTTCATTTTTCATGCGCGACGCGTGCGGAGGCTCATGCCGCCTGGGCGTCGCGGCCGCGGAAATTCTCCACGATATGCGTCGCCAGCGCGTCGAAGAGCGGCCCGGTTGCGCCGACGGCGCGCTTCAGCTCCACCTCGAAATGACCGATCGTCGGCAATCCCGATTCCTCGCCGAAGACCTTCAGGTCGCCGCGCACATTCGAGACAGGGAAAGGCGCGATCGCGAGGCCGCCCATCACCGCCGCGAGCTGCCCGAGATAGTGGCGGCTCGAATAGGCGACGCGGTAGGCAAGGCCGGCGCGGTCAAGCGATGCGATCGCCTGCCGCCGCCAGCAACAGCCGACATGCGATACGGCGAGCGGCAGCGGCGTGCGCTCATGCGCGCAGCCGTGGCGCAGGCCGACCCAGACAAGCTGCTCGCGATGCACCGACTGGCCGACCTGGCGGCTGTGCCCGGAGCTGACCAGAGCGATGTCGATGCGGTTCTCGTCGAGATGGTCGAGAAGCTCGTTCGACTGCTGGCAGAAGACATCGACCTCGACATTCGGATGGCTCGCCGAAAAGCGCGCCAGGATTTCGGGAAGGAACTGGCTCGCATAGTCGTCGGCGATCCCGAGCCGGATCGTCCCTTCGATCTCCGGCGCGCGAAAACGCTGCATCGCCTCGTCGGCGAGCTTCAGGATGCGGCGGCCATAAGCGACGAGGGCGTCGCCGTCGGGGGTGAGCACCACGGAGCGGCCGTCCTTGGCGAAGAGCGGCCGCGACACCTGCTCCTCGAGCTTCTTCATCTGCATGGAGACGGCGGATGGCGTACGGAAGACTGCGCGGGCGGCGCGATTGAAGCTGCCGGTATCGGCGATCGCGACAAGCGTCCTCAGGAGGTCGAGTTCAAGGCCGGCGGCTCCCCGGAAATCAGCCTGATTCGGGGTCGATTTCTCGCGTGGGCTCGTCGATTTCTCGCGTGGACTCAGGGCAAATACAGCCATTTACGCCTCCCTACACCGTTCAACGCCACTGACCATAATCATAAGATCATTTCGCTTGATTGAGCAATAGGTGCGGTGCAAATAACGACCACGGGCCGGGTTATTCGGACCTGACCAAGCCACCATCGAAGACAGTCGGCGCCGGGCGATTCCGGCGAACGAGGGAGATTTGTCATGCGCGAAGCAGCTTTATTCATCGCCGGTCAGGGCGGTCTCTCCGAGACCGGATTGCTCCACAAGGCCGTGCGCGCGCTCCGCCAGGCCGTGCGCTCCTGGCGGGATCGCAAGCGGGTCGCGAAGCTCACGGATTTCGACGACCGCATGCTCGCCGATATCGGGCTCACCAGCACCGATGTGAGAGAAGCCCTGCATTCGCCGTTTCCGGGCCACGAGCTTGAGTTGCGCGCGATCCGCAACCGCCGCCGCGGATGGAACGTTTGAAGCGGCGCGCGCAACGGCGCAGCTTTCAATCCGCCTTGAACACGCTATCGGGGCTCCCCAACGAGGAGCCCCGATGCGTACCGAGACCCCGCCGCTCATTCGGCTCGAAGACTACCGCCCGACCGACTACCTGATCGACGCGGTCGACCTCGACATTCGCCTCGATCCGGTCGCCGCGCGGATCGTCTCGCGGCTCAAGATACGGCCGCGCGACGGCGCAACGCCGGCGCAGACGCCGCTTGTCCTCGATGGCGACGGCCTGACGCTGAAAAGCGTCGCACTCGACGGCACCTCTCTCGCCGACACCGATTATGCGGCGACGCCGGAGCGGCTGACGCTTCATGCGCCGCCCGCTCGTCCCTTCACACTTGAGATCGTGACCGAGGTCAATCCGTCAGCGAACAGCGCCTTGATGGGGCTCTACCTCTCGAACGGCATCTACACGACGCAATGCGAGGCGGAAGGCTTCCGCCGCATCACCTACTTCCTCGACCGCCCCGACGTGCTCTCCGTCTATACGACGCGCATCGAGGCGGAGGCGGAGGAAGCGCCGGTGCTTCTGTCGAACGGCAACCCGGTGGAGGCCGGTGCCGTCGAGGGGACGAGCCGGCACTTCGCGGTCTGGCACGATCCCTTCCCCAAGCCCTCCTATCTCTTCGCCGTCGTCGGCGGTGCGCTCGCCTCGATCCACGACACTTTCACCACGCGCTCCGGGCGGCGAGTCCGGCTCGGCATCTATTGCGAGCCGGGCAAGGAGGAGCGCTGCCGCTATGCGCTTGGGGCGCTGGAGCGGTCGATGCGCTGGGACGAGGAGCGCTTCGGCTGCGAATACGATCTCGACGTCTTCAACGTCGTCGCCGTGTCGGATTTCAACATGGGCGCGATGGAGAACAAGGGGCTGAACGTCTTCAACGACAAATACGTGCTGGTCGATCCGGAGAGCGGAACCGACCAGGACTATGCGCACGTCGAGAGCGTCATCGCGCACGAATATTTCCACAACTGGACCGGCAACCGCATCACCTGCCGGAACTGGTTCCAGCTCTGCCTGAAGGAAGGCCTGACCGTCTTTCGCGACCAGGAGTTCACCGGCGACCTCCGCTCGCGTGCGGTTGAGCGGATCTTCGATGTCGCCGGGCTGCGCCAGCATCAGTTTCCCGAGGATGCCGGCCCGCTCGCCCACCCGGTCAGGCCGACCGGCTATCGCGAGATCAACAACTTCTACACGGCGACGGTCTACGAGAAGGGTGCCGAAGTCTGCCGCATGCTGCAGACGCTCTTGACGCGCGACGGCTTCCGCGCAGGCATGGATCTCTATTTCGAGCGCCATGACGGCCAAGCGGTGACGATTGAGGATTTCCTCGCCTGCTTCGCCGAGTCGACCGGCACCGATCTCGGCCAGTTCGCGCTCTGGTACAGCCAGGCCGGCACGCCGACCGTCTCCGTCACGCACCGTTACGAGCCGGAGAAGGAGCGGCTGACGCTTCAGCTTGAGCAGGACATCCCCGAAACGCCGGACCGCAATCCGAAGCAGCCGATGCTGATCCCGATCGCCTTCGGGCTGGTCGGGCCGGACGGGCAGGACCTGAGCTATTCGAAGGCGACCGGCGCGGAGGTCGCAGATGGCGTGATCCGGCTGACAAAGAGCCGCGAGGAGGTCGTCTTCGAGGGCGTGCGCGCGCGTCCCATTCCCTCCCTCCTGCGTGAGTTCTCCGCCCCCGTTCACCTGAAGTCCGATCTGACGGCGGAGGACCGGCTTTTCCTGGTCGGCCGCGATCCCGATCCCTTCAACCGCTGGGAAGCCGCGCAGCAGACCGCACTTTCGATGCTTTCGCGCGCGACCGAGGCGGTCAAAGCCGGCAGGCCGCCTGAATTCGATCCGCGCTTTTCAGACGAGCTCGGCCGGCTTGCCGACAATGACGAGCTCGATCCCGCGTTCCGCGCGCTGGCCCTGCAGCTTCCGAGCGAGACCGACATCGCGCAGGCGATCGGCAGCGAAATCGACCCCGACGCGATCTTTGCCGCACGCCAGGCACTCCGCGCGCATCTCGGCGCCGCGATCGGGGAAGTGGTGGCGGAAGCCGCGGCGCGCTCGGCGCCCTCGCGCCCCTATTCCCCCGACCCCGACAATGCCGGACGGCGCGCGCTGCAGCACGCCGCGTGGTCGCTCATGAGCGCCGGCGGGATGATGTCGGGCGCCGATATCGCCGAGCGCTATCAGGAGGCGGAGAACCTGACCGACCGCCTCGCTGCGCTGCAGCTTGGCGTTCATCGTAGACTCGACGGCTCCGAGGCGATGCTGGAGACGTTCTACAGCCGCTATCGCGACAACCCGCTCGTTCTCGATAAGTGGTTCGCGGTGCAGGCGACCGAACCGAGCCATGCGGCGCTCGACCGCGTCGAGGCGCTCGCCGCGCATCCCGCCTTCTCGTTCAAGAACCCCAACCGCATCTATGCGCTGATCCGCGCCTTCGCGGCCGGCAATCCCGTCGGCTTCAATCGCCCTGACGGTGCCGGCTACCGCTTCGTCGCCCGCGTCATCGGAGAACTCGACGGCCAGAACCCGTCGGTCGCCGCGCGCATCGCGACGGCGTTCCGCTCATGGCGCATGTTCGAGCCGAAACGGCGGCGCGAAGCGGAGACGGCGCTTCGCGCTCTGCAGCAGTCCCACACGCCCTCGCGCGACCTCGGCGACATCCTCTCCCGCACGCTGGAAGGCTGATCCGGCGCCTGCAACGCCGGCGAAACGCCGCGATCGCGCCGCTTTGCTAAGGCCCGCGCTGCATGCGTGGCGAGCGCGTGGAAATTTTCGTCAATCCCGTATGGACAAGGGGATTCCTCCTGATTCAAATGGAAGTGATTCGGGGGCGGCGGCGCGCCCGGTCGAATCGAGGAGGGCACGAATGACGCGGCCGCGGGGGGCCATCGCGTCGCCAGTCCGGCGCCTACCGGACACAGAGCGCTTGAACAGCGCCGCCCTGGCCGGTCACGCCAGGCTCTTCATCCATCCCGCCTACACCCGGCTCGTGAACAGCGAGCCCTATGTGAAGCGGCTGATCCCGATCCTGATCGTGCTCTTCGTGATAGCGCTCGGCGCCATGCGCATCGTGGCGCTCTACCAGGCGCGAAGCCAGGCGGAAGCGAGCGCCGACCTCAGGCTCTCGCTGATCGCCACCGCCGTCGTCAGCCAGCTCGCGCAATCCGGCAAGCCGCTGTCGCTGACCGAGCCGTCGGAGGCGCTGCAGGGCCAGCTTGAGAACGCGCTGCCGCCGCTTGCGACGGATCTTGGCCGCCGCATCCTGGTGCTTGACCCGCAGGGCGTCGTCGTCGCTTCGGCGCCGAGGCAGGCGGAAGTCGACCGCACGCCGATGATCGGTCGCTATATCGACGAGATTCTCGGACCGAGCCAGCCGCTGACGACGCTCGGCGAGCGCGCCGGCGTGCTGCGCCTGACCTTGACCGACGACGAGGACGTGATCGCCACCGTCCACCACAATCTCGACGGCGTCGGGTCGATCGCGGTGTTGCAGCCGACCTCGGGTGTCTTCGGCGAGTGGCGGCGGACGGTATCGCGCGAGGCGACCGTCTTCGTCGCGACGAGCATCGTGCTCGTCATTCTCGGCTTTGCCTATCACGCGCAGACAGCGCGCGCGCACGAGGCCGACTTCATCTATTCGGCGACGCAGAACCGCGTGCATACGGCGCTCAGGCGCGGCCGCTCCGGCCTTTGGGAATGGGACCTCTCGCGCGGCGCGATCTTCTGGTCGCAGTCGATGTTCGAGATTTTGGGGCTTGAGCCGCAGAACCGGCTGCTCTCGGTCGGCGAGGTCGCCGAGCTGACGCATCCCGGCGACGCCAACCTGCTGGAGCTTGCCAATACTTTGCTGAACGACGGTGAAGGCAGCTTCGACCGCGAGTTCCGCATGCGCCATGCCGATGGGCATTTCATCTGGATCCGCGCGCGCTGCGAGGTCGTCTCAGATGCCGACGATGAGCCGCACCTAGTCGGAATCGCCGTCGACGTGACGGAGCAGCGGCGGCTCGCCGAGGCCTCGCGCACCGCCGACCTCCGCCTGCGCGACGCGATCGAAGCGATCTCCGAAGCCTTCGTGCTCTGGGATGCCTCGAACCGGCTGGTGCTCTGCAACAGCAAATACCAGGAGCTTTACGGCCTCCCCGACGAGCTGGTGAAGCCCGGCACGCCCTATGCGGAGATCAAGCGCGCCGGGCGCCGGCCGATCGTCGCGAGCACGCCGGTCGAGGACGATGCGACCGGCGGGCGCTCCGTCGAAGCGCGGCTCGACGACGGCGGCTGGCTGCAGATCAACGAGCGCCGCACCGACGATGGCGGCTTTGTCTCGGTCGGCACCGATATTTCGGCGCTCAAGGAAAAGGAGGGAGAGCTCATCGAAAACGAGCGCGCTCTGACGGAGACCGTCGCCGATCTCCGCCGCTCGCGCCAAGAGCTTGAGAAGCAGGCGCAGCAGCTTGTCGAACTCGCCGAGAAATATGCGGTGGAGAAGGACAAGGCCGAGGACGCGAACCGCATCAAGTCGGAATTTCTGGCGAATGTCAGCCACGAGCTCAGGACGCCGCTGAACGCCATCATCGGCTTCTCGGAGATGATGCTCTCCGGCGCCTTCGGGCCGCTCGGCGACGAGAAATACGGTGGCTATTGCCGCGACATCAACGAGGCCGGGACCTTCCTCCTGCGCGTGATCTCCGACATCCTCGACATGGCGCGGCTGGAGGCCGGCAACATTGCGCTCGACCGCGAGCCGCTCGATCTCGACATCCTGGTCTTCGACACGCTGAAGGCATTCCGTGCGGAAGCTGCGGAGAGCGGCGTCACCCTCGACGCGGAAACGGCGTCGGGGATCATGCTCTCCGCCGATCGCGACGCGGTGAAGCAGGTGCTTCAGAACCTCATCTCGAACGCCGTGAAGTTCACGCCCGAAGGCGGCACCGTCTCCGTCATGACCAAGCGCCGCGGCGACGGCGCGCTGCTCGTCGTCAAGGACACCGGCATCGGCATCCCGAGGGCGGCACTGGAAAAGCTTGGCCGGCCGTTCGAGCAGGTGCAAAGCCCGCTTGACGCGCAGTCACAAAGGCTCCGGCCTCGGCCTCGCGATCTCCCGCTCGCTGGTCGCGCTGCATGGCGGGCGGATGGATATCGTCTCGGAGGAAGGCGGTGGCACGATCGTGACAGTGTTCTTGCCGTTCAATCCCCTCTTCGTCGACGCAACAGCGGCGTGAGCCGGCGCCTCGGCGGCTATTTGATATCCGCGCCGAGCAGCTCCTCAAGCGCCGCGCGCGTCTCTTTCTGAACGTCGGCCAGGCGGCGCTCAAGCTCCGCGAAGGCCTTGATGCCGGCGCGCTCCTCGCCGGTGCCGAGATCGTGAAGCACATCGTCGGCCACATCGACGAGCAGCCCCTTCAGCGCCTCCGGAGCATCGTCCGGCGAGAAGGCCCTCGGGTCGGCGACCCGTTCAAACTGCAAGAGCGCGCTTTGCAGCGCGGCGGAAAGGACCAGGCGCTCGCCGGCACCGGCTGCGATCCTCCCCTCGCCCGCTGCGCGCGTGAGGATCTCCGACGTGGTCTCGCCGGCGATCCGACCAAGGCCGGAGAGCACCAGGGCCTGCGCGGCGAACTCGCAGTCCATGAGCCCACCCTTCGCAAGCTTCACGTCGAAGATGTTCGCCGCTTTCTTCTCACGCTCGATCCGCGCGCGCATCGAGGCGACCTCGGTGGCGAGCGTCTTGCGGTCGCGCTCCTTGTTGACAAGCCTGTCGAGCACGTCATCGACGCGCGCGATCAACCCTTCGTCGCCGGCAATGGCGCGGCCGCGCGACATCGCCATGTGCTCCCACGTCCACGCTTCGTTGAGCTGGTAATGCTCGAACGCCTCGATATGGGTTGCAAGCGGCCCGGCCTGGCCCGACGGCCTGAGCCTCAGATCGACCGCATAGGCGATCCCCTCCGCCGTCGGCGCGGAGAGCGCCGCGACAAGGCGCTGCGTCAGCCGCGCATAGTATGTCGAGCCGGCAAGCCTGCGCGGGCCGTCGGACTGCGCATCCGGGTCGTGGTCGTGGATCACGATCAGGTCGAGGTCGGAGCCCGACGTCATCTCGCAGCTGCCGAGCCGACCGAAGGCGATGACGGCCGAGCGGCCGCCGGGCAGGCGCCCGTGGCCGCGTTGAAACTCCCTCTCCGTATGCTCCAGGAGCACGCGCACGATCGTCTCGGCGAGATCGGAGAACGCCTTGCCGGCTTCCGCCGGCGCCAGCGTTCCGTTGAGCAACCCGACGGAGATCAGGAAGCGCCACTCCGCCGCGAACAGGCGCACGCGGTCGAGCACGTCCTCATAGCTCCGCCCCTCAGCCAGGCTCTTGGCGAGCGCCGCCTGAAGATCGTCGCGACTCGCCGCGCCGAGGATCATCTGCGGATCGAGCAGCGTGTCGGCGACATGCGGGCGATGCGCGAATATCTCGGCAAGCCGCGGCGCGGCGGAGAGGATCGTGGCGAGAAGATCGAAAAGCTCGGGGTTGTTGCGAAGCAGCGCGAAGAGCTGCGCGCCGGCCGGCAGCGCTTTCAGGAGGCTGTCGAAGGCGCGCACCGCCTCGTCCGGATTGCCGGCCCGCGACAGAACCTGAAGCAGCGCCGGCGTGATCTCCGTCAGGTTCTCGCGCGCCGCCGTCGAGCGCATCGCTGGAAAGCGCCCGAAGTGCCACCCGCGCACAATCTCGGTTACGACCTCCGGGCGCTTGAAGCCAAGCCCCTTCAGCGTCTCCAGCGTCTCCGGATCGTCCTCGCCGCCGGTGAAGACGAGGCTGCCGGTGTCGGTAGAAAGCGCGCTGCCGCTTTCGAAGAGTTCCGAATAGCGCCGTGCGACGATCTCCAGCACCCTGGTCAACTCGGCTTCGAATACCGCCGGATCGGCGTGCCGCATCAGCCGCGCGATCCTCGCCAGTCCCTCGCGGTCGCGCGGCAGCGAATGCGTCTGCTCGTCGCGCAGCATCTGCAGGCGATGCTCGACCGAGCGCAGCATCACATAGGCATCGTCCAGTTCGCGCCGCGCGTCCTCGTCAATCCAGCCCTTCTCGGCAAGCGCCGCGAGCATGGCGCGCGTCTTCGTGCCGCGCAGCGCCGGATCGCGCCCGCCGGCAATCAGCTGCTGCGTCTGCACGAAGAACTCGATCTCGCGGATGCCGCCGCGTCCGCGCTTGATGTCGTGGCCGAAGACGGCGACCGAGGCAACGCCGCGATGCGCCTGCACCTGGCGCTTGATCGAATGGACGTCGGCGATCGCCGCGTAGTCGAGATATTTGCGCCAGATGAACGGCGCAAGCTCGCGGATGAATGTCTCGCCGGCCTGAATGTCGCCGGCTACGGCGCGCGCCTTGATCAGCGCCGCGCGCTCCCAGTTCTGCCCCATGCTTTCGTAGTAGAGGAGCGCCGCCTCCGAAGAGATCGCAACGCGGGTCGCGCCGGGGTCGGGCCTGAGCCTGAGATCGATGCGGAAGACATAGCCGTCGCCGGTGCGCTCCTGCAAGAGCGCGACGATGAGCCTGACGATCTTCACCCAGAACGCCGAGGGCTCGACGTCCGCCGCAAGCCCGCCGAGCTGCGGATCGAACAGCGCGATAATGTCGATGTCGCTCGAATAGTTCAGCTCCCGCGCGCCGTATTTCCCCATGCCGAGGATGAAGAAGCCACGCGCGTCGCGACCGCCGGTCCATTTGCCGGAACGCGCCGCGTCGGCGAGCGCGAAGCGAAGCGCCGCCTGAAGCGCTGAATCGGCGAAGCGCGCCATCAGGCCGGTGACGGCCTCAAGATCGATCGCGCCGCCGAGATCGGCGAGGCCAAGCGTCAGCGCCACGTCCTGCTTGGCGCGGCGGAGGCCGGCCATCGCCTCCGCGCGGCTTTCAAACGTGGTCGCGTCGACTGCCGCGACAATGCGCTCGACGCGCGCTCCGGGGACATCGTTGAGGACCGCGACGAGGCGCGCCACGTCCTTTGCCGCGAGGTCGAGGAGATAGGGGCAGTCGCCGAGCGCGCTGCCGAGAAAGGCGGAAATGTCCGGCGCGGCGCGGATCTCGCCGAGGCCCGCCGCGGCACCTTGCGCCTTCGCCGCGTCCTCGAGCCGTTCCAATGCAGCGGCGGCATGCGGCGATTCAGGAAGCGCCGTCAGGCGGCGGGCAAGCGCCTCACCCGGCACGGGCAGTTGCCGCCCCGGGGATGAACAGCGTCACGGCGAGGCCCGGGCCGTTGTCGCCCAGCACCAGCGCGCCTCCGTGAAGCTGCGCCACGGCCGAGACCAGGCTCAGCCCGAGGCCGGCGCCGGGCTTTGAGCGGCTCTCCTCCAGGCGCACGAAGCGCTCGGTCACCCGCGAGCGGTCGGCCTCGGTGATGCCGGCACCGTTGTCGGCAACGCGCAGCGCCACGATCCCCTTGTCCTCATTCACCGAAATCACGACTTTCGGTTTCCTCTCCCCATCTCCGGCATATTTGATGGCGTTGTCGACGAGGTTTGCAAGCGCCTGGCTGACCAGCTCGCGATTCGCCTTCACCGTCACCGGGCGCTCCGCCTCAAGCGCAAGCTCGCCGCCCGCCTCCTCAGCCACCGGCTCGTAGAGCTCCAAGACGTCGCGCGCCACATCGATTGCCTCAAATGACGTGAACTCCGTGTCGGAGGAGCCGGCCTCGGCGCGCGCAATCAGAAGCAGCGCGTTGAAGGTGCGGATCAGCTGATCCGCTTCCTCGATCGTCGTATGCAGCGCTTCGCGGTATTCCGGCTCGCTGCTGCCCATGGCGAGCGTCCGCTCGACGCGGTTGCGCATCCTTGTCAGCGGCGTCTTCAAATCGTGCGCGATATTGTCGGAGACCTGTTTCAGCCCGAGCATCAACCGCTCGATGCGGGTCAGCATGGTGTTCAGGCTCTCTGCCAGGCGATCGAACTCGTCGCCGGTGCCCGTCACTTCGAGGCGGCCGGAAAGGTCGCCGGCGACGAAGCGGTTACCGGTCTCCACCATCGAATCGATGCGCTTCAGCACGCGCCTGGAGACGAATATCCAGGCGACGAGGCCGAGCGCCACGGTCAGCCCCGCCGTCAAGACCAGCGAACGGCGGACGATGCGCACGATATCCTCGCGCTCGCTCATGTCGCGCCCGACCAGCACTTTTGAACCGTCGGCGAACTGGACGACACGGACGAGTGCGGTGCGCGGATTGACCGAGCCCTCCTCGTCGCGCAGCATGTAGGGCACGACCTGCGGCTTCGTGCCGGTCGTCGCCAGCACCGCGTCGGGCACCGACTCGACGTTGCCGGCGACCCGCTTCCCGTCGCTGTCAGTGACGTAATAGAGGCTAGCCCCCGGCTGGCGGCTTCGAAGCTCCACCACGCGGCCGACCCAGGGCATCCCGCCACGCTGATATTGCAGCTCGATTGATTGCAGCTCCGAATCGATTGCCGCCGCCATCTGCATCTGCAGAATGTCGTTGGTGTTGCGGGCGATGGTGCCGATCAGGAAAGCGGCAAAGACGGTGAAGACCGCCAGGAAGAATGCCGTGAGCTTGAATGCGGTAGTGCGGAAGAAACGAAAATGAACAACGCTACGCATCGTCCCGCATCACGTAACCGGAGCCGCGCACCGTATGCAGGAGCGGTCGGTCGTAGCCCTTGTCGATCTTGGCTCTCAGCCGCGACATGTGCACATCGATGACATTGGTCTGCGGATCGAAATGATAGTCCCAGACCTTCTCAAGCAGCATCGTCCGCGTCACCACGGTGCCGGCATTCTTCATGAGATATTCCAGCAGCCGGAACTCGCGCGGCTGCAGGATGATCGGCTCGCCGCCGCGATTGACCTTGCGCGCCAGCCGGTCGAGCTCGAGATCGGCGACACGGTAGACGGTCTCCGCCTCCTTGGGCGTGCTCCGCCGCCCCAGCACTTCCACCCGCGCCAGCAGCTCGGAGAAGGCATAGGGCTTGGTCAGATAGTCGTCGCCGCCGGCGCGAAGGCCGGTCACCCGGTCGTCGACCTGGCCGAGCGCTGAGAGGATCAGCACCGGCACGCGGCTTCCTTCCGTGCGCAGGCCAGCGATGACCGAAAGGCCGTCGCGCTTCGGCAGCATGCGATCGACGACCAGAATGTCATACTCTTCCGCCTTGGCGAGCGCGAACCCGGCGTCCCCGTCATGCGCCTGATCGGCAACATGGCCGGCCTCGCCAAGAGCCTTGACCAGATAGCTCGCGGTTTCGCGATCGTCTTCAATGACAAGAATCCGCATAGCGCTGAAATAGTCGGGTTCGTCGCGTTTCGCCAGTTCTCGATCAAAAAGCATGGCGGGCCGCTTGCGCGGCCCGCCAGCCTGGTCCCGGACGGCGCTGGGGGCGACGGATGCTGCGTCCGGGGTCATCCTTTTGCCGAATCAGCCGCGCTCGAAGGGCACGCCGATAAAATGCGTCCCGCCGTTCTGGCCCTGGACGCGGAAGAGCACGGCATCGCGGCCCTGGTCGAGGGCGGCGCCGACGGCGCTCTCGACGTCGGAGACGCTGTGCACTTCCTGGCTGCCGACGGCGACGATGACGTCACCGGCCTGCAGGCCCTTGTCGGCGGCCGAGCTGTCCTGCGCCACGTCGGCGACGCGCACGCCATCGCCGTCGGGGTTGGCCTCAAGCGTCAGGCCGAGACCCTCAAGCGAGCCGGGCGTGATCGCATTCGGCGACTGGCCCTGATCGGCGCTTGCCTGCTGCGTCTGGTCGAAGTCGTTCAGATTGCCGAGCTTCACCGTGATGTCCTTCTTCGAGCCATCGCGCAGAACGGTAATCTTCACCATCTGCCCCGGCTCGATGCCGGCGATCTTCTCCGACAGGTCCTTCGGCGTCGCAACCGTCTCGCCGTTGACCGCGACGATGATATCGCCGGTCTGGATGCCGGCACCCTGCGCCGGACCGTTCGCCGTCGCGTCGGCAACGATCGCACCGGTGGTGTCGTTGATGCCGAGGCTCTTGGCTATGTCTTCGGTTACCGGCTGGATCTGCACGCCGAGCCAGCCGCGCGTCACCGAGCCGTGCTCTTCGAGCTGATTGACGATGGTCGAGACGATGCTTGCCGGTATGGAGAAGGCAATACCGACATTGCCGCCGGAGGGTGAGTAGATCGCCGTGTTCATGCCGACGACTTCGCCATGCACGTTGAAGGCCGGCCCGCCGGAATTCCCGCGGTTAACGGGCGCGTCGATCTGCAGGAAGTTGTCATAGGGGCCGGAGCCGATGTCGCGGCTTTCCGCCGAGATGATGCCGGCGGTCACCGAGCCGCCGAGGCCGAACGGATTGCCGACCGCGAGCACCCACTCTCCGACCCGCGGCTGCTCGGTCGCGAAGCTCACATAGGTGAAGTCCTTGCCGTCGACCTTGTCGACCTTGAGGAGCGCGATGTCGGTGCGCTGGTCGACGCCGATCAGCTTCGCGTCCAGTTCCGAGCCGTCGCTCATCACCACCGTATAGGCTTTGCCGTCGGCGACGACATGCGCGTTGGTGACGATGTAGCCGTCAGCGGAGATGAAGAAGCCGGAGCCCTGGCTCATGCCTTCGCGCGGATGCATGGGCTGACCGTTGTTGTCGCCCTGATTGCCGAAATCGCGCGGGAAGCCGAAGCGGCGGAAGAACTCCTGCACGCCCGGAGGCAGGTCCTGCATGTTGCCGCCGCGGTCGGAAACCGCCGCGACCTCAGTCTTGACCTGCACGCTGACGACTGCCGGCGCGACCTTGTCTACGATCGCGGAGAAGTCGGCAGGCGCCGGCGCGTCGACATGAACCGGGTCAGCGAACGCCGAAAAGCCAGTAACGATAACGCCGCTGCCGGCTGCGGCAACGACGCCGAGGGTAAAGACGCTCGCGAGCAGCGCATTTCGGATGCGTCGGCCGCGCGCGCTCGAGGAGGAATTGGTGGTCATGATTGTCTCGAACTCCCGTCTGGGTCCAAAGGGTCCGCCCCGATTGCCGGGGCGGACTGGAGGTCTGCGTCTGGCGATGTCGGGGGGCGATGAGCACCGCCGACGCAAGGAAAGAGATAGGAAGGTTCTCCTTACGGTGCCGTGTCCGGCCCATTAATTATCCGTAAGGTTGTCGCAAAAAACGATTGGCCTGCGGGCAGATGGGCGCTCCCACGCATGCCCGCTATTCCCCGGCCGTCAAAAGCCGCTCCAGCCGCTCCTCCTCCTCGGCGGAAAGGCTTGTCGCCGGTGCCGCCGACCGTCGCGCACGCCAGAGCACAGCGCCACCCACCAGGAGCACGATCAGCGGCGTCAGCCACAGAAGCGCCGTCTGCCAGTCGAAGGGCGGCTTGAGCAGGATGAAATTGCCGTAGCGGGCGACCAGATAGGCGCGCACTTCGTCGTCCAAATCGCCGGCCTTGAGCCGCTCGCGGACAAGGACACGGAGGTCGTGCGCGAGCGGCGCCGCCGAATCGTCGATCGACTGGTTCTGGCAGACCAGGCAGCGCAGCCCCTCGGAGATTTCTCGGGCCCGCGCCTCAAGCACCGGATCGGCAAGCATCTCGTCCGGCTGCACGGCAAGGGCGGGCGGCGCGAAGGCAAGGATGAAGAAAAGCGCGAGGCGGATCACGTCGTAGCCTCCGCCGCTTTTTGCGCCCTCGCCCGCTTCGGGGCACCGATCCTGAGCCGCCTGTCGGAAATCGACAGAAGGCCGCCCAACGCCATCACCAGCGCACCGCCCCAGATCAGCGTGACCAGCGGCTTGTAGCTGGCGCGGAGCGCGATCGCGCCGCTCTCCGTCTCGTCGCCGAGGCTGACATAAAGCTGTGAGAACCCGATCGTGCGGATCGCCGCCTCGGTCGTCGCCATTTCGCGCGTCTGATAGTAGCGCTTCGACGGCGTCATCTGGAACGCGACGTTTCCCCCACGCGACACCGTGAAGAGCGCCCGCTCCTCGCGGTAGTCGGAGCCCACCGCCGGCGTCATTCCCTGATAGGCGAGCGTGTAGCCGCCGACCTCCGCCGTCTCGCCGGGCTTCACTGCGACGATGGTCTCGCTCTGAAACGCCGTCGCGGTGACGATGCCGACCACGCAGACGCCCATCCCGCAATGCGCGACGACGGTGCCGAGTGCGGAGCGCGGCAGCCCAATGAAGCGTCGAAGGCTCGTCGTCACGCCGGTGCGGAAGAGCATCACCCGCTCGCCGAGATCGACCAGGCTCCCGACGATCAGCCAGGCGCCGAGCGCCAGCCCGAAGGGCGCGAGCGCGCCCTTCCCGCCCGTGAGAACAGCCGCGATCAGCGCGACCAGAATCGCCGCCGCCATCGCCACGGCGAGCCTCTGTGAAGCGCCGAGGAGGTCGCCGCGCTTCCAGCCGAGGATGGGCCCGAACGGCAGCGCCAAGAGCACCGGGATCATCAGCGGCACGAAGGTCAGGTGGAAGAACGGCGCGCCGACGGAGATCTTTTCGCCGGTCAGCGCTTCGAGCGCCAGCGGATAGAGCGTGCCGACGAGCACCGTCGCGCAGGCCGCGACCAGGAAGAGGTTGTTGAAGACCAGCGCGCCCTCGCGCGAGAGCGGCGCGAAGAGCCCGCCCTTTCGCATCTCCGGCGCGCGCCAGGCGAAGAGCGCGAGCCCGCCGCCGATGAAAAGCGTCAGGATGGCGAGGATGAAGATGCCGCGCGTCGGGTCGGAGGCGAAGCTGTGCACCGAGGTGAGGACGCCAGAGCGCACCAGGAACGTGCCGAGCAGCGACAGCGAGAATGTGAGGATGGCAAGGAGCACGGTCCAGATCTTGAGCGCGCCGCGCTTCTCCATGACCACCGCCGAATGAAGCAGCGCGGTGCCCGCGAGCCACGGCATGAAGGAGGCGTTCTCGACCGGGTCCCAGAACCACCAGCCGCCCCAGCCAAGCTCGTAATAGGCCCAGTAGGAGCCCATCGCGATGCCGGCGGTCAGGAACATCCACGCGACAAGCGTCCACGGCCTCACCCAGCGCGCCCAGGCGGCGTCGGTGCGGCCCTCCATCAGCGCCGCGATCGCGAACGAGAAGGCGATCGAGAAGCCGACATAGCCGAGATAGAGAAGCGGCGGGTGGATCGCGAGGCCGATATCCTGCAGCACCGGGTTCAGGCTCTGGCCCTCAATTGGCGCCGGGCTCAAGCGCGCGAAGGGGTTTGAGGTGAGGAGGATGAAGAGCAGGAAGGCGGAGCCGATCCAGCCTTGCACCGCGAGGACGCGCGCCTTGAGCGCCGTCGGCAAGTTCGATCCGAAGGCCGCGACCAGCGCGCCGAAGAGCGAGAGGATCAGCACCCACAGAAGCATGGAGCCTTCGTGGTTGCCCCAGACGCCGGTGATCTTGAAGAGCAGCGGCACGGTGGAGTGGCTGTTCTCGTAGACGTTCCGCACCGAGAAATCGGAGGTGACGTAGGCCGCCATCAGCGACGCGAAGGAGAGCGCCACGAAAGCGAAGCCGACAAGCGGCGTCGTGACGGAGACCGCGGTGAGCCGCTCGTCGCGCCATCTGAGCCCGAGCAGCGGCACCGTCGACTGAATGAGCGCCAGCGCCAGCGCCAGCACCAGCGAATAATGGCCGAGCTCGGCAGCGGAGAACGTGCCCGTCACTGTGCCTTCCCCTCGGTTTCCTGCCAGACGCCTTGCGCCTTCAGCGCCTCCACCACCTCCTTCGGCATATAGCGCTCGTCGTGCTTGGCAAGCACCGTGTCGGCCGTGACGCTGCCGTCCGCCGCAAGCGCGCCTTCCGCCACCACGCCCTGCCCTTCGCGGAAGAGATCGGGGAGCACGCCATGGAAATTGACGGCGACCGTCTTCGCCGTGTCGGTGACGGAGAAGCGCACGCTGCCGTCGTCGAGGCGCTCGACCGACCCGTCGGCAACGAGTCCGCCGAGTCGAACCCGCGTGCCTGGCGGAAGCGCCTTTTCGGCAAGCTCGGTCGGCGAATAGAAGAAGACGACCTGGTCGCGGAGCGCGAAGAGGACAAGGGCCGCGGCAATCGCCAGCACCAGCCCGGCGCCGCCGATCGCAATCAGCCGCCGCTTCTTGCGGGTCATTGCGTCGTCGCCGCGGCCGGCGTCACGCCGAGATCGGCGATCAACGCCTGGACGCGGCTTCGCCCTTCGGCATCCGGCAGCGCGTCCAAGGCATTGCGCGCCGCGGCGGCGGCTGCGTCCGCCTGGCCGAGCACGACATAGGAGCGGATCAGGCGCAGCCACCCCTCGACGTCGTTCGGCTCGGCCTTCAATTGCGCGGCAAGCTTCGCGACCATGCCGTTGATCATCGCCGTGCGCTCGCCGGCGCTCATGTCCTGTGCCGCGGCGACGTCCGCGTCGGTCGGGCCCGGCGGCGGCGCGCTCTCTTGCGGGGCCGGCGGCGACGCGCTCTGGTCGACGCGGGCGAGTGCCTCCTCAAGCATCGGGCGCCAGGCCGCATTGGCGGGCGTGTCGGCAAGAAGCCCGCGCCAGATCCTCGCTGCCTCTTCTGTGTTGCCTTCCTGCTCCGCCGCGAGCCCGAGAAAATAGCGCGGCTCTGCGGCCGTCGGATCGAGTTGCCGCGCCGCCTCGAAGGCAGCGCTCGCATCGGCGGTGATGACGCCGCCCTCCTTGGCAAGGATGGCGTGGCCGAGACCGATCTGCCGCGCCGCCGTCGAGCCGAGCAGGCGGATGGCGTTCTGGTAGGCCATGATCGCGTCGTCGACCCGTCCGAGCCGGAAGTAGACCGGCGCGATGACATCCCAGCCGCTGCCGTCCTCCGGCTTGGCCGCGAGGTGCGCCTCAACCTTGGCGACCAGCATCTCCACGTCGTTGGTCGGCGATTGCAGGCGCTCGGCGAGCGGCATGCCCGGGAGGCTCGGCGCGCCAAGAGCGAGATAGAGGGAAAGGGATAGCGCGGGAATGCCGATCAGCGCCAGCAGCGCGACAGCGCGGCGCGGCATCACGCCGCCTCCCCGGCCCGCGGCTCGCGACTTCAGGCTCGGAATCAGCGGCGATCAGGCGGCGGGCGATCTCGGTGTGGGCGGCTTCAGCGTCGGCAGGGCTGATGCGGCCCTCGGCCTTGTCGCGTTCAAGCTCGGCAAGCTGGTCGCGATAGACGCGCTTAAGATGCGCGGCGGCATCGTCCGCAGAGGGCTTGCGCCCAAGCGGGACCAGGACGGCAAGGATTGCCGCCGCCGTCAGCAGCGCGATCAGGATCCACAGAAGCACGTCGGTCCCAGGCTTGTCGGGTCTTCGCCAAGGCGATTTACACGCGCCGGCCGCGAGCAACAATGCGGTGCATCAACACGCTTTCTTGTCGGATTTCGGCCGCGTGCCACGATTTGCGTGCGCTCGCCGCTCCGTCACCCATTCGCCTCGACATGCCATACGCCGTCCGGCCGGCGGCAGGCGGTGCCTTGGTCAACGCGCACGCGCCCGCCAATCCAGATTTTGTGGAGATAGTTGCGGCACTGGAGCCGGTTGTTCATCGAGACCCCGCCCGCCACCACCGAGCCATGGGTATCGCTCGTAGTGCTGTGCCAATCGGTCGGCTACCGTCGGGCGGCCATATTCGAGCGCCTCGTACTCGGCCTTGAGCGCGAGGGCACGGTCTTCGTCGGTCAGCGAGCGGCCGACATCGGCCCATCAGCGCCGCCTTCGATCGGCCCAAGCGTCGGCTCGCCGGCGCCGCTGCCGATCGGGCTGTTGATGATGATTCCCGGACCGGCGCCGGGTATCGCGCCGGTGGTGATGCGATTGCAGCCGGCAAGGATGAGGCATTGCCGGCGGCAAGCAGCAATGCGTTACGCATGAAATCGCCTCCCGCCGACGTCACGCCACACCCTCCGACCTCGCGCCGGAATCCGGGGAGCCGCTCACTCGCCTGCGGCCGGCAGCGTCAGACGCGCACTAAGCCCGCCGAGATCGGATTCTTCAAGTCTCAATCCGCCACCATAGATGCCGGCGAGCTCGGCGACGATGGAAAGGCCAAGGCCCGGAACCGGGCTTTGATTTCGTCGAGCCTCAGCCGCGCGACAAGCGCCGCCGCGCGGTCCGCCGCCGGCAGGCCCGGCCCGTCGTCATCGAAGGCCAGGATGATGAAGGGCCGCCGCCCCGCCGCTTCGCGCTGCGTCTCGCGGCACGCCGTGACGCGCACCTCCGACGCGGCCCACTTGCAGGCATTGTCGAGGAGGTTGCCCGCCATCTCCTCGAAATCCTGCCGCTCGCCGCGGAAGCGAAGCTCCGGCAGAACCGTCATGTCGATCGCGATCCGCCGATCGCCGTGCACCTTCGCCATGACGCGCGAAAGCGCCGCGATCACCGGCTCGACCGGCGTCACGGCGCCGAGGACATTGGCCTGCGCGGCGATCCGGCGCGGTTCAGGTGATGCGCGACCTGGCTGCGCATCACGCCGGTCTGCTCGGCAACCTTCGCCGCCAGCGGATCGGCGGAGCCGGCTCGCCTCGTTCTGCAATACCGCGAGCGGCGTCTTCAGCGCATGCGCGAGATTGCCGACATGCGTGCGCGCCCGCTCCACGATCTCGCGGTTAGAATTGATCAACGCGTTCAGGTCGTCGACCAGCGGCTCGATCTCGCTCGGATAGACGCCTTGCAGGTGCTGGATGTCGCCGTCGCGGACCTTGCGCAGATCCTCGCGCACCTGCCGGAGCGGTCGAAAGCCCCAGCGCATGAGAAGCGCGATGCCGACGCCGAGAAGCACCGCGAGCCCACCGAGCCAGGCGATGACCGAATTGCGGAAGTCCAGGATATCGCCGCGCCATCTGCCCGGTGTCGCCGGCGACGAGCAGCGCGAAGGTGTGGCCGGGCGCGAAGGTCACGAGCTGCTCAAGCGCGCGCAGCTCGCGTCCGCCGCTGGCCTTGATGGTGAAGGTGCGCGAGGGATCGGCGGCGGTCGGAAAGTCGCTGATCGGCAGCGATGTCGAAATTGAGCGAGGGCGACCAGTCGATGACCTTGCCGGTGGTCGGGATCGCGCGTCTGCCAGTACCAGCCGGAGAGCGGGCGCGAGAAGCTTCCGCCGCTCTCCCCTTCGACCGCGCTCTCGTCGACCTTGCCGTTGACGTCGGTGGCGGCGACGAGCGTCAGGAGCAGCGTCTCAAGCCGAGCGTCGAAATTGCGCTGCTACGGCGTTGGAGAACTGCACGATGAAGACGGCGCCGGCGACGACAAGCGCCAGCGCGCTGCCGCCGGCGGCGATCAGCGCGGCGCGAAGCGAGAGCGATCTAGTCGACATGCCCCGTCGGCTGCGCCTCCTCCGGCTGTGAGCCCTC
This sequence comes from uncultured Alphaproteobacteria bacterium, assembly GCA_963712925.1. GTDB lineage: Bacteria > Pseudomonadota > Alphaproteobacteria > Rhizobiales > Afifellaceae > DASWJZ01. The sequence continues at coordinate 108,587 of CAVQJW010000011.1, read as the reverse complement.
GGCGGCAATCCGATAGCCCATGCCGCGCACTGTCTCGATCAGGTCGACGCCGAGCTTCTTCCTGAGTCGGCCGACGAACACCTCGATGGTGTTGGAATCGCGGTCGAAATCCTGGTCGTAAAGGTGCTCGGTCAGCTCGGTGCGCGAGACCACCTTGCCCGGTGTGGTGCATCAGATATTCGAGCACCTTGTATTCGTGCGAGGTGAGCTTGATCGGCGTGCCGTCGACCGTCACGCGGCTTGCCTTGAGATCGAGCCGCACCGGGCCGCAGGCGAGCGTGTTCGAGGCATGGCCGGCGGCGCGGCGCACCAGCGCGCGCACGCGCGCCAGCACCTCCTCGATATGAAACGGCTTCGCCACGTAGTCGTCGGCGCCGGCGTCGATCCCCTGCACCTTGTCCGACCAGCGGTCGCGCGCCGTCAGAAGCAGCACCGGCATGGCGCGTCCGTCGCGCCGCCATTGCTCCAGCACCGAGAGCCCGTCGAGCTGCGGCAGCCCGATGTCGAGCACCACCGCGTCATAAGGCTCGCGTGTCGCCGAGGAAGTGCCCCTCCTCGCCGTTAAAGGCGTAGTCGACGATGTAGCCGGCGTCGCGCAGCGCCTGGCAGAGCTGCTTGTTCAGGTCGCGGTCGTCCTCGACGACGAGTATCCGCATCCGCTCTTCCCTCGTAGCTGGTTCAGCTCGCCGGAATGTCGCGGGTGCTGCCGTCGCTGAGCTGCACGCGATAGCTATAGCCGCTGCCGGAGTGGCAAAGGTGCGCCCCGACGACCTTGTTGTTCGGGATTCCCGCGCGGCTCACCGCCACGGCGAGAGGGACCGCCTGCCCCTGCGCCACAAGCTGATGACCTTCCGAATCGGAGACGCACCCGCCCTGCGCCAGGCTCGGCGAAGCGGGGGCGGCGGCAACAAGCAGCGCGGCAAGCGCCAGGGTGCGAAACCTGAACATGCCCGGCTCGATACACCGGAACGAATGAACCGCTGCTGAATGACGTCCGCCATCGTCGCCCCTCGGCGGACGGTAGAGCCTCCGTCCGCCGCCGTAAACCGCCCCGCCTGACCGAGGCTCACTCCGCCTTGCCGAGCTTCACTCCGCCTTGCCAACGGGGGTCGTGGTCAGCGAGCGAAGCACCATGTTGGCGACGCCGACGCCGGTGACCACCCAGCCCGCCGTCGAGCTCGATCCGAGCACGTCGGTCCAGTTCGTCGCCTGCGCCACGCCGAGAAGCGCGACCGCGGCATTCACCCCAAGAGTGCGCCAGCCTTTCATATCGTTCTCCTTTTCTTTTTCATGCTTCGTTGGTGGAAAGAGCGCCTGTGCCGGCGAGCCGCGTTGCGCCGCCGGAGGGCGCGTTGGGGGCCGTCTTCGGCCAGCGGCTGCCGAGAAGCCGCGTCTTGGCGACCCGCGCGATCGAGACGGAGTCGGACTGGTTGCCGCCGAGCACGTGGAAGGCGGTCGCGTCCTCGCCGGCGTAGAAGCCGACGTGGCCGTGCACGCCCGACCTTGAGCCGCGCCAGAAGACCAGCACCGCGCCCCTGGTCGGCTCGGCTGCGATGCCGAAGCGGACCCAGTTGCGCGCGCCGAGCGGATTTGACGGCAGCGGCTCCTCGGGAAGCGCCGCGCCGACGCAGTGCGCGGTGAAGAGCCCGCACCAGGCAATTGAATCGTGTCCGTAGGCGATGCCCAGCCGCTTCGCCCATGTCAGGATCAGCGGGTTGTCGGCACTGCCTCTCGCCTCCTTGGTGCCCTTCAGGCGCAGCGCTTCGTCGTACCAGGGACTGAGACCCTCCCCGCCCTGAGCGACGCGCGGCACCGAGCCGCCGCTGTTTGCGGGGTCGGCAAAGAGCGCGGCTTGCGTCTTCGGACCGGCGATGCCGTCAACAACGAGCCCGTCAGCCCGCTGGAAGGCCCTGACCGCTGCGATGGTGAGTCTCCCGCGGATGCCGTCGAGCGGCCCCGGATCGAAGCCGAGCGCCTTCAGCCGCCGCTGGATGTCCAGGGTCGTCATGTCGTGTCTCCGTCGTGACGTGCTTTTCGGATTTGAGCCGACCGCACCGCCCGGAACCCGGTGCAGGATCGTCCCCACTGCAACCGCCGGCATTGGCGGCGTTCGTCTATTCCCTTATTGCGTGTATCTATGCATTCACGCTACTTTCGCGTGCGGGATGGGTCGACGCCGCAACAACCTCACTGAAATCCGGATCGTGCTGGCCTGGTCGGTCATCTACGGCCACGCCTTCGCGCTTTCGGCGGTGCACCGGGCGGAGCCGGTCTCCACCTTCCTGAACGGCTTCATCGGCACGATGGCCGTCGATACCTTCTTCTTCCTCTCCGGCTACCTGGTGAGCGTCAGCTTCAAGCAGCACGGGCTCTTCGGCTATGGCATCGCGCGGGTCGCGCGCATCTTCCCCGCCGCAATCGTCGTGACCCTGGTTTCGGTGTTGCTGATCGGGCCGCTCGCCGTAAACCAGCCGGTCGGCGTCTACTTCACCGACCCTGAGACCTGGAGCTTCCTCAAGAACGCGACGTTCACCATGCACGTCCAGTGGGATTTGCCCGGCGTCTTCACCGGCCAGCACTTCACGGCCATCAATGGCTCCTGGTGGACGCTGCCGGTCGAGCTGCGCTTCTACGCGATCGTGGCGGTCATCGGCGCGCTTGGGCTACTCCGGCGCATCGGCGCGGTGATCGTGGTGCCGGCCTTCCTCTACCTCTTCTATCGCGCCGTCTTCGGCGCCCCTATCGCCGGGTGGCAGGTCTATCATCTGCCGGCGGTCTATTTCCTCGCCGGCGTCTCGACCTACCTCTTGACGCCGACCATGCGGCTTTGGATGTGGCCGACCTTCCTGGTGCTGCCGGCGGCGCTCGCCGCGCATCTCTTTCCGTCGATCGCGCTCGGCTTCAACCCGTTCCTGATCTACGCGCTCCTGGTGATCGCCTTCCGCGCGCCGGACCTGCCGTTCAGGACGCCGGACGTCTCCTACGGCCTCTATCTCTACGGCTGGCCGGCGGCGCAGATCGCGATCTGGATCAAGCCCGGCATCGGGCCATGGTGGCTGGCGCTCGCCGCGACCTTCATCGCGCTCGCGGCGGCGCTTCTCTCCTGGTTCCTGCTTGAGAAGCCGGCGCTCAGGTTTTCGCGGCGGATCATGGCGCTGCGGCTGCCTGAGCGGCTCTGGGGCCTCCTCGCTTCCCTTCGCGACCGCGACCGACGCGTCGAGGCGCGCCTTGATCTCGGCTAGCTCCTCGTCCGCCGTCTTCATCGCCGCGACACCTTCGATCGTCGGCGGAAGCGGTTTCGAGGCCTGTTGCGAAGGCTGCAAATCGGCAGCGAGCGCGTAGAGCTTCTCTCCGTCGCCGGCCTGGACCTCAGCGATATCTTCGCGGCCAAGTGCGGACTTGACCCTCCCCATATCGATCGCACGCAGCGCTTGAAGCGCTTCCTGTGCCGTGAAGCTGCGACCGATCGAAAGGCCATGCTGGCGAAGCACCTGGTCGAGCTCGAATTCGTTGGCGATCCGCGTCGGCATGCGCCCGCGCCTCAGCAAGTCGGCAAGCCTCGCATCGTCCGCCGCGACATAAGCGGCCGCTACGCTCGACCAGGGCCGCGCCGCCTCACCAGCGACGATCCAATAGTGATCGCACGGATCGAAGAAGACGGCATCCGCCTCCGGGGTTGTCGGCTCAGGCATATTGCCCTCCCGTGCTGGTGCTGCCGGCAACATCACCCGGCAGGTAGGTCGCGCCAGCGCCGCCCACATAGATGACGCTGTTCGTCGCAGCGGAGTATCGCTTCCCCGTGGCCGAGCCGGTGAAGGTCATGCTTCCGGCGATGAAGGTCGAGTTGAAGGATGCCTCCGCAAAAGCGGAGCTGAATGCCGGCGTGCCGGTCAGCGTGACCGTCTTACCGCCGACGTAGATGAGCCCGGTGGACCCCTCCCAATGGCTCGCCGCGCCGCCCGAGATCGAGTAATTGCCGGTGGCGCGGATGATCGCATAGTTTTCGGAGCGGATATGCTGCAGCCATCCGGCGCCGAAATCGACGTTCTGAAATTGGACGTTCGCCCCCGCCGTGGCGAAGATGCCGAACCCCGTCCCGCCGCCCGTATAGGTGAGCTGCACCCCGCGCAGATTGTAGATCGTGTTGCCCGACGAATAGAGGCCGTATTTCGTTCCGCTGCCAGTGACCTGGATCACGACGTTGCTGGGCGTTGTTTCATCGCCCACGATGGTCACCGACCCCGCGCCGGCCATCGTCTTGCACACAAGACCCGCCGACGCGGCAAAGGTGCCGGCCGCAAGCTGGATCGTCACGTCATAGATCGAGCTGTCGAGCGCGGCGGCCGTGTCGATCGCCTTCTGGATGGTCTGAAACGCCGTCCCCGCCGTCAGACCGTCATTGGAATCGGAGCCTGACGACGCGTTGACGTAATAAGTGCGCGCCGCCGTCAGCCGCTCCCTGATCCCGCCGGGAGAGCTCGACGGGAAGCTGACCGCGCCGGTGTCCTTGTCGACGCGGATTCCGTCGTACCAGGTCGCTCCGTCGGGCGAGACCTTGAAAAGCAGGTCGTCGTCGCCGATCAGCCCAATCTCGGCGCGCCCGGAGAAGCCCGTCTGCAGAAGCAGCGACAGCACATTCGCCGCCGCTTCCTTGTTCATTGCGTATCGCAGGTCGCCGTCGCCGCCGTCCGCCGCATACTTTGCCGTCCACAGCGCCTTGTTGAGCTTCGCCGAAAGCGGGTTGGTCGCGTCGGCCGTCGTGCCAATCCCGAGCAGCGCGAGGTTCTGATCTCGCTCAGCCCCGAGCCGATGCCGTCCCACGCCGCGCCGTCGAAGAATAGCAGCGCGCCCTCATCCTCGACGAAAGAGCGCCAGCCGGCCTGCGGCGTGTAGAAGTCCCAGACGCCGTCCTGCCAGGCCGCGACCTCGCCGGCATGGCCGGTCCAGTCGTCGGTCGGGCTGGCGGCGACGAGGTAGCGGTCGCCGTCGGCCGGCGCGCCGGGCGGCGTCGCGAGGTCGCGGTCCTTGACGGCGAGCTGCACGATCGCGTCGAGCGCGCGAAGCGCCTCATTGTGGGTGACGTGCTTCTGCGCCTGGCTCGCCTCGATCAGGGGGAGGCCCAGGTTCTGGCTTGTCGCCATGTCGGTCTCGCTAAAGTGTCAGGGAGGCGGCGCGGGCGTGGCCGCGCCCGTATTCCGGCGAAAGCTGATAGACTGCGATGTCGAGCGCCGAAGGCGGCGCGCCAAAATCGGCGGTCTGCTCCGCCGCGCCATAGGTCGCGCTGCCCGTCGTTGCGGAGAGCGTCCGTACCACGTCGCTGCCGTCGAGGATGTCGACCTCGTAAAGTTCCGCCATTCGCCGAGCGGCACGTCCACCGCGCTCCAGCCGTCGCCGCCGAAGCGGGTGCGCCGGATCCAATCGAGCAGCACGTCGCCGGTGCCGAAGTCGCGGCGCCCTTCGACCTGCGCCGGCGCGAACGGAAGCAGCCCGAGCCCTTCCGCCGTCACTGCAACTTCGGTGAAAGTGGGCGCGGCATGGTCGTCGCGCGCCGGGCCGAACCGGTAGCGAAGCGTCAGCCCGACCTCGTCGATCGCAAGCGGCAGCGCCCCGACCGCACCGTCGAGAAGCACGAAGTCGGCGCCGACCGCAGCGCCGGCCGCCATTGCGTCCTCCGTCCCCGCCTGCCCCCGCAGCAGCCGCGTCAGCCGATAGCGGTTGGTGCCGATCAGCTCGGCCTCCGCGAATTGCAGCACCTCCCAGCGCCCGCTCGCGGCTTTCACCGCGGCGGCGTTGCCGCCGGCAAGAACGTCGATGTCGGGCAGGCCCGCGAGCGTGCCTGCGGAAAGCTCCACCTCGATCGCGTTGGCGCGATCGAAAAGCCATAGCGCGCCCGGTGCAAGCGCCGCTGTGAGCGAGCCTATGGTGGCGCGCGCCGTCACCGTTCCCGCGAGCGTGAAGCCGCCGCCCTCCGCCGCCTTGTAAATCGCCGCCGTTCCCGGCCAGGGATCGGCGAAGACCGCAAGCCGCGGCGCCTGCGGCGCGTCGCCGTCAAGTGGCGCGAAATCGATCAGCCGCACCTCCGGCGCGCCGAAGAGTGCCGCCGGCTCGGGCGCGCGCCGGCTCGCTGAACGCAGGATTGTCGGCCGGCGACTGTCGACGCGGCGAAGCGTCAAGCTGCGGCTTTCTGAATCCTCGATCCGCTCGGCGATCAAAAGCTCCGGCCGCGCGCCGCCTGACAGCGACAGCAGGTCGCCCGCCTCGATCGCCGAGAGGCTCGGCGGCAGTAGAAACTCGGCGTGCTCGCGCCCGGTCCAGATGTCGCGGAGCAGCGTATCGGTCAGCCGCTCGGCCTCCGCGAACTCCATCACCGCGGTCAAGTCGATGGCCGAGGTCCGCCGGCTGCCGCTCGCAAGCCGCCGCGACGAGGCGGTCGACACCTGATAGTCCTTGCCCTGGTCGAGGAAGCGAAGCGTCAGCTCCGAGGCAAGCTCCGTCTCCTGCGCGCGGCGCCGCACGATCAGCGGGTGCTCTTCGCGCTCAACCAGCGTCTCCGGATCGAGCTCAGCGTCCTCGGCGCGATCGAGCCCACGGAACAGAATCCGGTCGCCGGCATCCGCCGCGTTGACGCGGAACGCTTCGAGCAGCGGCTCGAGCGTGCCGCGCGCCGAGAGCACGTCGTTCACGACATAGCCGCCGACCGCCGCCGCCACATCGAAGATCGCGTAGTCGCTGAAGGCATGATCGGCGAGCACCGCATCGACGATGCCGGAGACGGTCGCCTGGCCGAGCCGCCCGTTCAGCCAGTGGCCGCGCTCCCAGTTCGAGCCGTCCGACCAGACGTCGGTCAGGTCGGGAAAATAGGGAAAGGGCCGCGCGTCCCACGCCCAGAGCGTCAGGTGCGCCGGATCGAGCATCCGCCCGCCATAGACCGAGGAGACCGGGTTCGATCCGTTGAAGCCCGGATGGTCGATGTCGAAGAAGCGCTGATAGGCGTCGATGTAGGCGCGCTGCTGAAAGTCGTCGCGCGCGCCGCTGGAGAAATAAGGCAGCTCCGACTCCGACGATTTTTGATCGACGAAGACGTTCGGCTGGTTGGCGCCCTTGTCGATCGCCGGGCAGCCAAGCTCGGTGAACCAGACAGGCTTTCCCTGCGCCACCCAGTCCGTCGGCGTCGCGCTCTCAACGCCGCCCGGGCGGTCGTAATGCGCGTTCGACCACCAGCTCTCGATGTCCTTATAGCGGAACACCCAGTCGCGCCCGTAGGCGCCGTCCTCGATCGGCGTGCGTATCTGCGCGACGCGGTCCGCATCGCTCGCATAATACCAGTCGAACCCCTCGCCGCCTCGGACGTTCGCCTCGAGATAATCGAGATTGTAGGGAGAGCGTCCGCTCGCCTTGTCGAGATGATCTGCGCCGTCGCGCCAGTCGGTCAGCGGGTGATAGACATCGATCCCGACGAAATCGACATTCGCATCCGACCACAGCGGATCGAGATGAAAATGCACGTCGCCCGATCCGTCGGCCGGCTGGTGCCCGAAGTACTCGCTCCAGTCGGCCGCATAGGAGATCGCGGTCGAACCGCCCACGATCGTGCGCGCATCCGCAGCGAGCGTCTTCAGCGCCGTGACGAAAGGATAGGCGCTCGTCGCGGAGCGAAGCGTCGTCAGCCCGACGAGCTCCGAGCCGATCAGCAGCGCGTCGACCCCGCCGGCGAGCGTGGCGAGCGCAGCGGTGTGCAGCACCATCCGCCGATAACTCCACTCGTCCGGCCCGGAATAGGTGACGCTCGCGCTCCCGGTCGAAAAATCGCCCGGCTCGGCCGCGCCGAGAAAGGCCGCGACCTGCACCGTCGCCGCGGCGCTCTTGTCGGGCGAGCCGGGCTCGCCGGGCGCCGGATCGCAGGTGATCCGCCCGCGCCAGGGATAGGCCGGCTGGCCGACGTCGCCGGTATAGGGATCGCTCAGCGTATTCCCCGCCGGGATGTCCATCACCACGAACGGCGCGAGCGTCACCTTCAGCCCGCGCGCCTTCAGGTCTTCGATCGCGCGCACCACGGAGAGGTCGCTCGGGCTGCCGCCGTAGGCCGCGCGGCCGTCGACCTCGCTCACCACCTCCGCCGTCGCCCGCGTCAGCCCGGAGACGCTCCAGGTCGCGCCGAGCGTCGCCTTCGTGGCGCTGTCGACCTTCGGGCGGATCGTGCACTCGCCGGCGCGCAGATCGTCGCCGAACCAGGCGACGACCAGCGTCACCCATTCGAGGTTCGGACAAAGCGCCTGCAGCGCGTCGATCGAGACGGAGAAGTCGGAGCGGTCGCGCGCCACATGCGCGTTCTCCGACAGCGTCACGCCGGCTCCGCCGCTTGTGACAATCGCAGTGTCGTAGCCGAACTCGGTCGTACCCGGGATGACGCAGACGGCGCGCACATGATCCTCGATGCCCGGGATCGGCTTCTCCACCTCAAACGAAAGCTGCGGGATACGGTTGCCGAAGCTTTGGAGCGGCATCCGCTCGAAGATCACATACGCCGTGCCGCGATAGGCCGGCACATCGCCGCCTTCCTTCGCTGCGATCAGGCTGTCTTCAAGCTGCGTCTCGTCGCCAAGATAGATGCGGAAGGTGAAGGCAGACTGGTCGAGCAGCTTGCCGTCGGCCCAGACGCGCCCGATCCTGACGATCGGACCTTCACACAGCGCGACCGCGAAATTGGCAAAATAGCTGTATTCGGTGGTGGTGACCTGCGGCCCACCCTTGCCGCCGCCGCCTTGCGTCTCGGTCTCGCTCACCTCCTCGAACTGCGTCGCCCAGACGATCTCGCCTGAAAGCCGCGCGCGCCCATAGACGCGCGGGATCGGCGCACCCTCGGTCGAGGCCTGCACGTCGAGGTCGGAGAGACGCGGGCCTTCGACGTGGCGGCGCGTACCGAAAAGCGCCTGGTCGAGCGTGTAGCCCGCCAGCGCCCCCGCCGCGCGCCCGAGGATCGCGCCGGCCGGCCCAAAGGCCGAACCAGCCGCGCCCCCGGCAATGCCGAGAACGAGAGTTTCCATGAGTGACTTTGCGGAGCAGTTTGACCTAGTCTCACTGAGGGTCAGCGGACTCGTGATGAAGGAGCTTGAGAAGCAATTCGACGCTGCGATGTTCGAGATTTATCGTCGAGCGAAGGAAGAAGCTGGCTACAAGGCGACAATCTTTCTTGGGATGGTGGCTGATCGGGGCGGATTGGCGACAGCCAAATTTCTTATTAATTCGGCGAGGCCTTCCGACGGTTACACCCATCTCTACGAGCGCAACCGTCTCGACCTGACGGTTGAAGCCATGATCGTTGAGAACTCCAAATGGCAGCCCCTATTTGGAATTGACGAGATCAAGAAGGCGAGAAAGCGCCTAGCGGAATATGGATACGGGTCTAAGGGAGCTGAGAAGTCAAATACGTAGGCCATTCTCCTCCCCCACCACCCGCCCAATGCCACCTCCGCCACCCTCGCCTTTTCCTGCGCGTGGACCATCCGATCCAGCGTAACCAAAATCCCCGCATGCTTCGCCGGCAGATGCGCGCGCCATCGAAACAGCACGATGTCGCCTTCCCGCGCCGCGGCCGGGTCGATCTCCGTCATATACCCCCGCAGCCCCTCGGCCAGCGTCTCCCGCCCGGACGCCTCGGCCCAGTCGGGCGTGTAGGGCGGCAGTGCGCCGATCCTCTCGCCGGTCAGCTCTTCGAACACCCCGATCAAGAGCCCCAGGCAATCGCAGCCGACTCCCTTCAGCCGCCCTTGGTGCCGATACGGCGTGCCAATCCACGAGCGCGCGATCGCGACGATCCGCGCGCGCTGGTCGGCGGATGCCTCAGTCGCCGACAAGGCTCCCCCCATCGTTCCCGCCGCCCGGCACCGGATAGGACAGCGCAAAATCGTTGCCCGGCATCTGCGGGAAGCCGCGAAAGTTCACGCCGTTCGCAAACCGGTCGCGACAGGTCGAGAACCGCTTGTCGCACCCGGCCGACACCGTGAACGCATCGCCGACGGCGATTTCCTCTGCCATCTCCTGCCAGAGCGCGATCGTGTCGCCGTCGTCGTCGCGCGTATGGCTCAGCACTTCGCTGCGCCGCCCTTCGTTCGCACCGCTCGTGAAGATAACAAGCCCCTGGTCGAAGAAGCCGGTCGGCCGGTCGCCGGGAATGCTCGCAGTCACCTGCCCGGTCCGTCGGTCGCCGTCACGGTGGCGCTCGCCGTCCAGTCCTCGCTCACAAGATCGACCGTGCAGCGCTGGTCGCCCAGGTCCGCGTCGCAGGTGGCGCGAAAGATTCTGCCGCGCTCCTGGTCGAGCGCATGCGCGAGGCTGCGGATCTCCGCCGTGAACGCCTGGTCCTCGCGCTTCACCTCGCCGATCGAGCCGACCCGCATCAGATGCCGCTGGTCGGAATCCGCCCAGTTCACCAGCCACGTCTCGACCCGTGCATTGTCGTAGAGCCCGGCCTCAAGGTCGCTCTCGCTGATGCGCTCCGAGGAGAACGCGCCGGTCACCTCCAGCCCGCCCACCTGCAGGCCGGCATTCGCCACCGCCGCGCTCGCGTCCAGCCCCGTCTCCGGCTCGTGGTCGACGCCGTCGAAGGCGAGCGCGCGGTCGTGATCGGTGAAGCCGAGCACTTCGCCGTCGCCGCGCGTCACGCGCCAGCAGGTGCAAAGCGTCGTCGCGCCGGAGGCAAGATGCGCGGCGAGCGATGCGGAGAGTGATTTCATCGTCGACTCTTTGAAAGGGTGAGTAATGAATGGTGAATGGTGAATGAGCACGACAATGAGCATTCGCGGCTGCCCTCACTCACTACTCACTACTCACTACTCACTACTCACCATTCACCACTCACACCCTGATCTCCACAACCGGCACATTCGGCGCCTCACCCGCCTCAAAACTCGAGAGATTTACGTCGAGCCGGTCGGTGTCGAAGCGCACCGGCACGTCGAACTCGTAACCGGCGGTGATGAGCGCGCCGTCCGCCGGGATGGCGCTCGGCAGGAAGGTCACGATCCCCGTCGTCGTATCGACGGAAAATCCGTGCCGGCCGTCTGCTCCACCGCATCGACCGCGACGCGCACCGTGCCCTCGACCGGCTTGGCGATCACCCGCGCATAGTTGGCAAAGCCGCTGCCGTAGGTCTTCGCAAGCTGGAACGCCACCGTCGCACCGTCGCCGACGCCAAGCGCCTGGTCATGCGCCGCGGCGTCTCGCCGGGCGCGCAGGATTTCCAATCCCCGCGGTCCCTGAAACGAAAGCCATAGAGCCGCCCGCGCCGCTCCTCGAAGAAGCCGATCAGCGCATGCAGGTCGGCGAGCGAGTGCACGCCGGTGCCGGCATTATAGCGGCGGCGCGATTCCGCCCAGCGCGTGTTGCGCTCCTCATGCCCCGACGCCAGCAGCACGATATCGGTGCGCCGCTCCGGCCCGCCGGTCGAGCCCAGCCCGATCGACAGCGGAAAGCGGATTTCATGGAAGGATGGCATCAATGTCTCCGCGGCGGATAGCGAATGGTGAATGGTGAATGGTGAGGGATGTCAGCGATGCCCCCCACTCACTACTCACTACTCACTACTCACTACTCGACTACCCTACTCACTCTCAATCCCCCTCTGCCCCCGCGCCACCGCGCGCGCGAGCATGGCGGAAAGCTGCGTCTCGGAGCGCCGAAAGCTCGCAGCGTCCGGCGTAGAAACGTTGAACGTCACGTTGACCGCGCCGCCGCCCTGTGCGCGCACGCCGAGGCTTCCGTCCGTGCCGCGAGTGAGCGGCAGGATCGCCTCCGGCCCCGCCTCGCCGACGAGGCCCAGCCGCCCCGCATCGGTAAGAAGCTCGGACTGGCCATGACGCCGCCCGCCGCGAACGGCGTCACGCGCGGCCCGATCAGCCCGCCCTTCGTAAAACGCCCGCCGATCAATCCGCTCAGCGCATTCGTCAGCGGAGCCGATCCCCTGCCCGATCGGCGCCAGCGCCTGGTTCAGCGCGCGGCTCGACAGGCCCAGCGCCAGCGACTTCAGCACGTCCTGCAGCCGCTTGCCGTCGACGACGGAGCGGCGGAACGCGAGCGTCATCGCGCGCCCGAAGCCGTCGGCGAGGCCTTGCAGATCCTGCAGCTCCGCGCGCAGCGGCGCTGTCTGCGACGATGTGTTTTCGAGGTCGGTTGGCATCAAAATTCTCCCCTCCCCCTTGCGGGGAGGGGTTGGGGAGAGGTCGCTCCCTCCCCATGACCATGTCGCCATGCGCGGGCTTGACCCGGCATCCATTCCGTAGCGCTCGTGGCAATCGCGGCCGCCACGGAATGGATCGCCGGATCAGTCCGGCGATGACGACCGATGTTGGCAGACGTCACAGGACGTTATCGGAAAGCGAAGCATCAGCTCGCCAAGCCGTCCGCGATTGAAAGACGCATCGGAGAAGCCGAGCCCGCGCACCACCGCCCCCAATTCCCGCAGCGTCATCTCCCAGAACGCCGCCGGTGCAAGCTTCAACCCCCCGAGCCCGAACGCCATCAGCTCGTCCCAGTCGAGCGGGCCGGAGGGTTTTCCGTCTCCCTACCCTCCGCGCTCTCCGTCTCGTCCGCCCCGAACGTCGCGCGGATCAAGTCCGCCGCGACGCGCGCAAATCCCGCCGCGCCGCCCTCGGTCCGCATCGCCCCGACCGCCTCGTCGCCGATCTCCTCGCCGGCGCCGCGCAGTCCTGAGCCGATAACCCTCACGATATCGCGCGCCGAAAGCCTTCCGCTCTCGAAGCGCGTCGCGAGCGCCACCAGGTCCTCGGCGCCGAACGCATCCTCAAGCTCGGCCAGCGCGCCGAGCGTCAGGCACAGCGTCCGCTCGCGTCCGTCGAGCAGCGCCGATATCTCGCCGCGATGCCGGTTCGCCATGCTCAGCCTTTCGGAACTGTCGTCATGAACAGTTTTGGCGCATCACGCCGCCGCAAACGTCACTTCCCCCGCCGAACTCCAACGCCATCCAGCCTCTCGTAGTCACCTCGCCGTCATGCTCGCCGGCATAGTCGAGCCCCGTCACCTGGAACGGCCCGGCGATCGTGCCGAAGTCGGGCATGATCACCTGCCAGTTCCTGATCCCGCCGTCGAAGAAGAGCGAACGCACGCTCTCGTCCGACGCCGCGTCCTTGAAGATGCCTGAGCCGGAGATGCCGGCGCGCCTGACGCCGGCGCCGTCGAGCAGCTCGCGCCAGCGGCCGGCGGAGTCCGCGTTGGTGATGTCGATCGCCTCGGCGTTGAACGCGATCCGCCGCGAGCGCATCCCCGCTACCGTCGCGAACGTATCGGTCTCGTCGAAGTCGAGCTTCAACAGCAGGTCCTTGCCCTTCTGCGCACCCATTCGTGATCTCCAATATCCTCAGCGGCCGCGCCGTCCACCCTCTCCCAGAGGGAGAGGGTGTCGCCGAAGGCGACGGGTGAGGGGTTGCGACCTTTGACATGTTTCCTTGGCGAAAGGCTCAGCCTCCAACGCAGCAGCCCCTCACCCGGCTGCTTCGCAGCCACCCTCTCCCTCTGGGAGAGGGTTCTTTGCCTACACCGGCTCGACCGCCGCCCTGAATCTTGCCACCGTCCGCCGTCCCTCCGGCTTCTCCACTCGCGCCGTCTCCGTCGCCAAGTGCCGCAAATTCACCAGCCGATATCCGTCGAGCGCCAGCGCCTGGTCATGCAGCAGCGCCACGACCCGGTCGGCGATCGAAAATCCTTCCGAGCGCCCCTCCGCCCGTGACCAGGCGACCAGCGCGAAATTGATCTCCGTCCCGGATTCCGTCGCCGTCGACCAGTCGCGCGCCGTCACTTCGCCGAGATGCAGGTACGGTGCCTCTGCGTTGCGCGGCGCGCCGTCATAGACCTTCGCGCCACCGAGCAGCGCGACAAGCGTCGCATCTGCGGCAAGAACAGCGAACACCGCCTCCTGCAGCGCGCGCGCCGGCGCACTCATGTCCCCTCCTCCTCGCAGGTGCAGACGAGATAGCGCCCGTCCTCATCCGCATCGACGATGGTCTTGATGCGGAGCAGACGTGCGCCGAGCCGAAAACGGTCGCCGGCGGCGACATCGTCGCGCTTGCGGATCACGACTCTCTGCAGCGTCAGATCACTGAGCCCCTCGCCCGCTTCGCGCTCCTCGGCGCGGAGCGGCATCACGTCGGCGAAGAGCGTCGCGACGTCGTCCCAGCTCAAGGTCGAGCCGCCGGCGCCGTCGGGCGTCGCGGTCGCACGCTCCAGCGTCAGCCGATGGCGAAGCCGGCCCGGCGTGGATGCCGCCGTCTCGCTCAGCACAGCGCCATCCTGCGAAAAGGCTGGATCAGCTCGTGATAGCCGATTGGAACCCCCCCGGATCGGCGGTCAGCGTCACCGCCGAGCGGTGCTCGAACCAGTGCGTCACGAGCAGGCGGATCGCCTGGCGGAGCGGCTGCGGAACGTCGATGCCGGACGTGCCGTAGCCGGCGGTGAAGTCGATCTCATAGTGATCAGTGCCGGTGACCGGATCGAGCGTCAGCGAGAAATCCGCCGGATCGAACTCGTAGTCCTCGCTGTCGAGATCGGTCGCAACGCCGTCGGCATCGACAGCGCGCACCGCGTCGACCGAGATCACCGGCTGCACGGGAAGAAATATCCCCTCCGTCGGCCAGTCCTCAACGATCGCGCGCCAGCTCTGTGAAATCAGCACGCGTCGGATCTCGCTCTCGACGGCGACGCGCGCCGCGGCGATCAGCGCGCCGACTAGGTCGTCCTCGTCGTCGGTGTCAAGGCGCAGATGCGCCTTCGCCTCGGCGAGGAGCACAGGCTCCACGGCCGGGCCTTCGAGCAGCAAGCGTTTCATGGATGACAAGCTCCAGACCCTTCTCCCGTCGGGAGAAGGTGGCTGCGGAGCAGCCGGATGAGGGGATGCGGCGTCGAAGGTTCGCTCTCCTCCTCCGCGATCGCTCGCGGAGGAGGAGCTTCCAGCACGGCTCCGGGGAGGAGCGGGGATCAGGCCGTGCCGAACTTGATCAGCTTGATCGCGTCGAAATCCTGCACGCCGCCGCCGACGCGCTTGGTCGTGTAGAAGAGCACGTAGGGTTTCTGGCTGTAGGGATCGCGCAGCACGCGCACCCCAATCCGGTCGACGATCAGGTAGCCGCGCGAAAAATCGCCGAAGGCGATCGACAGCGAATCCGCACCGATGTCCGGCATGTCCTCCGCTTCCGCGACGGGGAAGTTCATGATCGTGGCGCGGGCGTCGGCGGTCGCCGGTGGCGCCCAGATATAGTTGCTGGCGTCATCCTTGAGTTTTCTGATCGCCCCTTGCGTCTTGCGGTTCATCACCCAGGTGGCGTTCTGCCGATAGCCGGCCTTCAGCGCGTAGACCGCGTCGACCAGCACGTCGGAGGCGTCCGGATCGGCGGCGAAGCCGGCGGAAACCCCGGTCAGGAGATAGCCGAGGCTGCCCAGGCCCAGCTCGCCTCGGCGACGGTCGTGTAGTCGAGGAAGCCCTTCGGCTTCTTGTCGGCGTCGCCGCTCACGAAGGCAGCCGACTCCTGCGTGGCAAAGGCCGTCTCAACTTCGCTCGCGATCCACTGGTCGATGTCGATCGCGGTGTCGTCGAGGAGCGTCTGCGTCGCCGCCGGCATCGCGTAGAGTTCCATCACCGGATATTCGAGCTCGACCAGGGTCGGCGTGTCGGTTTCGTCACGATCGTCGGTCTCGCCCACCCAGCCCGTTTCGAGCCCGGTGGTGGAGAAGGGCTTGCGGTAGACGTTGGAGGAGACCGTGCGGATGCCGGCGATCGCGCGGATCGGCGAGACGATCGCAGCCGCCTGCCGATCTCCGCCTCGACTTCGGGCGGCACCAAGTAGCCTGAATCGGGCGAGGTGACGGTCGAGACTGCCTTCGCCTCGAGCCGCTTCAGTCCGGTCATCTCGCCGGAGCGGACATAGGCATCGAATGCCGCCTTCTGCTCACCTGCCTCAACCGCCGACGACGCCGGCCGCGGCGAGCCGATCTCCGGCCGGCTGCCCTTCAGCACCAGCCGGTCCAGCATGCGCTTCTGGCTGTCGAGCGCGTCATTGATGCGGGCGACCTTCTCTTCGGTCACGACATCGGCGGAGAGCTTGCGCTCAAGCCTGTCGAGCCGCTCGTCGTTGGCGTCCTTGAAGACCTCGAAGGAGGTCGAGGAACTCCTCGAACGCGTCCTTCAGCTCGGCGGCCGGCGCCGACTTCGTCTCCGGCGCGCCCGCACTCTTCGTCTCCAGGGCGCCCTTCGTCTCGGGCACTCTTGCGATGACATTCGGCCGCGCGTCATCGCGGCCGCTCAACTGAGCTTCCATCTGTTCTTCTCCGTTGTTCGTTGACTTGTTGGATCGGCGCGGCCCTACGGTCTGCATCGCCACCGCGGCCCGCCGGATCGTCGCGACCAGATCGCTTCGCGCCATCCCCTTCACCGCGCTGACCCTCGCCGCCGGCAGCATCGGGAAGGTCACCACCGAGATCTCCCAGAGGTCGACCTCGAGCAAACTTCGCACGCCGCTCTTTGCATCGGTGCGGCCCTTGACGGTGCGGAAGCCGATCGACAGCCCGTCGATCGCGCCGGCGCGCATCAGCGCCAGCACCTCGCGTCCCTTCTCGACCTCGCTCATCAGCTGGCCGCGCACGAAGAGCCCGCGGCTGTCCTCGCGCACCTCGCGCCATATCCCGATCGGCGCCGCCGGATCGTGCTGGAAGAGCATGCGGATGCCGGAAGCCCCGCGCTTTCCGATCGACTTCAGGAACGCGCCCTTAATGCACCCGGTCGCGGTTCAGATCGGTCTCGCCGAAGAGGCTCGCATAGCCGAAGAAGCTCCCGTCCGCCTCCACCGCCGACAGCGCGGCATTGGCAAACTTCGTCTCGCGATCCAACGCGTCCCCTCCTCCCCTGCGGGCTCGCGCCGGTCCCCTTCCCCCTTGCGAGAGAGGGTGAGGGAGAGGGGGAGACGACGCTGCCTCGACATCAACCTCATCTCACCACCCTCAATCTCGCCTTCCCGCGCTTCGCTGCCATGTGCTCGGCGCGCAGAAAGATCATCACCATGGCGAACTCCGCGAACACCTCGCGGTGATCGCCCGGCCCGCGCCTGAGCGATTTGAAGAAGTCGAGCATTCGCGCTTCCCTCAATGATCCCGAAACAACCTGTTCAACCGCGCGATCTCATTGACGAAATCGTTGAAGCGCCGGTTCGACGCCGCCAGCTCGCGCAGCGCCCACACCAAGAGCCCCGTCGCACTCGTCGCCCACAGGAAGAGCGCCAGATGCGCAAGGTCCCCGCGCTCCGCGAACTGGCTCGTCACATCGGGCACTGGCGCCTCCGCAACCCTCTCCCAAGGGGAGAGGGTGGCCGCGGAGCGGCCGGGTGAGGGGTTGCTGCGGGTCGATCTTTTTGGCGGAGCGGCTGTTATTACCAATCTCGCGAGAATGGTAATAACGCGGCACCGTACCCAATCAAGCGTCGTGCGCCGCCAGTTCCTTGAGCGACCGCTTGATCGGATCGGCCCATCCGGCCTTGCCTTTCCTCGACGCATCGTCGATCGCGTCCTTCCAGGCCCAAGGATCGGACTGCGCCAGCGCTTCCATCAGCGACTTCGCTTGCATCAGGTCTTTCCGCCGCTTCACGTTCTGGGCTGCGCGCTTCTGCGCGATGATGAGCTTGTGCACCCCATAGCGCGCTGGCGCCGGGACTCTGAGCGGAACGCCGGCCCCATGCAGCGCAACGGCGTCGACCGGCGCTTCAAGGAGCCAGGCGAGATGCTGCAGCGGTATCGCCCCCGCCCCGAGTTGCTTCAGCGGCATCGGGCTCTTGTCGTTACGGCGCAGTTTCGGCGTCAGCAGATCGACGATGAACCCCGACGCGCTCCGGAAGCGCGAGGGAAATGCCTTACGGTCCAACGCGGGCAACCCGACAAACGTCTTGTCCGCGCGCTTTAGGATCGTCTCGAGCGTCTCCTCCCCTTCGTCGGCGGCAAGCGCCAGCGAAGCCGTCGCGAGATCGGCATCCTGCGTCATCAGGGTTGCCGCCGGGAGGATGACACCGACGATCGGCGAATAGCACTGGTAGGCTGCGGTGCCGACCAGCACGGCAGTCTTGAACAGACCCGCATCGGCGCATGCGTCGAGCACGCGGCCGAGCGCGGTTGCCGGTGCCGGCAATCCGAAGGAGCGCAGGCTGCTGACGATCGTCCGCCGCTCGGCGGCGCGCAGCATCTCGCTCTTTGCCGCCGAGGCTTTCGCCTGCGTCTCCGGATCATCGGCCCGCCCAAGGAAGACGTCTCTTCGAACCCCGCCGACAGTCCGTCGCACGTAGAGATAGTCGTGCCCCTTGACCGTCTGCGAGTAGACCGAGCCCTCGCGCTGCGGCGCGGCGTGCGCCTGCTGCACCAGGTCGGCATAGAGAGTCTGAACGGCCAGGGGGACTTGCTTCATGCCCGAGTTATAGACAGATATCGAACATCCTGTCTATAACCCAGTTATAGACAGAACCTCCAGATCGCGTCTATAACCCTCCCTACTCCCTACTCCCTACTCCCTATCCCTACTCCCTACTCCCTCCCTCTCTCTACCCCCTACCCCCTACTCCCATACCCCACCGCCGCCCGCTTCTCGTCCGGCGTCAAGAAATCCGCCTCGTTCACCCGCCGCCACAGCGCTTCGCGCTCTACACTCAGCGCCTCCACCTGGTCCGTGTCGTAAGAAAGCCGCAGCCCCTCGCCCCACGCCGGACCGAGCCACATCCCAAGCGCGCCCGCAATGCGGTTCGCGAGCGGCAGCACGGTCTGCTTCCAGAACGCCAGATTGGCCTCGCGGAAGTTCGCATAGGTGTTGTCGCCGGGAATGCCCAAAAGCATCGGCGGCACGCCGAAGGCGAGCGCGATCTCGCGCGCCGCGCCGTGCTTCAATTGTAGAAAGTCCATGTCCTTCGGCGAGAGGCTCATTGTCTGCCAGGTGAGCCCGCCCTCGAGCAAGAGCGGGCGGCCGGCATTGGCGGCGCCGGAAAAATTCGCCTGCAGCTCGTCGCGCAGCCGCTCGAACTGCTCCTCCGAAAGGTTCTGGCCGCCCTCGCCCTTGTAGACCAGCGCGCCGGAGGGCCGCGCCGCATTGTCGAGCAGCGCCTTGTTCCAGCCGCTCGCCGCGTTGTGCACGTCGAGCGAGACCTGCGCCGCCTCGAGCGGCGGAAAGCCGTAATGGTCGTCGAGCGGATGGAACTCTCGCGAGATGCAGGATCGGCGGAACCGGCCCCTCGCCCTCCTGGCTGAACCGTACCGCTGCGCCCGTTCGCCTGGTATTCGAAGGCCGCCGGCCAGCCGCCCTGGTCCGGCACGACGCTCATCCGGTCCGGGCGGAGCGCATAGAGCTCGCGCACCGTGCCCGCATTGACCTGATCGGGCGAGCGCCACCGCCTCGACATAGGCGTTGCCGGCGATGAGCAGGTACCCGTAAAGCGCCTCCAGGAACTCCGCGCCGCCCTGCTGTGGATTCGGCCGCTTCAGGAGCGTCAGCAGCGGATGGTCGTCGAGCTCCGCCGCGCCCGTCGTGCAGCAGCCAGGGCAGCGATGCCGCCGCGACCGCCACCATGCGCACCGCGCGATAGACGACCGGGTTCTTCATGTAGCCGGCGCGCGCAAGCGCCGCGTAGGTCCGCGGCGTCCAGACCGGCCGCCCGGCCGAGTGCAGCGCGACGATCGCGGCTGTCTTCGAGGCCTTGGCGTCGGGCGCCGCCGCAGGCCGCGCCGCGGCCCCGCGAGGCCGTGCGATCTTTCAACCAACCAAGCATGGAGATCCCCTATCCCCTTGCGGGAAAAGGCAGAAGAGGGTGTGGAGGCGGGCGGGACCCGCCGTCGGCGCCGTGCGCCGACCTGCGCTTTGCGCAAGGCTGCGACCTTTCCGCGCTCCCGCATGCGCGAGAAGCATGGCTGCATCCCGCCCTGGCGCTTGTTGCACCGCAGCGAGAGCGCTATATCAGGCGTGCCCTCATTGGGCGTTTCCTCCCTAGACTTAGGGCCGCACGGCAAGCCGTTGCGGCTCTTTTTTCTGCCCGGAGCCCTGCCGGTCCCTTAGACAGAATGGCCGCCTCGCATGGCAGATTGCCTGCCTGTGGCGCGAATCACCGCCCCACCGGGGGCGTCGATCTGCTCCTTGCAACCCTCGCGCGGCGACCTGAGATATCCACAATCCCCCGCTGAACCGCCTAAAACTGCGACGAAAATGTCACGTGCACATGCTTTGTGCACCCAAGAGCGGCGCTCTCATTTGATCGCCCTTGTTCAGTCGCAATCACGCTTCTAACTCGGAGTGCCCCCACAAGGGGCGTTTCCTCCCTAGACTTGGGCCGCCGGCACCCGCCGCGCGGCCCTTCTTTCTCAGCCCCCACCCGTAAGTCCTTCGAATTTTAGCGGTTTCCTAACCCTCCGCCTTCACCGAGACTACACGCCCAAAGGTGTATCAAGCTGCCGCGATTGCCATCATTGATGGCATTCCCTCCCTGGACTTGGGCCGCCGGCCACCCGCCGAGCGGCCCTTTTTCTGGGTGAATGGTGAGTAGTGAATAGGGTCAGGCCCAATCCGCAATCCCTACTCACTATTCACTACTCACCATTCACCCCCTTCAAATCCCTCTCACTCTCGGCTTCCCCTCCTTCGTCAGCATCAGCGCGGTGAGAGCCCACACCAGCGCGTCGAGCCGGTCGGGCGAGCGCCCCGACGAGAGCCCGCCGAGCGCGAAGTCGCACATCTCGTCCTCAAGCTCCGGGAAGGCGCCGACGTGCCTGACCTTCCCCTGCTCGTAGAGCGCCGCGATCGGCTCGGCGCGCAGATACTTGCCGCGCGTCGCCCGCACGCACTCCACCGGCACCGTGTCGTCCTCCTGACGGATCACCGCCTCCACCATCTCGCCGCCCTGGTTCACCTCCGCGACGATGCGGTCGGCCTCCAGCCGATGGAAGAGCGCCACCGCCCGCTTCGCCCAGCGCGCCGGCGTCAGCTTCTCCGCGCTCGCGTCGACGAGCACATAGGCGCTGCCGTCGCCGGCCCGCCCCGCCGCCACGATGCCGCAGGCGTCCGACCCTTCGCCGGATGAGGCCGGCGGATCGACCGCCACCACGATGCGGCGCAGCTCGGGTGCCGCGGCGACGCGCGCCGCCTCGATCGCGGCGCGGTGCCAGAGCGCATCGGTGCGCTCCTCGATCAGCTCCGCGTCGAGTTCCTGCCGCCCGAGCCGGGTTCCTTGATAGCGCGCCACCACCTTCTCGAAGAACACCTTGGCGAGAAACGGATTGTCGAGCGTCCGCGCAAGCGTCATCGCGGTCGTCGGATCGGCGATCAGCCGTTTCAGAAGCGGGATCGGCCGCGGCGGCGTCGTCACCACCTGCCGCGGCCGCTCGCCCAGCCTTAAGCCGAATTTGCAGCATGTCGAAGGTCGCATCCGGATAGCGCCACTTGGCAAGCTCGTCGCACCAGGCGGCAAAAAATTGCGGGCCGCGCAGGCTCTCCGGATCCTCCGACGAGAAGGCGTGCGCCACGGCCCCGGTCTTCCACTCCAGCCGCCGCTGCGAGCCGATCCAGCGCGGCCGCTCGCTCGGCATGTGGATCGAGAGCAGCCCCGACTCGCCGTCGATCATGATGTCGCGCACATCGGCCATCGTCTCGCCGACGAGCGCGATCCGCTCGACCGGCGCGGTGGCGAAAGGCGGCAGCCCCAGCGCCAGCGCCTTCACCCATTCGGCGCCGGCGCGCGTCTTCCCGGCGCCGCGTCCACCCAGCATCAGCCAGGTCGTCCAGTCGCCCTCCGGCGGAACCTGATCGTCGCGGGCGTTCCCCTCCCAGGCGAGCAGCTCCCTGACCTCCGCGATCGGCCCCTGATCAGCCCTCGCTTCCGCGTCCGACTGCTGCGCGAATTCGATGAATGCGTTTCTTGAGTTCCGTGCGGAGCCATCCTTCGTCGGCGCTTGCGTCGGCTCCGTCATCGTGATCCTTCGTCTCGCGGGTCTTCGCCGTCTTTGCCTTGTTCGCGATCGATCGCATTCTGATCTCCTCGGCGCGGCAGAGCTCAACCAGTGTCCGCGCGTTCGCTTCGCTCATGCCCTCCTCGGCGAGCCGCCGCTCAAGCATGGCAAGCTCGTTGACGAGAAGCCGGTTCAAGCGAAAGCCGATCTCGTCGGCGCCGACCGGCTTTCTGTGCGGCAGCCGGTAGGGCGTCGCCACCTGCCGGCGGACGGTCCATCCTTCGTGGCGCTGCCGCGTCCGCAGCCGATGCTTCGAAAGCTTGAAGCGCTCCCGGATCGACTCCACCGACTCGTTCGAAAGCTCGTAGGCTTCCCTGACTTCGTCCCAATCGACGTCGCCGTCGGCCGGCTCGGCGCTGCTCCCCTCCCCCCATGGGACGAGTCCCGCGGAGGGGTTGGGGGAGGGGTTTCTCCAACGCAGCCTTCGCTCCGAGAAGGCGCCGCATCCTCGGACGAAGCCGACGCCCCCTCACCCGGCTGCAGCGTCATTCGCTCCGTCGGCGCCGTCCATCCGAATTGTCCCTGAGGCATGATCTTGTGGCCGGGGCGCAATCGTCCGACCGTGCCCAAACCATGCCAAACCGCCGTACGCTCGTCAAGGAATTTATTCCTGTCCGGTACCCGCCCTCGTGGCGTCAACCCGGCTCCCGCCCTAACCCATTGTTCTTACTTCCACTTCGCCATTCTCACTTCGCTGCTCAGCTTTCTTCCCCCTGCCACGCCGCCCCTCGCGAGCCCTTTGCCCGGGGATAGATCGCCCCCCACCCGCGCCGCCAACGCGTCCCTCCCCCCTTGCGGGAGAGGGAAGGACACTGCCGCAACGCGTGGTGCTTCAAGCCGGGTGATGCATTCCTGTCGGTGTCGACGCTCTTCGGCTTGCGCCAAATTTTGAATCCACGCGCGTCCCCGCTACTCTCCTCCAGATCGCACTCCGAACGCGCTAAGGCTCCCTTGCCCCTCCGCCTCCTCCCGCTCCTGCTCGCCCTGCTCCTTGCGGCCTGCGCGTCGCACGCGCCGTCCTTCGACATCCCGTCGCTCGCGGCAGCCGAGGCGCATGCGCAGGCGGATGCGCGCTATGCCGGCTATGTCGTCGACGTCGCGACCGGCGAGGTGCTCTACGCGGAGGACGCCAACTCGCCGCGCCATCCGGCGTCGCTCACCAAGATGATGACGCTCTATCTGCTCTTCGAGGAGCTGCGCGACGGGCGCCTCACGATGAATTCCGTGCTCCCCGTCTCCGCGCATGCGGCGCGCCAGCCGCCGTCGCGGCTCGGCTTGAAGGCCGGCGAGCGGATCAGCGTGCACGATGCGATCCTCGCCATCTGCGTGCGCTCGGCGAACGACGTCGCCGTCGTCGTGGCGGAGGCGATCGGCGGGTCGGAGGATGGCTTCGCCCTGCGCATGAACGCCAAGGCGCGCGCGCTCGGACTTTCCGCCACGCATTTCGACAACGCCACCGGCCTGCCCGACCGCGCCCAGATCACCACGGCGCGCGACATGGCGGTGCTCGCCCGCGCGCTGCAGACCGATTTTCCGGAGCGCTATTCCTTCTTCGGCACGCGCGGCTTCACCTGGCACGGGCACGCGCTCAAATCGACCAACCACCTGCTCGGCTCAATTCCCGGCGTCGACGGCATGAAGACCGGCTATATCCGCGCCTCCGGCTATAACCTCGTCGCCTCGGCGAAGCGCGGCGGAAGGCGCATCATCGTCGTCGTGATGGGCGAGCGCTCCGGCTCGGCGCGCAACGGCCACGTCGCCGCGCTGATCGACGCCTACCTGCCTGAGAAGGGCCTGATCGCCGCGCTGCGCTGAGCTGTAATGAGAAGCGGCGGGACGCTCAGGCCGCGATCTCGTCCTGGTCGTCGCGGCGCCAGGACTTGGTGCTCGACATCTGGTCGCGCATGGCGACCAGCGCCGCGAGCTCCTCGGCATGGCGGAGCGAATCTTCCGCTTCGCCCCTGGCGATCGCCAGCACCGAAGCGAGCAGCGGCTCGCCCTTCTGCACCGTCGTGTCGTGCAGCTGGCCGAGGATGTCGATCATCCTGCGGAGGAACTCGGCCCGGTCATCCATCGCGTCAACCTGTTCTGGCAGCGAAGCGATTCGCATTGTCGCCAGCGGAAGGTTAACGCAGCGTAAACGGCGAAACTACGGTCGCCCGCCTCATGATCCCCGCCGCCTCACGTTTTCTTGCGCAAGGCAGGGCGGCGGGGCCGCTTGCCCGGCCAGGCGACGATCCGCGTCTCAAGCGCCTCCGTCGGCACCTCCGCCTCGCTGATCGTGCGGCCGCGCACCGAGATGCCCGCCTGATGCACCGTGTCGCGGTCGCCGGAGACGAGGTAGTGCCACCAGTAAAGCCCGCGCCCCTCGCCCACGAGCCGGTAGGCGCAGGTCGGCGGCAGCCAGTTCAGGTCCGCGACGGTCTCCGGCGTCAGCTGCACGCAGTCCGAGACGAGTTTCTGGCGGCGCCTGTAGTTGCGGCAGCGGCAGCTCTCCCCATCAAGCAATCTGCAAGCGACATCCGTCCAGGCGATCTCGCCGGTGTCGACATCCTCAAGCTTGTTCAAACAGCAGCGCCCGCACCCGTCGCAAAGCGATTCCCACTCCGCGCCGCTCATCTCCGAGAGCGTCTTCCGCTTCCAGAAGGGGATGTCGTCCATGCCGTGGCATATAGGGCATCGCCGCGCGAAAAACCCTCTCCCCTTGAGGGAGAGGGTGGCCCCCCGACTTGTCGGAGGGTCGGGAGAGGGGGAGCTTCGTGCCGCCCCCAACGCATCCCCTCCCCCTCATCGTGAGGTGCCCCGCGAAGCGGGGCCTCGAAGGGGCGGGGGAGGATTTAGGGAGAGGGGAAGCGAGCTGCCGCGGTGCACTCCCTGACGCGGAAGAAATGGCCCTAGGCGGAAGGCCCGGTCGTGACCGCCCCTTCCGCGCAAACCCGGGAGAAATCAAACGCGTTTTCGCGGTCACTTGCTAGGCAAACCTGGACAAAGCAAGCGGTTTCCTCGCTTTGCACAGCGTGGGTATGCCGCCAGAGGCGCCGACGCTAGGGTTCCGTTGACTGTCGAAACTGATTCGCGTTCTCACACTCCCCTAAATACATGGAAATGTGATGCTCGCGACGGACCTTCATATTCCGCAAGCTAATCCGAGACCTCGGAAGCTGCCGAGCAAGTTGACGGAGCAGCTTGCTATCTGCGCGCGGTACCCCGACCTCGTTCTTTTTCTCGACGTCGAGACCACCGGGCTTAGCCACTATTACGACGAAATCACGATCGTCGGCTGGTCAATCGGAGGCCAGCCTACACACTTGTTCGAGGCGAGGATCATCGGAACCTGTCGGAGGCTGCGGCACGCGCCAAAGCACTTGTGACATTCAACGGTATCCGTTTCGACAAGCGCTTCTTGCTCCGCGAGTTTCCTGACGTGGTCTTGCCAGAAATCCATGTCGACTTGATGTACCTTTGCCGCCGCGTGGGTCTGAAGGGGGGGCAGAAAGCAATAGAAAAGGAGCGTGGGTTTGGCGCTTCGAAAGGAGGCTGACGGCGTCGACGGATTCGCCGCAGTTCTCCTATGGCATAGATATCTCCGTGGGGAGTCCAGCGCGCTCTCGAAGCTGGTGCGCTACAACCGAGCTGATATCGCGGCGATGGGAGCACTTTTCGATGAGGCTGTTGCGCGGCTTGACGTCCATCCGGACCTCTTCGCGCCGGAGGTGAAATTTCTGCCGTGGTCGGCGCCAAAAGGATGGCGCCGCCTGCCCAAGTCGCTTCCTCGCACGCCCCCCAGGCCCTACCGAGCACCGCACTTCGTGGATCTCTTTGGCCAGGGCCGGGCCGCTCACACAAGGATCGTGGGTATTGACCTGACTGGCTCTGAGAAGCGTGGGACTGGGTGGGCCGTGCTGAACGGGTCGCATGCGACCACCCTCATGCTGCACACAGACGAAGATATCCTCGCGAAGACGCTACGCACTGAACCTGATCTTGTTTCGGTCAACTCCCCTTCTCTGCCTTCCGACTGGCCGTTCAAGCGTGGAGGATTCCGACCCCGGCAGAGATCGTTTTGGTATTATGCGCCAATGCGAAAGGGAGCTGAAGAGGCGCGGCATCAACGTGTATCCGTGCCTCTTGCCGAGCATGCAGAAATTGACGGCGCGAGGCATAAGATTGGCGGATGCATTGCGTCGAAAGGGTATACCGGTCATCGAAAGCTACCCGGGGGCTGACAGGACATCATGCGGATTCCGAGAAAGGAGTGGGGTAGAATGGTTGAAACTTGGGCTGGGCGAGTTTGGAATCTCTGGGCGAGTCCCTGAAGGACAAAGTCACCCACGACGAACTTGACGCGATCACCGCGGCTCTCGTCGGCACTTTCCACTTGGCAGGCCTCTCGGAGGCACTTGGTACTAGGGATGAACCGCCTTTGATCATTCCGAAGCTCACAAGAGACGGCATCCCACTCGTCGTCGGCGTGAGCGGGCCGATTGCTTCTGGTAAGACGACGTTCGCCCGGGCCTTGGAGCGCATGGGGTTTGCATACACCCGCTTCAGCATTGTGCTGGATGACATTCTGCACGAACGTGGAATGTCACCTTCTCGCCAGCTTCGCCAAGAGCTGGGAGCCGAACTGCATGCCAGCGGCCGCCAACGATGGCTTGCCGAGCGGACGATTGATCGCGTCGCTGGCGCTGATAAGTTTGTTGTCGACGGAATGCGTTTTGGTGAGGACTACGCTTACCTAAGGGAGCGGTTCGGTTTCGTTTCCACCATGTTTACATGGACGGCTCTGACGACTTACGGCGCGCTCGCCATCATAGACGGGAAGCTGATCTAGATTTTGACCATGTCGCTCGGTCCCCGACCGAACGCGAGGTAGAGAGATTGCGTGATTTCGCTGACACCGTTCTCTTAAACTCGAACTTGAATGAGGTGGAGCGGAGCGCGGAGAGGCTGAGCGAGTGCTAGATCGAGAATACCCTTGCCTATCTCAGTCGTAGTCGGCGGTCAATTTGGGTCAGAGGGCAAGGGCAAGGTTGCTCTGGAGATTGCCCGACGGACGAACTCTCCTGTCTCTGTGCTTCGGGTCGGCGGGCCGAACTCTGGGCACACAGCATATGATCGCTCGGGGACTAGGTTTGCGCTACGACAAATGCCTGCGGCATGTGTCGACCGTAATGTTGACGTCGTGTTTCCCGCCGGTTCTTACCTCGACGTCGAAGTCCTTCTCTCGGAAATTGAGAGACTTCGCTACCCTCACAGCCGCATGATCAGTCCATATGCTCGGATTGTCACAAACGCGCATAAGGCCTGGGAGCGGGCCGCGGGCCTTTCTGACACCATTGGATCGACCGGTTCCGGCGTTGGAGGCGCAGTGATGGCCTCTGTCGCCCGAGAGGCATCAAATTTCGGCTTGAGCTCGCTCCACGCTGACCACTATGCGCCGCTTGAGCAGCATATTGTCGACACTTCGGTCTGGCTGCGCCAGCGAATGAAAGAGGGCGAGCGTGTAATCATCGAGGGCACTGGAGTTGGAGTTCCCCCGGTTTGATGGACACAATCCGACTTGTGAGAGGAGAGTGTCATTATGCCGAGAGCGAGGAACCCGTACCCACCTGAGTTCAGGGAGCAGATCGTTGCGCTGGCGCGTGCCGGCCGCAGCGTGGAGGATCTGGCCGCGAGTTCGAACCCTGCGCGGCGACGATTCACGGCTGGCTCAAGCAGGCCGATCGTGACGGTGGTCGCCGGGCCGACGGTGTGACCAGCGAGGAGCGCGACGAGTTGCGCCGGCTTCGTCGTGAGAACCGCCAACTGCGTCAGGAGAGAGATATCCTGGCAAAGGCAGCAGCCTGGTTCGCTCAGAGCGACGCGATGTCGTCTCGGTCTACGAGCTGATGACGGCGAACCAGGCCATGTTCTCCATTGCCACCATGACAAGAACGCTCGGCGTCTCGCGCAGCGGCTTCTATGCTTGGCGTGAGCGCGCCGTGTCGGCCCGTTCGAAGGCCGACACGGCGCTGAGCGAGCGCATCAAGACGATCCACAAGGCCTCCAGTGAGACCTATGGCGCCCCGCGCATCCATGCCGAGCTTGTCGATGACGGGATCAGAGTGGGGCGCAAGCGGGTGGAGCGGCTGATGAAAGCGGCCGGCATTGCCGGCGTCAGCCGTCGCAAGTCCGCCCGCACCACCGTCCGCGACGAGCGGCTGCGGCCGGCGTCGGACCTGGTCGATCGCAACTTCCATGCCGAGGAGCCCAACCGGCTCTGGGTTGCCGACATCACCTACGTGCCGACTTGGGCCGGCTTCCTCTACCTGGCCGTCGTGCTGGATGCCTTCTCGCGCCGCATCGTCGGTTGGGCGATGGGCCACGACCTGAAGGCACAGCTCGTGCTCGATGCCCTCAACATGGCGCTCGCCCAGAGGCGACCTGTCGCGGTCATCCATCATTCCGACCAGGGATCGCAATATACCTCGATTGCCTTCGGTCTGAGATGCAAGGAGGCCGGCGTGCGGCCATCCATGGGATCGGTCGGCGATGCCTACGACAATGCGATGTGCGAGAGCTTCTTCGCCACGCTCGAATGCGAGCTGCTCGACCGGCGCAAGTTCCGCACCAAGGCGGAGGCCCGCATGGCCATCTTCCGGTTCATCGAAGGTTGGTACAATCCGGACGCCGCCACTCGGCGCTCGGCTACAAGTCGCCCATCAACTATGAAAGGAGCACCCGTGATCAGCTAGAGTCCGTAAGCCCGTAGCTGTCCACGAAACCGGGGGAACTCCGCCACACTTCTCGGCAAATCAGCGGGCCCATTCGACCCCTTCTCCCTTGCGTCTTTTGCGGGATTGACCGAATCTCCCGGTTAGGGGAAGGAGGACGCGGTTAAGGTGGCCTGGATGAACGACCCGTTCTCGCGGGACGAACGCAGCCAATGGCGGCAGCGCCTGCTTTGGATCGACGGCTGGATCGACTCGTCGCTGCACGAGGCCGGTCACGCCGCCGGCGAGGGCTATGAGCGGCTGTGCAACTTCATGCGCCGCTTCAAGACCGACGGCATCTGGTGGGGCTTCTTCGAGGTTCTCGGCGAGGGTTTTACGCTCGGCGTCGCCGGCGCGCTGGTGCTGCTCGCCTTCGCGCTTCCCGCCTTCGACGAGATCCACACCGACTGGCGCACGCAGTCGGATTTCGCCGTCACCTTCCTCGACCGCTACGGCAACGTCATCGGCAAGCGCGGCATCCTGCAGGACGACACGATCGAGCTTGAGGACCTGCCCGACAACCTGATCAAGGCGGTGATCGCCACGGAGGACCGCCGCTTCTTCGAGCATTTCGGCATCGACGTGATGGGCACTTTCCGCGCGCTCGTCACCAACGCGCGGGCCGGCGGCGTCGTGCAGGGCGGCTCGTCGATCACCCAGCAGCTTGCCAAGAACCTCTTCCTCTCCAACGAGCGCACGCTGCAGCGCAAGATCAAGGAGGCCTATCTGGCGCTCTGGCTGGAGGCCAACCTCACCAAGCGCGAGATCCTGAAGCTTTATCTCGACCGCGCCTATATGGGCGGCGGCACGTTCGGCGTCGGGGCGGCGGCGGAGTTCTATTTCGGCAAGAAGGTGCAGGACCTCGACCTTGCCGAATGCGCCATGCTCGCCGGCCTCTTCAAGGCGCCGACCCGCTACGCGCCGCATATCAACCTGCCGGCGGCGCGCGCCCGCGCCAACGAGGTGCTGACCAACATGGTGCAGGCCGGCTACATGACCGAGGGTCAGGTCATCTCGCGCGCGCCGCATCCGGCGACCGCGATCGAGCATTCGGAGGTCGCCTCCGCCGACTATTTCCTCGACTGGGCGTTCGACCAGGTCAAGAAGCACGTCGACGGCCGCGACAAGGTGCTTGATCGCGCGCACCACGCTCGACATGCGGCTGCAGAAGGCGGCGGAGTCGGCGCTTGAATCGACGCTGCGGGAGTCCGGCCAGGCCTATAACGTGCATCAGGGCGCGATGGTTTCGCTGGAGCCCGAGACCGGCGCGATCCGCGCCATGGTCGGCGGGCGCGACTATGGCGTCTCGACCTTCAACCGCGCCGTCAATGCGCTCCGCCAGCCGGGCTCCTCGTTCAAGCCCTACGTCTATGCGACGGCGCTTGAGACGCGGCAAATTCAACGCCCGACACGATCGTGCTCGACGCGCCGATCTCGATCGGCAACTGGTCGCCGCAGAATTACGGCCGCTCCTACAAGGGCCGGCTGACGCTGCGCGATGCGCTCCGCCAGTCGCTGAACACGGTGGCGGTGCGGCTTTCGATCGCCACCGGCCGCCAGCCGATCGCCGATCTCGCGGCCAAGATGGGCGTGATGACGCCCGATCCGCGTCACCCGCTCGCTGGCGCTCGGGTCGTCGGAGCTGACCGTGCTCGACCAGGCGACAGGATACTCCGCCTTTGCCAATGGCGGATATCGCATCGAGCCGCGCGGGCTGATCGACGTGCGCACGCTCGTCGCGGCAAGGTGGTCTACGACGCGCTCGCCAACCCGCAGCCACGGCAGCGCGTGCTGAAGGAATCGACCGTGCTCGGCATGGTCGACATGATGAACACCGTGGTCGAGCACGGCACCGGCATGCGCGCCCGGCTCCCCGGCATCAACGTCTCCGGCAAGACCGGCACCACGAACGCCTATCGCGATGCCTGGTTCGTCGGCTACACCGGCAACTTCACCACCGCCGTCTGGCTCGGCAACGACAATTATCACGCCGACCAACCGGCTGACCGGCGGCTCGCTGCCGGCGATGACCTGGGCGAAATACATGCGCGTCGCGATGGCCGACGAGGTGCCGATCCCGCTTCCCGGCCTGCCGCCGCCGGCGCCGAGCAGCGAGCAGCTCGTGGCGGATTCGAGCGGCGCCGACGGCCTTGATCCGGGCGCCTCGGGCCGCCTCGCTGCCGAAACCTCGCCGACGCTCGGCCGCCTCGAGGAGCTCTTCAAGAAGGCGAGCGGAAGAAAAGCCGCATGCGCCAGGCCGCGCTCGGCACCGAGGCCGAAGCGGCCAACCGTAGCCGGCCTTGCGCTTCGTCCTCGCTCTTGCGTCCTCGTCGGCGCGCGTCGCTGCTGCGCTCGGCATGTGGAGCGCATGGCTCGCCGTGCGCTCGCCCGCGCCGATCGACACGATCACGCTCGGCGCCTGGCAGGCCTGGCCGAATGCCGGCACGCCGACGCCGATCCCTATTCGCGCGCACGCCTTGCGCGCACCGGCGAGATTCCGCTCGGCTCGGGCGAAGGGCTCTCGCTGCTCGCGCTGACCGACGACGCCGGCGCGCCGCTCGACGCAAGTCTGCGACTATCGCATCGTCGGGCAGACGCCGCCGGCGCGGCTGTGGACGATGGCGCTTGAGGACCACGACGGCCGCGTCATCCGGGAGCGGGATCGGCGTCGCCGCGCTCGGCAGCGACACGCTGCTCCGCGCGGCCGACGGCTCATTCGAGATCGCGCTTTCGCCGCGCCGCAGGCCGGCAACTGGATATCCACCGACGAGGCCGGCGCTTTCCGCATCATCGTCCGGCTTTACGATACGACCGCGCGCACCGGCACCGCAACTGACGACGCTGGTCATGCCGCAGCATCACGCGCGACGGCTGCACATGATCAGCTTGCCATCAGCGCCGCGCGACGGCTGGGACTGGCCGCCGCCTGCCGCTTGCGGTCAGCGCTGTCGACTTTTCTGCGTCGGCATCGCGCTTGCTCGCCGGCGCCATCCACATCTGCGTCATCCTGCTCGTGCCGGTGCTTCGCCAAGACCGACGGCTGGTCGCGGCTTGCTCGCCTATGCCGGCGAAGACCGGTTCACGGAAATTCCCGTCGGCCCGGCCGGATCGGAGGGCGTCGCCGGGCTCGACCCGCTGTTCGTGAACGGCGCCTGCCGGTCGACTCTCGGCGATGCCCCGTTCGAGCATCACGGTCGACGCGCGCGACCGCTTCTGGTCGGTCGCGCTCTACGATCGCCAGGGCGCCATCGTCTTCAGCCTGAACGACCGCACGGCGATCGAGGGCCGCCTCGACATGCTCGTCGTCAACGCCACGCAGAATGCGCAGTTGAAGAATGCGCCGCCGCTCGAGATCGCGAAGACGATCGTGGCGGAAAGCCCGTCCGACGACCTGATCGCGCTGCTCGGCTCTTCGCGCCGACCACGCACCGCGCAGGAGGACGCGCGCCAGGTTCTGGCGCGGGCGGAGTGCCTGCCCGCTCCCTCCGTCATTCCAGCGCAGCAGTCAGGCGGATAGGACGTCGGACGCCGAATTCCGCTTGCCGCGACGTGTCGCGTGCTTTGCCGAGGGCGCTGCCGTCTCGTCGTGATATTCGACGCGAACGCCGGGAAAGATCACCACCTCGCCGCCGCGCTTGCGCGAATGCCGCGGCCGATTCGACGCGCTTCTGACAAAGGGCAAGATCTCAGCCATGTCGCTTCCCGATTTGCTCCGAGCCGCTGATCTGGCACGCATGATGGTTAACGGGAGGTGAACCGGTCGTCGACGCAGTCCTGTCGGCACCGGCGCCAGATCGATGAACGCACGTCCCTGCTGATCCTCGATGTCGACAAGCCACAGATCCGGATCGAAGCGTGTCTCCTGCTCGCATGCGTGCGCGCGCCGCCTCCTCCGACACGTCGCGCGCGATCACCGAGAACAGGCGGTCGATCGGCCCCTCGTCGTGAAAGACGCTCTGCGGCGCCGGGCCATAGAGGTCGAAGTTCCCGTCGAGCGGTCGACGATGACGAAGATCGCGCCCGCCTCCTCCGCTCCGCGCCGCGCAATCGAGATGAAGGCGCCGGCCGCCTCGGCCCGGCGCCTGAGCGCCGCCACCCAGAAATCGCTGCGAAGCCGCGGAGCGGCCATCGCCGCCTCCAGGGCGCCCGCCGCGCGAAGCTCGATCGACAAGCTGCGTCGCTGACCTCGCCGGTGGCCGGCAAGATTGTGGTCGCGCTGGAAGCGCATGATGGCCTCGCGCGTCTCGGGTCCGAAAATGCCGTCAGCCTGAAGCGGGCCATAGGCGGAAAGATCGAGCGCCCGCTGAACGGCTTCCACGCTCGCGTCAGGCGCCGCCGCGCTTTGCGCCGCGGGCGAAGCATCGAGTGCGGCCTGGTTCTTGGCGAGATCACGCGACACCTCCGAGCGGATCGCATCGAGAAGCGCCAGGCTCGCCACTCCTGTGTGTTCCCGCCCTGTCTTCTCCTCGAAGGCGAGGATCGCGGCCTTTGTTTGCGGTCCGGCAAAGCCGTCGAGCGGACCGGAATAATATCCCGCCTGCGTCAGCGCGTCCTGCACCGAGCGCACCACCGAATCGCTGACCGGCACTCCGCTCTCGCTCGCTTCGCGCGTTGCGACGAGCGGTGAGGGATGCGGCCCGGCCTGCAGGAAAAGCGCGTTGGTCACGATCATCGCGCCGATCGCCAGCGACGCCGCTCCGACGAGGGTGCGCGGGCGCCTGAGCTCCGCGATCAGCATTGCCGTGAGTTCAGCTCGTTTCACCGCCTCGCCCTACCCGTCTCTCCGTACGTATCTCGCACGCGCCTCGCGCGCGAGATCGAGTCTCACGCTCCATGTCACACCGCAGACATCGCGGTCGACGACAAGCGTACCGCCCGCTGCCTCGATCAGCTCGCGCGGCGCCATCGTCTCGGGCGTGCTCTCGTCCGCCGCGCCAATTCCGTCGCTCGTCTCGCTCTCCGCGGAGACGCGCAGCAGCGCCGCGCCCTTCAGCTTGCGCGATACGATCCGCACGCTTGACGCCTCGCACTCGGCAAGCGCCGCATCGATCAGACGGCAGACAATGCGCCGCAGCGCCTGCCGGTCGCAAGCGACCGATATGTCGGGCTCCCCCGCCTCGATCAGCGCGATCTTGCGCAGCGCGACCTTTGCTTTGGCGCGGCGAAGCGCAAAATCGATTGCCGCGCCAAGATCCGCGACGGGCTGAAGCGGTGCGATCGCCGGCCTGGCCTTTGCCACGGCGACTTCGCCATCGCCACGCCAAGGCTCGACGCCGCGAGCCGGTTCGGCGACATTCAGAACCTGGACCGGACCCTCGCTTGCGGCATTCCGCCGGATGTGCGCGGAATCCGTGCGCCTCTGCGCAATGATGGAACGTGCGAAGGCCGGCGCCGCGGCAAAAACCGGTGCCAGCAGCGCCGCCGTCAGCGCGGCCTGGGAAAGTTCGCCGCCGCGGCCGACGAGAAAGGCAATGAGCCAGCCGACGAGCCCGCAAAGAAGCGCCGCATCGATCAGCGCCGCGCGGCGCCGATGCCGCGATAGAAGCGCTTGCGACAAGAGCAGATAGCCCGAGGCGATCGCCGCCGGGACTGCGAGCGGCGCGTCAAGCAGCATGGACGAAAGCATCAGGAACGGAAGGCCGACAAGCGCGACGATCCCCACGCTTGCCACGGCGCGCGCGGTCAGCACGTCGTTCGCCGATGCGCCGCCCGCCGCAAAGAAACGCGCGTCAAACGCAAGAACCGCCGCGTCGACAAGGGCGTCGAAATCGCGGCGGGAGCGTTCGCCCATTCTGTGCGCGGCAATCGTACCCATCCGCCAGCCTTTGCTCGGCGTAAACATGCCCCGGCACATTCAAAGCCGCGCTTTAAGGAAGGCTGAAGCATGCCGGCGGAGCCGCGGTTGCGGGCCTTCTTCGAGCGTGAAAGATTGGGTCAGGGTTAAGGGATGCTTGCGGGATTCACGCGCTTTGACGCTGCTTAGAGACTGTTAAGCGCAATCTCGAAAAACGCGCCGGCGGCGCCGCGCGTTGACAACCGCATTTTCACGCCTGCCTGTTTTGATGGCGGAGAGAAAAGAAGACGACAGGGATCGGCATGTTTGTTCTGCGTTCCATCTTCTGGCTGTCGACGCTCGTCATGATCTTGCCGGCCTCGCCGGACGGCAGCGTCCCGCCGCCGCGCGTCAACATCATCCACACCGCCTATGCGGTGCGCGCGCTGTTGCAGGACGTGGCCGGCGCATGCGACCGCAATCCGGATGCCTGCCGGACAAGCCGCGAGGCTTTGACCCTGCTGACGCAGAAGGTCGAGACCGGGGCGAGCATCGTCTCCGCCGGCCTTCACGCCGGCCAGAGCTACGCCGAAAGCGGTGTCGACCATGGGACGTTGACCACCGCCGATCTCGAGCCCGCCTGGTCGCTTCCTGAGAGCACGCCGTTTCGCTAGTCGGCAGCAAGCCGCGCCTCCGAGCGGAATTTTCGGGCAATTCATTGCATCGCGCCCACGACCCACCACCTGTGTTAAGAGTGGGTCATGGACATCGCGGAACAGACAATTGACGGCCTCGTGGAGGATTTCGGCTTCCTGGACGACTGGGAGGACCGCTACCGATACGTGATCGAACTCGGCAGGACGCTGCCGGAGCTGACGGCGGCTGAGCACAGCGACGCAAATAAGGTCCGCGGCTGCGCGAGCCAGGTCTGGCTGGTGAGCAAGATCACGCGCAACGGCGAGACGCGCCTCACCTTTCGCGGCGACAGCGACGCCCATATCGTGCGGGGGCTGATCGCGATCCTGCTGGCGCTCTATTCGGGCCGTCCGGCGAAGGAGATCGCCAAGATCGATCCAGAGCCGGTCTTCGCCCGGATCGGCCTTCGCGACCATCTGACGGCGCAGCGCTCCAACGGCTTGTCGTCGATGGTGGCGCGCATTCGTGCCGATGCCGCGGCTGCTCTCGCTACGTAATTTCGGGCCGATAGTCGTCGGCACCCCAATGCAGAAGCTTGCCTGAGCGTCTGCCGGTCGCGACCGCCGTCAGTCCATAATGGCGGGCGAGGCTCCCAAGCGCGAGCTTCAGCACCAGCTTCGCCGCGCGGGCCGGCCATTGCCGTTCGCGCTCGACGGTCTCAAGACCCTTCAAGAAGCAGCAGACGTCGATCAGCACACCGGAAAGCTCCGGCCCGACAGCCTTCACCGCGCGGTCGAATCTGAGCCGCGCGGCAAGCGCCATGTCCGTCAACTCGCCGATCCCGCCGTGGCCGCCGTCGCGCCTCCCGTCGCTGACGCTTGCCGACCAGTTGGCGGTGACGCGCGGGCGCAACTGGCCGATTTCGAAATCGCGGCGCAGCCGTTCGGAGGCGACGAGCGCCGGTGCTTCAAGCCACGGCGCGCCACCCTTTCCGCTTCGGCGGGCCAGCGCCGCGACGGGGCTCTCGTCGAGCTCGACAAGCGCGTGGAGCCCGGCCGATGCGCCTTTCTCCGTCGCGACGACAGTGCCGTGCTGTAGGCGAAATGACCGCTCGCCGCCGTCGCGGCGCCGTTTCAGCCAGGCGCGGGCCTCCGGCGCGGCGCCGTGCACACCGGGCGCGACATCGCTCAGCAGTCCGCTTGCGCGGAGCCGGCGGACGGTCGCCACGTCGATCGTAATTGGGCTCCCGGCTCGCTGCGTCGAGACACGATAGCCGCCCTCGCAAGCAAGAAGCCGGGCCGACGGATCGTCGCAGAGAAGCTGCAGGAGCGCTGCGCCTTCCGGATCCTTGCGCTTCGCCATCAGGCCGTGCCCTTTTCGAAGAAGCCTTGAAGCCAGCGGTCGAGCGCGGCTTCGAGGCAGGCAAGCACGCGCTCGACTTTCGGATCGTCGCGGCTGTCTTCGACTTGGGCGCAGGCATGCGCGACCGTCGTCCGGTCGCGTCCGAAGTTGCGTCCGACCTGCGACAGGCTCAGGCCTAAATGCACGTGCGCGAGATACATCGCCGTCTGGCGCGCGAACGCGGCCGCCGCG
This sequence comes from uncultured Alphaproteobacteria bacterium, assembly GCA_963712925.1. Classification (GTDB taxonomy): domain Bacteria; phylum Pseudomonadota; class Alphaproteobacteria; order Rhizobiales; family Afifellaceae; genus DASWJZ01. The sequence continues at coordinate 71,807 of CAVQJW010000011.1, read as the reverse complement.
CGCCCGCGCTTCTCGGCCCTGAGCTCGGCAAGCCTGATGCCGAGCGCGGCGGAAACCAGCGTCTCGATAAAGCGGCAGGCGCTTTCGAACCCTTCCTGCCCCGCTTTCATCGAACCCGCGCGAAGAATGATGCCACCCTCAATTGCCATTCCCCTCTCCTGCACACTAGGATTCTGCGGCAGGATTCGCTTCGCGCCCGCGCTTGGTCAGCGCGGTCGCGACGGAGGGAGCGGGCCAGACTTTGTCCCCACCCCCTTTTGGCCGGGGCAGCATGTCGCCTCAAAAGGAGGGACGTGCGATGTCGACTGATCCAACGAAGAAGGTGCGTGTAGGGAATAGCTCCGCGGATGCGGCCAGGCTCCGTGCTGCAGCCGATGCGGCGCTCCGCCCTGCGCTCAAGGCGGGCGCGATCGCCTACGAGCGCATGCGCGATCTGCCGCGGCTGATCCGCTTCGATCCGCTGCAGCGCGGCGCCGAAGGCACCGACGTCACGCGAGCGATCATCGCCCGGCTCGAACGGGCGCTCCGCGCCGAGCGAAACAAGGCCCGCTCAGGCCACTGGACCTATGATCTCAATCGCCATATTGCGCTCCGCCAAGCCTACCAGGCGGAGACCAAGCGGCCCGCCGCGTCCGAACTGTCGTGAAAGGCCGGTCGGCGCCGCCTCAGCGCTTGCGCTTCCGGCCGAGCCCCATTTCCTTGGCGAGCCTGGAGCGCGCCTTGGCGTAGTTCGGAGCGACCATCGGATAATCCGGCGGCAGCCCCCATTTGTCACGGTACTCGCCGGGCGTCAGGTCGTAGTGGGTTCGAAGATGCCGCTTCAGCGACTTGAAATGCATTCCGTCCTCAAGGCAGACGATGTAGTCGGCCATGACCGACTTGCGCACCGGAACAGCCGGCTTGAGCGGCTCCTTTTCCGGCTCGCTGCTTCCGGTTGCTGTGCGGTGCAGCGCTGAATGCACTTGTGCGATGACGCCGGGAATCTCGCCGGAGCCGATTGTGTGGCTGCTCAAATAGGCGGCCACGATTTCCGCCGTCAGTTCAATCAGGTTCTGTTGCATGTCCGCCGCTGTCGCTCCATCGTGTGCACAGGCGCCATCCCCCTCAGCCTATGCCACGTTTAGCCTTAGAAAAAATCCAGGTTCTTTTCAATAGAATTACGACTCAAAATTCAACTTCGGCGCAAAACTGGAATTCGACCTTGGGATTTGTAACTCTCTTCAAAGAACACCGCGTCGCGTTCGTGCTGTCGAGCGGCGCAATTCTGCCGATAGCCTTGATCCGACCTCTGGCCTTCTCTTGAGGGCAGCGGGCTTCTGCCGTCAGAAATAGCGCCACCAGACGTAAAGCTGGGCGATCGCGATCGAAACCAGCATCATCGGAAACGCATAAAGCGAGAAGGTCGCGAATCGGAAGGGAACGCCGTTGCGGTCGCCGATCCCGGCTACGATGAGGTTCGCCGACGCCCCGACCAGCGTGCCGTTTCCGCCGAGGCAGGCGCCGAGCGACAGGCTCCACCAGATCGGCATGATCGCCGACTCGCCGCCAAACGACGGAGCCATCGTCTTGATCAGCGGGATCATGGTCGCGACGAAGGGGATGTTGTCGACAATTGCCGAGAGGACTGCCGACGCCCAGAGCGTTGTGAATGCCGCTGTCTTCACGTCGCCGCCGGTCGCCCTCACCAATTCGTTGCCGAGCAGCTTCAGCAGTCCACCGACCTCGACGCCATGCACGACGATGAAGAGCCCGATGAAGAAGAAGATCGTGATCCATTCGACGTCGCCGAACGTCTGATGGATATTGTGCGACGCCTTCTCCCGATGATGTGCCCTGTTGTCGAGCAGCATCAGCACGCAGGCGCCGAGGATCGCGATCGTCGCCGGCTCAAGATGCAGTGGGCGGGCCAGTACGAAAGCCACCATCACAGCACCGAGCACGACGAGCGATTGCCACAAAAGCGTGCGGTCCATGATCGCCTGCGCCGGGATCATCTCCATGATGCGCGCCCTAGCTTCTTCCTTGGTCTTGAGCGCGCGTCCCCAGAGCGCGAAGATCATTAGCGCCTGCACCGCCATCACCACGACGATGACGGGCGCCAGATTCTCAATGAAGGCGTTGAAGTCGATGCCGACCTGCGAGCCGATCAGGATGTTTGGCGGATCGCCGATCAGGGTGGCCGTGCCGCCGATATTGGAGGCGAAGATTTCCGCCACCAGGAACGGGTAGGGCGGGACTTCCAGCTCCTTGGTGATGGCGAGCGTGACCGGCACGATCAGGAGCACCGTCGTCACGTTGTCGAGCATCGCCGAAAGCACCGCAGTCGTGATCTGCAGCATGATCAGGATGCCGGCGGGGCGTGCGCGCGCCACCTGCGCCGACCAGATCGCGAGCGCCTGGAACATGCCGGAGCGGCGCGAGACCGAGACCAGGATCATCATGCCGGTCAGAAGCCCGATCGTATTCCAGTCGATGCCGGCAATCGCCTGCTGCTGATCGAGCACGCCGACAACCACCATAAGCCCGGCGCCAAGCAGCGCGACGATCGCACGGTTCACTCGCTCGGAGATGATGATGACGTAGGTGGCGGCGAGCACGATCGTCGACACCCACATCGGATCGAGGCCGAAATAAACATTGGAAGCGGTGTGCGCGTCCATCACTGCCCTATGCTCTTGGGGGCAGTCGCCGCCAGCGGCCGGCTGTCTGGACCATCTCCCCGGGTCTCCGGCCGGGGACGCTCGGAGAACCGCCGCGCCAAGTCAAGACAGGACCCCACCGCAATCAGAACGAAACAAATGTCAGAAGTGCGAAAACCGGAATCAGACAGAGCCCGGCCCAGAACAAATAGGCAAAGAAGCTTGGCATCCTGACGCCGCGCTCCGTCGCGATCGCATAGACCATGAAGTTCGGCGCGTTGCCGATATAGGTGAGCGCGCCCATGAAGACGGCGCCCATGGAGATGGCGCCGAGCGCGTCCGCCATCGGGCCCATCAGCTGATGCGCGTCGCCGCCGGCAAGCTCGAAGAAGACGAGGTAGGTCGGCGCATTGTCGAGAAACGCCGAGAGGAGCCCCGTCGCCCAGAAGAAGGCGATTGGATGCGGGGCGCCATCATGCGCGGTGACGGCACTCAGGAGCGGCGCGAAGGCGCCCGCCTCGCCCGCCTCGAGCATGGCGATCACCGGGATGATGGTCACGAAGATCGCGGCAAAGACCTTCGCGACTTCTTTGATCGGCTCCCAGGTGAAGCCGTTCTCCGCGCGGTGCTCAGCCGGCGTCAGCCACAGCGAAAGCAGCGCAAAGCCGACGAGCAGCAGATCGCGCATCAGGTCCTGCAGCGCAACCTCCGTGCCATAGACCGAGAAAGTCACGCCTGGGTTCCAGGTCGCCGAAAGCAGGATCGCGCCGACGATCCCCGCGATGAAGACGATGTTGATCAGCCCGCTCACCCGGAACGGCCGCGGCGGCGTCGGGTCGCGCGGTTGCTCCTCGCGCCGCTCGCGCCAGGCGAACCAGCTGTCGACCGCGAAGAAGAGGGCTAGCATCAGCCCCGCCGCGATCGCCGTCTCGAACGCCAGATGCCGCGCCGTCCAGAAGAAGTCGACGCCGCGCAGGAAGCCGACGAAGAGCGGCGGATCGCCGAGCGGCGTCAGCGCGCCGCCGATATTGGCGACGAGGATGATGAAGAACACCACAACATGCACGTTGTGGCGACGCTCGTCGTTGGCGCGCAAGAGCGGCCGGATCAGGATCATCGCGGCGCCGGTGGTGCCGACGACGCTCGCCATCGCCGCGCCGAGCGCCAGCATCGCGGAATTGGCGAGCGGCGTGCCGTGCACGTTGCCGGTGACGAGGATGCCGCCGGCGACCGTGTAGAGCGCGAAGAGAAGCAGGATGAAGGAGAGATACTCGGCCAAAATGACGTGGACGAGCGCCGCGAGCGCCGCTTCAAAACCGTAGCCGATCACCAGCGCGGCAAGCGCGATCGCGGCCCAGCCCGCGACGATCTTGCCGTAATGCGCATGCCAAAGCTTCGGGACGACGAGCGGCGCGACGGCGATGCTCAGAAGCACCGCAGCGAAAGGCAGCGCCCAGCCCCAGCCCATCGCCGCGCCGGAGAGCTCGGCAGCATTCGCCGCATCCGCCCCCGCGCAGCACAAAGCGGTGGCAAGCAGGGCGACCAGAAGTCGTCTCGGCATCGAAGTCCTTGGGCGCGTGGATTGGTCGCGGCTTGGTAGCAGCCGCCTCGCTTGCCGCCAAGCCTTCGATGCAAACGAGGACGCTTGCCCTTCCGTGCAATCCCCCCTTAAGTCGGCTTGATATGCAGAAATCGCTCGTTCCGCCGCGCGCCGAAAAGCGCCCCCACACCGTCACCTACCACGGCCATAGCCGCGCCGACGACTATGCCTGGCTGCGCGCCGATAACTGGCAGGAGGTGATGCGCAATCCGGCGGCTCTGCCGGAGGAGATCCGCGCCTATCTCGAAGCGGAGAACGCCTATTTCGCCGCCGCCATGGCGGATACGGAAGCGCTGCAGGAGACGCTCTTCCAGGAGATGCGCGGGCGTATCAAGGAGGACAATTTCGACAGTGCCCGCGCCTGACGGGCCGTGGGCCTACGCCACCCGCTTCGTCGAGGGCGGGCAGCATCCGCTTTATGTGCGCGAGAAGCGCGAGGGCGGCAGCGAGCAGGTCCTGATCGACGGCAATGCGCTTGCCGAAGGCCGTGCCTATTTCAGGATCGGCGGCGCCTTCCATTCGCCCGACCACAATTACCTCGCCTGGTCGCATGACGATGCCGGCTCGGAGTTCTTTACGCTCTCCGTTCGCGATCTGAAGAGCGGCCACGATCTTGTGGACGTGATCGCCGATACCGGCGGCTCCGCCGTCTGGTCGAACGACACGCGCTACGTCTTCTATGTGCGGCTCGACGCCAGCCATCGGCCGTCGCGCGTCTTCCGCCATCAGCTCGGAACAAGTCCCGACGAGGACGTGCTCGTCTACGAAGAACCGGACGCCGGCTTTTTCGTCTCGATCGGCAAGACGTTGTCGGACAGCTTCATCCTGATCCACGCCCACGACCACGAGACATCGGAGGTCAGGCTCATTCCAGGCGACGACCCGACGGCGGAGCCGACGCTTGTCGCGCCGCGCGAGAAGTCGGTTGAGTATCAGATCGACGAGGCGCACGGCACGTTGTTCATCCTCACCAATGTCGACGGCGCGCAGGACTTCAAGATCGTGACCGCCCCGGTCGATGCGCCGGGCCGCGAGAGCTGGACCGACCTTGTCCCGCATCGCTCCGGAATTCTCGTCATCGCGCACGATACGACGGCGCGCCATATGATCAGGCTTGAGCGGGCGGAGGGCCTGCCGCAGATCGTCGTCAGGCGCTTCGCCGACGGCGCGGAGCACACCATCGCGTTCGAGGAGGAGGCCTATTCGCTTGGCCTCGGCGGCGGCTACGAATTCGACACCGACACACTTCGCTTCACCTATTCATCCATGGCAACGCCGTCGCGCGTCTACGATTACGATATGGAAGGCCGCGCGCGCGTGCTGCGCAAGGAGCAGGAGATTCCCTCCGGGCACGACCCGCAAAACTATGTCACACGCCGCATCATGGCCCCGGCGCCGGACGGCGAGAGCGTGCCGGTATCGCTGCTTTACCGCAAGGAGACCAAGCTCGACGGCTCGGCCCCCTGCCTCCTTTATGGCTATGGCGCCTACGGCATGGCCATGCCGGCGGCTTTCGCGATCCCGCGGCTTTCGCTGGTCGACCGCGGCTTCGTTCACGCCATCGCGCATATCCGCGGCGGCAAGGAGAAGGGCTACGCCTGGTATGAGGCGGGACGGCGCGAGCACAAGGTCAACACCTTCTCCGATTTCATCGCCGCCGCGGAGCATCTGGCGCGCGAGAACTACACGTCGCACGGCAGGATCGTCGCGGAAGGCGGCTCCGCCGGCGGCATGCTGATCGGCGCCGTCGCCAACCGGACCACCGATCTTTTCGGCGGCCTCATCGCCAACGTCCCTTTTGTCGACGTGCTGAACACTATGCTCGACGACACGCTGCCGCTGACGCCGCCGGAATGGCCGGAATGGGGAAATCCGATCGAGACGGCGGCCGACTACAAGACCGTGCTCGCCTATTCGCCCTATGACAACGTCAAGGCCAAGGCCTATCCGCCGATCCTGGTGCTTGCCGGCCTGACCGATCCGCGCGTCACCTACTGGGAGCCGGCCAAGTGGGTGGCGCGGCTGCGCGAGATGAAGACCGACGACAACCTGCTCTTGCTGCGCACCAACATGGAGGCGGGGCATGCGGGCGCCGCCGGCCGCTTCGACGCGCTGAAGGAGACGGCGATAGAGCTTGCCTTCGCACTCAAGGTGACGGGGACCGCCTGATCGCGCCGCCGCGACGCTCAGAAATCCGCGAAAATCAGCGGTTCTCTGGTTGCCCGGCAAAGCAAGTGGTCTAGAAAGGCGGCAAGGAACGGCATTCGCCCCGTATTCGTTCCTAAAAACGCGGATTTTCACGACAGGAGACGACTGATGGCATTCACCCTCCCCGACCTTCCCTATGCCTATGACGCGCTGCAGCCGCATATGTCGAAGGAGACGCTGGAGTTCCACCACGACAAGCACCACAACGCCTACCTGACGGCGATGACGGGCATGATCAAGGGCACGCCCTACGAGTCGATGTCGCTCGAGGAGATCGTGAAGAAGAGCTTCAAGGAGAACCCCAAGCTCTTCAACCAGGCCGGCCAGTTCTACAACCACGTCCATTTCTGGAAGTGGATGAAGCCGGGCGGCGGCGGCAAGAGCGTGCCGGGCAAGCTCGCCGCGCAGATCGACAAGGACCTCGGCGGATTCGACGCGTTCCGCACCGCCTTCATCCAGGCCGGCACGACGCAGTTCGGTTCCGGCTGGGCATGGCTGGCGCTGAAGGACGGCAAGCTTGAGGTAATGCAGACGCCGAACGGCGAGAACCCGCTCGCGCGTGGCGCGACGCCGCTGCTCGGCGTCGACGTCTGGGAGCACTCCTACTACATCGACTACCGCAACGCGCGTCCGAAATACCTCGAGACCTGGTTCGACAACCTGATCAATTGGGACTACGTGGCCGAGCTCTACGGCGCGTAGAGCGGGCCGCCTATTCGTCAGGCGCACTGGATATTCGCTGCCGCTCCGGTTCTCCGGGGCGGTATGTCTTGGACGGCCCTTGCCAGTCGCTCGACCGGCTCCGAGAAGGACCTCGCGCAAACGTGTTCGACCGTGTCCCGTCGGCCACCTGTCGCCCGATGACGGCGCGCCCTTCGGTTTGATATCTCGTCGGTCATGATTTCGGGACCTTGGAGGGTTGGTATGCGCGGAATGCTGTTCGGCAGCGTCATCGTCATCGCAACAGGTGTGGTCACAACTGCAGCGTCCGGCGTCAGCGATCCGATAGCCGTCAGGCAGGAGATCATGACCTCGGTCGGGCGCGCCGGCGGGCTTTTGTTCCGCACGCTCAAGGGTGACCAGGCGTTCGACGAACGCTCGGTCGGCAGCGCCCTTGCCGCTCTGCAGGCCGCCGGCGCAACGTTCGGCGACTATTTCCCCGAGGGCTCCGAAACCGGAGAACACACCTGCGCCGGGTCGAAAATCTGGGAAGACCGGGCAGGATTCGACGCCACGGTAGCCAAGTTCCACGAGCGCGCCGAGGCCGCCTACTCGGCCGCCCCCAAGGATGTCGACTCGCTGAAGGCTGCCGTGAGCCCGGTCTTTGAAATGTGCGGGCAGTGTCACAAGACGTTTCGGCAGAGCGAGGATTATTCCAAGCGGTGCTAGAGCGGCCCGGCGATGAGGAGGCTTTTGGCGCTCGTCGCTATCCTTGTCGCGGTCGCAGCTTTGGCGTTTTGGTTTCTTTCCGCGCCGCAGCCGCTTTCGGCCGCCGCGCTTCCCGCGCACACGCCTGACGTCGCGAATGGCGAGCGCATCTTCTATGCGGGCGACTGCGCGTCATGCCACGCCGCGCCGGACGCCAAGGATGCGGACCTGCTGAAGCTCGGCGGCGGGCTTGAGCTCAACACCGATTTTGGCACCTTCCGCGTCCCCAATATCTCGCCTGACAAGGAGACGGGGATCGGCGGCTGGTCGACGCTCGATTTCGTCAACGCCGTCATGCGCGGCGTCGCGCCAGACGGCCGGCACTTCTACCCTGCCTTTCCCTACCCGTCCTTTGCGCGCATGCGGATTGAGGACGTGATCGACCTGAAGGCCTTCCTGGATACCCTGCCCGCCGTCTCAAACCGCGTGGCCGGACAGGCTCTCCACTTTCCCTTCAATATCCGCCGCGGTATCGGCCTTTGGAAGCGTCTCTATCTCTCCACCGCGCCGGTCGTTGCCCTCCCCGGCGCCGACGAGGAGCTTTTGCGCGGCCGCTATCTCGTCGAGGGGCCGGGCCATTGCGGCGAATGCCACACATCGCGGACCTGGCTCGGCGGCTTGAAGACGGCGGAGTGGCTTGCCGGTGCCAAGAACCCGGAGGGACGCGGCAGAATTCCGAACATTACGCCGGGGCCCGGTGGGTTGACCTGGTCGAGGGAGGAGATCGTCGACACGTTCAAATTCGGCTTCACCCCGAATTTCGATACGTTCGGCGCGCAGATGGGCGCCGTGCAGGAGAATCTCGCGCATCTTCCCGACGCCGACCTTGAGGCGATCGCCGCCTACCTGAAGGCCGTGCCGCCGCTTCCCGATGCGGTGCCGCGCCAAAAAAAAAGCACGAGTGGCCAAAGCGCCCAGTAGCGAAGCGCTCAGTGGTGGGCTGGCGCACCGCGCCGGCAGAACGTGTAAACCGTGCCGCCGCGCCCCGTGTAGGTCATCGACAGGTTCTGCCAGCGCCGGCATTCAAATTCATTCGCGAAGCAGCCGCGCCCGGAATAGGGGTAGATGATGTCGCGCTGGTAATCGTAATAGCGGCCGGCATATTCGCCGTACCAGGTCGCGTCCGGGCCGATCCTGGCCGCGAGCGACTGGCAGTCTCCGGCGACCGGTGGCTGAGGCTCCTGGTAGTCGAAGAAGAAAGCCTTCGCCGGGGTCGCCGTGGCGGACCATGCGCCGATGGCGGCAATCAACAACAAGGCGGCTGGGTTTCGCATTTAGAATCCTCCGTCCGCTCCACCGATGCGCCTCATGAATGCGCCCAGTCCCAGTAGAGCTTCCGTGCTTTCGACTGCATCGGACCGGGCTGCAGTTCACGGTCCTCGATGCGTGTAACCGGCACGACCTTGGAAAAGTTGCCGGTCGAGAAGATTTCGTCGGCGTCGAGGAAATCCTGCACCGCAAGCATGGTTTCCTCCACCTCTACGCCAGCGGCGCGCAACAGGCGGATGACGCGCTGGCGCGTAATGCCGTTCAGGAACGAGCGGTTTGGCGCAGGCGTCATGACCACGCCGTCCTTGACCATGAAGATGTTCGACGTTCCGGTCTCCGCCACATTGCCGAGCATGTCCAGGACAAGAGCGTTGTCGAAGCCGCGGGCGTGCGCCTCCATGATGGCGCGGCCGTTATTCGGGTAGAGGCAGCCGGCCTTGGCGTCGGTCGGCATGGTCTCGACCGTCGGCCGGCGGTATGGCGACCGCGTGATGGAAAATCCTGTCGGCGGCGGCATCGGCGTCTCGTAGAGGCAGAGCAGGAAACGCGTCGATTCCGGGTCGGGAGGCACCGACATGAATCCGCCCCGCTCCGCCCAGTACATGGGGCGGACATAGAGCGCGGCATCCTTCGGAAACCGCTTCATCCCGTCCCTCACGAGCCCGGCCATGGCCTCCGCCTCGACGCTCGGCTTCAGCCCCAGCGTCAGCGCCGAGCCGTTTACCCGGGTGCAGTGGCGGTCGAGGTCGGGGGTGACGCCCTCGAAGGCGCGCGCCCCGTCGAAGACGCTTGAGCCGAGCCAGAAGGCGTGCGTGCGGGGGCCGACGATCGGGACGTTTCCCTCCTGCCAGTCGCCGTCGATGTAGGTCCAGGTGCGGGACCATTCCGCCATCGGTTCCCTCCGCCTCGCTTTAGGGATGGAAAGACGGTGAGAATTGCGCCTTCTTACCGGGCAAGATCAAGGCTGGAATGAAAAGCACGAACCGCCTAGGCATAAGCCCGAAAGGGGACCCAAAGCCGATGACCTGCTCGGTATTCGCCTTCGACGCCTACGGAACGCTCTTCGACGTGCATGCTGCGGTGCGACTGCATGCCGCCGCGCTCGGGCCCGACGCGCAGCGCTTTTCCGACCTCTGGCGCATGAAGCAGCTCGAATATAGCTGGGTCCGGACGCTTGCCGGGCGCTACCAGGATTTCTGGGCGCTGACGGTGGAGGCGCTCGATTATTGCTACGCGACCTTCCCGAACGCCGACCCGGAGCTCCGCCATGAGCTGCTTCAGGCCTATCGCACCCTCGACTGCTATCCCGAGGTCCCGCCGCTGATCCGGGCGGCAAAGCAGGCGGGAAAGAAGCTCGCCATCCTCTCGAACGGCGCGCACGACATGCTGGACTCAGCGATCACGGCGGCGGGTCTGAGCGGGTTGTTCGATGCCGTTCTCTCGGTCGACGAGATCGATGCCTACAAGACCGATCCGCGCGCCTATCGGCTGGTGACCGACCACTTCAGCGTCAAGCCCGAGGCGGTATCCTTCCAGTCGTCCAACCGCTGGGACATCGCTGGCGCCGCCGCCTTCGGGTTCCGCGCGGTGTGGATCAACCGCAGCGGCGCGCCCGAGGAATATTCCGACATGCCACCGGCTGCGGTGCTTCCGTCGCTTGAGGGGCTTCTGGCGCTCGACTGAGCGTAAGGGGGACTGCAATGTCGAACCGCGATCAAGGCGGCACGCCGGACACGATCGACCGCTTCGTCACGCCCGGCGGGGACAACGTGAAGGTGGTCTACATCCTCTATCTCGTGAGCGTCGTCGTCTGGATCACCATGATCGTCGGGCTGGTGATCGCCTATATGAGCCGCGGCGAGGCGCGCGAGACCTGGGCGGAGAGCCACTACACCTACCAGATCCGCACCTTCTGGATCGGCCTTCTCTACGGCGTGATCTCCATCGTGCTGATGTTTGTCCTCATCGGCTTCCTGCTGATCATCGCGGTCATGATCTGGACGATCGTGCGCTCGGTTAAGGGGCTGCAGTGGGCCTCCCGCGGGGAGCCCGTTCCGCACCCTGAGACGTGGTTCTTCTGAAGCGCGCTGGCGCCCGCAACTAAGCCCAGCCGACGCAGTGCGGCTCGGGGTTCAGGTCGACGGGGCCGGCGCTGTTTTCCGGAAACGCCGTCTTGAAGGTGAAGGCGTGGGGCGTCGGCCCATGGACGCGCAGATGGTCGAGCCGGGAGAGCCCTTCCGCGACCGTCGGGACATGGCCTTCCGCCACCCACCAGAGCACCATGTAGGGCCCTTGCGGCTTGCTGAACCATTCGCGCCGCCTGACCATCACTGACCGGTGGTCGGAGCGGTAGACATAGTCGAAGAGCGCTTCAAGCGAGCGCCACACGCTCATGTTCACGATGAAGCGCGGGTCGTCGGACGGCTTGATGTCGGTGGCGTTGTTGCCCTCCCCCGTCAGTCGCCACACGAAGCCCGGCATCGTCTCGGCGAGCGCATTGATCCGGTCGAGGTTGTTCATGAAATCGGCGATCCGCGGATCGTCGAGGTCGTAGAGTGCGGTTCCGACATTCATTTGCGCAAGCTGCATCGCTCTCACTCCGTGCCTTACTCTGCGATTGCCGCGAGAACGCGCGCCCAGGAGCGCGCGCCGCGGTGGAAGCTCGTCAGATTGTATTTCTCGTTCGGCGAATGGATGCGGTCATCCTCAAGACCGAACCCGATCATCACCGCATCCATGCCAAGGATGCGCTTGAACTGCGTCACGATGGGGATTGAGCCGCCCATCGCGATCAGCACAGCCTCGCGCCCCCACTCCTCGGAGAGCGCACGCCGCGCCTTCCTGATCCACGGGCTGTCGCCCGGCTGGTTGATGGCTTTGTCGCCGCCGTGACTGAGAAAATTCGCCTTGCAGTCGGCGGGAACGCGCGCCTCGACAAAGGCGCGGAAGGCCCCACGCACCACTTCGGGGTCCTGATCGCCGACCAGCCGGAAGGAGACCTTCGCCGAGGCCTTTGCCGGGATTACCGTCTTCGCGCCTTCGCCGGTATAGCCGCCGATGATGCCGTTCACTTCCGCAGTCGGTCGCGCCCAGACCTGCTCAAGCACCGAATAGCCCGTCTCGCCCGCCGGTATCTTCAGACCGATCTCGTCGAAGAAGGCCTTCTGGTCGAAATTGAGCGACGCCCACTCGGCCTTCTGCGCCGCCGTCACCTCCGGCACGCCATCATAGAAGTGCGGGATGGTGACGCGTCCGTCGGCGTCGTGGAGGTCGGCGAGGATCGACGCCAGCACATGGATCGGATTGCGCGCGGCGCTTCCATAGAAGCCGGAATGAAGATCGTGGCTCGCGGCCTCTATCACCACTTCTTCGTAGAGAAGTCCGCGCAGCATTGTGGTGATCGCCGGCGTTTGCCTGTCCCACATCGCGGTGTCGCAGACGAGCGCGATGTCAGCCTTAAGCTCCTCGCCATGCGCCTTCAGGAAGGGGAGCATGCTCGGGCTTGCCGATTCCTCCTCGCCCTCGAAGAGCACGGTGACATTCACCGGCAGCCGGCCTTCGACTTCCATCCAGGCGCGCGCCGCCTCGACGAAGGTCATGAGCTGTCCCTTGTCGTCCTCGGCGCCGCGTCCGACGATACGCTTCTCACCGTTCACGTCGACGACCGCCGGATCGAAAGGATCGCGCTCCCAAAGCGAAACGGGATCAACAGGTTGCACGTCGTAGTGACCATAGAAGAGCACGTGCGGCGCGCCCGTCCCGGCGCCGTCATAGTGGCCGACCACCATCGGGTGGCCGATCGTGTCGCGGACACTTGCCGCAATGCCGATGCCGGAGAGTGTCTTCGCGCACCATTCCGCCGCTTCGCGGCAATCGGCCTTGAAGTGCGGGTCGGCCGAGATCGACTTGATGCGCAGGAGCGCGAAAAGCCGCTTAAGGCTTGCCTCCTGATTGGCGTCGATCTCGGCGAGTATCTTCTCCATTAGGGTCATGCACCTACCGCCTCAATGATCCGAGAATGCCGCGCACGAGTTCGCGTCCAAGCGAGCTTCCGACCGAGCGCACCACCGACTTCACCGCCGCCTCCGCCACGCTCTGCCGCCGCCCGCCGCCTCCGAAGATTCCTCCGAGCAGTCCGCCGTCCTCCGACTGCGTCTCGCGCGACGCTGAGCGGCGGCTTGTGGATCGCGAGCTACGAGTGCTCCGCGCCTCGGGTTCCACCTCCGGAACGTCCTCCGGCTCTGGAGCAGTGTTCGCGGCACGCTTCTTCAAAAGCTCGTAGGCGGACTCGCGATCGACGGCCTTGTCATATTTGACGCCGACGGGGCTCGCGGCGATCAGCGACTTGCGCTCGCTGTCGGGGATCGGCCCGAGCAGGGATGACGGTGGACGGACCAGCGTCCTCTCCACCACGCTCGGCACGCCGCCGGTCGCAAGCGTCGAGACCAGCGCCTCGCCGACGCCGAGCTTGGTGATCGCATCGGCCACCTTGAATTCGGGATTGGGTCTGAAGGTGTCGGCCGCCGCCGCGACGGCGCGCTGGTCGCGCGGGGTAAAGGCGCGCAGCGCGTGCTGAAGGCGATTGCCGAGCTGTGCGAGCACGCTGTCGGGAATGTCGATAGGGTTCTGCGTGACGAAGTAGACGCCGACGCCCTTGGAGCGGACGAGCTTGACGACCTGCTCGACCTTCTCGATCAGCGCCTTCGGCGCCTCAGCGAATAGGAGATGCGCCTCGTCGAAGAAGAATACCAGGCGCGGCTTCTCCGGGTCGCCGACCTCCGGAAGCACCTCGAAGAGCTCCGACAGAAGCCACAGCAGGAACGTCGCATAGAGGCGCGGCGACTGCATCAGCCGGTCGGCCGCGAGCACGTTGACGATGCCGCGCCCGTCGGGTGTGGTGCGCATCAGGTCGGGTATTTCGAGCGCCGGCTCCCCGAAGAACCCCTCCCCGCCCTGCTGCTCAAGCACCAGGAGCTGGCGCTGGATAGCGCCGACCGAGGCCTTCGACACATTGCCGTATTCGCCGGAAAGCTCCTGCGCGCGCTCCGCCGTGTTCGCGAGCAGCGCCTGCAGATCCTTCAGGTCGAGAAGCAGGAGGCTTTCGCTGTCCGCGAGCTTGAAGGCGATGTTGAGGACGCCTTCCTGCGTCGGATTGAGGTCCATGAGACGCGAGAGGAGCAGCGGCCCCATCTCTGAGACCGTGGCACGGATCGGATGCCCCTTCTCGCCGAAGAGGTCCCAGAAGACCGCCGGAGTCGCGGCGAGCTTGTACTCCGCCGCAAAGCCGATGTCGGCCGCCCGCTTGCTGAGAAAGTCCTTCAGTTCCCCCGTAGCGGCGATCCCGGAGAGGTCGCCTTTGACGTCGGCGGTGAACACCGGCACGCCGGCGCGCGAGAAGCCTTCCGCCAGGATTTGCAAGGATACGGTCTTGCCGGTACCGGTTGCGCCCGTGACGAGCCCATGGCGGTTGGAATATTTCAGCGCCAGATATTGCGGGGCGCCGATGCTGTCGTCTGGGCGACGGCTTGTACCGATGTAGATCGCGCCGTCTTCAAGCACGCTTTGTGCCTCCTCATGTCCCGGGGCGGCTTTTATAGTGGCCTCTCCCGGTCGGGACAATTGCGGCACGCTTGCCTTTCTCTGGCGCAGTCGGTTAGTCGCATGGTCCCATTCGAGGAGAGCGCAATGGAAGAGCTTATCGCCCGCATCATCAAGAACGTCGGAGTGGACGATGCAGTGGCCCGCGACGCGGTGCGCGTCATACTTTCGTTTCTCTACCAGCAGGGCGACCGCGATCAGGTCGCAGCGCTTGCCGAGAAGATCCCCGGCGCCGGCGAATACATCGAGGACGAGGATGCGGGTGCCTCCGCGACGCTCGGCGGTCTCGGCGATCTGATGGGCGGCGGCGCGATGGAGGTGCTTGCAAAGCTGCAGGCGCTTGGGCTCGGCATGGGAGCGATCCAGGGCGTGACCAAGGAGACCGTCGATTTCGCGCGCGAAAAGGCGGGCGACGATGTCGTCAACGCCATCGTGGGCTCGATCCCAGGTCTCTCGCAGTTTGTTTAGCCCGAGACATTTTTGCCACGCTTTTCTTTCCTCGACGGCAGCGTCTAGCAGGCCGCTTGCAACTGTTTTAGGAAGTTGGGTCGTGTTTGGAGGCGGCGGCCATGGCATCCTACCCGATCGACGAAGTGCCATCGATCGGCCCTTTCTATGTCAGCAAACTCAAGGCCGCCCGCATAAGATCAACGGCAAAGCTGCTCGCGCGCGCTTCTACGCCTAGACTCCGCAAGGCGTTGGCGGCCGACACCAACATCCCGATGAAACTGATCGTGGACTGGGCAAATATTGCCGACCTCACGCGCGTTCCTGGTGTTGCGCTTGACTATGCCGATCTGCTCGCCGCCGCCGGCGTCAACACGGTGAAAGATCTCGGGCGCAGAAATTCCGCCAACCTCGTCGCCCGCATGTCGGCGGCGAACACGAGGAAGCGGCGCGTCGAATTGTTGCCGAGCGAGAAGCGCGTCACGCGCTGGATCGCCGCCGCAAGGACGCTCGATCCCGGCATGGATTACTGAGGCTGCGCTCGGCTTGCCGGCGCAGGCGTGCGGACCTACAAGGCCCGCATGCCTGAGCGTGACCACCAGCCTTCAAAAGGCGCGGCGCCCGACATCGAGGCATGGCGGCGGCTGGTCGCGCGCGCACGCGCCGGAGGCGATCTTGCGGCGCTCACATCCCGCACGCGCGACGATATCCCGATCGAACCGCTTTACGCGCGCCGCCGCGAGCCCTCCGGCGTTCCCGCGCCGGCCGGCGGGCCATGGACCATCGTGCAGCTTGTCGACGACCCCGACCCGGACCGCGCCAACGCCCAGGCGCTCACCGATCTTGAGGGCGGCGCGACCGGCCTCTCACTCCGTTTTGCCAACGCCCCGTCCGGCCAGGGCCTGCCTCCGGGACCCACCACCCTTGCGATCGCGCTCGAGGGCCTCGACCTCGCGACGCTGCACCTCCGGCTCGAGCCGCATCGCGACGTGCTTCGCTCCGCCGTCGCCTTGAAGGTGCAGATCGACAAGAGCGGCATCGCGCCGGAGCGGACCGATGTCGTCTTCGGCCTCGACCCTCTTCCGCGCCTCGTCGACCGCTCGGGCGCGCTCGACCCGTCCGAGTTCGCCGGCATCTTCGCATTCTTGCGGGACGAAAAGCTTCGCGGGCCGCTCGTGCTTCTCGATGCCCGTCCCTATCACGAGGCGGGGGCGTCGGAGGCGCAGGAGCTTGCCGGCGCCCTCGCGGCTGCCGTGTGGTGGCTGCGCACGCTCGACGAATGCGAGACGGCAAGCCCCGCCGAGGCCATGCCCTTTTTCGGCGCAAGCCTTTCCAC
The DNA here is from genome assembly GCA_963712925.1 of uncultured Alphaproteobacteria bacterium. Classification (GTDB taxonomy): domain Bacteria; phylum Pseudomonadota; class Alphaproteobacteria; order Rhizobiales; family Afifellaceae; genus DASWJZ01. Next base: position 55,282 of record CAVQJW010000011.1, on the reverse strand, counting down.
CGATCGCGACCTCTATCTCTCGATCGCCAAGCTTCGCGCGCTGCGGCTGCTGTGGGCGCGGCTTCAGGATCTCGTCGGCGCCCCGCGCACGCCGATCTCGGTGCATGCCGAGACAAGCCGGCGCATGCTGACCCGCGCCGACCCCGACGGCAATCTCCTCCGCACGACGCTCGCCGCCTTCGCGGCCGTCGTCGGCGGTGCCGATGCGATCACCGTCGTGCCGCATCGCTCGGCGCTCGGCCCCGCCGACAGCAATGCCCGCGCGCTTGCGCGAAACATTCAGCACCTCCTGATGGACGAGGCACATCTCGACCGCGTCGCCGATCCGGCCGCCGGCTCCGGCGCGATCGAGGCGCTGACCGACGCCCTCGCCGCGCAGGCCTGGGCCGAGTTCCAACTGATCGAGAGTGAAGGCGGGATTGCGGGAAGCCTCGGCACGGGCAAGCTCCAGGCGCGCATCGAAAAGGCGCGGGACATGCTCGCACGCGACGTTGCCAGTGGCGCGCGTCCGCTCGTCGGCGTGACGGCGTATCGCGCCGAGGATGCCGCGAGTTCGTCACGAGGTCGCGAAGGCCACGTCGCGGCGAGCCTTTGCCCGATCAGCCTTGAAGCGCTGGCGGAAGAAGCGGCGTGATGTCCCTGCCCGATTTCGCGAAAACCGCCTGGGACCCGCCGGCCGCGACGCCTGAGAAACGCGGGGGCCGGGCGAGTTGGGACACGCCCGAAGGCATTGCCGTGAAGCCGTCCTACGGGCCCGACGACCTTGCGGGACTTGCGGCAATCGACGGCGTACCCGGCCTGCCGCCTTATCTTCGCGGCCCCTATCCGACCATGTATGTCGAGCGGCCCTGGACCATCCGCCAGTATGCCGGCTTCTCGACGGCGCGCGATTCAAACGCCTTCTACCGCCGCAACCTCGCCGCCGGTCAGAAGGGCCTCTCCGTCGCCTTCGACCTTCCGACGCATCGCGGCTACGATTCCGATGAGCCGCGCGTCGCCGGTGACGTCGGCATGGCCGGCGTCGCGATCGACTCCATCCTCGACATGGAAGAGCTTTTCGCGGGCATCCCGCTCGGCGAGATGACGGTGTCAATGACCATGAACGGCGCCGTCTTGCCGATCATGGCGCTCTATATCGTCGCGGCGGAGCGGCAGGGCGTGAAGCCGGAGGCGCTCGCCGGCACCATCCAGAACGACATCCTGAAGGAGTTCCTGGTCCGCAACACCTACATCTACCCGCCGCGGCAATCGATGCGGATCGTCTCCGACATTTTCAGCTACTGCGCGGAAAAGATGCCGCGCTTCAACCCGATCTCCGTCTCCGGTTATCACATGCAGGAAGCCGGCGCGACGGCCGACCTCGAGCTTGCCTACACGCTCGCCGACGGCCTCGATTATCTCCGCGCCGGCATTGCCGCGGGGCTCCCGGTCGATCGCTTCGCGCCGCGCCTCTCCTTCTTCTTCGGCATCGGCATGAACGTCTTCATGGAGATCGCCAAGCTGCGCGCCGCGCGGCTGCTGTGGTCGGAGCTCGTCACCGAGAAATTCGCGCCGCAGGAGCCGCGCTCGGCGATGCTTCGCACGCACTGTCAGACCTCCGGCTGGTCGCTCACCGCCCAGGATGTCTTCAACAATGTCGGCCGCACCATGATCGAGGCGCTGGCGGCAACCTTCGGCGGCACGCAGTCGCTCCATACCAACGCGCTCGACGAGGCGCTGGCGCTGCCGAGCGACGCCTCCGCCCGCATCGCCCGCAACACGCAGCTTGTGCTGGCGCTTGAATCCGGCATCACGCGCGTCATCGACCCGTGGGGCGGCTCGTTCTTCGTCGAGCGGCTGACCGCCGATCTTGCGTCAAGCGCCCGCGCCCATATCGCCGAGGTCGAGGCGATCGGCGGCATGGCGCGCGCGCTTGAAAGCGGCCTGCCGCAGCTCAGGATCGAGGAAGCGGCGGCGCGCACGCAGGCGCGGATCGATTCCGGTGAGCAGATCCTGGTCGGCGTCAACCGCTACCGAAGAAGCGACGCGGAAACCGTCGACGTGCTCAAGGTGGACAACGCCGCGGTCCGTGCCGAGCAGGTCGCGAAGCTTCAAAAACTTCGCCGCGAACGCGAACTCGGCAAGGACCGAAGCGGCGCTGACCGCCCTGTCCGACGCTGCGCGCGGCGGCGCCAATCTCCTGGCAGCTGCCGTCGACGCGGCACGCGCCGGCGCCACCGTCGGCGAGATGAGCTCAGCACTTGAGCGCGCCTTCGGGCGTCACCGAGCGGAGCCGCACGTCGCGGCCGGCGCCTACAAGCGCGCCATCGACCCCGCGAACGAGGCGGTCCGGCGGGTCGCCGCGATGACCGCGGAGTTTCAGCGGAACGAAGGCCGCCCGCCGGCGATCCTGGTCGCCAAGATAGGCCAGGACGGCCACGACCGCGGCCAGAAGGTCATCGCCTCGGCCTTCGCCGATCTCGGTTTCGGGGTGGAGATCGGCCCGCTCTTCGCAACGCCGGAGGAGACGGCCCGCGAGGCGATCGAGGAGAACGTCCACGTCGTCGGCGTCTCGACGCTCGCGGCCGGGCATCTGTCGCATGTCCCGGCGCTCAGGGCCGCTCTCGACGTGGCGGGCCGCGGCGATATCCTGATCGTCGTCGGCGGCGTGGTGCCGCCGCAGGACTATGCGGGTACTGGAAGACGCCGGCGTCGCCGTCATCGTCCCGCCGGGCACCGCCATCGCCGAGGCGGCGGAGAAAGTCCTCGACGCGCTGAACCGGAAGCTCGGCTACGCGCAGCGGACGGCGGCCGAGTGAGCTTTTTCGGTGAGCGTCATGCCGTCCGCTGACGATCAGGCCGGCGCGAGCGCTGAGGCGGTCGATCCACCGGCGCGTCGGGAACGCGTGGTCCGCCGCCGCAAGGTCTTCTACGTCAGCGGCTTCGACCCGCGCGGGCCGTCCTGGTACCACGGCGTCTACAAGCGCGACAGCGAGCGGCAGGCGCCGCTCCTCGGCATGGAGATCGACGTCGCGCCGCGCGGGAAGGCCGGGGATTTCGCCGCAAGCTGGGAGGTCGTCGCCAAGACCGGCGGCACGACCACGCGAACAGACTATGTGTTCCTGCGCTGGGACGACATCATCCGCCACTACTGGCCGCGCAGCCTGCTCAGGCTTTGGTGGATCACCTTCGCAGGCTATTTCGGCTATTTTCGATCCGGCGTGCTGGTGCGCATCCTTGCCAATTGCTGGCCGTTCTTCCTTTGCATCAGCCTGCCGTTCGCCCTGACGCTGGCGCTGTTCGTGGGCGCCGCGATGATAGGCGTCGCTGCGGGCGCGCTATTGGCCTGGCTCGCGGGGTTGCCGGCCTGGACGATCGCCGTTACGTCCTGCGCCATCTTCGTGCCGCTCGTCGTGCGCGGAACCCTGTGGCTGGACGAGGCCTATCAGATCCACACGGTGGCGCGCATCCTCGCCTTCACCATCCTGCAGGCCGACCGGCAGACGCCCGACCTCGATGTGCGGCTGGATGAATTCGCGGCCATCCTGGTCGCGGCCGCAAATGCCGGAGACGTCGACGAAATCCTCCTCGTCTCGCACAGCATGGGCGCGCATCTGGCGGTGTCGGTCCTGGCGCGCGCGCTGAAGCGCGATCCGGAGCTCGGGCGGCGGGGTGCCGTGCTCTCCTATCTCTCGGTCGGCGGCACGATCCCGCTCTTCAGCTGGTGGCCGCAGGCCGGCTGGTTCCGCGACGACATCCAGCGCCTGGCGAGCGAGCCTTCGCTCGATTGGCTGGATTTCACCATTGCGCAGGACGGCGCCTGCACCGCGTTTGTCGATCCGGTGGAGACCTCCGGCCTCAGCCATCCGCCGCGCGTCGGCGTGAAGCCGAGGCTGCTCTCGGCCAAGCTCTTCACCCTCTTCTCGCCTGAGGAGTTCGCCGCCATGAAACGCAACTGGTATCAGGTGCATTTCCAGTACCTGGTCGCGACGCCGAAGGTCGGCGACTACAACTATTTCGCCATCACCGCCGGCCCGCGTGCGCTCGCCGACCGCTACGCTGAGCGCGAAGAAGCGCGCGGCTTCGACCGCTTCAAGCCAAGAATTCTGCGTCGATGGAGAGATTGGCCGCACCCGGCGCGGCAATCGCCGGGGAGATAGGGAAAAGCTCGCGCCTTCTACTCGGCAGCGACCAGCGGCACGTCCTTGGCCTTGCTGCCGGTCTTGGCCTGGGCGGCGTCGATGATGGTCTTCTGCCGCTTCTGCTTGGCGATCGCGTCCGCCGTGCCGCGCGTCTGGTAGAGGTCGAGGCTGAGCTCGTCGGCGCCGGGCGCGGTGATGGCGATGTCGCGATAGGTCTTGGATGCGGGATCGGCCAAAACCCGCTTCATGATGCTTCGCATGCGCCAGTAGCTCCAGATCATCGATCCGACGTTGCGGAGCTCGGATACCCAGTATTTCGGATAGAAGACTAACGGGTTCTCGATCTTCATCCCGTAGCGGCGGTCGGTGCGGTACTTTCTGCGAACAAGGCCGCCTTCGAGCGGGTGGCAGCCGTAGACGCGGTGGAAGTCGCGGTACCAAAGCAGCCGGTTCAGCGTCGTCTTCTTCTTGTTTGAGCCGAGCGCCACCATGCGCCTGAAGATCGTCTCGACGTGCTCGAAGCTATAGAAGCGGTGCCAGACCTCGCCGTAGACCTTGTCCCATTCTGCATCCGACATCTTTTCGTGATGCGTGACACGATGGTTCAGGTCGTATTTGTTCAGGTCCGGATCCATCCACTCGCCGGCGCGATGCATGCGCTGATGATCCTCGCAGCCCGGCAGCGGGGTCAGATTGGTGAAGTAGATGCAGTCTATCGGCAGCTCGCGCTTGATCACGTCGACGTCGCGCAGGATCGATTTACGCGTGTCGTTGGGGAAACCGAGAATGTAGCCGGCGGTCATGAAAATCGGGTACTTCTTCCACGCGAGCAGCATCTCGCGGTATTCGAGCAGCCGGTTTTGCGACTTCTTCACCGCCGCGAGATTGTCCGGATTGATGTTCTCCATCCCGACAAAGACGTTGTCGATGCCGGCCTTCACGCCCTTCTCGATGAACCCCGGAATGCGGTGGCAGAGCGTGTCGACCTGCACCATGAGCCTGACGCGGATGCCGTCCTTCTCGCGCAGCTCGATCAGCCGGTCGAAGCAGGCTTCCCAGTTGCGGTTGCGGGCGAGGTTGTCGTCCGTGAGGAAGAAGCGGAAGACGCCGATTGCGTGATTGGCGCGCACGATCCGCTCCAGATCGTCGGCCGTGCGGAAGCGGCTGACACGTCCCTGTACGTTGATGATTGTGCAGAACGAGCATTGGAAGGGGCAGCCGCGGCCAAGATCGAAGCTCCCATAAGAGCCGACGGTGCGGTCGACCTGGGCGCGTTCCAAAAACGGGATCGGCGCGTCCTGCAGGTTCGGGTTCTGGTCTTCGTAGTCGTATTTCGGCTTGAGCTTGCCGTTGCAGGCGTCGATCAGCACCTCGTCGAGGCGGCCGTCCTCCAATTCGCCGATGAAGTAGCTGATCCCCATGTCGGCGGCGGCGGCGATTTCGGGCGGTGTCTCGTCGAGCATGGCGAGCGAGCCGGCCACGTGGAAGCCACCCATCGAGACCGGTATGCCGGCCTCCAGAAATGGCCGCGCCAGGTCGACAGCATGCGGAAACTGATTTGACTGCACGCCGACCAGGCCCAGCATGCCGCGCCCGCCGTCGCGTTTGATCTCCGCGATCAGCTTCGCCGGCCGCACGCGCCAGTTGGTTTCGTCGGCGGCGATGATCTTGAAGTCGACGTCGTCGCCAAGGATCTCTGCGATCGCGGCAATCCTCGGCGAGACCGCTAACGCAGGCCAGCGCGTTCGATGGGATCATCGAGCGGTGCCATTGCAGCGGATAGCCGTCGTCGTCGTAGTGCGTGGGCTTGACCAGCACGAGAGTGAAGGATTTCTGCCGCTTAGGGCTGGCCATGCCCATTTCCCCGCAAGTGCACGAATTCCAACGGCTTTGTAAGGTATTTGCGCCAGTGTTGAAAGCCGACCCCTTCGGGAAACTGTGGCTGTTTTGACACATCGGACAAGGCAGAGCTTGAAAACCGCGGGCCTGACGCGGCGTGCCGCGATCGGCGCCGCTTGCGTCGCGACGTTTGGCGCCACCGGTGTTTTCCCGCGTCGTGCATTGGCGCAGGCGCTGCGCGGCACCCTCGGCGGTGCGCTCGACGCAACGGATGAAGGCCTGACTCCGGGCTCGCCCGACGACCAGAGCCAGGCCCTCGGGGCGGCCTTGCAGAAGGCCGCGCTCGACGGCCGCCCGCTCTTCCTCGCACCTGGGCGCTACGAAGTGGCGGAGATAGCGCTCCCGCGCAACACGCAGATCATCGGCGTCCCCGGCGCCTCAAGGATCGTCTTTCGCGGCGGCGCCTTCCTGCTCCGCGCGGCACATGCGACGACGCTCAGACTGGAAGGCGTGACGCTCGACGGCGCGGCGCGCCCGCTCGACCCAAGCGTCCGCGCCCTCATCGATGCCGACGATGTCGACGACCTCGCGATCGACGACTGCCTCTTCACGGGAAGCGCCGCAGCCGGCGCCTTTGTCCGTGCCGCCGCGGGGCGGGTCCAGAATTCGCGCTTCGAGACCGTCGGCACGGTCGGCCTGCATCTTCGTCAGTCGCGCGGCGTCACCGCGAGCGGCAACGTCATCGCCGATTGCGGCGATACGGGCATTCTGGTCAGCCGCGAAGAAGAGGGCGAAGACGGCAGCATCGTCACCGGGAACCGGGTCTCGAATGTCCGCGCCGATTCCGGCGGCACCGGGCAGAACGGCAACGGCATCAACCTCGTGAAGGCGAACGGCGTCATCGTCGCGGAGAACCGCGTCGACCAGTGCGCCTTCTCCGCCATCCGCTGCTATTCCTCCGACCGGATTGCCGTCACCGGCAACATCGCCACCAATTCCGGCGAGATGGCGCTCTATGTGGAATTCGCCTGGGAGGATGCGATCGTCGCCAACAACCTGATCGAAGGCGGCAACGGCGGCATCTCCTTCACCAACTTCATGCAGTACGGCGGGCGGCTTGCGACCTGTTCGGGCAACACGGTGCGCAACATCCGCGGCGGCCCGCGCTATCCCGACGGCAATCCGCAGATCGGCGCCGGCATCTCGGCCGAAGCCGACGTTGCGATCACCGGCAACGTCATCGAGAGCGCGCTCTGGGGCCTGAAGATCGGCTGGGGCCCCTATCTCCGCGACGTGACGGCATCAGGCAACGTCATCCGCGACACCGAGATCGGCATCGGCGTCTCCGTCGTCGAAGGCGTCGGCCCGGCGCTCATCTCCAACAATCTGATCTCCGGCGCCAAAAAGGGCGCGATCCTCGGCATGCGTTGGGAGGACGTGGCGACGGAAGAATTGCTGGGCGGAGAAGGCGTTGCGGGCATCACTTTGAGCGGGAACCGAAAGACCTGATGTGTCACGCGAGGAGATGAGCGGCGTTCATCCAAGCCGCTGCAGCGCCTCCGTCACCGCCCTCACCTCACCGGCCTTCGCACCGCGCCGCGTCAGGACGGGCTGGCGGCTCCAGCGCTGCATCGCCTCGGCATGCTCCGGCAAGAGCCTTGCGATGATTGCGGCCGTCACCGCTTCTGAAGCGCGGCCGGCGCCGTCATCGATCTTAAGCGCAACGCCGAGTCCGGGCCCCGGCAGGGCCGCGCAGTGGACGCCCTCCGCTCCGCCCTTCACCAAGGCGGCGCCCTTCAGGGCGGTCATCACGTCGGTGTCGAAACGGCCGCTGCCGGCGACGAAGAAGGGCTCGGACACGCCGGCCTGATAGATTTGCCGGGCCGCCACCGCGCGCTCCCGCGCAAGCCCGACGCCGGTTGCAAAGCGGGCGAAGCCGAAGGCCAGCGCGGTGAGCGGAACCGCATAGGTCGGGATCGAGCAGCCGTCGATGCCGCAATGGTCGGGGTTGTGCGAAGCGCCGGTCACGCCGGCAAGCGTCTCGCGCACCAGCGCCTGCACCGGATGCCTGGCATCGACATAGGACCGGTGATCGACGCCGAGCTGCCGCGCCACCGCCAGGAAGCCTGCATGCTTGCCGGAGCAGTTGTTATGGAGCGCGGTCGGGGTCAGGCCGCGACGGATCAGCTCGGCCGCCGCCTTGCCGTTCGCCGGCGCATGCGCACCGCATTCAAGCGCCGTCTCGTCGAGGCCAATGGCGCGAAGCATCGCCTTCACGCCCGCGACATGCTCCGGCTCGCCGGCATGCGAGGCCTCTGCCAGCGCCAGCTCGCGCGCATGGAACCCGAAGGCGTCGGCCGCCCCGCTTTCGACCAGCGGCAGGGCTTGGATCGCCTTCACGGCGGAGCGCGGGTAGACCGGCGCCTCCGCATCCCCGAGCGTCAGGACCGCCTTGCCGCGCGCGTCCACGACCGCGAGCGCGCCACGGTGGCGGCTCTCGATCCGTTCGCCGCGCGTAACTTCGACGAGGACGGGATTGCTCATGTCTGCCTTGGCGGCCGGCCTCGATTGACGACCTGGGAAACTCCCGCCGACTAAGACGCCCTTTGACCTGCGTCAACAGGTCCTCCGCGCCCGGCTGGCATAAGGGGTGTTGGCAAAGTTTTGAGACATTTCCCGGTCAAATGGCGCGCCATGAACGTGCAACAGAAGATCACGGCTGCGGCCGACATGGAGCAGACCCTCGGGCTCAAGAAAGCGCCCGCGCGGCGGTTCCTGTCGCGGCGAAACATCGTCCTCGGCGTGCTTGCCGTGGCAGTCGTCGCCGGCCTCACCTTCGTCTTCTTCGGCGGCGGGTCGACGAGCGCGGTGCGCTACGTCACCGTAGCGGCGAAGCACGGCGCCGTGACGGAAACCGTGACGGCGACCGGAACCGTGCAGCCGACCAACGAGGTGGAGATTTCGAGCGAGCTTTCCGGCACGGTCAAGAGCGTGCTCGTCGACTACAACGACCATGTGAAAGCCGGTCAGGTGCTCGCCGAGCTCGATACCGATACGCTGCAGGCGCAATTGCAGCATGCCCGCGCCACCTTGGCGGTGAACAAGGCGCAGCTTGAGCAGGCGCAGGCGACCCTGAACGAGGCGAAGCTCGCGAACGACCGCACGCTTGCGCTGACCCAGAAGAGCTTCGAGTCGGAGGCGAACCGCGAGTCCGCGGAGGCCACCTATCAGCGCGCGATCGCCGGCGTGTCGCTGGCCGAGGCGCAGGTCGAGGTCGCGCAAGCGGATGTCTCCACCGCCGAGACCAATCTCGGCAAGACCTCGATCCGCTCGCCGATCGACGGCGTCGTGATGAGCCGCGCTGTGGAACCGGGGCAGACGGTTGCCGCTTCGCTGTCGGCGCCGGTGCTCTTCACGATCGCGGAGGATCTCCGCCTCCATGCAGCTCCAGGTCGATATCGACGAGGCGGATGTTGGGCAGGTGACGAGCGGCCAGGCGGCGACCTTCACGGTCGAGGCCTATCCCGAGCGCACGTTCCCCGCCGAAGTGACGACGGTCCGCTATGCGCCGGAGACGCTCAACAACGTCGTGACCTATACCGGCGTCCTGAGCCTCGACAATTCCGATCTGCTGCTGCGCCCCGGCATGACGGCGACCGCCGACATCGTCGTCAAGAAGGTCGATGACGCGCTGCTCATTCCGAATGCGGCACTCCGCTTCACGCCGCCGGCGACGGCCACGACCACGTCCAACCGGCGCAGCGGGCTGCTCGGCCTGCTTCTGCCGCGCCCGCGGAGCACCAGGGTCGCCAAGGTCGAGGAACCGGCGAACGGCGAGCGCAGCGTCTACGTGCTTGAGAATAGCGAGCCGAAGAAAGTGAACATCAAGGTCGGCGCCAGCGACGGCACATGGACCGAGGTCACCGACGGCCCGATTGAGGTCGGCGCCAAGGTGATCACCAACTCCACCACCCAGAAATAGGCTCTGGAGATGGCAAGCCCGCTCAGCGCAAGGCCGACCCTGATCGAGTTCGCCAGCGTAACGCGCGTTTACGGCAAGGGCGAGGCCGCGGTCGCGGCGCTTCGCGACGTCGATCTCCGCGTCGACGAAGGCGAGTTCGTCGCCATCATGGGCCCGAGCGGCTCCGGCAAGTCGACGGCGATGAATGTCCTCGGCTGCCTCGATACGCCGACCGGCGGCACTTATTCGTTCCGCGGCGTCGATGTCGGTGCGCTGACGCGCCAGCAGCGGGCGCTGCTTCGCCGCCACTATCTCGGCTTCGTGTTTCAGGGCTTCAATCTGCTTTCACGCACCACGGCACTTGAGAACGTCGAACTGCCGCTGATCTACCGCGGCATGCCCGCCAGGGAGCGGCGCCAGCGGGCGCGCGAGGCGCTCGCGGTGGTCGGGCTCAAAGGCTGGGAGCAGCACGCTCCGAGCCAGCTTTCGGGCGGCCAGCAGCAGCGCGTCGCCATCGCGCGCGCCGTCGTCACCCGGCCGGCGCTGCTTCTCGCCGACGAGCCGACCGGCAATCTCGACACCGCCATGAGCCATGAGATCATGCGGCTTCTGACCGACCTCAACCAGCGCGACGGCATCACCATCGTGCTCGTCACGCATGAGCAGGAGATGGCGGAATATGCCCAGCGCGTCATCCGCTTCATCGACGGGCGGGTCGAATCCGATGGCCGCAAGCGGGAGGCCGCCTGATGCTCTTCGAGACGATCCGGCTCGCCTCGCAGGCGATTTCGCGCAACGCCCTGCGCTCGTTTCTGACCGTGCTCGGCGTCGTCATCGGCGTCGGTGCCGTCATCGCCATGGTGACCATCGGCAACGGCACGACGGCGCAGGTGCAGTCGGAGATCTCCGCGCTCGGCACCAACCTGCTCTTCCTGCGCCCCGGCCACGGCTTTGGGCCGCGCGAGGCCAATGCCAGCAATTTTACGCTCGCCGATGTCGATGCCATCGAGCACCAGATCAGCGGACTGCAGGCGATCGCCCCATCGGTCAGCGCCAGCGCCAAGGCGGTCTTCGGCAACCAGAACTGGTCGACCAGCGTCACCGGCACGACCAACGGCTTCTTCATTGCGCGCGACTGGTCGCTGACCGAGGGCCGGCAGTTCCTCGACAGCGAGTTGCGCGGCGGCGCCGCGGTCTGCATCATTGGTCAGACCGTCCGCGACAAGCTCTTCGGCGCGACCGACCCGATCGGTGCCCGCATCCGCCTCGACACCGTCTCCTGCCAGGTCATCGGCCTGCTTGAGGAGAAGGGTCAGGCGAGCTTCGGCCAGGACCAGGACGACACGGTGCTGATGCCGATCCGCGCCGTGCAGCGCCGCTTTGCCGGCTCGACCGACGTGTCCTCGATCATGCTGTCGGCCGCCGACGGCGCCGACACCGCGAAGATCAAGCGCGACCTGACCTTCCTGATGCGTGAGCGGCGGCACATCACTGCCGACGAAGACGACAACTTCCAGGTCCGCGACATGGCTGAGATGGTGCAGACCATGACCTCGACCACCAAGGTCTTGACCGGGCTGCTCGCCGCGGTCGCCGCCGTCAGCCTGCTCGTCGGCGGCATCGGCATCATGAACATCATGCTGGTCTCGGTGACGGAGCGCACCCGCGAGATCGGCATCCGGCTTGCGATCGGCGCCGAGGAAAGCCAGGTGCTGATGCAGTTCCTGGTCGAGGCGATCGTGCTCTCGCTTTTCGGCGGGCTGATCGGGATCGCGCTCGGGCTCGGGCTCTCCGGCCTTGCCTCAGGCCTCCTCGGCGTCCCCTTCGTCCTCAACCTTCAGATCGTGGCGCTCGCTTTCGTCTTTTCCGCCGCGGTCGGCGTGGTCTTCGGCTACTTCCCGGCACGCCGCGCCGCACATCTCGACCCGATCGAGGCGCTTCGGCACGAATAGTCGCTGAGCCCCGAAAGTCTGGGGGCAACTTCAAGAATCCACAGCTTTTCCGGCATTCCGGCGCGCGTCGTCCGGCGAAATCCGGCATTCTCGCGCGAACCAAGACTGGGCGCGGAGGCTCGCCCGTTGCTCGACCGGGTATCCATCTCAGAAGACGCTCCCGCCTCCGGCGGGACGAAAGAGCGCGTGATCGAGGTCGCCGATCAGACGATCATCGTCGGCGACTGCGCCGAGTCGCTCGCCCAGATGCCAGAGCAGTCGGTCGACGTCGTCGTCACCTCGCCGCCCTATAATATCGGCTTGAAATACCGCTCCTATGACGACGGCGGCGACCGCACCGCCTATCTCGCCTGGCTCAAGGAGATCGCGCTTCTGCTGAAGCGCGTCATGAAGGACGACGGCTCGTTCTTCCTGAACATCGCCGGCACCAATTCCGATCCGTGGATCGCCACTGACGCGGCGAACGCCATGCGCGACGTGTTCCACCTGCAGAACTCGATCATCTGGGTGAAGTCGCTCTCAATCGGCGACGACACGGTCGGGCATTTCAAGCCGGTCAACTCGCCGCGTTATCTGAACCACACGCACGAGCACGTCTTCCACTTCACCAAGGACGGCAACGTGGCGCTCGACCGGCTCGCCGTCGGCGTGCCGTTCAAGGACAAGTCCAACATCGCGCGCTGGGGGCATGAAAAGGACCGGCGCTGCGCCGGCGACGTCTGGTTCATCCCCTATAAGACGATCCGCTCGAAGTCGCAGCGCGACCACCATCCGAGCCCCTTCCCGGTGGCGCTGCCGGAGCGCTGCATCAGGCTTGCCGGAAAGGAGCGCGCGGTGGTGCTCGATCCCTTCCTCGGCGTCGGCGCGACGCTGCTTGCCGCGCAGAAGCTCGGCTGCCGCGGCATCGGGATCGAGATCGACTTAGGCTACGCCGAAGCCGCCGCCTGGCACCTGCGCGAGCGGCTGATCTAGCGGTTCCTCCCCCATCGCGGATGAGGGAGGGGGACAATGCGCAGCATGGTGGAGGTGGCATGTGCGCCGCGGCGTGTCGGCCCCCTCCACCGCCTTCGGCGGTCCCCCTCCCCCGTCGCCATGCGACGTGGGAGGAACCAGCGTCCTGCCCTACCCGCGGCCCGCCTTCCGTTCGCTGTCGAGCATCGCCATCTGCGGCGGCGCGTAGCGCTCGCCGGCCACGGCGTCCGCTGGCACGGCGCGCGCGATCTCCGCGAGGTCGTCCGCAGACAGCTTCAGGTCGAGCGCGCCGAGCGCCTCTTCAAGCCGGTCGCGCCGGCGCGCGCCGATAAGCGGCACGATGTCCTCGCCCTGCGCGAGAACCCAGGCAAAGGCGAGCTGCGCGACGCTTGCGCGCTTCTTCCCGGCGATCGCGCGCAGCTTCTCGACCAGCGCCAGATTGGCGTCGACGTTCTCGTCGTAGAAGCGCGGCATCCTGTGGCGGACATCGCCGGCGGCGATCGGCGCCTTCGCATAGTGGCCGCCGATCAGCCCGCGCGACAGCACGCCATACGCCGTGATGCCGACGCCGAGCTCGCGGCAGACGGGCAGGATCTCTTGCTCGATGCCGCGCGAGACCAGCGAATATTCAATCTGCAGATCGGCGACCGGATGGACCGCGTGTGCGCGACGGATCGTCTCCGGCCCGACCTCGGAAAGCCCGAGGTGGCGCACCAGCCCCGCGTCGATCATCTCCTTGATCGCGCCAGCCGTCTCTTCGATCGGCACCTTCGGGTCGAGCCGCGCCGGGCGGTAGATGTCGATATGGTCGACGCCGAGCCGCGTCAGCGAATATGCGAGGAAATTCTTCACCGCGGCCGGCCGCGCGTCATAGCCGAGCCACGCCGCCTTGGCGTCGCGCATCGCGCCGAACTTGACGCTGATCAGCACGTTGTCGCGCCCGACCTCCCTCAGCGCCTCGCCGATCAGCATCTCGTTGTGCCCCATGCCGTAGAAATCGCCGGTGTCGAGGAGCGTGATCCCGGCATCGAGCGCGGCGTGGACGGTGGCGATGCTCTCCGCGCGGTCGGCGGGCCCGTAGACCCCCGACATTCCCATGCAGCCGAGCCCCATCGCAGAGACCGCGGGACCGTTCTTGCCGAGCGTTCGGGTATTCATGATCGTCTCATCGAGGAACCGCGGGAAGCGTCCGGCCCTTGGACCCGCCGGCCGCACCGTTTGCGTCCTTAACAAAACCTAAACCCTTTACCGCGAATCATGCATTTTGAGGGCCAAATCGATCGGCTTGGGGCCGGTCAGCTCTCGCAAGGGACGTGCCGGACATGTCCGAGCAGCGCAAATCCTTCGCCGCCTACTCGCCGAGTGAAGCGCGCGCCGCCGCGTCGAGCTGGCTCAGGGACTTCACGGCGCACGGCCCGCTTGAGATCAAGAGCATCAAGGTCGCGGAGGAAAACGACCTCTACGTGGCGACCGTCGCCTACGCCGAGATGACCATCGAAAAGTCCCCGCAATATTTCGCGGATTATGAGCCGGTACTGCCGACGCTGCTCAAATCGGCTTAGCGCATAATCCCGAAAAGCGGGAACTGCTTTTCGGACAAGATCATGCTCAAAACAAATGGGCCCGTTCTGATTCAATCAGAACCGAAGAGGCTTTAGCACCGCGTCAGGACCACATATCACTCACGCATTTTCCGTCGCGCGGCAGGTCTTCGAATTTGCCGAGGCCATCAAAGTGGTCGATCAGTAGTCCGGAAATCTGATCCGGATTATCGACAAGACGCAGGTTGACGGCGATGCGCCGCCGACCGTCCTCGCCAGGTGATGTCGCACGCCACGCGGCGACGCATCCGCAATTCCCGCAGAAGTGAAAGCCGAGGTTCGGTTTCTTCCCTCGCACATAGACCTTGGTCGGGCCAGTGACCTCGATCTCCTCGCCCTCGTATCCGTAGGCCCATAACGTTCCGTAGCGTCTGCAGATCGTGCAGTTGCACGCAGTCGTGCTCTCCAGCGGCCCGTTGAAGCTCCAGCGGACCGCGCCGCAATGGCAGGTTCCTTCGATCGTCTTGCTTTCCACTAGCCCACCACCTCCTTCTGCGGCTCCATTTCCGGCACCTGCTCCACCTTGAGCGCCAACCCCAGCCGGTCCGACTCAAACGCCAGGTCGAGGACGTGCTGCAGCTCCGCGGCGCGGCGGAAGCCCGGCTCCATGGCCTCGCCGGTGCGGACCGCATGGACGAAGTTCTCGTAGGTGTTCTTGACCGGCGGGCAGTCGACCTCGCGCCAGGTCTGCGAGTGCACGTCCTCCCCGGCGCAGAGCCTCAGGCCCATCTTCTCGCTCTCGAACCAGATTTCGAGCCCGCCCCTCGTGCCGTAGACGCCGAGCTTCTGCGCATTGGCGTAGCCCGGCGCCCAGCGCGTCGCATGCACGACGCCGAGCGCGCCGCCGTCGAACTCGATCGACATGACGAAGCTGTCATTGGCGTCGAGCCCGTAGACGCCGATCCGATCGCCGTCGGCCTTGTGGAACGTCTTCAGCCGGCAGTGGATCGAGGCCGGCATCTGACCGGCGACATAGGCGGCGAAATCGAGGATGTGGATACCGAGGTCGCCGAGCACGCCCTTCGAACCATGCGCGCTCGAAAGCCGCCACAGCCAAGTCTCCAAGCTGCGCCAGTCGCCCCAATGCTTGCCGACCAGCCAGGAATGCAGGTACGCCGCGTCGATATGGCGGACCTCGCCGATGACCCCCGCCTCGACCAGCGCCCGCGCCTTCTGCATGACCGGCAGGCCGCGATAGCGCAGGTTCACCATGTTGATGATCCCCGCGCCCTCCGCTGCCTCCGTCATCGCCAGCGCCTCGGGATAGGTCGGCGCGAGCGGCTTCTCGCACATGATCGGCTTGCCGATCTGGATCAGCTGCATCGTGGTCGAATAATGGACGGCGTCCGGCGTGACGTTGGTGACGGCGTCGAACTCGCCCCAGGCAATCGCCTTGTCGAGATCGGTGAAAGTCTCCGGAATCTGGTGCTTCTCGCAGAACGCCTTCAGCCGCGCCGCGGAAATGTCGACGCCGGCGACGACCGAAACGCCCTCGATCCGATTGAAGAAATGCACATGGCGATCCGCCATCGCGCCGGTGCCGAGGAGCAGCAGGCGGACGGACTTTGTCTTCGAAGCGCTCAACGCTGTCTTGCCTCGCGGTCCCTGGTCACATGCGGTCCGCGGCTCTCGATCCTCTCCGGCGCTTTGTCAACCGGGGCGTTCGCCGCCTCGCCGATATTTTTCCAGCGCGGCAGCGGATTGTGCGCCCAGGCGACAGCGTTTCGGAGAATCTCGCCAAATCTCCGGCTGATGGTAGATCGGATAGGTTTCGTGGCCCGGCGAGAGATAGAAAATCTTCCCCGCGCCGCGCCGCCAGGTCATGCCCGAGCGGAACACCTCGCCGCCCTCGTACCAGGAGATGAAGATCGTCTCGTCCGGCTCCGGCACCGTGAAGGGCTCGCCGTACATCTCCGTCATCGGCACTTCGACGCGGTCGCCAATCCCCGCAGCGATCGGGTGTGCGCGGTTGATCACCCAGAGCCGCTCGCGCTCGCCCGCCTCGCGCCATTTGAGGCTGCACGGCGTCCCCATCAGCCGCTTGAAGACTTTGGAGAAGTGCCCGGAGTGAAGTACGATCAGGCCCATTCCCTGCCACACGCGGCTTGCCACGCGCTCGGCGATCGCATCGTCGACCGCGTCATGCGCGGCGTGGCCCCACCACAGAAGCACGTCGGTCCGCTCGAGCCGCGCATCGCTCAGCCCGTGCTCGGGCTCCTGCAGCGTCGCCGTCTCCGCCGTGATCTCGAAAATCCTCGTTCAGCGCCGCCGCGATCGTCGCGTGCATGCCGTCGGGATAGAGCGCGCGCACATCGGCGTTCTCGCGCTCGTGCACGTTCTCGCCCCAGACGAGGGCCCGGATCGGCATCAAAAATCCTTTCTGTCAGGCGACCTTGCGGTCGATTGATTTCAGCCACCGCCCCATACGTGCGACCGCTTCATCCAGCACTTCGTCGCGCTTTGAAAAACAAAGCCGCAGGAAGGCGTTCGGCGCGTCGGCTCCATAAAAGGCGGAGACCGGGACGGCGGTGACGCCGGCCTCGACCGTCATCCTCTTCGCGAGCGCTGCGTCATCGCCGTCGATCCCGAGCGGGCGCATGTCGAGGGTCAGGAAATAGGTGCCCTGGCAGGGGATGACGCCAGCGCCAAGCTCAGCGCAGGCCGCAGCCAGTCGATCGCGCTTCTTCTCAAGTCCGGCCGCCAAGTCGCTGAAATAGGCGGCTTCCTTGCCAAGCCCGCAGGCGACCGCTTTCTGCAGGTCGGGCGGCGTGGTGAAGGTCGTGAACTGATGCGCCTTGGTGATCGGATCGAGTAGCGCCGGCGCCGCCGTGACATATCCGACCTTCCAGCCGGTCAGGGAGAAGCTCTTTCCGGCGGAGCCGATTGCGACGGTGCGCTCGCGCATCCCCTCAAGCGTGAGCATCGAGATGTGGCGCGCGCCGTCGAAGACGATGTGCTCATAGACCTCGTCGGCGATCACATAGGCGTCGTGGCGGACGCAAAGCTCGGCGATCAGCTCGAGCTCCGCTCGCGAATAGACCTTCGCCGCCGGGTTCTGCGGGTTGTTCAGAAGCACCGCCTTGGTGCGCGGGGAGAAAGCGGCGGCGAGCGCGTCCGCGTCGAGCGCCCAGTGCGGCGGCGTAATCCGCACCAGCTTCGGAATGCCGCCTGCCCGCTTCACCAGCGGCAGGTAGCAGTCGTAGAGCGGCTCGATCAGCACCACCTCGTCGCCTGGCTCGACCAGCGCATTGATCGCGTCGGATAGAGCCTCCGTTGCCCCGGATGTCACGAGCACTTCGCGCGCAGCATCGATGTCGAGGCCATGGAAGCGCTGCCAGTTGGCCGCCACCGCCTCCCGCAGCGCCGGCACACCCATCATCGGCGGATACTGGTTCGGTCCTTCGATCAGCGCTTCAGCCGCCTTGCGGCGGATGTCCTCCGGCCCGTCGACATCCGGAAAGCCCTGGCCGAGATTGACCGCCTTATGCGCGATCGCGAGGCGGCTCATCTCCTCGAAGATGGTCGTCGGCAGGCCGGTATAGACGGAGTTCGTGGGCTTCATGGTCCTACGCGCGCGAGCTTGCGCGGAGCTAAGCCGCTTGCGCCGCGCGCCGCAAGTGGGCGGGGCGCAAGCCCGGCCCCATCCTATTCCGCCAGGTCGACACCCTCGAAGGCTTCGCGCCCAAGCGGATCCATCTTGAAGCCGACGACCGTCTTGCGCGTCGCCATGAACACCACCGAGTGCGCGATCGGCACCCACGGCGCGTCGTCGTGGAAGATGACCTGCGCTTTGCGATAGAGTTCCCGCCGCGCCGCCTGGTCGGTCACGCGCTTCGCCTCGTTGATCAGCTTGTCGTAGTCACGGTTGCACCAGCGCGCGATGTTGTTGCCGCCGATCCGCGCAGACGTACAACCGAGCAGCACGTCGAGGAAATTGTCGGGATCGCCGTTGTCGCCGGTCCAGCCGTAGAGCGCCATCGAGGTCTCGCCGTTCTGCAGCTTGGCGCGGTAGGCGCTCCACTCGTCGGAGACAAGCTGCACGCGGATGCCGATCTTGGCGAGATCGTATTGAATAAGCTCGGCGACGCGCTTGCCGTTCGGATTATAGGGACGGCTGACCGGGAGGTACCAAAGGTCCGTGTCGAGCCCTTCCGCATATCCCGCATCGATCATCAGCATCTGCGCGGCGACGGGATCGTACGGGTAGTCGGCGATATCGTCGTTATAGGCCCAAAGCGTCGGCGGCACCGGGTTCTTGGCGGGCACGCCGGCCGATCGATAGACCGCCTCGATGATCGACGCCTTGTCGATCGCCATGTTGACGGCGCGCCTGACGCGCACGTCGTTGAACGGCGGCTTCGTCGTGTTCATGGCGAGATAGCCGATATTGAAGCCTTCCTGCTTGAGGAGCTTCAGGTCCGGATCGGCTTCGATCGAGGCAACGTCGGCGGGATTGGGAAACGCCATGACGTGACATTCGCCTGCCTTGAGCTTGGTCAACCGCACCGAGGCGTTCGGGGTGATGGAGAAGACCAGCGTGTCGATCGGCTGCCTGCCGCCCCAGTAATCCGCGAAGGCGCGATAGCGCACGGCCACATCGGGCTGGAAGCTGGCGAACTCAAACGGCCCTGTGCCGATCGGGTGCGAGTCGAACAATTCCGGCGTTCCGGCCAGCAAGAGACGGTCGGCGTATTCCGCCGACTGGACGATGTTGAAGGGCATGGCGAGATCGGCGAGGAACGGCGCCTCGGGGCGCGTCAGCACGATGCGGACGGTGTAGTCGTCGAGCTTTTCAACCGACTTCAAAAGATCGGGCATCCCCATGTCCTTGAAGTAGTCGTAGCTGGAGTCTGCCGACGCCGTGGTACGGATGGTCGTCTCTCCACTGCCGCTCGAACGAGAAGATCACGTCGTTCGCGTTCATCTCGCGGCTCGGCGTGAAGAGGTCGTTCGACTGGAAACGGACGCCGTGGCGGAGGTGGAAGGTATATTCGGTGCCGTCCTCGGAGATGTCCCACGACTCCGCCAGCGACGGCGTCACCTCCGTCGAGCCCGGTTTGAACTCCACCAGGTTGTTGAAGAAGGGCCGGCCGGCGCTGATACCGGTGGTCGTGGTCATGGTCTGCGGATTGAGCGATTCCGGGTTGCCCTCGGAGCAGAAGACCAGGGTTTTCGCGTCTGCCGTGACACTCAGGGGGGTGACGCCGAGACAAAGCGCGCCGGCGAGGCCGGCCGCCAAAACAATGCGCATTCGTTACGCTCCTTCGAGCTGCAACCGCCGCTCGGACGCGGCCTCAGGCGGCGCTTCCGTCACGACCTTCGGAATGTCGATGGTGAAGCGCGTGCCGCGGCCGACCTTGCTGTAGAGGTTGATGTGGCCCTGCAGGCGGCTGGTGACGAGGTTGTAGACGATGTGGAGGCCGAGCCCGGTATTTCCGCTCGTGCGCCCGGTGGTGAAGAAGGGGTCGAAGACGCGTCCGATATTCTCCGGCGGGATGCCGCGGCCGTCGTCGGAAAAGACGATGCGCACCGTGTCCTTGCGCGGCTCGCTGACGCGGATTGCGAGCGTGCCCTCGGCGCCACTCGGATAGGCATGGGCGATGGCGTTGGTCAGCAGATTGGTCAGCACTTGGCCGAGTGCGCCCGGATAGGTGTCGACCGTCACGTCCGGCGGGCATTCGATTTGCACGTCGTGCCTGGTCTTGCGCAGGATCGGCCGGAGGCTGGTCAGGAAATCCTGCAACCACTCGTCCATGGCAAACTGCCGCCGCTCGCCGCTCGCCTGGTCGGCGGCGACCTGCTTGAAGCTGTGCACGAGGTCGGCGGCGCGGGAGAGATTGCCGAAGAGCAGGCCCGTGCCTTCGCGCATGCGCTCCACGAAGCGCTCAAGCACCGAGCGCTGCAGCTTGCCGCTCGCCGCCTCTTCGCCGAAGCGTTTCGCCTCGTCGCCGAGCAGCGTCGCGGTGGTCAGCGCGATGCCGAGCGGCGTGTTGATCTCGTGCGCCACGCCGGCGACAAGCTGGCCGAGCGAGGCCAGCTTCTCCGCCTGGATCAGGTCGGTCTGCGTCTTCTGCAATTCGGCCAGAGCCGCATCGGCGCGGTCCTTGGATTTTCGCAGCGCCTGCTCGCGCCGTCCGATCTCGGTGATGAAGACGTTAGTCGCGCGCGCCATGTCGCCAAGCTCGTCGCGGCGGTTGAAGTCGGCGATCGGCCCGGCGCGGGCGTTCTCGGAAAGCTCCACCATGCGCTGCTGCAGGAGGCGCAGCGGGCGGGTGATCGAGCGCGCCACGGCAAGCCCGGTCAGCGACCCGAGCAGCAGCCCGATTGCCGCGCCGAAGATCAGGATATTGCGGACGATGGCGCTGATCCGCTCGGCGTTGCGCGTCAGCGTCTCGTTCAGAAAGCGCGCGCTGTCGATCATGCTGCGCGTGCTCTTGTCCATCTCGGCGATGATCGCGCTCTGCGCATTGAGCCCGTCGAGCACCTTCGCCAGCCCCTGCCGCCACTGGCCGATCGCGTCGATCATCTCCGACTGGATGAGCGGTGAGATCGGCATCGAGGTCATCTTGTCGCTCAGGTTCTTGCTCTCGTCCTGAATGGCAGAGAGCGACGGCACGTCGCGATTGTTGACGGCGGTCGCCGTGCGGTTGGCAAGCTTCAGCGTCTCGATCGCGACGTCCTGCGTTGCACGCTCGGTCTCCGCCGACTGCACCGAATAGGTCAGAAGCTCGGCTACCTGGTCGTGCAGCGCGTGCTGCTCGGTCGAATGCACCTTGAGCAGGCGCTCCAGCCAATTCGATAGCGCGCTCTCCGCTGCGTCGCTCGGCGCGCTACTCGGCGTGTCACTCGGCACGTTGTCCGGCGCGTCGCCGGTAGCAGGCGGCGCGGCCGCTGCCGCATGCTGGACGCTGACGGCAGCCTCGTAGTCCGCGAGGAGCTTCGCGAACTCGCTCGCGGACTGGACGCTTCCCGCCGCGCTCAGCGCATCGGAAAGTGTGCCCGCGGCACTTTTCACGTGCGCAAGCCGGGAGTCGAATTCCTCCGCCGGCGTCAGCCCGTTCTGAGCGTCAGCCGGGGCCGGCCGCGCCTGGAACAGGGCAAGCTCGGCGACGGCCGCGTCGAATTCATGCGCGTGGTCGACAATGTCGCGCTCCAGCCTGAGCTTGCGGTCGCCGTCGGCAAGCGAGCTGACGATATCGGCATTCGACTGATGCTGACGCTCGCGCGCCTGATCGGTCAGGTCGACGAGGGTGCCGGCGCTCTCCTCCATGTCGGCGACAAGGCTGTCGTTCTTGACGGTCACGTCGACGAGTTTCCGCATGTCGTCGCGATAGTGCGAAAGCCCGTCGGCGGCGTCGTTGGCAGCCTTGATATGGGCTGGGCCGCGCAGCACGCCGTTAAGCTTGATCAGGTCGAAGCGGGCCTGCTCGGCATCGCTCAGGAACAGCGCGTAGTAGCGCGAGCGCTCGCCACGCTTCGTCTCGAGAAAGTCATCGCGCGAATTGCTGGCGGAAAGCAGGTTGCGGTAGATCGTGCCGGCGAGCACAGCGCCTGAGCGGGCGCGGTCGGCCTCGTTCAAAAGCACGAAAGCGGCGAGCGCAATCGCCGCCGCAATGGTGATCGGAATACCGCCGACCAGGAAGACCCTGTAGCTGATCCGCATGCCACCGCCCGTTGCCGGGCCCCGCGCCCGGCGCGCGCCGATCCTACCAGAGGGGGGCTTAGGGGGGCGAGATGCGGACGCGCCGGGCGGGGGATCGTGTGAAGCGGCGCGCATATCGAGGGCGGGCCGTTAACCTCGGGTCACTGTGTCGATGCGTCGGTCCCCGGAACGCGCAGGAGTACAGTGGTATTGGCGTCGGTCTGATAGCCGACCGTGATCATCCTCACCGGATGGACGGGGGACCCGTCGGCAGTGGTGAGGCAGGAGGTGTCGACGTTCGGCCAGGTTGCGCTGGCGCAAACCCGTGTCGCGCCACCAAGATCACCCCGTACGGCTTGGGTCTCGACCGCGGAATCCGGCTGATTCTCGGCGATTGTGGCGAAGGCTCCGCCAATCCGGTCTGCAGCGACATCGGCTTCCGACGGCGCAGTGCTCGCACGGGCTTCGTATTCGCCGATCACCAGGCCGGCGGCCATCACACCGAGGGCGGCTCCGATAGCGGCGGCGACGAATTTGCGGGAATGGATCATTTGTGTCTCCCTCCGGAACCCAGGTCGTCTTGAGTTCCCCTATGAGACGCTTTCTACCGGCCGACCTTTTCAGGTGGTTTTCGTGGGCGGGCGAAAGACGTTTCGCGAAGGTTGCGAATGTTTCTTCGCACGGCCGCCGGAAGAAACAATCGGGCGGTCAGCCGCCCTCGCCGCCGGCATCGGGCGAGAAGACGTAGCCCGCGCCGCGTACCGTCTTGATCACCCGCGGATGCGCGGAATCGGGCTCGATCTTCTTGCGAATGCGGGTGATGCGGACATCGATCGCCCGGTCGAAAGCCTCAGCGTCGCGCGCCTGGGCAAGGTCGAGCAGGCGCTCGCGGGTCAGCACCCGCTTGGGGTTCTCGGCGAACGCCTTCAAGAGGCTGAACTCCGAGGCGGTCAGCGGATGCTCGTTCCCCTCCTCGTCGCGCAGCGCGCGGGCGTCAAGGTCGAGCCATTTGGTGCCCATCTTGACAGTACGGTTGGGCGTACCCGCCTCACCCGGCGGTGCCAACGTGCTGCGCCGCAAGACCGAGCGGACGCGCGCCAGAAGCTCGCGCAGCTCCGCCGGCTTGGCGAGATAGTCGTCGGCTCCAAGCTCAAGCCCCACCACGCGGTCGATCGGGCTCGCGGTCGCCGTCAGCATGATCACCGGGACGTTGCCCTGCTGCTTCAGGAAGCGGACGAGCGACAGGCCGTCCTCCTCCGGCATGTTCAGGTCGAGCACGACAAGATCGGGGCGCGCCTTCTCGACCTCGGCGCGGAGCGACTTCGCGCCGTCGCAAAGCGTCACCTCGAAGCCGTGCATCTTCAGATAGTCGCCGATCATGTCGCGTGCGGCGGCCTCGTCGTCGACCACGAAAATGTTCTGCTGCTGGCTCATCCCGCATCCAGTTCATCAAGCAGCGGCAAAGCGATCGAAAAGACCGCGCCGCCGCCGGCTCCTTCCTGACTCTCCACGAAGATTCGGCCGTTGTGAAGTTCGATGATGCGCCTGGCGATGGAAAGGCCGAGGCCGGTTGAGCTTTCGCCGCCTGTCGGTTTCGCCGAAAGCCGCTGAAAGCGCCCGAAAACCCGCGTCACGTCCTCCGGCGAAAGCCCGGGCCCCGAATCAACCACATGGACGACCGCCTCCTCCCCGTTGCGCTCGGCGCTTACCCTGATCCGGCAGCCGAGCGGGCTGTATTTGACAGCGTTGCTTACCAAATTGTCGACCGCCTCGCGCAGCCGCTCCGTGTCGCCGCGGACGCGAAGCCCCTCCTCGACCGCAACGTCGATCTCCTGCTCCTTGGCCAGCGCCAGCTTGCGGTTCGCCTCGGCGACCTCCGTGACGAGCAGGCCAAAATCGAGATCATAGGCGCGAACCGATATGTCGACCGCATCGGCCCGCGCATCGGCGATCAGATCCTCGACCATTGCGGTCAGCCGCCGCGCCGACTGGCGGATGTGGTCGATCTGGTCGCGCGCGGTCTTCTCCTGCAGCGGCGTCGCCGAGAGAAGCTCGATCAGGATCTCGGTACGCCCGAGGATCACGCCGAGCGGGTTCTTCAGATCGTGCGCGACGGTGCCCAGCACCTCGCCCTTGAAGGCATTGGCGCGCTTCAGCCGTTCGCTCTGGTTTTCGAGACGCTCCTTGGCGGCAAGAAGTTGCGCGGTGCGGCGCGCGACCTTTTCTTCCAGCCGCAGGTTGGCGCGCTCAAGCTGCTCGTAGAGCGTGACATTGTCGAAGGCCGCGGCGAGCCGGCTGCAGAATACTTCGACCAGCGCCTGGTCGGTGTCGGAAAGCTCCTTGTCGGCATCCATCAGCACGACGAGCTCGCGGCCGCTGGCGGTGCCGATATAGAGAAGATAGCGCCCGCGCGAAAAATCGTGGCAGCGCCGGTCGAATGCAGAATGGATCAACTCCACAAGCTGCGGGTCGAGCGGGCTCCCCCCATTCAGCGTGACATAGTCGCGATAGCTGCCGGAGCCGGCGAGGACGGCGAGCCCACTGTCGCCGTCGCTTTCCCGCAGCACCAATATGCCGGCGCAGTCGACCGCCATCAGCGAGCCGAGCTGGGTCAGGACGCCCTCGGCAAGCCGTGTGAGCGAGCGCTGGTCGAAGAGCGTCGCCGCCGCGTCGATGATGATCTCAAGCCCGCGCCGCGTCTGCACCAGGCGGAGAAGCTGCTCGTAGCTGCGGATCGCCGCGGTCAGGGAGGTGAAGAGCTTGTCGGCGGTCAGCTCCGTCTTCGCCTTGTAGTCGTTGATGTCGTAGTCGACGACGACGCGCCGCTCCGGCGCCTGGCCCGGCTGGCCGGTGCGAAGGATGATGCGGACCGTCTCGTTCTTCAGCTCCTCACGCACGAACTGCACGAGCTCAAGCCCGGCGCTTTCCGTCTCCATCACGACGTCGAGCAGGATGACGGCCATGTCCGGATGGTTGCGGAAAAGCTCGCGCGCCTCCGCGGCGGAGCGCGCGGAGAGCAGCTCCAGGCCGCGGCCATGCAGCGAGAAGTCCTGCAGCACGAAGCGCGTGCCGGTGTGGACGCCCTGGTCGTCGTCGACGATCGCCACCTTCCAGCCCGGCACGGGCGGGACCGGCGGCTGCGCCTCGTCCTCAATCAGCGTGACAAGATCGGCCTCGTCGGCCATGCAAACTCTCCAGCTTGCGGATTCGTGGGTAGTTTCGCCTGTCGGAGCGGCCAGGAAAAGGGGCCAGGAAACTGTAATGGTCGAGGCCCGGAGAGCCAATCCGGCCGGCCCGCCCCTGCAAAGGCGCTGGAGAGTCGTGACGGCGCTTCCCATTTCTGCGGCCGGGAGAAGCCAAAGACGGGACGCGCGCGAGGCCAGTGCATTGATCGACGAGAGCAACGACGTCTGGGTGGAGGTCGGCCGCTACGGCGCATCCGGCGAGGCAGAGCAGCATGCACTGGTGCTCGTCGCGGCCGGCATCGCGGCGCGGCTTGAGCCGGTGCCTTCCGGAATTGCCCTGCTCGTCGCGGCGCGGGATGCACCCAAGGCGCGCTTCGAGATCGCCGCTTATCGGCGGGAGAACGCGCCGCTCCCGACCTCCGATCCGGCGCTCCCCCCGCTTCGCAACGGCGTCGACGCGGCGCTTGTCTGCTCAGTCGTCCTTGTCTTCATCCACGCCGCCGCCACCCGCCATGCGCTGGGCCAGGATTGGGTGGCGATCGGCGATGCCGACGCGGGCCTGATGCGGGGCGGCGAATGGTGGCGGGCGATGACCGCGCTCGGGCTGCACGCCGATCTCGGACACCTCTCCTCCAACCTGGTGCTCGGCGTGATCTTGGGTCTCTTTCTCGCGCAGCTCGTCGGCTCCGGCATTGCCTGGCTCGCGATCCTGATCGGCGGGACCATCGGAAACGCCGTGGTCGCGGCGCTTGCCCCTGCCGACCATGCTTCGATCGGCGCTTCGACCGCGGTCTTCGCTGCGCTCGGGCTTCTCGCTGCACTCTCGTGGCGACGGCAGGCGCTGCTGTGGCGAGGCCTTCGACGCTGGCGCCCGATCGCCGCGGCCATCATGCTTCTCGCGCTCCTCGGCGTGAGTGGCGAGCACATCGACGTCGGCGCGCATGTCGCGGGGCTCGCGACCGGCGCCATCATGGGCCTGGGGCTCTATTTTGCGCGCCCACATCTGCCGATGGGTCGCGGCCCGCAATTCGCGTTCGGAGTGGCGGCGCTGCTTCTTTTCACCGGCTCCTGGCTCGCCGCGCTTCTCAGTGCTTAAGTCTGACTGTACGGCGCCTCCAGCAGGAGTAGCCGCCTCCGGCTGGCTGGGGCGCCAGGATTCGAACCTGGGGTGGCGGGACCAAAACCCGCTGCCTTACCGCTTGGCTACGCCCCATTTGAGACTGCTTGCAGGACGCGCGCGATATAGACGCATCGCCGCGCTGCGGCAAATGAGTGCCGTGCACGCGGGCGACCGGGAGGCGCCGCCCTTGCGGCTCCCCGGACCAGCCGCTATATCCGCCGGCCTTGGCGGAGCGTAGCGCAGCTTGGTAGCGCACCTGCTTCGGGAGCAGGGGGTCGCAGGTTCAAATCCTGCCGCTCCGACCATTCGCCACAAGGGCACGTGACATCCGCCTTGCAGCTTTCGGCAACGCGCCGGCGACCCGCCCTTCCCCTCCGCGTTGATGCAGGTCAACGCGATCCAGACCCGGCCTGTCCACGGTGCCGCCACCGTGGCGCGAAGCGCTCGGGTGGTGGAGATCGACCTGATGCGCATGTTCTTGGCCGTCTTTCTTGCCCTGTCGGCCGGCCTCTCTGTCGCCTTTGCCGCACCGCTCGGCGATGCGGCCAATGGCAAGCGGCTCGCGGAAGAGTGGTGTGCCTCCTGCCATCTCGTCTCGCCCGAGCAGACCTCGGCCACCACCGAGGCCCCGCCGTTCGAAGAGATCGCGGAACGCCCGCCGGAGGCGATCGAGACGCTCGACACCTTTCTTCAGAACCCGCATCCGCCGATGCCGCAGCTCAGCCTGACGCGCGCGGAGATTCGTGACCTCGTCGCCTATATCGAGAGCCTCAAGGACTAAGCGGGCTGGCGATAACCGCGGCTGAACGTCGCCCGCAGCATCGGTTCAAGACGCTCCGACCATCCCTTCCCGCGCGAATTCGCCCGGCGAATTTGGGGGAGCACCATGATCCGCCTTCTTTACGCACTCACCGTCATCCCCCTGATCGGCGGCACCGCCTGGGCCGCGAGCGGCGGCAAGACGGAGGGCCGGCATGCAAACGGGCAGATCGGTTTTGTCCTCATTGCCGCACTGCAGCGATAGCTCCCCTCGGATCCCAGTGCCCGGCCGGCGCGGGATTCATTGCCGCGGGCGCTCCCGCCGGCAACCGGGAACGCGGATTTGACTGCCCGCCGCTGCCTGCAAAGTGGGCAGTGCTGTTGATTTCCTTGCGCATTCCGTCGTTACCTACACGCCAGTGGGGGCGGACGGGGGCGTCCGACCTCGAATTTCCTCAACGGGAGGTCTTTTCATGGTTCTCAATCGTATCGTGAAGGCTGCGCTGCTTGGCGTCGCCGTCGCGGCTCTTGCTGGCGCCTCTGCTTCCGCAAAAGACCTGGTCTTCTGCTCGGAAGGCTCGCCGGAAGGCTTCGATCCGGGTCTTTACACATCGGGCACCACCTTCGACGCCGCGTCCAAGCCGATCTACAACCGCCTAGTCGAATTCGAGCGCGGCTCGACCAACGTCGTTCCGGGCCTCGCCACGACATGGGACATCTCCGACGACGGGCTGATCTACACGTTCCATCTGCGCGAGGGCGTCAAGTTCCAGACGACCGACTACTTCACCCCGACGCGCGACATGAACGCCGACGACGTCGTGTTCTCCTTCGAGCGCATGCTCGACAAGAGCAACAAGTACTACAATTACGCCGGCGGCTCGTATGACTACTTCGTCGGCATGAGCATGCCGGACGTGATCAAGAGCGTGGAAAAGGTCGACGATTCCACCGTCAAGTTCACGCTCAACAAGCCGAACGCGCCCTTCCTTGCCGACCTTGCGATGGATTTCGCCTCCATCATGTCGAAGGAATACGCCGATAAGCTTCTCGCTGACGGCAATCCTGACATGCTGAACCAGCAGCCGGTCGGCACCGGGCCCTTCACCTTCGTCGACTATCAGAAAGATGCGGCGATCCGCTACAAGGCCAATGCCGACTATTGGGACGGCAAGCAGAAGATCGACAATCTCGTCTTCGCCATCACCCCGGACGCCGCCGTCCGCCTGCAGAAGCTCAAGGCGAACGAATGCCAGGTCATGGACTATCCGAGCCCGGCGGACATTGATGCCCTGAAGAGCGATTCCTCGCTCACCGTTATGCAGCAGCCGGGCCTTAACATCGCCTACCTCTCCTATAACACAACGCAGCCGCCTTTCGACAATGTGAAGGTGCGCAAGGCGCTCAACATGGCGATCAACAAGCAGGCCATCATCGACGCCGTCTATCAGGGCACCGGCCAGGCGGCGATCAATCCGATTCCGCCGACCATGTGGTCCTATGACAAGGACATCGCCGACGATCCATACGATCCGGAAACGGCGAAGAAGATGCTCGAAGAAGCCGGCGTCAAGGACCTGGAGATGAACATCTGGGCGATGCCGGTGCAGCGTCCCTACATGCCGAACGCCCGCCGCACGGCCGAGCTGATGCAGGCTGACCTCGCCAAGGTCGGCGTGAAGGTCAACATCGTCACTCACGAATGGGGCGAATACCTGAAGCTTGCCGGCGATCCGAAGCATGACGGCGCCATCATCCTCGGCTGGACCGGTGACAACGGCGATCCCGACAATTTCCTCGCCGTGCTCCTCGGTTGCGACAGCGTCGGCACCACCAACAACACCGCCGCCTGGTGCTACAAGCCCTTCGACGACCTGGTGAAGAAGGCGGTCGCCACCAGCGACAAGGCGGAGCGCACCAAGCTCTACGAGCAGGCGCAGGTGATCTTCAAGGAGCAGGCGCCATGGTTCACGATCGCCCACTCGGTCGTGACCATGCCGATGTCGAAGGCGGTCATGAACTACAAGATGGACCCGCTCGGCTCGCACCGTTTCGACGGCGTGGACATCGCCGAATAGGCTGATCTTGCCCGGGGAATCGACGCCGTCGTCGGCGCCGATTCCCCGCCTCCCCCGAGCTGGCGGGGGCGCTAGCGTCCTACTCCGCCGGGACCGGCTCGTCGCGCCGATGCTGGATAGGACGCGCGGAAAGGCTGATGCTCGGATTCGCCCTAAGACGCATCGGACTTCTGATCCCGACCTTCTTCGGGGTCAGCTTCGTCGCCTTCGCCTTCATCCGACTCTTGCCCGGCGACCCTGTCCTGTTGATGGCTGGCCAGCATGCCCTGCCGCCCGCCACCTATCAGGAAATGATGCACACCTACGGCTTCGACCGGCCGATCTGGATGCAATATCTGATCTATCTCGATCAGCTCGCGCACGGCAATTTCGGCTCGTCGATCGTCACCAAGCGGCCGGTCTGGATTGAATTCATCACGCTCTTTCCGGCGACGCTCGAGCTGTCGTTCTGCGCCATGGTGTTCGCCCTCGTCATCGGCGTGCCGGCCGGCATCTTGGCGGCGGTGCGTCGCGGCAGTGCGGTCGACCACGCCGCGATGGGCACGGCGCTGATCGGCTATTCGATGCCGATCTTCTGGTGGGGCCTTCTCCTCATCATCGTGTTTTCCGGCTGGCTGCATTGGACGCCGGTCTCGGGGCGCATCAGCCTCGTCTATTTCTTCAAGCCGGTGACCGGCTTCATGCTGATCGACTCGCTGCTCTCGGGCCAGAAGGGCGCGTTCCACTCGGCGGTCTCGCATCTCATCCTGCCGTCGATCGTGCTCGGCACCATCCCGCTCGCGGTGATCGCCCGGCAGACGCGCTCCGCCATGCTGGAAGTGCTCGGCGAGGACTATGTACGCACCGCGCGCGCCAAAGGCCTGCCGCAGTGGCGCGTGATCGGACTTCACGCGCTGCGCAATGCGCTGATCCCGGTCATCACGACCATCGGCCTGCAGGTTGGCGTGCTTCTCGGCGGCGCCATCCTGACGGAGACGATCTTCTCCTGGCCGGGCGTCGGCAAGTGGATGGTCGATTCGATCTTCCGGCGCGACTACCCGGTGGTGCAAGGCGGGCTGCTTCTGATCGCCTGCATTGTCATGCTCGTCAATCTGACGGTCGACGTTCTCTATAGTCTCATCAATCCGCGCATCCGGCATACGGGGTAAGATGATGGCGGAGGTGAGCCTGCCGACGGAAAAAGACGCGCCGCTCAACGGCAAGGTCGAGGCGGCGCGAGGCCCCCCGAGCGCGTTCGCCGAATTCTGGTTCTATTTCCGCGAAAGCCGCGGCGCGGTTATCGGGCTCGGTTTCCTCTTCGTCGTCGTGCTCGTCGCGGTCTTCGCCTCGCTCATCGCACCCTACAATGCCGACGCGCAGTACCGCGATTTCCTTCTGCGGCCGCCCGTCTGGCAGGAAGGCGGCTCGTGGTCGTTCCTGCTCGGAACCGACGATGTCGGCCGCGACATGCTTTCGCGCCTTATCTACGGCTCGCGCTTCTCGCTCTTCATCGGCCTTGTCGTCGTCAACCTGTCGCTCGCCTCAGGCATCGTCGTCGGGCTCATCGCCGGCTTTGCGCGCGGCGTCGTCGACAACCTGATCATGCGCGTCATGGACGTGCTCCTGGCGTTCCCGGCGCTGCTCCTGGCGCTGGTCCTCGTCGCGATCCTCGGCCCCGGGCTCTTCAACGCCATGATCGCCATCGCGATCTCCTACGCGCCGCATTATGTCCGCCTGGCGCGGGCCTCGGTGCTCACCGAGCGGTCGAAGGACTACGTCACCGCCGCCCGCGTCGCCGGCGCCGGCCAGATGCGCCTGATGTTCCGCACCGTGCTGCCGAACTGCCTGGCTCCGCTGATCGTGCAGGCGGCGCTCTCCTTCTCCAATGCCATTCTCGACGCCGCCGCCCTCGGCTTCCTCGGCATGGGCGCGCAGCCGCCAACGCCGGAATGGGGCACGATGCTAGCCGAGGCGCGCGAATTCATCCTGCGCGCCTGGTGGGTGGTGACCTTCCCCGGCCTCGCGATCCTGGTCACTGTGCTTGCCATCAACCTCGTCGGCGACGGCCTCCGCGACGCGCTCGACCCGAAGCTCAAGCGCAGCTGATATAGCGCTTACACCCTCCAACCAAAGCCGACATGCCGCTTCTCGAAATCCGCAACCTCTCCGTCACCTTCGCCACCGCCGCCGGCCCGTTCACGGCTGTCGACGGCATCGATCTCGACGTCAATCCAGGCGAGGTGGTGGCGATCGTCGGCGAGTTCGGGTCGGGGAAATCGGTGGCGATGCTTGCCGTCATGGGCCTGCTGCCGAAAATCGCGACCGTTACCGCCGACTGCTTGGCCTTCGCCGGCGAGGATCTCTTTGCGCTCTCCCAGCATCGCCGCCGCAAGGTCATTGGCAAGGATATGGCGATGATCTTCCAGGAGCCGATCGCGAGCCTCAATCCGTGCTTCACGGTCGGGTTCCAGATCGGCGAGGCGCTCGCGACGCACCTCGGCCTCGATCGGGCGGCGCGTCGGCATCGCTCGGTCGAGCTGCTTCAGGAGGTCGGCATCTCCGAACCCGAACGGCGACTCGCGGCGTTTCCGCATCAGCTCTCCGGCGGCATGAGCCAGCGCGTCATGATCGCGATGGCGATCGCCTGCCGTCCAAAGCTGCTGATCGCCGACGAGCCGACGACGGCGCTCGACGTGACGATCCAGGCACAAATCCTCGATCTCCTGCTCACCCTGCAGAGGGAGACGGGGATGGCGCTCGTCCTCATCACCCATTCGATGGGCGTGGTCGCGGAGACGGCGCATCGCGTGGTCGTGCAATATGCCGGGCAGCAGGTGGAGCGGCAGAACGTCGAGGGCCTTTTCGCCAAGCCGCATCACCCCTACACGCTGGCGCTTCTGAACGCGCTTCCAGACCGCGCCACGGGCAACCGGCTGCCGGCGATCCCGGGCGTCGTGCCGGGCCAGGGCGACCGCCCGGACGGCTGCCTCTTCAATCCGCGCTGCGACTTCGCCACCAATCTCTGCCGCAAGGTCGTGCCGCCGGTGCAGTCGGCGGCGCTTGGCCGCGCGCTCTGTCACTATCCGCGCAATGCGCGCCCCATGGTTGCGTAGGAGGGGCGGCATGAGCGCGATCATCGAAGCCGTTGATCTTTCGCAGAATTACTCCGTCAGCCGCGGCGCTTTCCGAAGTGTGGCGACCGTCAGGGCGCTGGCCGAGGCGACGTTCACGGTGGAAGCCGGAAAGACGCTGGCCGTGGTCGGGAATTCGGGCTGCGGAAAGTCGACGCTTGCCCGTATCATCACCATGATCGAGCCGGCATCGGCCGGCAAGCTCATCATCAACGGCGTCGACGTCGGCCATGCAGACCGCCACAAGCTCAAGGCGTTACGACGCACGGTTCAGATTGTCTTTCAGGATCCCTACGGCTCGCTCAATCCGCGCCAGAAGGTCGGCGCCATGCTGGAGGAGCCGCTGTTCATCAACACCAATTTGAGCGCCCAGGCGCGGCGCGCCAAGGCGCAGGACATGCTTGCCCGCGTCGGGCTTCGGCCCGAGCACTATGGGCGCTATCCGCACATGTTCTCCGGCGGCCAGCGGCAGCGGATCGCGATCGCCCGCGCCTTGATGCTGGAGCCGAAGGTACTCGTGCTCGACGAGCCGGTCTCGGCGCTCGACGTGTCGATCCAGGCGCAGATCCTGAACCTTCTCGCCGACCTGCAGGAGCAGTTCGGGCTGACCTACGTGTTCATCAGCCACGATCTCTCGGTCGTTCGCTTCGTCGCCGACGACGTCATGGTGATGTATCTCGGCAGGCCGGTCGAGATCGCCCCGGCGGAGGCGATCTTCAGCAGCCCGCTCCACCCCTATACGCGCGCGCTCCTGTCAGCGACGCCGGTTGCCGATCCGGCCAAACGACGCACCAAGATCAAGCTTGAGGGCGAACTCCCCTCGCCCTTCGATCCGCCGAGCGGCTGCGCGTTCCATCCGCGCTGCACCTTCGCGCGAGCGCCGCTCTGCTTTGAAACGCGGCCGACTCTGATGCGCAGAGGCGAAAGCCTGCACGCCTGCCACGGCGTCGCCGAAGGCTGGGTGCCGGAAGCCGCGGATCAGGCGCTGCTCAGCGCCTGACGAGGCGCACGCCGGCGGAGACCGCGGCGGCGGCCAGCGCGAGCTTCAGGAGATCGCCGAGCACGAATTTCAGCACGCCGTTAGTGAAGGCCGCGGCGGCGCCGATTCCCATGGCGCCGAGGACAGGTGCGCGAACCAGGCGAGCCACACAAAGCCGAGCAGGAAAACGACGGCATCCGCGCCGACCATTCCCAGGAAGAGCAGGAAGGGATTCTGCGCCCGTCGCTCAGCCACCCAGCCGACGATCGCAGCCGCCGGAAGGAAGCCGATCAGGAAGCCGCCCGTCGGGCCGGCGAGGTAGGCAAGCCCGTCCCCTCTCGCAGCAAACACTGGCAAGCCGGCCGCGCCCTCGACCAGATAGAGGAGCACCGTCGCCGCACCCATCCGCCACCCATAGGCAGCGCCGATCAGAGCGACGACACCGGTCTGCAATGTCATCGGCACCGGCCAGAATGGGACTTGATATTTTGCCGAAAGGGCGAGCAGCGCAGTCCCGATCAGGACGAGAAGGGCGATCGAGGCCGACCGCCCGACGGCTTCCTCCGGCATCACCCGCTCGACCAACGGACGCGACGCTGCAATGGCGCTCATATGAAATCCCCGACCCCTGCTTCGACGAAACACCTATAGACAACGCCCCGCGCAGCGGCAAGAAACGCGACCTGATGGCGCTCGTCTTCAACCGCGATTTCGAGCCGCGGACCGGCGAGGCGGTCGCGGTCGCGCCAAGCGTGCGGCGCGTGACGGCAGACAACCCCGGCCCTTTCACCTTCCGCGGCACCAACACGTTCCTGATCGGCGAGGCGGAGCTCGCCGTGCTCGATCCGGGCCCGGACGACCCCGATCATATCGCCGCCCTTCTCCGCGCCATCGGCGACGCGAAGGTCGCGGCGATCGTTCTGACGCACACGCATCGCGACCATTGGCCGGCCGCGCCGGTCCTTGCGCAGCGCTTCGGCGCACCGATCCATGTGTCGGCGGCGCACGATCCGTCGCGCCCGCCGCACGCCGATGTCGCGCTCGAAGACGGCGTCATCGTCACAGCCGGCGCGCTCAAGCTGCAGGCCATAGCCACGCCCGGCCATGCGGCGGACCACATGGTCTTTGCGCTTCTCGACCACGGCATCCTGTTTTCCGGCGATCACGTCATGGGCTGGTCGACGACGATCGTCGCACCGCCCGACGGATCGATGGCCGCCTACATGGCCTCGCTCGATCGTCTGCTTCAGCGGCCCGAGCGGCTCTATCTGCCGGCGCATGGCGCGGCGATCCCCGATGGCCATGCCTATGTGGCGGGCCTCCTCGAGCATCGACGCGAGCGCGAGGCGGCGATCCTTGCGGCGCTTCGCGAGGGCGAGAGCGATATCCCGGGCCTTGTCGCGGGCATCTATCGTGGCCTTGACCCGGCGCTCGGAGACGCTGCCGCGCTCTCCGTCTTCGCGCATCTTCAAGATCTCGTGGCGCGCGATCTGGTCGCGACCCAAGGCACCCCGTCACTCGACGGGCGCTACTCGCTCGCCGACGCAACGCCCGCGACCGCACCCGGAGTGGGCTGAAGCGCTTCGTCAAGCGCCGCCAGGAAGCCTCTGATGCGGCGTGCGTTCTGACCGAGGTCATGCGCGCCGATACGGGAGGCGGACCGCATGTCAACCTGCGCCCCGTCGGGCGTCGACTCGATCCGCACCACCACATCGTCGAGAAAGCCGAAGATCATCGTCGGCGCCGTCGCCTCCAGAATTCCGGTGTCGCCACTCTCGGTCGGCGCCGCTCCCGGCCCGGCCGGCACGCCCGGCTGCGCGGGAGACGCCGGCGCTGGCGCCGCCGTCTCAGTGGCATAGCCGCCGCGCGACTGCGTCATGACGCCCTTCGACGCGAGCGCCTTTACCAGTTCGTCGTCTTCCGGGACGACCAGCGCGGTCGTGATGTCGGTGCTTGCCTGAGGCGCATTTGTCGGTGCGACGTCGTGCGTGATCGTCCAGCGCTTCTTCTCCATGAGGGCGTGCACCGCCTTGTAGGCGTCAAGCACGCTCACCGGATAAAGGCGCGGAACAATGTCCGGATAGGCCTTGAGCTGCAGCGCCTCGCTCTCCGCGTCCGGCGCGCCGCGCGGCGCGTTCACGCCGCTGAAGAGCGGGGGATCGT
This sequence comes from uncultured Alphaproteobacteria bacterium, assembly GCA_963712925.1. Classification (GTDB taxonomy): domain Bacteria; phylum Pseudomonadota; class Alphaproteobacteria; order Rhizobiales; family Afifellaceae; genus DASWJZ01. Next base: position 19,800 of record CAVQJW010000011.1, on the reverse strand, counting down.
TCACGTCGGTGGTGACGTCGGTCAGGCGCGGATAGACGATTGCCGCCGCGGCCACCACGCCGATGATGACGAGGACCGGCGAGGCATAGACGATGCCGGCGATCGCCGCCCGCGCCCCGGCCGCGCCGGAAACCCAGATGTCGGCCAGCGAATAGACGGCAAGCCCGAACGCGACCAGGCCGAGCACGAAGCCGACGAGCAGCGCCGGCTCGAGCGCGAATGTCGGGATCATGCCGAGCCGGCTGCCGATCACGCTCAGAGCCAGCACCGGCAGGGCAAGGCCGCCCGCCAGCCGCGCCCAGCCGGCCGCGCGCGAGCGCCTGATCGTGATGCCTCGTCTCAACACCGGTTCGGGCCTCCTTCCGGCGGAGAGATATCGCCGCGGCTAGGCTTCCGACAAGCAATAGTCGCGGTAGGTGTCGCGAAGCTCGGTCTTCTTGATCTTGCCGGTCGCCGTATGCGGGATCTCGTCGACGAAGATGACGTCGTCGGGGAGCCACCATTTCGCCACTTGCGGGCGCAGATGCTCGATCAGCGCAGCCTTCGTCGGCGTAGCGCCGGGCTTGGCGACGACGATTAGGAGCGGCCGCTCGTCCCATTTCGGATGGCGGACGCCGATCACCGCCGCCTCGGCGACGCCCGGATGGCTGACCGCGAGGTTTTCCAGCTCGATCGAGGATATCCACTCGCCGCCCGACTTGATCACGTCCTTTGAGCGGTCGGTGATGCGCATATAGCCATGCGCGTCGATGTGGGCGACGTCGCCGGTGTCGAAGAAGCCGCTGGCGTCGACGGCATCGCCCGCCTCGCCGTGATAGGCGCGCGCCACCGCCGGACCGCGCACCTTGAGCCGGCCGAAGGTCTTGCCGTCCCAGGGAAGCGCGTCGCCGGCGTCGTCGGTCACCTTGAGCTCGATCCCGAAGGGCGGATGCCCCTGCTTCTCCTGCACGTCATAGCGCTTCGACGGCGAAAGATCGGCCACCTCCGGCTTCAGCGAGCAGACGGTGCCGAGCGGGCTCATCTCTGTCATGCCCCAGGCATGCATGACGCGCACGTCGTAGCGCTCCTCGAAGGCCTCGATCACGGCGCGCGGGCATGCGGCGCCGCCGATCACCACACGTTCGAGGTAGGGGAGCTCGCCACCCTCCTTCTCCAGATGCTGAAGCAGCATCAGCCAGAGCGTCGGCACGGCGGCGGTGAAGGTCACCCGCTCGGCGTTCAGAAGCTCGTGCAGCGAGGCGCCGTCGAGCTTGGGTCCCGGCATGACGAGCGCCGCGCCGACGAGCGGCGCCGTGAAGGCGAGACCCCAGCAATTGGCATGGAACATCGGCACGACCGGCATGACGCGGTCGCGGCTCGAAAGTCCGAGCACGTCCGGCTGCGCGGAGATAAACGAGTGGAGCACGTTCGACCGGTGCGAGTAGATGACGCCCTTCGGATTGCCGGTCGTCCCCGACGTGTAGCACATGCCGGCGGCGGTATTTTCGTCGAAGTCGCGCCAGGCGAAGTCGTCGTCGGCCGCGAGCCATTCCTCGTAGGGCTCCGCATCGAGCGACGTTTCGGGCATGTGCGCGGCATCGGTCAGCACCACCACCTTCTCCACCGACTTCAACTGATCGCGAAGCTTCTCAACGAGCGGCACGAAGGTCAGGTCGACGAAGAGCACCCGGTCCCCGGCGTCGTTGATGATCCAGGCGATCTGCTCGGGGAAGAGCCGCGGGTTGACGGTATGGTAAACGCCGCCCATTCCGAGCAGGCCGTACCAGACCTCAAGGTGCCGCCAGGTGTTCCAGGCAAGCGTCGCCGCCCGGTCGCCGAGGCCAAGGCCGTCCGCCTCGAGCCGCCTCGCCACCCGCCGCGCCCGCTTCTGCACCTCGCGATAGGTGGTACGGTGGATCGGGCCTTCGACGGAGCGCGATACCACGTCGCGATTGGCGTGATAGGTCGCGGCATGGTCGATCACCTTGTGGCAGAGAAGCGGCCATTCCTGCATCAATCCGTGCATTGCTTCCTCCCCTTTGGCGTTGCCTTTTGATGGAATTCTTCGCTTCTTCGAGCGGGCTGACAAGCAGGCTTTTAGAGACGCCGGTTGCCGGGCGGAAACCTTACTCGAACCAAAGCCTTGCAGGCCGTCACTGCATACTGTCTCGATGCCGGCCATGACGGATTCCAACGATATTCTGGATGGCTGGGGCCCAATGCTTGCAGGGAATCAGAGCCTGCTCAGGCTGCAGCTCGAAATGGCGCTTGAGTCGCGCAACGGCGCAGAGCGCCCGGTCGCCGAGACGATCGCCGAGGCTGCGGAGGCCGCCGGCGCCGATCTCATCTTCGTGCTTCCGCGGCCGGACGGCTCCGGCAGCACCGCGGTCGTGCGGGTCACCGAGGAGGGGCTCGAGTCCTTCCTCGAGGTCGGTACCGACGGAAAAAGGGTTCGCCGTGTTCGAGCAGGCGGAGATGGACCAGTATCTGCTGCGGCTGGCACGCGCCGCAGTCGATGTGTTTGAGCGCCTGTCGGACGATCCCGAGATCCGCGAGCCGCTCGCCGCCGCCGAATAGCCGTTCAGCCAACGAGGCGCAGCACCAGCCGCGCTGCGATCCACCACATCACCAGCGCGATCGCGATATCGAGCAGCCGCCAGGCGCGCGGGCTTGCGAAGATCGGCGTCAAGAGCCGCGCGCCATAGCCGAGACCAAAGAACCACACGAAAGAGGCAAGCGCCGCGCCGCCGCCGTAGGCAAGGCGTGCCGCGCCTGGATAGCGCGCCGAGAGCCCGCCGATCAGAAGCACCGTGTCGAGATAGACGTGCGGATTGAGGAAGGTGAAGCTCAGGACCGCGGCGACAGCGCGACCGAGGCGCGGCTCGGAGGCTCCGCCGACCTGCATCGCCGACGGCCGCGCCGCGCGGAGCAATGCCATCGCGCCGTAGATGAAGAGGAAGACCGCGCCGAGCGCCGTCACCACCGTCAGTGCGACCTGCGACTGCCTGACCAGCGGCCCAAGCCCGGTAATGCCGGCCGCGATCAGCGCCGCGTCGGACAGCGCGCAGATCAGGCAGATCACCGCGACGAATTCGCGCTTCAGCCCTTGCCTCAGCACGAATGCGTTCTGCGCACCGATCGCGACGATCAGGCTGGCGCCGAGCAGGAATCCGTCGAGCGCTGCCGGGAGCTCCCCGGCGAGCACGGTCATTTCAGCCAGTGGGCGAGCCGCTCAATCCCTTCGCCGATCGCCGCCTCCGTGCCGGCGAAGGAGAAGCGCATATAGCGGTGGCCGCGGCGGTGGTCGAAGTCGAGACCCGGCGTCGCCGCGACGCCCGCCTCTTCCAGCATGCGCGCGGCGAAATCCACCGCGTCGTTGGTGAAGCGCGCAACCGATGCATAGACATAGAAGGCGCCGTCGACGGGAAGCAGCTCGTCGAAGCCGATCGCCGGCAGCCGCGCGAGAAGCTGGCCGCGGTTGCGCTCGTAGGTCGCCTTCACGGCTTCCAGCTCGGCGGTCGAATCGAAGGCGGCGATCGCGGCGCGCTGCGACAGCTCGTTGGCGGAGATATAGAGCGATTGCGACAGCCGTTCGAATGGCCGCACCAGGTCTTCGGGAAGCACCATCCAGCCGATCCGCCAGCCGGTCATGCAGTAATACTTGGAGAAGGAATTGACGACAATGGCGTCGGGCCCGAGATGGAGCGCAGTCTCGGCGCGGCCGGCATAGACCAGGCGGTGATAGATCTCGTCGGAGATGAAGCGGATGCCGAGCGCTGCGCAGGTCTCCACGATGCGCTTCAGCTCCTCCGGCGCGGTCATCGTGCCGGTCGGGTTGGCGGGGCTTGCGAGGAGCACGCCTGCAAGCGGCGCCTCGGCGTGCGCCGCCTCGATCTCTTCCGCCGTCAGCGCCCAGCGGGTGTCGGGACCGACCTCGATCTCGACCGCGACGAGGCTCAGCGCCTTCAAGATGTTGCGATAGGCGGGATAGGCGGGAAGCGCCATGGCGATGCGGTCGCCGGGGTCGAATGCGCCGAGAAAGATCAGATTGAAGCCGCCGGAAGAACCGCCCGTTACCATCACCCGGTCCGGTGACACCTCGGCGCCGTAGGCCTCAAGATAGTGCCGCGCGATTCGCTCGCGGAGCGGCTTGATGCCGAGCGCTTCGGTATAGCCGAGACGGCCCTGCTTCAGCGCCTCCGCCGCCGCTGCGAGCACCGGGCGCGGTGCCGGCGCGCCGGGCTGCCCGACCTCCATATGGATGACGCGGCGGCCGGCCGCTTCGAGCTTTGCCGCCGCCGCCAGCACGTCCATCGCCAAAAACGGCTCAACGTCGCTCCTTGCCGACGCCCCCGGAACACGGCCCTTCAACATAACTTGCCTTTCTTTCGACGCGCTCATTCGCTAGGCAGCCGGGTCAGGGGCCTGCGGTACCGCTTCGCCTAAACCCAAACAGCCACTGGCAAATCGGAAACGGTCGGTGACGTCCAGTCTTTTTGCTTCGGGTCCGGCCCGGATTCTATCCGTCCTCGTTGCCGCGGGAATGGTGCTCGCGCCGGCGGCGGACGCGCAGAGCGCCCGGCAATCCATCATTCGCGACGCCGAGATCGAGACGCTGCTTCGCGACTATGCCGCGCCGATCTTCAAGGCCGCCGGCCTCGGCGCCGGCGACACGCAGATCGTGCTGGTCCAGAACCGCGAATTCAACGCCTTCGTCGCGAGCGGACGCCGCATGGTGATCAACACCGGCACCCTGCTCGATTCGAAGACGCCGAACGAGGTGATCGGCGTGATCGCGCACGAGACGGGGCATCTAGTCGGCGGTCACCTGGAAAACCTGCACAACGAGATTGCACGCGCCCAGGCGATCGGCGCGGTGATCAGCCTGCTCGGCGTGGCCGGCATCGCAGCCGGCGCCGCCACCGGATCGCCGACGGGTGCGGAGATGGGAAGCGCGGCCATATCGATGGGGCCGGGCGTCGCGGTGCGCGATCTCCTGAAATACAAGCGCGCGCAGGAATACGCCGCCGACCGCGCCGCCCTCACCTTCCTGAATGCCACGCACCAGTCACCCAAAGGCATGGTCGACACCTTTGAGCGCTTCGCCGACGAGCAGCTTTTTTCCGCGCAATATGTCGATCCCTACGCGCAGACGCATCCGATGGCGCGCGACCGGCTTGCGCAGCTTGAGACGACGGCGCGCGCCAGTCCCTACTGGGGCGCCGTCGACGACCCGGCGCTGCAGTTCCGCCACGACATGATGCGCGCCAAGCTCGCCGCCTTCACCGAGGCACCGAGCGCGGTCGGGCGCCGCTATCCACGCTCCGACAAGAGCCTGCCGGCGCAATATGCGCGCGCCATCGTCGCCTATCGCACCGGCAGTGTCGCCGGCGCGGTGCGGCTGATCGATACGCTGATCCAGCAGATGCCGAACTATGCCTATTTCTACGAGCTCAAGGGGCAGGCACTCTACGAGGCCGGCAAGGCGAGCCAGGCGATCTCCCCGCTTCGCCAGGCGGTGGCGCTCGCACCGCATCCCGGGCTGATTGAGATCATGCTCGGCGGCGCAGAGCTTTCGACCAATGACAACGGAATGCTGAGCCAGGCCGTCGCGGACCTCCGCAAGGGGCTGATCGAGGAGCCGCTGGCCCCTATCGGCTACCGCCAGCTCGCCATTGCCTATCAGCGGCTCGGAAAGGTGGCGGATGCCGAGCTTGCCACGGCGGAAGGCTACCTGATCGAGGGCGACATCAAGACCGCGCAGGCCTTTGCCCGCCGCGCGCAGGCGAAATTTGCCACCGGCTCTCCAGGCTGGCTTAAGGCGGACGACATTATAAACTATCAATCTCCGGCGGGTTCGACCCAATGACCGGCCCCCGACCGACGAAGCGAGAGGTTTGACCATGAGACCGTTCATGCGCATTGCCGCGGCCGTGCTGGCGCTGTTCTTCGCGGCGGGATCGAGCCAGGCCGCGATGAGCGCGGCCGAGAAGACCGAGATCGAGCAGGTCATCCACGACTACCTGCTCGCCAACCCGGAGGTGCTCGAAGAGGCCTACCAGGCGCTGCAGGACAAGCGGCAGGCTGAAAAGGCCACGGCGGAGAAGAAGGCGATCGCCGACGATCACGATCTCATCTTCAGTTCCTCGAACCAGATGGTGCTCGGCAATCCGCAGGGCGACGTCACGCTGGTCGAGTTCTTCGACTACAACTGCACCTATTGCCGGCACGCCGTCTCCGACATGCTGTCGCTGCTCGACGCGAACCCCGACCTTCGCATCGTGATGAAGGAATTTCCGATCCTCGCGCCGGGATCGGTTGAGGCGGCGCGCATTTCTGTCGCCGTCAAGGACCTCGTGCCGGATCGCTACCTTGACTTCCATAAGGAGCTCTTCTCACGGCCCGGCGAGGCGACCGGCGAGAAGGCGATCGAGGTCGCGAGCGATCTCGGTCTCGACGTCGATGCCCTGAAGGCGGCGGCGGCGAAGCCCGACGTGACCGCCAACATCGAGGAAGTGCACAAGCTCGCAACCGATCTCGGCATTTCTGGAACGCCTTCCTACGTCATCGGCACGGAGGTCATACCCGGCGCGATCGGCTATGACGGCCTGCAGGCGAAGGTGACCGCGGTTCGCGACTGCGGCGCGACGGTGTGCTAGCCGAGGCGAGAACCAAGTGACCAAAGGGCCGAGACGCCCGTTCCGACCGGAGCCGCTATGAAAGCATTTTTGTTGTTGATCTTTACCTGGTGGAACGGGGCGACGATGGGGACCCGCTTCTGGACCTGGCGGAAGGGCGAGTTCGTCGGCACCGACGAGTTCGGCAACCGCTATTATCGCGAGCGGAAGGGCAGGCGGCGCTGGGTGATCTATAACGGCGACGCGGAGGCTTCACGCATTCCGGCGGCCTGGCACGGCTGGATGCATTATCGCACCGACGTGCCGCCGACGGAGGACAGCTACCGTCCGCGCGAATGGGAGAAGCCGCATCTTCCGAACTTGACCGGTACGGCCGCCGCCTACCGGCCGCGCGGCTCGATCCTGAACCCCGCCAAGCACCGCCCCGAAGTCACCGGCGACTACGAGCCATGGACGCCGGCCTGACCGGTCTTCCGAGAGACATGCCGCTTCGGTTTGCCGCCGCTCTCGCTTGCGGCCTGCTTGTCGTCTCCAGCGCTTACGCCGCTCCGATCAACAACCCGGTCGCCGTCTTCACCGGGCTCGACAAGATCACCGGCCGCACCACGACGTTCGACGTGATGATCGACGAGACGGTGCAGTTCGGCGCGCTGCAGGTGACGCCGCGCGTCTGCCATACGCGGCCGCCGACCGAGCCGGCGGAGACGACCGCCTTCGTCGAGGTCGACGAAATCACGCTCGCTAACAAGATCGAGCGCATCTTCAGCGGCTGGATGTTCGCGGAGAGCCCGGGCCTGAATGCCGTCGAGCATCCCGTCTACGACGTGTGGCTCGTCGGCTGCAAAGTCGAGATGGGACCGGAGCCGCAGGCGCCGGCGCCGGACGCGGAAGGATCGCCGGACGTCGAGCTCCCGAGCCCGCCGGACAACCCCGAGGACTGACTACGGTCGCGCGCCGCTGAAGCATGATCCCGAAAAGTGGGAACCGCTTTTCGGTAAGATCATGCTAGTCCGCCTCAAGCAGCGCCAGTGCCTCCGCGCCCGTGAAGGCGTTTCTGCCGCGGCCGGCCCGGTCGCGGGCGCGGCTCATGAACTCCGCCTGCTTCGCAAGTGCTCTATCGAGCACCTTCACGTAGTCGTCGCGCGGCACTTCGATCGCGCCGAACTGCGCCAGATGCCCGGTCAGGAACTGCGCGTCGAGCAGCGCAAAGCCGGCGCTCTTCAGCCGTGCGACGAGATGCACGAGCGCGACCTTCGAGGCGTCGCGCTCGGTGGAGAACATGCTCTCGCCGAAGAAGACCGCGCCGAGTTGCAGCCCGTAGAGACCGCCGACGAGCCGTCCTTCGCGCCAGGACTCGACCGTGTGGACGTGCCCGCGGCGGAAGAGCTCGCCATAGAGTTCGCGGATCGGCTCGTTGATCCAGGTCGCCTGGCGGCCGGGACGCGGCGTGGCGCAGCCCTCGACCACCGCCACGAAGTCGCTGTCGACCCTGACCTCGAAGCGGTCGGAGCGGACGGTGCGGGCCAGCCGGCGCGGAACGTGAAAACTGTCGAGCGGCAGAACGCCGCGCAGCTTCGGCTCGACCCAGTAGAGCGTCGGGTCGTCAGCGGAATCGGCCATCGGAAAGATGCCGCAGGCATAGGCACGAAGCAGCAAAGACGGCGTGACGAGGTCCTCATCCTTGTTGCGGGCGCCGCGTGACATCCAATCGACCTCGCCTTTCAGGCCGGCCCGGCCCGCTGGCCGGCGAGGTATTCTTCGAGCCAGCGGATATCGTATTGGCCGTCGAGGATTGCCTGTTCCGCGACCAGATCCTGGAACAGCGGGATGGTGGTGCGAATGCCGTCGACGACGAATTCGTCGAGCGCGCGGCGAAGCCGCATCAGGCATTCTACGCGGGTCCGCCCATGCACGATAAGCTTGCCGATCAGACTGTCGTAATAAGGCGGCACCAGGTAGCCCTGATAGACGCCGGAATCGACGCGCACGCCAAGCCCGCCGGGCGGATGGTAGTAGGTGATCTGGCCGGGCGACGGCGCAAAGGTCGTCGGGTCTTCGGCGTTGATCCGGCACTCGATCGCATGGCCGGAAAAGCTCACATCGTCCTGCGTGACGGAAAGCGGCGAGCCGGAGGCGATCCTGAGCTGCTCGACCACGATGTCGATGCCGGTGATCGCTTCGGTGACGGGGTGCTCGACCTGCAGCCGCGTATTCATCTCGATGAAATAGAATTGGCCGTTCTCGTAGAGGAACTCGATCGTGCCGGCGCCCGAATAGCCGAGTTTGGCGACCGCATCCGCGGCGATCTGGCCGATTCTTTGCCGCTCCTCACTGTTCAGCGCCGGCGACGGCGCCTCCTCCCAGACCTTCTGGTGGCGGCGCTGCAGCGAGCAGTCGCGCTCGCCGAGATGCACCGCCCCGCCCTGCCCATCGCCCAGCACCTGCACTTCGATATGGCGCGGGCGGGCGAGATACTTCTCGATATAGATCGCGTCGTCGCCGAAGGCCCTGCCGGCCTCGCTTCTCGCCATCGACATTGCACGCGGCAGATCGGCGGCCCGCTCGGCGACCTTCATGCCGCGCCCGCCGCCGCCGGCCGCCGCCTTGATGAGCACGGGGTAGCCGATATCAGCGGCGATCCGCGCAGCCTCCTGGTCGTCGACGACGGCGCTCTGCGAGCCCGGCACGACCGGGATGCCGAGCGCGGCGGCGGTCTCCTTCGCCTTGATCTTGTCGCCCATGATGCGGATGTGGTCGCCGGACGGGCCGATGAAGGTGACGCCGTGGGCGGCCAGAATGTCGGCGAAGCGCGCGTTCTCGGAGAGAAACCCGTAGCCCGGATGGACGGCCTCGGCGCCGGTGATCTCGCAGGCCGAAACGATGCTTGGAATGTTCAGATAGCTTTCCGTCGCTGGCGGCGGGCCGATGCAGACGCTCTCGTCGGCGAGCCGGACGTGCATCGCATCGGCGTCGGCGGTCGAGTGGACGGCGACGGTCTCGATCCCGAGCTCCTTGCAGGCTCGGAGTACGCGCAGCGCGATCTCGCCGCGATTCGCGATCAGGACCTTGGAGAACATCTAGCCGCCGGCAGCCGCCCGCGGCCTTTCCCCAGCCGTCGTCTTGCCCGGACTTGATCCGGGCATCCATTCCGTGACGTCTCCGCCGATTGCAGCCGTTTCGGAATGGATTGCCGGGTCAGGCCCGGCAATGACGACAAGGGAAGGTGCGTTGCTGGACAGGCTGTCCTTCATTGCCGCTACTCGATGATCATCAGCGGCTGGCCGAATTCGACCGGCTGGCCGTCCTCGACCAGGATCTCCACCACCTGCCCGCCGCGCGACGCCGCAACCTCGTTCATGTGCTTCATCGCCTCGACGATCAGAATCGCCTGGCCCTGGCGCACGGTGTCGCCCACCTCAACGAAGGGCTTGGCGTTCGGTTCGGGCGAGCGATAGGCGGTGCCGACCATCGGCGAGGTCACGCAGCCCGGATGGCGCGCCGGATCGGCAAGCGAGCGCGGCGCCTCCGATTTCCTGGCGGCGGACGGCTCGGTCGAGGCGGGCGGCTTTTCGGGCGCCATCTGCACGATCGAAGTGGAGGCCGGCACGCCGCGCCCGACGCGGATGCGGAAGCCGTCCTGCTCGATCTCGATCTCGGAGAGCTCCGTCTCCTTGAGGAGCGCCGCCAGCTCGCGGATCAGGTCGCGATCGATGCCGGGCGTCTTGGCCATTCCCTACTTCCGTCCGCCCTTGGCGGGCTTCAGTCCTGCAATAGCGTCAATCGCCAGAAGATACGAATTGGCGCCGAACCCGCAGATCACGCCCTTCGCCACCGCCGAGAGCTGCGAATGATGACGAAAGTCCTCGCGCGCGAAGACATTCGAGAGATGGACTTCGACGACCGGGGCCTCGATCGCCCGGATCGCATCGTGCAGCGCGATCGAGGAGTGCGTATAGGCGCCGGCGTTCAAGACGATCCCAGCCGAGTCGCCGGCTTCGTGCAGCCAGTCGACCAGATCGCCCTCATGGTTGGACTGGCGGAAGACAACCTCGATGCCGCGCGCCGCCGCGCGCTCGCGCGCCTTCTTCTCGATGTCGGCGAGCGTCTCCTTCCCGTAGATGTCAGACTCCCGCCGTCCGAGGCGGTTCAGGTTCGGGCCGTTCAGGATGTGGATGGTCGCGGACATCGGGCCGTGGAATGTTCATTTCGGCCGCCCTGGTCTCATCACCGCGGCCGCCGCCGTCTTATAGGCGGTTTCGGCGGCGCGCAAAGCCACCGTCATGTGCCTGCAAAAAAAGCGGTGCAGGAATTGAGGCGTGTTTTCCGGGCGCCGTCTGAGTCGCGCGGCAATCGTCCGCCGTAGCCCCCGGTTTTCCCCGCTTTCCTCGCTCCTCGCCAAAAATCCCTCTGCTCCGCCTGATTGCGAAGGCGGAAAATTGTCAAGACTTGACCCCTTCTCGGCCTCGCCACTAGCTTCGAAAAGTCGCCGAGAGTTGGAGACGCGGCGGCGTATTTCCAGCGTTCTTTGCGTGAAGGGTGCAGGCGGAGCCATCCGCCGGCGGGTGGGTGATTTTGTGTCTTGAAACACAAAATATGGTGCGTAACCCTTCGTTAACATCTATATGTGGAGAGTTGGCTCGTTGGCGGGCGAGGCTCAGGACGAGTTCGGCAGTCCACCAGATGGGGGCATTCGGCGGAACGTGCCGGGTGTAAAGTGGCCGAGCGATTGCTCGGCCCGGTGAGTGAGAATGGAGCGGGGCAAAAATGCGGATTGAACGCCACTACACGACGAAGGGTCAGTCACCCTACGCGACGGTCGAGTTCCGGACCGCGACGAGTGAGATCCGCAACCCTGACGGCTCGGTCGTGTTCCGCCTGGAGAATTTCGAGGTGCCCGCTGCCTGGAGCCAGGTGGCGAGCGACGTCCTTGCACAGAAATATTTCCGTAAGGCCGGCGTGCCGACGAAGCTGAAGCGAATCGAGGAGAACTCCGTCCCCTCCTTCCTGTGGCGCGCGGCAGCCGACGAGGCGGCGCTCGCGGACCTGCCCGAGGCGGAGCGCTTCGGCCCGGAGACCGACGCGCGCCAGGTCTTCGACCGGCTCGCTGGCACCTGGACCTACTGGGGGTGGAAGGGCGGCTACTTCTCGTCTGAGGACGACGCGGAAGCCTTCCTCGACGAGCTTCGCTACATGCTCGCGACGCAGAAGGCGGCGCCGAACTCGCCGCAGTGGTTCAACACCGGGCTCTACTGGGCCTACGGCATCGAGGGGCCGAGCCAGGGCCACTATTATGTCGACCACTGGACGAAGGCGCTCACCAAGTCGGAGACGGCCTACGAGCACCCGCAGCCGCATGCCTGCTTCATCCAGTCGGTGTCGGACGACCTCGTCAACGACGGCGGCATCATGGACCTGTGGGTGCGCGAGGCGCGGCTCTTCAAATACGGCTCCGGCACCGGCTCGAATTTTTCCAGGCTGCGCGGCGAGGGCGAGAAGCTTTCAGGCGGCGGCAAGTCGTCCGGCCTGATGAGCTTCCTGAAGATCGGCGACCGGGCGGCGGGCGCCATCAAATCGGGCGGCACGACGCGCCGCGCGGCGAAGATGGTGGTGGTCGACGTCGACCATCCCGACATCAAGCAATACGTCAATTGGAAGGTCAGGGAGGAGCAGAAGGTCGCGGCCCTGGTCGCCGGCTCGAAGGCCTGCGCCAGGCACCTCTCCTTGATCATGAAGGCTTGCGTCAACTGCGAGGGCCCGGGCGACGACTGCTTCGATCCGCAGAAGAACCCGGCGCTGAAGCGCGAGATCCGCGCCGCCAAGAAGGCCAACGTGCCGGAGAACTACGTCAAGCGCGTCATCCAGTTCGCCAAGCAGGGCTATTCCAAGATCGAGTTCCCGCTCTTCAACCTCGACTGGGATTCGGAGGCCTATCTCACCGTCTCCGGCCAGAACTCCAACAATTCGGTGCGCGTCACCGACGAGTTCCTGCGGGCGGTCGAGGACGACGGGAACTGGAACCTCACCTTCCGCATCACCGGCAAGGTGGCGGAGACGCTGCCGGCGCGCGAACTGTGGGAAGATATCGGCTTCGCCGCCTGGGCGTCCGCCGATCCGGGAATCCAGTACCACACCACGATCAACGACTGGCACACCTGCCGCGCGGACGGCGAGATCATCGCCTCCAATCCGTGCTCGGAATACATGTTCCTCGACGACACGGCGTGCAATCTCGCGTCGCTCAACCTTTTGCAGTTCCGCAAGTCCGGTGAAAACGGCAACGACGCCACGATCGACACCGCCGCCTATGAGCACGCCGTCAGGCTTTGGACCGTCGTCCTCGAAATCTCCGTCCTGATGGCGCAGTTCCCGTCGAAGGAGATCGCGCGGCGCTCCTACGAATACCGCACGCTGGGCTTGGGCTTCGCCAATATCGGCGGGCTCCTGATGACCTCCGGCACGCCATACGATTCGCCTGAGGGCCGCGCGATCTGCGGCGCGCTCACCGCCATCATGACCGGCGTCGCCTATGCGACCTCCGCGGAGATGGCGGGCGAGCTCGGCGCCTTCCCGGCGTTTGAGCGGAACCGCGACGTGATGCTGCACGTGATGCGCAACCACGCGCGCGCCGCGCGCGGCCAGGGCCACGGCTACGAGCAGCTCCAGACCAACCCCGTGCCGCTCGACCACGCCCACTGCCCGGACCCTGTTCTGATCGAGCGCGCGGTCGCGGCGTGGGAGCGCGCCGTCAATCTCGGCGAGGCGCACGGCTATCGGAACGCCCAGGCGACGGTGATCGCGCCGACCGGCACGATCGGCCTGGTCATGGATTGCGACACGACCGGCATCGAGCCCGACTTCGCGCTGGTCAAGTTCAAGAAGCTCGCCGGCGGCGGCTACTTCAAGATCATCAACCGCGCCGTGCCGGAGGCGCTGAAGACGCTCGGCTATTCGCCCTCGGAGATCGAGGCGATGATCGCCTACGCGGTCGGCCGCGGCACACTCAAGGGCGCGCCCGCCATCAACCACGACACGCTCAAGGCCAAGGGCTTCACCGAGGAGAAGCTCGGCGAGCTTGAGAAGGGCCTTGCCTCCGCCTTCGACATCAAGTTCGCCTTCAACAAGTGGTCGCTCGGCGAGGATTTCTGCCTGAACGGCCTAAGGCTTTCCCCGGAGCAGCTCGCCGACCCGCAGCTCGATCTGCTGGCGGCGATCGGCTTCTCCAAAAAGGACATCGACGCCGCCAACATCTTCGTCTGCGGCGCGATGACGCTTGAGGGCGCGCCGCACCTGAAGAGCGAGCACTATCCGGTGTTCGACTGCGCGAGCCCCTGCGGCCGGCTGGGAAAACGCTATCTCTCCTGGGAGAGCCACATCCGCATGATGGCGGCGGCGCAGCCCTTCATCTCCGGCGCCATCTCCAAGACCATCAACATGCCGAACGCGGCGACGGTCGAGGACTGCAAGGCCGCCTACCTGCTCTCCTGGAAGCTGGGCTTGAAAGCCAACGCGCTCTACCGCGACGGCTCGAAGCTGTCGCAGCCCTTGAATGCCTCGCTCATCGCCGACGACGAGGAGGAGGAAGAAGAGGCGCTTGAGGCGCTGATCCAGCAGACCGCCCCTGCCCGCGCCTCGATCGCGGCGGAGCGGATCGTGGAGCGCGTCATCGAGAAGGTGGTGCGCGAGCGCGAGAAGCTGCCGAACCGCCGCAAGGGCTATACCCAGAAAGCCATCGTCGGCGGCCACAAGGTCTATCTCCGCACCGGCGAGTTCGACGACGGGCGCATCGGCGAGATCTTCATCGACATGCACAAGGAAGGCGCCGCCTTCCGCGCGATGATGAACAATTTCGCCATCGCCATCTCGCTCGGGCTGCAATACGGCGTGCCGCTTGAGGAATATGTCGAGGCCTTCACCTTCACCCGCTTCGAGCCGGCGGGCGTCGTGATGGGCAACGAGGCGATCAAGAACGCCACGTCGATCCTCGATTATCTCTTCCGCGAGCTGGCGATCTCCTATCTCGGCCGCCATGACCTCGCGCACGTGCAGCCGGAGGATATCGGCTCGACCACCATCGGCCGCGGCGTCGAGGCGGAGAAGCCGGCGCCGCTCAACGCCCCGATCTCGAACGGCTTCGTGCGCGGCCAGGGCGGGCGCTTCCGCCTGCTTGAAAGCGGCGCGGCCGGCGAGCGCGGCGCGGGCGAGCCGCGCGGCCAAAGCGGCGGCGAGGCGCGCGGCCAGTCGGGTCCGAAAGCCTCCGGCGGCAACGTCATCGCCGCAATCTCCTCGGCGAAGACGGGCTCTTCGGGCAGCGGCACCGCCACCGCCTTGAAGCGCGAACCGCAGACGGCGCCCGAGCCCGCCGGCTATGCCGCGAACGCCCCGCACAGGCACGAGGTCCCCGAAGTCGAGTTGCAGGCGGAGCGCACGCCCTCTCCGCAAGAGGGCAAGGTCTCGCTCGCCGAAGCCGTAGCAACGGCGAGCGGCGGGAAGGGTTCAGCCTCCGCCCTGCTCGACAAGGCCGCGCAAGCCGCGCAGGCACGCATGAAGGGCTACGAAGGCGAAGCCTGCGGCGAATGCGGGAACTTCACGATGGTGCGAAACGGCACGTGCCTGAAGTGCGACACGTGCGGCGCGACGAGCGGGTGTAGCTGATATCGGTCCTAGGAACCTCAAGCAATTCAGCACTACTGGAAACTAGCCGGCGACATAGCTCTTTATGCAATCCCGTTAGTCGTCGGCTGGTTCATCTCTCGTTGGGACTATCTGAAGTCCAAGCCCGTCAGACAGATAGCTTGGTCATGCGAGACGTGGCGCTACGTTGAGACCCCCGACGACTGCTTTTCCAAAATCAAATCATTCATAGGCGATCGGAAAGTGCGGTTTCCTGCGACGGACCATATCGCCATTTGGAACAATGGAAATAAGACCATCGACTTCACGGAAGTCGCGATCCGCGATCCGTTGAAGTTGACGTACACGGGCGCAACCATTCTTGAAGTCAATAATCTCAGAGGAACCCGGCCAGCGATCAATGCCAGCGCTTCAGATCAAAGCGAGGCTGAAATCCGGCTTTCTTTCGACTTTTTGGACCCGGGCGACGGTATCGCTCTCTCGGTTATGTGACGATGCTAAAGATTGGAGATGGAACTCGCCAGCTTCGTTGTCGGGAACTGTCAAGGATATGGTCGAGGGTTTCACGAAGGAGAGCCCCTTCGAACGGAGCAGTGGGATACTTGGCGCGACTATTGCTTTCGCGGTAGCCGCACTTCTCGGCGTTGGAGCGGCCTCAATTGGATATGACGCGTATTCGAACATTTCATGGTCCATTTCTACAATATTCAAGTTCTTCGCAGCCTCGATCATGGCGATTGTCTCTGTCGGTATGATCATCGCCCTTCTGACAGATCCACCGCGCCGCAGACGCGGTGTTCCGGACTCACTCTTGGTCAAAAACAGGCCCCGCAGGCACATGCATTTCTTCCCCGATTAGCACATCAAGCAGGTTCAGGCAGCGCCGCGGCCACAACACCAGCCTTCTCCCGAGCTTGGGAGAAGGTGTCCGCGGAGCGGACGGATGAGGGTTCAGAGCGCCAATTGTTGGTGCCGCCGGTTCTGCTAATCTCCTATCCATGCGCTGCTTCATTGTTTTTGCGGTTGGCTTCTTCGTCGCTTCCCCCTCCTTCGCGGCTGGCCCCTCCTTCGATTGCGCCAAAGCCAAAGCCCCCGACGAGATCGCCATCTGCGCCGACGACCAGCTTGCGCAGCTCGATCAACTAATGGCCGCCGCCTACGACGAAGCGCGGCGAACGACGCATAAGAGCGAGGCGCGGGCGATTGCGCGTGAAGGGCTCGCGGCGCGGAAGAGATGCGGCAGCGAGAAGCCCTGCATCATGTCCGTGCAGGTCGCCGTCCTCCTCAAGCTGCAGGACCTCGGCGTGGGCTTCGCCATCCCAGACTGGGCGATGACCGCGACGATGGACGGAACAACGGAAAGCGGCTCAGGCGACGGCGGCGCGCTCCCGAGCGAGGTCGGCCAGTGCGCCCGCACGACGATCGCGGAAATCACCAGCCGCTTCCAGGCCGACATCACCGCCGACCCGGATGACGGCAGCGCCGTCAACTTCACGAACGGCGGCCACCAGGTCTCCTACGAGAAGGTGCAGGCGATCATCGACTCGGCGGTCGGCGACCCGGTGCTGATGTGCCTCGTGTCGATCCCGCAGGACTGCCCGCCCGGCGACGACCGCGGCAAGGTCTACACCACGACCGACCTCCGCACGCAGGACTCCTGGACGCTCTCCGACTTGCAGCACTCGTGTGGCGGGGCTTAAGGGCACGGCACCCGCCTTTTCCCCCAAGGGAAGACCGTTAGCGGTCGACTGGTCACCGCGCGGCGCTTCGACCACTGACCCCCATCCGTCCGCGTCCCCGCGGCCACCCTCTCCCAAGTTTGGAGAGGGTAGAACTACCTCGCTGCCACATCCCTCATATTGGCGCGCCGTCCCTCACCTCATATCGCGGCTTGATCATTCTGTTGACGAACGCGCCCTTGGACTTCGGCTTCGCCAAAGCGCCACCCAGTCCTCCGCCGGCACGTCGAGATAGGTGTAGGCGCCGCCGCGGAAGCGGACGTAAAGCTCGCGGCTCTCCTCGTCGTAGCCGATGACGCTGATCGCCGACGATTTGACGTCGATCTCGATGATCGACCGCATCAGCTCCCTCCCGTTTCCGTGCAACGCGGGTGATGCCGGCAGCTCCGCAGCCGCTACCCCAGCACCGCCTTCAGCCACCCAAACGCCTGCTCCTGGTCCTCCCGTTCGAACCCGTGCGGACCGGGCAAAAACACGCCGCGATAGTTCTCCGCCGCGCCGCTGCGCGCGTAGGCGCTCTTGATCCGCCGGTCGGCAGCGCGCATCCCCGCCTCGGTGAAGAGCTGGTCGTGGAGCCGGTATTGCACCAGCAGCGGCGTGGGCGCGGCGGAGGCGGCGAGGTCGGGAAAGTCCCCCGCCTGCGCGACGCCTGGCGGAAAGTGCATCCAGGTATGCGGCGCGACGTGGCGGTCGAGCAGCGCCGCATAGGTCGCCATCATGCCGGCGATGACGGTCGCGCTCAGCCGGTCCGACGTCGCCGCGAGCGCCGCCGCCCGCAGGCCGCCGCCGGAAAAGCCGATCGCGCCGATCCGCGCCGCATCGACGTCGTCGCGCGCCGCCAGACAGTTCAGCGCGACGCGGTCCTCAAAGGCGGTGACGGCGGCGAGGCTCGTTGCAAGAATGTTCAGGTATTTCGCCACCTGCTGCTCATGCAGGAAGGCGGCGCCGTGATAGCGCAGCACCTCCGCGTCGATGTCGCCGTGCCCGAGCATCGCGCCGGCCGCGTCGGCGAGTGTCCGCTCCATCTCCGGCATCGCTTCGAGCGGGAATTTGCGACTGCCCCAGAGGAACGTGTCGTGGGCGAGCACGCAAAAACCCTCACGCGCCAGCGTGTTCGCGTAAGCTCGGCCGCCGTAATAGGTGTCGCGGAACGGCTGCACGGCTGGAAGCGGCCCGTCCGGGCCGTCGGCGATCTTCTCCTTGCCGTAGAATTTGAAGTGGCCGTGGTCGTAAAGCGCGACGACGCCCGGCAGCTTTCCCCGCCCACCGGCCGGCTTGAGCAGCAAGGCGCGGGTCTCGGGTCCAAAGCCGACCGACCACGAAAGCTCTTCGCCGGAGACGCCGTCGCACTCCCAGGTGCGGAGAACCTTCAGGTCGCGCGGCGTCTCGTCGCCGACCGTGAAGCGAAGCAGCCTGCGGGCGGTCTCGCGGCTGAACGGCTCGGGCGGAAAGAGCGGTCCGAGCGCGCGGACCGCTTCGACGAGGTCGCTGTAGGGGCCGAGGTCGGCGTAAGTGTGCGGAGGAATTTGCGCTGGCACGGGTGGCTCATGGGCTGGTGCCGCCGGGCGGCCGGTCGTGAACTGGTAAGCGCGGCCAGCCGGCCGGGCAACAGGCCGCCCTCCAGCATGACGCGGCCAATGGCGGGTAGCACGGCGACTTGAAACGGCGCTCTCTCGTCGCAGCAGGGATCGCCCCGAGCTTACGAATCGTTGACCCTTGTCAAACCGCGACCGCCTGCCGCCGTGCCAGGAAGGGGTGGAATTGCCCCCGCACTTCCGCGGGCCGCCTATGGAGAATCCGCCATGCTCCTCCCCCATGCCGCGCTCGTCGCCGTCCTCGACGGCGCCCGCTTCGAGCTTTTCCGCAATGGCGGCACAGAGACCGAGCTGAAGCTCACGCAGCTTCCCACGCCGAAGCTCGACGCGCACAGCAAGGAATCCGGCAAGCGGCATCACCTGAGCACCGCCAACCCCGATGCGCATCTTGCCCAAGAGGACAGCTTCGTCGCCGCCGTCGTGCGCTACCTGAACCACGAGGCGATCGACGGCAATTTCGACCACCTCTATGTCGTCGCCGCGCCGCGGGCGCTCGGCGAAATCCGCCACCACTATCACGTCGCGCTCAAGGAGAAGCTCGTCGGCGAGCTCGCAAAGGAGCTGACCCGCCACACCGCCGCCGATATCGAGGCGGAGCTGAAGGCAGCCCGCTAACTCACCCGCTGGCCTCCCCTGCCCCGCCGGGCCGCCGCCCGCCGGAAATCTGTCAGGAGCCACCTGAGGTCGGTAGCGCCGCGCCGCGATCCGGCCTATGGAACCGGCGAAATCGAGAAGCGGCCGGAGCCAGGCTTGAACAAGCACAGCGCGATTGCGGAAAACGCCGCGATGCGGACCGCCGCCACCGGCACGGTGACGGCGATCCTGCTTGCGATCTCGTTCTCGCACATGCTGAACGACACCATCCAATCGCTCTTTCCGGCGATCTATCCGTTCCTGAAGACGCATTTTTCGCTGAGCTACACCCAGATCGGCCTCATCACCTTCACCTTCCAGGTGACGGCGTCGCTGCTGCAGCCGGTCGTCGGGCTCACCACCGACCGCAAGCCGCAGCCCTATTCGCTCGCCATCGGCATGGGCTTCTCGCTGCTCGGCCTGCTCACGCTGTCCGTAGCGTCAACCTACCCGGAGCTCTTGCTCGCCGCGGCGCTGGTCGGCTTCGGCTCGGCGGTGTTCCATCCGGAATCGTCGCGCGTGGCGCGCATGGCGTCGGGCGGGCGCTTCGGGCTCGCCCAGTCGACCTTCCAGGTAGGCGGCAAT
>CAVQJW010000010.1:0-57555 GCA_963712925.1 uncultured Alphaproteobacteria bacterium | reverse complement strand
TGCTCTAAACATTTCCCCGACGAAGACTACGCGCGGGCGCGCGACCATCTCTTCGAGGTCGGCGGCGCGATCGGCGTCGGCTTCGTCAACCTGGCTTAGCCGGGCCGGCTCGGCTCAGCCGTCGCAGGCGCAGCCAGCCCCGACGTGACACTCGTCGTCGCGCGAGATGCACTGTCGCCGCAGGCCTTGCCGCGATGGCAATGCTTGCAGCAGCCCTGCACCGGCGTCGGCATCAGCGACTGGCTGACAGGCGGGGCGGAATGCGCGAGGTCCGGCAGAGAACGCGACCGCCGGCGTGGAGAGGGCCAGCATGAGCATTGCGCCGGCGAGAAGCGGCCCTGCCCTCGACATTCCAATCCGGTTGGTTCGCATCGGAGTTCCCCGATTCGGTTACAATCACTCCCCATAGGTTGCATTCATGAAAATGCAACCGGGGAGGATGAAATGGACGCACCGCAAACACGTAAATGGAGGGCCTGGCTGGATTTGCAGCCGGGGGCCGAGCAGCAGCTTCATGTGACGGGCGAGGTCCAGGTGTCGGCGACCAGCAAGGAACCGGTGCTGACGCGCTCTCAACCGCAGGGAATAAATCCGGCAATTCTCATCCTCGACCTCAGCATCCGTAAATCGGCATCGGCAACCAGGTCATCACATGGAAGGAGGCGGCCTACGTGGAGATGGGCGTCGCTCCCGGCCAGTACCACGCAGGTGGACATCCGCTGGGAGACCGCGATCATTGCCACGATCAACGAGATCGAAGAGGTGCACTAACCCCGCGCTTCAGCGGTCCCAGACGAAGTCCTTAAGGCGCGGATCGGCGTCGAAGGCGCCGGTCGGGAATTCAAGACGGAGTCGGGGAATTCCGCGACCGCGCGTATGCCTGCGCGACCGAAGCTCAGGCGCCATGTCTGGCGCGCCGCAGGCTCTTGGGCGGCGAAGGCGAAGCAGGTGAGCAGCGCGAGATTGGCGCGGCCCGCCGGATCACGCACGGATTCGGAGCGGATGATTGCGATCTCGGCCGCGCGGGCGTTGTCCGCGAGTGCCTGGCATGCTGCATAGTCTGCAAGATCAGTCCACGAGGCGAGGTCGTCGACGAGCGGAGGTCGCGTCAGGTCGAGCGCCCGCCCGTCGCGCACGGCACGCTGAAGGCAGTCAACTCCAGCGCATTCGCCGGCCAAGGCGTCCCCGGCGAGTCCGCGAAGAAGAGCAGCCGGTGGAAAGCCGCTTCCGCGACCGCCGTCTCGACATGCTCAGAAGCATAGTAGACGCCGGGCGTAAAACCGGCGCGGCGGAAACGCGAGCCTTGCGGATACGGCGCGCCGTAACGGAACGGCGTCGCGAGCAGGTAATGGAGATGCCGGCATTCGGGCGGGACCGGCGGCTTGGTTTCTTCGAGCAGGCGTTCGAGCGCGGCCTGCTCGGCGAGCGTGTCGACGAGCTTCAGCGTCGAGACGCGATGCTGCGCCTCGACCAGTCGCCAGCATATGCCGCGATAGGGGCGCGCCTCAGACGAGAGCGCGGCGGGCGTCCAGGTAGCCGAGGACATCCGTCAGCCCGTGCACCGTCTCGATCAGCTTCAGCGGCTTCCCGCCGAGCGCGGTGTTGTCGGCGCGAAGCCAGGCGCGCGCCACCGCCTCGTCGCCGCCGACGATCGAATCGAGCGAGCGGAAGAGCCGGATGAAGAGCAGCGCCAGCTCGAAGGCCTTGTCTCCGGCCTGCAGCGCGAACGCCCCCCTCCCCATCCGCGACACGCTCGCCTCGGAGAGACCGACGATACGGGCAATGGCCCGGTTCGACAGCCCAAGCCGTTCGGCGGCGCGCAGCAGCGCTTTGGTGGCGACGGCGCCATCGCCGACCGGCTCTGCACCCGCCCTGATCGGGTTGCCTCTCATGAAAGATATATAGAGCCATATTTCTTCAGATGCAAGATCGGTGCTCCGGTCAAGTCCTGTGCCATCTGCCTGTACGTTGTGGCGGCGGGCTGTGGAGAGCGCTGAAACCGCCGCTGTCAGTGGCCAGCAGATCGGCGCAAGCGGTCTATGATATTCTCACGCTTGAGACGAAAGATCAGCGATCCGTCAAAACCTATGACATAGACGAAGTCGTCGCTCTTCGCATACGTGACAAACGCCGAACCCGTCACCAAAAGAACGTTCACTCGTCGCTCGCCGGCAGTCGTGTTAAGGAAAAATAATGGCTCCTCCTTGGTAAGATGCTCCGCCCTAAAAACACCACCAATGCAGCGAGGAGAACTATATAGATGTGCGGCCTATGCCTTCTAAACCCTATTCTATATGTAACTAAAGGAAGAAAACCGCCACCAGAGATCGTAATCCCTGAAAACGAGAACAATGCGACAAAGAATACAATAACCAAAGAGAATATTCCAAGAAATATAACGCTGAATAACACTATTGATACAATCATAGACACGATTATGAATGACAAAAACTGATATCTCTGCGCGCCGCTTTCAATCCTGCGGGACGCTAATTTGGCCAACGCCATCGTTCTCAATATCACCCTTCTATTAAAAATTCGAGGCCGCGTCTTCAACGTGACCGATAGCAAGCGCCTTAGAATCCGCAGATACGAGTCGTAGACGGCGGTGACGGCCTTAACTCCGTCCCCAGTGAATATTTGAGATAAATAAGACAGCGCGATCGCAGAAATTCCTGATATTCCGGAAGAAAGAAGAAGAGCCTGATCCGATGAATCGGGAAGAGGTCTCGACGTCTATAATTGTTAATAGCTCCGGATTAATCCAAAGAACAAAGCATATGAACGCAATCGTCGTCGACGCAACGAGGGCCAGGGCCATCTGGAGACCAATAATTACGAGGTCTTTTCCGACCACGCTCACATCCTCCATACCCCGAACCGCGTCTCCGCCACCGGCGCGTTGGCGCAGACCGCCAGCGCGAGCCCCAGAACATCGCGCGTCTCCGACGGCAGGATGATGCCGTCGTCCCAAAGCCGCGCCGTCGCGTAGAGCGGGTTGCCCTCCGCCTCGTAGCGCTCGCGCACCGGCGCCTTGAACGCTTCCTCCTCCGTCCGCGGCCAGGCCCCGCCCTCCGCCTCGATCCTGTCGCGGCGGATGGTGGCGAGCACCGAGGCCGCCTGCTCGCCGCCCATCACCGAGATGCGGGCGTTCGGCCAGGTGAAGAGGAAACGCGGCGAGAAGGCGCGCCCGCACATGCCGTAATTGCCGGCGCCGTAGGAGCCGCCGACGATCAGCGTGATTTTCGGCACGGCGGCGCACGCGACGGCGGTCACGAGCTTGGCGCCGTCCTTGGCGATGCCGCCCGCCTCGTAGTCCGCGCCCACCATGAAGCCGGTGATGTTCTGCAGGAAGAGCAGCGGGATCTTTCGCTGGCAGCAGAGCTCGATGAAGTGCGCGCCCTTCAGCGCCGACTCGGAGAAGAGGATGCCGTTATTGGCGAGGATGCCGACCTCGCATCCCTTGGATCGCGGCGAAGCCGGTGACCAGCGTCTCGCCGTAGAGCGCCTTGAACTCGGAAAAATCCGAGCCGTCGACGAGCCGCGCGATGATGCGCGCGCGCATCGTACTGGCGGCGCAGGTCGACCGGCACGATGCTCTCCAGCTCCGACGGCGGATAGAGCGGCGGCGTTGCCTCGCCGGCCGCCGCGAAAGCCGGCGCCGGCCCGAGGTCTTCACGATCTGCCGGACCAGCGCCAGCGCATGCGCGTCGTCGAAGGCGTAGTGGTCGGCGACGCCGGAGCGGCGCGCATGCACCTCCGCGCCGCCGAGCTCCTCGGCCCTCACGATCTCGCCGGTCGCGGCTTTCACCAGCGGCGGGCCGCCGAGGAAGATCGTCCCCTCCCCCTTCACGATCACCGTCTCG
Organism: uncultured Alphaproteobacteria bacterium; assembly: GCA_963712925.1. GTDB lineage: Bacteria > Pseudomonadota > Alphaproteobacteria > Rhizobiales > Afifellaceae > DASWJZ01. Next base: position 53,689 of record CAVQJW010000010.1, on the reverse strand, counting down.
TCCGACATCGCCGGCACATAGGCGCCGCCCGCCGTGCACGAGCCCATCACGCAGGCGATCTGCGGAATGCCGGCCGCCGACATCTGCGCCTGGTTATAGAAGATGCGGCCGAAATGCTCGCGGTCGGGAAACACCTCGGTCTGGTGCGGCAGGTTGGCGCCGCCGGAATCGACCAGGTAGACGCAAGGCAGCCGGTTCTCCAACGCGATCTCCTGGGCGCGGAGATGCTTCTTCACCGTCATCGGATAATAGGTGCCGCCCTTCACCGTGGCGTCGTTGCAGACGACCATGACGAGCCGTCCCTCGACGCGCCCGATGCCGGTGATGATGCCGGCGCCGGCGATCGCCTCGCCGTACATACTCGTGCGCGGCAAGCGGCGACAGCTCCAGGAACGGCGAGCCGGGATCGATCAGCCCGGCGATGCGCTCGCGCGGCAGAAGCTTGCCGCGCGCCAAGTGCCGCTCGCGGGCGCGCTCCGGCCCGCCCTTCGCGGCCTCGGCGCGGAGCGCCCGATAGTCCTCGACCAGCCGCGCCCAGGCCGCGGCGTTTTCCGGCGGCAGACGCGGATCGACGGCCTCGGCCTTCAATCCCGCCATGCGCGCGCCCCCCATGATCGCCTCGCGGCAAGCGTGGTCCGGCGCATCGCCAGGGTCAAGGGCGCGGCGCGTGCAAGGGTTACGCGAGAGGCGCACCTGCGGTAACTGTGGCGGTCGACTAGGAGCGCCGCCTTGGCCGAAACCCGATCGTCCGGCAGAGCTTGGCTGAAGCCGAGCCTACCGAGACCGTCAGGACGTGGCGGTCGCGCCCGCGCTCGATCGCCGCCAACCTGATGGCTGTCGAGCGCCCTTCTCCTCATGGTGGCCATGGGCATCTACATCGCCTGTTCGTCGGCGACGACACCGAGCGGCGGATCGGCGTGTTGGTGGCCCTGCTCTGCGGCGTTCTGAGCCCGCCGCTGGTGGCGCGGCTGGCGCTCCGTCTGGTGCAGAACAATCACCGTCGGGCCGGACCGGGTCGACCTCGTCTATGGCTGGCAGCGCTGGCTGCCGGTTCCGCTCTGGGCGCACCTGAAGCCGGATCAGATCGCCAGGGTCGAGACGATGCAGGAGGTGATGGAGGGGCGCGGCCCGCACCTTCAGGCGAGCCGCTCGAACCGCGTGCTGATCGAGCTCGGCAGCCTCACCACCAAGGACAACCGCTTCGATCCTCTTCGCCGACACGCGCAACCGGGCTTTTGATGTCCCGAGATCGCCGACGCCATCGCCAGACGTCGCGCACGTGAACGCGCGAGGACTACGCAGCCTCGGCTGCGCGGCATCTATCCCGGCGTTCCTCGCTGGTCCACCCGTCCGAAGCCGTGGGAGGGCAAGCGGATCACTCCGCGACGGAACTCTTCTACCTCGATACCTAGCGTGTTCGTCGCCGGGCGGAGCGCGGCGCCCTACGGAATGCACCTCGATCGGCGTCTTCACGATCACCTCGCGGTGCGGATACGGGATCTCGATGCCCGCCGTCTTGAAGGCGTCCCAGCAGGCAAGCAGCACCGCGCCGCGGACATTGGTGACGCCCGCCTGCGGGTCGGCGATCCAGAAGCGCAGGATGAAGTCGAGCGATAATTCGCCGAACGCCGTCAGGTGGCAGAGCGGCGGTGCGGCTCGGCTGCACGCGCTCGATGCCCTTGATCGCCTCGACCGCGAGCTTGCGCACGAGGTGTGGGTCACTTTTATAGGCAACGCCGAAGGTGACATCGATCCTGACCAGCGTATCGGTAAACGACCAGTTCTCCACCCGCTGCGTGATGAAGTCTTCGTTCGGGATCAGGTATTCGCGTCCGTCGCGGGTGATGACGGAGACGAAGCGGGCCCTGAGCGACCTCACCCACCCGAAAGTCTCGCCGATCGCAATCGTGTCGCCGGGCTTAATCGACTTGTCGAGCAGGATGATGATGCCGGAGACGAAATTCGACACCACCTTCTGCAGACCGAAGCCGATGCCGAGGCCGAGCGCACCGCCGAAGAAGGTGAGCGCCGTAAAGTTGACACCAAGCACGGCAAGCGCAACGGCGCCGGCAAGCACGAGAAGCGTGATCTGCACCAGCTTGCCGAGCAGCACCTTCAGGCTCGGCGTCAGGTCGACGCTTAGCGCGATGCGGCGCTCGACGATCTGCCCGAGCACGACCGCCGCCCAAAGCAGCACGGCGGTGAGCGCGACGGCCTGCAGCGTGAACCAGAGCGAAATCCTTACCGTGCCGATCTGAATGGCGAGCGCGTCGAGCGAGCCGCTGACGGCGTCAAACATGTCGGTGACGCGCAGCGCGACCACGATCCACGCCACCCATGCCACGAAGCGGCCGAGCGCGCGGTTGCGGATCAGCCGCGAGACGATCGAGATCACCACCCATGCAGCGATCAGCACCAGTGCGATTCGAAGCACCGGCGCCGTCAGGCCGGCCACCGCGGCGCGCACGACGAGAAGCGCAATTCCGAGCAGCACCGCCGCCATGATCCATTGCGTGCGGCGGAGGATAAGCGCCAGGAAGCGCAGCAGCCGCGGATTGCCGCGCACCGTTCTGACCCGCGCCTCAAGCGCGACTTCCAGCTTTCGGCCGGCGAGGATCGCGATGCCGACACAGACCATCACCGCGGCGAACTGTATGAATGTCCACGGCTCGATCGCCGCATGCGCCAACGCGACGAGCCCGCGCCCGGCGTCGCCGAGGCGTCCGGAGAGATCAGAGCCGAGCGTCTCTTCCAATTCCAGGCTCTCCAGGTTGCCGGCCGCCGGTTGCGCAGACGGCCACAGCCCTCACCCTACATCGAGCGCGGCAGATACCGCCAGGAGAGCCATGCACAGAGCAACGCGAAGAGCCCGAGCGTGACGAACACGCCGCCGAGCCCGGTGAAGCCGAGGATCACCGCGTAGATGAGCGGCGGCACAAGCTCCGACAGGTCCAGATAGCTCCGGTAGACCGCGGTCATCTGCGGGCGCTCATAGACATGCACGGAGCGCAGGAACGGTGCGCTGCCGACCGCATCGAGCGCGACGGAGAAAAGCGTCCCGCAGAGGAGAAAGAACGCGGCGTACCAGGGATGCGGCTCGCCGGAGACGCCGGCGAGGAACGCGCAGGCTGCGACGGCGGCGAAGGCAAGCACCACCACCGGGCGGACCCCGATGCGGCTACCGAGCCGCCCCCAGCCGATCGCCAGAAAAAGCACGGCATTGCCGAGCGAGACGACGATGCCGCCGGCGAGCTTTCCCTCCCCCGTCGCCACCATCAGGATCGGCGCGTAGATGAAGAAGGTGCTCCAGTAACAGGAGCGGCCGAAGGCGATCAGCCAGGCAAGCCGCATGCGCGGCTGCGCCGCGAAGCGCCTGATGTTGGCGATCGGATCGATCGGCTTCAGCGGACCGGCCGAGATCGCCTCGCCCGACGACAGCCGGAAATACCAGAAGATGGCGACCAGGATCAGCGCCCAGAATGCGCTCCAGAGATAGGGCGCGAGCGGACCGAAGCGGACATAGAGCGAGACACCGAGGACCGGCCCGACGCTCCATGAGATGGTCGACAGCGCGAGCCGCAGCGACTCCGACCGCACCACCGCGTGCTTCGGGATATATTCCATGATGTAGAGATTGAGCACGATCGAGAGCGTCGCCGCTCCGAACACCCGGCAAAACATCCCGACGACCTGGCCAGGCAGCGAGTTGGTAGCGAGCGCAGCGCTTGCCGCCACCAGGAGGAGTGCCCCGCCCGTATAGATGAAGCGGCGCGGGATCGTCCGGTAGAAGCCCGGTGCAAAGAGCGTCGCTACAACTCCGGCAACGCTGACCGCGAAATAAAGGACGCTTACCCGCTGCTCGTCCTTCAGGATGTCGTAGGCCTGGATCGGGATGATGGAGGAGAGCGAGGCGCGGCTCAGCGACTCCACCGAATAGAGGATCGCGAACGCCCAGGCCCCCGGCTGCGTTGCAGCCGGCAGCCAGATCGGATGGCGGACATTGGTGACCAGGGTGGGCCCCGAAGAGGAAGCCGCGCTATCTCGCGCAACGGCCGTGCCGTGGCAAGCGGCATGACGACATTCATGGTCGTTATTGGATCACGGCCAGGGGGCCGCCGGCTTCAAAGCGTCGCGCCTCGATCGGCCGCCTATCTTCCGAGCGCCGATATGCGCTGCATCTCCTCCTCCGTCAGCGCGAAGTCGAAGACGCCAAAATTCTCGGCGATCCGTTCCGGCTTCGACGAGCGCGGGATGGCGATGTTCATCGGTTGCTGGATCTGCCAGCGAAGCACGACCTCAGCCGGCGTCTTCGCCTTGGCGCGCGCGATCGCGGCGAGCACCGGATCGTTCAGCCGCCTGGCCTTGCCGAGCGGCGAATAGGAGGTGACCGAGATGCCGTGCCGACGGCAGGCCTCGAAGAGAGCGCCCTGCTCGCGCCACGGATGGTGCTCGATCTGATTGGTGACGATCGGCGCATCGGCGAGCGCCACCGCCTCTTCGACCTGCGCGACGGAGAAATTCGAGATGCCGATATGGCAGGTCAGTCCGCGCCGCTTGGCATCGCAAAGCGCGAAGATCTGCTCCTTGATCGACACCGTCTGGCTCGGCCAATGGATGAGGAGCAGGTCGATGATGTCGAGCTTCAGCCGCTTCAGGCTTGCTTCCGCCGAGCGCTGGAACGGTCCGTCGCCGGCCTCGCTCGCCCACACCTTAGTGGTGACGAAGATATCTTCGCGCGATGTTGGATGGGCGGCGATCGCCTCGCCCACCTCGCTCTCATTGCCGTACATCGCCGCCGTATCGATGTGGCGGTAGCCGACGTCGAGCGCCGCTTCCACGGAGCGACGCGCGGTACGACCGCGCAGCTCCCACGTTCCGAAGCCGATCGCCGGAATTTCCGCGCCGTTGGCGCTGACATTGAACGTCATCGTTCGTCCCCCTGGATCGGGCATGCGGGCGGCGTCAGCATCTGAAGCCGACCGCGAGCGGCTCAGGATTTGGGACCGGCCGATCCCCTGAATCCGCTCTCTGGATCGGCCGGCGTTTCTCCGCCCTCCGCCCGCCAGCGGCGGTAATGCAGGTAGATGTAGAGGCCGAGCGGGATCGACGGAAAGAGAAACCAGGGATTTGAGAGCCCGTCCGTGAAGACGTTGATGAGGAAGAGGATAGCGATCGCGTAGGCGGCGCGGCGCACCCGTTTCGGCCGATGCCGGAGCCAGGCAAGCAGCGCGTCGGCCGTCGCTGCCAGTCGGCCGATCGCCGTTGGACGCGGCGCTCCCGCCGCGGACTGCGGCGGCAGCGGCGCGGATATTTGCGCGGCGGCCGCGCCGACGGACACCTCCGGCGTATTTCGCTCTTTCATGCGCACGCGGTAGCTTGCGATGGGCTCGCAGCCGTTCTTCACCTCCTGCTTGCCGGCGAAGTCGAAAGCGAGCGCAAGCTGCTTGTGCGTAAGGTCATAAACCGTGCCGGAGACGAGGATGCCGCCCGGCTCGGCAAGCGATTCCAGCCGCTCCGCGACATTGACGCCATCGCCGTAGAGGTCGCTCCCGTCGATCATCACGTCGCCGAGATTGATGCCGATGCGGAACCGCATCTGCTTCTCGCGCGGCAGCGCGCTGTTTTCGGTCGAGAGCGAGTCCTGGATCTCGACGGCGCAGCGCACCGCCTCGACGACGCTCGCGAACTCGGCGATCACCGCGTCGCCCCAGGTATTGACCTCCCGCCCCTCATGCCGCTCGAAGAGCCCGGCCATGATCCCACGATAGCGGCGAAGCCGTTCCAGCGTTGCCGCCTCGTCGCTCGCCATCAAGGTGGAATAGCCCTGGGCGTCGGCGAAAAGGATGGTCGTGAGCTTGCGTTTCACGGGGGCGGACATTCCCAAGGTTCCGGCGCCCCCTATGGGGCAATTCACGGCAAAACCCAAGCGGGCGAATCGGCGTTGACACGCTCGTCGGCGGTCTCCGAAGCACCCCTGCCAACAGCGACGCTTTTTCCGGCGGTTAACAGGCTTTCAACCATGTTGCGCCATCCTCCCGGCTGGTCTTTGGGGGATTTCGTTCGCATGTTCAGTGGGTTGGGAAGCGTCTACCGGTTCGTCTCGTCGCCGCTTCGGCTGGGGCTTCTGTTGGCGGTGCTCGGCTTTTTGACCTGGACCAGCCTCTCGCTTTGGGCCGGCCTGATGGCGCACGAGGCCGGCGTCCACATTGGCGCAGCGTGGGACACGGCCGGCTATTACTATCTCGGCGTCCCGCTCATGGCACTCGCCGTGGCGATTGCCGCGTTTCATCATCCGCACCAGGCTTGGCGCTGGCCGGCCTGGCTTGTGGCCGGGCATCAGGCCGGCGTGCTCGTCGTCGGCGTCGGCATGCAGTCGGCGCTGAGCCTTCTGATCCTGGCGCTGATCTTCGCGGTGCTCCTCGGCGCCCTCTTCGCCGTCCCCGCCACGCTCGGCGTGATGGCGGCGCGGCGGATGGGAGAGCGGGCCTATTGAGTTCGCCCATCTGACCAAAAGCGAAGCGTTAAGTCCGAGCCGTCTTGGCAGGTCGAAACATTCGAATCTCGACGCCGATCGGCAAGTCGGCCCAGCGCCGATCGGAAGTCACTACGGGGAGCTTCTCTCGCTCGGCCAGCGCCAAGCAGCATCGGTCGCCGAGTGCGAGGCCGCGCGACCTCAAATCGCGCCAAAGCGCGCCGGCGCGACGCGAAAGCTCTGCGTCAAGATCAACGCGTGTATACGCAAGCTCCTCGGCCAGCTTGACCGCACTTTCAGGCGAAAGCCCATTTCGAATGAGTACGCCGATCACCTCCGCTTCGTTCACGACACTAACCAGCGATTGCTGCATGATGGCTGCGATCGCTTCGGCTCCCGGTTCGGAATAGACCACGGCGAGGATCGCCGAGGAGTTAAGGACAGCCTCAGTCATCCTCAAGCTCTTTGGCCGCCTCCCAACGGCGCTCCTCGATCAAATCTTCGATCAGGTCGGCATCGGGTGGGATCGTCTCGCGAACGATCCTCTGCGCGCGCTTTATCCCCATCTCGGGCGTGAGCAGACGCAGTTCGCCGTCGACAACGCGCGCCATCAGGCGGCCGCCCTCCTTCACCCCCATCGCCTTGCGGAACACCGCGGGAATGACGACGCGCCCGCCCGGGCCGAGAGTCAGGTCGAGGCGGTCCGGAAGCTTCGCCTCAAATTCGCGCTGGCCTTCGGAAAAGCCGGCGGATTTCCTTTTCGGCCGCGGCATGACAATTTCTCCAGGTCTGCCATTATTTCTCAAATATGGCATATCCCAGGATAAATGTCACACCGCCAAGCTACCCCGTCTTCTCGAAAATCTCCCGCCCGATCAGCATCCTCCGGATTTCGCTCGTCCCGGCGCCGATCTCGTAGAGCTTGGCGTCGCGCAAAAGCCGGCCCGTCGGCGACTCGTTGATGTAGCCGGTGCCGCCGAGGCATTGGATCGCGTCGAGCGCCACGGCCGTCGCCTTCTCCGAGGCGAAGAGGATTGCGCCCGCCGCGTCCTCGCGCGTTGTCTCGCCGCGGTCGCAGGCCTTGGCCACGGCATAGACATAGGCGCGCGCGGCGTTTGCCGTCACATACATGTCGGCGAGCTTCCCCTGCATGAGCTGGAATTCGCCGATCGGCCGGCCGAACTGCTTTCGCTCGTGCACATAGGGAATGACGATGTCGAGCGCCGCCTGCATCAGCCCGAGCGGCCCGGCGGCGAGCACGGTGCGCTCGTAGTCGAGGCCGGACATCAGCACCTGCACGCCCTCCCCCACGCTGCCGAGCACGTTCTCCCCCGGCACTTCGCAGTCCTGGAACACCAGCTCGCCGGTCTCCGAGCCGCGCATGCCGAGCTTGTCGAGCTTTTGGGCCACCGAGAAGCCGCGAAAACTCTTCTCGACGATGAAGGCGGTGATGCTGCGCGAGCCGGCGTCCGGATCGGTCTTGGCATAGACGACAAGCGTGTCGGCCTGCGGACCGTTGGTGATCCAGAATTTTGAGCCGTTCAGGACATAGCGGTTGCCGCGCTTGTCGGCGCGGAGCTGCATCGCAACCACGTCGGAACCGGCGCCCGCTTCTGACATCGCCAGCGCGCCGAGATGCTCGCCGGAGATCAGCTTCGGCAGATAGCGCGCTTTCTGCTCGCGATCCCCCCAGCGAAAGATCTGGTTCACGCAGAGATTGGAATGCGCCCCGTAGGAAAGCCCGACGGAGCCTGAGGCCCGCGAGATCTCCTCCATCGCCACGCAATGCTCGAGATAGCCGAGCCCGGAGCCACCATCGTCCTCCGCCACCGTGATGCCGAAGAGCCCGAGCGCCCCCATCTCCGGCCACAACTCGCGCGGAAACCAGTCCTCGCGGTCGATCCTGTCGGCGAGCGGCGCGATCTTCTCGGCGGCAAAGCCCGCCACGCTGTCGCGCAGCATGTCGACGGTCTCGCCGAGGCCGAAATCGAAGGCGCGGGGGGCATTGGGGATCATGCGGGCACCATGCCGCCGGCCGTTCCGGTCGGCAAGCCGAAGCGCTCAGTAGTTGGGCCACAGCCCCGGCGTCGCAAGCTCAACGACATTGCGGTCCGGATCGTCGAAATAGAGGCTGCATCCTCCGGGCGGCCAGGTGACCTCGCTGCGGATCGCAACACCCGCGGCAAGGAGGTGTGCCTTCCACGCGTCGTAGTCCGCTGCCGCGATGGCAAAAGCGAAGTGCGCCGGACCCTCCGAATGATGGCCGGGCACGACTCCGCCGGAGGTCGCGCTGTCCTCGCGCGTTGCGCCGCGCCTGAAGACCAGCAGCACCTGGGCCGGCGCCACCACATAGGTCAGCATGCGCGGCGTATCGAGCACGCGTTCCAGTCCGAGCACCTCGCCGTAGAACGCGTGCGCGCGTTCGAGATCGTCGACATAGACCGCTGTCTCGAGAACGCCGCGGATCAGCGGAGCGCCGCCATCGCTCATCGCTGATACTTGACGAAGGGCGTGAGCCTCCCGATGCGGTCATAGAGCTGCCGCGCGGTGGCGTTGTCCTCCGCCGTCAGCCAGTAGACCTGGTCGGCTCCCGCCGCGTCGGCGGCGCGGTAGACCGCTTCGATCAGCGCCCGGCCGACGCCGCCTCCCCGCTGTTCCGGGCTGACGAAGAGGTCTTCGAGATAGCAGCGTGGGGCGCGCGACCAGGTTACCGGGTGGAAGAGATAGTGGACGATGCCGACGAGCGCGCCCGCTCCGTCGAAGCCGCCGAGCGCATGGATCGGCCCGGCCGGATCGACGATCCGCTGCCAGGTCTCTTCGGTGACCGCCGCCGCGACGACGGTCTTGTAGAATTCGAGATAGCCCTGCCAGAGCGGCAGCCATTTCTCACGGTCGCGGGCTTCAAGCGGGCGGATTTCAATCGGCATCGGAGACCACCATCAGGCCTCATCCCATGCCCGCCGCGATCAGGCAAGCGCGGCTAGCCCGTGACCCCGTGGCTTGCGAGCCATGCCGTCCAATCGGCTTGCGTGCCGTTGAAGACGTTGCGGTCGACATCGCCGTCGACGCCGTGCACGCGCCCGGTGGCGGTATATTGCCAGAACGTCCACGGCCGATTGTCGAAGCGCGCGCGTGGCTCCGCGGCGACGCTCCTGAGCCAGAACTCGTAGCCTTCGAACGCGCCGTCGAGCACGTCGCGATGAAAGGCGATGTCGGTGTAGATGATCGGCTTCTTGCCGGTGTGGTACTGCATGATCTCGAGCATCTTCGCGATCTTGGCGCGCGCGTCCGCCGGCGTCGTCTGCTGCGGGCAGGTCTGCGAGGCGTGGTTCCACTCGACGTCAAGCACCGGCGGAAGCTGCGAGGAATCGTGCGGCACAGCCTGTGTGAACCAGACCGCCTGCTCGCTCGCCGTGCGGCACCAGTACATGAAGTGGTAGACGCCGCGCGGCACGCCGGCATTCGCCGCCGCCTGCCAGTTGTCGTAGAAGCGGCTATCGACGTGGTCGCCGCCTTCCGAGACCTTCAGGTAGGCGAAGCGGATGCCGGAATCCTTGACCTTCCTCCAGTCGACGTCGCCCTGATATTTCGAGATGTCGATTCCCTGCACCGGCATCGAATGCGCCTTGGCGACACCCGGATGCGGATCGGAATCGCCTTTCAGCATCACCTTGGTGCTGCCGCAGCCGAAAAGCGGCAGGCTGAGAAGAAGCACGGCGGCGGTGGTGACGAGTAGCGGGCGAATCATGAAAAGCCGTCTGGTCCAGGGCGACCGGTCATTCATTGCGCGTTAGTGTTTCCACCGAATTAAGGGCGACGGTTAACGGCGCCGCGCCAGCGGCTCACATGAGGAGCCAGGTCGCAAGCCCGAGAAAGGCGAAGAAGCCGGTCGCGTCGGTCATTGCCGTCACGAAGATCGATGAGGCGATTGCCGGATCGATGCCGAGCCGGTCGAGCGTGAGCGGGATGACGATCCCGACCAAGGCGGCGACGGACTGGTTGGTCAGCATGCCGCCGGCGATCACCAGGCCGAGCTCGGGGCGGCTGAAGATCAGCGCGACGAGAACACCCGTCACGCCGCCGAGCACCACACCATTGCAGATGCCGACCAGCGCCTCGCGGCCGACGAGGCGCCAGGCATTTCCGGCCGTCAGCTGCCGGGTCGCGAGCGCCCGCACGGTGACGGTCAGCGTCTGTGTCCCGGCGTTTCCTCCGAGCCCGGCGACGATCGGAAAAAGCATCGCAAGGATGGCGATCCGCTCGATCGTTCCCTGGAACAGACTGATCACCGAGGCCGACATGAACGCCGTCAGGAGATTGACCAGAAGCCAGGAACTCCTGAGCCTGACGATCGAGAACACGCCCTCCGACAGCTCCTCGTCGCCGACGCCGGCAAGCCGCCTGATGTCCTCGTCCGCCTCTTCCTCGATGATGTCGACGATGTCGTCGACGGTGATGACGCCGACGAGCCGCCCCGCATCGTCGACGACGCCGACGGAAAGCAGATTGTAGCGCTCGAAGAGCCGCGCCACGTCCTCCTGGTCGTCCGTCGCCTCGACTGAATGCTTCGCCTCGGTAATGATGTCGTCGATCTTGGTCGGGCGTTTGGAGCGAAGCAGCCGGTCGAGCGGCACCGTGCCGAGGAAATGGAAGCTCGGATCGACGACGTAGAGCTCGGTGAACTCGTCGGGGAGTCGGTCGTCCTCGCGCATGAAGTCGATGGTCTGCCCGACCGTCCAGAACGGCGGCACGGCGATGAAATGCGTCGTCATCCGCCGCCCGGCGGATTCGTCCGGATAGTCGAGCCGCCGCTCGAGCGCGATACGCTCCGCATAGGGCAGCTCGGCGAGGATCGCCTGGCGATCCTCGGTATCGAGGTCGGCGATGATCTGGACCGCGTCGTCGGAATCGAGCTCGCGGACCGCCTCGGCGATCTGCTCGTTCGGGATCGACTCCAGGATCTCGCTGCGGACCGCGTCGTCGACCTCGGTCAGCGCCACCCAGTCGAAGTCGTTGCCCATGAGGCGGACGAGCTGGTCGCGCTCTTCCGATTCGAGCGCCTGCAGCACGTCGCCGAGGTCGGATTCATGCAGGTCGGCGACGAGCACCCTCAGCGTCGCGCCGTCATGCTCGTCGATGGCGTTGGAGACGCGCTCGACGAAATCCGCGCGGAGATCGCCCTCGTCGTCGCGGATCGCGTCGCTACTGCCAGGCTCCGTGCGTGTGGTCGGTTGTTCTTCCACCGCGAATCCTTCCCGCGACGCGCCGCCGGTCGGGACCGTCTAGCGCGGGCGGTCTCTCAAGAGAAGGCTGGCGGCGCGAAATGCAGGACGATATCGGAAGCCGGCCCGACCCAAGCCGAGCTGCGCAACGACAGCTTGCCCGCCGAGCCGTAGCTGCGGAAGCGCGCCCGCCTTCGCCCTTCGGGCTTCGGCGCGGCAGCCTTCACTGCTCCGCAGCGAAGGCTGGTGCGGTCGAGAGGACTCGAACCTCCACGGGTTGCCCCACAGCGACCTCAACGCTGCGCGTCTACCAGTTCCGCCACGACCGCTTCGTGCTGGCGCCGGCTTCACCGGCGGGCGCTCATGTAGCAAACGGGGTCCGGCGCCACAAGGGCGGCAGCACGCGGACAACCCCGCGTCAGGCACGGCCGAAGGCTTTTCGCAGCTCATCCTTGGCGTTCTCGAGGATATGCCGCCGTTCCGCCGACATACCCCTCCCGGCACGGTTGATCTCGAAGGTCAGCATCGACATGGCGGACTGGTAGGGCGTGCCCTTTCGCCGGGTGCTCGCCTCGGCGGATCGCTTCAGCGACAGTGCGATGGCGCGTGCGCTCTTCTTCTTGAAGACGCCCTCCTCGAGTATCCAGCGCGTCGCTGTGCTTCGTGACCTCGTTCGACCAACGCTTCGACGACCCGGTCTTCGCGGACCTGCCGGCGGTCGATCCTTTCTTGGCCATGCTCCCTCCTCGGTGCCGCGCGGCCGGCGCCCCACTGGTGTTCCCATGCGTCGCGGCCCCTTCGCTTTGCCGCGCCATCGTCTTCGCAATCGCTCCGAGCTAGCCGTGGCGCTTGAAATACTGCACCTCGCGCTCGTGCTTCTCCGCCGCCCTGCGCGTGTCGAAGGTGCCAAGATTTCGGCGCTTGCCGGTCTTCGGATCGGTCTTGCGCGAATAGAGGCGGTATTTTCCCGACTTCAGTTTGCGGATCATCGCTGACCTCGGATTGACCACGTCTTTTTCGCATAAGGAGCGATGGCGCCGGATCGTTCCCCAAGGTTGCCGAGGAAAAACCGGCTTCGGCCCGACGCTTCAGGGCGTATAGAGGCGACATGGGACTCCCGTGTGACCTGCGTGCCTCCGCCGGTCTCTCGTCCGTCGAGTGGCTGACGAGCGACGCGCCCGTCGCCTATCCCAAGGCGGTCGCGGCGATGGAGGCGCGCGCCGCTGAAATCAGGGCCGGCACCGCACCGGAGACGGTGTGGCTGCTTGAGCACCCGCCGCTGTACACGGCCGGCACCAGCGCCAAGCAAGGCGACCTGCTTTCGCCCGACCGCTTTCCCGTCTTCCGCGCCGGCCGCGGCGGCGAGTTCACCTATCACGGCCCTGGCCAGCGGGTCGCCTATGTGATGCTCGACCTTCAAAAGCGCGGACCGGACCTTCGCCGCTTCGTGGCGTCGCTCGAGGCCTGGATCATCGGAACGCTCGCGCGCTTCAACGTCGTCGGCGAGCGGCGCGAGGATCGGATCGGCGTGTGGGTGCGCCGCCCCGACAAGCCGCCGCTTCCCGACGGCCACCCGGCAGAGGACAAGATCGCCGCGATCGGCATCCGCGTCCGCCGCTGGGTCACCTTCCACGGCATCAGCCTGAACGTCGATCCGGTGCTTGAGCATTATTCCGGCATCGTGCCCTGCGGCATTTCCGGCTACGGCGTAACCAGCCTCGTCGATCTCGGCATCCCGGCCTCGATGCCGGAGGTCGATTCCGCGCTTCGCGCCGAGTTCGAAGAGCTCTTCGGACGTGCGCCCGCGGCAGCGGCGGGCTAGCGCGGCGCCGATGCCGCAGGCCGAGCTGTCGGACAGAATCCCGCCGCTTCGTGCTCGCCGCGACGGTGCTCGCCTCGGCGATGGCCTTCATCGACGGCAACGTGGTGACGATCGCGCTCCCGGTCATCCAGTCGACCTTTCACGCCACCTTCCCGCAGATGCAGTGGGTGGTCAGCGCCTACACGTTGATGCTCGGCGCGCTGATCCTGGTCGCCGGCGCGCTCGGCGACCGGGTCGGCCGCCGCCGCGTCTTCGTGACGGGGATCGCGGTCTTCGCGCTTGCATCGCTCGCCTGTGCCGCGGCGCCCGGGGTCCATGCCCTGATCGCCGCGCGTGCCGTGCAGGGGATCGGCGCAGCACTTCTCGTTCCGCAGAGCCTCGCCATCATCGCCGCGGGCTTCCCGCGCAATGTGCGCGGCCGGGCGATCGGCTTCTGGGCGGCCGCCTCGGCGATCACCACCTCGCTCGGGCCGCCGCTCGGCGGTGTCCTGATCGACACGACGAGCTGGCGCGCGGCGTTCCTGATCAACATTCCGCTGTCGGTGGCGGCGCTGTGGCTGACCTTCGCGCATGTCCCCGAGAGCCGTGACGATCGGGCGACCGGGCGGCTCGACTGGGCGGGCTCCGCACTTGCCGTCGCAACGCTCGCCGCGCTGACCTTCGGTCTGACCAGGCTCTCCGGGCAGGACCCGACGGCGCTCGCGGTGGTCCCCGCGCTTCTCATCGCCGCCCTGGGCGCCGTCCTGTTCTGGCGGATCGAGGCGCGCGCCCGCAACGCGATCATGCCCGGAGACCTTTTTCGCTCGCGCCCGTTCCTCGTCGCCAACATCATCACTCTCTTCGTCTACGCGGCACTCGCCGGCGTGCTCTTCCTCCTCCCCTTCGACCTGATCGAGCGGCGCGGCCTGCCGGCGTCGGCGGTCGGCGCGCTGCTCCTCCCCTTCGGGCTGATCATCGGCCTTTTGTCGCGCGTCTCGGGCGGCTTCGCCGACCGCTATGGCGCGCGCAATTTCCTGATCGGTGGATCGCTTGCTGTCGCCGCCGGCGCGGCCGGTCTGACGCTCAGCCTTCAGAGCTACTGGATCGGCGTCGTCGTGCCGGTGATTGTGATGGCGCTCGGCATGGCGGCGCTGGTCACGCCGCTGACGACGACGGTGATGAATTCCGCCTCCGACGCGCGCTCAGGCGCCGCGTCGGGCGTCAACAATGCCGCAAGCCGGGTCGCCGGTCTGATCGCCGTCGCCGGGCTGGGCGCGGTCGCCGGACAGGTCTTTCGCTGGTTCGGAGCACCGGCGGAGATGCGCTTCGGCGATCTTCCGGCCATCGGCGATCCGGCACGCTCGGCGATCGAGCATGCCTTCGTGACCGCCTATTCGAGCGCCATGGGCGTCGCCGCCCTGCTCTCACTCCTCGCCGCAGTGGCGGCCTTCGTTCTGCTCTCCGAGGAAGACTGCAAGGCGTGAAGAGGATGCCGGCCTATTCGCCGGAAAGCACCGACCAGTCCTGCCCGCCCTTGTGCAGGTAGATGATCACCTGCTGTTTTGATTCCGGATCGGCAAAGGACGCAGGCATCAGCCGGACAACGACGGTGATCTTCTGAAGGTCGCCGCCCAGTCCCGGCTCGTCGAGCGCGGCGAGGAACGCCTTCTCCGCCGCCATGCGGGCTTCGATCAAGGTCAGCGGCCGGGTCTCCGGTGTGAGCTCGACGCGCACGTGACCGCTCGCCGGCCCGTCTTCCTGGATGTAGTGGAGCATGACGTCGGCGCTGTCGCCGAGGATGCGCTGCGTATCGGCCAACGCAGCGGCGGCCGGCTGCGGCTCCCCGTCAGACGTCGCCGCCGATGCCGCCGGCAAAGCCCCGAAGGCGGCCAATCCGGCCGCGAGAACCAGACGCGACGACAAAACGCTACGCATGACAAACGCCGTTGCTGCTCGCCCGAGAAGCTAGCTTAACGATGCGTTAACGCGCTACTTCGAATTTTAACGATCGCCCGTGATGGTAAATGGGCCGGAGGCGGCAGGCGGCGCGTCCTCCAGCACCTCGACCGCCTCGACTTCCGCGAAGCGCGGGCCGTCCTTGCAGAGCGCAAGCATCGTCGCCACCCGCTCCGGCGGGCCTGAGAAGTGCGCCTCGACGTCACCCGCAGCGGTATTGCGGACCCAGCCCGAAAGGCCGAGCATCAGTGCCTTGTCCCTGGTCCAGGCGCGGAAGCCGACCCCCTGCACCATGCCGGATATCAGGATGTGGACGCTGCGGATCTCGGCCATCGCGCGGCCCTCTCAGGCAAATTCCATGATCACCGCGTCGACGGCGAGGCTGTCGCCGGGCTTCGCCAGGATGCGGCTGACCGTCGCCCCGCGCTCGGCACGCAGCACGTTCTCCATCTTCATTGCCTCGACGGTCGCCAGCGCCTCGCCCGCCCGCACTTTCTGGCCTTCGGCAACCGCGATCGATACGACAAGCCCCGGCATCGGGCACTTCAGAGCCTTCGATGCGTCGGCCTCGCTCTTCTGCGGCATCAGCGCCTGAAGCTCGGCCGCCCGCGGCGTCATCAGCCGCGCGCGGAGAGACGCGCCGTGCCGCGCGACGCCGAGCACGGTACCGGCACGCTCGACCGCTGCCGTAACCGGCTGGCCGGCGACCGTGCCGCGCCACACGCGCTCGCCCGGCCGCCAGGCCAATTCCACGCGGACGGGCGCGGCCCCCTCGAAGCTCAAGTCGAACGCCTTGGGCGATCCGGCCTCTGAGATCGCCGCGCGAAGCTTGAGCGGCGTGCGCCCGAGCATCAGCACGAAATCGCGCATGCCTGCCGGCCGTGCCTTCTTCGCAGACGGGCTCCGCATCGAAGCAAGTTCCGCCGCCGCCGCGACCGCGGCCAGCACGGCGCGCTCGGACGCACTCAACGTCGCGCCGTGGAAGCCCTCGGGAAATTCCTCGGCGATGAACGCGGTCGAGAGTCGCCCTTCCCGCCAGCGCGGATGCGCCATCAGCGCGGCGAGGAACGGCACGTTGTGGCGCACGCCGTCGATCACGAAGGCGTCGAGCGCGTCGGCCATCGCGTCGATCGCCTCCATGCGGCTCGGTGCATGGGTGGAAAGCTTGGCGATCATCGGATCGTAGAAGAGCGACACCTCCGACCCCTCGACCACGCCGGAATCGAGCCTGAGCGTCGCGCCGCTTGCCGTCGATGCGGGCGGGTGGAATCGGATGAGCCGCCCGACGGAGGGCAGGAAATCGCGATACGGATCCTCGGCATAGATGCGGGCCTCGATCGCCGAGCCGTCGAGCCTCACGTCCTCCTGCTTGAGCCTCAGCGGCTCACCTGCCGCGACCCGGATCATTTCCTCCACCAGGTCGATGCCGGTCACGAGCTCCGTCACCGGATGCTCGACCTGCAGCCGCGTATTCATTTCGAGGAAATAGAAATTCCTGTCGCGGTCGACGATGAACTCGACTGTGCCTGCGCTGCGGTATCCGACCGCGCGCGCGAGCGCCACCGCCTGCGCGCCCATCTCCGCGCGCGTCTTGTCGTCAAGAAAAGGCGACGGCGCCTCCTCGACGATCTTCTGGTGGCGCCGCTGAATTGAGCATTCGCGCTCGCCGAGATGGATGACGTTGCCATGTGCATCGGCGAGCACCTGGATCTCGATGTGGCGCGGCTCCTCGATGAATTTTTCGATGAACACGCGGTCGTCGCCGAAGGCGGAGCGCGCTTCGCTTGCCGAGGCGCGCAGGCCCTCGGCAAGCTCGGTCACGTCGCGGACGACGCGCATTCCCTTGCCGCCGCCGCCCGCCGAAGCCTTGATCATCACCGGGTAGCCGATCTCAGTCGCGATCTCCGCCGCCTCCGTCAGATCGGCGATCGCGCCGAGATGGCCGGGCACGGTCGCCACCCCCGCCTTGATCGCCGTCTTCTTCGATTCGATCTTGTCGCCCATCGTCTCGATCGCCGCGACCGGCGGGCCGATGAAGGCGACGCCTGCCGCCTGCAGGGCGCGGGCGAAGGCGGAGCTTTCGGAGAGGAATCCGTAGCCCGGATGCACCGCCTCCGCGCCGCCCTCCTTCGCCGCCGCGACGATCCTCTCGATCGAAAGGTAGCTCGCGGAGGCGGGCGCCGCGCCGATCAGCACGGCCCGATCCGCCATCTCGACATGCGGCTGATTGCGGTCGGCTTCCGAATAGACCGCGACGGTCGAAATCCCCATGCGCCGCGCCGTGCGGATGATGCGGCAGGCGATTTCCCCCCGATTGGCGATGAGGATTGTCTTGAACATTTGCGTGGCTTTCGGCGCAAGCTCTAGGCAAGCCCGCGCCCGGCGGCAAGCTTGTCCGGCGCGTCGCTCGGATCGCTCGCGCTGCTCCTGGCGGGAAGCGGCGAGCCGCCCTGGCAGCTCGCACTTGCCGTCGCCAACGTGCCGCTCGGCTGGGGGCGACGCTGCATACGGTGATGGCGTTCCACTATGCGCACCTTTTCTATGCGCGCGCCGCCGCGGAAGGCGGCAGACGGGCGGATCGCGGCGGCCTGGCATTTCCAAAGACCAACGAGCCGACGATATTCGACTTCTTCTACTATTCCTTCGTGGTCGGCATGACGGCGCAGGTTTCCGACGTGGTGACGACGTCGCGCGAGATGCGCAACACGACGGTGCTGCACGGCATCGTCTCGTTCTTCTTCAACACCGTCATTCTCGCCTTCACGGTGAACGTCGTCACCCGCGGCTAGACAGGCTCTTCATTTGTGCTCAGCCCGGTAGGCTTTCATCGCGTTGGTGGCAACGAAGTCGAGCAGCCCGACCAGGCGTACCAGCTCGTTGAGCTGGCCGTCGTCGGCGGCCTTCTTCATGGCCTGAGCCGTTGCCTGAATTTCCTTGAGATAGTCGAGGGTCGTCTGTGTCATCGCCGCCTCCCCGCGTGCTGCGGTTCTCGCGGAGCGTTGCCCCTCACGCCGCGGCCGTCAATCGCCGCCTCGCCGCGAGCAATTTCAGAACCGCGCCAACGTCTCAGAAATGTTCGCCGATGCGGAACGGTCCGTAGCGCGTGGAGGCGGAGACGAGATAGGCGGTCGACCAGCCGATCAGGAGGAAGCCGTTGATGCCTTCGAGGCTGCCGAGCAGCCGCGAGTCGATCGGCAGCAGAACGTCCCCGTAGCCGACCGTGGAGAACGTCACGGTGGAGAAATAGAGCGCCGTCTGGAAATGCGGCAGCGCGCCGATCAGGAAATAGGCAACCGCCCAGGTCCAAACCTCGACCGTATGCACGGCGAAGAGCCCGAGCACCGTCGTCACCATGGCGACGGTCTTGCCGAAATTGTGCCGGTGCAGGCGGAACCAGCGGACGATCGCGTTCATCACGTAGGTGAGCACGATCAGCCCGAACGTGTGGGTGATCACCGTCGCGGCGATGAGCGCGCTGCCGAGGGCGAGGTCCTTCTGCATCAGGCGGGTTTTAACAGATTGCGGCGGGGAGCGCCCGCGCCGCGCGCCGGCCGGCTCACCTGACCCGGCTCTCGCGCCAGAAGACGTAGCCGCCCGACCCGACGATGATCGCGATCCCGACCCATTTGAGCAGGCTCGGAAAGTCGCCGAACACCAGATAGCCGAAGAGCGCCGCGCAGACGATCTCGATATATTGCATCGGCGCGATCAGCGACGACGGCGCAAGCCGCGCTGCGAGCACGAAGAGAAGATGCCCGGTGGTGCCGAACACCCCCATCAGGAGAAGCAGCAGCACCGCGCGCGTGCCGACCGGTGTCGGGGTCAGCTCCGGAACGCCGCCGAGCCAGCCGGCGGCAAGGAACAGCGTCAGGAAAAGAGCGCCGACACCCCGGCGGTGAATTGCATGGCAAGCGGCGTGTCGTAGGCCGAGAGCCGGCGGTTCAACAGCGCATAGACCGCGAAGAGCCCGCCGCCGAGGGCCGGGACGATCGAGATCAGCCCGAAGACGCTCCAGCTCGGCTGCACCACGATCAAGACTCCGACGAAGCCGGTTGCGACCGCGATCCGCCGCCGCCAGCCGACATGCTCCTTATCCACGACCGCCGAGAGGATGGTCAGGATGAACGGCTCGATGAAGAAGATCGCCAGCGCGTCGGCGATCGGCATCACCTTGATCGCCACGAAGAAGGCGGTCGAGCTCCCGGCGATCAGCGCGCCGCGGACGATGTTCGGCCAGAGCCGGTTCGGAACGATGCCCCGCACCCCATGCAGGTAGACGAGGAACGGCAGCATGAAGAGCGACTGCAGCAGAAAGCGCGCCCAGGTGATCAGGCCGGGCGAGATGGAGGCGGAGAGGTATTTCGCGACCGTGTCCTGCGCCGGCAGCACGATCATGGCGAGCGCAACGAAGCCGAGGCCGCGCAGCACCGCTCGCTGGTCGTCGAAGCTCAGAGGAGAACCCGGCAGGGCGATGGTCATTTCGCCCTGAATGGAGGGAAAGCGTGGCGCCGGCAAGCCCGCCGGCGCGGTCGGCGTCAGGCGGCCCGCGCCGCGTGGCGAGGGCCGGCCACGCGCCTCTTGGCCTGGGGCGTTGTCGCCGTCGCGCGGGCGAGAAGGGCGGCGAAGCGCCGGTCGGGCCGCTCAAGATAGCGGGCGATCAGGTAAAGGATGTCGAGCTCCTCGCGCTTCGGCGTTCCGCCGCAGAAAAGCGCGCACTCAAGCTGTGCCACCTGGTCGGCGGTGATTTGGCGGGAGGCCCGCACATCCATGATGAGGTCTGACGCTAACATGACTGGTCCAAAGAATGCGCCTCGTTCGTCCTGGGCATTTTAAGTCTAATGCCGATCGATTGCCGGGGTTTCATGCAATCCACCAGCAAGGTTAGCGGCGGGTTAGCGCGCCGGCTCTTTCGCACCTGCCCGCCCCCGCGCCCAGCCATCCCGCTGCGGGGCGTTGCCGGAAAATCACTCAAAAAGCGACAATTCTCTGTTATAGGGAGCAGATGAAGCCGAAAACCGCCGGGCGGGGCGCGATGCACACCTTCCACGTCGAGATCGTCAAGCCGTCGCACTACGATCGCCAGGGCTATGTCATCCAGTGGTGGAAGAACTGGATTCCGTCCAATTCGATGGCCTGCCTCTTCGCCATCGCCCGCGATTGCGCCGCGCGCAAGGTGCTTGGCGACGACGTTCAGATCGAGGTCGAGGCCTATGACGACATGAACGTCCGCGTGCCGGTCGAAGAGATCGCGGCACGCATCAAGGCGCCCGGCCATTCCGGCATCGTCTGCCTGGTGGGCGTGCAGTCGAACCAGTTCCCGCGCGCCATGGCGCTGGCGCGGAGGCTCCGCGCAAAGGGCGTGCCGGTCGCGATCGGCGGCTTCCATGTCTCGGGCTGCATTTCCATGCTGAAGGAGCTGACGCCGGACCTGAAGGAGGCGCTCGACCTCGGCATCACGCTCTTCGCCGGCGAGGCGGAGGAGCAGTTCGAGTCCTTCCTGCAGGACGTGCATGAAGGCACCGCGAAGCCGGTCTACAACTATATGCACGACCTTCCCAACCTGCAGCGCCAGACGATCCCCTACCTGCCGGAGCGCCTGGTCAACCGCTATGACGGCAAGCTCTCGTCCTTCGACGCCGGGCGCGGCTGCCCGTTTCAATGCTCGTTCTGCACCATCATCAACGTGCAGGGACGGAAATCGCGCTGGCGCGACGCCGACGACATCGAGAAGATCGTGCGCGAGAACGCGCGCCAGGGCATTACCCGCTTCTTCGTCACCGACGACAATTTTGCCCGCAACAAGAACTGGGAGCCGATCTTCGACCGGCTGATCGAGCTGCGCGAGAAGGAGCGGCTGCCGATCACCTTCCTGATCCAGGTCGACGTGCTCGCCCACCTGATCCCGAACTTCATCGCCAAGGCGAAGCGCGCCGGCTGCCACTACGCCTTCATCGGGCTTGAGAGCATCAACCCCGACAATCTGGTTCACATGAAGAAGAACCAGAACCGCATCACCGAATACAGAAAGATGTTCCAGGCCTGGAAGGAGGCCGGGATCATCACCTATGCCGGCTTCATCATGGGGCTGCCGGGCGACACGCCGGAGACGATCAAGCGCGACGTCGAGATCGTGCAGCGCGAGCTGCCGGTCGACGTGCTCGAATTCACCATGCTGACGCCGCTGCCCGGCTCGGAGGATCACCAGAAGCTCTTCGAGAAGGGCGTGTGGATGGACCCGGACCTGAACAAGTACGACCTTGAGAACGTCACCGTCGCGCATCCGAAGATGACGCCCGCCGAATGGCAGCAGGCGTACTGCGACGTGTGGACCTGGTACTACACCGACGAGCACGTCGAGCGCATGATGAAGCGCAACATCGCCTACGGCATCAAGCCGGTGACGGTGTGGCGGTCGGTGCTGCAGATCTACGGCGCCATGCATTTTGAGGACGTGCATCCGCAGCAATGCGGTTATTTCCGCCTGAAGCGCCGCAGCGAGCGGCGTCCAGGGCTGCCGCAGGTCCCGGCCCTTCTCTTCTATCCGCGCTTCGCGCTCGAAACTGCAGTCAAATACGCCCGCTTCCTCGCCTATGGCCTGAAGATTCACCGCATGCGCAAGCGGCTGCAGAAGGACCCGGCGGTGAAGGATTACCGCGACCTCGCGACCACCAAGGTGCTGGAGGCGGAAAGCGAGCATCTGGAGATGTTCGAGTTGAACGACTCCGCGCGCGCTGCGGTGGAGAAGGCGAAGAAACAGGCCGCGCAGCGCAAGGAGCGCCAGCTGGCGCACGCGCACGACGAAGACATCGTGCCGGCCGACGCGGCGGAATAGCCCGAGCAGCCATCTGAGCTTCACTCCTGACACGGGGCTGTCAGGAGGCGTCAGGCATCGTGCAAGCCTTCGGAGGTCATGCAATCCGGAGGAGGATGCCATGCCGTTCAAGGGAAGCTGCCATTGCGGCGCGACGCAGTTCGAGGTGAACGCGGCGCCAAAGAACGTCACGCGCTGCACATGTTCATTCTGCTCGAAGCGCGGCGGGCTCTGGGCGCACTACACGCCGGCCGAATTCAAGCTGCTCACTGCGCGCGACCGCGTCTCCACTTACCAGTGGAACACCTACACAGGCCACCATCACTATTGTGCGATCTGCGGCTGCGGCACCTACAGCGAGAGCCCGGACTGGAGCACGGGTAAGCCCGACTTCGATAACCCGAGGGTCGGAGTCAACGCGCGGCTCTTCGACGACTTCGACCTCGACGCGGTCGAGGTCGTGACGATCGACGGCAAGAACCTCTGGTGACAAAGCCGGGGGCGATGTCGGCTAGTGGCAGTCGTTCTCCTCCTCCGCCTGGATGATCGCATCGACGTTGTGGCGCTCGATCTGGCTGAGCCTCACGCGGCTCTGGTTGTGCACCCAGCAGTCGGAATTGTCGAAGGCATGGCGCCCGCGCGCGGTCTGGAAGCAGTAGCCGTTCTCGTCATAGATGCGGTTCCGGACGTACCAGAGGTTTTCGCAGGAGAGGTCGGTCAGGTCGTCCACGCTGAAAGTATCGCTGTCGGTGCAACCAATGTCCTCGTAGCAGTCGGCGTAGGCAGGTGCGCTGCCGAGACCCAACATCGCGAGGCCGGCAACAAAGCCGGCGCGCGCCGCGAAACCAACCAAATTCCGCATGGATGCCTCCAAGACCCGGAAGAGCCGGGGCGGCAAAATCTAGCATTGGTCGGATCGGCTGTCGCCGTGCGTGGTTCCCGGACCGCTTCCGGACGACGCGAAAGCCATCCGGCTCTCAAAGCGGGATATTATCGTGCTTTTTCCATGGGTTAGCTAAGCTCTTCGCGCGCAGCAATCGCAGCGCCCGCGCCACCCGCGGGCGCGTTGTGTTCGGCGCGATCACATCGTCGATATAGCCGCGCTCCGCCGCCACGAAGGGATTGAGAAAGCGCGCCTCGTATTCCTTCGTATGCGCGGCGATCTTCTCCGCGTCGCCGGCGTCGCGGCGATAGAGGATCTCCGCCGCGCCCTTGGCGCCCATCACCGCGATCTCCGCCGTCGGCCAGGCGTAGTTGATGTCGCCGCGAAGATGCTTCGACGCCATCACGTCGTAGGCTCCGCCATAGGCTTTTCGCGTGATCAGCGTGACCTTCGGCACCGTCGCCTCAGCATAGGCGAAGAGCAGCTTGGCGCCGTGCTTGATCAGCCCGCCCTGTTCCTGCGCCGTGCCGGGCAGGAAGCCGGGCACGTCGACGAAGGTCAGGATCGGGATCGAGAAGGCGTCGCAGAAGCGCACGAAGCGCGCGCCCTTGCGGCTTGCGTCGCTATCGAGCACGCCGGCCAAAACCATCGGCTGGTTGGCGACCACGCCGACCGTGCGCCCTTCGATGCGTCCGAAGCCGATGACGATGTTCTTGGCGTGCGCCGCCTGGATCTCGAAGAAGGCACCCTCGTCGAGTGTCTTCAGAATCAGCTCCTTGATGTCGTAGGGCTTGTTGGCGGCGTCGGGGATCAGCGTGTCGAGCGACGGCTCGTCGCGGTCCCACGGATCGCCGCTCTCGATCTCCGGCAGCGGTCCCTCGTTCGACAGCGGCAGGAAGTCGAAGAGCCGGCGCATCTCAAGCAGCGTCTCCACGTCGTCGTCGAAGGCGCCGTCGGCGATCGACGATTTCACCGTATGCACCGAGGCGCCGCCCAGCTCTTCCGGCGTGACCGTCTCGTTGGTGACCGTCTTCACCACGTCCGGCCCGGTCACGAACATGTAGCTCGTGCCTTTCACCATGAAGATGAAGTCGGTCATCGCCGGCGAATAGACGTCGCCGCCGGCGCAGGGGCCCATGATCACCGAAATCTGCGGGATGACGCCGGAGGCGAGCACGTTGCGCTGGAACACCTCCGCATAACCGGCGAGCGAGGCGACGCCCTCCTGGATGCGCGCGCCGCCGGCGTCATAGAGCCCAATGATCGGCGCCCGGTTGCGGAGCGCCATGTCCTGCACCTTCTGGATCTTCTCCGCATGCGCCTCCGACAGCGAGCCGCCGAAAACGGTGAAATCCTTGGCGAAGACGAAGGCCGGGCGGCCGTTGATCGTGCCCCAGCCGGTGACCACGCCGTCGCCCGGAATTCGCTGCTTCGCCATGCCGAACTCGGTCGCGCGGTGCTCGACGAACATGTCGAACTCTTCGAAAGACCCCTCGTCGAGAAGCACATCCAGCCGCTCGCGCGCCGTCAGCTTGCCGCGCTCGTGCTGCTTGGCGATGCGCTCCGCGCCGCCGCCCGCCCGCGCCTCGGCGCGCCGCCGCTCAAGCTCGTTCAGAACCTCGCGCATTTGGCACTCGCCCTGATTCGCTCGTCTTGAAGTGACTGCGCGTGATAGCACGCGACCCCGCGCGGCGGTAACCTCCGCCGATCGCGACGGGGAGACGGGCATGTTTGGGATTTCCGGAACAACGATCGTGCTGCGCCTTGAGGGGCTGGCGCTCGCGCTGCTCTGCGTCTGGCTCTATCACGCCTTCCACGAGAGCTGGTGGATCTTCGCGGTCCTGTTTCTCGCGCCCGACCTCTCGATGCTCTTCTATCTTGCCGGCCCGAAGGTCGGCGCCGCCGGCTACAACGCCGTTCATAGCTGGGTGACCGTCGTCGTTCTCTTCTTCCTTGCCTGGTATTTTTGGGGCGACAGCACGCTCATCCTGTCACTCCCCTTCATCCTCGGTGCACATATCGGCATCGACCGCGCCCTCGGCTTTGGGCTGAAGCATGCCTCGGGCTTCAAGGACACGCATTTGGGAAGGCTCGGCGCGGCGGCGTAAGCCAAAAAGCCCTCTCCCCCTTGCGGGGAGAGGGTTGGGTGAGGGGTTGCGAATGAGCACCCGCGAAAAGGAGCCACCCCTCCCCTAGCCCCTCCCCGCAAGGGGGAGGGGAACGGTGCTGAGCGCCAGCGCAGCGGCGCGAAAATCCCGGAAGCGCCTCGCGCGCCGTGCCGCGGCTTCCGCGTCCTCGCCCCATTCCTTGATGTTCCAATCTTCGTCGACATTCGCCGCGGCCCACGCCGCCTCCACGTCGAGCGCGCCTTCCGCCAGCATCAGCGCCATCAGCGCCGAGCCCGTCAGCGTCGTCGCGAGCGCCAGCCCGGCGAGCCTGAACGGGTCGCCGTAGTCCGCCACCGCGCCACGCAGCGCCTCCAGCGTCACCTCCGGCTGCGCGACATGCATGACACCCTCGGCGAGCACGAAGTTGACGCCGAAGCGCTTCTCCGCCCAGCGGAGCATCGGGTCCCACGCTTCGCTCTGCCGCGCGACGAGGCCGGCAGGCGTGCCGGCGCGATAGTAGAGCAGATCGGTGCCGGCATAACCCATCACCTCGCCCTGCACCTCCGCCAGGCGCGCGGCGACGCCGTCGATCGCGCTGTTTGCAAGCCGCGTCACCGGCATCGCGGCCGGGTCGATGAATTCGCCCTGCCCCATCCACTCCGCGGCAATCGCCTCGGCAAGATGCGCATGCGGCACGGCGAGCGGCCGCCGCCCAGGCGTCATCGCCCGCTTGCCGTCGAGACGCAGTGCGAAGCCGCCCGCCTCCTCCGCCATCTCGGCGGTCTTATAGAAGCGCTTCTGCTTCTCCGGTGCCGCAAGCCGCCGCGCCGCAGCAAGCGGGTCGGCCGCGGCCTCTCCGCCTTTCTTAGCCGGCGGCATCGGCGCCCGCCTCCCTGCGCGGACGCGGAGCGCTGTTCACGAGATAGATGCCGGCGGCGACGAGAAGAAGCGCCGCCAGCAAAGCGAGCGTGATCAGCTCGTTCAGAAGCGCCGCTCCGAAAGCAACACCGAAGAGCGGCGTCAGGAACGTGAACGACGAAAGCAGCGACACCGGATAGTCGCGGATCAGTGCGAACCAGGCGACATAGGTGATCGCCGCGACCCACACCGCCTGGTAGACGAAGGCCGGCCAGACGGCGAGGAACAGCCCGTGATTGACGCTCTCGCCAAGCCCCAAGGAGAGCGCGAAGCCGAGCGGCGCGGAAACACCGAGCTGGTAGAGAAGCGTCTTCTCCGCCGACACTTTGTTCAATGCGGATCCCTTGATCAGGACCGTCGTCGCCCCCCAGAGGATCGCGGCGGCGACACAGAGCATGTCGCCTGGAAGCGTCGCCCGCGTCGGCGTCGCGAAAGCGTCGGAGAAGGCAACGACGAGCCCGGCGAGCGCCAGGCCGAGCCCGGCGAATTTCCGCGCGCTCAGCGCTTCGTCCAGAAAGAGATGCCCGCCGAGCGCCACCACGAAAGGCGAGAGATAGATGAAGATCACCGCGCGCGACGCGGTCGTGTGCTGAAGTCCCATGAAGATCAGCAGGAACTCAAACCCGAAGAGCAGCCCCGCCGCGAGGCCCGGAAGAAGCGTGCCGTCGCGCTTAAAGAGCGGCTTGCGGCGGAGCAGGCACCACAGGAACACGAGCGCCGCGGCGACGGCTGAGCGCGCGCCGAGCTGCAGCGCCGGCGGCATCCCCCAGAGCGTCACCTTGATCGCCACCTGGTTCAGTCCCCAGGAGCCGCAAAGCACCACCAGCGCCGCGACGGCACGAAGGTCGAGCGCGCTCCGCATCAACCGGGCTTCAGCTCTGCCGCGGCCGCCGCCGCGCTTTCCTCGTCGAAGCCGACGACGGCGAAGGTCTGCTTGATGTGCAGCGGCAGCGGCGCCGTCACGTCGATGACGCCGCCCTTCGGATGCGGCACGACGATGCGGCGGGCGAGAAGGTGCAGCCGATTCTGGATGCCGCCCGGCAGCTCCCAGTTCTCGATGTTGAAATATTTCGGGTCGCCGACGATCGGATGGCCGATATGGGCGGCGTGTGCGCGAAGCTGGTGCGTGCGCCCGGTGATCGGTCGCATGACCAAAAAGGCGAGCTTCTGCCCGGCCTGGTCAGCAAGTGCATAGAGCGTGACGGCGTGCTCGGCACCCGCCTCACCGTGCTTGACGACGCGCATGCGCTCTTCGTCCTCGCCGCGCGCAAGGTAGGTCGAGATGCGCCCCGTCGACGGCCGCGGCACGCCGGCAACGACCGCCCAGTAATATTTCTCCGTCTCGCGCGCCTTGAAGGCTTTTCCGAAATAAGCAGCGGCGGAGCGCGTCCGCGCGACGAGCAGGACGCCCGCCGTCTCGCGGTCGAGGCGATGCACGAGCCGCGGCTTCCGCCCCTGTCGGTCGGTGAAGGCATCAAGCATCTGATCGACATGCCGCGTCACGCCGGAGCCGCCCTGCACCGCCAACCCCGCCGGCTTGTTCAGCGCCATCACATCGGCATCCTCGTAGAGGATCATGGCTTCCAGCGCCTCGCGGTCGCCGAGAGCCTTGAGCGGCGCGATACGGCCCTTGCCGCGGTCCGCTTCAAGGATCGGCGGGACGCGGATCTCCTGTCCAACCGCAAGCCGCGCCGACGCCTCGGCGCGCGAGCCGTCGACGCGCACCTGGCCGGAGCGGATCAGCTTCTGCAGATGCCCGAAGCCGAGGCCGGGATAATGCAGCTTGAACCAGCGATCGAGCCGGATGCCGGCCTCGTCGCTGTCGACCTTGCGCATCTCGACGCCGCTCACGGTGCGGCACGGGCGGCTGAAGGGGGGTAAATCATGGCTCTCGTTAGCGCCGCGTTGGCGCTACCTCAAGCCCACGCGTTGGCCGTCTCCAACTCCGGTCCTCAGATCAGCCCGGCCGCCCCGAGCGCCGCGCCCAAGGCCAGAAAGATGAACGGGTGCAGCCGGGTCAGGCTCAGCACCGCCGCCGTCAGCAGCGTCAGCGCCAGCGCCGCGAGCCCGGTATCGGCGGTGCGCGACAGCACATAGGCGCTGGCCGTGACAAGCCCGATCGTGACCGGCGCCACTCCGGCCTGGACGGCGATCCGCCAGCGCGCCGCGCCGAAGCGGTGCCAGACGCGGCCCACCGCATAGGCGAGCACGCTGGTCGGGAGGATCATGGCGAAGGTCGCGGCAAGCGCGCCGCCAAGGCCGGCGACCTCCCAGCCGACCAGCGTCACGATGATGATGTTCGGGCCGGGCGCCGCCTGCGATATCGCGAAGATGTCGCTGAAGCGCGCGCTCGTCATCCATCCCTGGACGTCGACGGCCTGGCGGTGGATCTCGGGGATCACCGCATTGGCGCCGCCGACCGCGAAGAGCGACAGCACCGCGAAGACGGAGACGAGCCCGAGAACGCCGCCGCTATTGTCGTCGCTCATTTCATCCGCCACCAATGAAACGCGATCGAGAACGGCGCGACGACGACGAGGACCAGCGGCAGCGAGTAGCCGAGAAGCCCGACCGCTGCAAAGGTCAACGCGGCAAAGCCGAGCGCGATGCCGGCGCCCCTCTTGAAGAGCGGCATCGCCATCTTCACCGCCATGGAGAGGAAGAGGCCAGCCGCAGCGGCCGTGATCCCGCTCAGCGCATGATGCACGACCGGGTTCTGGCCGTAGTTCAGATAGAGCGTTCCGAAGAGCACGACGATCACCATCGGCGCCGCCATCAGCCCGGTGAGCGCCGCCACCGATCCGGCGACCCCGCGGAAGCGCTGCCCGACGACGATCGAGACGTTGACGATATTGCCGCCCGGCAGGAACTGCCCGAGCGACAGGACTTCGGTAAAATCCTCCGGCGACAGCCAGCGCCGCTCTTCCACCAGCATCCGCCGCGCGAACGGGAGCACGCCGCCAAACCCCATGATCGCGACGCCGGCGAAGGCGAGGAAAAGGTCAGGCAGACTGGGAGATGCGGTGGCGCTCTGAGCACCGTCGGACCGCTGGTCGGGGGTATCCGTCATCTGCCCTGGGTTTCGGGAGGCGAACATCCTCCTTACCCACATCGGCGCTTCCGCTCAATCGAGGGTCGGCACCGATCGCAGCATGGCGAGGTAGTCGGCCGGAAGCCCGTGCGCGAGCGCACCGTCGATCAGCTGCTGCAGGTAGCGGACCGAAGTCGGCCCGGGGTCGGGGCGCTCCGGATCGGGCATGGCGACATAGGTCCGAGCGGAAACAGTCCCGACGTCCGTGCCCACCTCGATACGAATCAGGTCGTAGCGGTTCTCCGCATGCCCCGCGGCGATGTGTCCCTCGAAGGGATGGAGGGCAGTCCAGTCGTCAGGCGTCATGTCGTAAACGACGCCCCAGACCTTGCTCTCCGCACGTGTTTCGATGCTCGCGACCGCATGCCTGCGGCGCGGCGACCAGCGCGGGAAATGAAGCCGGTATCCGGGAAGGAAGCCCGGCCCCCTCGCCCGCGCGCCGGCGCAACGCACCCGCATCTGCGCCGGGTCCATGTTCGAGCCATACGCGAAGTAGATCACTTGCGCCCCCGCTCGCGCCTCAGCCGCTCCCATTCCGCCAGCCGCTCGGCGATGCGCTTCTCGTAGCCGCGCTCGGTCGGGCAATAGAATTCCTGCCGTCCCATCGCCTCCGGAAAATAGTCCTGACCGGAGAACGCCTCCTCTGCTTCGTGGTCATATTCATAGCCGGCGCCATAGCCCTCGCTCTTCATCAGCTTGGTCGGCGCGTTCAGGATGTGTTTTGGGGGAGGCAGCGAACCGCCTTCCTTCGCGGCGCGCTTGGCAGCGCCGAAGGCGGTGTAGAGCGCGTTCGATTTCGGCGCGACGGCGAGATAGACGCAGGCCTCCGCCAGCGCCAGCTCGCCCTCCGGCGTGCCGAGCATGTGGTAGGCCTCCTTCGCGGCATTGGCGACGATGAGCGCATTGTGGTCGGCAAGCCCGATATCCTCTGACGCCATGCGGATCATGCGGCGTGCCAGGTACATCGGGTCCTCGCCGGCATCGAGCATGCGCGCGAGATAATAGAGCGCCGCCTGCGGATCGGAGCCGCGCACCGACTTGTGCAGCGCCGAGATCAGATTGTAGTGCCCGTCCTGCGACTTGTCGTAGATCGGCGCGCGCCGCTGCAGCACCGCCTGCAGCCGCTCGGCGTCAAAAATCTCGTCCTTGCCGGCGGCCCGCCACACTTCCTCGGCAAGCGACAGCACCGCGCGTCCGTCGCCGTCCGCCATGCGGATCAAGACGCCGCGCGCCTCCGGGTCGAGCGGCAACTTGCGCGTCTCTTCCTTCTCAGCGCGTGAAAGCAGCGTCTCGAGCGCCGCCTGGTCGAGCGGCTTGAAGACAAGCACCGTGGCCCGGGACAAAAGCGCCGCGTTCAACTCGAAGGACGGGTTCTCGGTGGTAGCGCCGACCAGCGTCACCGTCCCGTCCTCCATCACCGGCAGAAAGCTGTCCTGCTGCGCGCGGTTGAAGCGGTGGATCTCGTCGACGAAGAGCAGCGTCCCCTCGCCGACCTCGCGCCGCGCCCGCGCCTGATCGAAGATCTTCTTCAGCTCCGCGACCCCGGAATGGATGGCGGAGATCTGCTGGAAGTGAAGGTCGGTCGCCTCGGCGAGAAGCCGCGCGACCGTTGTCTTGCCAGTGCCGGGCGGTCCCCAGAAGACCAGCGACCCGACGCTCCGCGTCTTCAGCATCCGGGTCAGCGTACCCTCGGGACCGAGGAGATGCGCCTGCCCCGCGACTTCCGAAAGGTGCCTCGGGCGGAGCCGGTCGGCAAGCGGACGCGGAGCCTGTTCGGCGAGCCCTGCGGCCTGGAAAAGGTTACTCATCCCCCGATCATGACATCGGACACCTGTCCGTCGCGCATGAACTTGATGCGCCAGAGCCGGCTGTCGGTCTCCACCAGATCGGCGAGCTCCTTGGCGGTCGTGATGTCCTTGCCTTGCGCCTTCAGCACCACGTCGCCTTTCTTGAAGCCGACGCGCTGCGCCGGCGACAGCGGCTCGACGTCGACGATGACGGCGCCGCTACCGGCGCCGCGGATGTGGAAGCGGTCGGCGACGGTGGCGGAAAAGTCGGCGACCACCGCGCCGGTCAGCGGGCTCCTGCCGCCGATCAGCGTCAGGTCGCCTTCGTCAAGCTCCGGCTCCGCCTCGACGCTGACATCGACCGTCCGCATGGCGCCGTCGCGCCAGACCTGGAAGGAGACCGGATTGCCGATGCCGGTGACGGCGAGCCGGTAATCGAGCGCCGCCGCGTCGCCGATATCGTGGTCGCCGGCCTTTAGGATCAGGTCGCCGACCTTGAGGCCGGCCTTCTCGGCGGGCGAGTTCTTGTCGACGCGCGAGACGAGCGCGCCGTGCGGACTCTGAAGCCCGAGCGAGGCCGCGATATCCTGTGTCACGTCCTGGCAGGAGACGCCGATCCAGGCACGCGCCACCGTGGTCGAGCCGGCGATCGCCTGTGTCACCACCGTCCGCACCATGTCGGAGGGAATGGCGAAGCCGATGCCGATCGACCCACCGCTGCGCGAATAGATCGCGGTGTTGATCCCGATCAGCTTGCCGTCGATATCGACCAGCGCGCCGCCGGAATTGCCGGGATTGATGGCGGCGTCGGTCTGGATGAAAAAGCCGTAGTCGTTGATGCCGAGATTGGTGCGCGCAAGCGCCGAGACGATGCCGCTCGTCACCGTCTGGCCGACGCCAAACGGATCGCCGATGGCGAGCACCATGTCACCAACCTCGAGCGCGTCGGAATTGCCGAATTCGAGGATCGGCAGGTTCCCGCCGGCAACGTCGATCTTCAGCACCGCCAGATCGGTGCGCTCGTCCTTGAGCAGGATTTTTGCCGGAAACTCGCGCCCGTCGGAGAGCGCCACCTTGATGTCGGTCGCGTCGCCGACGACGTGGTTGTTGGTGACGATGACGCCGCTCTTGTCGACGACGACACCAGAGCCGAGCGCCGAGCGCTCGCGCTCCTGCGGCGCCCCGAACGGGCTGTTCTGGCCGAAGAAGCGCTCGAAGAACGGATCGCCCTCGAACGGCGAATGCACCTGCACGCGCGACGTGGCGTAGACATTGACGACCGCCGGGGCCGCGTGTTTCACGATCGGCGCGAAGGAGAGCTTGATCGCCTCGCGGCTCTCCGGAACCTGGGTTTCGGGCGCGGGCTGATCAACCGGCGCCGTGGCGGCGACCTGCGCCACGGGTACAGGCGCTGCGACCTGCACGTGCCCCGGCACCACCGGCGCCGCGACCGCCGGGCCGCCGGTCGACCGGATCTCGATAACGACGTGGTTCGGCAGCGGAACCAAAAATCCCGCGACCGCAGAGATTGCAATCAGCGCAACAAGGCGCAGGGTCCGACCCATGCCCGCACTCCTCGAATTCGCGCCCCAACGGCCTTCGGGAATAGTCGCCCCGGAAGGCATCGGCAAGGCAAAGGCCAGCCGCCGGAGCGCGACATTTGGCGGGCGCCGCGGCAACGGACCACCACCTCCCCCAAGAAACAAGAAAGGCGGCCGAAGCCGCCTCACCGTTAGCCTGCCTTGCTGTCAGCGGCCTTACGCCGCCTCGGCCTCCGCCGCTTCCCGCTCGGCAGCCCGCTCCCGGTCACCGGCGCCCTTTGCCTCGGTGTCGCGGTCAACGAACTCGATCACCGCGACCGGCGCATTGTCACCGTGGCGGAAGCCCGCCTTCAATACCCGCGTATAGCCGCCGTTCCGCTCCTTATAGCGCGGGCCGATGGTCTCGAAGAGCTTCTTGACCATCTCCTCGTTGCGGATGCGCGCTGCCGCGAGACGCCGCGCATGAAGGTCGCCGCGCTTCGCCAGCGTCACCAGCTTCTCCACCACCGGGCGAAGCTCCTTCGCCTTGGGCAGCGTGGTGACGATCTGCTCGTGCTCAATCAGAGACGCCGCCATGTTGGCGAACATCGCCGTGCGATGGCTCGCGGTGCGGTTCAGCTTGCGGCCGGCTTTGCCGTGGCGCATTTCAGGCTCCCTTTTCCAGGGGTCAGGTATCAGTGATCAGTTATCAGAACAATGACCCCACCCCGAGGCCTGCTGATCACTGACTACTGATGACTGATCACTGATCAATACTGGTCTTCGAAGCGCTTGGCGAGGTCCTCGATGTTGTCGGGCGGCCAGTTCGGCACTTCCATGCCGAGATGCAGCCCCATCGACGCCAGGACTTCCTTGATCTCGTTCAGCGACTTCCGCCCAAAATTCGGCGTGCGCAGCATCTCCGCCTCGGTCTTCTGGATCAGGTCGCCGATATAGACGATGTTGTCGTTCTTCAGGCAGTTGGCCGAGCGCACCGAAAGCTCAAGCTCGTCGACCTTCTTAAGGAGCGCCGGGTTGAAGGCAAGCTCCGGTGCCGATTCCTCGACCGTCTCCTTCTTCGGCTCCTCGAAGGAGACGAAGATCGAGAGCTGGTCCTGCAGGATGCGCGCCGCGTAGGCGACGGCGTCGTCCGGCGTGACCGAACCGTCGGTCTCGATCGCGAGCGTCAGCTTGTCGTAGTCGAGCACCTGGCCCTCGCGGGTGTTCTCGACCCGGTAGGAGACCTTCTTCACCGGCGAATAGAGGCTGTCGACCGGGACCAGCCCGATCGGCGCGTCCTCGGGACGATTGCGCTCCGCCGCGACGTAGCCCTTGCCGTTGTCGACGGTCAGCTCCATGCGGATGTCGGCGCCGTCGTCAAGCGTGCAGATGACGAGCTCGGGATTGAGGATCTCGATGTCGCCGACGGTCTGGATATCTCCGGCGGTGACATGGCCCGGCCCGGTCTTGCGGAGCGTCATCCGCTTCGGCCCGTCGCCATCCATCTTGACGGCGATTTCCTTGATGTTGAGGACGATGTCGGTCACGTCCTCGCGCACCCCGGCGATCGAGGAGAATTCGTGCAGCACGCCGTCGATCTGCACGCTCGTCACCGCCGCCCCCTGCAGCGAGGAGAGCAGCACGCGCCGGAGCGCATTGCCGAGCGTCAGCCCGAAGCCGCGCTCAAGCGGCTCCGCCACCATGGTGGCGACGCGGCGGCGGTCCGAGCCGAGCTTGACGTCGAGCTTGTTCGGTTTGATCAGGTCCTGCCAGTTCTTCTGGATAACCATCCATGCCTCTCAAGGATTGGACGCCGCCGAAAAACAGCGGCCCCGGCGCCGACACGCGCGGCGCCTTGTTCTTGCCTATACGCGCCGGCGCTTCGGAGGCCGGCAACCATTATGCGGGATCGGCGTCACGTCGCGGATCGTGGTGATCGTGAAGCCGGCGGCTTGCAGCGCGCGAAGCGCCGATTCGCGGCCGGAGCCGGGTCCCGAGACTTCCACCTCGAGCGTACGCATCCCGTGATCCTGCGCCTTGCGCGCCGCCGTCTCGGCGGCGATCTGCGCAGCGTAGGGGGTCGACTTGCGCGACCCCTTGAAGCCCATCGCACCGGCCGACGACCAGGCAATGGTGTTGCCCTGCACGTCGGTGATGGTGATCATCGTGTTGTTGAACGTCGAGGCCACATGGGCGATGCCCGACGTGATGTTCTTGCGTTCGCGCCTGCGGATGCGCGTTGCGTCCTTGCCCATCTCTCAGCTTATCCTGTCCAGGCGTTATTTCTTCCTCGCGGCGATTGGCTTCGCCGGCCCTTTGCGCGTACGCGCATTGGTGTGCGTGCGCTGGCCCCTGACCGGCAGCCCCCGCCGATGGCGCAGTCCCCGGTAGGAGCCAAGATCCATCAGCCGCTTGATGTTCATCGCCACCTCACGGCGAAGGTCACCCTCCACCATGTATTCGCGGTCGATGGTCTCGCGAATCTGCATCACTTCGGAGTCGGAAAGCTCGTTCACGCGCCGCGCCTCCGGGATGCCGACCTTGTGCACGATCTCGTGCGCCTTGGTAGCGCCGATACCGTGGATATACTGGAGCGCGATCACGACGCGCTTGTTGGTCGGAATGTTGACGCCAGCAATGCGTGCCAAGTCCGATACTCCTCAATGTCGCGCCGGGCCGGCGCTTTCGTTTCACGCGGCCGGAAGACGCACTAATGCGGTCCCGGAACGCTTCGATGGCTCCGGCACCGCTCCGAACTCTTTAGGATTGGTGCCGCTATGTAATGTCCCGGCGGCCTTCCGTCAACCGCCGCGCCGCCGTCACACAGCGGACAAAACCTCGTCTATGGCGCCGGTTACAGCGTCGATTTCCGCCATACCGTCAACCGACCGGAGCGCCCCCTTCCCGCGGTAGTAGTCGACCAGCGGCGCCGTCTGCTTGCGGTAGGCGGAAAGCCGCGTCCTGAACGCCTCCGCGTTGTCGTCAGCCCTGACCGGCTCGCCGCGCGCCCTCATCTCAGCCAGACGATTTTCGATACGCTTCAACAAGATACCCTCGTCGACCTTGAGCTCCACGACACCGTCGAGCCGAAGCCCCTTCCGCTCCAGAAGCGCGTCGAGCTCCTCCGCCTGCTTCACCGTGCGCGGAAAGCCGTCGAGCACAAAACCCGGCTTCGCGTCCGGCTGGTCCATGCGGTCGGAGATGATCCCGACCACCACCTCGTCGGGGACGAGGTCGCCGCGCGCCATGATCGTCTCGGCCTGTTTGCCGATCGGTGTGCCGGCCTTGATCGCGGCACGCAGCATGTCGCCGGTCGAGAGCTGCACGATGCCGTGCTTCTCCACCAGCCGCTGCGACTGGGTGCCTTTCCCTGCTCCCGGCGGTCCGAGCAGGATCACCCTCATCGCCGTCGGCCTCTGAGCTTCGCCTTCTTGACCAGGCCCTCATATTGGTGCGCCAGCAGATGCCCCTGCACCTGCTGCACCGTGTCCATCGTCACGTTGACCACGATCAGAAGCGATGTGCCGCCGAAATAGAACGGGATCCCGACCCGCGTGATCAGCGTCTCAGGCAGCAGGCAGACGATCACCAGATAGATCGCGCCAAGTGTCGTGATGCGAGTCAAGACGTAGTCGATATGGTCGGCCGTTCGCTGGCCTGGGCGGATTCCCGGAATGAACCCGCCATGCTTCTTCAACTGGTCGGCCGTGTCCTTCGGATTGAACACGACGGCTGTGTAGAAGAAAGCGAAGAAGACGATCATTGCCCCGTAAAGCAGCATGTGCAGCGGCTGCCCGTTGCCGAGCAGCGAGGTGACCGAGGTCAGCCATCCGGGCCCGCTGCCGGCCGAGAACTGCGCGACGGTGATCGGCAGAAGCAGGAGCGAGGAGGCGAAGATCGGCGGGATCACGCCGGCCGTGTTGAGCTTCAGCGGCAGGTGCGAGCTGTCGCCCTGGAACATGCGGTTGCCGATCTGCCGCTTCGGATACTGGATCAGCAGTCGCCGCTGCGCCCGCTCGACGAAGACGATGCCGGTCACCACCGCGATCGCCAGTATCATCACGCCGAGGATCACCGGCGTCGACAACGCGCCCTGGCGGCCGAGCTCGAGCGTGCCGGCGAGCGCATGCGGGACGTTGGCGACGATACCGGAGAAGATGATCAGCGATATGCCGTTGCCGATGCCGCGCGAGGTGATCTGCTCGCCGAGCCACATCAGGAACATGGTGCCGCCGGTCAGCGTGACGACGGCGCTCATCCGGAAGAACAGACCCGGGTCGACGACGATGTTGCCGGAACCCTCAAGACCGACGGCGATACCGTAGGACTGGAACATCGCCAGCACCACGGTCAGGTAGCGCGTATACTGGTTGATGACCTTGCGGCCCTGCTCGCCTTCCTTCTTGAGCTGATCGAGCTGCGGCACGACGGCCGTCATCAGCTGCAAGATGATGGAGGCGGAGATATAGGGCATGATGCCGAGCGCGAAGATCGCCATGCGCTTCACGGCACCGCCTGAGAACATGTTGAACATGCCCAGGATGCCCTGCGACTGCTGCTCGAAGGCCTGGGTCAAGGCATCGATGTTGATGCCCGGAAGCGGGATGTAGGTGCCGAGCCGATAGACGAGGAGCGCGCCGAGCGTGAACCAGATACGCTTCTTGAGCTCCTCCGCCTTGGAGAAGGCGGCGAAGTTCAGATTAGCGGCAAGTTGTTCGGCTGCTGAGGCCATGATCGCTCCAATGCCCCCGACTGACCCGTTTAGGCTCCGGCCTCCGCCGGCGCTGCGGTCTTGGCGACCGTAACGCTGCCGCCGGCCCTCTCCACCGCGGCGATCGCCGGACGCGATGCGCCGGCAACGTCGATTGTCAGCTTCCGCGTCGGCGCCACTCCACCGAGGAGCCGCACCCCGTCCCTGGCGCGCTTGATGACCCCGGCGGCCTTCAGCGCCTCCGCGTCGATGGTCGCGTCCGCATTGAGCCGCCCGGCTTCGATCGCCTGGCCGATCCGGTCGAGACTCACCTCGACGAAGTCCTTGCGGAAGATGTTGGTGAATCCGCGCTTCGGCAAGCGGCGGTGGAGCGGCATCTGGCCGCCCTCAAAACCCTTGATGCGAACGCCGGAGCGCGCGGTCTGGCCCTTGCCACCGCGCCCGGCGGTCTTGCCCGTGCCGGAGCCGATGCCGCGACCGATGCGCTTGCGGTTTTTCATCGCGCCAGGCCGATCGGAAAGCTCGTTAAGTTTCATTGGGTTCTGTCCCGTATCTCTATCTTCGTCTTAACCTTCGCCGACGATACGGACGAGATGGCTGACCTTGGCGATCATGCCGCGGGTCTCCATCGTGTCCTTCAGCGTGCGACGCCGTCCGAGCCGGTTCAGCCCGAGCCCGATCAGGGTCTGCCGCTGGTCGAAACGCCGGCGGATCGGGCTGCCGATCTGCTCAACGACGATGGCGTTGTCTGCGGCCTTATTCGCCATGGCGATCCTCCCTAGCCTTCCGGCGCGGCAGCCGCGGCGTCGGCGTCGCGCCGGCGCGCCTGCAGCGTCGAGACCTTGATGCCGCGCCTTGCTGCGACCGAGCGCGGGCTGTCCTCGCGCTTCAGTGCGTCGAACGTCGCGCGCACCATGTTGTAGGGGTTCGAAGTCCCCATCGACTTCGCCACAACGTCCTGCACGCCGAGCGTCTCGAAGACGGCGCGCATCGGGCCGCCGGCGATGATGCCAGTGCCGGCCTCGGCCGCACGCACGATCACCCGCCCCGCCCCGTGCCGGCCGGTCACGTCGTGATGCAGCGTGCGCCCTTCCTTGAGCGGCACGCGGATCATGGCGCGCTTTGCCGATTCCGTCGCCTTGCGGATCGCCTCCGGCACCTCGCGCGCCTTGCCGTGGCCGAAGCCGACGCGGCCGCGCTGATCGCCGACGACGACAAGCGCTGCGAAGCCGAAGCGCCGTCCGCCCTTCACCACCTTGGCGACACGATTGATGTGAACGAGCTTGTCGACGAATTCGCTGTCGCGATCTTCGCCGCCGCGCTCACGTTCTCTGCCGCGATCCCGTCGCCGACCACCGTGTTCTGCCATGTTTCTTCCGTCCGTTTCTCGAATGTCCGTCTGCGGCGCGGATGCGTCGTCAGAAGTCCAGTCCCCCCTCGCGCGCCGCATCGGCGAGCGCCTTGACGCGGCCGTGAAAGAGATAGGCGCCACGGTCAAAGACCACCTTATCGACGCCCGCGGCCTTCGCTCGTTCCGCCACCAGCTTGCCGACCTCGGCCGCCGCCGTCTTGTCGGCGCCCGTCTTCAGCTTCTCGCGCAGCGGCTTTTCCAGGCTCGACGCGGCGGCCACCGTGTGGCCGCGCAGGTCGTCGATCACCTGTGCGTAGATATGCGCCGACGAGCGGAACACCGAAAGGCGCGGGCGGACGCCGGCGCTCCTTTTGAGCACCTTGCGCACGCGCGCCTGGCGCCGCACCGTTCCGGGTTTCTTGCTGGACATGGCCCTCGACCTATTTCTTCTTGCCTTCCTTGCGGAAGATAAACTCGTCGGAATATTTCACGCCCTTGCCTTTGTAGGGCTCCGGCGGGCGCCAGCGGCGGATCTCCGCCGCCACCTGACCGACCTTCTGCCTGTCGATGCCGGCGACCACGATCTCCGTCGGCTTCGGCGTCTGGATCTCGATCCCCTCCGGGATCGCATAGCTCACGTCGTGGCTGTAGCCGAGCGCCAGGTTCAGGCTCTTGCCTTGCACCTGCGCGCGGTAGCCGACGCCGTTGATCTCAAGCTTCTCCTCGAAGCCCTCGGTCACGCCGGTGATGATGTTCTGCACGAGCGTGCGCGACATCCCCCACATCGAGCGCGCCGCCTTCGACTGGTCGCGCGGCGCGACGGCGATCCCGCCGTCGCCCATGGCGACCGAAACGCGGTCGTTCAGGACGACGGCAAGCTGGCCCTTCGGCCCCTTGGCGGAGACGGTCTGGCCCTTGACCTCCGCGGTCACGCCTTTCGGCACCGCCACCGATTTCTTGCCAATTCGCGACATCTCACTAACCCGTTCTCTTCGCCGCCAGGATCAGAACACCTGGCAGAGCACCTCGCCGCCGACATTCTGGCTGCGCGCTTCGTGGTCGGACATGACGCCCTTCGGCGTCGAAAGGATCGACACGCCGAGCCCGTCGGCGACGCGCGGAATGCTCTTCGCCGAGGAATAGACGCGGCGACCCGGCTTCGATACGCGCTGGATCTCGCGGATCACCGGCTGGCCGTCGGAATATTTAAGCTCGATCTGGTATTCGGCCTTGCCGTTCACGGCGACCTCCGAATAGCCGCGGATATAGCCCTCCGACTGCAGCACATCGAGGACGCGCGCGCGCAGCAACGAGGCGGGCGTCGCCACCGTCGTGCGCTTCCGAAGCTGCGCATTCCTGATCCGTGTCAGCATGTCGCCGAGCGGGTCGTTCATCGGCATTTCGATCTCCTCACCAGCTCGACTTCACCATGCCCGGGACTTTGCCGTCATTGCTCATCTGGCGAAGCGCAATGCGGCTCATCTTGAGCTTGCGGTAGAAGCCGCGCGGACGTCCGGTTATCTCGCAGCGGTTGCGCACGCGGCTCGGCGCCGAGTTGCGCGGCATCTCGGCGAGCTTGAGGCGCGCTGCGAACCGCTCCTGATCGCTCAGCAATGGGTCAACGGCGGCGGCCTTGAGCCGCGCCCGCTTGGCCGCGAAGCGCTTGCTCAGCCGCATCCGCCGGTTGTTCTTCTCGACCGCGCTTGTCTTCGCCATCGTCCTAGGACCTCGCCAATTTCATCACTGCCGGAACGGAAAGTTGAGCGCCGTCAGCAATGCCCGCGCTTCCTCATCCGTCCGTGCCGTTGTGCAAACCACCACATCCATCCCCCAGACCTGATCGACCTTGTCGTAGTTGATCTCCGGGAAAATGATGTGCTCCTTGATACCGAGGGCAAAGTTTCCCCGCCCGTCGAAGCTCTTCGCGGAGAGCCCGCGAAAATCGCGCACTCGCGGCAGCGCCACGTTGATCAGCCGGTCGAGGAACTCGAACATGCGAGTCTTCCTGAGCGTCACCTTGGCGCCGATCGGCATGCCCTCGCGCACCTTGAAGGTGGCGATCGATTGCCGCGCCTTGGTCACCACCGGCTTCTGCCCGGCAATCAGCGCCAGGTCGTCGGCGGCAAGCTGCGCCTTCTTGGAATTGGCGGTCGACTCGCCGACGCCCATATTGAGCACCACCTTGTCGATGCGCGGCACGCTGTGTGGATTCTTGTAGCCGAACTCCGCGTTCAGCTTCGGCACCACGACATCGCGGTAATATGTCTGCAGCCGCGGCTCGTAGGAGCCGTTCGCTGCCGTCTCAGCTTCAGCCATTGAAGGTCTCTCCCGAGCGCTTGGCGAAACGCACCTTGCGGCCGTCGCCGAGCGTCTTGAACCCCACGCGCGTCGGCTTTCCGTCACTCGGATCGGCGAGCGCGACGTTGGACAGGTGGATCGGCGCCTCCTTGCGGATCATGCCACCCTCCTGCGTGGTGGACTGGCGCTGGTGCCGCGTCACCATGTTGACGCCGCGCACAAGCGCGCGGTTCTCCTTGGGCATCACCCGGATCACCTCACCGGCGCGGCCCTTGTCGCGCCCGCTGATGACGATCACCTTGTCGCCCTTTCTGACGCGCGCGGCCATCAAAGCACCTCCGGCGCAAGCGAAATGATCTTCATATGGTTCTTCGCCCGAAGCTCCCTCGGCACCGGGCCGAAGATGCGGGTGCCAACCGGCTCCGCCTTGTTGTCGATCAGGACGGCGGCGTTGCGATCGAAGCGGATGACGCTGCCGTCGGCGCGGTGGATGTCCTTTGCGGTCCGCACCACGACCGCCTTCATCACATCGCCCTTCTTCACGCGCCCGCGCGGAATCGCTTCCTTCACCGAGACGACGATGACGTCGCCGATATGCGCGTATTTCCGCTTCGAGCCGCCAAGCACCTTGATGCACTGCACGCGGCGCGCGCCGGAATTGTCCGCGACATCGAGGTTCGTCTGCATCTGGATCATCGTGCGACGTCCTTCTTCTTAGGCACGGACGGGGATACCCGCCGCAACA
The DNA here is from genome assembly GCA_963712925.1 of uncultured Alphaproteobacteria bacterium. Taxonomy (GTDB): domain Bacteria; phylum Pseudomonadota; class Alphaproteobacteria; order Rhizobiales; family Afifellaceae; genus DASWJZ01. The sequence continues at coordinate 12,015 of CAVQJW010000010.1, read as the reverse complement.
TTCCTCAACCGGCCTTCGCGGCCGCGCCTTCCTCGACGACCACAACCCACTTCTTGGTCTTCGAGATCGGCTTCGATTCTTCGATCACCACGCGGTCGCCCACCTTGCAGCGGTTCTCCGGATCGTGCGCCTGGTACTTCTTCGTGCGCCGCACGGTCTTCTTCAGGATCGGGTGCGTGAAGCGGCGCTCGACATCGACCACCACGGTCTTGTCGGCCTTGTCGCTGACCACGATCCCCTGCAGCAATCTCTTCGGCATCGATGCCTCCTCAGCCCTTGGCCTCGGCGGCGCGCTTCGCCGCGGCGACCGTCTTCAGGCGGGCAATGTCTCTGCGCACCTCGCGGATGCGCGCCGTCTTCTCAAGCTGCCCCGACGCCTTCTGAAAGCGCAGGTTGAACTGCTCCTTCTTGAGCGCGGCGAGCCGGTCGCTCAGCTCGTCGAGCGTCCTGGTGCGAAACTCTTCAGCCTTCATCGTCGTCACCGTTGTTCCGCCGCCTCAATCCGCGATACGCGCGACGACGCGCGTGCGGACCGGCAGCTTGGCGGCCCCGAGGCGCAGCGCCTCGCGCGCCGTCTCCTCGTTGACCCCGTCGATCTCGAACATGATGCGGCCCGGATGCACGCGCGCCGCCCAGAATTCCGGCGTGCCCTTGCCCTTGCCCATGCGCACCTCGGTCGGCTTCTTCGACACCGGCACGTCCGGGAAGATGCGGATCCACACCCGCCCAGCGCGCTTCATCTGGCGCGTGATGGCGCGCCGCGCCGCCTCGATCTGGCGCGCGGTGACGCGCTCCGGCTCAAGCGCCTTCAGCCCGTATTCGCCGAAGTTCAGCGTCATTCCGCCCTTCGCGGTGCCGTGGATGCGACCCTTGTGCTGTTTGCGGAACTTGGTGCGGTTTGGTTGCAGCATTGTTCGTCTCTCAAAATCCCCTTGGCGTCAGCCGGCCTGGGTGCGGCGGGAGGACTCGGTTCCCTCGAGCGCGCGCTTCTCCGAGCCGAAGGGATCGTGCTCCATGATCTCGCCTTTGAAGATCCAGACCTTGACGCCGATCGTGCCGTAGGCCGTGTGCGCGGTTGACTGGCCGTAGTCGATGTCGGCGCGCAGCGTATGGAGCGGCACCCGCCCCTCGCGGTACCACTCGCTGCGCGCGATTTCGGTGCCGCCAAGCCGGCCGCCGCACGAGATGCGGATGCCCTGCGCGCCGAGCCGCATCGCCGACTGCACCGCCCGCTTCATGGCGCGGCGGAAGGCGACGCGCCGCTCAAGCTGCTGCGCGATCGACTGGGCGACGAGATGCGCGTCGACCTCCGGCTTCCTGACCTCGACGATGTTGATGTGGACCTCGGAATTCGTCATCGAGGCCACCTTGCGGCGGAGCTTCTCGATGTCGGCGCCCTTCTTGCCGATGACGATGCCAGGACGCGCCGTGTGGATGGTGACGCGGCACTTCTTGTGCGGGCGCTCCACCACGACGCGCGACACCGCCGCCTGCTTCAGGTCGTCCATCAGGGCCTTGCGGATGCGTACGTCCTCGTGAAGAAGCGCGCCGTATTCGCCCTTGTTGGAGAACCAGCGGGAATCCCAGGTCTTGTTGACCCCGAGGCGAAGCCCGACCGGATTGACTTTCTGTCCCATGCTTTGCGCCTCTAGGTGCTTTCTTCGACTTCGCGGACGACGACAGTCAGATTGGAGAACGGCTTCAGGATGCGCCCGACGCGTCCGCGCGCCCGCGGATTGAAACGCTTCATGACCAGCGCCTTGCCGACATGCGCCTCGGCGACGACGAGATTGTCGACATCGAGCTGATGATTGTTCTCCGCGTTGGCGATCGCGCTCTGCAGCGTCTTGCGGACCGGACCTGCGATCCGCTTGCGCGAGAACTCCAGGTCGGCGAGCGCCTGCGCAACCTTCTTGCCGCGGATCATCGCGGCAACGAGGTTGAGCTTGCGCGGGCTGGTGCGCACCATGCGCAGCACCGCCTGCGCCTCATTGTCCTTGAGCACGCGTTGGCGCTTGGCCTTGCCCATCAGTCCCTCTTCGCCTTGCGGTCGCCTGAATGCCCGTGGAACGACCGCGTCGGGGCGAATTCCCCGAATTTGTGGCCGATCATGTCTTCCGAGACGAGCACCGGGATATGCTTCTGGCCGTTATGGACGCCGAAGGTGACGCCGACGAACTGCGGCAGGATCGTGGAGCGGCGGCTCCAGATCTTGATCACCTCGTTGCGGCCGGACTCCCGCGTCTTCTCCACCTTCTTCAGAAGGTAGCCATCGAAGAACGGGCCTTTCCAAACTGAGCGCGCCACTAGTCTCTCCTATCCCTGCCTCAACGGCCCTTGCGGGCATGCCGCGAGCGCAGGATGTATTTCTTCGTCGCCTTGTTGGTGCGGGTCTTCTTGCCCTTGGTCGGCTTGCCCCAGGGGGTGACCGGATGCCGGCCGCCCGAGCTGCGGCCTTCGCCGCCGCCATGCGGATGGTCGATCGGGTTCATGGCGACGCCTCTGACCGAAGGCCGCCAGCCGAGCCAGCGGTTGCGCCCGGCCTTGCCGATCGAGATGTTGGCGTGGTCCGGATTGGAAACCGCGCCGATCGTCGCCCGGCAGCCGCCATGCACGAGGCGCTGTTCGCCCGAATTCAAGCGCAGGATCGCGTAGCCCTGGTCGCGGCCGGCGATCTGCGCATAGGAGCCCGCGGCGCGCGCGATCTTGCCGCCGCCGCCGATCTTGAGCTCGACATTGTGGACGATCGTGCCGACCGGAATGGCGCGGAGCGGCATCGCGTTCCCCGGCTTCACGTCGACCTGCCCGCCGGAGACGACAACGTCGCCCTCGGTGAGACGCTGCGGCGCGATGATGTAGGCACGCTCGCCGTCGTCATATTGGAGGAGCGCGATGAACGCGGAGCGGTTCGGGTCATATTCCAGCCGCTCGACCTTCGCCGGAACGTCAAGCTTCTGCCGCTTGAAGTCGACGACGCGATAGGTGCGCTTGTGGCCGCCGCCGCGTCGGCGCGCGGTCATCCGCCCGAGATTGTTGCGCCCGCCGCTCTTCGACAGGCCCTCGGTCAGCGCCTTCTCCGGCTTCCCCTTCCAAAGCTGCGAGCGGTCGACCAGCGTCAGCTGGCGGCGGCCCGGCGTCGTGGGGTTGTAGGTCTTGAGTGCCATCGTCCTCGTCCCGCCTAAAGGCCGGTCGTTATGTCGATCGACTGGCCTTCGGCCAGCGTCACGATCGCTCTTTTGTAGCCGCTCTGCTTGCCGGCCGCGCCGCGGAAGCGCTTGGTCTTGCCGCCGCGGTTCAGCGTGTTGACGCCCGTCACCTTGACGCTGAACAGCGCCTCGACGGCCGCCTTGATCTCCGGCTTCGTCGCATTCTGGGCGACGCGGAACACGATCTTGTTGTGCTCCGAGGCGGCCGTCGACTTTTCGGTGATGACCGGCGCGATGATCGTGTCGTAGTACTTGAGCTTAAGATCGGCCATTGAACCGCTCCTCCAGCGCCTCGACGGCGGCCTTGGAAAGGACCAGCGTGTCGCGGCGCAGGATGTCGTAGACGTTGATGCCCTGGATCGGCAGCACGACGATCCCCGGAATGTTGCGCGCGGCGCGGCCGAAATTCGGCTCGATCTCCGCGCCGCCGATGATGAGCGCGCTTGAGAAGCCGAGATCGGCGAGCTGCCGGGCGACGGCGCTGGTCTTGGTCTCTTTCGCGTTCAGCTCGTCGACGATGACCAGCGCCTCGGCCTTCGCCTTGGCGGACAGCGCATGCTTCAAGGCAAGCGCCCGCACCTTCTTCGGCAGCTGGATCGTATGGTCGCGCGCGACCGGGCCGAACGCCTTGCCGCCGCCGCGGAACTGCGGCGCGCCCTTGTTGCCATGGCGCGCGCTGCCGGTGCCCTTCTGCCGGTACATCTTCTTCGAAGTCGCCTGGATCTCGCCGCGCGTCTTCGTCTTGTGGGTGCCGGCCTGCCGCTTGGCGAGCTGGTAGCGCACCATGCGATGCAGGATGTCCGCACGCGGCTCAAGCCCGAATACGGAGTCGGAAAGCGACAGCGTACCTGCCGCCTTGCCGGCGAGCGTCTTGACCTTGATTTCCATCACGCCTCTCCGCCCGCTTCGGCCGCCGCTTCAGCCGTTTCCGGCGCCTTTGGCGCCGCACCGCCGTTACGCGGCCTTATCGCGCCCGGCATCGGCACATCCTTCGGCAACGCCCGCTTCACCGCGTCGCGCACCAGCAGCCAGCCGCCCTTGGCGCCCGGCACCGCGCCCCTGACCAGGATCACGCCCTGGTCGGCATCGGTGCGCACCACTTGAAGGTTCTGCGTGGTCACCCGGACGTTGCCGAGATGGCCGGCCATCTTCTTGCCCTTGAACACCTTGCCCGGGTCCTGCCGCTGCCCGGTCGAGCCGTGCGAGCGATGCGAGACCGAGACGCCGTGCGTCGCGCGCAGGCCGCCGAAATGGTGCCGCTTGATGACGCCGGCGAAACCCTTGCCGATCGAGGTGCCGGTCACGTCGACGAACTGGCCGGGCACGAAATGCGCCGCGGTGATCTCCGCGCCGACATCGATCAGGTTCTCCGGGCTCACGCGGAACTCGACGACCTTGCGCTTCGGCTCCACCTCGGCGCGCGCGAAGTGACCGCGCAGCGCCTTCGGCGTGTCCTTCGGCTTGCGCGTGCCGGCGCCGAGCTGAACGGCGGTGTAGCCGTCCTTCTCGGCCGTGCGCTGCGCAACGACCTGGCAATTGTCGACGCGCAGCACCGTCACCGGCACATGCTCGCCCGCCTCGGTATAGACCCGGGTCATCCCGAGCTTCTGTGCAATCACGCCTGAGCGCATGATCCTTCGCCTCTTCGCGCTTCCCGCGGCCCTAGAGCTTGATCTCGACGTCGACGCCGGCGGCGAGGTCGAGCTTCATCAAAGCGTCGACCGTCTGCGGTGTCGGCTCGATGATGTCGAGCAGCCGCTTGTGGGTGCGAATTTCGAACTGCTCGCGGCTCTTCTTGTCGACATGCGGCGAGCGGTTGACCGTGAACTTCTCGATCCGACTCGGCAGCGGGATCGGTCCGCGCACCTGCGCGCCGGTCCGCTTTGCCGTCGACACGATCTCCGCGGTCGAGCTGTCGAGCACGCGGTGATCGAAGGCCTTCAGTCGGATGCGGATGTTCTGGCCGTTCATGGTCTTGTCCTTCAAGAGGACGGGCGCGACAGGATGATCGGCCGCGCCCGCTGCCTCAGCTATTCGATGATGCTCGCCACGATGCCGGCGCCGACGGTGTGGCCGCCCTCACGGATGGCGAAGCGGAGCTTCTCCTCCATGGCGATCGGCACGATCAGCGATACCGTCATTTCGACGTTGTCGCCGGGCATCACCATCTCGGTGCCCTCCGGCAGCTCCACCACACCGGTCACGTCGGTGGTGCGGAAAAAGAACTGCGGGCGGTAGTTGGTGAAGAACGGCGTGTGGCGGCCGCCCTCATCCTTGGTCAGGATGTAGGCCTCGGCCTTGAACTTCGTGTGCGGGGTCACCGAGCCGGGCTTGCACAGCACCTGGCCGCGCTCCACGCCGTCGCGCTCGACGCCGCGCAGCAGACAGCCGACATTGTCGCCGGCCTGGCCCTGGTCGAGCAGCTTGCGGAACATCTCGACGCCGGTGACGACCGTCTTCGAGGTCGGGCGGATGCCGACGATCTCGACTTCCTCGCCCACCTTGATCACGCCGCGCTCGACGCGGCCGGTCACCACGGTGCCGCGGCCGGAGATCGAGAACACGTCCTCGATCGGCATCAGGAACGGCTGATCGATCGGCCGCTCCGGAGTCGGGATCGAAGCGTCGACCGCCTCCATCAGTGCCTTCACCGAGCTCTCGCCGATCTCCGGATCGCGGCCCTCGAGCGCCGCAAGCGCCGAGCCGCGGATCACCGGGATATCGTCGCCGGGGAACTCGTAGCTCGAAAGCAGCTCGCGCACCTCAAGCTCCACCAGGTCGAGGAGCTCCGGGTCGTCAACCTGATCGACCTTGTTCATGTAGACGACGATCGCCGGCACGCCGACCTGGCGGGCAAGCAGGATGTGCTCGCGGGTCTGCGGCATCGGGCCGTCGGCGGCGGACACCACCAGGATCGCGCCGTCCATCTGCGCCGCGCCGGTGATCATGTTCTTCACGTAGTCGGCGTGACCCGGGCAGTCGACGTGCGCGTAGTGGCGATTCGTCGTCTCGTATTCGACATGCGCCGTGTTGATGGTGATGCCGCGCGCCTTCTCTTCCGGCGCCGCGTCGATCTGCTCATAGGTACGGAACTCGCCGAACTGCTTGGTGATCGCCGCCGTCAGCGTGGTCTTGCCGTGATCGACGTGCCCGATCGTGCCGATGTTCACGTGCGGCTTGTTGCGGTTGAATTTCTCTTTGCCCATCGGTTTTTCTCCGTCTGACTTCAGCCTGTTTTCCTGATCAGGCGTATTTCGATTGGATTTCCTGCGCCACCTGACTCGGCACCTGCGCATAGTGGTCGAACTGCATCGTGTACTGGGCCCGCCCCTGGCTCATCGATCTGAGCGTGTTGACGTAGCCGAACATGTTGGCGAGCGGCACCATGGCATTGATCACGGTGGCGTTGCCGCGCATCTCCGTGCCCTGCACCTGGCCGCGCCGTGAATTGAGGTCGCCGATGACCGAGCCGGCATAGTCGTCGGGGGTCACCACCTCGACCTTCATCACCGGCTCAAGCAGCACCGGCCGCGCCTTCTGTACGCCCTCGCGCAACGCCGCGCGCCCGGCGATCTCGAAGGCGAGCACCGAGGAGTCCACCTCGTGGTACTTGCCATCACGCAGCGTCGCCTTGATGTCGACCATCGGGAAGCCGGCAACGACCCCGCTGCTGAGCGCGCCCTTGATGCCCTTCTCGACGCCCGGGATGTATTCGCGCGGAACGTTGCCGCCGACCACCTCATTCTCGAACTCGAAGCCGCTACCGGCAGGAAGCGGCTCGAAGCGCATGATCACGCGCGCAAACTGGCCGGTGCCGCCGGTCTGCTTCTTGTGCGTATAGTCGACGTCGGCGGTCTGCGTGATCGTCTCGCGGTAGGCGACCTGCGGCTGCCCGACATTCGCCTCCACCTTGAACTCGCGCTTCATGCGGTCGACGATGATGTCGAGATGCAGCTCGCCCATGCCGGCGATGATCGTCTGGCCCGATTCCTCGTCGGTCTTGACGCGAAACGACGGGTCCTCGGCGGCAAGCCGCGACAGCGCCACGCCCATCTTCTCCTGGTCGGCCTTGGAATTCGGCTCGATCGCGATCTCGATGACCGGCTCGGGGAACTCCATGCGCTCCAGGATCACCGGCTTCTGCGAATCGCAGAGCGTGTCGCCGGTGGTCGTATCCTTCATGCCCACCAGCGCGACGATGTCGCCGGCGAACGCTTCCTTGATCTCTTCGCGGTTGTTGGAATGCATCAGCAGCATGCGCCCGATGCGCTCGCGCTTCTCCTTCACCGTATTGGTGACGCTGGCGCCCGATTCCAGCTTGCCGGAGTAGATGCGGGCAAAGGTGAGCGAGCCGACGAACGGGTCGTTCATGATCTTGAAGGCGAGCATCGCGAGCGGCTCGCTGTCGGAGGAGGCGCGCTTGATCTCTTCGCCGCTCTTCGGGTCGATGCCGCGGATCGACGGCACCTCGACGGGGCTCGGCAGATAGTCGACGACCGCGTCGAGAAGAAGCTGCACGCCCTTGTTCTTGAAGGCGGAGCCGGCGAGCACCGGGAAGAACTGCACCGCGCAGGTGCCCTTGCGTACGAGGCGGCGAAGCGTTTCGTTGTCGGGCTGGTTGCCCTCGAGATAGCCCTCCATCGCGGCGTCGTCGAGCTCGACGACCGTCTCGACCAGCTTCTCGCGCCACTCGACCGCCTGGTCCTTGAGATCGTCCGGGACGTCGACCGTGTCCCACTGCGCCCCGAGCGTCTCCTCGCGCCAGATGCGCGCGTTCATCTCGATCAGGTCGACGACGCCTTTGAAGTCGCTTTCAACGCCGACCGGAAGCTGCAACACCAGCGGCTTCGCGCCGAGGCGGTCCTCGATCATCTCGACACAACGGAAGAAGTCGGCGCCGGTCTTGTCCATCTTATTGACGAAGATCATGCGCGGGACTTTGTACTTGTCCGCCTGGCGCCATACGGTCTCCGTCTGCGGCTCCACGCCGGCATTCGCGTCGAGCAGCGCGATCGCGCCGTCGAGCACGCGCAGCGAGCGCTCCACCTCGATGGTGAAGTCCACATGGCCCGGCGTATCGATGATGTTCAGGCGGCGCTTCTTGCCGTCGCGGCCTTCCCAGAAGGTCGTGGTCGCGGCCGACGTGATGGTGATGCCGCGCTCCTGCTCCTGCTCCATCCAGTCCATGACGGCCGCGCCCTCGTGGACTTCACCCATCTTATGGCTCTTGCCGGTGTAGTAGAGGATCCGCTCCGTCGTCGTGGTCTTGCCGGCATCGATATGCGCCATGATGCCGAAGTTGCGGTAGTCCTCGATCTTATAGTCGCGAGCCATGGCTCTTCTCGTTCCGTGTTGAGCTACCAGCGGTAATGCGAGAAGGCGCGGTTCGCTTCCGCCATGCGGTGCGTGTCCTCGCGCTTCTTCACGGCATTGCCGCGGTTGTTGGCAGCGTCGAGCAGCTCGCCCGACAATTTCTCCACCATGGTCCGCTCGTTGCGGTCGCGCGCCGCGGAGATCAGCCAGCGGATGGCGAGCGCCTGGCGCCGCTCGATCCGGACCTCGACCGGCACCTGGTAGGTGGCGCCGCCGACGCGCCGCGAGCGCACCTCGATCGACGGCATGACGTTCTCCAGCGCCTGATGGAAGACGCCGAGCGGATCCTGCCGGGTCTTGTGCTCGACCTGGTCGAGCGCGCCATAGACGATCGCCTCGGCGACCGACTTCTTGCCGGCGTGCATGACCGAGTTCATGAACTTCGAGACCACCTGGTCGCCGAATTTGGCGTCCGGGATGATCTCCCGCTTTTCCGCGCGATGGCGTCGCGACATCGTCTTGCGTTCCCCTGATCGTCTTTCCAGCGAAAATCCCGGCCGCGCGCATCAGGCCCGGCCGGGACTTCTCAAACCTCGAATTATTTCGGCCGCTTGGCCCCGTATTTCGAACGGCGCTGCCGGCGGTCCTTTACGCCCTGCGTGTCGAGCACGCCGCGCAGGATGTGGTAGCGCACGCCCGGCAGGTCCTTCACGCGGCCGCCGCGAATCATCACCACCGAGTGCTCCTGCAGATTATGGCCCTCGCCGGGGATGTAGCCGATCACCTCATAGCCGTTGGTGAGCCGCACCTTGGCCACTTTGCGAAGCGCCGAGTTCGGCTTCTTCGGCGTCGTTGTATAGACGCGCGTGCAAACTCCGCGCTTCTGCGGATTGCGCGCGAGCGCCGGCACCTTGTTGCGCTGCACCGGCGCCTGGCGCGGCTTCCTGATCAACTGCTGGATCGTCGGCATCTTGTCCGTCAGCCCTGCTCTCGTTCTCTCGTTCCGTCTCCGCCCGGCTTGCGCACGATGGAAACGGCGCCGACCGCTCCGTTACGAGGCGGCGGCGCTGGCAAGCCAGAGGATCGCGGGCCACAAGGCCGCGATCATGATCTCCACCTTCAAGCGTCAGGCCCTGGCAGCGTCTAAGTCGAATGGGTCTCGCGCTGGGAAGCACAAAACCGAGCTCGGCTTACCGCCTGCCCGTGGGCTGCGTTCATCTAGCGATTGAGCCAGACAGCGTCAAGCCCGCGAAACTGCTATTTTCCGCGGAAAAGCGCGCCTCAACACCGCACACCGTCGAACGCTTGAAAGGGCTGATCCGGCACGCCGGCAGGCGGGCCGTCAGACGAGGCTCGCGCGCCCTAAGGCCGCTTGCGCGTTGTCAGGCGAGATAAGGCAGTGCGGCGAGGATCACGTAGCCGGCAGTCAGCCCGAGAAAAAGTACAGCACGCCACATAAGACCGGTCGACATATCAAATCCCCACTCGCCCTGGCCCCGAGAAGGCTGAGGCCAAGCCATTCCGGCGCCGCAACGCGCCAGAAGCCGCTTCCGCATGTTGTTACGGAAGCCCCCCGCACCCCGCCTCTTTAGGCGTCAAAGGCCGCGCGAGGCAACAAACACCAAAGCAGTTACCAGATTATTTCCAACGCTGTGGCGGCGCGGAGACAGCGGCGAAAAACCGACGGCGTCCGCCCTCGCCGAAAGGCGTTCCGCGCCGTTCGGACCGCTGGGTGGCTATGAAGAAGAGCGTAGAGCCCAAAAGGAGAAGGGCCGCCTGAGGGCGGCCCTTCGCGTCTCAGGTCGCCGCCGCTATTCCGCGGCGACGTCCGCCATGTCCGGGATGGCAAGCTGCGTGTCGAGGGCCGCGCGCTTGCGCTCCTCTTCGAGGATCAGGTCGTCGCGCCGATGCGCGACTGTGCGAAGCTGGGTCATCATGCCGCCAGTTCCCGCTGGGATCAGGCGGCCGACAATGACGTTCTCCTTCAGGCCCTCGAGCGTGTCGGTCTTGCCGTTGACCGCCGCGTCAGTCAGCACGCGCGTCGTCTCCTGGAACGAGGCCGCGGAGATGAAGGAGCGTGTCTGCAGGCTCGCCTTGGTGATGCCGAGCAGCACCGGCACGGCCTCGACCTGCTCTTTCCGCTCCGCCTTCAGCGCGTCGTTGATCGCGTCGAACTCCAGCCGGTCGAGCTGCTCGCCAGCGATCAGATCGGAATCGCCGGCATTGGTGACCTCGACCTTCTGCAGCATCTGGCGAACGATCACCTCGATGTGCTTGTCGTTGATGAGCACGCCCTGCAGCCGGTAGACCTCCTGGATCTCGTTGACGAGGTAGCCGGCAAGCTTCTCCACGCCCTGGATCGCCAGGATGTCGTGCGGTGCGGGAAGCCCGTCGAGGATGAAGTCGCCCTTCTCGATGGCGTCGCCCTCCTGCAGGTGGAACGGACGCCCCTTCGGGATCAGGTATTCGACCGGCTCGGCCCCTTCCTCCTCCGGCTCGATGATGATGCGGCGCTTGTTCTTGTAGTCGCGCCCGAACTTCACCGTCCCGGCGATCTCGGCGATGATGGCGTGATCCTTCGGCCGCCGCGCCTCGAAGAGCTCCGCCACCCGCGGCAGACCGCCGGTGATGTCGCGCGTCTTGGCGCTTTCGAGCGGGATACGGGCAAGCACGTCACCGGACTTCACCTGCGCGCCGGGGTCGACCGACAGGATGGCATCGACGGACAGCATGTAACGCGCGTCGCGTCCACGCTCCGCCTTCACCACCTTGTCCTTCTTGTCCTTGATGATGACCGCCGGCTTCAGGTCGGAAGCGCGCGGATTGGCACGCCAGTCGACGACCACGCGCTTGGTGATGCCGGTCGACTCGTCCGCCGACTCGGTGATCGAGGCGCCCTCCACCACGTCTTCGTAGTCGACCGTGCCGGCCGCATCCGTCAGGATCGGACGCATATAGGGATCCCACTCGGCCAGCCTCTGGCCGCGCGTGATCTGATCGCCGTCCTTGATGAAGAGCCGCGCGCCGTAAGGCACGCGATGCGACGCACGCTCCTCGCCGCCCTCGTCGATGATGGCAAGCTGGACGTTGCGGCCCATGATAATCTGGCGCTTGTTGGAATCGGTCGCGACCGCCTTGTTGCGGATCTCGACTTTGCCCTCGAAGCTCGACTCCAGGAACGACTGGTCGACCACCTGTGCCGTGCCGCCGATGTGGAACGTGCGCATGGTGAGCTGCGTGCCAGGTTCGCCGATCGACTGCGCCGCGATGACGCCGACCGCCTCGCCCATATTGACCGGCGTCCCGCGTGCGAGGTCGCGGCCGTAGCACTTGCCGCACACCCCGTATTTGGTCTCGCAGGTCAGGACCGAACGGATCTTGATGGCCTGAACGCCGGCCGCCTCGATCGCCTCCATATGCGGCTCCTCGATGAGCGTCCCGGCCTCCACGATGACGTCGCCCGTCCCCGGGTCGACGATGTCTCCGACCGCCGTGC
>CAVQJW010000009.1:0-422778 GCA_963712925.1 uncultured Alphaproteobacteria bacterium | reverse complement strand
AATAAGCATTGTCGGCCGTGACTCCCCCGGGGTCCGAAAGACATGAGATGGAAGCCCGCGGATTCCAAACCCTGGATCAGATCCGGAGAAAGCGGTCGAACGCGAGTGACGTAGATCAGGGAGGGCATTGGAATGGGTTTTATTGGGCCCGTGCAATTGGAGTGCCAGTGGGTACGAACGGATGGTTGCGCAACCGATTCAAATAAAAAGCGAAGTGAAAGTGGCCGGCGAACTAGACGACTCGGGGTGTGTACAAAATTTTGCAGGAAAATACGAATTCAAGGACGGCCGTTACTTCACGACAGTCTTGCCTTCGGAAAGGCCATGGCGAAAATCTTCAAGCCCCGGGCTGAAGTCCTGGCTTTCCGAGACTTCATTGAGCCGTGACAGGGACACCCTCTGCCGGCCGTCCTCCGCAAAATTCGACGGATCAAGCCAGCGCTCGAAGTTCGCTTTTCTCGCCGGCCATTCGGAATCGAGCATGGAAAACCACGCCGTATCCCGATTCCGTCCTTTGACGACCATGTGTTGCCGGAAGATTCCTTCGAAGCTGAAACCGAACCGCAGCGCAGCTCGCCGCGAAGGCGCGTTGAAGGCATTGCACTTCCACTCGTAGCGGCGGTACCCCAGGTTTTCAAACACATGGCGAGCCATGAGATACATAGCCTCGTAGCCAGCGCGGTTCGTTGCAGACGCGGGGTGAACAGGATGCTGCCTACTTCGATCACCCGGTGGGTGGGCTCAATTCGCATATAGGCGGCGTATTCGGCCGCGCGTCCCGAGGCCGATTCCAGGATGGCAAAGAACAATGGGTCGTCGGAGGCCGCTATCCGTTGCAAATGGATGTCGAAAGGCGCGCGGTCGGGGAAGGGGCCCTCAAACAGATATTGCCACAGCCGCTCTCCATCCTCCCCGCGCGTACCCTCATAGAGCGCGTTTCCGTGGAGGCGAGGGTCAAGAGGCGCCAGGGTCACCAGCCGCCCCTGCAGGGTGGTACGTTCCGGGCGCCGGGCTGGGGCGGCATCAACCCGAGGACCGATCGGCAGGGCCACGTCAGACTGGGTTCCGTTCGACAGAGCTTCATCCATCATGCAGGTTCGTCCTCGTCCTTTATTGGAAGTGTTCCATCCATCGCGGTTCGCGGCCGCGACCGGCTAACAAGTGTCTCAACACTATATTGCGTCCAGACAAGAACCTTATCACTCCCTTCAGGCATGCCCTGCCGCTTTATCACCAGCGGCAGGGCTGCGCTTTACAAACCTTTACGATCAAGCTCACAACCAATTCCTCCTTCCCGGCGTTCTCATCACTGCGGAGCAATTGGTTCGGCCGCATGTGTAACAATCCGGAGTCCGGTTCGGCAAGGATCTCAGAGAGGCCACACTGGTGAAGTTCATCTTCAACCGCTTTCCCGTCTGGTGCGTCATCGCCGGATTGACTTTCGGCACCGCCCTGGCGCAGTCCGCCGGCGATGCGTCAGGGGAAAACCCGCTCGACCACCGTCTCGCAGCCAGCCGGGACCAATTCCACTGCCACCAACTCGTCGGACCAGCCGCTGGCAACCATGTCCGTCCAGGTCAAGGTGGTGAACGTGCTGGCCACGGTGCGGGACAAGCACGGAAAAATTGTGAATGGCCTGACCAGGGATGACTTCATTCTGACCGAAGACGGTCGCCCGCAAACTATCAAGTATTTCGCTCGCGAAACCGATCTCCCGCTCACGCTCGGCCTGCTGGTGGATACCAGCCTGAGTCAAAGACGGGTGCTGGGCGAAGAACGCAACGCCAGTGAAAGCTTCCTGGCACAAGTGTTGCGCGAAGATCGAGACAAGGCTTTTGTGATTCATTTCGACCGCGAGGTAGAACTTCTGCAGGACCTTACGTCAGAGCATGAGAAGTTGCGGACTGCATTGGAGTCGCTGCAGACTCCGGAGTTCAGCCGTGCCAGTCAACCGGGAGGCGGCCCGGATCCAGGCTCGGGACGTGGCGGCGGCCGTCATGGCGGCGGCACTCATCTTTATGACGCAGTCTTCCTGGCCTCGGATGAATTGATGGCGAAGCAATCCGGACGCAAGGCATTGATCGTGCTCTCGGACGGAGTGGACATGGGCAGCAAGGAGAGCCTGGAAACGGCCATCGAATCGGCCCAGCGAGCCAATACGATCGTCTATTCCATTCTGTTCAAGGATGACGATGCATATGGAAATGGCGGAGGCTTTGGCCGGACCGGCATCAGCATCCCCGGGATGGGCGGGCCGGGAATGGGTCGCGGTGGCGGCATGGGAGGACCAGGGCGAGGCGGGCGCCGCTTCCCGCAGGAGCGCACCGACGGCAAGAAAGTTCTGGAGCGGATATCCAAAGAAACAGGTGGACGCCTGTTTGAGGTCTCCAAGAAGGAACCGGTGGATCAAATCTATTCCCAGATTCAGGAAGAATTGCGCAATCAATATAACCTTGGCTACACTCCCCAATCGGGAAAACGCCACCGGGCCGGGATATCACAAGATCCAGGTTGCCGCGAAACAGAAGAATCTCGCCGTCCAGGCAAGAGACGGCTATTATGGAGACAAATAAACCCGACCCCGGTGGATCGGCGCTTCAGGCCTGTTGTGAGTCCGGCCGAGGGAGCGTGCCCAGGCTGGCAGTTTCCTGGCCGCGTGTTATGCTACCGCTGCCGTTAACGTACACGAAATTCGCCCAGTCTCGTTCATGCAAACACATGTTCTCGGAATCGACGTGGGTACCGGCGGCACCCGCGCCCTGATTGTGGACGGGACCGGTCGCATACTGGCGTCGGCCACCGAGGAGCACGCTCCCTTCGCTTCGCCCCGAATCGGTTGGGCAGAGCAGAACCCCGAAGATTGGTGGCGCGCCTGCGGTGTTGCGGTGCGGAAAGCCCTGGCAGGCGCGGCCTTGCGAGCCGATCAGATTGCCTGCGCCGGATTTTCCGGGCAGATGCACGGCGCCGTCATGCTGGACCAGTCGGACCAGGTCGTGCGGCCGGCCCTCATCTGGTGTGACGTACGCTCGGAGAAGCAGTGCCGGGAGCTTACCGACAAAATCGGCGCCCAGGAGCTTATCCGCCTCACCTGCAATCCTGCTCTCCCCGAATTTCACCTTGACCAAGTTCCTGTGGGTGCGTGAAAACGAGCCGCAGAACTGGAAGCGTGTCCGCTCCGTCATGCTGCCCAAGGATTACGTCCGCTTCCGCCTTACCGGCGATCGGGCCACGGACATGGCGGACGCTTCCGGCACTCTGCTGCTGGATGTCGCCAACCGCCGCTGGTCCCGGGAAGTCATGCAGGCGGCGGAGATTGAAGAATCGCTCCTGCCTCAGCTCTTTGAGTCCCCGGAAATTTGCGGAAAGATTTCCCCGGCCGGGGCAGCGGCCACCGGTTTACAGGCGGGCACACCGGTCGTGGCCGGCGCGGGTGACCAGGCTGCGGGCGCGGTGGGCATGGGAATCGCCGCTCCCGGCTCCGTCAGCGCGACCATCGGAACCTCGGGAGTCGTCTTCGCGGCCACCGACCGTCCCTCCCTCGATCCCAAGGGCAGGCTGCACACTTTCTGCCATGCGGTTCCCGGTCGCTGGCACGTCATGGGAGTAACCCAGGCGGCGGGTCTTTCACTGCGCTGGTTTCGTGACACCTTTGGCCGGCGCGGCTGGCAAGGATGACACCCGCGATCCCTACGAGCGTCTTACCGCCGAGGCCGCCGCAATCCCGCCCGGCTCCGACGGCCTGTTGTGGGCCCCGTACCTGATGGGAGAACGCACTCCGCATCTAGACCCTAACGCACGCGCCGCGTTGATTGGCCTGACCGCCTCTCACACCCGGGGACACATCGTCCGCGCCATCCTTGAAGGCGTGGCTTTTAGCCTGAAGGACTCGTTCACCCTGTTCGCTGAGATGGGCGTGCCGGTGCGAAGCATTCGCCTGGGCGGCGGCGGAGCGCGCTCCGCATTGTGGCGGCAGATCCAGGCCGACGTATATGGACACGAAGTCGAGGTCCTCGAAGCCGAGGAAGGCGCAGCCTATGGCGCGGCGATCCTGGCCGGAGTCGGTAGCCGGAGCGTGGAGTTCGGTAGACGCCGCCTGTACCAGGCGGTTAAAGTCGCTCAGCCGTGGCCCCGCAGCCCGCGGCGGTCGAGCAATGAAGGAGAGTTATGCTGCCTACCGCCGGATGTATCCGGCGATTGCGTCGGTCTTGGCAACGGCCTCCCCGGACCCAAGTTAGCGTTGGCCGTCGTGGTTAGCGTTGGCCGTCGTGGTTAGCGTTGGCCGTTGTGGTTAGCGTTGGCCGTTGTGGTTAGCGTTGGCCGTTGTGGAAGAGCGGCGCTTTAGCGCCGCGTCGCCGGTCTGAGTGATTGGGCTTCAGCCCCCGTGGCCCTGAAGGCGGCCGCACAATCGCTCCTTCACGAAGCAACAGTTTTCTTCCGCAGGTTCCCAGGCCCGGAGCAACTTACTCCGGCAATCTCTTCTCGTTACTGATCGTGAACTCGGTCTCCACACCAGGAGCATCGGTTCCCGGCTGTCCTCCGCCGATGTACAGGCGATGGGCCCCGGCGGCGACGATTCGATCTCCGATTGAGTTCACCTCGCTCAAGTCGCGAGCATCCAGGGAGAACTGGACTCGTCTCGTCTCTCCCGCTGCCGGAGAGTGCCGCGGGTCATCCCGCGAAGGGCATGCCGCGGAGCTGCGGGAGATTTAGGGAAGCTCAAATAAAGCTGGACCACTTCGTCGCCTTCGCGCCCGCTTGCATTCTTCACATCGGCTTCGACGCTGAGCGGATCACCTGCGTTCAACGTTGCCGCGGAGAGTTTCAGATTGCTGTAGGCGAACTTCGAATAACTCAGTCCGTATCCGAAGGGAAACAAAGGCTGGCCCTCGAAATAGCGGTAGGTCCGGTTGCTCATGGAATAGTCTTCAAATGGCGGCAACTGTTCCACGCCCGTGTAGAACGTGACCGGCAAGCGGCCGGCCGGGTTATTCGCTCCCGCCAAAGACTCGGCAATCGCGCTTCCGCCTTCCTCGCCCGAGTACCAGGCCTCGAGGATGGCGTTGGCATTCTCCTTCGCCCAATTTACCGCCAGAGCGCTGCCATTCATGAGCACCACAACCAGCGGCTTACCCGTAGTCTTGATCCCCTTCAAGAGATCTTCCTCCTCCTTGGGCAGGTCGAGCTGAAGTACGGTCCCCACCTTTGAAGCCCGGGACCGCGACATCCATCTCTTCGCCCTCAAGGTCGGAAGTAATTCCGACCACCGCGATCACCACGTCCGCCTGCCGGGCGGCGGCGACCGCCTCCGCGACCGGATCCGGGCTCAGTTGCCGCCACACCAGCTTCACCCCACGGGGCCGGCCCTGAAAGTATTCGATTTTGAGGGCATACCTGTGCCCCTTTTCCAGCGCTACCTCCGCGACCTTCGCTCGGGGATCATGGTTCTTGCTGTCGTCAACAATCATTTTGCCGTCCATCCGTAAGGTGTTCAGACAGCCGTCCAACCCGAGGCGATAGGTTCCGGATTCGCTGGGGGTGAGGAAGCCTGTCCAGCGCACGGCAAAAATAGATGTCTTCGAAGTCGTGCCCGGGGCAAAAGCAAAATTTACGTCCTTGTCCACCCGAACCTGTGCTGGCGCGCCCTTGAAAGACGGGTCAGAGAAATATTCAGCCTTGAGACCCGGTTGCCCGTCGGGGGTGGAAAGCGCCGCCCCTGGCACGGGCTCATATTCGAGCAGAAAGCTGGTGCCCGGAGTGAAGCTCACCTGGGCGGACGAAAACTGCTTTCGGATGCCGTCCAGAGCGGTCGTCGCTCGCGAAGGCGTGCCATTGTAGTTGCCCTCGAGCACCCGCAACGATTCGGCGAGCGGCCCGACGACCGCAATCTTTTTGGTGTTCGCGGACAACGGGAGCACGCCATCGTTCTTCAGCAATACCATCGACTCGCGCGCTATCTTGAGCGCGAGTTGCCGGTGAGCCTCGCTGTCGATCACCGAATCCGGGATCTGGGCGTACTTCACCATCTCCAGCGGATCGAACAGCCCCAGCCGGAACCGGGCAGTGAACAGACGCTTCAACGTCACGTCAACATCTTTCTCGCTCAGTAAGCCTTGCTTCACGGCATCGACATACTTCACGTAGTCGGAGTTGTCGATGGCTTTCTGCAAGTAGTCGGCGCACTCGTTGTCCGTCCCGCGCTTCAGCGAAACTGCAGCCGCCTCGGCCATGGTCTGGGTGAAATGATGGCCGCGCTCGATGTCGGCCACCGCATCGCAGTCCGATACCACATAGCCCTGGAACTTCCAGGCTCCCCGCAACTGGTCTTCGAGCAGAAAGGAATTCGCACACGCCGGCTCGGCATTGACGCGGTTATAGGCGCACATCACCGAACCCGCCTTGCCCTCGGTCACGGCGGCACGGAAAGCGGGCAGGTAGGTGTCTTCCATGTCATGCTTGGTCGCATCCACGTTGACCGAGTGCCGGGTTGTCTCGGGACCGCTATGCACCGCAAAATGTTTGGGTGTGGCGATCGCCTGAAAATATTTTGGATCGTCGCCCTGCAAACCGGTAACGAACGCCACCCCCATGCGGCCGGTGAGGAACGGATCTTCGCCGTAAGTCTCCTGCCCACGCCCCCAGCGCGGGTCGCGGAATATGTTGATATTGGGCGACCAGAAATCCAGTCCTTCGTAAATGTCCCTTCTTCCGGCGCGGACGGCCTGGTTATGCTTGGCCCTCGCTTCCTGGCCGATGGCAGTCGCCATTTCATGAATCAGCGGAGCGTCGAAGGTGGCGGCCAGGCCGATCGGTTCGGGAAACACGGTCGCGGTTCCCGCGCGGGCCACACCGTGCAGCGCTTCACTCCACCAGTCGTACGCAGGAACGTGCAGACGCGGAATTGAACGCGACTGATTCACCAGTTGGGACGCCTTTTCTTCCAGCGTCATCCGCGAAACCAGGTCGTCCACCCGGACATTCAGCGGCAGCGAGGGATCCAGGTAGGGCAGACCACCCGATGGCTTCTGGGTTTGCGCCGCCGAACTGAGCAGTGCAACGAACAGAACAGCCAAAACGCGGAACGCCACGACAGGATTAGGACGTTGAGGCATGGTGGGAGGGCTCCTCGCCTGCTGAGATTGAAAGCTACCCAAGAACGCGCGTTGGAGTATATCATCGTGGACGTACACGGAAAGGCCCTCCCCCCGATCGGTTACGCCACCGGCTGCTGCGGTTGCAGTTCAGAGCAGCAGCCGAAGCGCCTGTGGGCAGAACAGTGATCACCGGGACCGAAGGGCCGCGGACTCCAGGGACATGCGGATGAAGAAAGAAAGACGCGGGATTCACTTGATCGCGGAACTAGCGGACGTTTCGATCGGGACGGTCGACCGCGCCTTGCACGAACGCGGCGGCATTAAAGAGTCCACTCGGCAACGGATCCTGCAGATTGCCAGACGAATCGGATACACGCCCAATCTGGCGGCGCGAGCTTTGTCCGTGGCCCGTACCAGCGCCCACGTCGGCGTCTGCGTACCCCGTGAGATCCATTTCTTTTATGACGAACTGTGGAGCGGCGTCCTGGACGAGTCCCGGCGGGTGTCCCAGTTTGGCGTCCAGTTCCTCAATCGCCCGGTGCAGGTGCTGGGCGAAGGCGATACCGATGTGTTCACTGAACTGGTGCAAAGCGGCGTCAATGCCATCGTTCTAACCGCCGGCAATCCCACAGGCCTCAAGCCGCTGATCGACGACGCTGAAGAAAAAGGGATTCGCGTGGTCTGCGTGTCCACCGACGCGCCCGAGAGCCGGCGCTCCAGCATCGTCTGCGTCGAACCCAGATTGAACGGATGCCTGGCCGGCGAACTCATGGGGAAGTTTGTGCCCCCGGGTTCGCATGTCGCGGTAGTGGCGGGCATGCTGGCGACCGAGGACCATCGCAAGAAGACCGACGGCTTCACAGAAGCGTTCCCGCAGCACTGCGCGGGCGGCAAGATCGTCACCGTCATCGAAGGGCATGAAGACGAAGAGGAGAGTTTTCAGAAGACGTTCGATCTGCTGCGTCGAGAGCCCGAGCTGGCCGGACTCTATGTCAATACGGTCAACTGCCTTCCAGTGTGCCGTGCCCTGGGAGCACATGGCCTGGCAGGAAAAGTTAAATTAATTACCACCGACCTGTTTGCGGAGATGTCTCATTATTTCCAGAAAGGCATTATCACCGCGTCAATCTACCAGCAGCCTCATCGCCAGGGACAGTTGGCGGTGCGGCTGATTGCCGACCACCTCACCAACAAAGTGCCTCTCCCTCCGACCGTGTATCTCAGCCCGGGGGTGGTGATGTCTTCCAATTTGCAACTGTTCCGCGAAATCAGATTGGCAGGAGTTAAGCTGGACGATCCCGCTCTCCGCGCCCGGGTGGCCTTCTAACCCGCTTCCCACGAAGGCGAAGACGGGATCCCGCGGGCTTCGATGGCCGGAATGGGGCAAGGATCAGGTGATGCGACTGCTCAGTTGACCTGCAGTGGCAGTACTAGTCCTGGTCCAGATATTCCTCGGGAACATCATCTTCCGGCACCTCATGGGTGTGGACTTCCCCTTCATTGTCGGCCTCTTCAACGCCCTTCACCACATCGGCCTCAAATGCGTTCCCTTCCTCGAGGAGCTCGTCCACGCTCTCCGAATCGGCGCCTGAGAGGTTGGACAATCCCTGCAAGTCGCCCGATTGCCCACCCGAACGGGCTTTCAATCCTTCCCGCGAGGATGCCACCATGTCATCCACATTGCGGCCGACTGGTCGAGGCCGCTTACGCGCTCGTGCCGTTCTCTGGACGGGTCTCTTCCTCGCCCGACTCTTTGCTGCCGCCCTTTTCGGGCTTGCCTTCTTCTTCGCCGATTTCCGCTTGGCGGCCGGCCTCTTCTTGTTCTTGGCCAGCTTTTTAGGCGCCTTCTTCTTGTGCGTCACTTTCTTAGCCTTCGTCTGTTTCTTTTTGCGTGTCTTTCGCGTCGCCATAATCGCAGTCTACCTCCGGAAATCACTTCAGAACCTTCGATGAATTGGTGGCGGCGGTTGGACTCGAACCAACGACCTACGGATTATGAGACCGTCGCTCTAGCCACCTGAGCTACGCCGCCACTTGTGCTTTCACAGCATCTATAGACTACCAAAGATATCTGCTTGCAATCCGGGGGCGAAACCCGCACCTGAGGGCGCCTGCGTTGTCGGGGCAACGGCCAAGCGGCTTTACGACGCCGCTCGCAAGGCCCGGTATCCAAACCTCGGACTTGAAGCACCCGGCAGACGAACTCCAGCTCGAATATCTCAAACCCGGTTTGAAGTAAGAGTCCGGCCTGGTAGCCCGTCGGCTGCCGGGAGGAAGCGCAAAAACCGGGTCAAATGCCGGGCCCAGGCAGTCGGGATGGCGCGTCCAGAGCGGCATTTGGCCTGCCCTGACCGCTCAGGACTGTGCAACGATTTGCATTGAATGCAAGCCAGCTTCACCAGCTAGATATACACAGCCTGACAGCTTAATTCCGTTGACAGGCGCACCGTTCGAGGGCAGAATTCATACGGTTCGGCTCAGAGCGTTTTGAACGGGCATCGGCTCCGGATGGATTCGAGTGGATGGATCGTAAATTTGCTGTCCGACGAGCAATACGTAATGATGAAGTAACAGACAGTAACAATAAACCATTGAACGAGTAAATATATAACATGGCTATCATATTGCTGATGGTATTTTAGATTGTCCTGGGCATATAGCACATTGAAATAGGCCTCGGTCGTTTTAACCATCAGGTTTTGTAATTCGGCCAGATACGTCGCTTCGGCCTGGGCGATTTGATTGTCGGACTGGCTTAATTGTATCCAGTGATCCCAGTGGAACAGGGGCTGGGTTAAGTTGACATTAAAGGTATTGTCCCAGAACTCCTGGTTGGGAGCAGGGCCTCGAAAATCATTGTTTTTTTTGTTATGGAGATGATTCGCGCTGCTGGCTCCGGTTGCCGAGATGTTGGGTAAAAACCGCGCAATGCTTTGATCTTTTGATTCACCGATGGCTGATTTAGTGGCCTGAGCCTGCTTTAAAGTTGGCGCGTTTTGCAAAGCAAGCTCATAGGTTTCTGATAAATCTTGCGCTTGCAGCGGTGAAATCCCCGTTAACAAGCCAATAATAACGGCGGACAGTTTTAATTGTGGTTTCATGGGTGAAATCAATAAATCATTTAAGTGCCGGCTTCAGTCAGGCGCTTGTTTGGCAATTAAAACCACACATTCTACCGACACATGACTGTTCTTTTAATAAATCAGCGACTAATATAACAGTGGGGATTCATGGAGGGGAAGGTCAAATCTGATGTTGGGTAAAAATTTCAGGCAATAAAAAACCCGCTAAGCCTTACGACTTGCGGGTTTTTATAGTTCTTTGCACGGCTCTGAACCAATGTTTGGTACCGAGGGCCGGAATCGAACCGGCACTGAGTCACCCCAACCGGATTTTGAATCCGGCGCGTCTACCAGTTCCGCCACCCCGGCAAAGAAAGTGCATTATAGGCAACAGTTTATCAATAACGCCAATTTTTTTTTAAGGTGTATTCACCAGCCTAACCTGATAATATCGCCCGCTATGAAAAAAAGTGATTTTAACTACCAGTTACCCGAAGCGTTAATTGCGCAAAAACCCTTAGCAGAGCGCGATGCAAGTCGCCTGTTATGTATGGATCGTAATACCGGACGGATAATCGATCGGCAATTTACCGATTTTATCGATTTGATTGATGAGCGTGATCTGCTGATTTTTAATGATACCAAGGTGATTCCGGCTAGGCTGTTTGGCAAAAAACAAAGCGGCGGCAAAGTCGAGATTCTTATCGAACGCATTCTGGATGACCATCGCGCCATTGCCCATGTCAGAGCAAGCAAATCGGCGAAAGCCGGGTACCTTGATTGAATTGGATAAGGGCTATAGTGTGAAGTGTTGGGCAGGGCAGACGATCTGTTTCAACTGGAATTTAAGGGCGAGAACAGTTTGCTCTCTACTCTTGGAGCAAATCGGCCATATTCCATTGCCGCCTTATATTACCCGTGAAGATGATGAATCCGACTTGACCCGCTATCAGACCGTATTTGCCAGAGAGGCGGGAGCAGTTGCCGCGCCCACCGCAGGCCTGCATTTTGATCAGACCATGATGGAAAAGCTTAAAGCCAAAAGTGTGCAAACCGCTTTTGTGACCTTGCATGTCGGCAGCGGCACCTTTCAGCCGGTCAGGGTGGAAGATTTATCCGAACATTTAATGCACAAGGAATATTTTGCCGTGCTGCCGGAAACGGTAGCGGCCGTTCAGCAAGCCAGAGCAAGTGGAGGGCGGGTTATCGCCATAGGCACGACGGCGGTCAGGGCGTTGGAGTCAGCGTCCAAAAGCGGCCGGCTTGAAGCCGGTTTTGGCGATACCGATTTGTTTATTACTCCCGGTTATCAATTTAAGTCGGTCGATGCCATGCTGACCAATTTTCATCTTGCCCGAGTCTACCTTGTTGATGCTGGTTTCAGCGTTTGCCGGTTACGATTCACATTATGAACGCCTATCAGCACGCTATCGATCAATCTTACCGATTCTTCAAGCAATACGTAATCGGCGCCAATGGCAGAAAAAAAAAAAACGTATTGCTCTCTAGAGTTCCTGGATTTATTGATTGCCAAGCTCGCAACCACTTGAAATTGGCGTTCCAGGGGCAGTCAGAGTTATAACTTCAGATCCAGCAAACTGGCTGTTCGAGAAAATCCGATATGCAAAACAATCGATTGTAGTTGCGGTTCCGAAAATTGGATTTAACGCCACCCAATGGGAGAAAATTATAATCTTGCTCTAGAAAACACTTGGAGATCTTCTCAAAAAAAGATGTGATGTCAATTTATACCTTCAATATCTGCCGAACAAACTCCAGAAGGGTACAGTCTGGCAGCTCACTTACAGGTTTTAATGAGTAAGGGTCTTAAAGTTTGGAAAATAGCACAACTTCCAGAATGGCAAGTCATCGTTGATCACAATCACCCGGAGGCAAGAATTATTCGCAGTGAGGGTGAACACAATATTATTGGCTTGCAGAAAATCAGTTGGTACCAAACATTTATTATCGTCTACAAACCATGAAGCGGTGATGAAAATTACAAGTTGGTGAGCCGGGCTTCAACCGGTCATACAATGCCAGCGACAGGACGATCAGAAAAACACCAAAGAAAACGTACATGAGCAGGTTGGTCGAAAAGGTGACCACCTGCATATCGACCAGCAGGGCTACTTTTTGGGCCGGGTCGGGATGCTGGGTAGTCCAGCACAACGAGAAAGATAACCATCCCAACCAGGTAGGCGAGCCCCAGATAGAGCGCTGCAAAACCCCCCGTTTTTTGTAAGGCTTTCATTTTTTTTCGATTTTTGATCGTTATGGATTTTTATCAAGAAGGACATTACTGCATACTTATAGTAAGCTAAATGCCCGGAATAGTTCCCCTGCGAAATGCTAGTCTTTCCCTGGTCAAGAGGCCAGTCTGAGCAGCTGCGGCCGCCGACCTTGACGAGATCAAGAATCAAAATCTGTACGTCGGCAATCTCCCGCAGCCGCAGGAGAACGCCCTCCTCCTGCAGCTTGTCGGCGATCGTCACCGCCTCCTTGAGAAGCGTCGTACTCTCAGGCTCGGTGTTGGCAAAGCTCAGATCGAAGAGGTCCAATACCAGGTCGAAGCGCCAGACCGTATTCTGCGGATTGAGCGCCACCAGATCGCGTGCGATCGAGACCGACTCGGTCAGCGCGTCATGCGCCTTCTGAAAATCGTTCGCCTTCATGTCGACCTCGCCGATCTCCTTCAGGATGACGGAGAGGCTGCGCTTCCAGTCGGGCTTGTCCGGCGCTCTGTCGATCAGCCGCCGATAGATCGCCTCCGCGTCTTCGTAGGATTTCAGCGCCGCGCCGCTGTCGCCCGCTTGAAGCTGCATGTCGCCGATCCGGTCGAGGCCGACCGCCACGTCCGACTGCCAGTCGACCTTGTCGGGCTCGGCTGTCCGCCAGCTTGCGCAGGATCGCGAGGCTTTCCTGATAAGCGGCGAGCGCCCCATCCATGTCGCCGGCGGCGCGCTTCATGCCGCCGACCTTGTTCAGGCCGATCGCCACGTCGTTCTGCCATTCAAGGTTCGTCGGATCGCGCTCCGCCAGGCGGCGCGAGATCGCAAGCGACTCGTCGTAGGCGGCCGCCGCGCCGTCGCGGTCGCCGGTCTTGAGCTTCAGCGCGGCGACATTGTCGAGGCTGACGGAGACATCGCGCGTCCATTCCGTGTTCTCCGGGTCGAGGTGCACGAGCCGCCGGCGGATCGAAAGTGCCTCCTCGTAGGCCGCGAGGGCGTCGTCGGTCTTGCCGGCGTCCGTCTCAACGGCCGCCACGTCGTCGAGAGCGGAGGCGACGTCGGCCTGCCACTGCGTGTTGTTGGTCTCAGCCTCGGCAAGCCCGCGGCGGATCGACAGCGCCTCCTGATAGGCGGAAAGCGCTGCCGCCATGTCGCCGGCTGAATAGTCGAAGTTGCCGATCCTCACGAGCCCGACAGAAAGATCGCGCTTTAGCACCTTGTCGTCGGGGGCGCCGGCAACCAGCTGGCGGCGGATCGCGATGCTTTCCGCCTCGGCCTTCAGCGCCGCGTCGGTATCGCCGAGCGCGGCCCGAAAATCCGCCATGTTCTCCAGCGCCAGCGACAGGTCGTGCGCGACCTGGGTGTTGTCGGGCCGAAGCTCGGTGTTGCGGCGGGCGGTCAGAAGCGCCTCGTCATAGGCCGCAAGCGCGCCGTCGGAATCGCCCGTCGACGCCTTGAAGTCGCCGACCCGGCCGAGCATCAGGGAAAGGATGCCGAGCGACTGCCAGTCGTTCGGATCCTGGGCGACGACATCGCGAGCGATCTTCAGCGCCTTGTCATAGGCGGCGCTCGCCGCGGTGCCATCGCCTTTCAGGAGATAGAGCGAGCCGAACTCCGATTCGATTGCGGCGCGGATACGCTGCACACCGGGATCGTCGGGCACCGCCTTGAACAGAGGCTCCGCCGCCTTGTTGGCAGCATCGAGCATCCGCTGCCGGCTTTCGATCGGCACGCCCTCGACGTTCTGCAAACCCTCCGCCATCTCGGTGAAGACGCCCTGCATCGTCGCCGTCGCAACATGGAAATTCCGCTGCGCCTCTTCCTTGGCGGCCTTCTCCGCGACCGCGCGATATTCTGCGAGCTGCTTCTGCTCAACCGCCACGCCGCGCTGCCAATAGGCAAGGCCCGCGAGCGCGACGCCGACGATCGCGACGAGAGCCGAGACGACGAGCGCCAGGCGCTGGCGCCTCCCCTGCGCGCGGCGGCTCGCGAGCAGCAGCTCCAGAATCTCGTCGGAGGGCGATGGCGCGGCGGGCGGCTTCTTGTCGCTCCAGGCCTGCGCGTCCTTGAGCGCCACGCCGCGAAGAAGAAGCGCCGCCGGGCGGCCGCGCGCAAGCCATTGCCGCGCGCGGTCGGCCAGCCGCGTATGCTCCTTGAGCCAGGCGCGGTCGGTGTTCAGCGCCTCGACAAGCACCGGCATGTGGGTGTCGAAGTCAAAGGCGCCTTCGGCCGGCAGGACATGGATGCGGCCGAGCGCCTCCGGCAGGTCCTCCGGCGCGACGGCTTCGACTGCTACGGGGAGGAGCCGCTTGTTCAGCCGCCGGACTTCGGCGAGCTCCCAGTTGCACCAGCGCGACTTGACCGAATGCTGACTGACCAGCCAGATGACCGTATCGGAGGCGCGGATGAAATCGGCGAGCTCGTTCTGCCACTCCTCGCCGTAGGGGAGATCGCGGCGGTCGATGGTGACGGCGAAGCCCGCGTCCTCAAGCGCCGAGACGAGCCTGTCCGCAGTCTCCATGTCGCGGCGCGAATAGGAGACGAAAAGCGTCAGTCGATCGCCGGCCGAGGCTCCTTCGGCCATCCGCTCCCCCGGTGAACGACCTCCAGGCTGCCCCTTCGAGGCAGCATCGGCAAGGCCTGGCGGCCCTGAGCTTCTAGGAGCGCTCCGCCAGCGGGTGATGCCTGTTCACCAGCTCCTTCAGCCGCTCGTCGAGCACGTGCGTATAGATCTGCGTGGTGGAGATGTCGGCGTGGCCGAGCAGCGTCTGCACGATGCGGAGGTCGGCGCCGCCGGAGAGAAGATGCGTCGCGAAGGCGTGGCGAAGCACGTGCGGCGAGAGTTTTTTGGTGTCGAGCCCGGCCTCGGCGGCGACGCGCTTCAGGTCGCGCGCGAAGGCCTGCCGCGTCAAATGTCCGGCGGCGCTGTCGGCGGGGAAGAGCCACTTCGCCTCCGGCCTCCGCAGGACTTTGCGCTGCTCGCGATAGGCGGCAAGCGCCGTGCGCGCGGCATCGTTCAGCGGCACCAGCCGCTCGCGCCCGCCTTTGCCCCTGACCGCGATCAGTGCCTGCTCGCCGCGCCCGGCCGACGCCGGCAGACTGACAAGCTCGGAGACGCGAAGACCGGTCGCATAGAGAAGCTCAATCAGCGCCGTCATGCGAAGCGCTGAGAGCCGGCGCTCCGGGGTGAGACCGGCGTCGGCGGCGCCGCGCCGCGCCGCTTCAAGCAGCCGGTCGACATCGGCGACCGACAAGACCTTCGGAAGATGACGGCGCGGCTTCGGACGCTCGGCGGTCGCCGTCGGATCGTCGCTGCGCTGGCCCTCCGCTACCAGGAAGCGGAAGAACTGGCGAAGTGCCGACAGGCGGCGCGCCTGCGAACTCGCGGCAAGCCCGCGCTTTGCGAGCGCCGCCAGATAACCCTGCACCGCGCCCGCGGAAGCAGCAGCGACGCCGCCCTCCGCGCTCACCGCCTCATCCCTGCGAAAATCCAGAAGGTCGCGGCGATAGGCGGCGATGGTGTTCAGGCTGGCGCCGCGCTCGGCGGCAAGCATCTCCAGAAACGCCTCGATCAGCGCGGCGTCGCGGGTCGCATAGCGCGCTCCCACATCGCGTCTCAAGGCTGCAACCGGTCATTCGGGATGCGCACGCTCATTTCGCGCTGGTGCGGCTGCACCGTGATCACCAGCGCGACCATGCCGCCGTAGACGACGCCAGCAATGATACCAAGCACCACCAATAGTCGAATAAGTGTAGGCATCGATCCGCATCTTTGCCGTCCGGGTCTAGCCCGTTCGCCACTTGCAACGCAAGGCAGCCGGCGCTTGACAGCCGGGCGAACGGCGGAGCACCACGGCTCACCGGAGGGTGCTTCACATGGACGCGCGCAAGGCTGCCGCCGATGAAGAGCAGGCGGCACGCATTGTCAGCCGGCTTGGCGAGCGCTGTATCGTGCTTGTCGGAATGATGGGCGCCGGCAAGTCGTCGATCGGGCGGCGGCTTGCCAATATCCTCCACCTGCCTTTCCTCGATGCCGATTCGGAGATCGAGAAGGCGGCGAACCAGACGATCGAGGAGATTTTCCAGCATTACGGCGAGGCGCATTTCCGCGAGGGCGAGCGGCGCGTCGTGGCGCGTCTTCTGGCGAGCGGCCCCGCCGTGCTTGCGACCGGCGGCGGCGCCTTCATGAACGAGGAGACGCGGGAACTCTGCCGCGCCTCCGGCGTCAGCATCTGGTTGAAGGCGGGCGTGCCGGTGCTGCTTGAGCGGGTGCGCAAGAAGGGCAACCGCCCCATGCTCGCCGGACCTGATCCGGAAGCCGCGATGCGGCGGCTGCTCGCAGAGCGCGAGCCGACCTATGCGCTCGCCGACATCGTGATCCCGTCACGCGAAGGGCCGCATCAAGCCGTCGTCGGCGACATCGTCACGGCGCTCGACAGCTATCTCGCGGAAAGGATCGAAGCGTGAGCACGGAGCACGTTCGCGTCGAGCTCGGGGAGCGGAGCTACGACGTTGTCATCGGTCCGGGGCTGATTGCCGAAGCCGGCGCCCGCATCGCCGCGTTGAGGCCAGGCCGCAATGTCGCGATCGTCACCGACGAGACGGTGGAGAAGCATCACCTCCCCGCACTCCGCGTATCGCTCGAGAAGGCGGGGATCGCCGCCGCGGAGATCGTCGTCCCGTCAGGCGAAGGCTCGAAGAGCTTCGAGCGGTTGCAGCAGGTGGTGGAGGCCATTCTCGAAGCGCGGCTTGAACGCGGCGACGCGGTCGTCGCGCTTGGCGGCGGCGTCGTCGGCGATCTCGCCGGCTTCGCCGCGGCGGTGACGCGCCGCGGCATGCGGCTGATCCAGGTACCGACCACGCTGCTTGCGCAGGTCGATTCAAGCGTCGGCGGCAAGACCGGCATCAATTCCCGCCACGGCAAGAACCTGGTCGGCGCTTTCATGCAGCCGATGCTGGTCATCGCCGACACTTATACGCTCGACACGCTGCCCGAGCGCGAGTTCCGCGCCGGCTATGCGGAAATGGTGAAGGCGGGACTGATCGGCGATCGGAAATTCTTCGAGTGGCTCGATGCGAACCGCGACGAGGTCTTCGCCGGCGGTGCGGCGCGCATCCGCGCGATCGCCGAAAGCGTGCGCTTCAAGGCGAGGACCGTCGCGGCCGACGAGCGCGAGGAAGGTGTGCGTGCGCTTCTGAATCTCGGGCACACGTTCGGCCATGCGCTCGAAGCGGTGTGCCAGTTCGATCCGACGCGCCTGATCCACGGCGAAGGAGTGGCGATTGGCATGATGCTCGCGCACGATTTCTCCGCCGAACAGGGCCTGATGCCCGAGGCCGAAGCGGGCCGGGTCCGCGCGCATTTGAAGACCGTCGGCCTCCCCGTCTCAATCGCGGATATTCCCGGCCCGCGCTTCTCCGCTGCCGAAATGATGCATCACATGGCGCAGGACAAGAAGGTGAGGCGCGGCCGGCTCACCTTCATCCTGACCCGCGGTGTTGGCCAGGCATTCATCGCCGACGACGTCGCGCCGGAAAGGGTGGAGGCGTTCCTGGAGCGGCAGATTTAGCGGTCGTGCCTGCGAGCGTGAGCCCTCTCCCGCAAGGGGAGAGGGTCTCGCCTGAGCCCGCCCTTGCCAGGCGCGCCTCGAATACCGACATAGGCGCTAGCCGCCCCCCTCCCCCGGCGCCTGCGGATGAACGGCGAGGGCGTGGACGGGGCCGGCCAGTTCCTCGGCCAGTACCGGAGTTCACCATGCGATGGCGCTCGATGCGGCTCTTGCCGCGGAACGCCGCGGAGACGAGCGTGACGCGGAAATGCGTCTCGCCTTCCGGGCGCGCCCCGGCATGGCCCTTGTGCAGATGCGATTCATCGTCGACGCGGAGGCTCTCGGGCTGAAACGCCCCCTTCAATTTCTCTTCGATGCGCGATTTGACCAACACGATGCCGCAATCCTTTTCGCATAGGATGAGGCGCCTTGAGGGCGCCGCCCCGGGGAGGCATAGTGACCAGATGAAGCTCGAACTCGGCGTATTTCAAGAAGATCCGGATCGACGCTGGCCCGACGGCCGAGCGCGAGCCGGCAACGCGCGCCTGCGATATGCCGGGCTGCGCGGGGGCCGGCACGCACCGGGCGCCGAAGGGCCGGCATCTTGAGGGGGAATATTTCTGGTTCTGCCTCGACCATGTCCGCCAGTACAACAAGTCCTACAACTATTTCAGCGGCATGAACGATGCCGCGATCCAGGCCTACCAGCGCGAGGCGACGATCGGCCACCGGCCGACCTGGCAGATGGGCGTCAATGCACGCCCAGCCGCCGAGCCGCGTCCTCCGCGGCCGGGCGGCTTCGCCTGGACCGGTGCGACGCAGGACCCCTTCCGCTTCTTCGGCGAGGGGTTCCAGGCGCGCGGGCCGGAGCCTGAGCGGCGTCGGGTGCACAATATGGAGGCGCGCTCGCTCAAGACCCTGGGACTCGACACGACCGCCAGTGCGCGGGACATCAAGGCGCGCTATAAGCTGCTGGTCAAACGCCACCACCCCGATGCCAATGGCGGAGACCGGTCTCTGGAGGATCGGCTCCGAGAGATCATCCAAGCCTACAGCTACCTGAAGAGCGTCGGCTTCTGCTAAATCCCTCCGGTGCCGCCTCGGCGCGCCGGACGACTTGTCCAAGAGGTTATTCGAATGAGTGCAACCGCCGAAGAATTGGTTGCGGTTCCTGATATGATGGTTTCCGCCCGACAGCTCTTCGGGATCGAATCCGATCTCGAGGTCCCGGCCTTCTCGCAACCGAACGAGCACGTTCCCGACGTCGACGACGACTATCTCTTCGACCGCGAGACGACGCTCGCCATCCTCGCCGGCTTCGCCAGGAACCGGCGCGTGATCGTCACCGGCTATCACGGCACCGGCAAGTCGACCCACATCGAGCAGGTGGCGGCGCGGCTCAACTGGCCGTGCGTGCGCGTCAACCTCGACAGCCACATCAGCCGTATCGACCTCGTCGGCAAGGACGCGATCGTCATCAAGGACAATCACCAGGTGACGGAGTTCCGCGACGGCATCCTGCCCTGGGCCTATCAGCACAACGTGGCGCTCTGCTTCGACGAATATGACGCCGGGCGGCCGGACGTGATGTTCGTGATCCAGCGCGTGCTTGAATCGTCGGGCCGACTGACGCTGCTCGACCAGAGCCGCGTGATCAAGCCGCATCCGGCGTTCCGTCTCTTCGCGACCGCCAACACGATCGGGCTCGGCGACACCTCGGGCCTCTATCACGGCACGCAGCAGATCAACCAGGCGCAGATGGACCGCTGGTCGATCGTCACCACGCTCAACTATCTGCCGCATGACGCAGAAGTCGACATCGTGCTCGCCAAGGTGCACGACCTGCGCACCCCGAAGGGCCGCGACCAGGCAAGCCGCATGGTTCGCGTCGCCGACCTCACGCGGAACGCCTTCATGAACGGCGACATCTCCACCGTGATGAGCCCGCGCACCGTCATCACCTGGGGCGAGAATGCCGAGATTTTTGGCGATCTCGGCTTCGCCTTCCGCGTGACGTTCCTGAACAAGTGCGACGAGCTTGAGCGGCCGCTGGTAGCCGAGTTCTATCAGCGCGCGCTCGGACAGGAGCTGCCGGAATCGTCCGCCAATGTGGTGCTGAGCTGACGCGGGCGGCGACGGTGAAGAAGCGCGAAGCGCCGACAGAGCCGTTCAAACGAGCCGTCGCAGGCTGCGTGCGCGCGGTGGCGGGGAGCGCGACATCGATGTGAGCTTCGCCGCCGACCGCCCGCTGCTTTTGGCCCACAAGGTGCGCCTGCCCGAGCCGCCGCGGCGGCTGACGACGCAGGACGCCGCGATCACCCGCGGCATCGGCGACGCGATGGCGCTGCGGCTTGCCTGCCACGACGGCAAGGTGCACCGCCGCTTCTCGCCGGAGGGGCGTCAAGCGCGCGCGATCTTCGACGCAGTCGAGCAGGCGCGCTGCGAGGCGATCGGCTCGCGCCGCATGGACGGCGTCAAGGCGAACCTGAACGCCATGCTGCAAGACCGCTACCATCGCGCCAATCTCGACGAGGTCACGGAGCAGTCCGAGGCGCCGATGGAAGACGCGGTCGCGCTGATGGTACGCGAGCGGTTGACCGGCGCCGCTGCCGCCGAAGGCGGCGCAGAAGGTCGTGGACCTTTGGCGCGAGACGATCGAGACCAAGGCCGGCCACGAGCTCGACCGGCTCGGCACGATGACTTGAGGACCAGAATACCTTCGCGGAGGCCGTGCGCGACCTCCTCATCTCGCTCGACATGGGCGAGGAGCTTGGGCCGGCGCTCGGACGACGACGAGGAGGAGGAGAACGAGGACTCCGAGAGGCGCCGCCGAGCACAATGAATCGGCGCGCGGCGAGGCCGAGCAGGAGCAGCAGGAATCGGCCGAGCAGGAAGTCGAATCGACGGCGAGGAGAACGAGACCGGCGAGGCGGAGGAAGCCGACGCGAGCGCCGAGGATTTCTCCGACGACGACATGGCCGCCGACAAGGAGCCCTCCGGCGAAGCCCGTCGACCCGATTCCAGCGGCCGCAACGAGCCGCAGATCGACTACAAGATCTTCTCCACCAAGCACGACGAGACCGTGAACGCGGAGGACCTCTGCCCGCCGGAGGAGCTCGACCGGCTGCGCGCCTTCCTCGACAAGCAGCTCGCGAGCCTGCACGGCGCGGTGGCGCGGCTCGCCAACCGGCTGCAGCGACGATTGCTGGCGCAGCAGAACCGCGCCTGGGACTTCGACCTTGAGGAAGGCATCCTCGATCCGGCGCGGCTGTCGCGCGTGGTCATCGATCCGCTTCGCTCCGCTCTCCTTCAAGCAGGAGCGCGAGACCGCGTTCCGCGACACCGTGGTGACGCTGCTCCTCGACAATTCCGGTTCGATGCGCGGCCGTCCGATCACCGTCGCGGCGACCTGCGCCGACATCCTGGCGCGCACGCTCGAGCGCTGCGGTGTCAAGGTCGAGATCCTTGGCTTTACGACGCGCGCCTGGAAGGGCGGGCAGTCGCGCGAAGAGTGGCTGCGCGCCGGCAAGCCCCCTCACCCCGGCCGGCTCAACGACCTCCGCCACATCATCTACAAGCCCGCCGACGCGCCCTGGCGCCGCGTCCGCCGCAACCTTGCGCTGATGATGCGCGAAGGACTCTTGAAGGAGAACATCGACGGGGAGGCGCTTGACTGGGCGCACAAGCGGCTCCTGTTCCGCCCCGAGCAGCGCAAGATATTGATGGTGATCTCCGACGGCGCGCCGGTCGACGACGCCACCTTGTCGGTGAACAGCGGCAATTATCTCGAGCGGCACCTGCGCTTTGTGATCGAGCAGATCGAGCGGCGCTCGCCGGTGGAGCTGATCGCGATCGGCATCGGCCACGACGTGACGCGCTATTATCAGCGCGCCGTCACCATCGTCGACGCAGAGGAACTTGCCGGCGCGATGATGGAGAAGCTCGCCGAGCTCTTCGACGAGACGCCGCCGATGCCGCAGCAAAGACCAGTAAGACGACGGCGCGCCGCCTGATGCGGATTGCGCCTCTCGTCCTTGCCGCGGGGCTTTTCGCGGCAGGGATGTTCGATGTGGCGGGGGGCGCGCATGCCGAGCCGCTGACGCTGAACGTCGTTCCGATCCCGCGCTTCGGGCTTGCCGACGTCGATCAGCCGGGCGGTCCGCTGCAGTTCCTGGGCGGGCTGCAGGTGACGTCGACGAACGGAGATTTCGGGGGAATATCCGGCATCGACATGCTCGATCCGGATCACGCCGTGATGATTAGCGACGCGTCCTTCTTCGTGCGCGCGCGCCTGATTCACGACAACGGGCGGCTCGTCGGGCTCGCCGACGCCGAGATCTTCGACCTCTTTCCCGACGGCGAGAACTCCAAGCAGAGCGGCGACGCGGAGGATATCGCGCTCGACCCGGGCGACCGGACGCGCGGCGTCATCGTGCGCGAGCGGCAGGCGAACGCCATGCTGAGCTTCGATCTGACAAGCGGCCGGCCGACGGACTTCGCGCCGCTCACCGTCGGCGCGCCGAACGCCATCCTGCGCTCCAACAAGGGCCTTGAGAGCGTCACCTATGCCCCTCCGACCTCGCCGCTCTCAGGCGACATCGTGACCATCGCCGAACACCCGCCGCGCGGCGACACGGATTTCCCGGCCTGGGCCGCGGGCGTCGGCCACTTCACAATCGTCCGCCGTGACGACTTCGACGTATCGAGCGCGCGCTTCCTGCCGAACGGCGACCTGGTCCTGCTTGAGCGGCGTTATGTGCCGGCCTGGAACATCGGCGTCAGGCTCAGGCGCATCAAGGGCGACACGATCGCGCTCGGCGCGGTGGTCGATGGCGACATCCTGCTCGATGCCGGGATGACCAGCCAGATCGACAACATGGAGGGGCTCGCCGTCAGCACCGACGAAAGCGGACGCGCGATCCTGACTCTCGTCTCCGACGACAACTACAGCCCGCTGCAGCGCACGCTGATCCTGCAGTTTGCGCTTGCCGGCGACTAGCCAAGTGCACGCTCCGACATCGCCCGAACGCCCGGGAAGAATCGCCGGCAGGCATCCTGAATGATCCGTTGGGCGAATCTCGACCGCGCCAAAATCCCCGGCGGCGGCGAGCTGCGCCTGATGCAGCGGGGCACCGAGTTCTCGATCATGCTCGGATCGACGCAACTGATGAACAGCCGCCAAGCCGGCTCGGAGACGGCACTGGGAACGCTCTCCTGCGACCGGCTGAAGGGCCACAGGCACCCGCACATTCTGATCGGCGGCTTGGGGATGGGCTTCACGCTGCGCGCCGCCCTCACCGTCCTTGCGCCGGACGCCAAGGTCACAGTCGCGGAGCTGGTGCCGGCCGTTGTGGCCTGGGCGCGCGGCCCGTTGGCGGAGCTCTTCAAGGAGTTGCTCAACGACCCCCGCCTCGATATCCACCAGGGCGACGTCGGCCGCCTGATCGCGTCGCACAAGAAGGCCTATGACGCGATCCTGCTCGACGTCGACAACGGACCGGAGGGACTGACGCGCGAGAGCAATGACCGGCTCTACGACCGGAAGGGCCTGGAATATGCGCGGGCCGCGCTGAAGCCGGACGGCATTCTTGCCGTCTGGTCGTCGACCCCAAGCAAGCGCTTCACCGACCGGCTGCGCGCGTCGGGCTTCCGAACCGACCAGATCAGGGTCGGCGCGAGCGCCGGCGGCGGCGCGCGCAGCGTGATCTGGTTTGCGACACCCGGCGAGCGCCGCGCGGAAGGCAAAGCAAGCGGCGGATGAAAGCCGGCCCTGGCGAAAGCCGGTCTGGTCTAGCCGGTCTGGGCTAGCCGGTCGCCGGCCGCATCGGCAGGAAGATGCCGACGATCACGCGGTAGGGGATCAGCGCGAAGACCGCCTCGGCGAGCTTTACCGAAAAATCGCCGATCGCCCAGGAGACCCAGCGCGGTGCCTCGATCGGATAGAGGCCGAGGAGCGGCGCCCATTCGGTGGCGAAGGGATCGTTCGGGCCGATCATCACGAAGAGCGGCGCAAAGGCGAGCGAGAAGAAGACCAGCGTGTCGGTGGCCGAGCCGGCGAGGCTTGAGAACGACGGCGCCTCCCACCACGGACGCTCGCGCAGCCGATTGAAGACAGTGATGTCGAGAAGCTGGCCGATCAGGAAGGCGGTGCCCGACGCGACCGCGATCCTTGGCGTCGCGAACCACGCCGAAAGCACGATGGCGAACGCGAAGCCGAGAAAGACCACGCGCCGCGCGATCCGCGGCCCAAGCAGCCGGTTGGTCGTGTCGGTAACGAGGAACGCTAGCGGATAGCTGAACGCCCCCCAGGTCAGAAGGTCGGCGAGATTGAGCCGGCCGAGCGTCGCCTGGAAAGGATGCTGGACGAGGATGTTCGACAGGACGACGACCGCCGCCATCGCGGCGACCGCGACGGCAATGCCGATCGTCCTCCCCGTCGATATCGGGCCGGTTGAGGGCAAAGGCTAGGCGGCTTCGGTGGCCGCGGCGTTCTCGGCCCGCTTGGCGAGCACATCCTTGCGGAGCCCGCGGGCTTTGGGCGAAGCTCGTCCTCCTTCGCCTTCATCAGGAAGGCGTCGAGGCCGCCGCGATGCTCGACAGTGCGCAGCGCCGCGACGGAGATCCTGAGCTTGACGCTCCGCCCGAGCGCGTCGCTGAGCAGCGTCACGTTCTTGAGATTGGGCAGGAAGCGGCGCTTCGACTTGTTGTTGGCGTGGCTCACATTGTTGCCCACGAGCACGGCCTTGCCGGTCAGTTCGCAGCGGCGCGCCATGAGAAAATCCCTTCTTCGGTTCGCCCGGCCAAAATGCTCCACGCCGCGCCGAAATTGCGGGGGGTCGCGCTGGCCGAACTCGGTCTATTCCGGAAGCGCCTCCCTATAGTGAGGCGGCCCAGCCCGGTCAAGCGGAGGTGGGAGGGAAACAGCCGGAAAAGCCGCAGTTTTGACCCATTGCCCCGCTAGTCGCCGAGGCGAGCGGGCAGGATCAAAAATCATGCGAAGTCCCATGCCCGTTGCCGTGCGCCTCGCGCTTCTCCTCGCCGTCCCCCTCGCCTCCCTGCTTCTTCTCGCCGACGCCGTCTCGGCGCGCACGCTCATGGCTGAATATTCCGTCAGGATCCGTGGCTTCCCGGTCGGGAAGGCGCGAGTCCAGGCTGAGCTTGACGGCGACCGCTACACGATCACTTTCTCCGGCCGCACGATCGGCTTCGCCCGGCTCTTCTCCACCCTCGCCGTCAAGGCCTCCGCCGCGGGCACCTTCAGCGCCGACGGGCCACGCCCGAGCGACTACTCGCATGTCTGGACGGAGGACAAGGAGGACGAGACGGTGACGATCAGCTACGCCGCCGGCTCGCCGACGGCGGTCAGCATTGATCCGCCGATCAAGCACCCGGAGCACTACGTGCCGCTGACGGCGGAAAACCTCGCCGGTTCGGTCGACCTCGTGAGCGCCTTCCTCTTGCCGGCCGCCGACCGCGTCGACCCGCAGACCTGCGAGCGCACGCTGCGGCTTCTTGATGGCCGGCGGCGGTTCGACATTGCGTTCGCCTACCGCCGCACGACCGCCTTCCAGGCGCCTAGCGGCAGCTATTCGAGCCGCGTCGTCGTCTGCTCGCTCAACTACCGCCCGGTAGCGGGCCACCGCATCGGCAAGCCGGAC
The DNA here is from genome assembly GCA_963712925.1 of uncultured Alphaproteobacteria bacterium. Classification (GTDB taxonomy): domain Bacteria; phylum Pseudomonadota; class Alphaproteobacteria; order Rhizobiales; family Afifellaceae; genus DASWJZ01. The sequence continues at coordinate 397,187 of CAVQJW010000009.1, read as the reverse complement.
AGCGGCTCGATCAAGCAGTCCGACGCAATGGAGGTGTGGCTCGCGCCGGTTGGCGGCGGCATCGCCCTCCCCGTTCAGATCCAGCTCGACACACGGATCGGACGCGCGCTGCTCCAGGCGACGACGCTCAGGGTCGAGTGAGCCAAAAGTCCCCGCGCCGTGCCGCCCTGGTACAGAAGTGCTAACGTCAGAGGCGCGAAGTCCGGCGGCGAGGGAGGTGCGACGGCGCGAGCCTCCGCCACGCCCCCGCGTCGGCCACAACATCTGGTGGGAACAGAGCCAGAATGCGCGGAAAAAGCCGATTCGTCAGCGCTTTGTTCGAAGATCGGTCCGTCCGTGAAGGCGCGCTGCCGCATGTCCGCGGCAGTCGTTTACCGCCTCCTCACGAATGCGCAACGGATGCGTCTCTTCCGGTCCACGCACGCGCCCGACGGGCACCCGCGAGAGGTTGCAGGAACAAGCGCGAGTCACTGATTCGCACCGCCTTTGTTCGAGACTCGTTCCGCCGATAAACCCTACCTGCGGGTTTCGGCGATCATGCTGGAAAAGAAGGAATTTTCACATTTGCGCCTGCAAGCCGTGGTAACCAACACCATCTTCCAACCGCAGCTGCGCCAGAAGAGACTGTTTCCGGCTCCGTCATGACTTTATCCCCCCGCCCGCGGCGCTTCAGCGCCCGGAACGTCACGGCCGTGCTTGGGCCGACCAACACCGGAAAGACGCATCTTGCGATCGAACGCATGCTCGGTCACGAGAGCGGCATCATCGGTCTGCCTCTGAGGCTCCTGGCGCGCGAGGTCTATGCGCGCGTTGCGGCGCGCGCGGGCGATGACAAGGTCGCGCTCGTCACCGGCGAGGAAAAAATCCTTCCGGCCAATCCGCGCTACTGGGTATCGACGGTCGAGGCGATGCCGCGCGAGACGGACGCGGCTTTCGTCGCCATCGACGAGGTGCAGATCGCCGGCGATCTTGAGCGTGGGCACGTCTTCACCGATCGCATCCTGAACCTGCGCGGCAGCCAGGAGACGCTGCTCCTCGGTGCGGCGACGATGCGCGGCATCATCGAGGAGCTTCTCCCCGGCGTGCATGTGGTGACGCGGCCGCGCATGTCGGTGCTTGCCTATGCCGGGCAGAAGAAGCTGACGCGGTTGCCGGAGCGCTCTGCGATCGTCGCCTTCTCCGCCGATGAGGTCTACGCCGTCGGCGAGCTGATCCGCCGCCAGCGCGGCGGCGCGGCGGTGGTGCTTGGAGCGCTCAGCCCACGCACCCGCAACAAGCAGGTCGAGCTCTACCAGAACGGCGACGTCGATTTCATCGTCGCCACCGACGCGATCGGCATGGGGCTGAACCTCGACCTCGACCACGTCGCCTTTGCCGCCAACCGCAAATATGACGGCTACCAGTACCGCCCGCTTTCCGCAGCCGAACTTGGCCAGATCGCCGGCCGCGCCGGCCGCCACATGCGCGACGGCACGTTCGGCGTCACGGCGCGCGTCGATCCGTTTCCCGATCCGCTGGTCGAGGCCCTCGAGACGCATCGCTTCGAGCCGGTCAGGACGATCCAGTGGCGCAACGACACGCTCGACACCTCGAGCCTCGCCGCGCTCAAGGCGAGCCTCGACGAGCCGCCGAACATGCAGGGGCTGACCAAGGCGCCGCCGGCCGACGACCAGGTGGCGCTCGAGGCGCTGTCGCGCGACGAGGAAATCCGCGACCGCGCCGAGAAGCCCGACCAGGTGCGGCGGCTGTGGGAGGTGTGCCGGCTCCCCGACTACCGCAAGATCGCGCCGGCGCAGCACGCCGAGCTGGTCAGCGAGATATTCGGCTTCATCGGGGACGGCGGCGTGGTGCCTGACGATTGGCTTGCTGCGCAAGTGCGCGCGGCAAGCGGTGCGGAGGGCGACATCGACGCGCTTTCCGCCCGCATCGCCCATATCCGCACCTGGACCTTCGTCGCCAATCAGCCGGATTGGCTTGCGGAGCCGGCGAAGTGGCGCGAAGAGACCAAGGCGGTCGAAGACGCGCTCTCCGACGCGCTGCATGAGCGGCTGATCAAGCGCTTCGTCGATCGGCGGACGAGCGTCCTGATGCGGCGGCTGCGGGAGAACTCGATGCTGGAGGCGGAGATCACGCCGGCAGGCGACGTCATGGTGGAAGGCCACCATGTCGGCATGCTGCAGGGCTTCCGTTTCACGCCCGACACGCAGGCCGAGGGTGCTGAGGCGCAGGCGCTCAGGAGCGCCGCGCAGAAGGCGCTCGCAAGCGCCATCACCGAGCGCGCCGAGCAGTTCGGGCGCGCCGGCGAGCGCGACATCGTGCTGTCGCTCGACGGATATCTGCGCTGGCGCGGCGAGCCGGTCGGACGCATCGTCGCCGGCGACGACCTCTTGAAGCCGCGCATCATCATCCTGGCCGACGAGCAACTGTCGGGCCCGCCGCGCGAAACGGTCGAGACGCGGCTTTCGGCGTGGCTCGCGACGCACATCGAGACGCTGCTGAAGCCGCTGGTAGAGCTTTCGCGCGACCCCTCGCTTGCCGGCATTGCGCGCGGCATCGCGTTCCGCCTGGTGGAAAATCTCGGCATCCTTGAGCGCCGCAGCGTGCTTGAAGACGTGCGCGGGCTGAGCCAGGAGGAACGCGCCGGGCTGCGCCGTCACGGCGTGCGCTTCGGCGCCTATCACATCTATATCCCGGCGCTCTTGAAGCCGGCGCCGAGCACGCTGATCGCGCAGCTCTTTGCGCTGAAGCACAAGGACCTCACCGTTCCGGGCCTTGCCGAGCTTCCGGCGATCTCCGGGTCGGGTCGCACCTCGGTCACGGTCGATCCGGCTCTCGACCGCGACATCTATCAGCGCTTCGGCTTCCGCATCTATGGAAGCCGCGCCGTGCGCATCGACATCCTGGAGCGGCTTGCCGACCTGATCCGCCCGGCGCTTGCCTGGCGGCCGGGCGCGGCGGGCGAGCCGCCGGCAGGCGCGGTCGCGGAGGCGCGCGCCTTCACGGTCACGCCGGCCATGACCTCCCTGCTTGGCGCATCGGGCGAGGATTTTTCCGTGATCCTGAAAGGACTCGGCTATCGGATGGAGCGCCTGCCCCGGCCGGTCGAGGCCAAGCCGGAACAGGCCGAGCCGGCCGAAACTGAAACCGCCACGGACGGCGCAGCCGAAGCGGCGCCGGCGGATGCAATGCATGAGCCGGCACCGGAGGCTGTACCGCCCGAATGCTCCGATACCGCAGAAGTCTCTGTCGAGACACCCGCAGCCGAGGTGATCGTGGAGGCGGCAGCCGGCGAGACAATGCCGTCCGCCGAGCCCCCTGCGGCCGAGCCGGCTGAAGCGGCGGAGGATCAGGCTGGCGAGGCTGCGCCGGTGCCCGACGCGGCGGCCCCGGAGACACCGGGTGCCCCCGCCGAAGCTGCCTCTTCGACGGAAGCCGCGAGCGATGAGTCCGACATGATCGAGATCTGGCGGCTCGCTCCGCTCAGGCCGAAGCGCGAGCCGCGCCGGCCACGAGGCGGTGCCGAAGCTCGCGAGCACGGCGGCGCCGACGGCGAGGCGCGGCAGCGGCCCCCAAGGCGCGAGCGGCCGGACGGCGGAAAGCGCCGACATCGGCATGCGAAGTCAGCTGACCGTGGCGAAGCGCCCCCGCGCCAGGAGATGCGCCGTGAAAAGACGGAGCGGCGGCCGCCGCGCGAGCGCCCGGTCGATCCCGACAGCCCGTTTGCGGCCCTCGCCGCTCTCAAGAAGGACTTGGAGAAGAGCTCCGCGGGAATGAAGGGCGCCGCGACCTCTCGGCCGGACGCGCAGCGGATCGACAAATGGCTCTGGCATGCGCGTTTCGCCCCCACCCGCGGTGCGGCGCAACAGCTTGCCCGCTCCGGCCATATCCGGGTCAACCGCGACAAGATCCACGAGCCGAGCCGGCTGGTGCGCGCCGGGGACGTGCTGACCATGAGCCTCAGGCGCGGGGTGCGGGTGATCCGCATCCTCGGTATCGCCGAGCGCCGGGACAGTTTTCCGGTGGCGAGGCTGCTTTACGAGGACCAGACCGAGCCTCCGGCGCCGGCCGGTGGAACGAGTTTCTAATGGGGGGCGAAAGCGTGGCGTCCCGGGCCTTGCGGGAAACCGGGAAAGCCGATACGCCCCCAGCGGTTAAGCCGATCCGGAGCGTGGCATGACCTACGTGGTCACCGAAAAATGTATCCGCTGCAAGTTCATGGACTGTGTGGAAGTCTGCCCAGTCGATTGTTTCTATGAAGGCGACAACATGCTCGTCATCCACCCCGACGAGTGCATCGATTGCGGCGTCTGCGAGCCGGAATGCCCGGTCGACGCCATCCGCCCCGATACCGAGCCCGGGCTCGATCAGTGGCTGTCCTTGAACGCAGAATATGCGAGCCAGTGGCCGAATATCACGATCAAGCGCGATGCGCCGGCCGACGCCTCGGAATTCGAGACCGTTGAAGGCAAATTCGAGAAATTCTTCTCCCCCGAACCCGGCCAGGGCGACTGACGCCCGCACGTTTTGGCATCTGAGACCGCGCGGGAAGTCGGGATCGGGCCGGCACGGCGGGCTGCGAAAGGTCCCGCAATTACCTGCATAGTTAGCGGGCCAAATACTGAAGCTTTGCCCGCGAATTTCCCCGCTGAAATTGGCCCCTAGCCGAAATTTATCCCGCCAAAACTCACATCCTGCCTGTGGGCGGTGCATCAATTCCTTGATTTCCGGGCGTTTTTGCGCTATATCACATAAATCATCAGGAGAGCCCGGCACCGGGCAAAATCAGACAAAACGGATCGGGGCGCCGCCGCGAGCGGTCGTGGCGAGGTGATCCGTAGCTTTGACTGGATGGCTCTTTAGCAACCGGCTTTCGGTCGGGGCAGTTGCGTTGTGCCTGGGCGGCGGCCCCGCAGTAGGAGTTTGGAGCGTATGTCTAAGAAAACGGTCCAGCGTCACGGTTTCCGGACGGGCGAGAGTATCGTCTATCCGGCCCATGGCGTCGGCAAGATCGTCGATATCGAAGAGCAGGTGGTCGCCGGCATGAAGCTGGAGCTCTTTGTCATCACCTTCCAGAAGGACAAGATGACGCTCCGCGTGCCGGTCGCCAAGGCCGCTTCGGTCGGCATGCGCAAGCTCGCGGATGAAACGACCGTCGGCAAGGCGTTCTCGACCGTGCGCGGGCGGGCGCGCGTGAAGCGCACCATGTGGAGCCGCCGGGCGCAGGAATACGAGGCCAAGATCAATTCCGGCGACCTGATCGCGATCTCCGAGGTCGTGCGCGACCTTTATCGCTCGCAGGCGCAGCCGGAGCCCTCCTATTCGGAGCGTCAGCTCTACGAGCAGGCGATCGACCGCATGTCGCGTGAGGTCGCGGTGGTGGAGAAGATCACCGAGTCGGAGGCCGTGACGAAGATCGAGAAGGCCATCGAGGGAAGCCCGCGGCGGAAGCGCGCCGCGCAGGCCGAGGAAGAGGCCAAGGCCGCCGCCTGATCCCCTCTCCCGCTTCGGAAAACAAAAACGCCGCCTCCCGGGGCGGCGTTTTTGTTTCGGGAGCTGGGCTTGCGAACGCAACAGCAGCCGATTATCTTACTCCCGTCTTACTTCCCGGAGCGCCAGCCTTGGCAAATCACCTCAGAACCACCGTTTCGACCAAGGGACAGGTCATCCTGCCCAAGCCCATCCGGCAAGCGCTCCGGTGGGGGGCCGGCACCGAGCTTGTCGTCGAGAACACCGGAAATGGTGTCCTGCTCAAGGCGAGGTCGCCCTTCGCTCCCACGAAGGCCTCGGAGGTCTTCGGGATGTTGCGCTATCGCGGCAAGCCGAAGACGATCAAAGAGATGGACGCCGCCGTCGCGGCCGAGGCCAGACGGCACCATGCTCGCGATTGATACTAATATTGTCGTTCGCTACCTCACCGAGGATGACCCCCGCCAATCGAAGCGGGCGCGCGAGATTGTCGATGGCGCCGTCGTCTTTGTAAGCATGACGGTCCTTCTGGAGGCGGAGTGGGTGCTTAGAAGTGCCTACGGATATGCGCCGGGAGAGGTCGCCGCTGCTCTCACTGAATTTGCGGGACTTCCAACAGTATCGGTCGAAGATCCAACGCTCGCCGGCTTTGCGCTGAAGTGCACCGAAAGCGGGATGGACTTCGCCGACGCGCTACACCTTGGACGCGCCGAGGGCTGTGAGGTCTTCATGACCTTCGACCGCGACCTCGTGAAGGCAGCCAAAACAATGGGGCTCGAAAAGGTGAGCGCGGCGTAGTCCGAGGGGCTCGCCCAGCGAAGCCCTTCACGACGACGAGTTCGGCATCGTCTGGGGTTCTACGCCGGGATGATCCAGCGCTGCAGGTCCTTCAGCTCGTTCAGACGCGTCTCGGCAACGCGGCGGCGTATCTGGTGATCGGCCGCGTCGGCGAAGTCCTCCTCGGCGTTCCGCACTTCCTCCGCGAGCTGCTCGGCGTCGAGCTCCTCAAGCGGAATCGCCCGCTCGGCAAGGATTGTGAGCCCGCTCGGCGTCACATCGGCGAAGCCGCCGCGGACGTAGAACGCGCGCGACCCGCCGCCGGTCTCGTTCACCTCGATGCGGCCGGGCTTCAGGTTGCTCATCAGCGGTGCATGCTGGGCGAAGACCGTGAAATAGCCCTCCGCGCCCGGCACCACGACGGACTCCACATCCTCGGAGAGAAGCAACCGCTCCGGCGAGACGAGATCGAACTTCAGGGGATCGGCCATGGATAGTCCCGGAGGTCTTCGATGCGCTTCAGGCTCAGGCCGCCTCGGCCAGCTTCTGCGCCTTCTCCACGGCCGCCTCGATGGTGCCGACCATGTAGAAGGCCGGCTCCGGCAGGTGGTCGTATTCACCGGCGACGAGGCCCTTGAAGCCCTTGATCGTGTCCTCCAGATCGACGAACACGCCGGGCGAGCCGGTGAACACCTCGGCGACGTGGAACGGCTGCGACATGAAGCGCTCGATCTTGCGGGCGCGCGCGACGGTCAGCTTGTCCTCTTCGGAAAGCTCGTCCATGCCGAGGATCGCGATGATGTCCTGCAGCGACTTGTAGCGCTGCAGCGTCGACTGCACGGAGCGGGCGACTTCATAGTGCTCCTCGCCAACGACGCGCGGGTCGAGCATGCGCGACGTGGAATCGAGCGGGTCGACGGCGGGGTAGATGCCCTTTTCCGAAATCGCGCGTGACAGCGTCGTGGTCGCGTCGAGATGCGCGAAGGACGTGGCCGGTGCCGGATCGGTCAGATCGTCGGCGGGCACGTAGATCGCCTGCACCGAGGTGATCGACCCCTTGGTCGTCGTGGTGATGCGCTCCTGCAGCGCACCCATGTCGGTGGAAAGCGTCGGCTGGTAGCCGACCGCGCTCGGAATGCGTCCGAGAAGCGCGGAGAGTTCGGAGCCCGCCTGCGTGAAGCGGAAGATGTTGTCGACGAAGAAAAGGACGTCCTGGCCCTGGTCGCGGAAATATTCCGCAACGGTCAGACCGGACAGACCGACGCGAGCGCGGGCGCCCGGCGGCTCGTTCATCTGGCCGAACACCAGCGCGCACTTCGAAGCCGGCGGTCGAGCCGTTGTTCTCGTGCGGGTCCTTGTTCACGCCGGATTCGATCATCTCGTGATAGAGGTCATTGCCCTCGCGCGTGCGCTCCCCCACCCCGGCGAACACCGAATAGCCGCCATGCGCCTTGGCGACGTTGTTGATCAGCTCCTGGATCAGCACCGTCTTGCCGACGCCGGCGCCGCCGAAGAGCCCGATCTTGCCACCGCGGGCGTAAGGCGCGAGCAGGTCCACGACCTTGATGCCGGTGACCAGAATCTGCGCCTCGGTCGCCTGCTCGACATAGGACGGCGCCTCCTGATGGATGGCGCGCTTCTCCGCCGTCTTGATCGGGCCGGCTTCGTCCACCGGCTCGCCGATCACGTTCATGATGCGGCCGAGCGTCTCATCGCCGACCGGGACGGCGATCGGCTGGCCGGTATCCTTCACGGCTTGGCCGCGGACCAGACCCTCGCTCGTGTCCATCGCAACGGTTCTGACCGTGTTCTCGCCCAGATGCTGCGCGACTTCGAGCACCAGGCGGTTGCCGTGGTTGTCGGTCTCCAGCGCATTCAGGATCGCCGGCAGGTGACCCTCGAACTGGACGTCCACGACGGCACCCATCACCTGGGTGATTTGGCCGGCCTGGTTTGGAATGTTGTCTGCCATTATCGTCCTCACATATCGCTTTTGAGCGCCGAGCCTATACGGCCTCGGCACCGGAGATGATTTCGATCAGCTCCTTGGTTATCTGCGCCTGGCGCTGGCGATTATAGCTCAGCGTCAGGCGGTCGATCATGTCGCCGGCGTTGCGCGTCGCGTTGTCCATCGCGGTCATCTGCGCGCCATAGAAGGAGGCCGAATTCTCAAGCAGCGCCTTGAATATCTGCACGGCGACGTTGCGCGGCAGAAGCTCCGCCAGAATCTCTTCCTCGTCCGGCTCGTATTCGTAGATCGCGCCGTTCAGCGACGGCGGCTCGACGCCTTCCGGCACCTCCGCCGGAATGATCCGCTGCGCCGTCGGCACCTGGCTGATCACCGAACGGAACCGCGAATAATAGAGCGTCGCCACGTCGAAGGCGTCCTCGTTGAACATGGCAAGCACACGGTCGGCGACCTGCTTCGCCTCGGCGAAGGAAATCTGCCTGACGCCGCGGAAGTCCAAGCGCTCGATGATCCTGTCCGCGAACACGCGGCGCAGGATGTCGTAGCCCTTGCGGCCGACGACGAAGAGCTTGACCGTCTTGCCCTCGGCGATCAGCCGGCGGGCGTCGTCGCGCGCCATGCGCCCAATGGCGCTGTTGAAGGCGCCGGCCAGGCCGCGCTCGCCGGTGCACACAAGGAGCAGATGCGTGTCCTCGCGCCCGGTCCCGGCGATCAGCGCCGGCGCGCCGGGCTGACCGGCGGTCGCGGCGGAGATGTTGGCAAGCACATTGGCCATGCGATCGGCGTAAGGACGCGCGGCCACCGCCGATTCCTGCGCGCGGCGCAGCTTCGCCGCGGCCACCATCTGCATAGCCTTGGTGATCTTCTGTGTCGCCTTCACCGAGGCGATGCGGTTGCGGAGATCCTTGAGGCTCGGCATGTGCGGCTAACCCCTTGAGTCTGCAGCTCATGCTTCAGGCGAAGTTCTTGGCGTAGCCGTCGAGCACCGACTTCAGCTCCGCCGTGATCTCGTCTGTCATCTCGCCCTTGTCGCGAATCTTGCCGAGCAGATCCTTGTGCTCGTTGCGCATCAGGCTCAGCAGGTTCGACTTCGAATTCGCGCACGCGGCCGAGCGGCAGCGGATCGAGCAAGCCGGTCGTGCCGGCATAGATCACCACCACCTGCTCCTCGACCTTGAGCGGCGAGAACTGCGGCTGCTTCAGCAGCTCGGTCAGCCGCGCGCCGCGATTTAGGAGCCGCTGCGTCGCCTGATCGAGGTCGGAGCCGAACTGCGCGAAGGCCGCCATCTCGCGATATTGCGCAAGCTCGCCCTTGATGCGGCCGGCGACCTGCTTCATCGCCTTGATCTGCGCGGCGGACCCGACGCGCGACACCGACAGCCCGACATTCACCGCCGGGCGGATACCCTGGTAGAAGAGATCGGTCTCCAGAAAAATCTGGCCGTCGGTGATGGAGATGACGTTGGTCGGGATATAGGCCGACACGTCGTTCGCCTGAGTCTCGATGACGGGAAGCGCGGTCAGCGAGCCGGCGCCGTTCTCGTCGTTCATCTTGGCGGCGCGCTCCAGGAGCCGCGAATGCAGATAGAAGACGTCGCCCGGATAGGCCTCGCGTCCGGGCGGACGGCGCAGCAGCAGCGACATCTGCCGGTAGGCGACCGCCTGCTTGGAAAGGTCGTCATAGGCGATCACGGCATGCATGCCGTTGTCGCGGAAATATTCGCCCATGGCGCAGCCCGAGAACGGCGCCAGGAACTGCAGCGGCGCCGGCTCCGACGCCGTCGCCGCCACGATGATCGAATAGTCGAGCGCGCCGCGCTCTTCGAGCGTCTTGGCGAACTGCGCGACGGTCGAGCGCTTCTGCCCGACCGCGACATAGATGCAGTAGAGCTTCTTCTTTTCGTCGCCGGCGTCGAAGGCGGGCTTCTGGTTCAGGATGGTGTCGAGGATGATCGCCGACTTGCCGGTCTGGCGGTCGCCGATGATCAGCTCGCGCTGGCCGCGGCCGATCGGGATCAGCGCGTCGATGGCCTTCAGGCCCGTCGCCATCGGCTCGTGCACGGACTTGCGCGGGATGATGCCGGGCGCCTTCACGTCGACGCGGCGCTTCTCGGTCGATTCGATCGGGCCCTTGCCGTCGATCGGGTTGCCGAGCGCATCGACGACGCGGCCGAGCAGCCCCATGCCGACCGGCACCTCGACGATCGCGCCGGTGCGCTTGACCGTGTCGCCTTCCTTGATCTCGCGGTCGGAGCCGAAGATCACGATGCCGACATTGTCGACTTCGAGGTTCAGCGCCATGCCGCGGATGCCGTTCTCGAAGGCCACCATCTCGCCGGCCTGCACGTTGTCGAGGCCGTAGACGCGGGCGATGCCGTCGCCGACGGAGAGCACCTGCCCGACCTCGGAGACTTCCGCCTCCTTGCCGAAATTCTTGATCTGCTCGCGCAGGATGGAGGAGATTTCTGCGGCCCGAATATCCATCAGCCGACCTCTTTGAGCTGCGTTTTGACTGTCATCAATCTGGTGCGAAGCGAGGTGTCGATCATGCGCGAGCCGACGCGGACGACAAGGCCGCCGAGGATCGCCGGATTGACATGCGCCTGAAGCGTCACGGTCTTGCCGAGCTTGTCCTTGAGCGCGTCTCTGAGCGCGGCCGCCTGGGTGTCGCTCAGGGCATGCGCCGAGGTGACCTCGGCGGTGATCTCGCCGCGATAGTCGGCGGCCATGGCGTGGAACGCCTTGATCATGCCCGGCAGCGTGAAAAGCCGACGGTTCTTGGCGACGAGCTGCAGGAAATTCCTTGTCAGGCCGCCTATCCCCGCCTTGCCGGCGACCGCGGCGACCGCGCGCTCCTGCTCGTCGGCGGAGAAGACGGGGCTTTCGACCAGCCGGCGAAAGTCGGCGCTCTCGTCGATAAGCGCCGTCAGCGTGCCGAGCTCAGCCTCGGTTTCCTCCATCGTTCCTGCGTCGCGGGCGAGATCGAAAAGAGCGGACGCGTAGCGCTCGGCAACACCTGAAACGGAGGAGCTTCGATCCGTCACGCGCGGGTTTCTTCCTTGTCAACGGCCCAATAGCAGCAGGCAGCTTTCGGCAAAGGCTCGGAGGGCGCGGTCCGGCGCCCCCAAGCCACGCGCGGCGTCGTCTAGCATGGGGTTTTTGACGGTGCAACACGGCGGCGCGGCCCACGGCCCGCGCGGGCCGGGGCCAGACATTTCGCCGCGCAAGGAGCAGGAACCGCGCCACCTGCACCTCGTTGGCACCGGATACGGGGGCGACCGGACGGCCGCGGCAAGAGCCCGGCCCAGAATGCAGGAGTCAAGGATGAAGAAAGCCCTCAGCGCGGCGCTTGCCTGCGTCGCTCTCGGCGCGATCGCCTTCGCGCAGCCGGCGGCGGCGGCACCCGACCGCAACCACAGCCAGCAATCGTTCATGCGGCACTATTGCGGCAGCCATCCGGGCGACCGCGACTGCTGGGACTGGAACCATCACCGCAGCCATTGGAACGAGTCGCGCTACCATGACTGGTATGGTCGCCACCGCCGCGAGTTCGGTCCGGATGACGCGGCCGCCGCGCTCTTCGGATTCGCGACGGGCCTCGTGACCGGCGCGATCAACGGCGCGGCCAATGGCGCCGCCAACGGATCGCACACCGCGCGCTGCGAGGCGCACTATCGTTCGTACAATCCGCGGACCGACATGTTCCTCGGATTCGACAACCGCTACCATTACTGCCGGCTGTAAGCGTCAAAGCGTCAGCGAGAGCGGGTGAACCACCGTGGGGCCGACCTCAGGCCGGCCCCTTCTCTCGCCCTCCCCGCCGTCGACATCAACGCGTCGCTAGCCATAAATCGCCGAAGGCTCTGCGCGACAGGCTCACACCGGTGGGGTCGTCATGGCGGGCATCTGCACGGCTGCAACGCGCTTTAGCTAAGCCGGCGCTGCGGCGGCGGCTCCGGTGAGCAGCGCCATCATTGCGGCAGCGAGCACAGCGGCGGCTGACCAGCGCATCCGAACACCCCAGAGGCGGATCATAGAAAGCTCATCGGGTCGATGTCGATCGCGACCTTGATGCTCCCCTTCTCCTTCGGCGCGCGCGCGAGCCACGCCTTCAGCCACTCGTGCAGGCGGCTCACCTTGTCGGACTGCGCGAGGAGCCGGAAGCGATGCCGGCCGCGAAGCACGGCGAAGGGCGCCTCGGCCGGGCCTAAGAGCCGCACCCCCTCCTCCGTCGGCGCCGCCATCGCCATCGCCTTGGCATGGCTTTCCGCCGTCACGCGGTCGGCGGCCGAGACAATGATCGAAGCAAGCCGGCCGAAGGGCGGTAGGTGCCCGCGCCGCCGCGTCTCGATCTCCGCCGCGTAGAAGGCTTCGCGGTCGCCCGAGACCAGCGCCTGCACCACCGGATGATCCGGCGAATAGGTCTGGATCAGGCCGCGGCTTTGCTGCCCGACGCGGCCGGCGCGTCCGGTCACCTGCGTCAGCAACTGCCAGGTCCGCTCCGCCGCGCGCGGGTCGCCGTGCGACAGGCCGAGATCGGCGTCGACCACGCCGACCAGCGACAGGCCGGGGAAATTGTGGCCCTTCGCCACGAGCTGCGTGCCGACGACGATGTCGACTTCTCCGCGCGAAATCGCAACGAGCTCCGCGCGTACCCGTTCCCAGCCGCCGAGCATGTCACTCGACATGACCAGCGTGCGCGCATTCGGAAAGCGCGCCAGCACCTCCTCCTGCAGCCGCTCCACGCCCGGGCCGACCGCGACCAGGCTCTCCTCCGCCCCGCAGCTCGGACAGGTGTCGGGCCTTCGCTCCTCGTGGCCGCAATGATGGCAGACGAGGAGTTTTCTGAAGCGGTGCTCGACCAGCCAGGCGGAGCAGTTCGGGCAGGCCATGCGGTGGCCGCAGTGGCGGCAGAGCGTCAGCGGCGCGTAGCCGCGGCGATTGAGGAACAGCAGCGCCTGCTCGCGCCGCTCGACCGTCTCGGCGACGGCCTCCACCAGCGGCGGCGACAGCCAATGCCCGCGCTCCGGCGGATGTGCTTTCAGGTCGATGGCGGCGATCTTCGGCGCCTGCGCCACACCGAAGCGCGCCGGGAGTTTCAGGTGCCGGTAGCGGCCGCGGTCGGCGTTGACGCGGCTTTCGACCGAAGGCGTCGCGGAGGAGAGCACCACCGGGAAGTCTTCGAGGCTCCCGCGCACCACCGCCATGTCGCGGGCGTGATAGGTCACGCCTTCCTCCTGCTTGTAGGCCTGGTCGTGCTCCTCATCGACGACGATCAGCCCGAGATTGTTGAACGGCAGGAAGAGCGCCGAGCGCGCGCCGACGAGCGCCCTCACCTCGCCTTGCGCCACGCCGCGCCAGACCCGCGTGCGCTGCTTTGAGCCGACCGCCGAGTGCCATTCGGCCGGGCGCGAGCCGAAGCGCGCCGCGAAACGGTCGAGGAAGGCGCCGGTCAGCGCGATCTCCGGCAGCAGGATCAGCGCCTCGCGGCCTTGCTTCAGCGTTTCCGCCACCGCCTCGAAATAGACCTCCGTCTTGCCCGAGCCGGTGACGCCGTCGAGCAGCGCGACGGAGAAGGCGTTGCGTGCGGCAGCGCGCAGCATCTCGGCCGCCGCCGCCTGCTCCTGCGAAAGCGCTACCGCCGCGTGGTCCGGATCGAGATCGGCGGCGATCGGGCGCGCCGGCAGCGCGACGGTCGATAGCGTGCCCTGCATGATGAGCCCGTCGATCACGCCGGGCGAGACACCAGCCGCAGCGGCCAACCTGGATTTTGACCAGGCGAGCCCGCCGTCGGCCGCATCGAGCACGCGCTTCCGCGCCGCCGTCATGCGGTCCGGCGTTGCGCCGGAGAGACGCACGCCGAAGAGCGGCTTCTCAGGCTCAAGCGCATGCGGGGCGCGGAGTACCATCCTGAGCACCATGCCGCGCGTTGAGAGCGTGTAGTCGGCCACCCAGTCGACGAAGCGGATGAGCGCCTCGGGAAGCGGCGGCGCGTCGTAGACACGCTCGATCTCGCGCAGCTTCATCGGCGCCACGTCGTCGGGCGCGGCGTTCCACACTGCGCCGATCACAAGCCGCGTCCCAAGCGGCACGGCGACGATCGTGCCGGGCCGAAGCGGCCGGTCGGAGGCATAGGTATAAGGCCGGTCGACCGCGACCGGCACGAGGACCGGAACGAGATGTCGGTCGTGCAAAGCTCGGAATCCTGACCTCAGCGGAATCACGTGCGGATCAAGGGAGGAGATGAACCGAGGGCGTTCCTGCCGCAACCCGCGATCGGCGTGAGTGGAGGATCCTGGAAAAAGATATCGAGTTGGGTTTGCGGCTGGTGTAGCATCCGTGGCCGTGTTGGCCGGGGGGCAGGTGCGCTACGACATCGAAGCGGACTGGCAGCTGCTGAACACCTGCAATTTTCGGTGCTCCTACTGCTTTTATCCCGGCTCCACCCTTGGCGAACCCTTGCGGCGCTTCGCCTCGCCCGACGGCTGGCGCAAGGCCTTCGATGCGACCGGCCTGACCTGGCTCCTGCATCTGACCGGCGGCGAGCCGAGCGTCTATCCTGATTTCGACGAGCTTTGCGCCCTCCTCACCGAGCGGCACTACATCTCCATGAACACGAACCTGTCGCGCGCCTCGATCATCGACTTTGCCGCCAAAGTCAGGCCGGAACGGGTCAGCTTCATCAATGCCGGCATTCATTTCGTGGAGCGCGCCAAGCGGGCCGGCCTGGAGAGTTCGTCGAGCATCTCTGCCATCTCGTCGAGCGGCGCTTCCCGGTCTTCGTGTCGGTGGTCGCGACGCCGGATGTATTGGAGCGCATGGACGAGATCGCGGCGGTGCTGCGACCGTCCGGTCTGCTTCCCGTCCCCAAGCTCCTGCGCGGGCCTTACGGCGGAAAGAACTTCCCCGCCGCCTATACGCAAAGCGACCATGAGATGTTCCGCCGCCATTCGATCCGCGCGCGGCAATCCTATTATCAAATGCCGTTCCTGATGGCGCGCGAGAGGCCGACCATCGACCCGTTCTTCGACGACGGGTTCGTCGCCGGAATTCCGGATTACAGCGGACGGATGTGCGAGTCCGGCAGCCGCTTCGTGCGGCTTGAGCCGGACGGCACGGTGCATCGCTGCGCATCTCAGGAGTTGCTGGGAATCTCCTCGCCGGCACGTTTGCCCGCCGGTTGCGAGCATCTCCCTGCGACACCACATATTGCCTTTATTTCTGCGAAAAGTATTCGCAGCCGAGGCGGCCGTTCAAGGCCCATCCGCAACCCCGAACCGCGATAGGGTCCGCATGAAATTCTTCGTCGACACCGCTGACGTCGCAGAAATCCGCGAGATTGCCGAGACCGGGCTTCTCGACGGCGTCACCACCAATCCCTCGCTGATCATGAAGGCCGGGCGGCCGATCCACGAGGTCATCAAGGAAATCTGCGAGGCGGTGGAGGGCGAGGTTTCCGCCGAGGTCGCCGCGGTCGATTTCGACGGCATGATGAAGGAAGGCAAGGACCTTGCGGCCATTGCGCCGAACGTGGCGGTCAAGGTGCCGCTCACCTGGGACGGCCTGAAAGCCTGCCGCGCGCTCCGCCAGCTCGGCCACAAGGTCAACGTCACGCTCTGCTTCAGCGCCAACCAGGCGCTGCTTGCCGCCAAGGCCGGCGCCACCTTCATCTCGCCCTTCATCGGCCGCATCGACGACATCAGCTACGAAGGCATGGATCTGATCGATGAGATCCGCACGATCTACGACAATTACGACTTCGATACGCAGATCCTCGCCGCCTCGATCCGCACCCCGAACCATGTGAAGCAAGCGGCCCTCGCCGGGGCCGATGTCGCGACCGTTCCGCCCGCTGTGCTGAAATCGCTGGTGAAACACCCGCTGACCGACAAGGGACTGGAAAGTTTTCTCGCGGACTGGAAGAAAACAGGTCAATCCATTCTTTGACCGCGGCCCCGGCCCTGCACTTAGCTTGCGCGCAATGAAGCGAGGAGATTTGCGCGCATGGCCGACCGCCTCCGCGAGACGCACACGCGATCCTTCGTCAAGGCCGTCACCTGGCGGCTGACGGGCAGCATCGACACCTTCATCCTGAGCTTCCTCATCACCGGAAGCGTCAAATTCGCCGGCGGCATTGCCGGCGCCGAGCTGGTGACGAAGATCGTGCTCTTCTATCTGCATGAGCGCGCCTGGGGTTTCGTGCCTTGGGGCCGCGCGGGACCCGAGCCGCAGCTTGCGGCGCAATGGCCGCGCGGGATTTCGGGCGGAAAATCGTCAACTTTTCTTCGCTATGCTCGTGCCCCGGAGGAAAAATGCCGGAGCGCGACACGATCCTTGTCTTCGCGACGCCGCCCATGCGGCAGGCGGCGCTCGACTGGACGTCGCATCTTCTGCGCGAGCGGCGACTCGCGGAAAATACGCTTGAAGCCTACGGCCGCGATCTTGAGCAGTTCCTGCGCTTCCTGACCGCGCATCTCGGCGAGCCGCCGGCGCTTGCCGACATCTCCGCCTTGAAGCCGGCGGATGTCCGCGCCTTCATGGCGCGGCGGCGGTCGGGCGGCGCCGGCGCGCGGACGGTCGCGCGGCAGGTCGCGGCGCTTCGCTCCTTCGCGCGCTTCTGCGAAAAGCGCGGCCTCGCATCAACCACCGCATTTCAGAGCGTGCGGCCGCCGAAGCAGCCGAAGAGCCTGCCGAAGGCGATGAGCGTTGCCGACAGCGCCGCGCTGATCGACACCGCTGGCGCGCTCGCCGAAGAGCCGTGGATTGCCGCGCGCGACATGGCGGTGCTGACGCTTCTTTACGGCTGCGGGCTGCGCATCTCCGAAGCGCTCAACCTCCGGTCCGGCGACGCGCCGATCGGCGCGACGGATGTGATCCGCGTCGTCGGCAAGGGTGGACGCGAACGCGTCGTGCCGGTGATCCCAGCCGTCAGGCGCGCCATCGAGGCCTATCTCGAACTCTTGCCTTTCCCGCTGGAGCCCGGCGAGCCGCTCTTCCGGGGCGCCCGCGGCGGCGCGCTCTCCCCGCGCATCGTCCAGCTTGCCATTGCGCGGCTGCGCGGCGCGCTGGGGCTTGAAGCAAGCGTCACGCCGCACGCGCTTCGTCATTCCTTCGCCACGCACCTCCTTGGCCGCGGCGGCGACCTGCGCACCATCCAGGAGCTTCTCGGCCATGCCAGCCTGTCGACGACGCAGATCTATACGAACGTCGATTCCGCTCGGCTGCTCGAGGCCTATAAGCGCGCGCATCCAAGGGCTTAGTCGAAGTATTTAGCCTCAGAGCTTAACGATGTCTCTTGAAGCGCTCACCGGTTCTTGAACGCCGCCCGGCTTTCGGCCCGCCGCTGATGGGGTTACGCTTCGCAAAGAGGCGGGTTCCGACTCGCACTTTTGACGAGGCCCTCTCATGACATTGCTCCGATCCTCCCTTGCCGCCGCGGCCGCGCTGGCGCTTTTCGCCTCAGCGGCGCAGGCCTGTGAGTTCCACGCCATGCAGCAGAGCATGGCGAGCACCGACCCTGCCACGGCGAGCGACCAGCGGCTGACGCCGCTTCCTGTCGTGATCGAGCAGGCGAAAGCCGACACCGCGACCCAAACACAATGCCCGACGGGCGTGACGGACTGCGCCCCCGTAAGCCAATAGGTCTCCTCCAAGTGCAAGTTGCCTGAGCGCCGGCGGGCCCCCGCCGGCGCTCAGTGTTTCTGGCGCCCGGTTCTGCTATTCGAGCCGACGCCGATCCGCTCGCTGGCGCGCCGCGCCTCCGCCTGCTAAGAGCGCGGCCATGACCGCCCGCCTGCTCCGTCCCTGGCTTAAGATTATCGGCGCCACACGCGTCCGAGGCGGCATCTGAATTGTCCGCCGGACGCGTCAGCGACGCGGGCCGGCCTTTCCCTCCCTCGCTCGCTCCGCCTCCGGCGCATGATCCCGAAAAGCGGGCACCGCTTTTCGGAAAAGATCATGGTCAAGCAATGAAAAGAGCCCGGTTCCGGGCTCCTGGAACGAGCGAACGCATGAGCAAGATTGAAGACACCGAAGTCGTCGCGGAGCCGCCGGCGGCCGTCCGCGTTTCCGGCAGCGAGACGCAAGGGCTTCTGATCGGCTATCTCTCGGCGGCGCTCGGCGCGGCGCTCTTTTCGACCAAGGCGATCATCATCAAGCTCGCCTACGAAGTGGGCATCGCCCCGGAGACGTTGCTCGCGTTGCGCATGGTGCTGGCGCTCCCCTTCTATTTCGCGATCGGCGCCATCTCGATCCGCGAGCGGCTCCAGAGCGGCCGTGACCTGCCGCCGCGCGCGCTGGTCCTGAAGGCTGCGGCGATCGGCGCGCTCGGCTACTGGTTTGCAAGCTACACTGACTTTCTCGGCCTCGTCCATATATCGGCGCAGTTCGAGCGGCTGATCCTCTTCACCTATCCAGCCTTCGTCGTCCTCCTCGGCGCGCTCTTCTTCGCGCAGCCGATCCGCGCGCGTGCGGTCGCCGGGATCGGCATCAGCTATGCCGGGCTCGCCGTCATCTTCGCCACCAAGCTCAGCACGCTCGGCGGCGACGTGGCGCGCGGCGCCGGCTTCGTTCTCGCCGCGGCAATCGCCTTCGCGTTCTATCAGCTCCTGGCGAAGGGCATGATCGGCCGGATCGGGCCGCGGCTCTTCACCTGCATCGCGATGAGCGGCGCGGCGGCGGCCGTGCTCCTGCAATTCGCGCTGACGGAACCGCTTTCAAGCCTGATCGTCTCGAAGCGGCTCTTCTCTTACGGACTGCTCCTCGCCGTCGGCTCGACAGTGCTGCCGTCTTTTCTCCTGAACGCGGCGCTGCACAGGATTTCCGCGCAGGCCAACTCGATGATCGGAACGCTCTCGCCGGTCATCACCATTCTGCTCGCGGTCGTGATCCTCGGCGAGCCCTTCACCGCGCTCGATGCGGCAGGAACCGCGCTCGTCCTTGCCGGCGTCGCCTGGTTCACGCTCGGTGGACAGCGGGGCTAGAGCCCAAGCCGTGCGACGATCGCGGCGACGATGCTGTCCACCGGCTGATCGACCGAGATCGTCACCGCCGGCTCGTCCGCGCCCGGCGGCTCGAGCGTTGCGAGCTGGCTGTCGAGGAGTTCTGGTGGAAAGAAATGCCCCTTGCGACCGGCGAGGCGCTCGGAAAGTACCGCCTTCGAGCCCTCAAGATAGACGAAGGTGACCGGGCGCACCGCACCCTTGATGATGCGTGCGCGATACACCTTCTTCAGCGCCGAGCAGCTCACCACGATCGTCCGCTCCGGCGGCGCTTCGCGGATCGCCGCGGCGATCGCGTCAAGCCACGGCCAGCGGTCCTCATCGGTCAGCGGAATGCCGGCCGACATCTTCGCCTTGTTGGACTGCGGGTGAAACTCGTCGGCGTCGCGGAAGGGAGCGCCGAGCCGCTTGGCGAGCGCCTCCCCGACCGTTGTCTTGCCGCTGCCGGAAACGCCCATCATGATGAGGGCCGGCGCCGTCGCCGCGCCGCTCACGAGGGCGTCTCCCCAAGGTGCGTCTCCGGGTGCTGCCGCGCGGTGCTCAAGTGCTGCTGCCATTCGCGATGGAAGGCGACATAGCCGGGCGCGACGGCCTTGAGCTTCGCCCGCTCGCGCCGATGCAGCATCGGAAGCGCGTGGAACGGCACGGCAGGATTTGCGTGATGCTCGGCGTGGAACGGCATGTTCCAGGCGAGAAAGCGCAGCGGGAAGCCGGTCAGCGTCGTGCGCGTGTTCTCCCAGAAATCCTCCACGAGCGGGAGCCCTGTGTGCTCCGCCAGGAGATAGGCCCGGAGGAACGGCCGGCCTAGGATCGCCGGCAGCACCCAATAGACAAGCGCCGCGTCGGAACGAAGGATCAGCGACAACAGGGCGACGGCCGCGTAGACGGCGAGCATGATCCGCGCCTCGCGCACGAGCCGCGGTTCGAGATGCTTCGGAACGAAGGGTGCTGCCGCATGCCCTGCGGCATTGCGCAGGAGAAGCTCCACGGCACCCTTCCAGGTGCGCCAGCCGCTCAGGTGGATCAGATAGTCCGGCCAGGTTTCCACCCGCTTCAGCGCGAGCTCCGGGTCGCGGCCCTCGATCTGCGTATGGCGGTGATGCGCGAAGTGAAAGGCGCGGAACCAGTTCGGCGGCAGGACGAGCAGCAGGCCGGCGAACCAGGCGACCCAATCGTTCAGGCGCCGCGAGCGGAAGGCCGTCCGGTGCACGGCCTCATGCAGCGGCGCGAAGAGGAAGGTAAGCACAATGCCATGTGCGATGAGCGCCAGGGGGAGGAGATAGAGACTGCCGCGGCTTGCCGCGATCAGCGCACCCGTCAAGAAGAGCAGGCCGAGATGACCGGCGAGACGCGCGAGGCCGGCGGCATCAGACGGCGCCGGGTAGGTTTCGCTGGCGGCGTGCGTGGCCATGCCTCAACTAGCGTCCTTCATATATTGGCCCTCGTAGGTTTGGGCCTCACATGTGGATCGGCTTGAACCAGGCGGCCATCGCCGCCTCGCGCACGGCCTCCGACATGGTCGGATGGGCGTGGCAGGTGCGGCCGAGGTCCTCCGCCGAGCCTGAAAACTCCATCAGCACCGCGCCCTCCTGGATCAGCTCCCCGGCGACCGCCCCGACGATGTGAACGCCGAGCACGCGGTCGGTTGTCTTGTCAGCCAGAACCTTCACGAAGCCCTCCGTCTTGTTCATGGCGCGGGCGCGGCCGTTCGCCGTGAACGGGAATCTTCCGACCTTGTATTCGATACCCGCCTCTTTCAGCTCCTCTTCGCCGCGCCCCACGAACGCGATTTCCGGCATCGTATAGACAACGCTCGGGATCACGCCGTAGTTCACGTGTCCCGCCTGCCCGGCGAGGATTTCGGCAAGCGCAACGCCCTCGTCCTCAGCCTTGTGCGCGAGCATCGGGCCGGCGATCGCATCGCCGATCGCATAAATGCCGTCGACGCTGGTCTTGAAATGGCCGTCGGTCTTGACGCGGCCGCGCTCGTCGAACGCGACGCCCACCTCCTTCAACCCCAGGCCCTCGACGTGAGGCCGGCGCCCGATCGAGACGAGCACGAGGTCGGCCCCTAGCGTCTCCGCTCCGCCCTCGCCTTTCGCCGGCGCGACGCTGACGGCGAGCGCGCCGTCTTTCTTCTCAACACCGGTCACCTTGGAGCCGAGGCGGAAGACAAAACCCTGCTTCTGCAAGATGCGTTGGCTCTGCTTCGCCACGTCGCCGTCGAAGCCGGGCAGGATGCGGTCGAGGAACTCCACCACCGTCACCTCCGAGCCGAGGCGGCGCCAGACCGAGCCGATCTCCAGCCCGATAACGCCCGCGCCGACGACGAGCAGCCGCTTCGGTACGCTCTTCAATTCGAGCGCGCCAGTCGAGGTCACGACCGTCTCCTCGTCGATCGCGACGCCCGGAAGCGGCGTCGAGTCCGAGCCGGTGGCGATGGCGATCGCCTTCGTTTCGAGCGTCTGCTTGGAGCCGTCCCCGGCCGTCACCTCGATCGTGCCCGCAGCCGTGATACGGCCCGATCCGTGGAAGGCGTCGATCTTGTTCTTCTTGAACAGGAAGGCGACGCCGTCGACGTTGGATTTAACGGTCGCGTCCTTGTGCGCCATCATGGCGGCGAGATCGAGCTCCGGCGCGCCGACCTTCACGCCGAGCTTGGCGAGCCCGTGCCCGGCCTCCTCGAACATCTCCGACGCATAGAGCAGCGCCTTCGACGGGATGCAGCCGACATTCAGGCACGTGCCGCCAAAGGTCGGGCGCTTCTCCACGACCGCGACCTTGAGCCCGAGCTGCGCGGCGCGGATGGCGCAGACATAGCCGCCGGGGCCAGTGCCGATCACGGTCAGATCGTATTGGGGCATGAGCATCCGTCTCCGGCCATTGAAATCGAAAGCGCCCTCAGGCGGTCGGATCGTGCGGCCGACCGCCCGTGTTCAACCGTCCATCGGATGCTTCGTCAATCGGATCAGCTCAGGCGAACAGCCGAATGAGCATCAATATCAGCCCGATGATCGACACCGTCCAGATCAGCGTGCGCAATGCTGGAATTCCGAGAGCGTAGACCGGCACGTAAACGACGCGGGCGATGAGCCACGTCCACGCGCCCGTCGCCCCCAATCCTCCCGTCTTGCCGGTCGCGACAAGCGCCAGCGCCAGCGCCACGAAGACGACGAAGGTTTCCAGCAGATTGTAGAAGGCGCGGGTGATGCGAGCCCCATAGACGCCCTTCACCGCGCGCCCCTCGTCGCGCGGGCTCAGCGCGTAGCCAAGCCCGAACTCGCCTACGGACGCGAGCGTCTGCAGCACTACCTGGACGAGGAGCAGGATTGCCCCCCATGCGAGCACCGTAATTTCCGTCGGCATATGCGCCATTGTGTCCATTGTCGTCCTCCCCAGAACTTACAAGCGGGAATTCGACGCTCTTCCCGGTCACAAATCAAGCACCAGCCGTTGCGGGTCCTCGATCGCCTCCTTGACGCGCACCAGGAAGGTCACCGCCTCGCGTCCGTCCACGACGCGGTGGTCGTAGGAGAGCGCCAGATACATCATCGGCCGGACCACGACCTGGCCGCCCCTCGCCACCGGCCGCTCCTCGATGCGGTGCATGCCGAGGATGCCCGACTGCGGTGCGTTCAGGATCGGCGTCGACATCAAGGAGCCGTAGACGCCGCCGTTGGAGATGGTGAAGGTGCCGCCCATCATCTCCTCGATCTTCAGCTGCCCGTCGCGGGCGCGGCGGCCGAAATCGTTGATGGTCTTCTCGACGTCGGCGATCGAGAGGTCCTGCGCGTCGCGCACCACCGGCACCACCAGCCCCTTCTCGGTGCCGACGGCGACGCCGATGTGGCAAAAATTCTTGTAGACGATCTCGTCGCCGTCGATCTCGGCGTTGACGGCAGGGATGTCGCGCAGCGCCTGCACGCAGGCCTTCACGAAGAAGCCCATGAAGCCGAGCCTGACGCCGTGCTTCTTTTCGAAGATGTCGCGATAGGTCTTGCGGAGCTCCATGACGGCGCTCATGTCCACGTCGTTGAACGTGGTGAGCATCGCCGCGTTGTTCTGCGCCTCCTTGAGGCGGCGGGCGATGGTCTGGCGCAGGCGGGTCATCTTCACCCGCTCCTCGCGCGCCTCATCAGTCCGAGCGCCGGGCGCACGCGGCGCCGACGGCGTCGGACGCGTCTCCGCCGGCGCGCTCCCGATCTTCGCCACGGCGTCGAGAACGTCGCCCTTCAGCACCTGGCCGCGCTTGCCTGAGCCGGCGACCGCGTCGGCGGAGAGGTTCGCCTCCGTCATCAGCTTCTGCGCGGAAGGCGCTGGCGGCATTTCGCTTTTCGGGGCGGCAGGCTTCGCAGCAGCCTTGCCGTCTCCCTTCGCCTCGGACGGCCGCTCCTGCGTCACCTCCGGTCCCGCCTTGACCGGGGCGGCGGTGCCGGCCTCGCCTTCGGCCAGCATGCCAAGAAGTGCGCCGACCTCGACCGTCTCCCCATCCTTGACGGCGATCTTCTCAAGCCGTCCGGCGGCGGGTGCGGGAACCTCAAGCGTGACCTTGTCGGTCTCAAGCTCCACCAGCGGCTCGTCGCGGGCAACCGCGTCGCCCTCGTGCTTCAGCCACTGGCCGACTGTCGCTTCCGTGACCGATTCACCCAGCGTCGGAACCTTGATTTCGAGCGCCATTGTCTTTTCCAGTCCGGTTAGGATCGGGATGAGGCTCAGCCGCCGAGTGCTTCCTCAAGCAGTTCGTCGCGCTGCTTGACATGCTTCGACATGAGTCCGGTCGCGGTCGAGGCGGATGCCAGGCGACCGGCATAGCGCACTGTCCGCTTCTTGGCATCGAGGCCGTCAAGCACGGCACAAAGCCGCGGCTCGACGAAGGTCCAGGCGCCCATGTTCTGCGGCTCTTCCTGGCACCACACGATGTCGGCTTCCGGGAAGCGTTGAAGAACATCGCCCATCGCCTTCAGCGGGAAGGGATAAAGCTGCTCGGCGCGCAGCAGATAGATGTCGTCGATGCCACGCGCCTCGCGCGCCTCGTAAAGGTCGAAATAGACCTTGCCGGTGCACACCACGACGCGGCGGACCATCTCGTCGGGGACGAGCTTGATCGCCTCTCCCTGCTTCATCTCGGCATCGTCGTAGAGCAGCCGGTGAAACGTCGAGCCTTCGCCCATCTCGTCGAGTTGCGAAACCGCGCGCTTGTGACGAAGCAGCGACTTCGGCGTCATCAGGACCAGCGGCTTGCGGAAATTGCGGTGCATCTGCCGGCGCAGAATGTGGAAATAGTTCGACGGCGTCGTGCAGTAGGCGACCTGCATGTTGTCTTCCGCGCAGGACTGCAGGTAGCGCTCAAGCCGCGCCGAGGAGTGGTCCGGGCCCTGCCCCTCGTAGCCGTGCGGCAGGAGCATCACGAGGCCGGACATTCTAAGCCACTTGCGCTCGCCCGATGCGATGAACTGGTCGATCACCACCTGCGCGCCGTTGGCGAAGTCGCCGAACTGCGCCTCCCACAAAGTCAGCGCCTTCGGCTCGGCCAGCGAGTAGCCGTATTCGAAGCCAAGCACCGCCTCTTCCGAGAGCATGGAGTTCACGACCTCGAACGTGGCCTCGTCGCCGCCGAGATTGTTCAAGGAGGTGTAGCGTTCCTCGGTCTCCTGATCGATCAGCACGGAGTGGCGCTGCGAGAAGGTGCCGCGCTCAACGTCCTGCCCGGAAAGGCGCACCTTGTAGCCTTCCTTGAGAAGCGTGCCGAAAGCAAGCGCCTCGGCGAGCGCCCAGTCGACGCCCTCGCCGGTCTCCAGCATCTTCTTGCGGTTATCGAGGAAGCGCTTCACCGTGCGGTGGATGTGGAACTCCTTCGGAACTGTGACCAGGCCTTCGCCGATCGCCCTTAGCGCCTCGACGGCAATCCCGGTCTTCCCGACGCGGCGTTCATCATTCGCCTGAGGGGTCGTCAGTCCGGACCAGGCGCCGTCGAGCCAATCAGCCTTGTTCGGCTTATAGGCCTGGCCGACCTCGAACTCCTCCTCCATGTGGGTGCGCCAGCCTTCCCTCGCCGAGGTGACCTCCTCGGCGGTGACGACGCCCTCCTCGACCAGCTTCTTGCCGTAGATCTCGACGGTCGTCGGATGGTTGGCGATCGCTTTGTACATGCGCGGCTGCGTGAACGCCGGCTCGTCGCCCTCATTGTGGCCGTGGCGGCGATAGCAGAACATGTCGATGACGACCGGCTTATGGAAGCGCTGACGGAACTCGGTCGCGACCTTGGCAGCGTAGACAGCGGCCTCCGGGTCGTCGCCGTTGGCGTGGAAGATCGGCGCCTCGATCATCTTCGCCACGTCGGAGGGATAGGGCGACGTGCGCGCGTAGAGCGGATTGGTGGTGAAGCCAATCTGGTTGTTGATGATGACGTGCACGGCGCCGCCGGTGCGGTGGCCGCGCAGCCCCGAGAGGCCGAAGCACTCCGCCACCACGCCCTGTCCGGCGAACGCCGCGTCCCCATGCAGAAGCAGCGGCATGACCTCGGTGCGCTCGCGGTCACGATGCTGGTCCTGCTTGGCGCGCACCTTGCCGAGCACCACCGGGTCGACGATCTCCAGATGCGACGGATTGGCGGTCAGCGACAGATGCACCTTGTTGCCGTCGAACTCGCGGTCGGAGGAGGCGCCGAGGTGATACTTCACGTCGCCCGACCCCTCCACGTCGTCGGGCGCGTAGGAGCCGCCCTTGAATTCGTGGAAGATCGCCCGATGCGGCTTGCCCATCACCTGCGCCAGCACATTGAGCCGCCCGCGATGCGCCATGCCGAGCACGATCTCGCGCACGCCGAGCGCGCCGCCGCGCTTGATGATCTGCTCAAGCGCCGGGATGACCGACTCCGCGCCGTCGAGCCCGAAGCGCTTGGTGCCGGTATATTTGACGTCGATGAACTGCTCGAAGCCCTCCGCCTCGATCAGCTTGTTCAGGATGGCGCGCTTGCCCGTCTCGGTGAAGGCGATGCCTTTGTCCGGCCCCTCGATCCGCTCCTGCATCCAGGCTTTCTCTTCCGGATCGGAGATGTGCATGAACTCCACGCCGAGCGTCGAGCAATAGGTACGGCGCAGAATGTCGAGCATCTCGCGGATGGTCGCGAATTCGAGCCCGAGCACGTGGTCGATGAAGATGCGGCGGTCGTAGTCGGCGTCGGTGAAGCCGTAGGTCGCGGGATGCAGCTCCTCGTGGTCGCCGCGCGGCGTCAGCCCCAGCGGGTCGAGATTGGCGTGCAGATGGCCGCGCATGCGGTAGGCGCGGATCATCATCAAGGCGCGCAGCGAATTGCGCGTCGCCTGGAAGACCTGCTCGTCGCTCACCTCGACGCCGCGGGTCTGGGCGCCGGCCTTGATCTTGTCGCCGACGCGCTTTTCGACCGGCAGCCAGTTCGTGTCGAAGGCGGCGACGATCTCGCCGTTGGCGACGACCGGCCAGTCGCTCCGCTGCCATTTCGGCCCGCGCGCCTCTGCAAGGACTGTCTCGGGCGAGTCCTTCAGCGTCGCAAAGAAACTCCGCCAGTCGGCGTCGACCGAGTTCCGGGCTTTTCTGATAGCGGGCGTAGAGGTCTTCGAGATAGCCGGCATTACCGCCGTAGAGGAAAGAGGAAAGCTGGAAGGCTTCGTTCGTGTCTTGCCGTGCCATCACACCACCGGGGCCGCGCGCCCCGTCCTTTCAATTTCAGCGCCTGCAAGCGCTACGCCAGACGACCGCTGCCCACCCGACACAAATGGCGGCCGGTCCCTACCGCGTCCCTTATCTCACCCCTTGAGCAGCGCCGCGAGGGTCTCGCCGAGCTTTGCAGGGGATGGTGACACTCTTATGCCCGCGGCCTCAAGCGCCGCAATCTTGTCTTCCGCACCACCCTTGCCGCCGGAGATCACCGCGCCCGCATGGCCCATGGTGCGGCCCGGCGGGGCAGTGCGGCCGGCGATAAAGCCGACCACCGGCTTCCAGCGCCCTTTCTTCCTGGAATCCGCCAGGAATTGGGCAGCTTCCTCTTCCGCCGAGCCGCCGATCTCGCCGATCATGATGATCGACTTGGTGGCTTCGTCGGCAAGGAACATCTCAAGCACGTCGGTGAACTCCGTCCCCTTCACCGGATCGCCGCCAATCCCGACCGCGGTCGTCTGGCCGAGGCCGGCATTGGAGGTCTGGAACACTGCTTCATAAGTAAGCGTGCCGGAGCGCGAGACAACGCCGACCGACCCTTTCTTGAAGATCGAGCCCGGCATGATGCCGATCTTGCACGCCTCCGGCGTCAACACGCCCGGGCAGTTCGGGCCGATCAGCCGCGATTTCGAGCGCTCGAGCCTGGCCTTGACCTTCACCATGTCGAGCACCGGGATGCCCTCGGTGATGCAGACGATCAGCGGGATTTCGGCGTCGATCGCCTCCTCGATTGCCGCCGCCGCGCCTGCCGGCGGTACATATATTACGGAGGCATTGGCGCCGGTCCGCTCCTTCGCCTCGGCGACGGAAGAGAAGATCGGCAGTTTCGCCTCGCCGCCGTCGACGTTTCCGGTCCACGTCTCGCCGCCCTTCTTCGGATGCGTGCCGGCGACCATCTTGGTGCCGAAATAGGCGAGCGCCTGCTCGGTATGGAAGGTGCCGGTCTTGCCGGTCAGCCCCTGGACGATGACTTTGGTGTTTCCGTCGACAAGAATGGACATGACACTCCTAACCGAGGCGCTCCAGCTCAGTGACAGTGCGGTCACTCTCCGCATTACCGGTGTTCAAGGTGGTCGCCGGCTCGAACATCAGGACGACCGGCTCACGCGTTAGTGATCGCGGACGGTGCTCGACCGTGCGCGGCACGACAAGAAACTCGCCTTCGCCGAGTTCAACGCTGGCATCGCGGAAGTCGATAGCGATGCGACCGCGCAGCACGAGAAAGGCCTCATCCTCGTCGTCATGCGCGTGCCAATCGAACATCTCGCCGAACTTCGCCACCTTGACCTGGGACTCGTTCACGTCCCCTGCCACGTAGGGCTTGAACACCTCACGGATCTTCCGGTCGACCGCTTCAAGCAGGTTGATCTTAGCGGGCGCCATTCAGCTCCCCCCTCTTGGCGCTGCGCCAACAGAGCCAGCCGGTCACGAAATTCGCGAACGCGCTGATGACGCCGCCGATTATGAAGAAATAGACGATGAACACCGCAAGCAGCACATCGAGCTCTCGGTAGCCGCCGGTCTTCCATGCACCCCAGAGAAGGGCGACCGCCAGGAGAAGGATCGTCGCGCCGACTTCGCCCAGTCCCAACCAAAGCGGGCGGCTGACGCGCACGCCGCTCCGCCTGATCACCCTGCGCTGCGCCGCGGCCCACAGCGTCGGCCACCCGAGGATGAACACCACCAGCAGGACGATGTACAGCCCGAAGTTCACGGCTCCCCCACCCGGGCGGCCAAGCCCTGGTCGCGGCGCGAGATCATCCCACCACAGCCTTCACGATCTTCTGCGCGGCATCGTCGAGGTCGTCGGCGGAGGTGACGTCGAGGCCGCTTGAGTTCAGGATCGCCTTCCCCTCCGCGACCTTCGTCCCTTCGAGCCGCACGACGAGCGGGACCTTCAGCCCCACCTCCTTCACCGCCGCCACCACGCCTTCCGCGATCGTGTCGCAGCGCATGATGCCGCCGAAGATGTTGACCAGGATGCCCTGCACGTTCGGGTCGGCGGTGATGATCTTGAAGGCCGCCGTCACTTTTTCCTTGGAGGCGCCGCCCCCCACATCGAGGAAGTTCGCCGGCTCGCCGCCGTACAACTTGATGATATCCATGGTGGCCATGGCGAGGCCGGCGCCGTTCACCATGCAGCCGATCGAGCCGGTCAGCGCCACATAGGAGAGGTCGTGCTTGGAGGCCTCGATCTCCTTCGGGTCCTCCTCCGTCTCGTCACGCAGCGCCTGGATGTCCGGGTGGCGGAAGAGTGCGTTGTTGTCGAACGAGATCTTGGCGTCGAGCACACGCAGGTGGCCGTCCTTCATCACGATCAGCGGATTGATCTCAAGCAGGCTCATGTCCTTCTCGAAGAAGGTCTTGTAGAGGAGCCGGAAGAGCGCCTTTGCCTCGCCGGGCGCGGCAAGCTTCAGCGCCGCGACGAGCCGCTTTGCATCGTCGTCCGACACGCCGGCCGTCGGGTCGATCGCGACCGTCAAAATCTTCTCCGGCGTCGTCGCGGCGACCGTTTCGATGTCCATTCCGCCCTCGGTCGAGGCGACGAAGGCGACCCTTCCGACCGAGCGATCGACGAGCAGCGAGAGATAAAGCTCGCGCTCGATCGCGGCGCCGTCCTCGATGTAAAGCCGGTTAACGCGCTTCCCCCCCGGTCCCGTCTGCTTGGTAACCAGAGTCTTCCCCAACATTTCTTCGGCGTCGGCGACCACCTCGTCGACGCTCTTTGCGAGGCGGACGCCGCCCTTCGCGTCAGGCCCGAGCTCCTTGAAGCGACCCTTGCCGCGGCCGCCCGCATGGATCTCGACTCTTGACGACATAGACCGGTCCGGGCAGCGCCGACGCGGCGGCGCGCGCCTCGTTGGCCTTGGTGATCATCACGCCCTCCGCGACGGGGGCGCCACACGCCTTCAGGATGACCTTCGCCTGATACTCGTGGATGTTCATCGTGGGTTCGTCCGCCGGAGGCCAGGCAACACTCAGGCCAGAGCGGGCTGAATGCGCGTGCAGGCTTTGCAAAGAGTCTGCACCGCATCGACCGACTTGTCGAACAGCGCCCGTTCGCTCCGATCGAGATCGATCTCGATGATGCGCTCAACACCACCGGCGCCGATCACCACGGGCACGCCGACATAGATGTCGTCGAGCCCGTACTGACCGGAGAGCCGCGCGGCGCAAGGGAGGACGCGCTTCTTGTCCTTGAGATAGGATTCCGCCATCGCGATGACGGAAGCAGCCGGCGCATAGAAGGCCGATCCGGTCTTCAGCAAGCCGACGATCTCCGCGCCGCCGTCGCGCGTGCGCTGTACGATCGCGTCCAGGCGCTTCTCCGTGATCCAACCCATTTTTATGAGGTCCGGCAAAGGGATACCGGCGACCGCCGAATAGCGCGTGAGCGGCACCATCGCATCGCCGTGACCGCCGAGAACGAAGGCGGTCACGTCCTCCACGGCGACGTTGAACTCCTGCGCGAGGAAGTAGCGGAAGCGCGAGGAGTCGAGCACGCCGGCCATGCCCACCACCATGTTCGTCGGCAGGCCGGAGAATTTCTGCAGCGCCCAGACCATCGCGTCGAGCGGATTGGTGACGCAGATGACGAATGCATCGGGCGCATATTTGCGGATGCCGGCGCCGACCTGCTCCATCACTTTCAGATTGATCTCAAGAAGGTCGTCGCGGCTCATGCCCGGCTTGCGCGGAATGCCGGCCGTCACCACGATCACGTCGGCGCCCTTGATCGCATCGTAGGACTGCGCGCCCGAATAGCGAATGTCAAAGCCGTCGACCGGAGAGGACTCGGCGATGTCGAGTGCCTTGCCGTCGGGGATGCCTTCCTGGATGTCGAAGAGTACCGACGTCTGCAAGCTCTTTCAGTCCGATGAGGTGTGCGAGCGTGCCACCGATCTGACCGGCGCCGATGAGCGCGATCTTCCTACGACCCATGAGATGCCTTCCCGTGATGTCGTTTATCAATGTGAGGATATGCGCGCGTGACTACCCCGATTGCCTCACCGAGGCAAGCCGAACGAGGTTGTAGAAAAATTACGCATGGCGCGACAATGCTCTTACGCATTGATTGCGTCTTTGGTAGTTTTCGCTCGGCCGATTGAAGTGAGTTGGTCGTTAGGGGAGACCATTATGGCCAAAGCAAAGACCGGCAGGAAAGCTCCCGCGAGGCGGAAGACCGTCGCAGCGAAGAAGGCTGCGAAGAAGAAGGTCGCCAAGAAGCCCGCGAAGAAAGCTGCCAAGAAGAAAGCTGCGAAGAAGAAAAAGAAGTAGTCGTTCTCCTTCGCAAATCGACAGGCCCGGGCGGAAACGTCCGGGCCTTTTCCATTCCGCCTTTCCGTCACGTCCGCCTTTCCGTCGCGCCTTTCCGTTTCAGGCGCGCGTGCCTGCCGCTTCCCAATAGGCATCGGA
Organism: uncultured Alphaproteobacteria bacterium; assembly: GCA_963712925.1. Taxonomy (GTDB): domain Bacteria; phylum Pseudomonadota; class Alphaproteobacteria; order Rhizobiales; family Afifellaceae; genus DASWJZ01. The sequence continues at coordinate 365,864 of CAVQJW010000009.1, read as the reverse complement.
GCGCATCTCGATCAGGCGCGACGCTGTGCGCTGAAACTCGAATGCCTCTGCGCCGTCCTCGCCGCGCCAAAGGTCGCTCGGCTCCGCGGCGGCCGAGACGATAAGCCTGATCCGCCGGTCGTAGAGCGTGTCGATCAGATTGATGAGCCGCTTTGCCTCGTTCCGCCGCGCGGGCCCGAGCACCGGAACGCCGGAGAGGATGATGGTCGGGAAGACTTTTGCGAGTCGCAGATAATCGTCCGCCGCGAGCGGTTGATCGCAAAGATCGGAGAAGGCGAAGCGCGCCACGCCGTCGACCGCCTGCGGCACGGTGATCGATCGCCCCCTGTTCAGAATCGTCCGCGGCTCACCCCTCGCCCGTCCCGTCAGATGCCGGAAGTGCGCATCGAGACACTGGTCGGCCTCCGGCCCAAGCGGCGTCGCGTAGCGCCGTTCGCTGCCGCTGCTGTCGAGGCGGTAGTCGCGCGGCACGTCGAGATGGAAGACCGCCATGTGCTCCTTCAGGAGCGCGATGAAGGGAAGAAAGAGCGCCCGGTTCAGTCCGTCCCTGTAGAGATCGTCGGGTGCGACGTTGGTGGTCGCGACGACGGTGACGCCGCGCGAGAAGAGCTGAGCGAAGAGCCGCCCGAGGATCATCGCGTCGGCGATGTCGTAGACGGCGAACTCGTCGAAGCACAGAAGCGCGATCTCAGAGGCGATCGAGCCGGCGACGGCGGCGATCGGATCGCGGCGGCCGTCTCCACCACCTGGTCCGGTCTTCAGCGTGCGGCGGAAGGCGGCGATCCGGTCGTGCACCTCCGCCATGAAGGCGTGGAAATGGACGCGGCGCTTCGCCTTAAGCGGCGCGGCGGCGAAGAAGAGGTCCATGAGCAGCGTCTTGCCGCCGCCGACATCGCCATAGACATAGAGGCCGCGCGGCGGCGGCGCACCGTTCCCGCCCAAGGCCCTGAGCCATCCGAGCCGGCCGCGGCGCGGCGCAGGCGCGCGGCCGCTCAGCTCGCGAACCAGCGCGTCGAGCGCGTCGACCAGGTCGCCCTGCGTCGGATCGGCGACCAGCGCGCCGGAGCGGACCAGCGCTTGGTAGCGCTCGCGCACCGGGCCGCGCATGCCGATCTCGGAGAGTGACATCGGATAGGCGTATGGGGCGGTGGCGCGACCGGCCGCGCGCGGGCTCAGCCGCTCAACGCGAAACCGTCAACGGCGCGCCGGCTTCGGTCTGACCGCTGAACTGGGTCTTCGACACCGGATAGATGCGCGCGACCGTGGTTCCGGCGTCGTTGAAGAGCTGCACCTGTTCGCCGTCCATGTTCCAGGCGGAGATTGTCTGCAGCGGCGGATTGGAGCAGCCGCGGGTCGAGGCGCGGTATCCGCCGGCCCAAGTGGTCAGCGTCATGAAGAGCTGGCACGAATCAGTTCCGGATGCGATCGTCCAGCCGCCGAGGAGATCGGTGCGGCCGATCGAACCAGCGGGCGCCGGCGGCGGCGGCGGTGCCGATGCGGTCTGGAGCGAGGGATCGAGCGAAGCAAGTCCACTTGGTGCCTGCGTGGCCTCCGCGGCCGTCGGAGCCGGCAGCGGCGCATCGGTGACGGTGCCGGTCGGGGCGGCAGCCAGCGGGTCCGGCCCCCTGGCGCGCGATTCCCCACGTCCGAACGGATAGAGGCTGCAACCGGTCGCGAGGACGGCCGTTATTCCAATTGTCAAAAGCACGTGAAAGCGAATTGCCATGCTCACCCCGTTCTCTTGCGGCGGCACGGCGGGCCGCCGAGAAGTCCCAATCCCGCGGGCTTGACCGCTTTAGTTGCACGTCCTACGCCCATTGTCATCAACGGCGGACGCAGCATATGGCTGACCTGAGAAATGCGGGGGAAGTTAGGTCCCCTGCGATCAAACTTGCGGCGCCACGCGCTCCTCATATCGCAGACATCCTGATTGCCGAGCGCGGTCAGAAGATCGTCAACAGCCGGCTTTGGCCAGTGCTGCGGCCAATTCTCTACAAGATTCTGCACTATCACCAAGCCGTCCGCATGGCCGACGAGATCGCGCCGCTCTCCGGCCAGGCGGCCATGGACTATGTAAGCCAGCTCCTCTCCGTCAATCTCGATGTGCACGGGCTTGAGCGCATCCCGTCTTCGGGCGGCTTCATCGTCGCCGCCAATCATCCAACCGGTATCGCCGACGGCGTCGCCGTCTATGATGCGATCCGCCGCGTCCGGCCCGACATCTCGATCTTCACCAACCGCGATGCGCTGCGCATCAATCCGCGGCTTTCGGAGTTCGTGATTCCGGTCGAATGGCGCGAAGCCTTCCGCGACCGCGCCAAGACGCGCGAGACGCTGCAGCTTTCCTCGCGCGCCTTCCGCGAGGGGCGCGTCGTCGTCCTCTTCCCCTCCGGCCGCATCGCCTACTGGAAAGACGGGCGACTGAACGAGCGGCCCTGGCAGAGCTCGGCGGTCACGCTGGCGCGCAAGCAGGAGCTTCCGATCCTGCCGGTCAACGTGCAGTCGCGAAACTCCGGGCTCTTCTACTGGTTCGCCAACTGGAACACGGAGCTGCGCGACATGACGGTGTTCCACGAGCTTCTGAACAAGCGCGGCAAGACCTTCCGGATCAGCTTTGGGCCGCTGATCCCGCAGGAGCGCTTCGAGACCGGCGACCCGGCCGAAATCACCCAGCGCCTGCAGACGCATGTCGTCCATCGGTTGGCCAAGGACCCCGACGCGAAGTTCTAGAGGCGGCCCCGGCTCGCCCTTCTCCCACGGGGAGAAGGTGGCTGCGAAGCAGCCGGATGAGGGGATGCGGCGTTTGTGAGCACCTCGAAGGCCGCAGCCCCTCACCCGTCGCCTTCGGCGACACCCTCTCCCTATTGGAGAGGGTTTTCCCCATCCACCACGATTTGCAGCTTCACATCTGCCGGGCGGCCTTCGGCGGCGCGCTCGAAGGCCGGGATGCTCTCCTCGAACGGAAACGTTTCGCTGATGAGCGGCTTCAGGTCGACCCTGCCGGACGCCATCAGCGCGATGGCGCGCTCATATTGATGCGCGTAGCGGAAGACCGACTCGATTCTGAGCTCCTTCGGCGTCAGTGACGCTATGTCGAAGGCGACTCGCTCGACCGGCAGGCCGACGACGACGATCACACCGCCGGGGCACGGAAGCTCGGTGATCCGCTCCCACGCCTTCGGCGAGCCGGAGCACTCGAACACAATGTCGGCGCCCCACCCGTCTGTCAGCCGCCCGACCTCCGCGATCAGATCCGTCTCGCGGATATTGACCGGGACCACGCCCTGATAACGCGCGGCGATGTCGAGCTTCGGCTGCGCCAGGTCGGCGACGATGGCGCGGGCGCAGCCGCCGGCCAGCGCCGCGATCGCGACCATGGTGCCGATCGTTCCGGCACCAAGCACGACGGCAGTGTCGCCGGGCGTGATCCTGGCCTTGGTGGCCGCCTGCATGCCGATCGCGAAGGGCTCCACCATCGCGCCCTCCGCGAAGCTCACGTGATCGGGAAGCCTGAAGGTGTAAGCGGCGGGATGCACGACATAGGGGGTGAGCACGCCGTGGATCGGCGGCGTCGCCCAGAAGGTCACGGCCGGATCGACGTTATAGATACCGAGCCGGCTCGCCTTCGAGTTCGGGTCGGGAACGCCGGGCTCCATGCAGACGCGGTCGCCGGGCCTGAGGCTCGTGACGTTCGTCCCGACCTCGACCACCGTGCCGGCAGCCTCATGGCCGAGCACCATCGGCGCCTTCACGACGAACTGGCCGATCCGTCCATGCGTATAATAATGCACGTCGCTGCCGCAGATGCCGACCGTGTGGATCTTCACCTTCACGTCGTTCGGGCCGACATTTTGAGGCAGGTCGATGTCGCGGAGCGAAAGTTCGCGTTGCCGCTCAAGAACGAGTGCGCGCATGACCTCTGATCCTCATCTTTCGGGATAAGAACGAGCCCGCTATCCCGTCAGACTGTCCCGCCATCCCCATTTTTCGGCAAGCGCCAGGCATTCCCTCCAGCCCTCGACCGATCCGGTGGTCGTCAGCGAGCGCAGGCTCGCCGCGGCCGCGGCATTGGCGAGCGCCAGAGAGTCGGCGAGCGGCCAGCCTTCGTGAACGCCAAGCAGGATGCCCGACGCGAAGGCGTCGCCGGCGCCGTTTGAGCTGCGGATCGCCTCCTGCGGGACACGCACCGACGGCTTGCGCAGGACCTCGCCCGCGCGGGTCGCCGCAACCGCACCCATCGGGAAGTGGACGATGACAAGGTCCGCGGTGCTCCGCTCCATGATCGCCTTCGCCGCCTGTTCGCACGCTGCCGCGTCGGCGCGCCCGTCTTGAACCGTCGTGATGCCGGCGGTCGCTCCGGCCTCGGCGTCGTTGATGACGAGCATGTCGAGATAAGGCAGGCACGGCACCGTGATCGCCGCGAGACGCTCTGCTGCGATCGGGGTGAATTCCATATTGGTGCGGACTCCGCCGCTCTCGCTTTCTTCAGGACCGCCACCCAGCCGGACGGCTCGTCGTGCCAGCGTCCGTCCATGGTCGCGTGTACGCCGGGAAGGCCGAGATGGAGGATCGCCGCATTGGTCCTCGTGAAGTCGAAATCATCGGGCGACACCACGTCATGCGCGCCCGGAGAATGGAAGAACGTCCGCTTGCCTGTCGCCTTCACGGCCATCACGTCGGTATAGGACGTCGAGGCGGCGTCCGTGCGCAGCATCTGGCGAATGTCGATGCCCCTCGCCTGCGCAAGCTCAAGCAGAAAATTCCCGTCCGCATCGTTGCCGACGAGGCCGACCGCCTCGACGGGAAAGGGCGCGCCCAGACGCATGAGATCCGCGGAGGCGTTGGCGCCGTTGCCGCCGCCCAGCCTCTCCTCGGTCTGGATCATCGCGATCTGCTCCTGCTCCGGCCAGCGATCGACCACCTTGTTGCGGTCGACACACCATGAGCAGCCACAGAGGATGCCGCGTCTCGCCACCTTCAAGAAGTCCTCGCTTTGATGCGCCCCGGCGGCGCGCAAGCGTTTCTATTGGTTTTCGGCGGAAAGTGAGAGGAATTTCCGCCCGCTGCCCGACGGTTAGAGGCGTGGGAACTCCGGCTTCAGGCTTAGATAGAGCCTTCGGTAGAGCTGAAACCGTTCCGCATAGGCTGCATGAAGCGCGGGATCGGGCTCAAGCACATCGAGCACATCCGGCTTGGTGCAGACCTCGCCGACCGAGCCAGCACCCGCGGCGATCCTTGCCAACCGCGCCGCGCCGAAGGCCGGCCCGGTTTCGCTGCCGCGATAGCGGACGATCGGGATTCCGAGACAATTCGCGACGATCTGCATGAAGAAGCGGCTGCGCGCGCCGCCGCCGACCGCCGCGGCCGAAGCGCCGGCGACGCCGGCGCGCCGCATCAGTTGCCGCGCCTCAAGCAGAGAGAACGCGACGCCCTCAAGCGTCGCCTGAACGAGATCGGTTTGCCCCGCCGCATGGTCGATGCCGCAATAGACGCCGCGCGCATGGGGGTCGTTGTGAGGCGTGCGCTCGCCGGCGAGGTAGGGAAGGAAGAGAAGCCGCGAGGGACCGCGATAGGCGGCCTCCGTGCGGTGAAGCAGCGCCGCGATGTCGGCCTCGCCGATCAGCCGCGCCACGAAGTCGAGGCAGCTTGCGCCGTTCAGCATCGCCGCCATGCGGAACCAACGCTCAGGCAGCGCGTGCGCGAAGGCATGAAGCAGCGTCTCGGGCTGCGGGCGATAGCGATCGTCGGTCACAAAGAACTGCGCCGAAGTGCCGAGCGAGATGAAGGCGTCGCCGTCCTCGACGGCGCCGATGCCGATTCCGGCGGCGGCCGCGTCGCCCGCGCCACCGGCGACGATGACGGGCCCATCAATGCCGAGGCCTTCGAGCATCGGCTTCATGAGCTCGCCGGTCGGCGCACTCCCCTCGCCGAGCCGCGGCATCGCCGCGCGGCCGAGACCCGTCGCGGCAAGGATGGCGTCCGACCAGTCACGCGCCGCCTGGTCGAGCCAGAGCGTCCCGGCGGCATCCGACATGTCGGTGGCGCGCTCGCCGGTCAGGCGCAGGCGCAGAAAATCCTTGGGCGACACGACGGTCGCGATACGGCGGAAATTCTCAGGCTCGTGCTTCCTAATCCATAGCAGCTTCGGCGCGGTGAAGCTCGGCATGGCGGTGATCCCGGCGATCGTCGGGAGATCGGGAACGCCCTTTTGCAGCTCTTTGCATTCCGCGGTCGCGCGCGAGTCGTTCCAGAGGATCGCCGTGCGGATGGGATCGCCGGCCCGATCGAGAAGCACGGCGCCGTGCATCTGTCCTGAGAGCCCGAGCGCCCGCACATCGCGTAGCGGGCCGGGCGCCGAGCGGCGAAGCGCTGCCAGCGCCGCGAGGAATGCCTGCCACCAGCTTTCCGGATCCTGCTCCGACCAGCCGGGGCGCGGAGCCGTTGCGTGCAGCGAAACCGTTGCGTCGGCGAGGATTGCCTGCGCCGCGTCGACAATGACCGCCTTGAGTGCCGAGGTGCCGAGGTCGATCCCGAGAAACGTCATGCGGCTTTCTGTGCCGCGGGCGGACACAAAGCAATCGTGACGCTATTCCTCGCGGTGGCAGACGGCCTCGATGTTGTGCCCGTCCGGATCGAGGACGAAGGCGCCGTAATAGTTCGGATGATAGTGGGCGCGAATTCCCGGCGCACCGTTATTGGCGCCGCCTGCGGCAAGCCCCGCCTCGAAGAAGCGGTCAACGGCGCCGCGGTCGTCGGCGACGAAGGCGATATGGACGTTGGGCGACGTCTTCTCGCCGGCACTGATCCAGAAGGAGGGCTTGCCTTCGCGCCCGAAGCCGGCGCCCGCATAGCCGCCCGTCTCCTCTACCGTCATCTGCATGACGACGGAGATACCGAGCGGCGCCAGTGTCAGCTGATAGAAGCGCAAAGCGCGCGGGTAGTTGCTGACCTGCAGTCCCACATGATCAAGGATGTTCATCGGCGTCCCCCAGCGCACCTCGACGCCCTAGGCCTGTCCCACAATACTGATATTAATATTTGCAATCCAGCCAGAAGATGACGTGGGCGACAAGTTATATCGGATTCGCTTCGTTTTGAAGCCTTGGAGAGCCTCAATTTGTTGTTCACATGACGTGTATTTCGAGGAGCGCAAGAGACTTCACTTTGAGGTTGCGTCTTTCTTTTCTACTAATAGTTGTATTCAATAAAATGAATTAAGAGGGGGCGACATCCTGCGTTGCAAATATTTCACCCCGGCGCGCCGACTTTTCGCTGCTGGAAGACCGGCATAGTTGCGTTCTATGACACTCGGGTGACGGTCCGTGTTGAAAGCGCTCCCGCGACCAGGCGCTGCGGTCGTCTTACCTCGGGGAGCAGCGGCTCGTTCGCCGAGCCGCGGGCGGGCACCGCCTCCGTCCCGGCCGGCCGGGATCAGACCTGGCGCGCCACCATCATCTTCTTGATTTCGGCGATGGCCTTCGCCGGGTTCAGGTGCTTCGGGCAGGTCTGCGCGCAGTTCATGATGGTGTGGCAGCGGTAGAGCCGGAACGGATCCTCGAGATCGTCGAGCCGCTCGCCGGTCGCCTCGTCGCGGCTGTCGATCAGCCAGCGATAGGCCTGAAGCAGCGCCGCCGGGCCGAGGTAGCGGTCCTCGTTCCACCAGTAGCTCGGGCACGAGGTCGAGCAGCAGGCGCACAGAATGCACTCGTAGAGCCCGTCGAGCTTCAGCCGGTCGTCGTGGCTCTGCAGATGCTCCTTCTGCGGCGTCGGCGAGGCGGTCTTCAGCCACGGCTCGATGAAGGCGTGCTGGGCGTAGAACTTGCGTCAGGTCGGGGACGAGGTCCTTCACCACCTGCATGTGCGGCAGCGGATAGATCTTCACCGCGCCCTTCACCTCGTCGGCGCCCTTGGTGCAGGCGAGCGTGTTCATGCCGTCGATGTTCATCGCACAGGAGCCGCATATCCCCTCGCGGCAGGAGCGGCGGAAGGTGAGCGTCGGGTCGACCTTGGTCTTGATCCAGATCAGCGCGTCGAGAACCATCGGCCCGCAATCGCCCTCGTCGACGAAGTAGGTGTCGAGACGGGGGTTGCCGTCCGCCTCCGGGTCGTAGCGATAGATCTTGTATTCCCGGACGCGCGAGCCTGACGGCCGCGGCCAGGACTTGCCCTTGCCGATGCGGGAATTTCTTGGGAAGGGTGAGCTGGACCATCTCTTTTCCCTAACGCCGCTCCTTGCGGATCACCAGCTTCAGTCCCGACCAGACCTGGTCGACCGCCGCGACCTTGACGTCGACCAGGTCGAGCTTCAGCGCCGCCTCGCGCACGCGGTCCTCCGTCACGTCGGTCGCGACCTTCGCCGCCTGCTTCGGCCACGACACCCAGATCATGCCGTCGGGCTCGAGCGCCCTTTCAAGTGCAGCGAGGTGGCCATCGAGCTCGGCCTTCCTTTTGGTGAAGGCATGGATCAGGTCGAAGGCGCCGGGCGCGAGCTTCGCGTCCCAGCGCGTCTTCCGCGCCGACGCTCTTGAACGGCACCGCATTGGCCAGTGCGCTCAGCTCCGCCAGGCAGCGCGACGAAGAGCGCGCGCTGACCCGCCTTGTAGCCGAGCTTGTCGGGAAGCGGCCGCGTGGAATAGCCGGCGCGCGCGGCCATGACCGCGGTTGCCACCGCCCTAGCCATTGACGCATTCCGCCGGCATCACCTGCACGCGGCTCGCGACGTGGGTCATCTCGGCCTGCGTCATGCCGGCCGGTGCACCGCCCATCGCGCCCATGACGCCCTTTTCCATCACGGCCTCGAAGAAAGTGAGCTCGCGGGCGTTGAACTCGGCGATCGCCTTGTCGGCCATGCAGGCACAGGTTCGCGCCGGTGCGGCGAGCCGCGTCTCGCAGGAGCTGATGATCGTGTCACGGTCGGCGGCAAGCGCCGATCCGCCAAAAAACGCCAGTATCATCCCCGCCGCCAGTCGCAGACCCACGCGCATTGAAGCTCTCCTCTGCCGTTCAATACACCCGCGCCTTCGGCTCGATGTAGTTGATGTCGTTGGTCAGCGTGTAGCTGTGCACCGGGCGGTCGTCGATGCGCAGCGTCCAGTCGGTGGCGTCGGCCCAGGAGAGCGTGTGCTTCATCCAGTTCTGGTCGTCGCGGTCGGGATAGTCTTCGCGCGCATGCGCGCCGCGGCTCTCGGTGCGGTTCGCCGCCGATTCCATCGTCACCACCGCCTGCATCAGCAGGTTGTCGAGCTCCAGCGTCTCGATCAGGTCGGTGTTCCAGATCAGCCCACGGTCGGTGACGTGGAGGTCGTCCGACGCCCGCCAGACCTCGCCGATGCGGCTCCGCCCCTCCTCGAGCACGTCGCCGGTGCGGAAGACGGCGCAATCCTCCTGCATCACCTTCTGCATGCGCTCGCGCAGCTCCGCCGTCGGCACGCCGCCCTTGGCGTGGCGTGCGCGGTCGAGACGCGCGAGCGCTAGATCGGCGGCATCTTTCGGCAGCTCGGCATGGCGCTCGCCGGCGCTCACCGTCTCCGCACAGCGGCGGCCGGCGGCGCGGCCGAAGACGACGAGGTCGACCAGCGAATTCGAGCCGAGGCGGTTGGCGCCGTGCACGGAGACGCAGGCCGCCTCCCCGACCGCCATCAGCCCCGGCACCACGGCGTCCGGATCGCCGTCCGCCTTGGTCAGCGCCTCGCCGTAATAGTTCGTGGGGATGCCGCCCATATTGTAGTGCACGGTCGGCAGGATCGGGATCGGTTCCTTGGTCACGTCGACGCCGGCGAAGATCTTCGCCGTCTCGGAGATGCCCGGGAGCCGCTCGTGCAGGATCGCCGGGTCGAGATGCTCAAGGTGCAGGTGGATGTGGTCCTTCTTCGGGCCGACGCCCCGGCCTTCGCGGATCTCGACGGTCATGGCGCGCGAGACGACGTCGCGCGAGGCAAGATCCTTGGCCGACGGTGCGTAGCGCTCCATGAAGCGCTCGCCTTCGGAATTCGTCAGATACCCGCCCTCGCCGCGCGCACCCTCGGTGATCAGCATGCCGGCGCCGTAGACGCCGGTCGGATGGAACTGCACGAACTCCATGTCCTGCAGCGGCAGGCCGGCGCGCAGCACCATGGCGTTGCCGTCGCCGGTCTGGGTATGGGCGCCGGTGCAGGAGAGATAGATGCGGCCATAGCCGCCGGTCGCGACGATCACCTTGTGCGCGCGGAAGAGGTGCAGCGTGCCGTCGTCGAGGCAAAGCGCTACCACGCCGCGCACCGCGCCATCATCGACGATCAGGTCGATCGCGAAATATTCGATGAAGAATTCGGCCGACTGCTTGAGCGACTGGCCGTACATGGTATGGAGCATCGCGTGGCCGGTGCGGTCGGCCGCGGCGCAGGTGCGCTGCGCGATGCCCTTGCCGTAATGCGTGGTCATGCCGCCGAAGGGACGCTGGTAGATGGTGCCGGCCTCGGTGCGCGAGAACGGCACGCCCCAATGCTCAAGCTCGTAGACGGCCTCCGGCGCGTTGCGGCAGAGATACTCGATCGCGTCCTGGTCACCGAGCCAGTCCGACCCCTTGACGGTGTCGTACATGTGCCAGCGCCAGTCGTCTTCGCCCATATTGCCGAGCGAGGCGGCGATCCCGCCCTGCGCGGCGACGGTGTGCGAGCGGGTCGGAAAGACTTTTGTGATGCAGGCGGTCTTAAGTCCCGCCTGGCTTGCGCCGACGACGGCGCGGAGCCCCGAGCCGCCGGCGCCGACCACCACCACGTCATAGAGGTGCTCGGTCACGGGATAGGCGCGGCCGCCCACCGAAGGCGCCGCGCTGCCGTTTCCGCCGTTGCCGTTCTGGGCCATCACGCGCCCCCGAAGGCGAGCTTCAGGACCGCGAAGATCGCGATCAGCCCGACGCCCCAGGAGAAGAGCCAGTTCGCGGCCAGGATCCAGAGTTTTAACATCTCGCCGTGCACATAATCCTCGACGATGACCTGCATGCCGACCCGCATGTGAACGACGGTGATCAGGATGCTGGCGACGAGGATCAGCGCGACGAGCGGCGACGAGAGCCATGCCACCACCGTCCCGTAGGGCTCGCCGTTGAGCGCGACGACGATGACGATGAAGGCGGTCAACAGAATGACAAGCGCGACCGCGGTCAGCCGCTGCACGATGAAGGCACCGGTCCCCTTCTTGGCGGAGCCGAGCCCGCGCACCACACCAAGCGGCGTGCGGATCGAGGTCATCTGAGCGCGTACCCGACGATCCACACGACGAGGGTCAGCACCACCGAGCCGACGAGCGTCGCCCAGGCGAACCAGCGCGCGGTGGCGGGCTCGAAGCCGGCGCCGCTATCCCAGACCAGATGCCGGATGCCCCCGAGCAGATGATGGATCAGCGCCCAGGTGAAGCCGAAGAGGATGAGCCGGCCGAGGAACGAGCCGAAAAACCAGTTCGCCGTTTCGAAAGCCCCCGGCCCGCTCGCCGCCGCGAGCAGCCACCAGGCAAGGAACAGCATGCCGACATAAAGCGCCGCGCCGGTGATCCGATGCACGATCGACATCACCATGGTGATGAGCGGGCGGAAGATCGTGAGGTGCGGGGAAAGCGGGCGGGACGCCGCTTTCAGATGAGTCTCGGCCATTGCGGCAATCTCTTACCGCAGTGCGGGATGCGAGGCAAAGGGCTACGTGCGAGCGGAACCGCGCTTAATGCCCTCCGCCCGCAGCCCTCATCCTCGGCCTCTGCGCCAGCGGCACGAAGAGCATCACCGCGAAGAACAGCACCGCGAGCAGCAGAAAGATGTCGCTGAACGCCATCACCAGCGCCTGGCCGCGCACCTGCATCGAAAGCGTGTGAAGCGCCGCGGCGTCGGCGCTTGAGCCGAGCGTCGCCGCAAAATGCTGGGTCAGCGCCTGCAGCCGCGCCAGCGCCTCCGGCCGGCTCCAGGTCACCGCCTCGTGCAGGCGCTGGATGTGCAGGTCCCAGCGGTCGTTCAGAAGCGTCGTGATCACCGCAAGCCCGACGGCGCCGCCGAGATTGCGCATCAGGTTGAAGAGGCCGGAGGCGTTCTTCAGCCGCTCCGGCGGCAGCGTGCCGAGCGCCAGCATGGAGACCGGGATCATCGCCACCATCAGCCCGACGCCGCGCAGCGCCTGCGGGATGAAGAGCTCGCCGAACGCCCAGTCGCGGGTGATCGGGACGAGCTCAAGGCAGGAGACCGCCAGGAGCCCGATGCCGACCGCGATCATGATGCGCGGGTCGGCGCGCTGCGCGATTCGGCCGGAGATCGGCGCGGTGATCATCATGAAAAGCCCGGTCACGAACATCGTGTCGCCGATCTCAAGCGAATCGTAGCCGCGCACCCGCGCCAGATAGATCGGATAGAGATAGACGAGGCCGTAAAGCCCGATGCCGATCGCGAAGATGAAGAGCGAGCTGGTGGCGAAGTTGCGGTCGAGATAGGCGCGAAGGTCGACGATCGGGTTTTTGGCGGTCAGCGCGCGGGCGAAGAAGGCGATGCCGGCGACGACCGAGACGACGAACATGACGAGGATCGCGCGGTCCTGGAACCAGTCATTGGTCGAGCCCTCCTCGAGCACATATTCGAGGCTGCCGAGGAAGACGGCGAGCGTCGCCACGCCGAACGTGTCGAACTGCCTGAGAATCTTCAGGTCCGGCTTGTCGAAGTCGACCAGCACCAGCGTCGCGATTGTCACCAGCGCGCCGGGGATGACGTTGACCAGAAACAGCCAGTGCCAGGAGAAGAGGTTGGTGAGATAACCGCCGGCGGTCGGGCCAACGGTCGGCGCGAGCGTCGCGATCAGCCCGACCACGGCGGAGATCATGCCCTGGCGGCTTTTCGGGAAGATCGTATAGGCGGCGGCGAACACGGAGGGGATCATGGCGCCGCCGATGAAGCCCTGCAGCGCGCGCCACAGGATCATCTCGTTCAGCGTCGTCGCCGTCGCGCACATGATGCTCATCAGCGTGAAGCCGCCGGCCGCGAGCGCGAAGAGATAGCGCGTCGAAAGCGCCCGCCCGAGGAAGCCGGAGAGCGGGATCATCACGATCTCGGCGACCAGATAGGAGGTCTGTACCCAGGAGATCTCGTCGGCGCTCGCCGAAAGCCCGGCCTGGATCTCCGACAGCGACGAGGCGACGATCTGGATGTCGAGGATCGCCATGAACATGCCGACGGAGAGAGCCACGAAGGCGGCGATCTGCCGGGCGGGAACCGGCGGATCGCTTGCGGGAATAGCGATTGTCGTGGGCATCTGAGGCCCTCCTCGCTGCGGGCTTTTCGGCTCAGCGCTCGGCGACGGTGTCGGCGCCCGTGCGCGTATCGATGGCGACCACCACCGACATGCCGGGGCGGATCAGGTCGGCCGCGGCGGCGCTCGCCGGGACGCGGATTCGGACCGGCACACGCTGCACGATCTTGGTGAAGTTGCCGGTGGCGTTGTCGGGCGGCAGCAGGCTGAAGACCGAGCCGGAAGCCGGCGCGATGCTCTCCACCGTGCCGCTGATGTCGTGGTCCGGATAGGCGTCGACGGAGATGTCCGCGGTCTGGCCGGCCCGCAAGCCCTCAAGCTGGGTCTCCTTGAAGTTCGCGTTGATGTAGACGTCCTGCAGTGGCACCAGCGCCATCAGCCGCGTGCCGGGCTGCACATATTCGCCGGGCTCGGCCGCGCGGTTGCCGACGACGCCGTCGAAGGGCGCACGGATGATCGTGTGCTCAAGGTCGAGCTTCGCCTTGTCGACGCCGCGGCGATACTGGTCGGCGACGCGCTGCGCCTCGACCCGCTGCGCAACAAGCACGGAGCTGTTCGCTTCGGCCGTCGAAACGCCGGCATTCGCCGCTTCGACCGCGGCGTTCGCCTGGAGCAGCGTCGCCTTCGCCGCATCGACCGCCTGCTGCGTGCCGACGGACTTCTTGGCAAGCGCCACCGCGCGGTCATATTCAAGCTGCGCATTCGCGGCCCCGGCCTTGGCGGCGGAGACCTGCGCCTCCGCCTGTGTCACCTGGGCGTCGCCGGCGGCGATCTGCTGGCCGATGCGGGCGACCGCCGCGTCCTGCGCAGCGACCTGTGCCTCCGCCTGCTGAAGCGCGATCTGGTAATCGGAATCGTCGAGCCGGACGAGCGGCGCGCCGGCCGCGACACGCGCATTGTCTTCGACCGCCACCTCCTTCACATAGCCGGCGATCTTCGGCGCGATCGTCGCCGAATCGGCACCGACATAGGCATCGTCGGTGGCCACCACGAAGCGGCCGTGCGTCCACCAATTTTGGCCGTAGAAGCCACCGATGCCGAGGACGGCGATGCCGGCCAGCGCGAGTGCCAGCACAGAGAGCCGCGAGCGCTTCGCGGGAGAAAGCTGCGGCGCCGGGGCTTCCGCCACCCTTGCCTCGCCTTCCGGCGCAACAGGCGCGACTTCGCGTGCCTCGGGCGCAACTTCGAGGGCTTCTGCGGCAGTTTCGGCGGCTTCGGCGCGCTGCGCTTCGCCGCCGGCTTGGACGAGGACCTTTGCCATTTGCCCCTCCATTCTTTTGGGAGCGTTGAAAACTCATCGAACCGAACGGTTCGGTCAGGGCGCTTGAAATGGACCGGCATCGGCTCTATTTCAAGATCGAACCGAACGGTTCGGTCACAAATTATTTTGATGGATGTTTCCCGTCTGTTTCGTGGCTGCCGCCGGTTTCAGGTCGATGCGCCGAAGAAGCGTTTAGGATTTTTGGTGCATGCTGCCCTTGACGGGCCAAGAGACAAAAAAGGGCGCGGCAAGGCGCCCGAAGCGAGAAAAGAGCGAGGAATGCAGCAATGATGGACGCGACCGTTTCCTCAGCCGGGCCAGCGGCAACGGACGACAAGGGTGCCGGGCAGGATCCGCACAAGCGCCGCCAGATCATCGCCGGCGCCCGCAAGGTATTCATGAAGCACGGCTTCGACGCTGCCTCGATGAACGATATTGCGCACGTCGCCGGCGTCTCGAAGGGCACGCTCTATGTCTATTTCGAGAACAAGGAGCGGCTGTTCACCGCGCTGATGCACGAGGAGCGCGCACAGCAGGATTTTTGCACCAATCCCGACGACCACGATGTCGCCGCCGTGCTGACGCGGCTCGGCAAGAGCTTCATCCGCTTCCTCGCCGCTCCGCACGTGATCCGCGCCAAGCGCACGGTGATGGCGATCATTGATCGCATGCCGGAGGTCGCCTCCGACTTCTACCGCGAGGGCCCGGCGCTGTGCGTCTCCGACCTGACCGGCTATCTGAAGGCGCAGGTCAAGGCCGGCGTGCTTCAGATCGACGATTGCGAGCTTGCCGCCAACCAGTTCCTCGACCTCGCGCAGTCAGGGATCGTCAAGCCGCTGCTTTACGGCACCAAACCCTCAATTCCGCCGGACGTCATCGACAAGACGGTCGAAAGCGCGGTCAGGGTGTTCCTCGCGGCCTATCCGCCGAAGCCGCTGCGCCGGGCGAAGCCGAAGCCCGCGAGCACGGCACGCGCCAAACGCCGTCAGCGCACGGCGGTCGGATAGCCGCCCTCCCCTGCCTGCCTCAAATCCTGCTGCTGTCATGGACCCGGTGGAGCAGCGCCTGCCGCAGCGGTCGTCGGTGACGCTTCCGCCAATGTGCGCGGATCGTCCAGCGCGCGCTCGGACTGCACCGGCCGCTCTTGTGTTCTTCTTGCTCGCAACCCGATTTTCAGAGATGGTCCGCTCCCGTCCATCAAAGAATGGGGCGTGAGCCCGAGGAGGAAACGTTGGATAGACCAGCGATTCTGGTCGATCCGCTGCCGCGCACGCTCGACCTCATCTGCGATTTTGAGACTCGCAAGCGGCTCGATCGGCTTGGCCGGCTCGAGGTGTCGGAAGATCGTCCGATGGAGGACGCACGGATCGACCGCCTGCTCCCTGAGATTTCGATCCTGATCGGCCAGACGGCAATGCCGGCGGAGCGACTGGCGCGAGCCGGCGAGCTCAAGGCCATCATCAATGTCGAGGGGAACTTCCTACCGAACATCGACTACGCGGCCTGTCAGGCGCGCGGCATCTGGGTGCTGACGCCGACGGCCGCCTTCGCGCGAGCGGTCGCGGAGTCGGCGGTGGCGATGGCAATCGACCTGGTGCGCGGGATCTCCGCCGCCGACCGGGCGTTCCGCGGCGGTACCGAGACGTATGGCCTCGCCGGCAACGAAGGCTGCTTTCTCTTCACCGGAGCGCCGGTCGGAATGATCGGCTTCGGCGATCTCGGTCGCTCGATACGGGAGCTGCTTGTGCCGTTCCGCAATCCCGTCGCCGTCTATGATCCGTGGCTTCCGGACGAACTGATCCGAGCGCATGGCTGCGAGCCGGCGTCGCTCGAAGATGTGCTGGAGAGTTCGCGCATCGTCTTCACCGTCGCAAGTCCGACCAGCGACAACCAGGGGTTCATCGGCAAGCGCGAGTTCGATCGCATGCAGCCCGGGTCTGCCTTCCTGTTGCTCAGTCGTGCCGCCGTCGTCGACTTTCCGGAGTTCGTTAGCCAGGTCCAGTCCGGCCGCATTCGGGGCGCCACCGACGTCTTTCCGAGCGAGCCGACCGCGCCCGGCGACCCCGTGCGTGCGCTGGAAGGCATGCTCCTCTCTGCGCATCGCGCTGGTGGAATGCCGGAAGCGCTCTGCCAGATCGGGCGGATGGCGGTCGCCGATGCGGAGCTCGTTCTGCGCGGACTCCCGCCACAGCTTTGCCGCCGCGCCGACCCGGCGGTCGCGAGCCGTTTGCGCAGCAAGCCGGTCGCCGTGACTTGAGACGCGGCCTGTCTTCAGATCGCGCCAAGGCCGGCGCGGCGGCGCGAGCCGGTAGGAGCCGCCGTCAGATCCTGCGGCTGTCGTAGGCCCAGTGGAGCAGCGCCTGCCGCTGCCGCCGCCGGCAGCTGAGATCGCTCGGCGCGCAGTTCCGCTTCACCTGCGCCACATGGCGGCGGATCGCCCGCCAGCGCTGGATCTGCCTGTCGTCCTCTTCCGGCATGCGCCGGCCGACAAAATAGCGGCAGTACCATTGGAACCAGCCGCGCGGATCGTCGGGATGGATCCAGCCTTTTCGCCGCCACTCCGAAAGCGGCTGACTGGCATCGACGCCGAAGAAGTTCAGCCGGCAATCGCGCGGCCCGATCGCAAGCTTTGCGCCTTCAAACCAGCTCTTCGGAAACTCCTCGCGGCAGTCTGTCATGTATTTGCCGCAGAAGACGCCGAGCGACAGCATCTCCTTCGGCGTCAGTTCCGGCGCAAAGCCGGCCGCGAAGTCCCTCCCCTCCGGCGCCACCAGGTCGTAGCTGTAGCCGGCCTGCATCTTGTCGCTGACAGTGACGGTGCGCGGCACGGTCGGTCGGGCCTCCCGCGGCCTATTGCTCGGAAAGCTTGAAGCTCTCCGCCTTCATGTCGTCCGTCCACTCAGCGGACACGTCCTTCACCACCGCCTGGCCGCAGACGACCTTGCCGCTTTGAGTATTGAAGCTCATCACCGGCGCCTCATACGAGCTCCCAGCCCTTGTTCAGCGCCTCGGAGACTTTCTTGCAGAAGGCGGCGTCGTCGCCGCCGGTCAGCATCCGGTAGAGCCTCATTCCCGCTTCCCTTCGCGCTCCTCGATCGCCGCGGCGAGCGTCAGCACCCGCTCCGCCTCCGCGAGATGCATGCGCTCAAGCATCCGCCCGTCAAGCGCGATCACGCCCCTGTCGCGGTTTTCGGGCCGCGCGAATGCCGCGACCGCCTTTTCCGCCGCGGCGCGTTCCGCCCTGCTCGGCGCGAAGATCGCGTTCGCGGCGGCGACCTGGTCCGGATGGACGAGCGTCTTCCCGTCCATGCCGAGCGCGCGCGCCTGAACACATTCCGCCTCGAAGCGGGTGCTGTCGCGAAAATCGTTGCAGGGTCCGTCGAGAACGTCGAGGCCATGCGCGCGCGCCGCCGCGATGACCGCCATGAACCAGGGAACATAAGCTGCGCGATCCTCGCCGAGCGGAACACGGGTTGCGACCGAAAGATCGTTGGTGCCGATCACGAAGACCTCGAGCGGCACGCCCGGCAGGTCCGCGAGCCCGGCGATCGCCGGCAGATGCAGGAGCGCCTTCGGCGTCTCCACCATCGCCCAGATCGCGGTCGCGTCGAGCGCGTCGGCCTGGTCGAGCGCCTCCGCCACGGTCGTAACCGCGCCCGGCCCTTCCACCTTCGGGATCAGGATGGCGTCCGCGCGGACGGCAATCGCCGCCAGGATGTCCTCCGTCGCGAACTCCGTCTGAAGCCCATTGATACGCACGGCGACGGTGCAGTCGAGCGGCTCGGCCAAGGCCGCGCGCAGCGCCTCGCGCGCCTCCGCCTTCATCTCGGGCGCGACGGAATCCTCAAGATCGAATATCACCGCGTCGGCGGCAAGCGTGCGCGCCTTGGCCATGGCGCGCGGCTTGTCGGCCGGCACATAAAGGACGGAGCGGCGGGGCTCGATATCGGGCATCGAGAGTGCTCTAGAATGAGCGCGACCGGGCGGAAAGGAAAAAGCGGCGTCCGCCGCATTCGACGATGAACGATCCCTCTTTCGATGTCGCGATCGTCGGCGGCGGCGCCATCGGCGCGGCGATCGCCTGGTTCCTGAAGGGAGTCGAGGCCTTCCCAGGCTCCGCGGCGCTGATCGAGCGCGACCCGACCTTCCGCACTGCCGCCACGACGCTTTCCGCCGCCGCTATCCGCCAGCAATTCTCAACGCCGGAGAACATCCGCCTGTCGCGCTTCGGGCTCGACTTTCTCCGCGCCATGCCGGCACGCTTCGGAGCAGAAGCCGATCCGGCGCTCATTGAGAGCGGCTATCTGATCCTCGCGACCGACGGCAACGACGCTCTCCTTGCCGAGAACAACCGGGTGCAGAAGGCCGAAGGCGCCGATGTCGCCGTGTTTCCACCCGAGGCATTGGCGGCGCGCTTCCCGTGGCTCTCGACCGACGGCATCGCCGCCGGCTCGCTCGGCCTTTCCGGCGAAGGCCGGTTTGACTCCCACACGCTTCTCCGCACTCTCCGTCGTGCCGCGCGCGACGCGGGCGCGACGCTCGTCACTGGCGAGGTTGTCGCGATCGAACGCGCAGACGACCATGTCGCGGCCGTCAGGCTCGCCGACGGGACGCGCATCCGCTGCGGCCTTCTCGTCAACGCCGCCGGGCCGAACGCCGGCCGCATCGCGGCAATGGCGGGACGCGCGCTTCCGGTCGAGCCGCGCAAGCGCAGCGTCTTCGTTCTCGACGCGCCCGACGCGCCGCATGCCATGCCGCTTCTTGCCGATCCCTCCGGAGTCTGGGTCCGTCCGGAAGGTGCGGGTTTCATCGCCGGCTGGTCGCCACCCGAACACGAAGACCGCGCCGCCGATCCGGACGATTTCGAGCCCGATCACGCGATCTTCGAAGAGACTCTCTGGCCGGCGCTCGCGCATCGCGTGCCGGCCTTCGAGCGGCTCAAGGTGACCGGCGCCTGGGCCGGCCACTACGACTATAACGTCCTCGACCAGAACGCCGTGATCGGGCCCGATCCGGTGTTCGCGAATTTCCTCTATGCCAACGGCTTTTCCGGCCACGGCCTGCAGCAGGCGCCGGGCGTCGGCCGCGCGCTCGCGGAATTGATTACCGGCGGCCGATTCCGCACGCTCGACCTCTCCGTCTTCGGTTATGAGCGGATTGCGGCGAACCGGCCGCTGTTCGAGAGGAACGTGATCTGACAATGATAAACCCTTCCGGCGCCGTAATTTCCATCTCCAGCCATGTGGCGCGCGGAGGCGTCGGCAACCGCGCCATGGTTTTCGCGCTGGAGCGGCTCGGCTTCTCGGTCTGGGCCGTGCCGACGGTTCTGCTGCCGCAGCATCCCGGACATGGGCCGACGGAGAGAATTGTCCCGGGCGGGAAGAGCTTCGAGCGATTCCTTCAGAACCTGATCCACGGACACGAAGGGGAGGTCGCCGGCATTGTGACCGGCTACCTGGCCTCGGCGGAGCAGGCGAGCGCGGTCGCGCGGCTGGTCGAAGCGGTCAAGACGGCGCGGCCCGACGCGCTCTATCTCTGCGACCCGGTGGTCGGCGACGAACCGGGGCTCTACGTCCCCGAGGCCGTCGCCAGGGCGCTCCGAGACCGGCTCCTGCCGCTGGCCGACTTCGCGACGCCAAACGCCTTCGAGTGCCGCTGGCTCGCCGACGCCGCAGCGGATGCCGATCTCGCCTCCCTCGCGCGCCGCCTCTCCCCGCCGGCCGTGCTCGTCACCTCCGCGCCGGCGATGATGCGCGGACAGATCGGCAATCTCCTTGTCGCGGACGACGAGACGATCCTCTTCGAGCATCCTGAGCTGAAGACAGGAATCAAGGGCACCGGCGATCTCCTCGCCGCGCTCCTCCTCGCGCGGCGCATGGAGGGTCAGGCCTGGCCGAAGGCGGTGGAAAAGTCGCTCTCGAGCGTCTTCGCCATCGTCTCCGGCAGCGCCAAAGCTGGGGCGGACGAACTGATGCTCGCCGCGCTTCAGTCCGCACTCGCCGCGCCGCACGCGCCGATCGGCGTCAGGCGCATCGCCGACGCATCGACCAAGCGGCAGCCTTCGCGCGTCAAAGACCGAACGCCGTGAGCGCGACACTTCTGCAGAAATACCAGCGCATCGCGCCGCTCTACGATGTTCTCGACGGCCCGTTCGAGCGCAAGCGCTACGCGGCGATCCGGCCGCTGCTCTTTGAAGGGCTTTCGGGACGCCTGCTCGATGCGGGCGTCGGAACCGGGCGCAACATCCCCTATTACCCGCCGGGCGCTTCGGTCGTCGGCATCGACCAGAGCCCGGCGATGCTTGAGCGCGCCGCGCAACGCCGAAATCACCTCGGCGCTCAGGTCGAGCTCCGGCTGATGGACGTAACGCAACTCGCCTTCGCCGCTGCGTCCTTCGATGCGGCGGTCGCGAGCTTTCTCTTCTGCGTGCTTGCCGAGGAGGAGCAGGCGCCGGCGCTCATCGAACTGAACCGCGTGGTGAAACCGGGCGGCACGATCCGGCTCATCGAATATGTCCGCCCGCAAGGCCGGCTGCGCCGCTTCAGTGCGCGGCTCTGGGAGCCCTGGATGGCCTGGGCTTATGGCGCCGGCTTCGACCGCAACACCGAGGCGCATGCGCGCGCCGCCGGGCTTCAAGTCGCCGCCACCCGCTTCGTCCACTCCGACCTGATCAAGCTGATCGAAATCCGCGCGGGATAGCCGATCTGAAGGTCCCTCCGTCCTCGGAATCCCCAACTTCAATCGCACGTGAACGCCCGGCCGGATGCAATTGGCGGCCGTCACTTTCTCTCCTTTCGCCCTCTACATTGACTTCGTCGTTGCTCTCGCTTAAGTGCAAATGCAAATTATTCGCATTTTCAGAAACGAGGCATGCGCGGCGATCCATCCAGTTCCCGCCCGGGCGGCACGATGTCGGCGTGGCGATCCGAGCGCGGCACGCCGGCGCTTGCCGAGGTGCATGGCTCGATCGGGGTCCGCGCCGGCGCGCCGACCTGGCAGCGGGCGCTCGCCTTTCTCGGGCCCGGCTATCTCGTCGCCACCGGCTACATGGACCCCGGCAACTGGGCGACCTCGCTCGCCGGCGGCTCGCGCTTCGGCTACACGCTGCTCTTCGCAACGCTCGTCTCGAGCGTCATGGCGATCATCCTGCAGTCGCTCTGCGCCCGCCTCGCCGTCGCCACCGACCGCGACCTCGCGCAAGCCTGCCGGGATTCCTATCCTCCTTCTGTCTCCGTCACTCTTTGGGCGCTCGCCGAGCTTGCCATCGTCGCGACCGACCTTGCCGAGGTGATCGGCACGGCGATCGGCCTGAACCTCCTCTTCGGCATCCCGCTCGAATACGGCGTCATCATCACCGCGCTCGACGTCTTTCTGGTGCTCTATCTGCAGACCAAGGGGTTTCGCTGGATCGAGGCCTTCATCATCACGCTGCTTGCGATCATCGCGATCTGCTTCGTGGCGCAGCTCGTCCTTGCTAGGCCGGAGATCAGCGGCGTCCTCTCAGGTTTTGTACCGAAGCCTGAGATCGTGACCAATCCCGACATGCTCTATCTGGCGCTGGGCATCCTCGGCGCGACGGTCATGCCGCACAATCTCTATCTGCATACGGCGATCGTGCAGACCCGCGCCTATGGCGGCTCGATACCGGAGCGGCGCGAGGCGATCCGCTTCGCCACGCTCGATTCCACCATCGCGCTCGTCTTCGCGCTGATGATCAACGCCTCGATCCTGATCCTGGCCGCGGCGAGCTTCCATGCGCACGGGCGGACCGACGTCGAAGAGCTTGGCCAGGCGCATTCGCTGCTCCTGCCGCTCCTTGGTGCGACAGCGGCGCCGGTGCTCTTCGCGATCGCGCTCATTGCCTGCGGCCTCTCCTCGACCGTGACCGCGACGATGGCCGGCCAGGCGGTGATGGAGGGCTTCCTGCGGCTTCGGCTGAGACCCTGGATCCGCCGCCTGATCACGCGCGGCATCGCCATCGTGCCGGCGGCGGCCGTCACCATCCTCTCCGGCGAGAGCGGCGCGGCGAAGCTCTTGATCTTCAGCCAGGTGGTGCTCTCGCTGCAGCTCTCCTTCGCCGTCATTCCGCTCGTCATGTTCACCGCGAGCCGCGCCAAGATGGGCGCGCTGGTCTCGCCGCGCTGGCTGACGGCGATCGCCGTGCTGATCACCGCGGTGATCGTGGTGCTCAACGTGAAGCTGGTCGCCGACTTCGCGCTCAGCGCTCTTTGAGCGCCGCGACATACACGCTCAAGCCGCGGCCTCGTCCAGCCGACTCGCATCCCGGGCTGCTCCGCTGCTCCTGTCGGACGATCTCGCGCACGCTGTCGCGTGCCGCCATGCGCTCCTGCCAGCCGGAAAGATGGCGTGTCGCAGCGATCAGCGTGTCGGCGTCGGGGACGTCGACGAGGCAGGCGAGCATCGGCGCGCAGAAGAGATCGGCGAGCGTCAGATGCGGCCCGGCGAGGAAGGCGCCGCCGCCCTCGCCCATCAGCCGGTCGACCTCGCCGAGCGCGATCGTCGCGACCGGCCAGGCGCGCGCCACCGCGTCCTGATCCACCGGCTCGGCCTTCCGCTGCCGCGCGACCAGGTGGTGATAAAGCGTGCGCACCCAGATCGGATAGGCATAGGCCCTGAGGATCGAGAGAAGCTGGTTCATCCGCGCCCGATCGATCGGATCGTCGGGCTGCAGCGGCGGGCCGTCATAGGCTTCGTCGACATAGCGTGCGATCGCCTCCGATTCGTAGAGCGCGACGCGGCCGTCTGCGAAGGCCGGGATGAGCCCGAAGGGCTGGCGCGCCAGATACGCCTCGCCGGCGCCGCTGGGCGCGAAGGGATTTGCCTCGACCAGCGCATGCGGCACGCCCTTCTCCGAAAGCGTCAGCCGCACGGCCTGGACGTAGACGCTGAAGGCGGCGCCGTAGACGGTCGGGATCGAAACGCTCCCCTCCGCACTCATTGTTTCAGTGGCGCAGAGCTGCCCGCGACTGCGGCCTTCAGGATCAGGATTGCCGCCTGCGCCAGCCGGTTCGCCGTATAGACTCCCGTCCCCTCCGGCGGCACGTGCACAAAGCCGACGCGGCGGGCCGGCGTCGCGACGCGCAGCGAGCGATAGAGCGTCGCGTTGCAGACATAGTCGCCCGCATCGTCGGAAAGCGCCGCCGGAAAGCCTGCGCCGACCAGTGCCTCACGGATCGCATCGACCGGAAGCGTCGCGCGAAGCATATCGGGCCCGTCGGGAACGAGGCGTGGCGACGGCGGCGCGTGGCCGGCCGCGTCCGGCTTCGCCGTGTCGACCGCGTTCCGCCCAACACATTCAAGATGGATCGCCTCGATCTCGCCGCTCAGCCCGAAATGCACCACGACATCCGGCGCGAAGCTCTGATAGAGCCGCGTCAGTTCTTCCCAGCCGCGGCCGTATTCGGTCGGCAGCGCCACGGCGAAGAACGCGCCGGCGCCGAAGCTCTTCGCCGCCTCCCCGGCCGAGCCTTTTGATCAGCCGCTCCGTCGGATTCTCCGGCGCGCCAGGAAACAGCCCGAAGCCCGTGACGAGGAGCTTCGGTCCGTCAGGCATCTTGGCCGGCTACGCCGCCTTCTTCGCGGCGATGAGGCCGCGGTTCAAAAGCAGCTCGGCGATCTGCACGGCGTTCAGCGCAGCGCCCTTGCGCAGGTTGTCTGAGACCACCCACAGCGACAGCCCGTTCTCAAGCGTCTGGTCCTCGCGGATGCGGGAGATATAGGTCGCGTCCTCCCCGGCGCATTCGTAGGGCGTGACGTAGGCGCCCTCCGCCGGATTGTCGACCACCAGACAGCCCGGCGCCTCGCGCAGGATCGAGCGTGCCTCCTCCGCCGTGATCGGCTTCTCGAACTCGATGTTCACCGCCTCCGAATGCCCGACGAAGACCGGCACCCGCACGCAGGTCGCCGTCAGCTTGATCTTCGGATCGAGGATCTTCTTCGTCTCCGCCACCATCTTCCACTCTTCCTTGGTGGAGCCGTCCTCCATGAACACGTCGATGTGCGGGATGACGTTGAAGGCGATGCGCTTGGAGAATTTCTTGGTCTCGATCTCGCCGGCCGTGAACACCGCCTTGGTCTGGTTGAAGAGCTCGTCCATCGCCTCCTTGCCGGCGCCCGACACCGACTGGTAGGTGGCGACCACGACGCGCTTGATGGTGGCGCGGTCGTGCAGCGGCTTCAGCGCCACGACCAGCTGCGCGGTGGAGCAGTTCGGGTTGGCGATGATGTTCTTCTTCCGAAATCCCTCGACCGCGTCGGCATTCACCTCCGGCACGATCAGCGGCACGTCCGGGTCGGTGCGCCAGGCCGACGAATTATCGATGACGACGGCGCCCTTGGCGGCGATCTTCGGCGACCATTCCTTGGAGATCGTGCCGCCCGCCGACATCAGGCAGATGTCGATCGTGGAGAAGTCGACATTCTCCAGCGCCTGCACCTTGAGCGTCCGGTCGCCGAACGAGACCTCGGTCCCCTGGCTGCGGCGCGAGGCGACGGCCACCACCTCGTCGGCCGGAAAGGCGCGCTCGTCCAGAACCTCGAGCATCTCGCGCCCGACATTCCCGGTCGCGCCAACAACGGCGATCTTCAAGCCCATGTTCGAAAGCTCCTTCGCCCCTCTCCCGCTTTGGCGCCCGCTTCATTTGCGGGCTTCTCCCCTTCCGACCCGGGGAGAGCGGCGGGACGGGAGGCAGATCTAGCCGGTCTTCGCCGCGGATTTTCTCGACACGTCGACGGATGCAGTCGCCTTCGCCGCCGCCGTCAGCCCAAGAATTTGCGTGAAACCAAGCATTTCCCGTGCGTCTCCAAGCCGTGGTCTCTTACGCCACTGGCAGGCGATGTCAACGAAGGCCACTCTCCTCTATGATCGCTCGCCGCAGGGGGGCGTGACCGGCGTGAGGGATGCGGGCTGGCAAGGGGGCTCGCGATCGATGACGATCAGGACTGACCACGACAATCTCAAGCGGCGCGGGCGCTGAGCAGGCGGCGATGCCCACCGCCCTCGCCGACTGGCTGCAGGCGCTGGCATCGTCGTCGGTCGCAGTGTTCATGGGCCGCTCGGCGCCGCACGCGGTGCTCGACGCGCTGCACATCTTCTCGATCGCTATGCTGGTCGGATCGGCCGTCACGCTCGACCTGCGCGCGCTCAGCCTCTTCCGCGCCGCGCCATTCGCGGTGCTTGCGCCACCGCTGCTTCGAATGGCCTGGATCGGCGGCACGGTCGCGGTTGTGACCGGCGCGCTGCTCTTCTCAATCAAGCCCGTCGCCTATGCCCAGAACCCTGCCTTCTTGTGCATGGTTGCTCTGGTCGGGCTCGGCGCCATGAACGCGCTCGCGATCCGCGCAAGCAGCACTTGGCGCGACGCGCTCGCCGGCGCGCCGATCCCCGACAATGTCCGCGCGGCAGCGTTCCGCTCGCTGCTGATCTGGGCGGGTGCAATCCTCGCCGGAAGCTGGATTGCCCCGCTGCAATAGGCCGGGGCACGGGGCCTCGGCCGCTCGGCGCAAACCGCAGGATCAGCCCCGATCAACGTTCAGGACGTCGCCGGATTCGCGGTCGATCGTCACGGAAATATAGTGATGGTGCCGGTCGGTGCCCGAGACCACGATCGTGTGGAAATGGTCGTCGACCGAGCGCACATGCCGGACGCCGTTGTCCTCGGCGATCGAAATGGCTTCATCGTCGGAGATGCTCTGGTTATGATGGTGGTGATGATGATGATTGTCAGGTGTCACCGTCACGCCGCCGGAGCCGAGATGGAGCTCGAACCCTGCCGCAAGCGCGTCGGCTGATGCCAGGCAAAGCGCCGACGTTAAGGCACAAGCGAGAATAGCGTACCGTGTCCTCATGACTTGACTCCTTCGCCAGTGCCCTTCCGGCACAGCGTAGCGTTTTGTTGGGAAAGAAAGTCCGCGCACCCATTCGGGTTCAACGAATCGCGCAATCCATCGCGCATTCGCCGGCCCGTCGTCAATTCAAACCGTGTATCAACGACGGCCGCTCCCAACTTGGATCGCGGCGCCGGTCAGCCAGCTGCAAGTATTTGGAATTCCTTCAGAATTGCCGCGCCCATCTCCTCCGTTCCGACCTTCGTCGTCCCTTCGCTGAAGATGTCGGCGGTCCTGAGCCCCTTGGCGAGCACGCCGGCGATGGCCTGCTCGAGCTTGTCCGCCATCTCCGCCATCGCGAAGGAATAGCGCAGGCACATGGCGAAGGAGGCGATCATGGCAATCGGGTTGGCGGTGCCTTTGCCGGCGATGTCGGGGGCTGAGCCGTGCACCGGCTCGTAAAGCGCCTTGCGCTTGCCGCTCACCGGATCGGGAGCGCCGAGCGATGCGGAGGGCAGCATGCCGAGCGAGCCGGTGAGCATCGCCGCGACGTCCGACAGCATGTCGCCGAAGAGATTGTCGGTGACGATCACGTCGAACTGTTTTGGCGCGCGCACGAGCTGCATGCCGCCGGCATCGGCGAGCATGTGGTCGAGCGTCACGTCCTCGTAGTCGCGGGCGTGCACGGTGCTGACAACGTCGTGCCAGAGCACGCCTGACACCATGACGTTGCGCTTTTCCATCGAGGTCACCTTGTTGCGCCTCGTCCGCGCCAGCTCGAAGGCGACGCGGGCGATGCGCTCGATCTCGAAGCTGTCGTAGACCTGCGTATCAATCGCGCGCTTTTGCCCGTTCCCGAGGTCGCGGATCTCCTTTGGCTCGCCGAAATAGACGCCACCTGTCAGCTCGCGCAGGATCAGGATATCGAGCCCCTCGACCAGGTCGCGCTTCAAGGACGACGCGTCGGCGAGCGCCGGATAGCAGATGGCGGGGCGGAGATTGGCGAAGACGCCGAGTTCCTTGCGGAGCCGCAAGAGTGCCGCTTCGGGCCGATGCTCATAGGCGACCTTGTCCCATTGCGGCCCGCCGACCGCCCCGAAGAGCACCGCATCGGCGGCAAGCGCCTTCGCCAACGCCTGATCGGTGAGCGGCACGCCATGCGTCTCATAAGAGGCGCCGCCGACCAGGTCCTCCTCCACCACGAAGTCGCCGAGCCCCGCCTCGTTCATGAAGGCGATGATCGTCTGCAGCTCGGCCATGGCCTCCGGGCCGATGCCATCGCCGGGAAGGAGAAGGAGTTTCTTGGTCATTGTGCCCGCCCGTGTCGGTGACGCCGATTAGTGACGCCGCGCGCCTTGCTAAAGGCGCCGGCGCCTTGCTGCAAGCCGCGGCTAGAATGGGCCGCGGCTAGAATGGAGGGCGTGGGAGGGACACCGCACCGACGCCGGCGCGCAAGCGCCGGCGGGCGTTACAGGTCAAAGATGCTTCATGCAGGCGACCGACTTGCCGCTCACCCAGAGCGTCAGCAGGGTCAGCGCCTGCAAGGCGAGGTGCTGCGCGTCGGGCGCGATATGCGCGCCGAAGGACGGCAGCGCCTTCATGGTGTTGGCGTAAAGCTCGGCGTGGCGCGCCGTCCACGCCGCATCGGCGCCCATGACATAGGGCTCCCACCACATCCAGAGCTGGACGATCAGGAAGATCCCATATCCGAGCAGGGAGATGAAGGCGAGCGGCCGGACGCCGAGCGCGAAGATGCCGGTGAGAGCAACGAGCGGCAGCGCGGTGTAGGCGATGCTCTGGCGCAGGTCATGGTCGGCGCCGCGCACGGCGAGATCGTTCCAGGGAAAGAGCGCTACGACCTCAATCGTCAAAAAATAGCCGACGAGCAGCGCCTGCAGGACCAGGGCCACCTTGAACCATCGAAGCGCCACAACCGTCATCAGGGAAGCGTTCTAGACACTCGCGGCGGCGGGTGCAAAGCGGCCGCCGCAATCATGATCGGCACGCCCGCCTGCGCGCGGCAATTCCAGCGGCCCAAGTCAGCTCCGCGCGGCGCGCAGCGCGTTGTCGACGAGGTTCTTGCCGAGCGACCAAACGGCGCCCGGCACGCGATGGCTCGCGGCAATCGCGGCGTCGAAGCCCTGCTCGATCCAGCCGCAATCCGTGTCGGTGATGACGAGCGGCGGCAAGAGCTTGATCGTGTGGCTCTCGTGGGCCGCGACCTGCGTCAGGATATGGTGGTCCTTGAAGAGCGGGATGGTGATCAACTGGCTGAACAGGCCCTTGTTGGCGGTCTCGATAGCGGTCCATGAGGCGCGGAGCTTCAAGGAGCGCGGCGAACCGAACTCAAGCCCGATCATCAGGCCCTTGCCGCGCACGGAGACCAGAAGCTCGTATTTTTCCAGCATCTGGTTGAAGGCGCGCATCAGCCGCTCACCCTTCTCGGCGGCGTTCGCGACGAGGCGCTCGGCCTTCATCACCTCAAGACTCGCAAGTCCCGCCGCCATTGCGAGATCGTTCTTGCCGAAGGTCGAGCCGTGCACCACCGCCCGGTCCATGCGGGTGAAGACTTTTTCGAAGATGCCGTTTCGCGCCAGCACCGCCCCGACCGGCACGTGGCCGCCGGAGAGCGACTTCGAGAGGAGCACCATGTCGGGCTCGACCCCCCAATGCTCGACGGCGAGGAATTTTCCGGTGCGACCGAGCCCGGTCTGTACCTCGTCCGCAACGAACAGCGCGCCGTGCTGGCGGCAGAGGCGCGCTGCCTCCGGCAGATAGTCGTCGGAGGGCATGTGGACGCCCTTCCCCTGGATCGGCTCGACGATGAAGGCGGCGGGCTTCAGCTCGCTCAGCGCCTTTTCCAGCGCCGCGAGATCATTGAACGGGACCGACACGCAGTCCGGCACGAGCGGCTCGAAGCCATTACGGAAGATCGGATCGCCGTTCAGCGACAGCGCGCCATAGGTCAGGCCGTGGAAGGCGTGCGCGCAGAAGACGATTCCCGGCCGCTTGGTTGCGCCGCGCGCGAACTTGATCGCCAATTCAACCAACTCCGCACCCGAGTTGGTGAAGAACACCTTGTCGAGAAAGGGCACCTCGGCAAGCAGGCGCTCCGCCAGCACGCCGGCAAGCGCGGAGACATCCATCTGCACAAGGTTCGGCAGCTCGGCGTCGAGCACGCTTTTCAAGGCATCGCGGACGTAAGGATGGTTGCGGCCGAGCGCAAAAACCCCGAAGCCGCTCAAAAGGTCGAGATATTCCGCGCCTTCGCGGTCGTAGAGATATTGCCCGCGGCCGCTGACGAAGCCGACATCGTAGCCGATCGTCCGCAGCACTCGGACCATCTGTTCGTTCAGGAAGCGCTCATGGAGCGAGAAGCGCTCAGCTTCGCGCGCGGCGAAGAGAGCTGGGACGTCCAGCGGCATATCCGCTCCGTTTGAGCTCGGAGGCATCGGTGCAGGATATCTTGGCCGAGCGCCCCGTTCGAACTCGGTTTTTGTGGCCTGACCCGCTTATGCACTGCGCATGAATTGAGGCCGAAAGCTGGCGGCGGGCCGTCGGGCCTGGCCGGGGCAACGGGTCTCGACCCCGGCAGTGGGGTGAGCCGGTCGCGCGAGCGCCTGGAGGCGGGTGGGCCGAAGAGCCTGCAGCGTCGTTCGAATTGCGACACCGGCGGAGTGCGTTTGTTGAACTCCCGCCCCTTGTTCCGCTAGCCGCAGGGCACGAAATTCCGTTCGGCTCTGCAACCAAGTCGCCGACCGGGGCCTGATCCCGGAGGTCACCATCCGCCAGCGATGTTCGCCCGCGGATGCTTTTAGCGCTTGAGGGTCTTTTGTTCAAATCGCTGTCCGACCGCCTGAGCGGCATTTTTGACAAGATCACCGGCCGCGGTGCGCTGTCGGAGTCCGATGTCGGCGATGCGCTGCGCGAGGTCCGCCGCGCGCTGCTTGAGGCCGATGTCGCGCTCGACGTGGTCAAGGACTTCATCGAGCGGGTGCGCAAGGACGCCGTCGGCGCCGCCGTCATCCGCTCGGTGAAGCCGGGGCAGATGGTCGTGAAGAT
This sequence comes from uncultured Alphaproteobacteria bacterium, assembly GCA_963712925.1. Classification (GTDB taxonomy): domain Bacteria; phylum Pseudomonadota; class Alphaproteobacteria; order Rhizobiales; family Afifellaceae; genus DASWJZ01. The sequence goes on along the minus strand of CAVQJW010000009.1, from coordinate 335,438 downwards.
CGTGCACGACCAGCTCGTCGAGATGCTCGGCGCGGAAAGCGTGCCGGTCGACCTGAACGCCCCCGCCCCCGTGGCGCTGATGATGGTCGGCCTGCAGGGCTCCGGCAAGACGACGACGACCGCGAAGCTCGCCAAGCGCATTGCCGAGCGGCAGAAGATGAAGGTGCTGATGGCCTCGCTCGATACGCGGCGGCCGGCGGCGCAGGAGCAGCTTCCGCGTGCTCGGCGAGCAGACCGCAGTCGCCACGCTGCCGATCGTCGCCGGACAGTCGCCGGTCGAGATCGCCAAGCGCGCCGTCACCGCCGCCAGGCTCGGCGGCTACGACGTCGTCATGCTCGACACCGCCGGCCGCACGCATGTCGACGAGCCGCTGATGATCGAGATGGCAGAGATCAAGGCGGCGACCGATCCGCACGAGATCCTGCTCGTCGCCGACGCGCTGACCGGCCAGGACGCGGTCAACGTCGCGCGCTCCTTCAACGAGCGGGTCGGCGTCACCGGCATCGTCCTGACCCGCGTCGACGGCGACGGGCGCGGCGGTGCGGCGCTTTCGATGCGCGCCGTCACCGGCCGGCCGATCAAGCTGATCGGCGTCGGCGAGAAGATGGATGCGCTGGAGGATTTCCATCCCGGCCGCATCGCCGACCGCATCCTCGGCATGGGCGACATCGTCTCGCTGGTGGAGCGCGCGGCGGAGCACATCGACGCGGAGAAGGCGCAAGGCCGCCGCGCAGAAGCTGAAGAAGGGCGAGTTCGACCTTGAAGACCTCGCCGAGCAGCTGAAGCAGATGCAGAAGATCGGCGGCATGTCCGGCATCCTCGGCATGATGCCGGGCGTCGGCAAGATGAAGAAGCAGATCGCCGCCGCCGGCCTCGACGACAAGCATCGTGCCGCGCCAGCTCGCCATCATCTCCTCGATGACGAAGAAGGAGCGGACGAAGCCGGCGCTGATGAACGCCAGCCGCAAGCGCCGCGTCGCCGTCGGGCTCCGGCACCGACGTGCAGGACGTGAACAAGCTTCTGAAGATGCACCGGCAGATGTCCGACATGATGAAGAAGCTCGGCCGGCAGAAGGGCGGGCTCGGGCGCGCTCTTCGGCATGGGCGGAGGCATGCCGCAGCCCGACCCGGCGATGCTGGAGGAGATGCAGAAGTCGCGGCCTCGGCGGCATGCCCGGCGGTTTTCCGGGCGGCGGCCTTCCCGGCCTCGGCGGCTCCGGGCATGCCGAGGCTTCCCGGGCATGGGCGGGCTTCCCGGCCTGCCGGGACGCGGTCAAGGGAAGAAGAAATGAGGCGCGGACGGCGGGGCAGTGCCTTCTCCCAGAGGGGAGCCAGGGGAACGCGAACGTGGTTTTGAAAGGAACATTGCGAATGGCAGTGAAGATCAGACTGGCGCGCGGCGGCACCAAGAAGCGACCCTTCTACCGGGTCGTCGTCGCCGACGAGCGCTCGCCGCGCGACGGCCGCTTCATCGAGAAGGTCGGGACCTACAATCCCCTTCTCCCCGCCGACAGCGCGGAGCGCGTGAAGCTCGACCTTGAGCGCATCCAGCATTGGCTTTCGAAGGGCGCGCAGCCGACCGACCGGGTGCTCCGCTTCCTCGATCATGCCGGCGTTCTGAAGCGCGAGGCGCGGCTCAATCCCAACAAGGCGAAGCCCGGCAAGAAGGCCGAGGAGCGCGCCGAGGCGAAGGCCAAGAAGAAGGAAGAGGCGCGAGGCCGCCGCCAATGCTCCGGCTGAAGCGCCAGCGGAAGAGGCAACGGCCGAAGAGCGCGGCGGCGAGCTAAGCCTCGCCCTTGCGGGAAGGGTCCACCGGCGCCGATGGCGGGGACGCCCGCGCTCCTCCTTGCCACGATCGGCGCGCGCGCATGGCACGCGGGGCGAGGTGCGGGTCAAGATCCTACACCGCCGACCCGACGGCGCTCGACGACCTACGGGCCGCTTTCCGCCGAGGACGGCACGGCACTTCGAGATCGAGCGCCTCCGCCCGCTGAAGGGCGACATGCTCGTCGTGAAGTTCGCGGCGTCGACGACAGGACCGCGGCGGAGAAGCTCAACGGGCTCTCGCTCTTCGTCGCGCGAACCGCGCTCCCCGCGCCTGAAGCCGACGAATTCTACTACGCCGACCTGATCGGGCTCGAAGCCGTCGCCCCAGCCGGCGCACCGCTCGGCACCGTCGTCGCGGTCGAGAATTACGGCGCCGGCGACATCCTGGAGATCGCACCGCCCCCGGAAGCGCACGGCCCGTCGCTTCTCGTGCCGTTCACCAAGGCGGTCGTGCCTGATATCGATATCGAAGCAGGGCGGATCGTCGTCGTGCCGCCAGATGAAGTCGAAGCCAGAGAGGAAGAGCCATGATCATCGTTGCCGGCACCATCCGCATTCCCGAGGACAAGATCGACGCCCTTCCTCCCGGCCGCCAAGGCGATGCTTGCCGCGACGCGCAAGGAGGCGGGCTGCCGGCTCTATAGCTTCGCCTTCGACGTCGAGGATCGCGGCCTGATCCGCATCTTCGAGCAGTGGGAGAGCCGCGACCATCTCGCTGCGCATTTCGAAGTGCCGCACATGGCGGCCTGGCGCAAAGCGCTCGGCGAGATCGGCGCCTCCGGCCGCGACATCAAGATCTACGAGGCAGGCGAAGGCGAGACCACGTGACGACGACGAATGACCTTCCGCGCCACCGTCCTCACCCTCTACCCGGAGATGTTCCCCGGGCCGCTCGGCGTGAGCCTCGCCGGCAAGGCGCTCGCAACCGGCACGTGGTCGCTTGAGGCCAAGAACATCCGCGAGCACGGCATCGGCGCGCACCGCGCGGTCGACGACACGCCGGCCGGCGGCGGCGCCGGCATGGTGCTGCGCGCTGACGTCCTCGCCGCGGCGATCGATGCCGCCTCGCGGCCCAACGACGACCGCCCGCGCCTCCTGATGAGCGCGCGCGGCGAGCCGCTCACCCAGGCGCGCGTCAAGGCGCTCGCGGCCGGCTCCGGCGCGCTCATCGTCTGCGGCCGCTTCGAAGGAGTCGATGAGCGGGTGATCGAAGCGCGCAATCTCGAGGAGATTTCCATCGGCGATTATGTGCTCTCCGGCGGCGAGATCGCCGCGATGGCGCTGCTCGATGCCTGCATCAGGCTCCTCCCCGGCGTCATGGGCGCGGCGGAATCCGCCGCCGAGGAGAGTTTTGAGCAGGGTCTCCTCGAATACCCGCATTACACCCGCCCGCAGAATTTCGAGAGCCGCGCCGTCCCCGAGGTGCTGAATTCCGGCCACCACGAGAAGGTCGCCGAATGGCGCCGCGCCGAGGCCGAGCGGTTGACCAAGGCGCGCCGCCCCGACCTTTGGGCGAAGCGGGATTCGAAGGAGTAGGCAGCCAGGCGCCCGCTGGACGCCGTGCTGCGCGCTTCGAGGCTTCATTCCGCCCTCATCCTGGGTGCGAGCGAAGCGAGCCTCGAAGGGGCGGAATGGAGCACCCGAGCCACGAGGGGCTTTGAGGTGGTTTCGGCCCCTCAACCCCCCATTTTCCGCCGTACCGCCCATCGACATCGCGCCGTCAAATGTGTATATCGCCGCCTACTCCTAAGGGATCGGACGTGGATGCGCGCCCCGGCGGCGCCGGGTCGATGCGCGTTAAAAGGAAAAAGGCCGATGAATCTCATCCATCAGATCGAAGCGGCGGAGATCGCCGCGGTCACCGCCAAGCGGCAGCTGCCGGAATTTGAGGCCGGCGACACGGTGCGCGTGCACGTGCGCGTGACCGAGGGCACCCGCACCCGCCTCCAGGCCTATGAGGGCGTGGTGATCGCGCGCAAGGGCGGCGGGCTGAACGAGAGCTTCACCGTGCGCAAGATCTCCTACGGCGAGGGCGTGGAGCGCGTCTTCCCGGTCTATTCGCCGATCGTGGAAAAGGTCGACGTCGTGCGCCGCGGCAAGGTGCGCCGGGCGAAGCTCTATTATCTGCGCGGCCGGCGCGGCAAGTCGGCGCGCATCGGCGAGGCGTCGAACGTGCGCGCCAAGAAGCTCAACGACGACCTGCGCGACCAGCTTGCCGCCGAGCGCGCCGCTGCCGAGGCGGAGAAGGAAGCCGCCCGCGCCGAGGCCGCCGCCAATGCGCCGGCACAGACGAAAGCCGCCGCGAAGTAGGCGCGAGGCATTTTCAGAGTTCTTAGGAAGCGGCGCCACGGCGCCGCTTTTCATTTGCGACGAGCGCATGCGCAGACCCTCTCCCAGAGGGAGAGGGTCTGGAGGTCCGTCCTCGCCCTACCCCATCCAGTATCGCGGCCCCGGCCCGTAGCGCCCCGCCGCGTCGGCCGGGTTGGCGAGCTTGCAGCGGTCGATCGACAGGCAGCCGCAGCCGATGCACTCGGTCAGCCCCTCGCGCAGGCGCCGAAGCTCCGCGATCCGTTCATCGATCCGCTCCGTCCACTTGCCGGAAAGCCGCGCCCAGTCGCGCCGCGTCGGCGCGCGGTCGGGCGGCAGCATCTGGAGCTCGGCGCCGATCTCGTCGAGCGTGAGCCCGATCTTCTGCGCGAAGACGATGAAGGCGATGCGCCTGAGCGCCGAGCGCGGATAGCGCCTGTGCCCGGAGCCGGCGCGCTCCGAGCGGATCAGCCCCCGCTCCTCGTAGAAGCGCAGCGCCGAGGAGGCGACGCCGCTCCTGCGCGACACCTCAGTGATGGTGAGCACGGTCTCCATGCGCCGCCTCCTGAAAAACAGCTTGACTTAAAGTTCACTTGAACTTGTAGCAAGAACGCTCCCCCTTGTGAAGGAGCATTCAAAATGTCGATCGACAGAAAACCGAACAGGCAGCTGCACGGGCTGCGCGTCGCCGTCACCGGCGGAACGTCGGGTCTCGGCCTCGCTCTGGTTGAGCATTTCGCGAGAAGCGGCGCCGACGTCGCCTTCGTCGCCCGCACCGAGTCGGCCGTCGCGCACACGGGGAAGGAAACCGGCGCGCACGGCGTCGTCGGCGACGTCGGCTCGATCGACGACATCTACCGGATCGCGACCGAGGTTCTGGGCGTCCTCGGCGGGCTCGACGTGCTCGTCAACAATGCGTCGAGCCTCGGGCCGGTGCCGCTTGAGCTTCTCGCCGACACGGAGTGCGAGGAGGTCGCCGAGGCGCTGCAGGTGAACGTGCTCGGACCGTTCCGGCTGACCAAGGCGCTCTTCGGCGCGCTTACGGCGTCGGCGCGCGAGCGCCGTGGCGCGGTCGTTCTGAACGTCTCAAGCGACGCCGCGATCAACGCCTATGCCGGCTGGGGCGCTTATGGCGCGAGCAAGGCGGCGCTCCGCCACATGACGGCGATCTGGGCGGAGGAAGCGGCCGGCGAAGGTGTCCGCTTTCTGTCGGTCGATCCCGGCGACATGGATACGCCGCTTCATGCGCTCGCGGTGCCCGATGCCGATCCCGCCGAGCTGAAGCGTCCGGAGCAGTCCGCCGCCGAGCTTGCCGAGGCGATCGTCGCGGCGCTGCCGAAACGCGATCCGCGCCGGGCGGTGCTTGCGGCATGATCCCTGCCGACCAACCACGCAAGGGGTCAGCCCGGCTCCTGACCGTCGCAGCGAGCGGCGTGATCGATGACGCGCGTCGCGCCGACCTCGCCGCCTCGCTCCGACCGAACGACCTTGTCGTCGCCAACGACGCGGCGACACTGCCGGCAAGCCTCAGCGGCGTGCATTGCCCGAGCGACGCGCCGATCGAGATCAGGCTCGCGGCGTGGATCGAGCGGGGCGATCCGACGCGCTTCGTCGCCGTCGCGTTCGGTGCGGGCGATCACCGCACGCGGACCGAGGATCGGCCCCCTCCCCCGCCGCTTCGGACAGGCGACCGTCTCGCCCTCGGTCCCCTGGCCGCGACAGTCGAAGCGGTTCTCGACCATCCGCGCCTGATCGCGGTGCGCTTTCATGGTACGGACGGCGTCGTCGTCGCCGGCATCGCACGGCACGGTCGGCCGATCCAATACGCGTATGTCCGCGAGCCGCTCGAGCTTTGGGATGTCTGGACGAAGCTCGCCGCTGCACCGATCGCTTTCGAACCCCCATCGGCCGGCTTCGCGCTCGACTGGCGGTTCCTCTCCGCGCTGCGGGAGAGCGGCATCCGTTTCGCCACGCTGACGCTTGCTGCCGGCATCTCCTCGACCGGCGATCCGGCGCTCGACCGGCGCCTCCCCTTCGACGAGCCGTACCGCATCCCTGAGACCACGGCCGCCGCGATCAGCGCCACCAAGGCCGCCGGCGGCCGCATCATCGCTATCGGGACGACGGTCGTCCGCGCGCTCGAAGATGCAGCTCTTGGCGACGGCGAGGTCCGCGCCGGCGAAGCCGTCGCCACCAACCGCATTGGCCCCGCGAGCCGGCTCAGGATCGCCGACGCCATCCTGACCGGCGTGCATGTGCCCGGCGAAAGCCACTACGAGCTGCTTCGCGCCTTCGCGAGCGACGCGACCCTCGCTGCAATGTCCGCAGCGCTGAAAGCCAAGACCTACCGCAGCCACGAATTCGGAGACTTCGTCCTGCTCGAACGCGCGAGGCACCGCCTCAGCGGCCGCCATGCGCCGTCAGCGCCTCCCCCCGGGAAAGCCTACTCGCTGACCACCGCGACCATCGGCCCGTAGCCGCCGTGGCCGGGGGCGTCGTCGCGGTCGAGCTCCGGCGCATAAAGTCCGGGTGCTGAGCCGCCGTCGAGGAAGAGCGCGTTCTGGCAGCCGAGCGCGTCGCGGAAGAAGCGCCCAAAATCGTAGAAATTCACCACGCCGTCGCTGATCGCGAAGAAGACGTCGCTCGTGCCGCTGACGCCCACGCCGTCGCGCGTCTTCACGTCGGTCGAGCCTTCGATGAAGGCCGGATGGATCGCGCCGTCGATGAGAAGCATCGGCCCGGACTGCGTGGCGAAGCGCGCCGCCGGCTTCTCTGCCTGATAGGCATCGGTCGTGATCACCCGCGCGGCACCGTCGGTGATCAGGAAGACGCCGTTCGGCTTCTTGTAGAAATTCGGGATTTGCGACGGCGACCCGGTGACGGTCCTGGTGTTGATCGACTTCAACGTCTTGCCGTCCTCGACATAGAGCCCGATCGGCGAAAAATCGGCGCCGTACATGCCGGCGTTCATGGCGAAGTCGAGTGCCAGACCCTTCGCCTGCACCTCCGCCGACAGCGCCTCGAAGGTGCGAAGCGGCGCCCCGCCCGCGCCCTTCCAGAAGAGCCGCAGGTCGTCCTTCTGAAGGTCGAAGTGGCAGACGGTGTAGTCGGCGCCTTCGAAGGACTGCCGCGCGCAGGGATCGGCGACAGCCGGCGCAAGCCCGAGAACGAGGAGCGCCGTCGCGCCAACGACACGGGCGAAAAGGAATCTGCCAAAGTAAATCATCCGCCCCGTCTACCGCATTTCGGGCGGCAATGCCTTGCGTCACGCCTCATTGAGGCAACGGGATTGGGTTGCTATATAGCCGGCATGGTGAAAACCCCGGCAAAACACGGCGGCGCCGCGCCGACCAGCGACGGCATGAACGCGCAGTCGACCCTCGCCTTCGCGGCGATCGGCGATCACGTGCGCCTGCCCTCACGCTTCTTCGCCCGGCTCTTCGCCTCCGACGGCTCGCTCCCGGCGCACTGAGCGGCGGCTTCGGCCGCATGACGCACCGGAACCGAACCTGCGAGCCCCGAACGAGTGAAGCCCATGAAACCGAGAACGCTCTACGACAAGATCTTCGCCGACCACCTGATCGACGAGCGGCCGGACGGCACCTGCCTGATCTATATCGACCGCCATCTCGTGCATGAGGTGACGAGCCCGCAGGCCTTCGAGGGCCTGCGCCTCGCCCACCGCACGGTGCATGCACCGGAGAAGACGCTTGCCGTCGTCGACCACAACGTTCCGACCACCGACCGCAGCCACGGCATTTCCGATCCGGAATCGCGGCTGCAGGTGGAGACGCTGGCGGAGAACGCGCGGTCTTTCGGCATCGAATATTACAACGAACTCGACCGCCGGCAGGGCATCGTCCACATCGTCGGCCCGGAGCAGGGTTTCACCCTCCCCGGCATGACCATCGTCTGCGGCGACAGCCACACCTCTACGCACGGCGCTTTTGGAGCGCTCGCGCACGGCATCGGCACCTCCGAGGTCGAGCACGTGCTCGCCACTCAGACGCTGATCCAGCGCAAGGCCAAGAACATGCGCGTCTCGGTCGACGGCGTTCTGCCGGACGGCGTGACCGCGAAGGACGTGATCCTCTCGATCATCGGCGAGATCGGCACCGCCGGCGGCACCGGCCATGTCATCGAATATTCCGGCGACGTGATCCGCGCGCTGTCGATGGAAGGGCGGATGACCGTCTGCAACATGAGCATTGAAGGCGGCGCGCGTGCCGGCATGATCGCGCCGGACGAGACCACCTACGCCTATATCAAGGACCGCCCGCGCGCGCCGAAGGGCAAGGCCTGGGACATGGCGCGCGCCTATTGGGAGCAGCTCCCCTCCGACGCCGACGCCGTCTTCGACCGCGAAGTGAAGCTCGACGGCGCCAACCTGCCGCCGGTCGTGACCTGGGGCTCATCGCCGGAGGATGTGGTGGCGGTGACCGGCTCAGTCCCCGATCCCGACCAGATCGACGACGAGACGCGGCGCGATTCGAAATGGCGGGCGCTGAAATACATGGGGCTGACGCCGGGCACGAAGATGACCGACATCACGCTCGACCGCATCTTCATCGGCTCCTGCACCAACGGGCGCATGGAGGATCTGCGCGCCGCGGCGAAGGTCGTCGAGGGCCGGCATGTCAACGAGAACCTCTCCGCCATGGTGGTGCCGGGCTCGGGCCTGGTCAAAGCGCAGGCCGAAGCGGAAGGGCTCGACAGGATATTCAAGGACGCCGGCTTCGAGTGGCGCGAGCCCGGCTGCTCGATGTGCCTTGCGATGAACGCCGACAAGCTGAAGCCGGAGGAGCGCTGCGCCTCCACCTCGAACCGCAATTTCGAGGGCCGGCAGGGCTATAAGGGCCGCACGCATCTGGTCTCGCCGGCCATGGCGGCGGCAGCGGCGATTGCCGGCCACTTCGTCGACATCCGCGACTGGCGCTGAGCCGCACCAAACCGCGTGGACCCGCAGGACGGAGAAAGGCCCGGCTCGCGCCGGGCCTCCTTGCCGTGCGTCGCGGACACTCCTAGTGCTGGCACTTCAGGGGAAGTGTCATCCAGTTGCCCGCCATGTTGTACCGCCAGGTGTAGCCACCGACGCATTTCAGCATCGGGTTCTCATTCGCCGCGGACGTCGAGGACGTCGTCGTGGCGACCGGCGCCGGCGCCGGATACTGGGCGTGCGAGTGCATCAGGCTGCAGGGGACCACAACCGGAATTTGGTCGGCGTTCCCGTCGCCTTGCCCCATGCCGTAGCACGCTTGAGACGTCTGCATGGCGTTGGGGTGACCGGGCGTCGCTGCGATAGCGGCCGGTGAAATGAGCGCAGAGGCAAGGACCGCGACAGACACGATCGATGCGGACTTCTTCGTTGCACCAAACATCTTACCCTCCTTGTGGGCAACGCTCGTCGGCTTGGCGCAGTCGACTTTGAAGTCGGCTCGTAGTAGTCGGCTAAGCGTAGTTCTAACACACGCAAATAGAGTTGGTGTCCGTTCCAAATCTCTTCTAGAGGTTCCTTCTATTAAATTTTGGCAATCCTTCTCGCGCCTCGATGATGTATGACTTGGCGGTGGACGCACGGTCCACGCATCGGCAGTCGGCAAAGCCGCAACTGCCAGGTGTATGGCCTCAGAATCAGCGCCGCGGCCGCAGGCGCCTAGCCGGCGCCGGGCTGAGCGTCAGCAGAAGCCGGGATGATCGTCGTCGCCCATCCAGCACCGCGAACCCCTGTGGCGCCGATTGTGATGGTAGTCGCGGTGGCGATAGCCGCCATCGCCGATGATGATCGATCCTGTGAAGAACGGCACGCCGTAATAGCGCGGCGCGGCATAGTACGGCCCGTCGTCGCTGTAGTCATAGCCATAGGGCCGCGGATAGACGGGCGTGTCGTAGGAGGGCCCATCATAGTAGGGACGCGGCGCGTGGTAGGCGCCATCGCTTGAGTTGCAGCGGACGATCACCTGGTTGGGCAGCGTCCGGTAGCCGTTGACGCATTCCTGGGCCGAAGCGCCCGGAACGCCAAGCGCCACGATCGCCGCGGCGGCGGCGGCGGCGGCGGCCGCGGCCAAGAGGCCTGCTTTCATGTGCATTTCTCCTCAGTCCTGCGGCGCGCTGAGCTCCTCCGCCGACTCCAGACCCCCCGTCCCAATTGTAACGCCGTGCGGCAATGCGCGTTCCGTGCGGGTCTGCCTCCAACCTTTCCATCGGCGCTGCCGCCCGGTAATTTTCCGCGGATGGCGACTGGCAAGAACGAATGGGCAGGGCGACAGGCGCCGGGTCTCGACGATTTCGAGACCCTGGCGCGCGATGCGTTCGCCGACCTGCCGGACTCGTTCCGCGCGCGGGTCGGCGACGTAACCTTCATGGTTGCGGAGTTCCCCGAGGACGACGTGGTCGACGAGCTTGAGGCGGAATCGCCCTTCGACATCATGGGGCTTTTCGAAGGCGTCGGCATGGCGCACGACGCGGCGACGCCTCATACCGGCGACATGCCCAATCGCATCTGGCTCTATCGGCGGCCGATCCTCGACTACTGGGCCGAGCACGAAGAGACGCTCGAAGCCATCGTCTCGCATGTGCTGATCCACGAGATCGGCCATCACTTCGGCCTCTCCGATGACGACATGGAAGCGATCGAAGAGATTGCCGACTAGCGTCCGCTCCGCCCGCCCAATTTGCGGCCGTACCCGGACTTGACCCTGCCTGGCGCCGGGCGAAGCGCAGGCAGCTGGCCATCCGTTGCGTGGCGCGGGCGATCCGAACGACGCGGAATGGTTTGCCGGATCGGGCGCGGCGCAGCCGGCGGAAGACAGCGAGAGGCAATTCGGCTGAAAGCGGCGTTCGGAGAGTTTCTGCGAACCCCTGCGCGGGCGCCGGCGCACGCAGCGGGAGCGGGAATCCTGGGCATGATATCTGCGCTGTTTCGCCGGCCGAAGGTCTCGGTGGTTGTTGTCGTGGACAAACTGGCACGCCAAGCGCCGCGCACATTAACTTCGCTGTCGCCCAGCGAGGCAAGCCTGGTCGACAACCGCTCAGGCCACACCTTCGACGCCGATCTCGTCAACCGAAGGCACGCCAGGTTGCCGAGATGACGAATTGGCTGAGAAGGGGGCGGCCGGAGCTTTCCGTTGTTGTTGTCGTCCACAACCTGAAGCGCGAAGCGCCTCGCACGCTTCATTCGCTTTCGGCCGCCTATCAGCGTGACATCGCCGCCGATGACTACGAGGTGATCGTCGTCGACAACGGCTCGACACCGCCGCTCGATCCCGAGATGGTGGGAAATCTCGTCGGCAATTTCCGCTTGCTTCGCCTTGATCCGGCGCCGCCTTCGCCGGCGCATGCCATCAATGTTGGGCTCGCCGCGGCGCGCGGCGAAATCGTCGGGGTGATGATCGACGGCGCCCGCATTGTGACGCCGGGATTGCTGCATTTCGCGCGCGGCGGGGCGCGGCTCTGCGAGCGCGCCGTCGTGTGCGCTATGGGCTGGTATCTCGGCCTCGACCATCAAAGCGCGGCGATTGAGTGTGGCTACGACACCTCCCGAGAAGATGCGCTTCTCGCGTCGATCGAGTGGCCGAACGACGGCTATCGTCTCTTCGAGATAGGCGCGCTCGATGAGTCGTCGATCGACGGCGCATTCGCGCAAATCGCCGAGTCGAACAGCCTGTTCCTGCACCGGCGGACGTGGGCCGATCTTTCTGGTGCCGACGAACGCTTCGATGCGCCGGGCGGCGGTTTTCTCAATCTCGACATGCTGAGCCGCGCGCTCGAACTGCCGCGCGCAGAACTGGTGATCCTTCTGGGCGAAGGCACCTTTCATCAACTGCACGGCGGCATCGCGACAAATGCCAGGTTCGATGATCTCCTGGTGAAACTTGAGCGATGGGCCGCGCAATACTTGTCAATCCGCGGCAAGCCGTGGGCGCCGCCGCCGCAGTCGAAGCGGACCTATCTCGGCGTCTTGCCGCGCGCGGCGCTTTTGCATTTCGCCCGTTCGGTAATCGAACCGGCGAGAACCTACGCCGGGGAGCCTCCGCTTGGCGGATCGTTCGATCAGCAGCTCTGGTCGCTTGACCGTGCACCTGAGCCACGTGACGCGGTGGCCAGAGCCCTGACCGCGCTGGCGGAGCAGGAGTTCAGATCCCGCCGCTTTGAAGCGGCGGCGGAGATCGCGCGTATGGCGCGAACGCGCGCGCCGGACGAACCGGCGCCGCAGCGCTTGCTTGCGCAAGCCAGCAGCTGGTTTGATACAAGGAGCGTCCCCGACGCCGAACGCGCAGGGTTCCATCTGGCGCGCGCGAAGGCGTTTCGTCTGCTCGACAAGGGGGATATGGCCGAAGCGGAATTCCGCCAGGCGCTTGCCTTCGACGGGGATCTGGTCGAGGCGCATCTCGGCATTTGCGAACTGCGCCTGCCGGGTCCGGGATACCTGGATTGGCTGACGGACTTTCATCAGGCGCTTGCGCCGGAAAGTTATCTCGAAATCGGAGTCGGAGAGGGCCGTTCGATTGCCCTTGCCAGCCCGCCGACTTGCACGATCGGAGTGGATCCGGAACCGAGGATCTGCTGGCCGCCGCAGACCGAATGCCACATCTACAGCGAAAGAAGCGACGAATTCTTCGCGAGCAAGAGGCTCGCAGTCCTGCTCGCCGGCAGGCCGCTTGCGCTCGTTTTCGTGGACGGGTCGCACATGTTCCAGCAGTCGTTGAGGGACTTCATCAACGCCGAGGCGTTCTGCGGAACCCGTTCGGTCGTGCTGTTTCATGACACGATTCCCTTTGACGACGTTACGCAGCGGCCCGACCGTCAAAGGAAGTTCTATACCGGAGATGTCTGGAAGACCGTTCTCTGCCTCAGGCGGTTCAGGCCCGACCTCGACGTCTTCACCGTTTCGACGCCGCCGTCGGGGCTCACGGTGGTGACCGGGCTCGACCCGACATCGCGCGTGCTTGCCGACAATTTCGATTCCATAGTCGCGCAGCTTGGGAATGTTCCATATGCCGAGGTCGAGCGAACCATGCGTGAGAAGCTGAACGTCGTGCCGAATAACTGGACTGTTGTGGAACGCCGGCTTCGGGAGCGCGGCGTTCTCGACGGCCCGCTGGCCGCTGTCATTTGAGACGGTGCGACCATGAATTTCACCATCGGTGCGGCGTCCGTCGATCGCGATCAACCGGCATTGACGGCCGAAGAGAGGCAGATCGTCGACCGGTTTCATGATCTCTACTATCGGCGGTGGCTCGGCGGCGGCGATACGATCAACCTCGACTGGTTCGGACATAGAACGCTCAAATGTCCTCTCGATCTTTGGATGTATCAGGAACTGCTGGTGCGCACGCGTCCCGAAGTGGTCGTCGAGACCGGGACCAAATTTGGCGGCAGCGCGCTTTTCTTGGCGACCGTCATGGACCTCCTCGGCCACGGCCGGGTGATCAGTGTGGACATGGAAGAGATGCCCGTCCGGCCGATGCACCCTCGGATAAGCTATGTTCATGGCCCGAGCACGGATGCTGACGTCGTCGACATGGTGGTCGCGACCGTCGGGTCGGACCGGGCGATGGTCGTGCTCGATTCAGATCACCGCGCCGAGCATGTCTATAGCGAGATCATCGCCTATGAGCGGCTCGTTCAGGCGGGCGACTACCTGATCGTCGAGGATACCAACATCAATGGCCATCCGGCCTTTCTCGAATACGGGCCGGGGCCGATGGAGGCCGTCGATCGGTTCCTTGCCGAAACGGATGATTTTGTCGTCGATACCCGTTGCGAGCGCTTTTTGATGACCCTCAATCCCCGCGGCTATTTGAAACGCCGGAAGCGGAAATGCGACCTTCCATCCGTCTTGCGCCAGAACGACCCGTAGTTGTCGATGCGTTCGATCGTGTCGGAGATGCTGTTTTGCGCGCGAAAGTCCTCAGCGGCCTGCCGGCAGGCGGGCACGACGTAGTCGTCGACGATGACGAACCCGCCGGTTGACAGCTTGGGATAGAGCGCCTGCAGCGCCTGGATTGTCGACTCGTACATATCGCCGTCGAGGCGAAGGACGGCAAGCCTTTCGATCGGAGCGGTGGGGAGCGTGTCTTTGAACCAACCCGGGAGAAACACGACCTGCTCGTCGAGCATGTTGTACTTGGCGAAGTTCCGCTTCACTTCTGCCAGCGAGACGGCGATCACACGGATTTCATGCAGCTTCGATCCGTCGTCGGCCGGAAAGTTCACCGGGTCCGGCGGCGGCAGTCCATCAAACGAGTCAGCGACCCACACTCTGCGGTCGGTTACACCGAACGCCTTCAGCAGCGCCCGCATGTAGATGCAGGCGCCGCCGCGCCACACTCCGGTTTCGATCAGGTCGCCCGGAATCCGCTCGGTAAGGACCTGCTCAACAACCGTCCGCAAATTGCGCAGCCGTTTCAGGCCGATCATCGTGTGAGCGTGGCTTGGCCAGTCTCCGCCGTTTGATCGCAGGATGTGGTCGTAGCTGTCAGCGAGCGGAGGAACGGGGACCGCGGAGCCGGGCGCGAAACCAACGTCATCAGAAATCGCACCTGTCAGTACCCTGTTCGAGCAGATCCAGATAGAGATCAGGAAAGAGTGCCATGGGTCCCATGACGAAGAGGCCGACCGCAACGTCGCGCCCGGTTTCTAATCCAAGAGGGGCTCCCGGCAAAGCAGACTTCGTCCGAAGCCGACCCCCCCCTCACGACCGATTGGTGATCCGCGCCCGCGTCGACCCGGCCCGCATCGCAAGCCCGCTATCAGAACCGCAAAACACAGACGAAACGATGTCCCGCGGCCGGCTGTTACAAATTGCGACCCGCCGGTTACAAAAAACAAGGCATGCCGGCTTGCGGTCGGTTAGGCAATGTCCGATTTGATTACGCTGTTGCCACCTGAAAGGATGCTGACAGCGTCCCGTTGCGATAGGCTCCCTTCATGCGACTCAAAACCACTGGAGACCGCCACGGCGCGGTCACGCAAACCTTTCACTGGCTGACCGCGATCCTCGTCGTCGCCTCATTTCTCTTCGGCGAAGGCGGACCGGAATGGCGCGTCTATGCGGCGGAACGCGCTTCGATGCTCTCCTGGCACGAGACCCTGGGCATTCTCGTCTTCGTCCTGGTGGTCCTGCGTCTGATCTGGCGCGCGTTTGACGGGCGCCCGGCGGAGGAGCCCATGCCGACGTGGATGCACCTTGCCTCGCGCGTCGTTCACTGGGCGCTTTATGCCTTTCTCCTTGGCGTGCCGCTGACCGCCATCGCCGGCGCCTGGCTTGAGGGCCATCCCGTCACCTTCAACGGCATCGGCGCGATCGGGCCCTTCTTCTCGGGTTCGCACGATCTCGGCGCGCTGCTCAGCGAGACTCACGGCACGCTCGGCAATCTCTTCATGTGGATCGTCGGCCTGCATGCGGCGGCCGGCATCTTCCATCACGTCGTGATGCGCGACCGCGTGCTCGTCTCCATGCTGCCGTTCGGGCAATCCCCGTCGCGCGTCCCGGCGGAGTAACAGAGCCTATGCTTGCGCTCCGCCCGAACTGCGAGTGCTGCGATCGCGATCTGCCGGCGGGCTCGCCGGATGCGCGGATCTGCACCTTCGAGTGCACCTTCTGCGCCGACTGCGCGCGAGAGGTCTTTGGCGGCATCTGCCCGAATTGCGGCGGCAATCTCGTCCAGCGGCCGATCCGTCCGCCGGCGATGCTCAGGCGCTTCCCCGCCTCGACGGAGCGCGTGCTGAAGCCGCACGGTGGTTGCGGCGAGCGGCGAAGCGCTGTCGCCTGACCTGGGGCGTTTCGGGTTGCGATCACCGCCGCGATTGGCGAGACTTCGCCAATGCCGGCAGTTTCGTCCGGCAGCCACGAACCAACGGGGGGGGAACAGTGATGGTGAAACTGAGCGTTCTCTATGGACCGCCCAAAGACGCGGCTGCTTTCGAGAAATATTACGCCGACACCCATCTGCCGCTCGCCAGCAAGATGCAGGGTGTCAACAAGATCGAGTTGTCTAAGGTGGTCGGCACGCCCGACGGAAGCGCCCCGACATTTTATCGCATGGCCGATCTGTATTTCAACGATGCCGACCATATGAAGCGCGTGATGGACACGCCCGAGGCGAAGGCGACGGTCGCCGACCTTGCCAATTTCGCTACCGGCGGCGTCACAATACTGGTGTCCGAGGTGGCGTAAGGGTAACCGCAGGCGGTGCAAACACCCAATCCGATTTTGGGGGGACCGCCGCGAGGCGGTCTTCCTTTTTGTTGCAGTGCACATATCCCCTACGCGAGTGCGGTCAGGACGTCAGTGTCCCTCGAAAGCTGACATCTTCGCTGCTGGCTTGGGCTTCGGTTGAGTAGCAGACTTGGCGTTGCTCGACTGTCGGCTTCCATCGAGGTGGAGTGCCATCCCCCGCAAAAACTGCGCGCCAAAATCGCAGGTTGCTACTCGTAGGCCTTAAGCGGACTGGTCCGACTCAGTCTTGAGCTGGTCGCTCGGTATGTGATGCTCCAGATCCTGCTCGATGCGGCGCAGTTCCTCGATCGCCTCGCGGATGCGGCGCCGATCCGGAATGTTGACGGCAACATGTCTGCCAACCCGGGTCATCGGTCCTTGCTCGTCCTGAACGCCTTTGATGCCACGCAGACGATAGCAACCCATCGGGCGAGCGAAGCCCTTCAGCTGCATGTCATCCATGCGCCCACAGTCGGCCACGTCTTCCAGCAGCGTGTACGTGGACTCGCTGATCAGGATCGTGTCGGCTTCCGCCGCAGTCTGCAGGCGAGAAGCGAGGTTCACCGGGCTGCCGAGTACCGTGTAGTCGAGGCGATGTTCGGAACCGAAATTGCCTACGGTGCAATAACCCGTGTTGATTCCCATTCGAACTCTAAGCGGCTTTGAGATACCGTTCTCGTGCCAGACACTTTCCAGTTCGCGCACGCGGTCGCGCATGTGCAGGGCCATCCGAACGCTTTTCAGCGCGTCGTCGCGATCTCCTTCGGTCTCAGGGTCGCCGAAGAAAACAAGAATCGCGTCACCGATGAACTTGTCGATGGTGCCTCCGTACTCGATGGCGATGTCGGACATCTCGCTGAGATAGGTGTTGATCAAGAACGACAGGCGCTCTGGTTCCATGCCGTCACTGATCTCCGTGAACCCTTCGATATCGGAGAAGAAGATGGTCAAGTTCTTGCGCGCCGGCGGATCAGCCGCCTGGCTCTTGCCGGAAAAGATCGACCCGTAGATTTGCGGAGACAGATATTTCGCGAGGCGGTTTGCGATCCGCTCCAGCTCCTGCGTCTTTGCCTCGATCATTTCGCGATCGCGGAGCTTGTCCTCGAGGAGCTGCTCGCGCTCGCGGCGCAGCTCCCATTCGGCCGTGCGATCGACGAACTGTCCCTGAACGCCGTTGAGGTAGGAGAAGCTCTGATCGTTCGTATAGGTCGACATGAGCGAGAACACGCGGTCCTCACCATCGACCTTGATGGGGATGTGGGGGATAAAGACGTAGCCCTGTTTGGCGAGCTGGTCCGAAGAATGAGTTGATATAGCTTGCCTCGACTCCCAACTGTTCGAGAACATTCGGAAAAAAGACGTTTGAGACATTGCCCAACACCGGAAAGAATTTTTTGAAATTGTCATTGATTTTCAGGATGCGGAGGTCTCGGTCAGCGAAATAGCAGGCGGTAATCGCGTTGCGGAAATTGAAGAAGCTGATGTCGAGGATGTTGGAGCGATTGAATATATCTTCCAAGTTTAGCATCTCGCGCCCCCCAGCCGGGTAGAACTCACTGCCATTCGGTTCTGACCGACGGTAGCACAACCGCGGTGATCAAAGAGCCCTGCTTGAGCCCGTCTCCCGAGGCGCTACGGACCCCACACCACCTGTTACAATCGCTTCGTTCGCTGGCGGGGCGCGGGTGTGTGGGACCGGATCATGGCCGCCGTGGCTGCTACCCAGGATGCAGCGACGCAAATGATCGACACATCGGTCGTGGGTGTGCATCAGCACGGGTCTTGCATCGCCGGCAATAGAGCCCAACAGATGCGGCGGTCGCGCGGTGCGCAAGGAGCCTATTTGCTTCAGCCCTCACCTCTATCGGAACCGCAATCCGGTCGAGCAGTTCATCAACAAGATTAAACGGTGCCGTCGCGTGGCAACCCGATATGACAAGCTCGCCGCCAACTACCTCGCCTTCGTCAAGCTCGCCTGCATCAGGCTATGGCTGCGCGTTAATGAGAACACGGCCTAAGTCGGCGCGTCCTTTCCCGGTCGGCTCCCGAGCGCCTCGAGGGCCTCCGAGAGCCGCCGGCGCGCGTGGTCGGCGGCATCCTCGTCCATTGCTTCGAAATCGAGGAATATGTCGACGCCGGTGGCGTGCTCGCTGATCACGTTTGCCCGCTGCCCGTGCTCGCTGAGCAGGCCCTCCACCGAATAGGGCACGACCTCGCGGCTGATGCCCTTCATCCGGATGGGCTCAAGCGGGTGCGCCCGCACGATGTCGCGTACGAGCGCATAGGTCTCGTAGCTGATGCAGATGCCGCCCGGCTCGGCGATCGACTGCAGACGCGCCGCGAGGTTCGCCTCGGCGCCGATGATCGTATAGTCCATGCGATCCTCGCTGCCGAAGTTGCCGACATTGCAAAAGCCGGTGTTGATCCCCATGCGCGCACGGAAGGGCTCCTCGATTCCCTCTTCCTCCACTCGACGGTGAGCCGCTCGAGGCGCCGCTGCATGTCCACGGCCATCGAGACAGCACGCATGTGCGTCGCCTTCAACGCCCTTCGTATCCGGATCGCCGAAGAATGCCAGAATCGCGTCGCCGATGAACTTGTCGACCGTCGCTCCATGGCGAAGCGCGATGTTCGACATTTCGGTGAAATACTCGTTCAGGAGCGCCGTCAGGTCCTCCGGCTGCAGCCGCTCCGATATCTGCGTGAAATCCTTGATATCGGAAAAGAAGATCGTCAGCTTCTTTCGCTCCGTCGCGATGGTCACGTCCTTCTCGCCGCTGAAGATGCTCTTGTAGACCTGCGGAGAGAGATATTTGGCGATCTTCATCGAAATCGTGGCAAGGAAGTCGTTGGCCACGGCGAGTTCGCTGTTCATCCCCTGGATCAGCACGGACTGGCGCCGCTGAAGAAAGATGAAGGTGAGCCCGGCCGCTCCGGCCAGCACGAAATACGCCAGCAGGTACTTGAACGTGAAGAAGTTGGCGACGATCGGCTGCTCGATCGAAATCTCCTGGATGCCGCGGACGTCGCCGACCTTCCAGTCGCGCTTCGGGCTGTCGGGATGCGTGTTGTGGCAGGTGACGCACACCTCGCCCATGATGATCGGCGAGGCCGTCCGCACCACCCGATCCGTCACCGATCCCGTCACCTCGACGATCGGATGCGAATCGTCGGTCCGCAGCGTGTTCAGCGCGTATTGCTCGAACGCGTCGAGGTGGTGGTCCGCT
This sequence comes from uncultured Alphaproteobacteria bacterium, assembly GCA_963712925.1. Taxonomy (GTDB): domain Bacteria; phylum Pseudomonadota; class Alphaproteobacteria; order Rhizobiales; family Afifellaceae; genus DASWJZ01. Next base: position 315,856 of record CAVQJW010000009.1, on the reverse strand, counting down.
CTCCCCTTGAACGGCAGATCGGAGACGAATCGGTATTTCACGGCGCTGTCTTGAGCGCTGATCCGCTTGCCGAGCTCGATCGAAAGCGTCGCCGGGATCGGGATCGCCCCCGGCACCTTGAGATAGTTATGGGTCGCCGTGACGGTTCCCGGCGCTTGCAGCACACGCCCGACGACATCGCTTGCATAGAAGCTGCGCATCTCGTCGATCACGCGTCCCATGTCGGCGGCCTGGTCCGTGAGGAGCCGCTCCGAAAGCCCGCGGAGGTCCAGCCAGACCGCAAGCGGAAGGCCAAGAAGTCCGAGGACCACTGCAATCGCAAGAAGCGGCCCCATCGTCCGCTGCTGACGCACGACGCGTTCGCCAAGTCCGGCCATGGCGGAGCTCCCGGTGTGTCGAGGGCGGAAGCTTAGCGTACCGGGGGCCGCATCCACAGGACGCAGTCCTGCCGACCGGCCGCGCGACCTGGCCTCTTAGGCCTTCTTCGGTTTGGCCGTGTTCAGCGCCACGGCGGCGCGAATGAGCGCCTTCATCGCCTTCTCGTTGATCTTTTCGCCCTCGCGGAAATCGATGGCGCGCCTCACATTGCCCTCAAGGCTCGAGTTGAAGAGCCCCGCGGGGTCATCTACCGAAGCGCCCTTGGCGAAGGTCAGCTTCACTTTGTCCTTGTAGATCTCGCCGGTGCAGATGATGCCGGCATGCTCCCACACCGGAACCCCCATCGGGCTCGACGGCTTTCTCCATTTGACGTCTTCGACCACGTCGGCGTCGGCCTCCTTGATGAGTGTCCGCACGCGCGCGAGCGTTTCGCCCCGCCAGTCGCCGAGCGTCTTGATCCTCGCGTCGATGAGCTGAGAAGGGGTCTGCTGCTTGGCCGTCACGCCCGTCTCTCCTCCTCGTAAGCAGGGTCAGACGCGCTCGCGCGCATCCAGGAACGCCTGCCAGTTCTTGCGCTCGCGGATCGCGATCGGCGCGGCGAGCACCTCGCGGATGCGCGACGGATCGAGCGTGCGCGCCACAAAATGGTCGCGGAACATGCCGACGGTCGTGACGCGCTTCCCCGCATAGGGACTGCGCGCGACCTCCATCCCGGCTGCGACCTCGCCCTCCTTCAGAACGCGGCAATAGGCGCCGGGCCGCTCCGCGTCGCGGAAGGCCTTGACGAAGCTCGCATCCTGCATGCGTCGCGCCAGTGTGTTGCAGGGGATGCGCGGCGCCGTGACTTCGAGCACGACATCCCCGACCGCAAGTCGGTCGCCGATCGCGAAGTCGGCGGACGCTAATCCCGAAAGCGTCAGGTTGTCGCCGAACGTGCCGGGCACGAGCGTCCGGCCGAGCGTCTTCTCCCACCACGCATAGTCGTCGATGAAATAAAGATAGACCGCCTGGTCGGGTCCGCCATGATGCTCCGTGTCGGCGATATAGTCGCCGGCGAGCCCCTCCCGGCCCACCGTGACAGGTCCCTGAGCCGGCATCTTGAAAATGCCGGTCGGGCCTTCGTAGCCCGGCATGCCGCGCGGCGCGCCGGCGTTCACGCTCTCGATCCGTGCCACGCGTGCTCCCTTCGGCCGCTTCCCCCGAATGGACAGGGGAGCGCTCTCGTGTCAGCCTCGCTTCTTGGACGAGCCGCGCTCGCTCGGCAAGCGCGGCGTGGTCGAATCGTGGAGCAAGGATCGGGCGCGATGGGAATTTTGGGTCGTCTTTTCAGCGGCGGCGGCGGCAAGGAGGAGAAGCCCGGCGAGGCCGTCGAATATAACGGCTATCGCATCCGCCCGGCGCCCTACGCGAACGGCAGCCAGTTTCAGACCGCCGGCGTGATCGAGAAGGATTTTCCCGACGGCATGAAGGAGCACCGTTTCGTACGCGCCGAAACGCATGCCAGCAAGGACGAAGCCGCCGCCTTCGCGGTGAACAAGGGCAAGCAGATCATCGACGAGCGCGGCGACAAGGTTTTTGACGCGTAGGGAACGCGGGTTGCGGTGCGTGAAAGCTGAAGACAGCGCTTTTCGCTCTTGGCCCGGAGCCTCTCCATGATCCGCCGATCGATGTCAGGGCTCGCCGCTCTTGCGATGCTTGCCTTGCAATTGACGCCGGCGTGTTCTGCCGAGCATGTGATCCGCGATGTCGTCTACGGGTTCGAGCTCGGACAGACGATGGACGTCTATCTGCCGCCCGATCCAAAGGATGCGCCGGTGATCGTCATGGTGCATGGCGGCGCCTGGATCACCGGCGACAAATCGAACGCCGCGGTCTATGCGAACAAGGCCGCCCACTACCTGCCGAAGGGCTACATCTTCATCTCGGTGAACAACCGCCTGGTGCCAGATGCCGATCCCCTCACGCAGGCCGACGACGTCGCGAACGCGCTCGCCTACGCCCAGACCGAGGCGGCCTTCTGGGGCGGCGATCCCAATCGCTTCGTGCTGATGGGACACTCGGCCGGCGCGCATCTCGTCGCCCTCGTCGCGGCCGACCCCGCCTTCGCCAAGCACCAGGGCGTCAAGCCGTGGCTTGGAACAATAGCGCTCGACAGCGGCGCCTTCGACGTGTCCGCGATCATGGAGCGGCGGCACGCGCGCTTCTACGACACCGCATTCGGGCGCGATCCGGCCTACTGGCGCGCCGCTTCGCCGCTTTATCGCCTGACGGGAGCGCCGGCGCCGATGCTTCTCGTCTGCTCAAGCCTCAGCCGCGAGTCCTGCGCGCAGGCAAAGCGTTTCGCGTCCAAGGTCGAAAGCATAGGCGGGCACGCGACCGTCCTGCCGGAGCGGCTGCGCCACAACGCGATCAACCGGAACCTCGGTCTCGGCGGCGCCTACACGTCGGCCGTCGACGCCTTCCTCGCCGGGCTCGGATTGCCGTAAAGCTGCCTCTTCGTCGTCATCCCCGGCAATGACGACACCTGGGACGCGCCCCTAGAGATACGGCCCGATCAGCGAGAGGTCGCTCGGCCCGAGCCGGTCCTTCGCCGTCCACGCCTGGTGCCAGTAGGGATAAAGCAGCGGCGGGCGGCTCACCTCATCGAGCCGCTTCAGCTCGTCGTCGGAGAGCTTCAGATCGGCCGCCGCTAGGTTGTCGGCGAACTGCTCGCTTGTGCGTCCGCCGATAATGACGGAGGTGACGCCGGGCCGCGTCAACAGCCAGGCGAGCGCGACCCGCGCGGCGGAGCAATCGTGCGCCTTGCCGATCTCCACCAGCACCTCGACGATGTCGAAGAGCTTCTCCTCGTCATAGATCGGCGGCTCGCGCCATTGCCGCGCAAAATGCCGGGCACCTTCCGGCCCCTTCTTGCCGCGGCGGAATTTTCCGGACAGCAGGCCGCCGGCGATCGGGCTCCAGATCAGGATGCCGAGCCCCTGGTCAAGCGAGATCGGGAGGAGCTCGTATTCCGCCTCGCGCGCCTGCAGCGTGTAGTGGATCTGCTGGCTGACGAAGCGCTGGAAACCACCGTCCTTGGCGGCGGCGAGCGCCTTCATGATGTGCCAGCCTGAAAAATTCGAGCAGCCGACATAGCGGACCTTGCCGGCGCGCACGAGCGTGTCGAGCACCTCCATCGTCTCCTCGACTGGCGTTTCGCCGTCCCACTGGTGCACTTGGTAGAGGTCGATCCAGTCGGTCTTCAGCCGCTTCAGGCTGCGCTCGCACTCCGCGATCAGGTTGATGCGCGAATTGCCGCCGGTATTGGGCAGGCCCAGCATGTTGAAACGGGCCTTGGTGGCGACCACCACCTTGTCGCGCTTGCCCTGCAGCGCCTGGCCGACGATCTCCTCCAACTCGCCACGGGTATAGACGTTGGCGGTGTCGATCAGATTGACGCCGGCATCGAGGCACTGGTCGATCTGCCGCTTCGCCTCCTTCAGGCCGACCGCGCCGAGCGGCCCGGACTTGTTCCGCCCGAGCGTCATCGTTCCCATGGCGAGCGCTGAGACCTTCAGGCCCGAGCGGCCGAGCAAGCGGTATTCCATCGTAGCCTCCAAGAAACCGTCTATTTCGCGTTGCGTGCGTTTCGCGGAGGCTATAGCGGCTTCGGCCGAACCTGTCGCGGATCGCCGGGATTTTCCTGGATTTTCCTTCGCCGGCGCGCCGCGACCGCCGGATAAAGTCGCGGCGATGTCGAATCCGCGATCGGCCGTTCGTCGTCAGAGCAGAGAGCCTAAGATGCTCGGCCAGGAGATCGGTCCCATGTCGCTGAAACTCTATTTCCATCCGCTCGCCTCATTCTGCTGGAAGGCGCTGATCCCGCTTTACGAGAACGACACGCCGTTCGAGCCGGTCGTTGTCGACCTCATGAACGCGGACTCGCGCGCCGCCTTTGCCGCGATCTGGCCGCCCGCCAAGTTCCCCGTGCTGCGCGACGAGGCGCGCGACAGCGTGGTGGCGGAGGCAACGGCGATCATCGAATATCTCGACGCCTTCCATCCCGGGCGGACGCGCTTCATCCCCGCGGACGGCGACCGCGCCTGGCAGGCCCGCATGTGGGACCGCGTCTTCGACCACTATGTTCACGAGCCGATGCAAAAGATCGTGGGCGACCGGTTGCGGCCCGAAGCAGCGGGCGACGCCTTCGGCGTGGATCAGGCGAAGGACCAGATCCGCGGCGCCTACGATCTGCTTGAGCCAAGGCTCGGCTCGGGTGCCTGGGCGATGGGCGAGGCGTTCTCGATCGTCGATTGCGCCGCGGCGCCGGCGCTCTTCTACGCGAAGCTCGTCGTGCCGTTCGGCGATGAGCACGGGAACCTGGCGGCCTATCACGACCGGCTGATCGAGCGCCCATCCATCGCGCGCGTCCTCAAGGAGGCGGAGCCCTTCTTCCAGATGGTTCCGATCGAGAACAAGCCGAAAATCGAGAAGGCCTCGGTCGGCTCGGCGGGCCGCTAGAGATTTTTTGATTTTTCATGGGCGGCCGTGTCGATCCGGTCTCCGCCGCTCGTCGTGAGAATGAACGCGGCCCAAAAGGCGGGCCAAGGGAGGCGTGAAATGGCCAACAGGGAGAACCTGATCCGCAGCCTCTTCGGCGCCTATCGGACGAAGCAGCGGCATGTCGTTGAGGCCATCCTGGCCGACGATTTTCGCTTCACCAGCCCCTATGACGACGCGATCGACCGGGCCGCCTATTTCGAGCGCTGCTGGCCGAACAGCGAGCGCATTCGCGAGCATGTCCTGGAGAAGATCTTCGTCGAAGACGACGAGGCCTTCGTTCGCTACAAGTGCCTCACCAATGACGGCAAGGAATTCCGCAACACGGAGTTCTTCCGCTTTGCCGGCGACAAGCTAGTGGAGGTGCAGGTCTATTTTGGCGCCTCCTATCGCGACGGCACGTTCGTCAGGGAAGGTTGATCGCAATGCGCGGCGGCGACGGCGCTCTTCTACGCGAAGCTGGTGGTGCCCTTCGGCGAACGGCACGCAAACCTGGCGCCTATCACGACCGCCTGATCGAGCGTCCGTCGGTTGCGCGCGTCCTCAAGGAAGCGGAGCCGTTTTTCCAGATGGTTCCGATCGAAAACAAGCCGACGCTGGCGAAAGCCTCCGCCGGATCGGCGAGCGGCTGACCGCTTTTTCGATTTTTCATGGGCGGCGGTGTCAATTCCTGCCTTGGCCGCTCGTCGTTAGATCAAGCGCCACATCCGCCGCCGGAAGGAGAAACGACCATGCGCTACATGATCATCGTCAAGAGCCCGCAGGACTTTGATGCCGGCAAGGCTGTCCCCTCGCAGAAGATCATGGACGACATGATCGCCTATCACGAAGAGCTTGCCAAAGCCGGCGTGCTTCTCGATGGCAACGGCCTGCACAAGAGCGACAAGGGCTGGCGCGTCAGATACTCCGGCGACAAGCGCACCGTCCTCGATGGACCGTTCGCGGAGGCGAAGGAGTTGATTGGCGGCTTCACCATGATCCAGGTGAAGTCGCGCGAGGAAGCGATGGAATGGGCGCGGCGCTTCCCGCGGCCGTTCGACGGCGACTGCGAGATCGAGGTGCGCCAGGTGATGGAGCCTGACGAGATGCCGTCAACAGAATAACCTCGAGCCAAACCCGATACCTGGCCCGATACCTGGCCCGATACCCTGGAAGGAGCAAGACAATGCGTATGCTGGTAGCCGTGAAGGCAAACAAGGATTCGGAAGCCGGCAAGATGCCGGACAAAGAGATGCTGACGAAGATGGGCGCCTTCAACCAGAGGCTCGTCGACGCCGGCGTGATGCTCGCCGGCGAGGGCCTGCATCCGACGTCGAGGGCGAAGCGCATCAACTTCGACGGCGGCAAGCCGAGGGTGATCGACGGTCCGTTCGCCGAATCGAAGGAGATCATCGCCGGCTTCTGGATCTGGAAGGTCGCTTCGATGGATGAGGCCATCGAGTGGCTGAAGCAGGCGCCCTTCCCCGCAGGCGACGTCGACATCCGCCCGATCTTCGAGATGGAGGATTTCGGCGAGGAGTTCACGCCGGAGCTGCGCGAGGCGGAAAAGCAGCAGTGGGCGCGCGCGGCCGAGCTCAACAAGGACGACGAGCTGGCGAGACGCAAAAAGGGTTGATATCAACCTACTGTCCACATCCTACTGCAATGGAGCCCATTATGCAGGTGCAGCCCTATCTGTTTCTCGAAGGCCGGGCCGAGGAGGCGATCGCCTTCTACAAGGCGGCGCTCGGCGCGGAGGTGAGCGCGATGATGCGCTTCAAGGATATGCCCGACACGACCCCGCCCGGCATGATTCCGCCAGGCTCGGAAGACAAGGTCATGCACGCCGCGCTCAAGTTCGGTGACACGGTGGTCATGATCTCCGACGGCATGGTTTCCGGAAAGCCGAGCTTCGCCGGGGTGTCGCTGGCCGTCACGGTCAAGGGCGCGGCGGAGGCTGAGCGCGTCTTCAAGGCGCTCGGCGACGGCGGAGAGGTCCGGATGCCGCTCACGAAGACGTTCTTCGCCGAGAGCTTCGGGTCGCTCGCCGACAAGTTCGGCGTGTCCTGGATGGTCGTCACCGAGCCGCCGGAGGGCATGGCAAGCTGAGCGCCCGCCCAAGGGGTTGCGCCTCTCGTTTGAAGGTGATCTGACCGGCGGCCGTGCAGGCCGCCGAGACACACAGCGCGATCGACGCGATCTTCCGCATCGAGCAGGCGAAGCTCATCGCCGGCCTGACGCGCATGGTGCGCGACGTGGGCCTCGCGGAGGAGCTGGCGCAGGACGCTCTGGTCGACGGCGCTTGAGCGTTGGCCGCAATCGGGCGTGCCGGAGCGAGCCCGGCGCCTGGCTCATGGCGACCGCCAAGAACCGCGCCATCGACCGGCTCCGGCAGATCAAAATGCAGGCGCGCAAACACGAAGAGCTTGGCCGCGATCTTGAGAGCGACCAGGACGAAACACCGGACCTCGATGCGCGGCTCGACGACGAGATCGGCGACGACCTCCTGAGCCTGATCTTCACCGCCTGCCACCCGCTGCTTTCGACCGAGGCGCGGGTGGCGCTGACGCTGCGCCTGATCGGCGGGCTGACGACGGAGGAGATCGCGCGCGCCTTCCTGGTGCCTGAGCCGACGATCGCGCAGCGGATCGTCCGCGCCAAGCGCACGCTCGCGGAAAAGCAGGTCCCCTTCGAGGTGCCGCGCGGCGAGGATCTGGCGCTCCGCCTCGCCTCCGTGCTTGAGGTGATCTACCTGATCTTCAACGAAGGCTATGCGGCGACTGCCGGCGACGACTGGCTGCGCCCGCAGCTTGCCGAGGAGGCGCTGCGTCTCGGCCGCATCCTCGCCGGGCTCGCGCCGAACGAGCCGGAAGTGCAAGGCCTCGTCGCGCTGATGGAGATTCAGGCGTCGCGCTTTCCGGCGCGCACCGGCGCCGACGGCGCGCCAATCCTGCTTCTCGAGCAGAACCGCGCGCTTTGGGACCGGCTTCTGATCCGCCGCGGCCTTGCAGCGCTCGCGCATGCGGAGGAGCGTGCCGCCGCGCAGAAGGCGATGCTCGGCCCCTATGCGCTGCAGGCCGCGATCGCCGCCTGCCATGCGCGCGCCGCGAGCGCCGACGCAAACCGACTGGCGGCAGATCGCAGCCCTTTATGCGGCGCTCGCAGAGGTCATGCCGTCGCCGATCGTGGAGCTCAATCGCGCCGTCGCGGTCGGCATGGCCGAGGGCCCGGCGGCCGGTCTTGCACTGGTCGACACGCTCGCCGCCGAGCCGGCGCTGAAGAGCTATCACCTCTTGCCGAGCGTCCGCGCCGACCTCCTGAGAAAGCTCGGCCGGCTCGATGAGGCGCGCGCCGAATTCGAGCGCGCCGCGGCGCTCACCAGGAACGCGCGCGAGCGCGCGCTGCTCCTTGACCGCGCCGCGGAGTGCGGAAGCGGTACCCGCGCCCCTACCCCTTCATGAAGGCCAGAACCGGCGCGACGGCGGCCTGCCACGACGGCCGCGCCTCCATGCGCTTCATCCAGGCGGCGACATTCGGCGTTGCGTCGAGCGCGATACCGCCGGGCTTCCGGTAGACGAAAGTGCTCGCGATCGCAAAGTCCGCGAGGCTGAGATCGCCGGTCACCCACTCTTTGCCGGCGAGGTCGGCGTCGAGGATCGGCAGGAGCTGCCCCAGCTCCTTCACCTGCGATTCTATCGCCGTCTCGTCGGGCTCGCCCATGTTGAACAGCTTCTTCAGGAACCGCTCGAACACGATCCGCTGCAGCGTCGGGCTGAGATGCACGGCGTGCCAGTAGGTCCACTGGTCGATCAGCGCGCGCTTCTTCGCGTCCTGCGGGTAAAGCCCGCTCTCCGGCTTCAGGCTCGCGAGATAGGCGTTGATGGCGCGGCTTTCCCACAGCACGAAGTCGCCGTCGACGAGCACCGGCACTTTGCCGTTCGGATTCAGCTTGAGATAGGCCTCGGTCTTGTTCTCGCCCTTGCGCATGTCGACGTCGACGACGTCGAGCGCGATGCCGAGTTCGTTCGCGACGGCGCGGACACGGAAGGCGTTGGGCGAAAGATTGGCGTTATAGAGCTTCATCGGATCTCCTGCGGCGCGACGTCAAAGGGCGCACCGGCGGCCCTATAGACCAAAGAAACGTCGCGGGCCGGTCATAATTTGTCGATCTCGCCGTGATTTGCCGACGCCGGCCGACACGAGCACGGGCGGCATCCTTGCATTTCCGCGCCGCTCGTCTAAATCCCTCTCCCGCAAGGAGGTCCCATGGACAAGTTCACGACGCTCACCTCGGTTGCGGCCCCCTTGCCGCGCGTGAATATCGACACCGACGCGATCATCCCGAAGCAGTATCTGAAGACAATTCTTCGGACCGGCCTCGGCAAGGGCCTCTTCTCCGAATGGCGCTACAACGATGACGGTACGGAGAACCCCGACTTCGTCTTGAACAAGCCCGCCTACCGCAACGCCAAGATCATCGTCGCCGGCGACAATTTCGGCTGCGGATCGAGCCGCGAGCACGCGCCCTGGGCGCTCAAGGATTTCGGCATCTCCTGCGTGATCTCCACGCAGTTCGGCGACATCTTCTACAACAACTGCTTCCAGAACGGCCTCTTGCCGGTGATCGTCTCGCCGGAGGACCTGGAGAAGCTGATGGACGACGCGGAGCGCGGCGCCAACGCCACCTTGAGCGTCGACCTGGAGAAGCAGGAGATCCGCGGGCCGGACGGAGGCGTCGTGCATTTCGAGATCGACCCGTTCAAGAAGCACTGCATGCTGAACGGTCTCGACGGCATCGGTCTGACCGAGCAGAAGGCGAGCGAGATTGCCGCCTACGAGCAGAAACACCAGGCCGAGCGCCCCTGGGTGTGAGATGAGCGAGATGCCGCTGCGCCTGTCGATAATGGTCCTCGCCGCGGCGCTCAGCCTCGCGCCGCAGGCAGCCCTCGCCGCCAATTGTCGTCACCTTGCCGGCAAGTATTTCTCCGACGTCCATAACCGGACGCTGACCGCCGCGATCAAATCGCGCCTCGGCGGCGCCTACAAGCGCTTCGATGACCGCTATCAGGTTCAGGTGCCGTTCGAAGCGACCGGCGACGGCTACGTCTATGCCCCGGCCTGCATGGCGCACAACTGCACGGTCGACGAAGCCTTCCTCGGCATCAAGGAATCGACCTGCAAGGTGTTCGTGGCGCTGCTTGAGAACGGGCACTACACGATGGTCGCGCCGCCCTCCGGCTGGCCGGCCTCGCTCGACCAGCAGCGGCACCACTGGATGAACCGCGAGTAGGCCGGTTGGCGGCCGAGCGGGCAAGATCGCGCGACATCGTCGGGAGACCTCGAATGGATGCCGAAACGCTGCGCAGCACGCAGGCGCCGCTCAAGGACAAATATCGCAGCGACCCGGACGCCGCCCTCATCACGCTTCATGCCGAGGGCTCGATCGACGACGCCAACATCGCCTGCAAGGTGGAGACCGGCCGCGCGCTGGTCACCGCCGGACTGCATCCGGCGACCGGCGGCTCCGGCATGGAGGCCTGCTCCGGCGACATGCTCTTGGAGGCGCTCGTCGCCTGCGCCGGCGTGACGCTGAAGGCGGTCGCGACCGCGATCGGGGTGGAGCTCAAGTCGGCGCATGTCCGTGCCGAGGGCGATCTCGATTTCCGCGGCACGCTCGCCGTCGACCGCGAGGCGCCGGTCGGCTTCCGCGCCATCCGCCTTTCCTTCGACGTCGACAGCGACGCGCCGAAGGAGACGCTCGACCAGCTCCTGAAGCTCACCGAGCGCTACTGCGTCGTGCTGCAAACCCTGCGCTCCGCCCCGCCGATTACAGCTGCGCTCACCCAGCGCTGAACGAGGCCCGGCTCTCCGCCGCGTCTGCAGGCCCGATGCGCACCCGAAATGCGGTAGCGGGCTCTTCTAAAGAGCGCACTACCCAAAACGCGGTAGTGCGTCACTCTGAAATTGGCGGCTTAGCGCATATAATGCCGCGCGGCCATGAAACTTAAAGACCAAGACGAGAAGATTCGCTGGCAACGTGCCCGCGCCAAGAGGCGTGCCAAGATTGCCGCGGAGACCGCCGCGCGATCTTCTGACTGGTTGGCGATACACGGTGTCGCGAAGGATGAGCCGGGTCGCCATTGGACGACGAGCACGAGACTTCAAATTAATGACTATGGTCGCGGTAGTGCATCTATACGCGATGTAGGCGTGATCAAGAAGCGGAAGGGATAGCTTCACGTTTCTTGTATTGCGTTGGCCGACCTGGCTTCGGGGCCGCAGCATCTACCAACTCGGCAATGTCTGGTCACCGGCTTGATTCCTTTGCTTTCCGCTAAAGCATATAGGAGCCTAAGGTGGGACGCGACACCCGCATCAAGTTCGCCAGATTTCAAACTGACCCACCACCCGCCGCCGACGCGCACCGAGAAATTCGAGGTGGTCACGGTCGACGACTATGGCGAGGTGCGCCAGTCGCAGCCGCAGACGATCGATGTCTTCGACGTTCCGATCGATAAGGACGCGGCGATCTCGTTCTCGGTGATCCCGGACGGCGGCTTCCAGATCGGCTCGCCCGACAGCGAGCCTGAGCGCAGTCCGAACGAAGGCCCGCAGGAGTTCGTCGAGCTCAAGCGCTTCGCCCTTTCGCGCACCACGGTCACGCAGGCGCAGTGGGCGGCGCTGGTCGGAGCGGAGCCCGACCGCATCCGCGAGACGCTCGCCGCCTACCCGTCCAGCTTTCGCGGCGACGATCTTCCGGTCGAGACGGTGAGCTGGAACCAGGCGGTGGAGTTCTGCAACCGCCTGTCGAAGCGGACCGGCCTCAGCTTCCGCCTGCCGAGCGAATCGGAATGGGAATATGCCTGCCGGGCGCGCACCACCACGCCGTTTCACTTCGGGCCGACGTTGACGCCGGCGCTCGCCAATTATTGCGGCACCGGCGGCGCCGTCTGCGGCACCGACGACGGCCGCGACATCGCCAACGTCTCCTACAACAACATCGCCTATCTCGACCCCGCCTACGACAAGGGGCCGCCCGGCGGCTTCCTGGCGACAACGGTCGCGGCGGAATCCTTCCCGCCCAACCGCTTCGGGCTCTTCCAGATGCACGGCAATGTCTGGGAATATTGCCAGGACACCGGGCCGGTCGACTATCGCAGCGTCCCGAAGGACGGCACGCCCTTCATCGCCCCGCAGATCGACCGCGTGCTGCGCGGCGGGTCGTGGTCGCACAACGCCGCGATCTGCCGCTCCGCCTACCGCGACTCCATGCACGCCGATATCGTCGGCTGGCACGGCCGCGTCGGCCTGCGCATCGTCTGCGAGGTGTAGCGCGCGGGCCCGGCCGCGCCCGTTCGCCCGCACGCCCGGCGGCACCCTCCCTTTAACTCCGCCCCCGTTTCCGCCATATAGCTGCGGCTGGAGCTTGAGCGATGGCGATGATCCCGTTCCGTAAGATGAACGGCCTCGGCAACGACTTTCTGGTCGTTGACGCGAGGAGAGCGCCCGTGCGCCCGCGCCCTGAGGTCATCCGGCGCCTCGCCGACCGCAAGCTCGGCCTCGGCTTCGACCAGTTCATCACCATCGAGCACGGCAACGCGCCCGCCGACGCCTTCATGCGCATCGACAACGCCGACGGCGGCGAGGTCGAGGCGTGCGGCAACGCCACGCGCTGCGTCGGCCGGCTGATCATGGACGAGACAGGCCGCGGCCAGGCGACGATCGAGACGCGCGCCGGTCTGCTCTTCGTGAAGCCGGCCCCCGTTCCTCCCACGTCGCTTGCGAGGGGGGAGGAACCCCTCATCTCCGTCGACATGGGCGTGCCGAAATTCGCCTGGCAGGACATCCCGCTCGCCGAAGAATTCCGCGATACGCGCGCGATCGAGCTGCAGATCGGGCCAATCGACGCGCCGATCCTGCACTCGCCCTCGGTCGTCAACATCGGCAACCCGCACGCGATCTTCTGGGTCGACGACGTCGCGGCCTATGACCTCGCGCGGATCGGCTCGCTTCTGGAGAACCACCCGATCTTTCCGGAGCGTGCCAACATCAGCATCGCGCATGTGACGGCGAGGGACGCGATCACGCTTCGCACCTGGGAGCGCGGCGTCGGCCTGACCCGCGCCTGCGGCACCGCCGCCTGCGCGGTGCTCGCATGCGCCGCGCGCACCAGGCGCACCGGCCGCGCCGCCACCGTGACGCTTCCCGGCGGCGACCTTTTCGTCGAATGGGATTCTCGCGACCACATCTGGATGACCGGCCCGGCCGAGCTTGAGTTTTCCGGCGCCTTCGACCCGGAGACCGGCGCCTTCACCCGCGAAGACGCCGCCGCCTGATCTCGCCCCGGATTGCGCTTCGCGTCATCCGGGCTGCGCGCGCCCCGCGCCTACGCCAGCGTGCGATTGCAGCTGTTGGCGACCTTTCCGGAGATGTCGTCCGGCACCACGACGTTGGCCAGCGCCGCGGTGACGAGCGCGTCGCGCGCCTCGCGGTTCTGGTAGCCCTTCAGCGAGGCGAGGTCGGTGTTCTGCGCCGCCGCCATGCGCTCGGCGTTAGCGGTGCAGATGCCGGCGAGCGTTTCCACCCGCGCATTTTCCACCGCCTCGGCGCGGGCGCCGCTGGTGGAGACCCAGCCGGCGCTGAACGCGATGATGGGGGCGGCAATCAGCCCGATGACGATTCCGGTGATGTAGGGCTTGGCCGCCGCGACGCGTTGATCGAATTTCATGATTTGATCTCCCTCTAATCGGTGATTATCGGGATCGATACGGCCCCGCCGTATTTTGGGCATTGAAGCCAATAGCAACTATCCGACCAAAATACTTTGCGCCTTTTTTCAAGAATAATCAAACGCCAAAGCAATTTCCTAAGTGTAATCGCTCCCGGATATTCCTCGCGAGATCGGGTGAAAAACTCGAAATAACCCGGGAACCACTTGATACTTGTCATGCATTTTCTGTGTCGTCTTCTTTGTTAGAGTCCGTTCCGTCGGCATCCTCCGTGCCGAGGAGCCGGTCGAAATCGTCAAGCAGGCTGGAGATCAAAGTCCGGCGCCTCGTATCCTGGGCTTCGGCGGAGGCGGCGAGGAGCGCCAGGAGATAGCGCGCCTTTTCGACGGCGTCCGACCAGTTGGCGGCGGGCGCCGCGACGAGAAACTTCTCCAGCTCGTCCTGGCGCGTCTTGAGCTTGGCGCGGTCGGCCGCGACTTCGCTCACCAGCCGGCGCAGCTCGGTGGCCTTCTGCGCCGCCATGCCGCGGTGCAGGTCGAGATCGATGGTCCGCTCGGTCATGGCGACCGTCCGAAGCGTCGGGCCGCGTTCAGCCTCTCGGCGCCGGCAGGCGCGCGACGATGCGGCATCCTATCGCTCCACATATTGGAACGGCTGGCGGTCGCCATCCTCCGCCTTGCGCAAGGCGGAGCGCACCAGTGCGGAGTTGATGCGGACAAGCTGATAGGAATGCGCGCCGCCCGAAAGCGGCAGCACGATCGATGTCGAAACGACGCGATAGGCCTGGAAGGAGAGGCCCTCGATCAGCTCTTCGACGATCTCGACCTTGTAGGTTCCCGCTTCCTGTTCGCGATCGAGGCCCTCCACGAAGAACGGCTTCGGGAAGGTCACGGACATGCGGGCGACGCGCTCGCTCATTGGAAGGGCCGGGCTCGGAGGAAGGTCAGAGGCCGCGGGCCAAGTCGCGGGCGGAGTCCTGGGCCGAATCCTGGGCGATGCTCGGGGTGTTGCTTTGGCTGGCCATGGTTCCCTCCTCGGGAAAGGCTGGGTGAGCAACAGCGCAGTATCACGCTGCAAAGCTCAAGCGCGGCTTTTGCTGCCCGCGTCGTCTCCGGCCGGCGCTCGCGGAGGCGCCTCAACCCGTTGGCTGAGACCAGGAGCGCGGATCGACCAAAATCTCTCGAGCGAGACGCTTGGTTCGCTCGATTACTCCAGGTCGCCCTCAATACCGGCACACGGACAACTGTTTTTCGAGAAGACTGAGGCCGGAATTTATTTGCAGCCGTTTAATTGAGATGGGCGTTTGATTTCAGGTTTACAAGGGACGAATGCGTCCGGCGCCGGCTCGGATCGGCCGAACACGCGGATCCGTCTCGGACGGAGCTTGCCGCCGCGCAGAGGCGCGAAGACGCGCGCCCCCCGTGAATTTTTGGCCGAATGGCGGTAGCCTGCGGCCATGAGCACGCCGCCTCCCCTTCTTTACGACTACCCCGGCTCCGTCTGCTGCCAGATGGCGCGGCTCACGCTTGCCGAGAAGGGCGTCGCCTACGACAAGCAGCTCGTCGACATCATGGAGAAGGCCGAGCAGTTCGAGCCATGGTACACGGCGCTCAATCCGCGCGCCGTCGTGCCGACGCTTCGGATCGGCGAGGAGATCGTCTGCGATACCTTCAACATCGTCGCGCGCGTCGATGCCGGCTTCCCCGGCCCGGCGCTGACGCCCGACGACGCGGCCGAGCGCGACGGCATGGATCGCGTGATGCGCGCCGTCATGGGCCTGCACTACGGCGTGCTCCTCTACTGCAAGCGTCTCGATCCCGACGGCCGCTCGCACCACATCGAGGAGCGCGGGCGCTTCCTCCGCACAATGCGCGAAGCGCACCCGGAGCGTGCCGAAGCGCTCGACCGCCGCATCGCCGGCAATACGCGGCTGCAAAAACTCCTCGCCGACCCGCACGAGGTGGAGCGGCATGTCGGCGAGGCGCGCGCGGTGGTGGAGATGCTCAACGCCGCGCTCGCCGAAAGGCCTTTCGTCGCCGCCGAGCGCTACACCCTCGCCGACGCCTTCGCCTCCGCCGCGCTCGCCCGCTTCCGCCTGCACGGGTTTGAGTCCTGGTGGTCGAACGGCGCCGATTCGAATGTCGCGGACTACTATCGGCGAATGAAGAGCCGCCCAAGCTGGAGCGCCGCCGGCGTCATCGACGCAGGCTCCGAGCGCGACCTTTGAGACCGGCAACGGCGCCGCCGGCCGCTCGGCCCCATCTTTACTCACCTCTCCACGCCACCTAGGCTGCCATCATGCTCCGCTTCCTCCTCCGCCGCCTCGTCCGCGCCACGCTCTTCATGCTGGCGGGCGCGGCCATCGTCGTCGCGGCGCAGCTCTACGGCCCGAGCCTGATCGCCGACCGCCTCCCCGCCGGCCTCAGGCCGGAAACCGCCGACGCGGCGACGATGACGCCGCAGCGGATTTTCGATGCGCTGCGGGAGATCAGAGGGGCGTTGGAGTAGGCCCCACTCCCCTCTTCGAAAGCGGCTAGCCTCCTAGGATGTTCTGTGGTTGCCTTACAACCGCAGATGGGATGGGTCGATGGGGGAGATTCCTGAATTTCTGGTCCGGGGCGAACGCGCGCGCTTGTTTCCCGTCCTTGCCGAAACGTCAAAAGAAGGGCGGACGCTTTCGATTCTTCTGGCCTGTCTCGAAAATGTGGAGGAGTTCGGCCGGGCAAGTCGCTCTCCGATATTGGTCAGCGGCTGGGACAACGCTCGCGGATCGAGTGTTTCACGGAAGTCGTGTTGAGCAGAGACGCGCCTGAGAACGAACTCAGATACCGGACGGCCTGCTGCTTGTGCGAAGCGGACAAAGCCAGTGCACCGCCCTCGTCGAAGCAAAGATAGGCAACGCCAGTTTGTATCCCGAGCAGGTCGAGGCTTATCTTGAGCTTGCGCGCCTGAACGGCATCAACGCGATCATCATGATCTCCAATCAATTCACGTCGCTACCGGCACACTATCCTCTTCCGCTCTCCAGCATCGCAAAACGGAAAGCTGACCTCTTCCACTGGTCGTGGATGTATGTGCTGACCGAGGCGACTCTCCTGTTGAACAACGACGAAGTCTCCGACCGCGATCAACGCGTCATTCTCAGCGAGATGACGCCATTTTTCTGCACCCGAGCGCTGGCGTTAAGAACTTCGACCAGATGCCGGCGGCTTGGGCCGATACAGTCAACCTAGTTCAGGCAGGCGGCACGGTTCAGCAACAAGCGATCTCGCGAGGGAGGTGGTGGGGAGCTTGGCATCAAGAGGTTCGAGACCTCAGCCTGATTCTGACCGACAGCTCGGCGTCAGTGTCCAGGTGAAGGTGCCGCGTGCACAGGTGCAAGATCGCGACCGCTCGTCAAAGGGCGGATCTGCTGCGCCTTGCAGATGAGAAGATGATCACGACGACATTCGCGGTCCCGGCGGCCGCGGCTCCAATCGAAGTCTGCGCCGATTTGCAGCGACGCTCCCTCTTGGTGTTCATGCTCTTCGTGCACCCGAGGATCGGCAGAGCACGAAGGCGAGGCTGAACTGGCTACTTCGTCAACTCGGCCGCGCCGACGCGAATGGGCTCCACGTGCGTCTTCACTGGCCTGGCCGAGTCATGCACACGCAACATGCTCTATCGACGCTCAGAGAAAATCCCGATGCCGCATCTCAAGATCGGCCGGGGAGCGTCGCGTATGCCTTTGAGGTCGTGCTCGCCAGGGACTTGGCCGGCAAGTTCGCGCAACGACGAAATTTCATCACCGAATTGGAACAGACCGTGCCGGAGTTCTACCAGCGGGTAGGCCAGCACCTGAAGGCATGGGTTGCGGCTGCGCCGAGGCTCAAAGAGGACAAGGCCGAGCCATCCGCAGTTGGCCCTCAGGTGCTTCGTCAGGAGGCGGAGCAATCGGCTCTGGAGCGGCACGAGGGGAGTTCTGCACATTGATCAGCCCCCGGGCACTAGAGGCGAAATCTCGCCACACGAGTTTCCCGTCCCCCGCTTTGATTGGTCCGGGAGCGGCGCAGCCTGGTGCGCCAAGTCCGGAGCACGCACCAACCCAAGAAGCCCCTGGCAGTTCGGAGAAGTCTCGGATCACAGGAAGCGGGGACGCCCGATGGCGACGGGTCGGAGGACGAGGGACTCTCCCTCAAGACGACCAGCCGTCATAGTCAAATCCGACGCACCTGTCGGTATCCTTGTTAATTGACGCGGTCCAAGGAACGCTCGAACAACGCCGATTTGACTCGTCCCTCTTCCCCGCTACATCTCCTCGATGCCCCCCACCACCCTCACCTTCGGCTGCCGCCTGAACACCGCTGAATCCGCGGTGATGCAAACCCGCGCCCGTGAGGCCGGTCTCTCCGACGCCATCCTCGTCAACACCTGCGCCGTCACGGCCGAGGCCGTCCGCCAGGCGAAGCAGGCGATCCGCAAGGCGCGGCGCGAGAACCCGGGGAAGACAATCGTCGTCACCGGCTGCGCCGCGCAGATCGATCCTAAAACCTTCGCCGCCATGCCGGAGGTCGACCGCGTGCTTGGCAACGCCGAGAAGCTGACGGTCGAAGCGTATCGCGGGATCGGCGCTTGCAATGAGCAGACCCCTTCAGATGTCGTCATTGCCGGGCTTGACCCGGCAATCCATTCCGTAACGTCTGAAGACAATCGCCATCGCGACGGAATGGATGCCCGGATCAAGTCCGGGCATGACGACAGCGGATGGCGCCTACCCAATCTCCCTCATGCTGAGGTGCTTCGCGAAGCGGAGCCCCGAAGCACGCAGCCGCGCCGATCCAGCCTTTCCTTCACCGCCCTTCGAGGCAACGCCGACGATGTCGGCGTTGCACCTCAGGATGAGGGCGCCCTCGCCGTCCCGCCCTCCGACAAGATTCTCGTCGGCGACGTCATGGCGTTGCGCGAGACGGCGGCGCATCTCGTCGACGGCTTCGTATCGGAGTGTGCCACCGCCGATCGCGCGCGCGCCTTCGTCGAGGTCCAGAACGGCTGCGACCACCGCTGCACCTTCTGCATCATCCCCTATGGCCGCGGGGCCTCCCGCTCCGTCCCGATGGGCGCGGTCGTCGATCAGATCAAAAAACTCGTCGCGCGCGGCGTGAACGAAATCGTGCTGACCGGCGTCGACATCACGTCTTATGGCGGCGACCTGCCCGGCCGCCCGACGCTCGGCAAGCTCGTGCAGAAAGATCCTGAAGCATGTGCCGGAGCTTCCGCGCCTCAGAACTCTCCTCGATCGATTCCATCGAGGCGGACCAAGAGCTCCTTTGCGCGATCGCGGAGGAAGAGCGGTTGATGCCGCATCTGCATCTCTCGCTGCAATCGGGTGACGACATGATCCTGAAGCGCATGAAGCGGCGGCACCTGAGAGCCGATGCGATCCGCTTCTGCGACGAGGTCCGGCGGCTTCGTCCCGAAATCGTCTTCGGCGCCGATCTGATCGCCGGCTTCCCGACCGAGAGCGATCGGATGTTTGAAAACACGCTGTCGCTGATCGACGAATGCGGGCTCACCTTCCTGCACGTCTTTCCGTTCTCGCCGCGGGCCGGAACGCCGGCGGCGAAGATGCCGAATCTTCCGGCGGAGATGGTCCGGCAGAGGGCCCGGACGGTCCGCCAGCAGGGCCATAGTGCGCTTTCCGCCTTCCTCTCCTCGGAGGTGGGCAAGGTGCGGAAAATCCTCGTCGAGAAGCCCGGCCTCGGGCGGACGGAACATTATGCGCCGGTCGTCTTTGACGGGCAGGCGGAAGCGGGCGACATCGTCTCAGCGAGGATTAGAGGCGCCGACGGCAAGCGCCTGACGGCATTTGAAATTCGAGACGCGGCCTGATGGCGGATCAAAAACGCGGCATGCTCGGACGCTTGTTCGGCGGCGGCTCCGTCGCGCCGGACGAGACCGCCCGTCAAACGCCCGAGCCCGAGGCCGGCGATACGCCGGACATCGCCGGTGCCGCGGCGAAGAGCGCTCCGCCGCCCACAACGCCTGCCGAGGCGGCCCCCGAAGAACCTTCTTCCTCAAAGGGTTGGTGGCAGCGGCTGAAGTCGGGTCTCGCCCGCTCCTCGCAGTCGCTGACCAAAAGCATCGTCGACGTGGTGGCGAAGCGGAAGCTCGACCGCGCCGCCCTCGACGACCTGGAGGACCTGCTTCTGAAGGCCGATCTCGGCCTCCCGACGGTCACCAGGATCACCGACCAGCTCGCCCACCAGCGGCTCGGCCGCGAGGTCACGCCGGAGGAGGTCCGCGCGGTGCTCGCCGGCGAGGTCGAAAAGGCTTTAGCGCCGGTCGCCAAGCCTTTGACGATCGACGCTGAAAGGCATCCCTTCGTGATCCTGGTCGTGGGGGTGAACGGCACCGGTAAGACGACAACGATCGGCAAGCTCGCCGCCCGCTTCCGCGCCGAGGGGCGAACGGTTCTGCTTGCCGCCGGCGATACTTACCGGGCGGCGGCGATCGAGCAGTTGAAGATCTGGGGGGAACGCGCGGACGCTCCTGTCATTGCGCGCGCGCCGGGCTCCGACGCCGCGAGCCTCGCCTTCGACGCGCTCGCCGAGGCGAAGGCGGATAACACCGACGTTCTCCTCATCGACACCGCAGGGCGGCTCCACAACAAGGCGGAGCTGATGGCGGAGCTTGCCAAGGTGGTGCGCGTGATCAAGAAGCAGGATATCACCGCGCCGCACGCGGTGCTGTTGACGCTCGACGCAACAACCGGGCAGAACGCCTTGAATCAGGTCGATGTTTTCACCAAGGAGGCCGGCGTGACGGGCCTTGTCATGACCAAGCTCGACGGGACGGCGCGCGGCGGCATCCTGGTCGCGATCGCCGAGAAGACCGGTCTGCCGGTGCATTTCATCGGCGTCGGCGAGGCGATCGAGGACCTTGCCCCCTTCTCCGCCCACGATTTCGCGCGCGCCATTGCGGGGACCGCATGACCGAGCACCTTCTCGAGGAAGGCCCGAACGCCCCAGGTCACAAGGCGTTGAACCCGTTCTTGAAGCTTGTGCTGGAGCTCGGGCCGCTGGTGGTCTTCTTCTTCGGCAATGCCTATGGCGACAAGCTGGCGCGCGTCGTCCCGCTGCTCGGCGGGCTGGGCGGCAAGCTGTTCGTGGGGACGGCGCTTTTCATCGTCGCCACGCTTCTCGCGCTTGCGATTTCCTTCCTGCTCACCAGGCGGCTCCCGATCATGCCGCTCGTCACCGGCATCGTCGTCCTCGTCTTCGGCGGGCTGACGCTGGCGCTCAAGGACGACGTCTTCATCAAGATGAAGCCGACGATCGTGAACGTGCTCTTCGGCACGGCGCTGCTCGGCGGCCTCGTCTTCCGCCGCTCGCTGCTCGGCTACGTCTTCAATTCCGTCTTCAGGCTCGACGACGAAGGCTGGCGCAAGCTGACGTTCCGCTGGGGGCTCTTCTTCTTCGCGCTCGCGATCCTGAACGAGGTGATGTGGCGGAATTTTTCCACCGATACCTGGGTGAGCTTCAAGGTGTTCGGCATCATGCCGCTCACCGTCGTCTTCACGCTGACGCAGATGCCGCTCATCCAAAAGCACGCGCTGCCGGAAGAAGTGCCGGACCAGAAATAGCGGCAGACATGGGCCGGCGCAGTGACTGTACAGCGCTCGTTTGAGGATGCGCTCTTAGCGGAGCGGCCCGCGCCGGCGAAAGCGCAGGGCTGAGCCGCGCGCTCCTGAGACGAGGCGCGCGGCGGCGGTGCTCTACTTGTTTCTTTCCCGCAACTCGGCCTCGAGCGTTTCCACGCGGGCATTCAGCTGCGCGATATAGATGTGCGCATACTCAAGCTCGCTCAGCATGCGGCCAAGCTTGTCGCTCAGGTCGATCGGCGCGCCCTCGGGCGTCGGCCCGACATTCGGCAGATAGCCCTCGCCCCACATCATTCCCGCATGCGCGTCGATCGACGGAACGTCGTAGCCGGCGTCGAACACCCGGTCGCATCCACCGCTACAGGTCGGGCCGCCGGTGGTGATCGAGCCGGGGATCGTCAAGGCTCCCGCCTGCGTCAACGAGAAGGCCGGCGTGGCGACGCCGCTTCGCGCGATCCGGAATTCCGTCGCGCTTGCAGCCGAGACGTTCCAGAAATCACTGCTGGAGCCGCTCGAGGGGATGAGCTGCAGCGCCACGGGTCCCGACGGATTGGCCAAGATGGCACCGGCGTTGCCGACGCCGACCGAGCTCGCGGTTGTCACGACATGGAGCGGCGCGAGAGGAGTGGCCGTGCCGAAGCCGACGCGACCGGTGGCCGCGATATCGATGCTGCTGGTCGGTGCGCCAGGGCGGAGGCGGATCGGCAGCCGGCTGCCGCCGGTCACGTCGCGGATGAAGAAATTGGCTTCGTTGCCCCCGATGTCCCACGTCTGCGCCTGGTACCCAAGGCTTCCGTCCTGCTCAAGCCGCGTAGCAGGCGTGTCACCGGTGCGGATGCTGACGTCGAGAACGGGGGTTGCGGTCCCGATCCCGACATTGCCGGTGCTCGATACCCGAAGCGCATCTGCCGGTGCGCCAGCATCGACACGGAAGACCTGGCGGGCCGCCGTGGCATCCTCAATCGCGAAGAAGTTCGATCCGCCGCTTGCCGAATCGTTGGCGATCAGCCGCCAATCGTTGGTCGGGAAGCCCGGCGAAGTGCTGGTGTCGAGGAAGAGGATACGCAGGTTGTTTTCTTTCAGAATCTGCGTGTCGAAGCCGAACGGCTCGCCGTTCACGCAATCGACGCCGACGCAGGCGCTCCCCTGAATGATGAGATTGTCCGGGATGACCTGGTCGGCCATGGCTCCGCCGGCGGCACCGATCGCGGCAAAGAGAACTGCGGCGCCGGAAAACGCCATCTGCGATTTCTTCAAGCGTTTCATCACATGCCTCCCTTGTCCTGATCGTCGCCTTTGGCGCCGCCGGTCACGTCGCTCTCCATGAGCGCCATCTTGGAGCCCACGATCGCCCCGTTCTCGACGCGGAACGTGCCGCTCTCCGTGACCGCCTGAAGCCGCGGCGGCATGGCGCCGTCGCCGCGCCCGTCATCGAGCATCGTTCTGACGCGCGACGGCTGCTCAATGGCGGCCGTCAGTTCGTAGACATATTCGCCGTCCTCGAGCGCGCCGCTGTTCGCGAGGTCGATCGACGGCAATCCCTTCTTCGAGAAGGCGGTGACGGAGAACCCGTCCGGGCCGGTGATCGTCAGCGTGCCGTTCAGGTAATCGCCCCTCGGCTGAAAGGCGATGGATGTCTTCGCGAAGCTCTGCTCCGTCATCAGCGTGTCGGCGTGACCTATGCCTGCAAGACTGAACGCGCACAGGCCCGCCATCAGGATTGGTGCTTTTCTCATGTCCGAAGTGACCCCTTGTTTCGCTGCTCAGTGCTGACCCTCCCCTCGCATCCGGCCCCGAAGCCGAAGGACCAAGGCGAGCGATCGTCACCACCTGTGATAGCATATCGGCCTTTGGCTCGATTGCCAGCGGCAATTGCCTTGGAGGTCGGTTGAGGAGTCGGTGGGGCCGATAACGCGACGGACGGATTATTGCCCGTCTGTCGGACGCAATGCTTTTTCGATCGCCGGCATCAAGTCGCTCGCGAGCGAGCGCTCTTCGAGCGGGCCGACGAATTTGTAAACGATGATGCCGTCCTTGACGACGAAGGTCTCCGGCACGCCATAGACGCCCCAGTCGATGCCGGTCTTGCCATCGCGGTCGGTGCCGACTTTGGCAAAGGGGTCGCCGAAGGTGCCGAGAAAACGCGCGGCATTCTCCGGCACATCCTTGTAGTTGATGCCGACAAGCGTGAAGCGGTGGTCTTCGGCGAGCTGCATCAGGATCGGGTGCTCAAGCCGGCAGGGACCGCACCAGGACGCCCAGACGTTCACGAGATGCACGCCCTTCTGAAGATCCGCGTCGGCCAGTCCTCCACCGGCGCTGTCCTCGATCGGCGGCAACGAGAAGCTCGGAACCGGTTTGTTCAGAAGCGCGGAGGGAACGCGGGAGGGATCGCCGGCTCCAAGCCGCACAAGGAAGAGCACGGCAAGCGCCAGGAAGATGAAGAGCGGGATGAAGAGCCAGAGCTGCGGACGCACCGGCCGCGGCGCGCGCGGTGAAGCGGCGGCGCCTTCGTGCGCGGTCTCGCTCACCGCGAGATCTCCCGCACGACGGCGGTGCCCCGCCTCTTCAAGCCGGTCGAGCTTGCGTTTCTGGGCGCCGAGGTCGGTCACGACGAAGGCGACCATGCCGAGGATGACGATGGCACCGGCGAGATAGGCGGAAACGACATAGCCGAGATGAGTCATGACGGGCTCCGCACCGCACCGGTGGCGATTGCGTTCGGAGCGGCGCTCGTCGGCCGCCGCGCCGCGACGAGCTCAACCGCGCGGATGCGGCGGCGAAATATCTCCGCGCGCATTGCCGCGAGCAGCAATGCGATGAAGAGCATCGCGAAGGCCGCGAGCATTACGAAGAGCGGCCACAGCATCGATGGATCGATCGACGGCCCGCCCAAGCGGAAAATGCTCTCGCCCTGATGCAGCGTGTTCCACCAGTCGACCGAGAATTTTATGATCGGGATGTTGATCGAGCCGACCAGGATCAGAACGGCGACGACGCGGCCGGCGCGTGACGGATCCTCGAAGGCACGCCAAAGCACGATCAGTCCGAGATACATGATGAAGAGCACGAGGAAGGAGGTGAGCCGCGCGTCCCAGACCCACCACGCGCCCCACATCGGCTTTCCCCAGATCGAGCCGGTGACAAGGCCGAGGAAGGTGAAAGCGGCGCCGAGAGGTGCCGCGGCCTTGGCGGCGACGTCGGCAAGCGGGTGGCGCCAGACGAGCGTGCCGAGCGCCGCGATCGCCATCAGCGCATAGCAGCCCATGCCGAGCATCGCCGCCGGGACGTGCAGATACATGATGCGGACCGAGTCACCCTGCTGGTAGTCGGCCGGCGAGGCGAAGAGCGCGAGATAGAGGCCGAGCGCGAAGAGGCTCGCTGCCAGCGCCGATATCCAGGGCAGGACACGCGCGGAAAACGCCAGGAAGCGCGTCGGATTGGCAAGCTCAATGAGGCTCGGCATGGGCGAAAGCTATTGCGACCCCGGTCGGACAACATTGTGGCAGGTCAAGCGCTGCCGGTCACTCTGCCGTGTGGCCCATGCACATCATTCGAGCGCCAGCCTTAACGCCGCCGCAGCCGCGAACGGCGCAAGCGCCAGCGCCGCGAGCGTCATTGCCGCAAGGAGCAGGAAGGGCGAGAGGAAATGCTCAGGCGCGGAGAGCGCGCCGAGCGTCGCGGAAACGCCGAAGATCAGCACCGGCACGGTGAGCGGCAGAACCAGGACGGCGATCAGCAGCCCGCCGCGCGGCAGGCTCGCGGAGAGCGCCGCACCGACCGCGCCGATCAAGGTCACCGCCGGCGAGCCGACAAGCAGCGTGAGCGCAACCGCCGCCATCGCCTTCGGCTCGATGTTGAGAAGGATGCCGAGGATGGGCGCCGCGACGACGAGCGGCAGGCCCGTCGCGAGCCAGTGCCCCGCCGCGCGGCCGAGCACATAGAGGCTGAGCGGTTCGCCGGAGACAACGTAAAGGTCGAGCGAGCCGTCCTCGCAATCGGCGCCGAAGAGCCGCTCAAGCCCGAGCAGCGATGCAAGGAGCACTGCGATCCAGAGGATCGCGGGTCCGATCTCGCTGAGAAGCTTCAGGTCCGGCCCGACACCGAAGGGGATAACCACCACTACCGCGAGGAAGAAGACGAGGCCGACCACGCCGCCGCCGCCGGCGCGAAAGGTGAGTTTTAGGGTCTCGCCGACCAGCGCCAGAAAGACGCTCATGCCGTGCCCGCCAGCGCGCCGAGATCGACGCTCAAATGCGGAGCAATCGCGAGGTCCTGATGCGTCGCGGCGACGATCACCCCGCCGCCTTGAAGGTGGTGCTGCATCAGATGACCGAGCAGCGCCTCGCCTTCCGAATCGAGCGCCGCCGCCGGCTCGTCGAGGAGCCAGAGCGGCCGCGGCGCAAGCATGATCCGCGCCAGCGCCGCGCGACGGCGCTGGCCGGCGGATAGCACGCCGACCGGCAACGACAGCGCATGGCCGAGCCCGACGTGCTCGGCCATCGTCTCGATGGCGTGATCCGCGATCGCGCGGCTCGGCCCATAGACGGACGTCCAGAACCGCAGCGTCTCGCGGAGGCTGAGCGCCGGCTTCAGCGCATCGGCGTGGCCGAGATAGTGGATGACCGCGTCGTCCTCGCCGCCACCCTCGATGCGAAGCGTGCCGGAATCGGGGCGAAGCAGGCCGGCGATCAGGCGAAGCAGGCTCGATTTCCCGGCGCCGTTCGGGCCGGTCACCGCGAGGAGCTCGCCGGCCCCGAGACGGAACGACAGGCCGGAGAAGACCGCGCGGCCACCGCGGCTGCAGGCGAGAGCGTCCGCTTCAAGGACGAGCGGGGCGAAGGCTCCGGACGGCATCTTCTGGTTCGCGCCCCGCGGGTTCGATCGATTGCAGAACTCTGGAATCGGCTTACAAAATCCACTATATCCGCAGCAACCCGGCGCGACAGGCGCTCCTCCACGCCGGTCATCTCGGCCCGGACGTTTTCTCCGCCTTGCCGAGGCCGCCGGTTGAACCGGCCGCATGGATCAGAAGGAGCCCCGCCTTGCCCAAATCGCTCGACACGTTCAATTGCCGCCGGACGCTGCAGGTCGGCGACAGGACTTATACCTATTTCTCGCTGCCGGAGGCGGAGAAGAACGGGCTTTCCGGCCTGAGCCGCCTGCCCTTCTCGCTCAAGGTGCTGCTTGAGAACCTGCTGCGCTTCGAGGACGGCCGGAGCGTCACGGCGGACGATATCCGCGCCGTCGTGGCGTGGCTCGAGAAGCAGAGCTCCGACCGCGAGATCGCCTACCGGCCGGCGCGCGTCCTGATGCAGGATTTCACCGGCGTGCCGGCGGTCGTGGACCTTGCCGCAATGCGCGACGCTACGAGCACGCTCGGCTCCGACCCGCGCCGCATCAATCCGCAGGTGCCGGTCGACCTCGTCATCGACCACTCGGTGATGGTCGACTTCTTCGGCACGCCGAAATCCTTCGGCCAGAATGTGGAGATGGAGTATCAGCGCAACGGCGAGCGCTACAGCTTCCTGAGATGGGGCCAGTCGGCGTTTGAGAATTTCCGCGTGGTGCCGCCCGGTACCGGCATCTGTCACCAGGTGAACCTCGAATATCTGGCGCAGACGGTGTGGACGCGCGACGAGCGGGAGGACGGGAAAGCCGTCACCTACGCCTTTCCCGATACGCTGGTCGGCACTGATTCCCACACGACCATGGTGAACGGCCTCTCGGTGCTCGGCTGGGGCGTCGGCGGCATCGAGGCGGAAGCTGCGATGCTCGGCCAGCCGATCTCGATGCTGATTCCGGAGGTGATCGGCTTCCGCATCGACGGCAAGCTGCCGGAGGGCACAACCGCGACCGATCTGGTGCTGACGGTCACGCAGATGCTGCGCAAGAAGGGCGTGGTCGGCAAGTTCGTCGAGTTCTTCGGGCCGGGCCTTTCCAACCTGACGGTCGAGGACCGCGCCACGATCGGCAACATGGCGCCGGAATATGGCGCGACCTGCGGGCTCTTCCCGATCGAGCAGGACACGATCAAATACCTGAAGGCCACCGGCCGCGACGCGGAGCGCGTGGCGCTGGTCGAAGCCTATGCCAAGGCGCAGGGCCTGTGGCGGAGCGACGGCTCGCCGGACCCGGTCTTCACCGACACGCTGGAACTTGATCTCAAAGCCGTCGTCCCCTCGCTTGCCGGGCCGAAGCGGCCGCAGGACCGCGTGGCGCTTTCCGCCGCTTCGACGGAGTTTCAGAAGGCGCTGAAGGAGATTCGCCCGGGCGAGCCGAAGTCGGCGCCGGTCGCCGGCGCCGATTATCAGATCGCCGACGGGCACGTGGTGATCGCCGCGATCACGTCTTGCACCAACACCTCCAACCCGAGCGTGCTGATCGGCGCCGGGCTGCTTGCCAAGAAGGCGCACGAGCTTGGCTTGAAGCCGAAGCCTTGGGTGAAGACCTCGCTCGCGCCGGGCTCGCAGGTGGTGACGGAATATCTCGCCAAGGCCGGGCTGCAGGAGCATCTCGACGCGCTCGGCTTCAATCTCGTCGGTTATGGCTGCACGACCTGCATCGGCAATTCCGGGCCGCTGCCGGAAGCGATCTCGGAGACGATCAACAAGAACGACCTCGTCGCCTGCTCGGTCTTATCCGGCAACCGCAACTTCGAGGGCCGCGTCAATCCGGACGTGCGCGCGAACTACCTCGCCTCGCCGCCGCTGGTCGTCGCCTATGCGCTTGCCGGCTCGCTCAACGTCAACCTGACCACTGATCCGCTGGGCACCGACAAGGACGGCAAGCCGGTCTACCTGAAAGACCTCTGGCCGAGCTCGGCGGAGATTGCCGCGCTGATCAGGCAGGCGATCTCCGAGGAGATGTTCCGCTCGCGCTATGGCGACGTCTTCCACGGCGACGAGCACTGGCGCGCGATCAAGGTCGAAGGCGGCCTCACCTACACATGGACCGACGGCTCAACCTATGTGCAGAACCCGCCCTACTTCCAGGGTATCAAGCC
Source organism: uncultured Alphaproteobacteria bacterium (assembly GCA_963712925.1). Taxonomy (GTDB): domain Bacteria; phylum Pseudomonadota; class Alphaproteobacteria; order Rhizobiales; family Afifellaceae; genus DASWJZ01. Next base: position 287,586 of record CAVQJW010000009.1, on the reverse strand, counting down.
GACACCCGATCCTCTGACGGACATCGTCGGGGCGCGCGTGCTCGGCCTCTTCCTCGATTCCATCACCACCGACCACATCTCACCCGCCGGCTCCATCAAGCGCGACGGACCGGCCGGCGAATACCTGATCGAGCACCAGGTGCGGCCGGTGGAGTTCAATTCCTACGGCTCGCGGCGCGGCAACCACGAGGTGATGATGCGCGGCACCTTCGCCAATATCCGCATCAAGAACCAGATGGTACCGGGCGTCGAGGGCGGCGTCACCGTGCACTACCCGTCCCGCGAGAAGCTCCCGATCTACGACGCGGCGATGCGCTACCAGTCGGAGGGCGTGCCGCTCGTGATCTTCGCCGGCAAGGAATACGGCACCGGCTCGTCGCGCGATTGGGCGGCGAAGGGCACGCGGCTTCTCGGCGTGCGCGCGGTAATCGCGCAGAGTTTTGAGCGCATCCACAGGTCGAACCTCGTCGGCATGGGCGTGCTGCCGCTGGTTTTCGAGGAGGGGACAAGCTGGCAGAGCCTTGGCCTGAACGGCGACGAGACGGTGACGATCAACGGCATCGCTGACTTGAAGCCGCGTCAGATGGTGACGGCCGAGATCGGCTTCGCCGACGGGCACACCGCCTCCGTTCCGCTGCTCGTCAGGATCGACACCCTCGACGAACTGGAATATTTCCGCAACGGGGGCATTCTTCACTATGTTTTGCGGAACCTCGTCAAGGAAGCGGCGTGAGGTCGGGCGCGGGCGGCCGGCTTTCGCCGGTCGCATTTCAGGCTTGCGATTACGCCCGCGCGCCTCTTCAAATCCATGTGTGTCAATGCATTGTGACTGGTCCGTGACGACGCGGGGGTCGTAGCTGAACGGCATGAACCGCCCCCTCGGACCATTGGTCGGACCCTCCGCGTGCCTTTTCGCCTGCGCCCTGCTGATGGCGTCGGCGGCATATGGCGCGGGGAGCGCGCAGTCCACGTCGCCGAAAGCCGTCGTCGAGCTCTTCACCAGCCAGGGCTGCTCGTCCTGCGTCCCGGCCGACGCCTATTTCTCCGAGCTCGCCAAGCGCGGCGACGTTGTCGCGCTCTCGCTACATGTCGACTACTGGGATTATCTCGGTTGGCACGACACGCTCGGCGCGCATGCCCATAGCGAGCGGCAACGCGCCTACGCCGCCGTGCACGGCACCAGTCGCATCTACACGCCGCAGATCGTGGTCGACGGCGATGCAAGCTTCGTCGGCAGCGACCGGCGCTCGGTCGAGGCGGCGCTGAAGGCGTCCTCGCTCTCCGTCCCCGTCACCATGCGCCGCGGCAACGAGGCGGTGGAGATCGAGGTGGCGGCGCGACCCGACGGCGACTCCAACCCGGCGACGATCCGGCTCGTGCTTCTGACTTCGGAGGCGACCGTCGCCATCGGCCGCGGCGAAAATGCCGGGTCGACGATCGACTACTACAACGTCGTCCGCGACATCCGTCCGGTCGGCATGTGGGACGGCGACGCGGTCAAGATCACGCTGCCGCAGCACGAGATCATGAGCGACGGCGTCGATGCCTGCGCGATCATCGTGCAGGAGGATCGTCCCGACGGGCCCGGCCCGATCATCGGCGCGGCACTCCTAAGCGACTGGTGATCTCAGCCGCTGGCGGCGGCCGCGACAAGCTTCTCCACGTCCGGCAGCAGACGCTTCACGATCTTGGCCACGCCGGCCGCGTTCGGATGCAGGCCGTCGGCCTGGTTGAGGCTCGGATCGGTGGCGACACCTTCAAGGAAGAACGGATCGAGCGCGACATCGTATTCAGCCGCGAGCGCTGGGTAGATCGCGTCGAATTCCCTGCCGTAGGTGTCGCCGAGATTGCGCGGCGCGAGCATGCCGGAAAGAAGCACCGCCTGCCCGCGCTTGGTCAGCGTCGCGAGGATCTTCGACAGCGCCTCTTTGGTGACCGCCGGGTCGATGCCGCGGAGCGCGTCGTTGGCACCAAGCTCAACGATCACGATGTCGGCGTCGGCCGGGACCGACCAGTCAAGCCGCGCGAGGCCGTCCGACGCCGTATCGCCGGAGACCCCGGCATTGGTGACCGTCACGTCGTCGCCATCGGCCTTCAAGGCGGCCTCAAGCTGCACCGGGAATGTATCGTTGGGCGCGAGGCCAAGGCCGGCTGTCAGGCTGTCGCCGAGCGCGACGATGGTGACCGGCCCAGCGGCCGCCGCGCCCGGTGCGGCAATCGCAAAGAGCACGGCGAAGGCGGCCAACCACGTTTTGGACTTGTTCATCCTCGACCCATATGCCGAATTCTCCACCTGATATAGCCGGTGCAATCGTGAACGAACCTGTCATCCTGCTCGACAATGTCGACCTCACGCTCGGCAGCGGGCCGTCGCGCGTGCATGTGCTATGCGGCGTCGATCTTGAGGTCGCGCGCAGCGAGAGCATCGGACTGGTCGGACCTTCGGGATCTGGCAAATCGACGCTGCTTATGGTCATCGCCGGTCTTGAGCAAATCGACTCCGGACGCGTTGTCGTCGCCGGCAATGACTATGCCGGCCTGGACGAGGATCGGCTTGCCCGCTTCCGCGGCAGCGAAATCGGCTTCGTGTTCCAGGCCTTTCACCTGATGCAGACCATGACGGCGCTTGAGAACGTCGCCGTGCCGCTTGAGCTTGCCGGCAAGGCCGACGCTTTCGACCGTGCCGCGACTGTGCTTCGCAAGGTCGGTCTGGGCGAGCGCCTGACGCACTATCCGGCGCAGCTTTCCGGCGGCGAGCAGCAGCGCGTCGCGATCGCGCGGGCGCTTGCCATCGATCCGGCGATCCTGATCGCCGACGAGCCGACCGGCAATCTCGATACGGTGACCGGCGGCGAGATCGCCGACCTGCTCTTCTCCGCCGTCGCCGGAGAAGGCACGACGCTGGTGCTCGTCACGCACGATGCAGAGCTCGCCAGTCGTTGCGACCGCACGGTCAGGCTCTCTGCGGGCCGCATCGAGCCGGACGCGGCGCGGCTTCGCCGGGCAGTCGCGGGCGCATGAATATTGCCTCGCTTCGGATCGCACTGAAGCTTGCGCTCCGCGAGCTGCGCGGCGGGCTTTCCGGCTTCTACGTCTTCGTAGCGTGCATCGCGCTGGGTGTCGCGGCGATCGCCGGAGTCAACTCCGTCGGACGGGCGCTGGAGAGCGGGATTTCAAGCCAGGGCCGTGTGATCCTCGGCGGCGACCTCGCCTTCTCGATCGTGCACCGCGAAGCGTCGCCGGAAGAGATGGCGTACTTCCGCTCGCAAGGCGAAGTCGGGATTGTCGCCGCGACGCGGAGCATGGTGCGGCTTGCCGACAAATCCGACCAGGCGCTGGTCGAACTCCACGCCGTCGACCCGACCTATCCGCATGGCGGGACGCTTGTCCTCGATGACGGCGAAAGCGGCAACGGGCAGGCCCTGCTTGCCACCGCCGACAGGACTTTCGGCGCCTACGTCGCGCCGGAACTTCTCGACCGTCTGGCGGTCAGGAAGGGCGACACGCTCCGCCTCGGCTCTGCGACGCTCAAGATCCTAGGTGTGATCCGCACCGAGCCCGACCGGCTTTCGAGCGCCATCGGCTTTGGGCCGCGCATGCTGGTTTCGACCGAAGCGCTTCATGCAAGCGGGCTGCTCCGCCCCGGGAGCCTGGTCAACTGGACCTACCGCATCCGCCTTCCGGACGGCCAGAACAGCCTTTCCGACGTCACGCGCGTCGAGGACGCGGCGAATCAGCGTTTCCCGGAGGCCGGCTGGACCATCCGCACGCGCGACGATGCGGCGCCGGCGCTGAGGCACGACATCGACCGCTTCTCGCAATTCCTGACGCTGGTCGGGCTGACGGCGCTTGTCATCGGCGGCGTCGGCGTCGCCAACGCCGTCTCAAGCTTCGTCGATCTGAAGCGGACGGCAATCGCGACGCTGAAATGCCTGGGTGCTGAGAACGGCGTCGTTTTCCAGATCTATCTGATCCAGATCCTGTGCCTCGCCATGCTCGGGATCGCGATCGGGTTGGTGATCGGCGCGCTCCTCCCCTTCGCGGCGAAGGCTGCGCTCGCCGGCCTGATCCCGGTCTCGACGCTCGGTGTTTATCCCGGCGAGCTTGGCCTTGCCGTCGTCTACGGCCTGCTGGTGACGCTCGGCTTTGCGCTCGGCCCGCTCGGCCGCGCGCGGCAACTGCCGGCAACGAGCCTCTTTGCCGATCGCGCCGTCTATGCGCCGCTCAAGCCGCCGCGCCACTATCGCATGGCCCAGGCCGCGGCATTGATCGCGCTCGCGCTCCTCGCCGTGCTGCTTGCCGGCGACCACGGCCTTTCGCTGACCTTGATCGCCGGCGTCATCGTCAGCTTCGTGGTGCTGAGGCTGGTCGCGATCGCCATCATGTTCACCGCCCGCCGCATCGGCGTCTCACGCGGCACGTCGCTCAGGCTCGCGATCCGCAACCTCTACCGGCCGGGCGCGCTGACGCCGAGCGTGGTGCTCTCGCTCGGCCTCGGCCTGACGCTCCTGGTCAGCGTCGCTCTGGTCGACACCAATCTCCGCGACCAGCTTTCCGGCGCGATCACCGCGAAGGCGCCCGACTTCTTCTTCCTCGACGTGCAGGAGAGCGAGCGCGACGCCTTCATGCACCTGATCGACCAGACGGCGGCGGGCGGGACGCTTAAGACCGTGCCGATGCTGCGCGGGCGGATCACCGCGGTGAAGGGCGTGCCCTCGTCGACGCTCATTGACCAGGGCGACGCGAGCTGGGCGCTTCGCGGCGACCGTGGCCTCACCTATTCCGACACCCTGCCGGAGAATTCCACGCTTACCGCGGGCACCTGGTGGCCGAAGACCTATGACGGCGAGCCGCTCGTCTCGCTTGAAGAGGAGGTGGCGAAGGATCTGAAGCTCGATGTCGGCGACACGATCACCGTGAACGTGCTCGGCCGCGACGTGACTGCGAAAATCGCCAACCTGCGGACGGTCGACTGGGACTCGCTTTCCATCAACTTCGTGCTGGTGTTCTCGCCCAACACGCTGGCCGGCGCGCCGCATGCGCTGCTCGCCACGCTGAAGCTGCCGCCGACGGCAGGCGGCGACGCGGATCGCGCGATCCTGAAAGCCGTCACGGCCACCTTTCCCGGCGTAACCTCGATCAGCGTTCGCGATGCGATCCAGTCGGTTAACGCCGTTGTCGCGCAGCTTGCGCTGGCGGTCCGCATCGCTGCTTCGCTGGCGCTCGCCGTCTCGATGCTCGTGCTCGCCGGCGCGCTCGCCGCCGGCCAGCGGCAGCGCCGGGAAGATGCGGTGATCCTGAAGACGCTCGGCGCCACACGGCGTGTGCTCCTCTCGGCGTTTTCCCTCGAATACGGGCTTCTCGGCATCGCCACGGCGCTCTTCTCCATCGCCGCCGGGACGCTCGCCGCCTGGTACGTGTCGCGGCATGTCATGGAGCTCAGCTTCGCGATCCATCCACAGATTGCGGTGACGGCGGTGGCCTTGGCGCTTCTCGTCACGCTTGGTCTCGGGCTCGCCGGAACCTGGCGAATCCTATCAATTAAACCGGCGTCACTCCTCAAAAACCTTTGAAACCAAGAGATTACAAAGAAGCAATGTTCCCGATTTCCAGCCCGGAAAGACTTGTGTCGCCGGGCAACTATCGCCATATTCGCGGCCGAAGTCCCCTCTTCTGGCGGGGCATCTTTAAGGAGGAATTTCCATGGCTGAATACGATCGGCGCTATCCGCAGGCGGCCGTTCGCACTGGGGCCGGCGCGCGTGTCGACACGGTCGACCAGGGTCTGCGCGCATTCATGCTCGGCATCTACAACAACATGGCGATGGGCCTGGCGATCACCGGCCTGGTCGCCTACGGCACCTACGTCTGGGCGATGTCCAACCAGGCGGTGGCGCAGGCGCTCTATGCGAGCCCGCTGCGCTGGGTGATCATCTTCGCACCGCTCGCCTTCGTGTTCGGCCTGTCGGCGACGGTGAACCGCCTGCAGCCTGCGACGGCCCGGCTGATCTTTCTCGCCTTCGCGGCGGTGATGGGCCTGTCGCTGTCCTCGATCTTCCTCGTCTACACCCACACGAGCATCGCGCGGACGTTCTTCGTCACCGCGGCGTCGTTCGGCGCACTGAGCCTCTGGGGCTACACGACCAAGCGTGATATCTCGGCCTGGGGATCGTTCCTGTTCATGGGCCTGATCGGCATCATCATCGCCATGATCGTGAACCTCTTCCTCGCTTCGAGCGCGCTTGACTTCGCGATCTCGGCGCTCGGCGTGCTGATCTTCGCCGGCCTCACCGCCTACGACACGCAGCGGCTCAAGAACACCTACGCTCACGTGGCGGGCAACCAGATCGCGGCGGGCCGCGCCTCAGTGATCGGCGCGTTGCAGCTCTATCTCGACTTCCTCAACCTGTTCCTCTTCCTCCTGCGGTTCATGGGGAGTCGCAACTGACGACGGGTTGAACCGGGCTTGGAGACGCGGCGCTTCGGCGCCGCGTTTCATGTCCGGGCTCCGGCGACGCCACTCCCCCGGTCTCTCTCCTGATCGACACCGAAACGCCGCCGGTTTATTGGCGTCGCCATGTCCGCCGATTTCCTGGTCCGCCCGACACGCGAAGCCGATCTTCAGTCGATCGCCACGATCTATGACGAAGCAGTGCTGACGAGCACCGCCTCCTACGAGGTCGAGCCACCTGGGGTCGCGGAGATGACGCGGCGCTGGCAGAGCCTGACGACGAGGAGCTTTCCGCATCTCGTCGCGGAGGACGACGGCGGCACCGTGCTCGGCTACGCCTATGCCGGCCCCTACGGCACGCGGTTCGGCTACCGCTTCACGGTGGAGGACAGCGTCTATATCGCGCCGGCTGCCCAGCGGCGCGGCGTCGGCCGCGCGCTTCTCACCGAGCTGATCGCGATCTGCGAACGGGCCGGTTTTCGCCAGATGATCGCGGTGATCGGCGCCGGGCGCGAGCACCAGGCATCCGTCGGCCTGCACGAGAAGCTCGGCTTCCGCATCATCGGCGTGCTCGAAGCCTCCGGCTTCAAGCAGGGGCGCTGGCTCGATACGCTGTTGATGCAGCGGGCGCTCGGGCCCGGCGCTTCGACGCTGCCGGGGGGTGCGTAGACGGCCGTTCTACCCGCCGTCGGCGACAAGGCCAGCCGCGGTTATGCCGGCAGCGGCTGCCGCTTCGTCATGGTCGGATGTGTCGCCGGAAACGCCAACCGCACCGAGCACGGCGCCCTCTGCGTCCCGGATCAACACGCCGCCGGCGCCCGGTATCAGCGCACCGCCGACGGCATGCGCCGCCCCGGCAAAGAAATGCGGGCGGTCGATCGCCATCTTCTCCAGCATGCGCGAGCCGACATTGAAGGCGAGCGCGCCATGCGCCTTGGCATAGGCCACTTCGAAGCGCCTGAGGCTCGTGCCGTCCTCGCTCGCGGCGGCGATCACGGCAGAGCGCGCGTCAAGCACCACCATGGAGAGCGGGCGGAAGCCGGCGCCATGCGCATGGGCAAGGCCATCGCGGATGATGGTCTCGGCGGCTTTCAGCGTGAGGGGCATAACCTGGTCCCCGCTAAGCGCGGACGAGCGACAGCTTCGGCCGATAGAGCGCGCGGAGCACCGCGGCGAGCTCCTGGCCGCGCTTCACAATGAGACCGGTTGTTGCAACGACCCGGTAGAGCCCGTGCCTGCGCGCCAGCCCCGAATCTTCTCCACCCGGTAGATAGGCATCTCGCTGGCGCGGCGGAATATCGAGAAGACGGCGCGGTCCTCCAGGTGATCGATGGCGTAGTCGCGCCATTCGCCATCTGCGACCCGGCGGCCATAGACACGAAGAATCGCGTCAAGCTCGCGGCGATCGAACGACACTTCACGGACGGACGGGCGGGCGGACGAGGCGGACCGCCGCCCGCCAAGAGACCAATCTTCACTCTCGCTCAAGCGCGCCTCCCTTCACAACCTTTGGAAGAATAGCGCGAATGAGCGGAGCGTGCAGCAAGAAATACGCGCCGACCCACAAGCCCCGCATCCGTGCGCGCAATGGATATCACAAAGATGCCCCAATTCAGCCTTTGGCGCGCCACGCTGGCTCGTGATCTTTCGATCGTTGCCTCAACGCCCCGGCCGGGGGAGGCGGAGGAAATCCAGCCCCCAGCCCCCGACGCCACCCAACGGCCGGGTCGTCAGTATGGTTCAATCCCCCAGAGGTCCAACGCTAGGCCGGCCTTCGGGCCGGCCTTTTCTTTGGCCTTCGGAGCTTGGCCAGACCCCTTCAAGCGCGTGCCTTCGACGCTAATATTGGCTGTCGTGCGTGATTCGAGGGGGCCGGAATGCCGCGTCTGTTCACCGCTCTTGAGATTCCGGCCGAACTCGCCTTCTCGCTGTCGCTGCTGCGCGGCGGAATACCGGGCGCGCGCTGGGTCGACCCGGAGAACTACCACATCACGCTGCGCTTTATCGGCGACATCGATCACCCTACAGCCGACGAGATCATGCGCGCTTTGACGCGCGTCGACCGTCCGAGCTTCGAGCTGGGCCTCTCCGGGCTCGATGCCTTCGGCGGGAACAAGCCGCATTCGATCGTCGCCTGCGTACGCATGTCGCCGGCGCTGAAGGAGCTGCAGGCCGAGCTTGAGCAAATCATCCAGCGCGTCGGGCTCGAGCCGGAGCGCCGAAAATTCCGCCCGCACGTGACGCTGGCGCGGATCAAGGGGGTAAGCGAGGCAGATGCGGCGAGCTATCTTGCGCTGCGCGGCGATTTCCGCACGCCACCCTTCGCAGTCGGCCGTTTCGTGCTGCTCTCCTCCCGCGCTTCAAGAGGCGGCGGCCCCTACATTATGGAAGAGGCCTATACGCTCGCGGCGTGACTTTTGCACGCGGCGAGCGGATCGCTTTGTGCCGAGCCTCAAGCAAAGAGGCCGTGCACATACCAGAGCGGGCTTACGGTCTCGCGGTCATAGAGGCCCTCGCGGAAGAGCCAGTAGCGGCGGCCTTCTGCATCCTCGACGCGGAAATAGTCGCGCGTGGCATGGCTAGGATCCTGAGGCCGCCACCATTCCGCGGCGATGCGCTCCGGGCCCTCGGCGCGCGCGACGTCATGCAGGACGCGTCGCCAGCGAAAGCGAAGCGGCGGGCCTTCCGGCACCTCGGCCAGCACCTCGACCGGCTCAGGCCGCGCAAAAAGGCGAAGCGGCCGGTCGGGCGGCGCTTCGATGGTTTCTTCCGAAGCAAGTGCGTTCACCCCCCTCCCGAACCCGGCACCGCTATCGCTTTGCAGGGGTCGACCTCCCCGCAAGGGGGAGGTTAGGGAGGCTGATCGGCCGGTGTGAATGCTCTCTGTCATCAGCTCAGACGCGACGGCGCGCTCGGGGATGTGCGTGTCGACGGGGAGGAAGCGGGTGATGCGGGCGGCTCCCAGCCGCGCGCCCAGCCGATCGTAGAGATGGACAAGGCCCGTGCCATTCTCCGCCTCGCCGGCAAGGTCGATCTGCGTCGTGTCGAAAGGCTCGGCGCGATGGATGCCGAGGCGGACCATGTCGAAGCCGAAGCCGGCGTCCCACTCGGAGGAAAGCGCTGCAAGCCGTTCCGAAAAAAGCAGCGCGATCCTGTCAGGTGCCCGAAGCGGCGCCGCCGTGCCGATTTCGGCGCGGGTAACCGCGCCGTCGATGCGGAAGAACGATGCTTCGAGAAGCCGCGCGCCGAGACCCTGCCTCTCAAGCGATGGAACGAGCGTGTGCGCAAGCGAAGCGAGCGTCTCCAGCAGCAAGTCCTGGTCGATCACCGGCTCGGCGAAACGCCGCTCGGCGGAAAGCCGTGGCGCGGGACGGCGCGGCGACAGCACTTCGTCGAGATGGCCCAGCGCCTGGTCGATGCGGGCGACCAGGTCGGCGCCGAAGCGGGCGGCAAGCGGCGCGCGCGGCTTACCGATCAATTGCCCGACCCGTTTCAGGCCGAGGCGGTCGAGAAGCGCTTCCTCCGCCGCGCCGATCCGCAGTGACGCGACCGGCAGCGCCGCAATCGTCTCTGCCTCCGAGCCGCGCGGAACCAGGCCGCCTTCGCCGTAATGCGCGAGCGCCCAGGCCGCGCCGGCGGTCGATGCGACGGCGCCGCGGGCGGCAAAGCCCTGGCCGGCAAGACGCTTCAGACAGTCGGCGAGCAGGCGTTCCTCGCCGGCGTCTTGCGCGGCAGACGCTCCACGCCCGGCAAAAAGATGCGCGCAGCCGGAAATATCGAGGAAGAGGCCACCCGGCGGGTCGAGCGCGACGAGCGGCGTATAGCGGGTGCACCAGTCGGCGATCCGTTCGAGCAGCGCATGGTCGGCGGCCGGGTCGGCATCCTCCACTACAAGATCAGGCACAGCGCCGCGAGCATCGGCAAGGGTGACGCCGAGGCGAATTCCCCGCGCCTCGGCGATCCGATCGACGGCGGCGACGCGCAGCGCGTTCTTGACCTTCGCCACAACAGCGAGCGGCGGCTCGGCGGCCGGCGTTCCCTCATGAGGCGTGGCGGATGCCCTGGGTTTCAGGCGGATCAGACGGTCGGTCGAAAGGCGCGGCAGAAAGAGGCTCACAATCCGCTGGCCCCCTCCCCGCCCCGTGCTCGGCTCCTCGTTCGGCCCCGCGTTCAACAAAGCTTCGCTCATGGGCATTCCACTCCACAAAGAAAGCGCCCGTGCGTCCGAGGCGGTTCTTCTCCAGCCGCAGCGCCCAGGCCATGCGCCCGACGCCGGACGCGAAGCTGCCGATCGTGCCGGCCGGCGCCGGCGAGACCTGGAAGCGCAATTCCGCCGCGCTTGCCTCGGGAGAGCGTTTCCAAGCCGCAGGAGAAAGCCGGTGACGCCCGCGTCGCGAGCGCGAAGCGCGCAACGGCGCGTGGCGGAAAGATCGAGCGAGGCCTGTCTGAGCTCGCAGATCGCAACGTCCAGGGCGTGGCAGGAGAGCGCCGCCTCGAAGGCCCAGAGCGCCTCCTCCTCGGTGCGCACGGCAACCTCGACCACGAAGCGCGGATCAAGGCCGAGCGCGGCCAGCCCCGGGGCGTAGAGCTTTCCCGCCTCGCGGCGCGCATCGGCCTCGCTGATGACAAGGACGGAGGACATGCCGCCCGCGGCCGCAAGGCGCGCCGAAAGCGCCTGCGCGAAGCCGCTCGCAGCCCCCCCGTCGCGGCTTTCCGCGGCACGTATCTCATGCAGCGCGGCAAGCGGCAGCCCGCCGCCCATGGCGGCATCGAGGGCGGCGACGCCGAGCCTCAGGCGGGCGCGATGCCGGCGCTCCCGCAGCCCCTCCGCCTCGGCCTGCGCATCCAAGGCGGGCGCGGAATCGAGCGTCAGCCGCTCCGCATCGGCGAGGCGGCCTTCGATCCGGGCGATGTCCCGGCGCAGGCGGGAAAGCTCCGCATGCGCCGTGGCGTTGATGGCCATGGCGGTCTCGGCAGGGACGATTGTTCCCTCTTTGTTCTAGATTGTCACAGACGAAGGCGGAGTCAAGAGCGACAATTCAGGCAAGCGCCAAGGGCGCGATCTGGAATTTGCAGATCGGGGAGACTCGTATCGGGACGCCTTCACGCGGGTTACTCAGCGAGCAGGACTTTGGTGGCGCGGCGGCGGGGGTCGAATCTGCTACCACATCTGAAGCTGGGCAAACGTCAGGGCGGGCGTGGATGAAGAAGACGTCGACTTCGCGGAAGCGCAAACTGCCTCGTCTCGCCGCGCTCGACATGACGGCTCAACTGAACGAAGCCGATTATCTCAGTGAGCTCGCCGACGTACAGCAAAAGCTCAGACGGATACAGCAGGCCTATCTGAAGTCGGGCAATTCGGCGGCAGTCGTCTTTGAAGGCTGGGACGCCGCCGGCAAGGGCGGCACGATCCGCTGCATGTCAGCCATCCTCGATCCGCGCGGGTTCAAGGTATGGCCGATCTCGGCGCCGCGCCGCTACTATCTCGAACGGCACTATCTGGCGCGCTTTTTCGAGCGCCTGCCGCCGCGCGGCGCGATCTCCGTCTTCGATCGATCCTGGTACGGACGCGTCCTTGTCGAGCGGGTCGAGTCCCTGGCGACCGCGAAGGACTGGCGGAGAGCCTACCGGGAAATCAACGAATTCGAACGCGCGCTCACCGACCACGGCACGCGGGTCATCAAGATCTTCCTGCACATCACGCCGAAGGAACAGCTCCGTCGCTTCCGGGATCGTGTGCTCGATCCGACGAAGCGCTGGAAACTGAGCTACGAGGATTTTCGCAATCGGAAGCAGTGGAGCGCCTACGAGGAAGCCATCGATGACATGTTCAAGGAGACCTCGACCTCGCATGCGCCGTGGCATGCAATTCCGGCGAACAGCAAGAAATACGCACGCGTGGAAGCCCTGAAGATCATTTCGCGGCGGCTCTCATCCGGCGTTGATCTCGCGCCGGCGGAGCTCGATCCCGAGGTGATCAAGGAGGCGCAGGACCTCCTCGAGATCGACGCCGCACTGCTCGTGGGCGACCAGCGGCGGGTCGATTGACGCCTTCTTCCGGACGATGCGCATCAATGTTGCCGTTCGATTCCCCGCCCTGCTGACGGATAGCCGCCGATCGGGTAAGACCCGGCGATGTTAGAGAGCTGGCAGGACGCCGCGCTACGGCTTGTCGACGTCGCCATGGGCCGCAGCCCGGCCGACATGGTCGTGCGCGGCGGGCGCTGGGTGAACGTCCATTCCGGCGAGATCATCCCGGCGACCGACATCGCGATCGCAGGCGGCCGCTTCGCCTATGTCGGGCCGGATGCCGGCCACACGATCGGCGACGACACCAACGGTCATCGAGGCGGAGGGCCGCAACCTGGTTCCCGGCCTTTGCGACGCGCACATGCATGTCGAAAGCGGCATGGTCACGGTCACAGAGTTCGCGCGCGCGGTGCTGCCGCACGGCACGACGACCATGTTCATCGATCCGCACGAGATCGCCAACGTGCTCGGCCTTCCCGGCGTCAAGCTGATGCATGACGAGGCGATGCAGCCTGCCGCTCAATGTCTTCGTGGAGATGCCGAGCTGCGTGCCGAGCGCGCCGGGGCTTGAGCATGCCGGCGCGAGCCTCGGTCCGGACGAGGTGCGCGAGGCGATGCAATGGCCGAACATCGTCGGGCTCGGCGAGATGATGAACTTTCCGGGCGTCGCGGCCGGCGACCCAAGAATGCTTGGCGAGATCGCCGCGACGCAGGCCGCCGGGAAGACGGTCGGCGGACACTACGCCTCCCCCGATCTCGGCCTCCCCTTCCACGGCTACGTGGCCGGGGGTGCTGCCGACGACCACGAGGGAACGCGCGCCGAGGATGCCATCGCCCGCGTCCGCCAGGGGATGCGCGCGATGCTCCGGCTCGGCTCGGCCTGGTACGACGTTGCGGCTCAGATCAAGGCGGTCACCGAAGCGGGGATCGATCCCCGGAACTTCATTCTTTGCACCGACGACTCGCATTCCGGCACGCTGGTCGAGGACGGGCACATGAACCGCGTCGTGCGCCACGCGATCGCGCAGGGGCTGAAGCCGATCACCGCCATCCAGATGGCGACGCTCAACACGGCGGAGCATTTCGGGCTGGAGCGCGAGCTTGGCTCGATCACCCCCGGCCGGCGCGGCGACCTGATCCTATCCTCCGACCTTGCGGCGCTGCCGATCGAGATGGTGATCGCGCGCGGAGTGGTGATGGCCGAGGACGGGCGGCTGATCGCCGAGCTTCCGCCCTATGCCTATCCGGCCGTTTCCCGCGGCACGGTGAAGGTCGGGCGGCGGCTTGACGCGCCGGACTTCGACATTGCCGCGCCGGTCGGCGCCAACGCCGTCACGCGCGCGTCATCGGCGTGATCGAGAACCAGGCGCCGACCAGGGCGCTCGAGCGGCGGCTCGCCGTCACCGACGGGCTGGTCGAATCCGACCTTCAGCAGGATGTCTGCCAGATCGCGCTCGTCGAGCGGCACAAGGGCTCGGGCGCGGTGGTCAACGCCTTCGTGTCGGGCTTCGGCTACGACCGGCCCTGCGCCGTCGCAAGCACGGTCGCGCATGACAGCCACCACATGCTCGTGGTCGGCACGAGCAAATCCGACATGGCACAGGCCGCGAACCGCCTGCAGGAGGTCGGCGGCGGAATTGTCGTCATCAGCGAAGGCCGCGAGCTGGCGCTGATCGCGCTGCCGATCGCCGGGCTGATGTCGGACGAGCGCGCGGAGGTCGTGGCGAAGAAGGCAGGCCGCATGGTCGAGGCGATGCGCGCCTGCGGGTGCAGCTTGAACAACGCCTATATGCAGCATTCGCTGCTGGCGCTGGTCGTCATCCCGGAGCTGCGCATTTCCGATGTCGGGCTGATCGACGCGGTGAATTTTCGCAAGACGGAGCTTTTCGTCAGCTAGGATCGACCCTCTCCCACTGGGAGAAGGTTTTGGGCAGGCGCGGGCGCCGCCGATCTAGTGACTCCTTGCCACGATCAGTCTCAGCGCAAACGCACCGAAGACGCCGGCGAAGAGCCAGTCGATGACGCGCATGACGCGCGGCGAGCGCTTCAGGAGCCGCGCGATGCGCGCGGCGAAGACGATCATCGCGACGGTGATCGGCGTCGCGATCACGACGAACACGAAGCCGAGGAAGAAGAGCTTGCGCGTCGCATAGGGGTCGCTCGCCGCCACGAACTGCGGCAGGAAGGTCACGAAGAACATGATGATCTTCGGGTTCAGGAGATTGACGCCGAGCCCCATCGCCCAGGTGCGGTGCAGCGGCTCGTTCGGCACGGCGGGTTTCGACGCATCGATGTTGAGCGCCGAGCCGTGGCGGATGACCCCGATCGCGAGCCACAGGAGATAGAGCGCCCCCACCACCTTCAGGATGAAGAAGGCCGTGGCGCTTGCCGCGATCAGCGCAGAGAGGCCGAGCGCGACGAGCGTGGTGTGGATCAGGATGCCGGTCGTGGCGCCCGACATCGCGGCGAGGCCCGAGGCGGTCCCCTGCCTGACCGCCTTGCCGAGAAAGAGCGTCATGTCGGGGCCGGGCGTGAAGGTGATCACCAGGACGGCGGCGGTGTAGGCGAGAAAGACGGGAAGGGTCGGAAGGAAATGCATCGCTCGGTTCAGAAAAACACGCGGGGCGAGCCCGTGACAATGGCAAGTCTTCGGGGAATCCGCTACCCGCATCGTCCATGACCGACAGCGACGTGACGATCCGGCTTGCGCAGGCGGCCGACATGCCGGCCGTCAGCCGGATGCTGGTCGAGACCTGGCACGACACCTATACCGAGCTGCTCGGGCGGGAGCGCGTGGCGGAGATCACCGGCGCCTGGCATTCGGCGGAGGCGCTGGAGCGACAGCGCGATCAGCCGGCCACCACCTTCCTCGTCGCCGAGGAAGACGGTGCGATCGTCGGTCATGCGTTCGCCAACGCCCAGAAGCCGCCGGTGCTTCTTCTGGCGCGGCTCTATGTGCACCCCGACCGGCAGCGGCGGGGGATCGGCCGACGCCTGCTTGAAGCCGCCGCCGCCCATCATCCCGATCGCCGCATCATGCGCCTCGAAGTTGCGACCGGGAACGGCAAGGCGATGTCCTTCTACGACCGCGAGGGGTTTCGGCCGGTCGCGGAGAAGGTCATGGAGGGCCTCGACCACCTGGTGATGGAGAAGGTCCTGGCACCGGGCTAGGCCATGGCCGAACTTGCGCCGGACCATGCCCCCACTATAGTGCGCGCGCTTTTTCCAGCGGACTGAATCAATGGCGCGCGACATCAAGAAGGTCGTGCTCGCCTATTCGGGCGGGCTCGACACCTCGATCATCCTGAAATGGCTGCAGACGACCTACGGGGCGGAGGTGGTGACCTTCACCGCCGATCTCGGCCAGGGCGAGGAGCTTGAGCCGGCGCGCAAAAAGGCCGAGATGCTCGGCATAAAGGAAATCCACGTCGAAGATCTGCGCGAAGAGTTCGTGCGCGACTTCGTGTTCCCGATGTTCCGCATGAACGCGCTCTATGAGGGCGTCTACCTGCTCGGCACGTCGATCGCGCGGCCGCTGATCGCCAAGCGGCTGGTGGAGATCGCGCACGCGTCAGGCGCCGACGCGATCGCGCATGGCGCGACCGGCAAGGGCAACGACCAGGTGCGCTTTGAGCTGACCGCCTATGCGCTCGATCCGAGCATCAAGGTGATCGCGCCGTGGCGGGAGTGGGACTTCAAGTCGCGCACCGACCTGATCGACTTCGCCGAGAAGAACCAGATCCTCGTGACCAAGGACAAGCGCGGCGAGGCGCCCTTCTCCGTCGACGCCAACCTCCTGCACTCCTCCTCGGAGGGGAAGGTGCTGGAGGACCCGGCGGTCGAGCCGCCGCCCTATGTCTTCATGCGCACGCTCTCGCCGGAGGAGGCGCCCGACAAGGCGACCGTCGTCGAGATCGGCTTCGAGACGGGCGACGCGGTTTCGATCGACGGCAAGAAGCTGTCGCCGGCGACGCTTTTGACGAGACTCAACGAGCTTGGCGGGGCGAACGGCATCGGCCGCGTCGACCTGGTCGAGAACCGCTTCGTCGGCATGAAGTCGCGTGGCATCTACGAGACGCCGGGCGGCACCATCCTTTACGTCGCACATCGGGCGATCGAATTGATCACGCTCGACCGCGGCGCCGCGCATTTGAAGGACGAGCTGATGCCGCGCTACGCGGAGCTTGTCTATAACGGCTTCTGGTTCTCGCCGGAGCGGGAGATGATCCAGGCGATGGCCGACCGGAGCCAGGCGAAGGTCGACGGCACCGTGCGGCTCAAGCTCTATAAGGGCAACGTCATCGTCATCGGCCGCGCCTCGCCGAACTCGCTTTACTCCGACGCGCTCGTCACCTTCGAGGACGACCGCGGCGCCTACGACCAGAAGGACGCGGCGGGGTTCATCCGGCTGAACGCGCTACGGCTCCGGACGCTCGCGATGCGGGACAAGAGGACCTAGCGTGGAGGACGACCGCGTCCAGGCTGCGCTCCGCGACACATTCGGCTTCGCGGCGCTCCGCCTCGGCCAGGACGAGGTCGTCGCGGCGGTCATGTCCGGGGCGGACGTGCTCGCGGTCATGCCGACCGGCGCTGGAAAGTCGCTCTGCTACCAGCTGCCCGCGGTCGTGGAGGGCGGGCTGACGCTGGTCGTTTCGCCGCTGATCGCGCTGATGCGCGACCAGGTGGCGGCGATGCAGGCGCTCGGCGTGGCGGCCGCGTCGCTCTCCTCCGCCAATCCGCATGACGAGAACATGGCGGCGCTCGATCGCGGCCGCGGCCGGCACGCTCCGCCTTCTCTATGCCGCGCCGGAACGGCTTGCCTCGCCTGGGCTGCAGGCACGGTTGTCGAAGATCGGGCTCCGGCGGCTTGCCATCGACGAGGCGCATTGCGTCTCGCAATGGGGCCACGATTTCAGGCCCGACTATCTGCAGCTCGGCGCGTTGCACAAGCAGCTTGGCGCCCCACCCCTCCTCGCGCTCACCGCTACGGCCGACGCGATGACGCGGCGCGACATCGTCGAGCGGCTCTTCGAGACGGAACCGAAAATCTTCGTGCACGGCTTCGACCGCCCGAACATTTTTCTCGCCTTCCAGCCGAAGAGCAGCGCAGCGCGCCAGGTCGCCGATTTCGTCGACACCCGGCGCCGCCAATCGGGCATCGTCTATTGCTCGTCGCGCAAGCGCACGGAACGCCTTGCCGAAAACCTGCGCGATGGCGGCCACGACGCGGTGGTCTATCACGCCGGGCTTGAGGCCGATCTTCGCAAGCGAGCGCAGGACCGCTTTCAGCGCGATGACGGCGTGGTGGCGGTTGCGACCGTCGCCTTTGGCATGGGGATCGACAAGCCGGACGTGCGCTTCGTCGCGCATGCCGACCTGCCGAAGACGATCGAGGCCTATTACCAGGAGATCGGCCGCGCCGGGCGCGACGGACTTGCCGCGGACACGCTCACCCTCTTCGGCATGGGCGACATCCGGCTGCGCCGCCAGCAGATCGAGGAGAGCCAGGCGGGCGAGGAGCAGAAGCGGATCGAGCGGCAGCGGCTCAGCGCCCTCGTCGCACTCTGCGAGGCGCCCACCTGCCGGCGGCAGACTCTGCTCGCCTATTTCGGCGAAGCGAGCCGGCCGTGCGGCAACTGCGACCTCTGCCTTTCCGGTGTTGCCGCGGAGGACGCAACAGTCGAGGCGCAGAAGGCGCTCTCCGCAATCGCCCGCACCGGCGAGCGCTTCGGCACCGGACATTTGGTGTCGATCCTCGTCGGCGAGGCGAACGAGGCGGTCTCCCGCTGGGGCCACCACGAGCTCCCCACCTTCGGGGTGGGGGCGAAGATGGCGAAGCGCGACTGGAACGCGCTCTTTCGCCAACTCTATGCCGCCGGCCACATTGCGCCCGACCACGACCATTTCGGCACCTGGCTGTTGACGGAGAGCGGGCGCGGCGTGCTCTTCGGCAAGGCCGGCTTTTCCCGCCGCCCGGACGCGGCCCTGGCGCCCAGTAGGCAACGAGGATCGCGCGAGGAGCGGCGCACGGCGACGGCCATCGCGGAGACCGTCGACCCCGATCTCCTCTCCGCGCTGAAACAGCTGCGGCGCAAGCTCGCGCAGGCGCAAGGCGTTCCCGCCTTCGTCGTCTTTCCCGACCGCACGCTCATCGCCATGGCGGAAGCGCGGCCGACGACGCTTGCAGCGCTCGGCGAATGCCACGGCGTCGGAAGCAAGAAGCTCGCCACTTACGGGGAAGCGTTCCTCAAGGTCCTGAAGGGCACCGCCTCCGAGACGGAGCGCGCATGATCGCGGCTTTCGGGCATCGTCCTCGCCCTCGTCTATCCTGGCATGGCGCTCGGGCGGATTCCGGGGCTTGCCGTCGCGGCAACCCCGGATGTGAAACCCTCTCCCAGAGGGAGAGGGTGTCGCCGAAGGCGACGGGTGAGGGGTTGCAGCGGATCAGCTTGATCTCCAACACCGCAACCCCTCATCCGGCTGCTCCGCAGCCACCTTCTCCCCATGGGAGAAGGGGTGCGCGTCGCGGTACGTAGAGCACCCTCCCGCCGCCGCGCGGCGCGGGGGTAAAGGAGGGGTGCGGGGCGCCTTGGGGGCACCTGGTGCGGCGGCTCCGAAGAGCCGCGAAAAAGCTTGTGCGGCGCCCTTTCGGCGCCCCGCGCGGAGGAGAGGCTTGCTCCGCATCGCCGCGGGACTTTTACCCTTGTTCCCGACGCAGACGCCCTCTTCCAGGGCTAGGCATCCGCCGGGTCTTCAGCGACGACGATGCGACTTGGACCCCCGCGACGGTGCATCGGGCGTGACTCCTTCACCGCTACGGGCTCCGCATCCCCGCCCCGCTCGGTCACGCCGGCCGGACGCCCTCGACGGGCGGGAAACGAGAGGAAGTGTAAGCGAGGATTTCCGGGTGGGCATAAGCTTTGGGATGTGCCGTTCTCTCCGGCGAAGAGAGAAAGGTGAGAGCGATGACAAGGCGAAAGAAGCCAGGCAGCGTGAAGGCGCTGGAGGAGCTCGGACGGGTGCGGCTGTCGGAGAATTTCTTCATGCGCGATTTCCTCTATTCGGAGATCGCCAACCTCTGCGGCCTTTCCAATATTCCGGACGATCCGGATCTCGCGATCGAGGCCGGGCGGGCGCTCTGCACGGCGCTGCTTGAGCCGCTGCGGGAAAAATTCGGGCGCATCTCGATCCGCTCTGCCTATCGTACGCCGGAGGTGAACCGTTTCGGCAACGAGCGCGGCTTCAATTGCGCGCAGAACGAAAAGAGCTTCGGCTCCCACATCTGGGACCGCCGCGACGCGAACGGCGAGACCGGCGCGATGGCGACCGTCGTCGTCCATGCGCTGATCCCCCATTATGAGCGAACCGGCGACTGGGAGGCGGTGGCCTGGTGGGTGCACGACCACCTCCCCTACTCCGAGATGGAATTCTTCCCGAGATACTGCGCCTTCAATCTCGGCTGGCGCGAGCGCCCGCGCCGCGCGATCCGCAGCTACATTCCGCCGCGTCTCGGCTGGCTGACCAAGCCCGGGATGGCGAACCATCAAGGCGATCATTCAGAATCCTACCGGGCGTTCATCTGCGGCTTGTCGCGGCGCTGATCGGCGCTTCGACCGGCACGATACCGGGGTGAAAAGGCGCCGTCGCAACCCTATATTGGGGATGAAGCCACCGGCTTGTCAGCGTGGAGCAATCGATGTCCTGGTCCTTTCCCATCGGCCGGCTCTTCGGCTCGGAGATCCGCGTCCACGTCACCTTCTTCCTGCTCCTCGCCTGGATCGGCGTCGCCTATTACCAGCAGGGCGGCACCAGCGCGGCGGTGCAGGGCGTCCTCTTCATCCTTGCGATCTTCGCCTGCGTAGTGGCGCATGAGTTCGGCCACGCGCTGACGGCGCGCCGCTACGGCATTCGCACGCCTGATATTACGCTGCTCCCGATCGGCGGCCTGGCAAGGCTTGAGCGGATGCCGGAGAAGCCGCGGCAGGAGATCATCGTGGCGCTCGCCGGCCCGGCGGTGAACGTGGTGATTGCGGCCGTGCTCATGCTCTTCATGAATGCGAGCTTCAGCGTGGACGCGCTCCAGAAGCTCGACAACCCGAGCCTCTCCTTCCTCGCGCGGCTCGCCTCGGTGAACGTATTCCTGGCGCTCTTCAACCTGATCCCGGCCTTCCCGATGGACGGCGGCCGGGTGCTCCGCGCAGTGCTCGCGATCTGGTATCCGCGCCGCCAGGCGACCAACATCGCCGCGCGGGTCGGCCAGGCGCTCGCCTTCGTCTTCGGGTTCCTCGGCCTTGTCGGCGGCAACCCGCTTTTGATCCTGATCGCATTCTTCGTCTATCTGGCGGCGACCGCCGAGGCGCAGATGGTCGGGCTGCAGGACGTCTCGCGGCATGTCGGCGTCGGCGACGCCATGATCACGCGCTTCGAGGCGCTGTCGCCACAGGCGAATGTCGGCAACGCCGCGGAGCTCCTGCTTCGCACCACGCAGCACGAGTTTCCAATCGTCGACGGCGCAGGAAAGCTGCGCGGCTTCCTGACCCGGAACGCCATGGTGCAGGCGCTGTCGAAATCCGGCAGCGGAACGTCGGTGGTCGAGGCGATGGCCGGCGACCCGCAGACAGTGCCGCAATCGGCGCGGCTGGAACAGGCGTTGAAGCTGCTCCAGGGGCGCAGCGCCCCGGCGGTCGGCGTTGTCGACCGCGACGGCAATCTCGTCGGCTACATAACCTCGGAGAATGTCGGCGAGCTGATGATGGTCGAGCAGGCGGGCCTGGGCCTGAAAAAGGGCCGCCCGACCGGACCGCTGCTGCCGCAGATAGCGGCGACCGCCGCTCAGCGCAGGCGGCGAACCTCGACCGCGCGCTGGTGACCGGCAAGAATGTGCGCGCCCATGTCATCCGTTTCGCCATCGCCGAGCCCGGCGCGCTCGGCCGTCTCGCCGCTGATCAGGATCGTGACATCGGCCCCCGCGTCGAGCTCGCGGCCGAGCGCCTCCAGGCGCTGGGCGAAGTTCACCGTGTCGCCGACGATCGTGTAGTTGACGCGTTCGGCGGTGCCGATATTGCCGACCACCGCGGGGCCGGAATGGATGCCGACCCTGAGCCTGACAGGCCGAAGCCCCTTCAGGGCGCGGCGTTCGTTGTCGGCGGTGACGGTCTCGGAGATGCGCCGCGCGGCGCGCACCGCCGCCGCGGCATGGTCGTCCATGCGGTCCGGCGCGCCCCAGAACGCCATCACGGCGTCGCCAATATATTTGTCGATGGTGCCGTTCTCGGCCTCGATGCAGGCGGCGACGAGCCCGAGATGGCGGTTCAGGAAGGTCGCCGTTTCCTCCGCGCCCATGCGCTCCGATATCTCGGAGAAGTGCACGATGTCAGTGAACATCACCGTCAGCTCGCGCATCTCCGACGCCATGCCCTCCCTGCCGCCGAGGGCAACCAGACGCCGCACAAGCCGGCGCGGCACGTAAGTCTCAAACACCTTCAGAGCATCGAGCATCATGCCAAAGGCACGTGCCTGCTCGTCGACTTCGGCGATGGGGCTGCGGATCGGCACCGGCACGTTGTCGAGATCGAGACCGGCGACCGCCGAGGCGCTTGCCGCGAGCCGCCGCACCGGCCGCGCAATATATCCGCCGAGTACGATCGCCGCGCCGACGGCGACGATGGCGATCAGGATCCCGACGATCGCGGACAGGCGAAGACGATGCAGCGTGTCGTTGACCACCGTATTCGGAAAATAGGCGCCGACGGCGATCGGCTGCGGCCCGTAGCCATAGAGCCAGCGATACATGACGAGATAGTAGGCGTCGCCGACGCGGACCCTGTAGGTCTCGACAAATTGCCGGCGCGCTAAGTCCATGAACTCGACCGGCGTGGCCTTGGGAAGGGCGGCAAGGACCGGGTCGCCCGTCTCCGCGATCGGAACCGTGGCCTGCCCCGCCGTGCCTGCCTCAACGAAGCTCGGATGCGCGAGCACGCGGTCTTCGCCGTAGAGGATGAAGGCGGTGGCGCCGTATTGGCGGCCGATCTTGGCGACGAAGTCGGAGAACTGCTGCAGCGACACGGCGGCAACCATATAGGCGACATCGCTCAGGGGCGCGTCGACGCGGGCCGCGAAATTCACGTAGGAAACGTTGTCGACGACAACCGGCGCTCCCCATTGGCGCATGTTCGGACTGAGCGCGCCGAGCCCGGCGCGAATTTGCGCACTGGCTTCAGGCTCCGGCCCCTGCCAGCCGATCGTGCCGTCGGTGTTACGAAAGACGAGCCGCCGCGCCAAGTCGTGATTCCAGTAAAGGAGCACGCCAACGTCCGGCGTGCTTGCGAGCGCGATTGTCATCGCCCGCTGCAAATCTTCCGGCGAGGCGGTCTGCAGGCTGCCGGTCTCGATCTCGCGCGCCAGGCTGTCGACGATCTGGGACGCGCCGTCGAATTTGTTGCGCACCTCCTGCTCGATCCCGTCGAGGATCAGAACGGTGCGGCCGTTCAGGAGCTCGAAGGTGTTATGCGTGCTGGCGATCAACGCGATCGTCAGCACGATGGCAGTTGCCGCCAGCACCAGGCCGCTCATGCTCAGCGCCAGCAGTGGGCGGATGCGAATCGGGGTCATGCGGCAGAGTGCCAATCGTCACAGACCTATTGGCGAGGACGCGTCGGCGGCCTAATCGGTGTAGCGGTAGGTGCCGATGTCGCAGACATTGACGCTCTGCCGCTGGAGGTCGATGCCGTCGGCGAAGACGGCGCGGAAGCGGAAGCGGCAATAGCCGGTGCCGTCGTCGAAATTCAGCACGACCGAGGTGCCGGCGCGCAGCACGTCGCCGCCGAGCAGGCTGTCCTGCCAGTCGTGCCCGCTGACGTTAACGCCGTAGAAGGCGACGATGTCGACATGCGAATCGTTGACGATCCTGCACCCGCCGATCGAGGTTGTCGGCCGCGGAAACGGAGGCTGCGACGACGAGGAAGAGCAGGGCAATCTGGATGCAGCCGAAACGCCTCATTCCTGGCCTCTTTCGGGGGCATCTTGCGAGGGCCCAGCGCGGGAGACTGGCAGTTTACCAGGAACCGCCGGCGCGGAAGAGCGCCGGCGCGGCGATGGACAAGCGATCCGCCGCACCCCATCTATCGGCACTCGGCGCCCGCAAATCGGATAAGTGGGCCGCAAATTCCGGCTTCTGACGGTCTTAATGCCCGCGACCCTTCGCAACGTCGCCATCATCGCGCATGTCGATCATGGCAAGACGACCTTGATCGACGTTCTCCTCGGCGCCTCCGGCACCTTCCGTGCCGGGCAGAAGGTGGCGGAGCGCGCCATGGATTCCAACGCGCTTGAGCAGGAGCGCGGCATCACCATCCTCGCCAAGGTGACGTCGCTTCTCTGGAAAGACACCCGCATCAACATCGTCGACACGCCCGGCCATGCCGATTTCGGCGGCGAGGTGGAGCGGATTTTGAACATGGTCGACGGCGCGATCCTCCTGGTCGACGCGGCCGAGGGGCCGATGCCGCAGACGAAGTTCGTGCTGATGAAGGCGCTGGCGATCGGGCTGAAGCCCATCGTCGTCGTCAACAAGGTCGACCGGTCCGACGCACAGCCCGACGTCACGCTGAACGCCGTCTTCGACCTCTTCGCCGCGCTCGACGCCAACGACGCGCAGCTCGACTTCCCGGTGCTTTATGGCTCGGCCAAGCAAGGCTGGATGGCGCTTACGCCCGACGGGCCGAAGGACGGCATAGCGCCGCTTCTCGACAAAGTGCTCGAGCACGTCGCACCGCCAGTGGTGGAGGCGGGCCCGTTCCGCATGCTGGCCACGACGCTCGAAGCCGATCCCTTCCTCGGCCGCATTCTGACCGGCCGCATCCGCTCCGGGTCGGTCAAGGCCGGGCAGACGGTGAAGGCGCTGTCGCGCGAGGGCGAGACGGTGGAGACCTTCCGCGTGTCCAAGGTGCTCGCCTTCCGTGGGCTGGAGCGCAAAGGGATCGATCTTGGCGAGGCCGGCGACATCGTCGCGCTCGCCGGGCTTCAGGAGGCGAGCGTCGCCGATACGCTGTGCGACCCTTCGGTCCAGACGCCGATCCCGGCGCAGCCGATCGACCCGCCCACCTTGTCGATGACGTTCCGCATCAATGACAGCCCGCTTGCCGGACAGGAGGGCGACAAGGTGCAGAGCCGCGTCATCCGCGAACGGCTCTTGCGCGAAGCGGAGGGAAACGTCGCGCTCAGGATCACCGAGGGCGACGACAAGGACGCCTTCGAGGTCGCCGGGCGTGGCGAATTGCAGCTCGGCATCCTGATCGAGACGATGCGGCGCGAGGGCTTTGAGCTGACCATCGGCAAGCCGCGCGTCGTGGTGCGCGAAGAAAACGGCCAGAAACTCGAGCCGATCGAAGAGGTGATCGTCGACGTCGACGAGGAGCATTCCGGCATCGTCATCGAGACGCTGTCGGGGCGGCGCGGCGAGATGGTCGAGATGCGGCCGTCCGGCGCCGGACGCGTGCGTCTGCGCTTCTATGTGCCGACGCGTGGGCTAATCGGCTACCAGCCGCAGCTTCTTTCCGACACGCGCGGGACAGCGGTGATGAACCGGATTTTTCACGCCTGGGAGCCGTTCCGCGGCGAGATTCCCGGCCGGCGCACCGGCGTGCTTCTCTCCAACGGCCAAGGTTCCGCGGTCGCCTACGCGCTCTTCAACCTGCAGGACCGCGGGCCGATGATGATCGACCCCGGAACGCGCGTCTATCGCGGCATGATCGTCGGCGAGCACACACGCGGCAACGATCTGGAGATCAACGTCCTGAAGGGCAAGCAGCTCACCAACATCCGCGCCGCCGGCAAGGACGAGGCGGTGCTCCTGACCCCGCCGATGAAGCTCAGCCTCGAACGCGCCCTCTCCTATATCGAGGAGGACGAGCTGGTGGAGGTGACGCCGAAGTCGATCCGGCTCAGGAAGGCGATCCTCGACCCGAACGACAGGAAGCGGGCGGAACGGGCGAAGGCGGCGAGTGCGGCTTGATGGGCCGGCGAGCCGCAACGCCCGCGTAGTCCGAGCCATGCCTCCCGCACGAACATCACCGAAGCATCGCCAAGAGGCCGTGCGGAAGGGACCCGACTACTCGCCGGACATGACCCTCGTCCGGCAGATTCCAGTCTCCGATCCGGACCTGGTCGACGGGACGGCGGAGGGCTGGCTGATGTCGGGCGACGCGGTTTTGGCCGGCCTCGCCGAGATGCTTGACGGGCTGATGACGCGGCTCGTCGCCGCCGGGCTCACCTTCGAGCGGGCGAGCTTCCATGTCGGCACGCTGCATCCGCAGGTGCTCGGCTTCACCGCCAACTGGAATCCGCAGCGCGGCACCTGCCATGAGCTGAAGGTGAACGTGCACGTGCGCGAGACGCCGGAGTTCCTGCTGAGCCCGCTCCGACCCGTTATCGATGAGCGGATCGCCGTGCGCTACAACCCGCAGGATGCCGACACGGCGGAGCGCATGCCGATGATGGCGACGCTCGCCGGCGAGGGGTTCACCGACTACTGGGCATTCCCGGTTCCGCACGCGCGGAGCTTCCACAGCGCGATGACGGTGGCGACGCGCGTCAAGGGCGGCTTCCGCCACGAATGCCTTGCCGAGATCGAGAGGCTGATCCCGGCGATCGCGCTCAATCTCGATCTCTTCGCGCTCGGCCAGATCGCGGAGAACGTGCTCAGCGCCTATGTCGGCGAGCGCAGCGGCAAGCGCGTGCTCGAAGGCGCCATCAGACGCGGCTCGGGCGAGCTGATCGACGCCATCGTCTGGGTGTCCGACATGCGCGACTTCACCGGGCTCTCCGACCGCCTTCCCGGCCCCGACCTGATCCGGCTCCTCAACGCCTATTTCGAGCGGCTGGCGGAGGCGGTGCAGCGGAACGGCGGCGAGGTCCTGAAATTCGTCGGCGACGGCATGCTCGCGATCTTCCCGGTGACGGAGGCGACACCGGCGCGGGCCGCTGCGGCGTCAGCGCTGCAGGCGGCGCGAAGCGCGCTCGCGTCGGTCAAGGCGCTGAACGGCGTGGCCGGCGACGCGCTCGATATCAAGGCGGACTGGCGACCGCTCGATTTCGCCATCGCGCTGCATCGCGGCCCGGTCTTCTACGGCAATATCGGCGCGGTGGACCGGCTCGACTTCACCGTCACCGGTCCGGCCGTCAATGTCGCCGCAAGGCTTGAGCCCAAGTCGAAGGAAAAGCGACGCCACCTGCTTCTGACCGAGGCGGTGGCGGAACTGCTCGACACGCCGCTCGACCCGCTCGGCGATCTCTCCTTCCGCGGTGTCAAGACGCCGATCGCGATCTTCGCGGCGCCGGAATAGACGCGGGAGCCGGCCGCAAGACCGCGCGCGATCGCGTCAAGCCCTCTTTCCACTTTCCTACGCGCCCCGATCGAGCGTAGCATCCGATGCATGCCGTCGCTGGTCATCGATGTCCGCCCCGCCCGCACCGGAGATGCGGTCCAGCTCGCCGAAGTCTACGCGGCGGCGTGGCGCGAGGCTTATGCCGGCATCATCCCGGCGATCACGCTTGAGCGCATGATCGTGCGCCGCAGCGCCGGCTGGTGGCGCGACGTGCTGACGCGGCGCGCCGTCGTCGTGCTCGACGTCGGCGGCGTGGTCGCGGGCTACGCGACCTTCGCGCCGGCGCCGACGCGCGGCCAGCCCGCTGCCGCGGAGGTGCAGGAACTCTACCTAAAACCCGAATATCAGGGGATCGGGCTCGGCGGGCGGCTCTTCCGCGCCGTCCTGAAGCGCATCAAGGCGCGCGGCTATGTGCGCGTCGTTATCCGCGCGCTTGCCGAGAACGACCGCGGCAACGCCTTCTATGTGCGCTACGGCGGCAAGCTCGTGGCGCGCACCGACGAGTCGCTCGGCGGGCGCTCGCTCCCCTGCCTCTGGTACGAATTCCGCCCCTGAGCGCCCGTTCAATCGGGAGCGATCGATCAGAGCGATCGATCAGAGCGTTTGGGCGATCTTCTCCAAGCGCTGCACGTCGCCGGCGATGCGGACGGACTTGATGCGGCTTGTGCCGCCCTTCACGACGGCAACGGATGACGGCGGAACCGAGAACGCCGCGGCGAGCAGCTTCTCCAAAGCGGCGTTCGCCAGCCCGTTCTCGGGCGCGGCGCGGACGCGCGCCTTCAAGACGGCGCTGCCGTCGGCACGACGCTCGACGCCTTCCAGCTGGTCGCGGCCGCCGCGCGGCGTGAGCCGTACCTGGATGCTGATCCCCGCTTCGTCGGATCGGAATGGAAGCGGCGGCACCTCCCGCGGCCCTCAGGGGACGTAGGGGTAGATGTAGTATCTTATGATCTGCTCGATCAGCAGCAGGATCAGCAGCAGGATGACCGGCGTGATGTCGAGTCCGCCGAAATTCGGCACGACGCGGCGAATGGGCCGGAGCGCCGGCTCCGTCAACTGGTAGAGCGAACGGCCGATCGCGGCGACGACCTGATTGCGCGGATTGACGACGCCGAAGGCGTAGAGCCACGAGAACACCGCGCTCGCGATGATCACCCACCAATAAAGGTTAAGGGCGACAATGACGACATCGAGGTACAGCGCGCATCTTCGCTCCCGCTTTCCGCGCAAAGGTCTATCCGGCCATGTAGACGGCCCGTGCCCGCCATACAAGCGCGCGGGGGGCGGGCGCAGGCCGGCCGGGGCGCCATTCCTGCCGAATCCGGCTGCTTGACACATCTTGAGCCCAAACACTAAATGCCGCCCACCCGCCGAGACTGGTCGGCCGGGCCCTGGGGCCGTAGCTCAGCTGGGAGAGCGCCGCGTTCGCAATGCGGAGGTCAGGGGTTCGATCCCCCTCGGCTCCACCAACTCCATCCCCGACAACCGAGACGATCCATGCCCACCTGGCCGGGCCTCCCGGATGGGCGCGCCTTCGCGGGTGAAGCGCTGTGGATGCCATGGTCAAGGCCGGTCAAGCCATGGCATGACGACCGCATGAGAGATGCGGGAGTGGCGCTGCTGCCGCGCGGGAGGTATCGACATCCGTGATGCTTGAGCTCCTGAAGGCCGGGCGCGCGGACGCGCCGGCGATCATGGCGCCGGACCGCGAGACACTGTCATTCGACGGATTGCGCTCGCTCGTCGCCGACACGGTCACGGCGCTGAACGCGCTCGGCATCGGCCGCGGCGACCGCGTGGCGATCGTGCTGGCGAACGGGCCGGAGATGGCGGCCGCCTTCATCGCGATCGCGGCCGGCGCGACGACGGCGCCGCTCAATCCGGCCTACCGCGCAGAGGAGTTCGAATTCTATCTCTCCGACCTCGGCGCCAAGGCGCTGGTCGTCGACATGGCCGGCAACGAAGCGGCAGAGGCGGTCGCGAAGAAGCTCGATATCGGCATCATCCGACTCGCGGTCGACGCCGGCGCGCCGGCGGGGACCTTCCGGCTGATCGGCGAGACGACGCGACCCGCCGCGCGGCCAGGCTTGGCCGAGGCGAACGACGTTGCGCTGGTGCTCCATACCTCCGGCACGACCTCGCGGCCGAAGATTGTGCCGCTGACCGGCGCGAATATCGCCGCCTCCGCGAAGAACATCCGCGAGACGCTGCGGCTCGTGCCGGACGACCGCTGCCTCAACATCATGCCGCTCTTCCATATCCACGGGCTGATGGCGGCGGTGACGGCATCGCTTTCGGCCGGCGCCTCGGTCGTCTCAACGCCGGGCTTCAACGCCCTCAGGGTCTTCGAATGGCTGGATCGGGCACGGCCGAGCTGGTACACGGCGGTGCCCACCATGCATCAGGCGATCCTGGCGCGCGCGTCGCGAAACGAGGAGATCGTCGGCCGCGCCAAGCTGCGCTTCATCCGATCCTCCTCCTCGTCGCTGCCGCCGCAGGTGATGGCGGAGCTTGAAGCGACCTTCCGCGCGCCGGTGATTGAGTCCTATGGGATGACCGAAGCGGCGCATCAGATGGCGTCGAACCCCCTCCCCCCAGGCATTCGCAAACCGGGGAGCGTCGGCATCGCCGCCGGGCCGGAGATGGCAATCCTCGATTCGCAGGGCAACTTGCTCGGGGACGACGCGGTCGGCGAGATCTGCATCCGCGGGCCGAACGTCACGGCCGGCTACGAGAACAATCCCAAGGCAACCGCGGAAGCCTTCGCGCATGGCTGGTTCCATACCGGCGACCAGGGGATGCGCGACGCGGACGGCTACTATCGCATCACCGGCCGGCTGAAGGAGATCATCAACCGCGGCGGCGAGAAGATTTCTCCGCGCGAAGTGGACGAGGTCCTGATGGACCATCCGGCGGTGGCGCAGGTCGTGACCTTCGCCATGCCGCATCCAAAGCTCGGCGAAGAGGTCGCGGCGGCGGTCGTACTGCGCGAGGGCAAGGCGGCGAGCGAGCGCGAGCTACGCGACTTCTGCGCCACGCGGCTCGCCGACTTCAAGGTGCCGCGAAAGCTGGTGTTCCTGAAGGAGATCCCGAAGGGCGCGACCGGCAAGCTGCAGCGCATCGGCCTCGCGGAGAAGCTGGGGCTGGCGGGCTGATGAAGATCTGCGTGTTCGGCGCCGGGGCGATCGGCGGCTTCGTCGGTGCGAAGCTCGCGGCGAAAGGCGACGCGGAGGTGAGTCTCGTCGCGCGCGGCGCGCACCTCGCCGCGATGCGCGCGAACGGCCTGGCGCTTCGCGGCAAGGACGGCACGACGACGAATGTCCGCGTCAGCGCAACCGACGACCCGGCGGCGCTCGGGCCGCAGGACGCCGTTATCCTGGCGCTCAAGGCGCATTCGGTGTCCGCTGTGCTCGAAAGCCTGAAGCCGCTGCTCGGTCCGCAGACGGCGGTCGTCACCGCGCAGAACGGCGTGCCGTGGTGGTACTTCTACAAGCACGGCGGTGCCTATGACGGCCGGCGGGTCGAGGCCGTCGACGCGGGAGCACGGATCTGGGACGCGATCGGGCCGGAGCGCGCGGTCGGCTCCGTCGTCTACATCGCCGCGGAGATCGATGCGCCCGGCGTCATCCACCATGTCGAAGGCGACCGGCTGCCGCTCGGCGAACCTTCGGGCGAGAAGAGCGAGCGGGTGACGGCGCTCTCCCGCCTGCTCGTCAACGCCGGCATCCGCGCCGCGGTGCGCCCCGACATCCGCACCGATATCTGGGTCAAGCTCTGGGGCAACCTCTCCTTCAACCCGATCTCCGCCTTGACCGGCGCGACGCTTGAGGGGATTGCGCGCGATCCCGGCACGCGCGGCGTGGCGCGGGCGATGATGGTGGAGGCGGAGGCGATCGCCAATGCGCTCGGCGTCAAGTTCCCGATCGACGTCGACCGCCGCATCGCCGGCGCGGAGGAGGTCGGCGCACACAAGACCTCAATGCTGCAAGACCTAGAGCGCGGGCGACCGATGGAGATCGACGCGCTGGTCACCGCCGTTCAGGAGCTCGGACGTCTGACGAATACACCAACTCCGGCGATCGATACGGTGCTCTCGCTCGTCCGCCAGCGGGCGCGCCTCGCGGGCTGCTATCCCGGCTGACTCGCCGCCATTCGATTGCGCGGGAATCACGACTTCGGTATCATCCCGGCAAAACATCTTCGGCATGCAGCCACGCGGCGCTCAGCCGCATCTCGGGAGGAACGTAATGGGTAAGAGACAAGTCTTTGCTGCGCTCGCGACAGCGGCGCTGTTGGCCGCCGGTTCGCAGAGCGCGAGCGCGCAAGAGAACATCAAGATCGGCTTCCTGCCAGGCGTCGTCGATCCGTTCTACCAGGTGATGCAGATCGGCGTGGAGAAGGCCGCGAAGGATCTCGGCATCGATGTGGTGACGCAGATTCCGCCGACCTGGGGCGTCGAGGCGCAGACGCCTCTCTTGAACGCCATGATTGCGCGCGGCGACCTGAACTACATCATCACCGCGCCGGTCGATAAGGATCAGATGGTCCCCGCACTGCAGGCGGCCCTCGACGCCGGCATCAAGATCATCACGGTGGACACGTTCCTTGGCGACGGCGACTACGTGAATGGCCCGGTGACGTTCCCGATCAGCTATATCGGCTCCGACAACGTCGAGGGCGGGCGCATCTCCGCGCGCGGCCTCGCCAAGGCGATCGGCGGCAAGGGCATCGTCTACATCAACTCCACCAATCCGAACGTCTCTTCGGTCGAGGGGCGCGAGCAGGGCTTCAAGGAGGAGATGGCGAAGGACTATCCGGACATCACGGTGCTCGGGCCCGACTATAACCTCGATGACGCGAACAAGGCGGCGCAGCAGACCGCGGCGGTTCTCGAGCAGCATCCCGATCTCGCCGGCGTGTTCGGCACCAACGTGTTTTCCGCGCAAGGCGCCGGCAACGCGGTCGTGAATGCCGGACTCGGCGGTCACGTGCAGGTCGTCGCCTATGACGCGACGCTGGGCGCGATCGAGTCGCTTAACAAAGGCGACGTCACGATGGTGCTGGCGCAGAAGCCTTTCGATATGGGCTATCTCGCCGTCGAGTTCGCGGCAGCCGACGCGGCCGGCGTGACCAGCCTGCCGAAGCGCGTGCAGACCGGCTTCGCCATCATCGACAAGGACAACGTCAACGATCCGAACTACTCGCGCTTCATCTACAAGGCCGAGTAGGCTGATCCTGACGTCGCGTTGCGTCCCGGGCGGCGCTCCCCGCGCCTCCCGGGATGTCCTTTTCTCGCCCAAACCGGGAAGTGAGGCGCCTTGGCTACGCCTGACGTGAATAGCGCAGCGACGGTCCCGGCGCCTTCCGCCGGGCGCAGACGGCGGACGATCCTGGCGCTCAGTCGTCTGTGGGCCTGGGCATTCCTCGGCCTGATGATCATCTTCTTCGTGATCGCGGTACCGCTCTATAACGGCGGCTCGGTCAACTTCCTGACCGTGCGCAACTCGCAGAACATTCTGGTCGCGATCACGCCGGTGCTGCTGCTCGGCCTCGGCCAGACCTTCGTCATCATTGGCGCGGGCATCGACCTTTCGGTCGGCTGGGTCATGAGCCTCGGCTCGGTGCTGTCGGCGCTCGCCATCCGTGCGGCTTTCAATGCCGGCGTGCCGCTCTTCTTCGCCGTCGTGATCGGCTTCCTCGCGGCGGTTGCCGGCGCGGGACTGGTCGGCCTGATCAACGGGACGATCATCGCCAAGCTCAAAGTGCCGGCCTTCATCGTCACGCTCGGCAGCTCGTTCATCGTGCGCGGCGTCGCGCTTCTGATGTCGGAGAACACGACGGTCATCGGCCTGCCGCGCGGAATCCGCGGCTACGGCAACGAGTCGCTGTTCTACCTGATCCGCGGCGAAGGCGGCGGTTTCTATTTCCTGCATCCTCCACCGGAACTTACCGGCGAACTCCTGCGCCGCATGGACCGTATCCTC
This sequence comes from uncultured Alphaproteobacteria bacterium, assembly GCA_963712925.1. Classification (GTDB taxonomy): domain Bacteria; phylum Pseudomonadota; class Alphaproteobacteria; order Rhizobiales; family Afifellaceae; genus DASWJZ01. Next base: position 254,738 of record CAVQJW010000009.1, on the reverse strand, counting down.
TCCTACCCGGTCCTCATCACCGCAGTGGTGGTCGCGATCGCGATGTTCATCCTTAGCAAGACGCAGTTCGGGCGGCACACCTACGCGATCGGCGGCAACATGGAGGCGGCGCGCCGCGCCGGCATACCGGTCGACCGGCGCGTGATCGCGCTTTACGTGCTTTCGTCGGTGACCGCGGGCATCTCGGGGTTTCTGTCCACGTTGCGCTTCACCGCCGGCTCCGCGGTGATCGGCGACCCGCTGCTTCTCTCGTCGATCGCAGCCGTCATCATCGGTGGGGTGAGCCTTTTCGGCGGTGCCGGGACCATCATCGGAACCGTCATCGGCTCGCTGATCATCGCGGTGCTCACGACCGGGCTCGTCATGCTCAACGTGCAGGCGTTCTGGCAGTTCATCGTCGTCGGCGTCGTGGTCATCGTCGCCGTGCTGATCGACCAGTCGCGCGAGCTGATCGTCGGACGCACCAGGACGGGGCCACCGACATGAGCGAAGCGATCCTCGCCATCCGCAACCTGATCAAGCGCTTCGGCGGCCTGACCGCCGTGAACGACGTGAGCTGGGAAATCTATCCCGGCGAGGTCGTGGCGCTTCTCGGCGACAACGGTGCGGGCAAGTCGACGCTGATCAAGTGCGTCTCCGGCGTCTATCACGCGGACGAGGGCGAGATCTATTTCGACGGCCGGCCGCGCAACTTCGCGACGCCGATGGATGCGCGCCAGGCCGGCATCGAGACGATCTATCAGGACCTGGCACTCGCCAACAATCTCGATGTCAGCGCCAACATCTTCCTCGGGCGCGAGGTGAAGCGGCACTATCTTGGCGGCATCGTGAATACGCTCGACGAGCAGAAGATGCTGACCGAGTCGGAGACAGCACTCGAAAAGCTTGAGATCCACTTCCCCAATCTGCGCCAGCCGATCGAGAATCTTTCGGGCGGAATGCGCCAGGCGGTGGCGATCGCCCGCGCAGTCTATTGGGACGCAAGGCTGATGATCATGGACGAGCCGACCAACAATCTGGGCGTTCCGGAGCAGCAGAAGGTGCTGGAGCTGATCAGAAAACTCCGTGACCAGGGCGTTCCGGTAATCCTGATCACCCACACGTTGCCCGACGTCTTCGCCGTCTCCGACCGGCTGATGGTCATGCACCGCGGGCGCAAGGTGGCGGAGAAGAAGACGGCCGACACGAACACCGAAGAGCTCGTCCAGTACATGGTGGGCGCGCGCGACGACATGCTCGTGCATTAGGCGCCACGATGGCGAGGAAGACGACGAAGGGCAACGAGACGGCCGCCGCCAAGTGGACCGAGCGTCTCTATCACCGGACCTGGCTTATCGGGCAGGCGTCGCGCCTCTTCGATTTCTTCGAGCGCCATTCGATCGACCCGGCAGGCGGATTCTTCGCGCTCGACGACCGCGGGCTGCCGATTGCGCGCGACGCCGCGACCGGAAAGCTGCCGATGCGCGAACTGCATGTCACGACGCGCATGGTGCACTGCTTTTCGATTGCGCGGCTGATGGGCCGGCCAGGCGCAGAGGCCTTCATCGATCACGGCATGGCGTTCCTGTGGAACGGCCACCGCGACGCGCAGCACGGAGGCTATTTCTGGGGGATCGGCGAACACGACCCGAGCGACCCGAAGAAGCAGGCCTATGGGCACGCCTTCGTGCTCCTTGCCGCATCGAGCGCCAAGACCGTCGGCCATCCCGACGCCGACCGGCTGCTTGCCGATGTCAGCGAGGTTCTGAAAACCCGCTTCTGGGAAAGCGCGCATGGCGCGACCGCCGAAGAATTCGCCGCCGACTGGTCGCCGATCAGCCATTATCGCGGCCAGAACTCCAACATGCATCTGACGGAAGCGCTGATGGCGGCGTTCGAGGCGACCGGCGACAACACCTATCTCGAAATGGCGGAGTTGATCGCGGCGCTGATTGTCGGCAAGGGCGCGGCGGAGAACGGCTGGCGCCTGCCTGAGCACTACGACGAGAACTGGGTGCTCGACCGCGACTATTCCGGTGGCGATGTCTTCCGGCCGGCCGGGACGACGCCCGGCCATTCGCTCGAATGGACGCGGCTTCTCCTGCAGCTCTATGCGCTTGGCGGACGGCGCGTCGGCTGGCTCCCGGAAGCGGCGCGCGCGCTCTTTGCGCGAGCCACCGCGGACGGGTGGGATGCCGGCGACGGCGGCTTCTTCTACACGCTCGACTGGGCGGGCAAGCCGCTGCTTCGAAACCGCCTCTGGTGGCCGGCGGCGGAAGGGATCGGCGCCACGCATTTCCTGAACGCGCTCGATCGCGATCCAAGCTACGAGGACTGGTACCGGCGGATCTGGGACTTTGTCGCCAACCGGCTGATCGACCGCGATAATGGCGGCTGGTTTCCGCAAGCTCCCGATCCGGCGCTGACCCCGCTCTTCCAGGGCAAACCGGACCTCTATCACGCGCTTCAGGCGTGCCTGATCCCGCTCCTGCCGACATCCGGCTCAATCACGCGCGGGCTTCTGACGGTCGGCATCAAGTGACGGAGTTTCAGGGCAAGGCCGCGCTTGTCACAGGCGCTGCCAGCGGAATCGGTGCGGCGGTGGCGGAGCTCCTCGCCGAACGCGGCGCCGGCGTCGCGCTGCTCGACCGCGACGGGGCGCGTCTTGGTGCGGTCGCGGGCCGGATCGCGGAGAAGGGCGGCGAGGCGGAGGCGATCGTCGGCGACATTCGCGACCTCGCCGTGCTGGAGGACGCGGTCGCGCGGACGATCCACCGCTTCGGCCGCCTCGACGTGCTTTCCAACAATGCCGCCGTGCAGCCCTACGGCACTCTCGAGACCACCGACGACGCGACCTGGGACCTGGTCTACGACGTCAACCTGAAGGCGATCTTCCGGCTGTCGCGGCTGGCGCTGCCGCATCTTCGCAAGACGCGCGGCGCGATCGTCAACATGGCCTCCGTGCAAGGTCTCGCGAGCCGCGCCGACTGCCTCGCCTATTCGTCCGCGAAGCATGCGCTGATCGGACTGACGCACGCCGCGGCGGTCGGCCATGCGGCGGACGGCATCCGCGTCAACGCGGTCGCGCCGGGCGCCGTCGACACGCAGCTGATGCAGGCCGAACTCGCCCGCGCCGCCGACCCGGAGGCAGTTCTGGCGGAGGTGCGCGCGACGCATCCGCTCGGCCGTATGGCGAAGCCGAGCGAGGTCGCGGAGGTCGTCGCCTTCCTCGCATCGGAGCGCGCGTCGTTCGTTACCGGCGCGGTCTACCTGGTCGATGGCGGGCTGAGGGTGAACCTTGGCGGCGGCGAGACGCCGCCGAAGAGCTGACGTCGCGAGAAACCGTCGTCAGCCGATCCCGATCGCGTTCAGGAAGGCCGCCGGCGCCTTGCCGCGCACCTCTTCCCCCGCCTGGCGGCCGATCTCCGCCGGGTCGGCCGGGTCGCCGGATGCCTGTCCTTCGTAGAACTCCCGCCCGTCAGGCGAGAGGACAACGCCGTCGAAGACGAGCGCGGCGTCGACAAAGCGCGCATAAGCGGCGATCGGCGTGCGGCATGAGCCATCGAGCGCCGCGAGGAAGGCGCGCTCGCACTGAACCGCGCGATGCGTCTCCGAGTGGTCGATCGCGTCAAGCAGCGCGCGGGTGGCCGCGTCGTCGGCGCGGCATTCAATTGCGACTGCCCCCTGCCCGCAGGCGGGCGGAAAGCTCTCCAGCGGCAGAAGCTCCGTGATGTGCGCCTCAAGGCCGAGGCGCTTCAGTCCGGCCACTGCCAGAAGCGTCGCGTCGAATGCGCCCTCCTCCACGCGCTTCAGGCGCGTCGGCACGTTGCCGCGCAGAAGCGCGGTCTGGAGGTCCGGGCGCGCGCGCTTCAGAAGCGCTTCGCGGCGCAGCGAGGCGGTGCCGACGCGGGCGCCTTCGGGCAGCGCGTCGAGCGTCGCCCCGCCGCTCGCAACAAGCGCGTCGCGCGCATCCTCTCGCTCCAGGCACGCGCCAATGAGGAGGCCATCGGGGAGAATTGTCTCCATGTCCTTGGCCGAGTGGACTGCGATATCCACCGTGCCCGCGAGAAGCGCGGCCTCGATCTCCTTGCTGAAGAGGCCCTTGCCGCCCGCATCGGCAAGCGGGCGGTCGCGGATCTGGTCGCCCGAGGTGCGGATCGGCACGATCTCGATCGCCGCGGGGTCAATAGCGTGCGCGGCGGCAAGCACGTCGCGGACCGCGCCCGCCTGCCAGAGCGCAAGACGGCTTCCCCGTGTGCCGATGCGGATCGCCCGCGTCATTCTTTCCCTGACGTTGGAATTGGCGTCGTATGGCGTGCGCGGGCAGCCCTAGCCGCTCGCGACGGCGGCCGCAATCTGCACTGCGCAATGGCGGTTGCCACGTTGCACGCCACTCAGGCCTGCGGCGCGGAGCGCCTTAGCCTCGTGCCGATTGCGCGCGTGCTTGAATCTCGCTGAGCGTCGCGCGGGTGGAGATGATCTCCTTGTCCATCAGCACATGGATCAGCGCCGGCAGACCGGAGCAGAGCGCGCGCTCGAAGGCCGGCGCAAAGTCCGCCGTGTCGCGCACGGTCTCGCCGTGCGCTCCGAACGAACGCGCGTAGGCCGCAAAGTCCGGATTGGCGAGGTCGGTCGCATAAGCATGTCCCGGGTACTTGCGCTCCTGGTGCATGCGGATCGTGCCGTAGATGCCATTGTCGAGGATGATGGTCACGACGCCGAGCCGGTATTTGACGGCGGTTGCCAGCTCCTGGCCGGTCATCAGAAAGCAGCCGTCGCCGGCGAAGCACACGACATCGCGTTCGGGGTAGACGGCCTTGGCGGCGATGGCGGCGGGAAAGCCATAGCCCATGGCGCCGCTGATCGGTCCAAGCTGCGTCGGGAACCCGCGATAGAGATAATGGCGCTGGCACCAGCCGGTGTAGTTGCCGGCTCCATTGGTGATGATGGCGTCGGGGCCAAGCCGTGCGCGCAAGGTCGCCATGACGGCGCCGAAATCGATCGCACCGGGAAACGCGCGCACCTCAAGCTGCGCCTCAAAATCGCGCCGCGCATCGCTCACCCAGGATATCCACTTTGGTTTTCCCGATGGCATGAGCCCGGCGGCCGCGGCAAGGAAGGGGCCGACACCGGCGTTGATCGGAAGCGCGGCCGCGAAGACGCGGCCAAGCTCCTCGGCGCCCGGATGCACGTGAACCAGCGTCTGGCTCGGAACCGGCGCTTTGATCAGGCTGTAGCCGGACGTAGTCATCTCGCCCAGCCGCTCGCCGATCGCGACGATCAAGTCGGCCGCGCGCACGCGGCTGGCGAGCTCCGGCGAGACCGATGTGCCAAGCTCGCCGACATAGAGGCGGTGCGTATTGTCCATGCGGTCCTGGCAGCGGAAGCCGGCTGTGACCGGAAGCTCGAATTTTTCGGCGAATGCGACGAGGTCGCGGCGCGCCGCTTCGCTCCAGCCGCTGCCGCCGACGATCAGAAGCGGACGCTCCGCCGCTGCGAGAAGATCAGCGAGCTTCGCCATATCCGCCGCGCTGGGCGCAGGTTCGGCAAAGGGAAGCGGCGGCACGTCCGCCGTCTCCGCCACATCGGTCAGCACGTCCTCCGGAAAGATGAGCGCGACCGGGCCGCGCCGCCCCGCCATCGCGACGCTGTAGGCGCGGGCGACGTATTCGGGGATGCGGGCCGCGTCTTCGACCTGGTCGACCCATTTCGTCAGCTCGCCCAGCATCTTGCGGTAGTCGACTTCCTGAAACGCCTCGCGCCCCGCCGTGCCGCGGCCGACCTGCCCGACCAGAAGCAGCATCGGCGTCGAATCCTGTCGCGCGGTGTGAAGCCCGATCGAAGCATTGGTCACGCCCGGCGCGCGGGTGACGAAGCAGATGCCCGGGCGCCCGGTCAGCTTGCCGTAGGCCTCCGCCATGTTGGCGGCCCCGCCCTCCTGGCGGCAGACGATCGTCTGCACCCGGTTCTCGACCTCGCGCAACGCCTCGATCGCACCGAGAAAACTCTCGCCCGGAACGCAGAAGACGAGGTCGGCGCCGTGGCCGACCAGGTTGTCAATGAGAATGCGTCCGCCGGTGCGCGGGGCCATTTCTGCGCTCCTGGATTGGTTGCGGGGCGAAGGACTGGCATTCGCCAAAACGAGGCCGATCCATTGCGGTGGTTTATTGCACCGGGCGGTTCGCCAAGGGAAGGCGAAACATGCACGGCGAACAAGCCACGTTGCGCGGCCGCTTGCCGCTCGCTAGTCATCCCGGGCAAGGAGAGACAATGCCGCTCGACAGCGTATCTGAAGCAATCGCCGCGCTCGCGGCGGGCGAGCTCGTGGTGGTGGTCGACGACGACGACCGCGAAAACGAGGGCGACCTGATCATGGCGGCGTCGAAGGCGACGCCCGAGCAGGTCGCATTCATGGTCCGCCATACGAGCGGGATCATCTGCGCGCCGATGAACCAGGACATGGCCGAGCGGCTGCAGCTCGCCCCGATGGTCGCCACCAACCGCGACCCGATGCGCACGGCCTTCACCGTCTCCGTCGACTACCGCGTCGGGCTCACCACCGGCATTTCGGCGGAGGAGCGGACGAACACGCTGCGCGCGCTCGCCAACGACAATTGCATCGCCGGCGACTTCCTGCGACCGGGGCATGTCTTTCCGCTGGTGAGCAAGACCGGCGGCGTCCTGATCCGTTCCGGCCACACGGAGGCGGCGACCGACCTCTGCCGGCTCGCCGGCCTCGCCGAAGTGGGCGTGCTGGCGGAGGTCGTCAACGACGACGGCACGGTGAAGCGGCTGCCGGAGCTTGTCGCTTTCGCGCGCGAGCATGGCCTCAAGATCATGTCGATCGCCGATCTGATTGAGCACCGGATGCACACCGAATCGTTCGTGCGGCGCCTCGACAGCTTCCCGACCGCAACGCCGATCGGCGAGGCGACGGTCAATGTCTACACCACGCCGTTCGACGAGACGCAGCACCTCGCCGTGGTCTTCGGCGAGATCGCCGGGGGACGCGCCGTGCCCTGCCGAATTCACCACGAGCAGGCGCTGCGCGACCTCTTCGAGACGCCGCGCTCGCAGCGCTGGCTCGACAAGGCGCTGGCGCGGTTCCGCGACAACAAGCGCGGGGTGCTGATCTATGTGCGCGATCCGAAAATCACCACGCTGCAACGCGCCGACAATCCGCCGTCCGGGCAAAGCACGGTTGAAGGCGCCGACCGCCATCTGAGCTCACGTCAGCGGCGCGAGCGCTGGCGCGAGATCGGGCTCGGCGCACAGATCCTGCGCGATCTGAAGGTGCAGTCGATCACGCTGATCGCGACGCAGCACCGCCAATATGTCGGGCTCGCCGGATTCGGGATCGAGATCGCAGGGACGGAGATCGTGGAGAGCTGAGGCCGCGCGCTCAGGCGGCGAGCGGATTCTCCCAGCGCAGGAGCTTGAAGCGAGCGAAGTCCCCGTCGGTCGAGCAAAGCGTCAAGCCGTGCTCGATCGCGAGCGCCGCGAGGTGGGCATCCGGCACAAGGTTGCCGTGCACGCCCGGGACGGCGAGCAGACTGCCTAGGATGTCCGCATGCCGGTGCGTCGGTTCCGGAATCCACGACGGCTCCAACTGCAACCATTCGATCACCTGTTGCCAGGCTTGATCCATCTTCACGGGTTGCGGGAGTATTCTCGGACTGGTCGCGATCCGCAGGAAGCCAAGCAGGCTTGCCCAGGGTAGACCGACCTTCGGCGCTTCATTGAGCTGCAATTCCAACCAGTCTCGGCACGCGAGATGCTGCTCAAATGTATCGATGCTCGCGTAAACCAGGATGTTCCCATCGACCAGGATCACTTGTAGTCGTCGCCTTCGATGATCGCGAGCACTTCGGCAGTGTTGTCGATGTTCGGGATCAACGGCTTTCCGCAATTGAACGTACGTGTCCGAAAGGGCGTTCGCTTTTTCGGCCGCTCCTCCGCGTCCCGCAGGCCACGTCGAATGAGATCATTCACGATCTCTTTCAGGCCGGCACGACGCTCCTCCCGCAGGCGTTCGATTCCTGCGGCCACGTCCGGATCAAATGTCAGGGTGTTTCGGACTTTCATACATCAAGACATAAGGCATCTGATGTCTTGATGTAACAATGAAGTAAGCTATTGACAAAACACGGTTACTTACGTCAGCCCCGCCCCACAAAGGGCATCTGGTTGGCCATCACGGTGAGGAAGAGCACGTTCGCGTCGAGCGGCAGCGAATCCATGTGGAGCACGGTGTCGGCGACGATCTTCACGTCCATCAGCGGCTCCTTGGCGATAGTGCCGTTCGCCTGCGGCACACCGCTCGCCATCTTCGCGGCAAGCTCCGTCAAGGCGTTGCCGATATCGATCTGGCCGCAGGCAATGTCGAAGGCGCGGCAGTCGAGCGAGATCGACTTCGTCAGCCCGGTCACCGCATGCTTGGTCGAGGTATAGGGCGCCGACATCGGGCGCGGCGCATGCGCGGAGATCGAGCCATTGTTGATGATGCGGCCTCCCCGCGGCTTCTGCGCCTTCATCATGCGCACCGCCTCGCGCGCGCAGAAGAACATGCCGTTCAGATTCACCCCGACCACGGTCAGCCACTGCTCGTCGGTCAGATCCTCGAAGGGGATCGCCGGCGCGCCCGTGCCGGCATTGTTGAAGAGAAGATCGAGCCTTCCGAACTTCTCTTTCGTCGCTGCAAAGAGCGCTCTGACTGAATCGGGATTGGTCACGTCGGTCGGGACGACGTGCGCGGCATCACCGCCGTTCTTCGCCGTCTCCTCAAGCTGCTCCTGCCTGCGTCCGGCCAGCACCACGCTGTAGCCGGCCTCAAGCAGCGACTTTGCCACGGCCCGGCCGATGCCGCTGCCCGCGCCGGTGACGATTGCGACCTTTCCCATCGTTTCCCCCTTCTTCGTGTTCACTCGGAGCGAAGGCACCGCTTCGCACGGAATCTCGCGACGGTCACGTGCTTTGCGGCGCACCGCCCCAATCCGGGTCGGCAAGCACGTCTGAAATCGTGCGCGCCGAGCGCAGGCGACGGCCTCTCCGCAACCACGGGCGCGCCGTCAATCATGATCGGCGCTCGCACGCCCGGCACGCTGCCGCCTGCCGCCCCCGGTTCGTTGAAATCGAGCCGCATCTTGCGTGCGATCACCTGCGGATCGGCGAAGACATCCGCGACATCGTTGATCGGCCCTGCCGGCACGCCGGCCTTCTCCAGCTCCGCGAGCAGTTCTGCACGCGACCTCTTCGCGGTCAGCGCGGAGAGAATCCCGACGAGCGCGTCGCGCTGCGCGACACGCTCGGCGTTGGTCAGGAAGCGCGCGTCGTGCGCGAGATGGGGTGCGCCAAGGACGTCGACAAAGCGGGCGAACTGCCGGTCATTTCCGACCGCTACGATCAGATAGCCGTCGGACGCCGGAAACGCCTGGTAAGGCACGATGTTTGGATGGGCGGTACCCATGCGGTGCGGGACCGCGCCCGACACGAGATAGCCGAGCGCCTGGTTGGCGAGCACGCCGACCTGGGTGTCGAGGAGCGCCATGTCGACATAAGCGCCCTCCCCGGTTTCGTCGCGGCGGCGCAAGGCGGCGAGGATCGCGACCGTCGCATAGACCCCAGTGAAGATGTCGGCATAGGCGACGCCGATCTTCTGCGGCTCGCCGTCGGCGGGGCCGGTCAAGTCCATGATGCCGCCCATCCCTTGGATCATCGCGTCGTAGCCTGAACGCGCGGCATACGGCCCGTCCTGGCCGAAGCCGGTGATCGAGCAGTAGATCAGGCGCGGATGTGCCGTCCGGAGCGTCGCATGGTCGAGGCCGAGCCGCTGCAGGCTGCCAACCTTGAAGTTCTCGATCAGGATGTCGGCGTGACCGGCGAGGCGCGCGACAAGCGCGCGCCCCTCCTCGCTCGCAAGGTCCGCGGCGACTGAACGCTTGCCGCGATTGCAGGAATGGAAATAGGCGGCGGAGAGCGACCCGCCGTCCGCCGCCTTGACGAAGGGCGGGCCCCAGCCCCGCGTCTCGTCGCCGCTTTCGGGGCGCTCGACCTTCACGACGTCGGCGCCGAGATCGGCAAGAAGCTGTCCGGCCCACGGTCCGGCGAGGACGCGGGCAAGCTCCAGGACACGCAGGCCGGAAAGGGGGGCTCGCATGGCCTGAGGTGAAATCAGGCTTGCCGGCACGGCGCAAGGGAGAAGCGGGATGCGGCGTCGCGCGCGTTGCCTCCGACGGCCTCCGTCCGCTAGGAGTAGGGCCCTCCCACGCCCCGCCGGCACTCGAAGCGCGCTTGCCCGCTGCCCTGACCGGGCGTCGAACGTTCCAGCTTCAGGAGAGCATCATGGACTACGTCAATCTCGGCCAGACCGGCCTCAAGGTCTCGCGCATCTGCCTCGGCTGCATGAGCTATGGCGCGCGCGGCCGCGGCACGCATGAATGGGTGCTCGACGAAGAGACGAGTCGCCCCTTCTTCCGCCAGGCGCTCGATGCGGGGATCAACTTCTTCGACACGGCGAACGTCTATTCGATCGGCGCGAGCGAGGAGATCACCGGCCGGGCGCTCAAGGATTTTGCCAAGCGCGACGAGATCGTGCTGGCGACCAAGGTGCACGGCAAGATGCGCGACGACCCGAACGGGCATGGCCTGTCGCGCAAGGCGATCATGAGCGAGATCGACCATAGCTTGAGGCGGCTCGGCACTGACTATGTCGATCTATACCAGACGCACCGCTACGACCCGGAGACGCCGCTCGAGGAGACGCTCGAAGCGCTGCACGACGTCGTGACGGCCGGCAAGGCGCGCTATATCGGCGCCTCGTCGCAATGGGCGTGGCAGTTCATGAAGGCGCTCGATCTGCAGCGCATGCACGGCTGGAGCCGCTATGTCTCCATGCAGGACCATCTGAACCTGATCTACCGCGAGGAGGAGCGCGAGATGCTGCCGCTTTGCCGCGCGGAGGGGATCGGCGTGATTCCCTGGTCGCCGCTGGCGCGCGGCAAGCTGGCGCGGCCCTGGGAGGACGAGCCGTCGACGGAGCGCGCGGCAACCGACCAGTTCGGCAAGACGCTCTACCAGGCCTCGCGCAACGCCGACCGCCAGGTGGTCGAAGCGGTGCAGAAGCTTGCCGCCGCGCGCGGCGTGCCGGCGGCGCAGATCGCGCTTGCCTGGCATCTGCAGAAGCCGGGCGTCACCGCGCCGATCGTCGGCGCCACCAAGCCGAAGCATCTGGAGGATGCGGTCGCGGCGGTCTCGCTGAAGCTCACCGAGGACGAGGTGAAGGCGCTCGAGGCACCCTATGTGCCGCATCGAGTGGCGGGGTTCGTTTGAAGTCGGGACGAGACCTTCTCCCCTTGAGGGAGAAGGTGCTTTTCTTGCACCAGCGCATCACACGATCCCGCCGCCGGCGGCGCTGATCTTCGGGCGGATGTCGCCGATCTTCTCGCGATAGCCGGACGCGCGGTAGGTGGCGACCGGGTCGATCGAGGCGCCCTTGTCATGCCGCGCCATGGCGAGGATCGGCTCGACGTCGGTGCGGAACGCCTGCTTCAGCGTCTCGCTCGCCATCAGCGCGTCGTTGGAGTCCTGGTAGGTGGAGAGCGCCACGCGGTCGACGAGATGCGCCTGCACATAGGCGCGCTCGATCTCCGTCGCCGAGACGATCAGACTTTCGATCGGATCGGTCACGTTGTGCGACTGGTCGATCATGTGCGCCGGCGAAAAATCCGGCACGTCGGCGAGCTCAGCATCGACCAGCTCGTTGAAGATCAGGAACAGCTGATAGGGATTGATGGCGCCGGCATCGAGGTCGTCGTCGCCGTATTTCGAATCGTTGAAGTGGAAGCCGCCAAGCTTCTTGAACTGGATCAGCCGGGCGACGATCATCTCGATATTGGTGTTCGGCGCATGGTGGCCGAGGTCGACCAGGCAATAGGCGCGGCCGCCGAGCGAATTCGCGATCAGGTAGTTGGTGCCCCAGTCCTGCACCACGGTCGAATAAAAGGCCGGCTCGTAGAGCTTGTGCTCGGTGAAGAGCCGCCAGTCGATCGGAAGCGCCTCGTAGATCTCGTGCAGCGATTCGAGATACCGCTCAAAGGCGCGGGTAAAATGGCTCTGGCCGGGAAAGTTCGAGCCGTCGCCGATCCAGATGGTCAGCGCCTTGGAGCCGAGCGACTTGCCGATCGTGATGCATTCGATGTTGTGGGCGACCGCCTGCTGGCGGACGGCCTTGTCGGTGTGGGAAAGGCTGCCGAACTTGTAGGAGAGCGGCTGGCCGGGAGAATCCTGGAAGGTGTTGGAGTTCATCGCGTCGAAGGCGAGGCCGCGCGCCTCGGCGTAGTTCCGAAGCTCGGCCGGATCGTCGTGGCGATCCCAGGGAATGTGCAGCGACACGCGCGGCGTGACCCCGGTGAGCTGGTTGATGACGGTGCAATCATCGAGCTTGTCGAGGATGTTGCGCGGCTCGCCGCGGCCGGGGAAACGGGCGAAGCGCGTGCCGCCGGTGCCGACGCCCCAGCTCGGAACGGCGAGCGACAACGCGGCGGCTTTCGCCTTGATCTTGTCGATCTCGACGCCGCGGCGGGAAAGCGTCTCGCCGAGCCGCTGATAGTCCTGCTGCAGATTCCCGAAGGCCGATTCGTTCCGCTGTCCGATCAGCGTCTTGTCAATTCCCGGCCGCATGCGCTTCCCCCGCCCCCTAGAAGACTCCGGTCCGACCCAGGTCTGTCGTCCTTGCCGGGCTTGACCCGGCAATCCATTCCGTAACCGTCTCGGTGTGACCGACCTAGCGGAATGGATGCCCGGATCAAGTCCGGGCATGATGACGGTAGAGGAGTCAACGGCTGCGCGCCCCTTTTGCCACACCATTGACGGTGCGTCCGAGCTCACTCAGCGCGTGAAGCTGGTCGCGTTGCCGCCGTCGACATTGACGATGTTGCCGGTCGACTTGGCCGACATGTCGGAGACCAGGAAGTAGATGGCCTCCGCCACGTCCTCCGGATAGACGGAGCGCTTCAGGAGCGAGCGCTTTCGGTAGTGCTCCTCAAGCTCGTCCGGCTGCATGTGGTAGGCGGCGGCGCGCTGCTCGCGCCATTCGCCGGTCCAGATTTTCGAGCCGCGCAGAACCGCGTCCGGGTTGACCGTGTTGACGCGGATCCCCTCGCCCGCGCCGTCGAGCGCGAGGCAGCGCGCGAGATGGATCTCGGCCGCCTTGGCGGTGCAGTAGGCGGCGGCGTTGGTCGAGGCAGCAAGCCCGTTCTTCGAGGCGACGAAGACCATCGCGCCGCCGAGTTTTTGCCGCTTCATCAGCCGGAACGCCTCGCGCGAGACGAGGAAATAGCCGGTCGCCAGGATGTCCATGTTCCGCTGCCACATCGAAAGCTCCGTCGCCTCGAACGGCGCGGACGACGAGATGCCGGCATTCGAGATGAGGATGTCGAGGCCGCCATATTCGCGCGCGGTCTCGGCGAAGGCGGCAATGACGGCGCTTTCATCGGTCACGTCGAAGGCGACGCCGCGGACAGAATCCTTGCCGTAGGCTCCGCGAAACTCCTCAAGCGTCGCCTGCAGCGATTTCTCGTCGATGTCGGCGAGCATGCAGGCCGCACCCTCCGACATGAGCCGGCGAGCAGTGGCACGCCCGATTCCGCCAGCCCCGCCTGTGACGAAGGCGATCTTGCCGGCAAGGCTTTTCGGCTTCGGCAGGCGCCTGAGCTTCGCCTCCTCAAGCCGCCAATATTCGATGTCGAACGCTTCCTGCTCGGAGAGGCCAAAATAGTCGGAAACTGTCGAGGCGCCGCGCATCACGTTGATGGCGTTGACATAAAACTCCGAGGCGATGCGGGCCGTGGCCTTGTCCTTGGCGAAGGCGATCTGGCCGATCCCCGGCACCAGATAGACGACGGGATTGGGGTCGCGCATCGCCGGCGAGTCCGGTCGCTTGCAGCGCTCGTAATAGGCGGCGTAGCGGCCGCGATAGTCGGCGATCGCCGTCTCCAGCGTCGCGACGGTCTTTTCAACATCGCCCGCCTGGCCGAGGCGGAGGACGAGCGGCCAGATCTTCGTCCGCAGGAAATGGTCCGGACAGGAGGTGCCGAGACCAGCAAGCGCATCGAGCTGTTTCGAGCCGACAAACTCAAGCACCGCGGGCGAATCGTCGAAGTGCCCGACTTTTGGCTCCTCCACGCCAATCAGCCGGCGGATTTCCGGCATCAGTTTTGCCGCCGTCTCGCGCCGCGCCGCCTCGGCGCGCGGCTCGACGGCAACGCCACCAAAGATCGGCTTGCCGGCCGTCTCGCGGTCGAACCAGGCGATCGCGCGGTTGATCGCGTCGAGCGTCGTCTCGTAGCAGCTCTTCGCGTCAGACCCCCAAGTGAAAAGGCCGTGGCTCTCAAGCACGCAGCCCTTGGCGCTCGGGTTCTCGCGCGCGAATTTTTCCAGCCACAGCCCGAGCTCGAAGCCCGGGCGCTTCCACGGCAGCCAGCCGATCTCGTCCCCGTAGATATCCCTGGTCAGGGCCTTCGAATTCTTAGCGGCGGCGATCGCGATCACCGCGTCGGGATGCACGTGGTCAACATGGGCAAAAGGCAGATAGGCGTGGAGCGGCGTGTCGATCGAGGCCGCGCGGGGGTTCAGGTCGAACGTCGCGTGCGGCAACAGGTTGACCATCTCGTCCTCATGCGCGACACCGCGATAGAGGCTCTTCATCGCCTGAAGCTTGTCGAGATAGAGCGTCGCGAAGCCGTCGAGCTTGATTGAGCCGAGGTCGCCGCCCGACCCTTTCACCCAGAGAACCTGCACTTGCTTCCGGGTCAGCGGGTCCTGGGCGGAAAGCTTCGCCGAGGTGTTGCCGCCGCCGTAATTGGTAACGCGCTTGTCGGCACCGAGCAGGTTCGAGCGGTAGAGAAGCAACTCCGGCTCCGACAGCGCCTCGGCATGGGAATCGTCCCAGCGGTTTTCGAGCAGGTTCTTGGGCGGATTGGCGTGCAGCATCGGAGGCCTCCCGGACCCTCGGCCGAACTTCCGGGCGCGCGAAGGGCACCCGGTGGAGCGATCTTTTGCGAGAAGCTATCCTCCAGCCGATCCCCCCTGTCAATCAGCGACGCTCATTTCCGATCATGATGCGCCGCAGCATGAAAGAATCTGACGGAACATGATTGACAGCGCCCGTTGGAGCCGCAAAAGATGCGGCAACAACCAAGAACGATCATGAGGGGAGGATGCACGAGCGCGAGCGCCACAAGCTCATCCTGAATGCGGTGCAGGAACGGCCGGTCGCGACCATCGGCGAACTCGTCGACATGACGGGAACGTCGGAGGCGACGATCCGCCGCGACATTTCGGCGCTGCATCTGCAGGGACGGCTCAGGCGCGTGCGCGGCGGCGCGGAGGCGCTGCATCCGCCGCAATTCGTCGGCATCGCCGGCCGCCCGTTCAAGGTGAGCGAGGCGGTCAACGTGGAGAAGAAGCGCGCCATCGCGGAAGCCGCGGTCGCGCTTTGCGCCGACGGCGATTCCATCATCATCAACGGCGGCACGACCACCTTCCAGATGGTCAATTTCCTGTCGGCGACCAGGCTGCAGGTGATGACCAACTCCTTCCCCATCGCCGAGCACCTGATCAAGCACACGCGCAACAACGTCATGGTGCCGGGCGGCGTCATCTATCGCGAGCAGGGAACGATCCTGAGCCCGTTCGAGGACGACGTGACGAAGAACTTCTTCGCGCATCGCATGTTCATGGGCGCGCAGGGCGTCGGGCGCCTCGGCGTCATGGAGCGCGATCCCTTGATGGTGCAGGGCGAGCGCAAGCTGATCGAGCAGGCGGAAGAGCTGATCCTGCTCGTCGATTCGTCGAAATTCGCGCAGCGCTCCAGCCTGATCGTCTGCGGCCTCAACCGGGTCGACATGATCATCACCGACGATGGCGTGTCGGACGAAACCGCCACGATGATCGAGGCGGCGGAGGTGAAGCTGGTCGTCGTCCGGGCCGCGGGCAAGGGCGAAACGGTGAAATTCCCGGAACGGGCATGAGCAATCCGGGTATCGTGAGTGTCATAGGGAGGTAGGAAATGTCGATAATGAAGAAAGCCTTGGCGATGGGTGCGGCTACCGCCGTCATTCTGTCGCTCGCGGCCGGATCGGCGTCCGCCGACACGGTCAAGATCGCGCTGCTCGTGAAGAATCTCGGCAACGGCTTCTTCGACGCCGCCGACAAGGGGGCCGAGCAGGCCGCCCAGGAGCTCGGTGACGTGCAGATCATCTATACCGGGCCGACGCAGGCGACGCCGGAGGGCCAGATCGAGATCATCAACTCGCTGATCGCTCAGGGCGTCAATGCGATCGCCATCTCGGCGAACGACCCCGACGCGCTGGTGCCGGCGCTGAAGAAGGCGATGGACCGCGGCATCACCGTCATCTCGTTTGACTCCGGCGTCTCGCAGGACGGCCGCCAGATGAACCTTTACGCCTCGGCGCCCGACCAGATCGGCGACCAGTGCCTGAAGATGGCGTCCGATCTCCTGGCCGGCAGCAAGGGCAACGTCGCCATTCTCTCGGCGACGTCGACCGCGACCAACCAGAACGCCTGGATCGACGTGATGAAGAAGGACGTCGGCAACTATCCCGACGTGAACCTGACCTCGGTCGTCTATGGCGACGACAAGCAGGACAAGAGCTATCAGGAAGCCGCCGGCCTCATCAAAAGCGATCCGGACCTGAAGGTGATCGTCGCGCCGACCACCGTCGGCATCGCGGCCGCCGCGCAATATGTCGAGGACAACAATCTGGTGGGCAAGGTGCTGGTCACCGGCCTCGGACTGCCGTCGGAAATGCTGAACCACGTCAAGTCCGGCGCCGCGCCTGAGTTTGCGCTGTGGAACCCGATCGATCTCGGCTACGCCGCCACGACGATCGCCTACAACCTCGCCACCGGCAAGGAGAAGGCGGAAGCCGGCGGCGAGCTGTCGATGGGCAAGCTCGGCAAGGTGAAGCTCGACGATACGCTGTCGGGCCCGATGGCTCCGCCGTTCGTCTTCGACGCCTCGAACATCGACGAGTTTGCGAAGATCTACTGACGGCCTGAAACATGCGGGCGGCGAAGCAAGGCCGCCGCCCGCTCTTCCCCTCGCCTCCCGGCGGACTATGATCGAATTGTCCGCGACCGCCGACAATGAATGCGGGGTCCCGCCCCTCGCACGTCTCCGGCATTCTGGTCTCGGCTTGCAGCGTCTTTGCCAGATGAGATCGGAGCCATCGTGACGACGCCAGTCCCGGTTCTTGAAACCGTCGGCATCTCGAAATCCTTCCCCGGCGTCAAAGCGCTGGAGGGCGTCGACCTGAAGCTCTATCCGGGCGCCGTGACGGCGCTGGTCGGAGAGAACGGCGCCGGCAAGTCGACACTGGTCAAGATCCTGACCGGCGTCTATCGGCCCGACGAGGGCCGCATCCTCCTGGACGGCGAGGAGATCGCCATTCCGAATGCCGAGGCCGCCTTCCATCTCGGGATCACCGCCACGCACCAGGAGACGGTGCTCTTCGACGATCTGTCGGTGACGGAGAACATCTTTCTCGGCCACCAGATCAAGAACCGCTTCGGCTTGCTCGACTGGAAGGCGATGCGCACGCGCGTCGTAGAGATCCTCGGCGAGCTTGAGGTCGATATCGACCCCGACATGCGGCTCCGTGACCTCGCCATCGCGCGCAAGCACCTGGTGGCGATCGCACGCGCGCTCTCCGTCGACGCCAAGATCGTGATCATGGACGAGCCGACGGCGCCGCTCTCCTACAAGGAAGTGGAGGAGCTCTACACCATCGTCGCCAAGCTGAAGAACGAGGGGAAGGCGATCCTCTTCATCAGCCACAAATTCGAGGAGATCTTCCACGTCGCCGACCATTACAGCGTCTTCCGCGACGGCCATGCCGTCGGCGCGGGCGACGTCGCGGATGCAACGCCCGACGGGCTGATCGCGCTGATGGTCGGGCGGACCGTGGATCACATCTTCCCGAAGGTCGATGTGCCGCTCGGCGACACGGTGTTCTCGGTCAAGGGCTTTTCGCATCCAACCGAGTTCGCCGACATCGCCTTCGATCTGCGCAAAGGCGAGATTCTCGGGTTCTACGGCCTCGTCGGCTCGGGCCGCAGCGAATTGATGCAGGCGCTCTTCGGCATCACCAGGCCGTCGGCCGGAACGGTCACGCTCGACGGCAAGGCGATCTCGGTCCGCCGTCCGGCGGACGCGGTCGATGCAGGGCTTGTCTATGTGCCGGAGGAGCGGCAGCGGCAGGGCGTGGTGCTCGCCCTCCCCGTTTTCGAGAACATCACGCTGCCGTCGCTCGGCCGCATCACGCATGGCGGGTTCCTCGATCTCGCACGCGAGTTCGACCTCGCCAGGCGCTACGCGACGCGGCTCGATCTCCGCGCCGCAAGCCTCAGCCAGGAGGTCGGCACGCTTTCCGGCGGCAACCAGCAGAAAGTGGTGATCGGCAAGTGGCTCGCGACCGAGCCCAAGGTCATCATCCTCGACGAGCCGACCAAGGGGATCGACGTCGGCTCGAAGGCCGCGGTGCATGCCTTCATGGGTGAGCTCGCCTCACACGGCCTTGCCGTCATCATGGTCTCCTCCGAGCTGCCGGAGGTGCTCGGCATGTCGGACCGGGTGATCGTGATGCGCGAGGGCCGCATCGCCGCGCGCTTCAATCGCAGCGGCCTCTCCGCCGAGGCGCTGGTCCGCGCCGCCACCGGCAACGTGACGGCGGAGGCGGCCTGAATGCGGACCGGGCGCGACATCCTGCTCGCGGCGATCGTGCTCGTCATGGTCGCCGGGATCGGCGTCCTCACGCCGAGCTTCGTCAGCCCCGGCAATCTCGTCGGACTCTTCAACGACACGTCGATCCTGATCATGGTGGCGCTCGGCCAGATGACGGTGATCCTGACCAAGTGCATCGATCTCTCGGTCGGGGCGAGCATCGCGCTGACCGGCGTGCTCGTCGCGCTCATCAACGCGGCGCATCCGGAGGTTCCGGTGCCGGTCCTGATGCTGATCGCAGCGGCGGCCGGCTGCCTCCTCGGCGCCTTCAACGGCGCCATGGTGTGGCTGGTCGGCATTCCGCCGATCGTCGTCACGCTCGGCACTTTGTCGATCTACCGCGGCCTTGCCTTCCTCGCTTCCGGCGGCACCTCGATCGTCGGACGGCAGATGAGCCCGGCCTTCATCGCAGTGCCGCGCGCGGAAATCCTCGGCCTGCCGGTCATGTCGTGGATCGCGATCGTGGTCGTCGCGATCTTCGTCGTCGTGATGCGCGGCACGCGGCTCGGGCGCGAACTTCTTCGCCACCGGCGGCAATCCCGTCGCCGCCGTCTATAGCGGCATCAATGTCGGCCGAACGCAGTTCATCGCGTTCTGCATCTCCGGGACGATCGCCGGCTTCTCGGCTATCTCTGGGCCTCGCGCTACACGATCGCCTATGTCGACATCGCGGGCGGCTTTGAGCTTCAAGTGATCGCGGCCTGCGTCATCGGCGGCATATCGATTGCCGGCGGGATCGGCACGGTCGCCGGCGCCGTGCTCGGCGCTCTCTTCCTGGGCGTCGTGCAGAACGCATTGCCGGTGATCCACGTCTCGCCGTTCTGGCAGCTCGCCATATCCGGCGCCGCCATCCTCGGCGCGGTGATCATCAATTCCGGGCGCGAGCGACGGAGCGGGCGGCTGATCCTGAAAGAGGCGCTCCTGAAGCAGGCCCCCCTTGGAGAGACAGCGGCATGAACCGCGAGGCCCCGCCGCCGCGCCTGCTTCCCGACCGGATCGCCAGCCGCTTCGGCTTCTGGAAGCGCTGGGAGGTCATCCTCTTCGGCGTCGCGGTCGCGATCTTCGTCTTCAATTCCTTCGCCTCGCCCTACTTCCTCAAGCCGTGGAACCTCTCCGACGCGACCTACAATTTCAGCGAACAGGCGATCATCGCCTTCGCCATGGCGCTCCTGATCATCGCCGGCGAGATCGACCTCTCGGTGGCCTCGATCATCGCAGTCGCCTCGACCGCGATGGGTGCCGCGGCGGCCGCAGGCGCGCCGGCGCCGGTTCTGGTCCTGATCGGGCTCGCGGTGGGGCTCGTCTGCGGTGCCTTCAACGGCTTCATCGTCACCCGCTTTTCCATTCCCTCGATCGTCGTCACCATAGGCACGATGAGCCTCTTTCGCGGCATCGCCTATGTCGTGCTCGGCGACCAGGTCTACCGCTCCTATCCGGCGGGCTTCGCCTGGTTCGGGCAGGGCTATGTCTGGTGGGTGTTCTCCTTCGAGTTCGTGCTGGTGCTGATCTTTGCCATTCTCTTCGGCATCGTGCTTCATTTCACCGTCTTCGGCCGCCGCATCTATGCGATCGGCAACAACCCGGTGGCGGCGCTCTTTTCCGGCGTGCGCGTCAACCGCATCCGCTTCATCCTCTTCCTTTTGACCGGACTGATGAGCGGCGTCGCGTCGATCGTCTTGACCGCGCGCATAGCCTCGACGCGGCCGACCATCGCCACCGGCTACGAGCTTCAGGTGGTGACAATGGTGGTGCTTGGCGGGGTCAACATTCTCGGCGGATCGGGCTCGATCCCGGGCGTGCTGATTGCCGCCTTCGTCATGGGGCTCGTCACCTACGGCTTCGGACTCCTGAACGTGCCGGGCATCGTGCAGGCGATCATCATCGGCGGGCTGCTGATCGGCGTGATCGGGCTGCCGATCGTGACCGGGCGGATCGCGCGCCTGTGGAGGGCCGCATGAGCGAGAGATATGCCTTCAAGATGCGGCTCAATCCGGGGATGGCGGCCGAATACAAGCGCCGGCACGACGCGATCTGGCCGGAGCTCGTGGCGCTGCTCCACGAGGCCGGCATCTCCGACTATTCGATCTATCTTGACGAGGAGACGAGCATCCTCTTTGGCGTGCTCAGGCGGCGCGAGAATCACGGGATGGATGCGCTGCCGGAGCACCCGGTGATGCGCCGCTGGTGGGAGCACATGCGCGACATCATGGAGACGAAGCCCGACGGCGAGCCGGTGGCGATCCCGCTTCAGCCGCTGTTCCATATGGATTGAGGGCGGGGAATTTGCCGAGGACACCTTCAGAAAACTCCTCCCCCAGCCCCTCCCCGCAAGGGGGAGGGGGACACGTCGCGATCATCGACATCGGGAAGACCAACGCCAAGGTGGGGCTGGTCGCAGCAGCGGACGCGTGCGAGCTTGCGCACCGCACGGTCTCAAATCCGGTCAGGACCGACGGCCCCTACCCGCATTTCGACGTGCCGCGCCTGTGGGATTTTCTCGAGAGCGCGCTTGCCGATCTAAACCGGCAGGCGCCGATCGACGCGATCACCATCACCGCGCACGGCTCGGCCGGCGCGTTCATCGACGCCGGCAGCGATGGCGACGGGTTGACGCTGCCGATCCTCGACTACGAATTCTCAGGCCCGGACGAGCTTTCCGCCGACTATGACGCGGTGCGCCCGGACTTCTCCGAGACGCTGTCGCCGCGGCTGCCGGGCGGGCTCAATCTCGGCGCGCAGATTTTTTGGCAGCAGCGGCGCTTTCCCGACGCGGTGAAGGTGGCGAATACCTACGTCACCTATCCGCAATACTGGGCCTGGCGGCTTTGCGGGGTCGCGGCGACGGAGATGTGCTCGCTCGGCGCGCATTCCGACCTGTGGAATCCGCGCAAGCTTCACTGGTCGAGCCTGGTCGCGAAGATGGGCTGGGAGCCGAAATTCGCGCCGCTGCGCCCGGCCTTCGACCGGCTCGGGCCGCTTTGTCCGGACCTTGCGCAGCGGCTGGGACTTGGAACGGAGACCGCGGTCCATTGCGGCATCCACGATTCGAGCGCCTCTCTCCTCCCGCATCTGAAGGCGCGCACGCCGCCCTTCGCGGTGGTCTCGACCGGCACCTGGGTGATCCTCTTTGCGATCGGCGGCGACATCGACCGGCTCGACCCGGCGCGCGACACGCTCGCCAATGTCAGCGCCTTCGGCGACCCGGTCGCCTGCGCGCGTTTCATGGGCGGGCGCGAGTTCGAGTTTTTGACCGGCGGCGACCTGACGGTTCCGAGCCGCGCCGATCTCGACCGCGTTCTGCAAGAGCGGATCATGGCGCTCCCGACCTTCGTGCCAGGCGTCGGGCCGTTCTCCAAGAGCAAGGGCCGCTGGACCTGCGACGCGGCGGCGCTTTCGCCGGGCGAGCGGAACGCCGCCGCGAGCCTCTATCTGGCGCTGATGACGGCGGAATCGCTTAGCGCTGCAGGCGCTGCGGGGCCGACCGTCGTCGAAGGCCCATTCGCGCGGAACACGCTTTATTGCGCAGCGCTCGCGGCAGTCACCGGACGCGCGGTCGAGCCCTCCGATGCCGGGAGCGGCACCACGCTCGGCGCACTGATGACGGTCACCGGCGTCCTGCCGGAGCGCGGCGCGGCGCCGCTTCCGGTCGCGCCGCTCGCGCATCCGGCGCTTCCGTCCTACCTGCAGGCTTGGCAGAAGGCGGCGCGAGCGGGTTGATCGTGACGCCGACATCGAAGAGGCTGGCCGAAAGAAAGCGGAGCTTTTTGTGGCTTCCCACCCGGAACAAGATCGACGCGTCCTGATCTCGGGCGCCGGCATCGCCGGGCTGACGCTCGCCACGCTGCTCAAGGAGCAGGGCTACGCGCCGCTCGTCGTGGAGCGCGACCCGGGCGTGCGCGGCGAAGGCTACATGATGGACTTCTTCGGCACCGGCTGGGACGTCGCCGAGCGCATGCGGCTGACGCCGGCGCTCCGCGCCATCCGCTACCCGATCGAGCGCATGGAATTCGTCGACCGCGACGGCAAGGTCACGATCACGGTTCCGATCGAGAACGTGCGCGACGCGCTCGATGATCGTTACGTCTATCTGCGCCGCTCCGATCTCGAGCACATCCTCTATGAGCGCGCACGAAGCCTCGACGTCGACATCCGCTTCGCGACGACGGTCACGGGCCTCTCGGAGAGCGCGAACGAGATCGTCGCGACATTCGATAGCGGCGAGACGCAAGCCTTCGGGCTCGTCTTCGGCGCCGACGGCGTGCATTCGGCGATCCGCGCCCTCACTTTCGGCGCGGAAGACCAGTTCAAGCAGTATCTCGGCGGCTACGTCGCCGCGTTCCACATGGCGCAGTCGCATCTCGATCTGAACCAGGCGCTGAAGCTGCACGAGGAGACCGACCGCGTCGCCGCCTACTATCCGTTGAGCGACACGGCGGCCGACGCGACCTTCGTCTTCCGCCACCCCGACGTCGGGCATGTGCCGGCGCCGGAGCGGCTGCCGCTGCTGAAGGAGAAAATGGCTGGGCCCGGCTGGCTCGCCGCGAAGATTCTGGAGGACGTGTCGGAATCGGTCCCAGTCTATTTCAATTCGCTCACGCAGATCCGCATGCCGGACTGGCATCGCGGCCGCGTTGCGCTGCTCGGCGACGCCTGCGGCTGCCTGACACTCCTCGCCGGCCAGGGCTCACATATGGCGATGGCCGGCGCCTATGTGCTCGCGACCGAGCTGCGGCAACACCCGCGCGACCACGAAGCGGCGTTCCGCGCCTATCAGGCGCGGCTTCAGCCGGCTGTCGCGAAGAAGCGGACGGAGGCGGAGCGCTTCTCCCGCATCTTCATCCCGTCGGCGAAGTCGCGGCCGTGGCTCCGGCACCTCGTGACCAAGGCAATGTTCAGCCGCCTCGGGCTCAAATACGGGATGCGGATGTTCGGCTCGAAAAGCGTGCTCCAGAACTATTCGTAGCCGTCCGCGGCCGGTGTGCGCCGAACGCTTCTCAGAAGCTCAGCGCCAAGTCGCGCATTTGCGGAGCCAATGGCCGAGACGCCGAATTCCAGGCGCCGCTTCCGATTTCTTCGCCGGCCGGCTATTGAGACCTTTCCACCGACGCCTCTTCAGCGAGTTATCAGATGACCTACGTCCCCGCGCCGAAGCGCTATGACACGATGACCTACCGCCGCTCGGGACGGAGCGGGCTCAGGCTCCCGGCCGTGTCGCTCGGGCTCTGGCACAATTTCGGCGGCGATTCCGTGTTCGAGAACATGCGCGCGCTGTGCCGCACCGCCTTCGATCTCGGCATCACGCATTTCGACCTCGCCAA
Organism: uncultured Alphaproteobacteria bacterium; assembly: GCA_963712925.1. Classification (GTDB taxonomy): domain Bacteria; phylum Pseudomonadota; class Alphaproteobacteria; order Rhizobiales; family Afifellaceae; genus DASWJZ01. The sequence goes on along the minus strand of CAVQJW010000009.1, from coordinate 230,639 downwards.
CAATTACGGCCCCCCTCCCGGCTCGGCGGAGGAGAATTTCGGCAAGATCCTCAAGACCGATTTCGCCGGGCTTCGCGACGAGCTGATCATCTCCACCAAGGCCGGGTATCTGATGTGGCCCGGCCCCTACGGCGAATGGGGAAGCCGCAAATACCTGCTAGCCAGCCTCGACCAGAGCCTGAAGCGGATGGGGCTCGATTATGTCGATATCTTCTATTCGCATCGCGTCGATCCCGACACGCCGCTCGAGGAGACGATGGGCGCGCTCGATCAGGCCGTGCGGCAGGGCAAGGCGCTTTATGCCGGCATCTCCTCCTACAATTCGCGGCGCACGGCGGAGGCGGCTGCGATCCTGCGCGACCTCGGTACGCCCTGCACCATCCATCAGCCGAGCTATTCGATGCTGAACCGCTGGACGGAGGACGACAAGCTGCTCGACACGCTCGCGACGGAGGGGATCGGCTGCATCTCGTTCTCGCCGCTCGCGCAGGGCATGCTCACCGACAAATATCTGAAGGGCGTGCCGGAGGGGAGCCGCGCCAGGGCCGGCAAGAGTTTTCAGATGGACTTCCTGAAGAAGGACACGGTGGCGCGGGTGAAGGCGCTGAACAACATCGCCAAGGCGCGCGGGCAGACGCTGGCGCAGATGGCGATCGCCTGGGTGCTCCGCGACAAGCGCATGACCTCCGCGCTGATCGGCGCGAGCCGCCCGGAGCAGATCAAGGACGTCGCCGGCGCGCTCAAGAACGTGAGCTTCAGCCAGGAGGAGCTGAAGAAGATCGACCGCTATGCGGCGGACAGCAACATCAATCTCTGGAAGAAGTCGAGCACGTCTTAGAGGCTCGAACCAACATTCGTCGTCGTTGCCGGGCTTGACCCGGCAATCCATTCCGTAGCGGTTGCGGCTGTCACCGACGTCACGGAATGGATGCCCGGATCAAGTCCGGGCATGACGACAGGTTGGGAGTTTCGTTCGACCTCCCCCCTCCCGGCCCTTCGACAAGTCGAACGGCCACCCTCTCCGAGGGAGAGGGTAATCGGGGAGGCTACTGCGTTGCCACCTCTTCGGTGTGGCCGAGCATGATCGTGTCGATGATCTGCTTCTGCTTGTCGCCCTCGTCGTGATCGACGGTGACGTTCAGATAATCCGCGTTGCCGGTCAGGATGGCGTAGTTGGAGAGCGAGCAGTCGCCCTTGTCCTTCCTCACGGTCTCGATGACCGCATTGATACCCTTGGCGGCGAGATCGGCGGCGCGCGCTTTTGACGTTGTCGTGACTGGGATGATTGAGGTCAGGAGAACGAGGTCATGGTGGCCAGCGAGCGAGCTGTCGGCAGCCTTGCTCGGATAGGCCACCATGTCCTTCGGCACGTCATCCATCGAGACATGCCCGAGCCCACCGGTCGGTATCCTCTTGCCGGTATTGTTGTGCAGCGCGATGATCGGCTCGCTCGGATCGAAGAGGCTGCGGAAGAAAGCAGTGTAGTGCGGCGCGGCGTTGTCGCCGAGCTTGGTGCAGCCGACGCCGTCGGCGGAGAAGTTGCGGTTCGGATCGATGCCGCTCAGATTGCGCTTGCCGCCGGTCTCCACGGCGACCAGCGTGCCGCCATAGGTCTTAAGCTCGGCGACCGCGGTGTCGAAAGACAGGTCTTCGTCGTCGTGCATTACCGCCCAAAGCGGACCCGGCCGGTTCGTCTTGACCGTCGCGATCGTCCACTTCCGGCCGCGCTCCTCGAACTTCTCTTCGTTGATGCAGATGCCGGCGGCGGAGAGCGCGTCCCGATTGCGCTTGAAGTCGCCGTCCTCGTCGGCCACGTCGCCGATCGCGAGGCAAGGACCCGACGCCACCAGCTCTGGCCCGGGTGCGGCGTCGTCCGGCGTCGCGCTCGAAGGATGCGCCTCAAGCAGCGGCCGCGGACTCGCGGATGCAACGACCTCCGGCTCAGGCGCCGCCGTCTCGTCGACGGGGGCACCGGCCACCAGATCGAGCGGGCCGCCCATCGGATTTGCGCCGGCGTCCTCTTCGCCCGGCGCCGGCGGCCGCGGCCGCGGCAGGCGGGCAACCTCCACGTCGCCCGCCTCGGCAGAAGCCTCCAGGGTGGGCGGGCTCATCGCCTCGTCGCCGGCGGCGGGCGACGTGTCTGGCGACGAATCCGCGGATGACGGGTCCTGGTAGGCGAGCGCACCGACGGATGGCGCATCGTCGACGTTGTCTTCCACCGAACGGCGCGCCAAGGCGCGGCGCGTCAGCGGTATGGCAAGGTCGGCGGAATTGCCGAGGACAAGCGCGAAGGTTCTTTCGATCCGCGCCTTGATCTCGCTGGAGAGGGTGTGGGTGCTCTGCGCCCAAGCGGGCGCACACAGGAAAAGTCCGCCCGCGAGCGCACCCACTGCAAAGACGATGCGTCCACGCTCAACCGAATTCGGAACTAAGACGCACCTTCGACCAGAATCCCGGAGGATGTCCGGGTTTTTCCCCTCCGCCAAACGCATCACCCCTGTCCCGCTTGGCATGCGGATGCGGCGTGTGGTCCGCCGTTGCCTTAGAGTTTATCCTCGAATACGGCGGCAATGTGAAGCGGGGAAACGGCTTGCGCGGCGAAACGCGCCCTATTTCTGAAGACCCGCGAGGGCGCTCCGGTGGTGGGTGGCGGACGCTTCGGAAAAGCAGCAGAAAACGATGGTGTCGAAGGCCTGCGGCTCCTCCGCCGCCGCTTCGGCGAGCGTCGCGACCGCGATCTCCGCCGCCTGGTCTGCAGGAAAGCCGTAGATGCCGGTCGATATCGCCGGGAAGGCAATGCTTCTCAAAGCATGGCGGCGGGCAAGCGCGATCGAGCTGCGGTAGGCGGAGGCGAGAAGCTCAGGCTCGTCCTTGTCGCCGCCGCGCCAGACCGGCCCGACGGTGTGGATGATATGGCGCGCCGGCAGGCGGTAGCCCCTGGTGATGCGCGCCTCGCCCGTCGGGCAGCCGCCGATCTGTCGGCATTCCTCGAGAAGCTCCGGGCCGGCGGCTCGATGGATCGCGCCGTCGACGCCGCCGCCACCCATCAGGCTCTCATTCGCCGCGTTGACGATAGCATCGAGCGCCAAAGTGGTGATGTCGGCGACGATGACGGAAAGCGGCGCGGTGTCGGCTGGCATGGCCGGATGAGTACCCCTCTCCCGGCCCTTCGGCGCAAGGGGGAACGGAATCTGACCTAAAGCGCGGTCCACCCGCCGTCGACGGAGAGCGTCGTGCCGGTGATCTGCGCCGCGGCGTCGGAGCAGAGGAAGACGGTGAGCGCGCCGATATCGCCGACCTTGGCGAATTCGTGCGTCGGCTGGCGCTCAAGCATCACCTCCTTGATGACGCGCTCGCGCGGCATGTTGTGGACCTTCATCTGGTCGGCGATCTGGTTCTCGACCAGCGGCGTCAGCACGTAGCCGGGACAGATGGCGTTGCAGGTGACGTGCTCCTCGGCAAGCTCAAGCGCCACCGTCTTGGTGAAGCCGACGAGGCCGTGCTTGGCGGAGACGTAGGCCGACTTGAAGGGCGAAGCCGTGAGCCCGTGCGCGGAGGCGATGTTGACGATGCGCCCCCACTTCGCCTCGCGCATCGCGGGGATCGCCGCGGCGGTCGTGTGGAAGGCGGAGGAGAGGTTGATCGCGATGATCGCGTCCCACTTCTGATGGGGAATTCCTCGACCCGCGCCACATGCTGGATGCCGGCGTTGTTGACGAGGATCTGGACCGGGCCGAAGGCCTCCGCCGCAGCGGCGATCAACGCGCGGCATTCGTCCGGCTTCGCCATGTCGGCGCGGATGTATTTCGCCTTCACGCCGTGCTCGCCGGCGATCCTCTCGGCGAGCGCGTGATCCTCCTTGGTATCAGTGAAGGAGTTGAGGACGACGTTGGCGCCCGCCCCGGCCAGCGCCTCGGCGATGCCGAGGCCGATGCCGGAGGTGGAGCCGGTGACGACGGCGGATTTTCCTTTGAGCATGGCCGCTCTCTAGGCCCGACCACGACATATTGCAATGCAGCAAATGCTGTCGTTCGGGGGTCATCGTGCCTCGCCATCTTGCTGCCGAGGCGTCTGCAGCTCCGCAGAGCAGCCCCCGATCGGGAGGAGAAACCACGTTGGCGCTGGGATAGTGCAACGCGTTGACTTCCAGGGTGAACTTCGCCACCTGTACGGGGTCGAAGCCCGAGACACATATGAATCTTCAGTGCCTGCCTGAGGCGATTTCGGCCGCTCCGCTCCCCCGCCGCAAGTCGGTCGGGGTCGATGTCGGCGGCGTGACGGTCGGCGGCGACGCGCCGATCGTCGTCCAGTCGATGACCAACACCGACACGGCGGACGTGGAGTCCACCACGGCACAAGTCGCAGCGCTGGCGCGCGCCGGCTCGGAGCTGGTCAGGATCACCGTCGACCGCGACGAGGCGGCGGCGGCCGTGCCGCATATCCGCGACCGGCTCGCGAAGATGCGGGTGAAGGTGCCGCTAATCGGCGACTTCCACTATATCGGCCACAAGCTCCTGGCCGACTATCCGGCCTGCGCCGAGGCGCTCGACAAATACCGCATCAATCCGGGCAATGTCGGCTTCCGCGAGAAGCGCGACCGGCAGTTCGGCGCCATCATCGAGATGGCCATCAAATACGGGAAACCGGTCCGGATCGGCGTCAACTGGGGCTCGCTCGACCAGGAGCTGCTGACGAGCCTGATGGATACGAACGCAAAGGCACCTGAGCCGATGTCGGCCGGTGCCGTCATGCGCGAGGCGATGGTGCAGTCGGGACTGCTTTCCGGCGCGCGCGCGGAGGAGATCGGGCTGCCGCGCGACCGCATCATCCTATCCGCAAAAGTCTCCGGCGTGCAGGACCTGATCGCCTGCTATCGCATGCTCGCGAGCCGCTGCGACTACGCGCTGCATCTCGGGCTGACCGAGGCCGGCATGGGCTCGAAGGGCATCGTCGCCTCCTCCGCCGCGCTCGGCATCCTGCTGCAGGAGGGAATCGGCGACACGATCCGCATCTCGCTGACGCCGGAGCCCGGCGGCGACCGCTCGCTTGAGGTGAAGGTGGCGCAGGAGATCCTGCAGACCATGGGTTTTCGGGCCTTCGTGCCGATCGTCGCCGCCTGCCCCGGCTGCGGCCGCACCACCTCCACCGTCTTCCAGGAGCTCGCCAAGGACATCCAGGGGATGATCTGGCGAGCGCATGCCGGTCTGGCGCGAGACCTATCCGGGCGTGGAGGAGCTGAAGGTCGCGGTGATGGGCTGCATCGTCAACGGCCCGGGTGAATCGAAGCACGCCAATATCGGCATCTCGCTTCCCGGCACTGGCGAGCAGCCGGCCGCCCCCGTCTTCATCGACGGCAAGAAGGCGGTAACGCTGCGCGGTGCGAACATCGCCAACGAGTTCAAGGTGCTGGTCGAGGATTACATCGCGAAGCGCTACGGCGGCGCGGACCGGCCGGCGGACGCCGCGGAGTAATGGCGGCCGACGGTTCGCCCGACCCGGGCGCACTCGCCGCCCGCTTCCTCTCCGTCATCGAAGACGACGTCGTGCCGAAGACGCGCGCCGGCGTTGCCGCAGGCAACAAGGTTTTTGGCGCGGCGATCCTCAGCAAGGCCGATCTCTCGCTCGTCATCGCGGCGACCAACGCGGAGACGGAGAACCCGCTCTTTCACGGCGAGATCGCGACGTTCAACGCCTTCTATGAGCTGCCGCGCGAGACTCGACCGGAGACGCGCGACTGCCTGTTCCTGTCGACGCACGAACCCTGCCCGCTCTGCCTTTCGGCGATCACCTGGGCGGGCTTCGACAATTTTTGTTACCTCTTCGGCTACGAAGACACGCGCGACGCCTTCGCCATCCCGCACGACCTCAAAATTCTCGACGAGGTGTTCGGCGTGAAAGACGGCGGCTACCGCCGCGAGAATGCGTTCTGGACGGCGCACGCGCTCGCGGACCTCATCGCTGAGGCGCCGGCGACGGAGCGGCCAAAGCTCTCGGCGCGGATCGATGCGCTCGCCAGAACCTACGCCGATCTTTCGGCGACCTATCAGTCGCACAAAGGCGAAGCGGACATTCCGCTCGGCTGATGCTGCGAGCCGCACCGGCCGTGCCCAAGCTGAAGCCCATCGATACAGAGCGCGATATCCGGCGTGCGATGAAGGCGCTCATCGCGGCCGATCCGCGGCTCAAGCCGATCGCGGAGACCGCCGGGCCAATCCCGCTCCGGCGGCGCGCTGGCGGCTTCGAAGGCATAGCCGCGATCGTCACCGCGCAGCAGATCTCGACGACGGTCGCGACTGCGATCTGGGGGCGGCTTGAGGCGGCGATCGCACCGTTCACGCCGGAGAAATTTCTGGCGACGCCGGAAGAAGCGCTGCGTGCCGCCGGGCTTTCGGGTGCGAAGGTGAGGACGCTCACCGGCATCGCCGCAGCGGCGCTCGACGGCTTCGACCTCGTCGCCGTGCACGACCTTCCGGGCGAAGAGGCTATGGCCGCGATGACGGCTCTGAAGGGCATCGGCCCGTGGACGGCGGAGATCTACCTTCTCTTCTGCGTCGGCCATCCCGACATCTTTCCGGCCGGCGACCTGGCGCTGCAAGTGGCGGTGCAGGATGCGTTGCGGATGCGCAAGCGCCCCGACGAGAAAAGGCTGCGCAAGATCGCAGAGAAATGGTCGCCCTGGCGCGGCGTCGCGGCGCGGCTCTTCTGGGCCTATTACCGGGCACGCAGGGACGCCGGCAAAGCCGCGCCGATCGTTCCCGGTGCAAGGCAATAGGCGCGATCGTCGAAGCTCCTGACTGCGCCGTCCGCCCTCGCCTTGCCGCCCGCTCTGGGAGCGTGCAAAAAGCCGCGGGCGCAATCGCTCGCGAGCCGCATTCAAGCACGAGCCGAGACCCGCGCTCGGGAGTCACCGGTGGCAAAGCTCTTTTCGGGCCTGTTCACGGCCGAGCCGAAGACGATCCGCGGCTTCATCGCCGAGACGATCGGAGAGGCGACGCTCGCCCGGCTTCGCCCCGGCCGCCGGGACCTTCCCGGCTACCGTTTCGTCGACATCTACCAGGCCACCGACTGGTTCTCGACCGAACGTGGGCTGCTGGTGACGATCCAGTCGGAGCACGGCAACTCCGATCTGAACACGCTGCTTCACGACAAGACCGGCAAGTGGGTTTGGCGAAACCTCCGCCGCTCAAAAACCCTCAGCTGGATCGTCGACGCCGACCGCGAACAGCACTTTCCCGTCGATCAGTTCTGGATCTCCGGAAAGCGCAACCAACCGGACAGCCAGCTGATCGTGCGGGTCAGCTACAACCAGTTCGGCCACCAAACCGTGCTAGAGGCGGCCAGCCCCAATGCAGAGCTCGTCGCGGACGCCATGCAGGCGATCCTCAAGCGAGGCGTCTCTCACTCGATCTATCGCAACAAAGTTCTGGAGCTCGCCTTCACGCCAGGCGTCAGGGACGAATACGGCGACGTGGAGAAGCAGGAGCAGCTGCGCGTCCTGATCAAGCGCTTCGAGCCGGTGGCGGAAGCGGACATCATCATCGACGAGAGCGTGCGCGGCGCGCTCGTCCGCAATGTCATCGACCTGCATAACCGGCGCGACGTCCTGAAGGCGAACGGCGTTCCGATCCGGCGCGGCGTGCTGCTCTACGGCCCGCCCGGGACCGGCAAGACGTTCGCCTGCCGCTATCTCTTTGCGAGCCTGCCGGAGGTCACGCGGATCGCGGTGGCCGGCACCGCCCTCGGCCAAGTCACGCAGATCTTCAGCCTCGCGAGGATGTTCCAGCCGTCGCTCGTCTTGTTTGAGGACGTCGATCTCGTGTTCGCGTCGCGCGAGATCAACGCCTACAGCCCGGCGCTCGGCGAGCTGCTCGACCAGATGGACGGGCTCCGCCCCTACGAGGACATCGGCTTCGTGCTGACCACCAACTCGATCGAGCGCATGGAAGCCGCGATCAAGGACCGGCCCGGCCGGGTCGCCCAATGCATCTATTTCGGTCCGCCCAACCCGGCGCTCAGACGCCGCTATCTCGCGCGCTATCTTGAGCGCTACGACATCGGCGACGTCGATCTCGACGTGTTGGTGGACATGTCGGAGGATGCGACGCAGGCCTTCCTGAAGGAGTGGGTGCATCACTCAGTGCAGATCGCGACCGAGCGGATCGCAACCCCGGACGAGGCGATCCGCCTGACGAGCGAGGATTTTCGCGCGGCGATGGATGAGATGACGCGCTTCAGCGAGGGCTCCACGGGCCGCATCATCGGCTTCCTGCGACCGGCGCGTCATGATTGACGGACCGAGCCTTCCGCCCGCCGCCGGCGGCGCCCCGAAAAGCCTCGTCGTTTTCCTGCACGGCTATGGCGCCGACGGCAACGACCTGATCGGGCTTGGGCGGGACTGGGCGCGCGCGCTTCCGCACACGGCCTTCGTCTCGCCCAGCGCGCCGGAGCTTTGCCCAGGCACGCCGATGGGGCGGCAGTGGTTTGCGCTCACCATGCGCGACCCGCAGGAGTTCGCGCGCGGCGTTGCCAAAGCGCGCCCGGCGCTCGACCAGTTCCTCGATGCGGAGCTTCAGCGCCACGGCCTCGACGAAAGCGCCTGCGCGCTGGTCGGCTTCAGCCAGGGCACGATGATGGCGCTGCATGTCGGGCCGCAGCGCAAGCATCCGCTCGCCGGCATTTTGGGCTATTCGGGCCTGCTCGCCGATCCGGCGGCGCTGAAGGGCGCCGGCGTTCAAAAGCAGCCGGTGTTTCTGGTGCATGGCGACCGCGACGACCTGATCCCGGTCGCAGCACTTTTCGCCGCGGCCGAAGGGCTGGCGGCGGCTGAAATCCCGGTCGAGTGGCACGTCTCCCAGGGCATCCCGCATGGGATCGGCCCGGACGGGATGGAGCTCGGCCTCGCCTTCCTGAAGCGTGTGCTCCTGCGCTGAGCGCGCCGGCCTGTGGAACCTGCGGCGCGGCTAAAGAGTTTCCAGGCGCACCTTTCGCGGGGTCGGACATGGCCGGTGCATCGGCAAGCGCCAAGGTTTTCACCAGGTTTGCGACCTCGATCGCCTATGCCGTCGGGCGTCCGGTCACCTTCATCGGGTGTTGCCTGATCGTCGTCGTCTGGGGCGTGAGCGGCCCGATTTTCGGCTTCTCCGACACCTGGCAGCTCATCATCAATACCGGCACGACGATCGTCACCTTCCTGATGGTGTTCCTGATCCAGAACACCCAGAACCGCGACGGCGCGGCGCTGCAGGCGAAGCTCGACGAGCTGATCCGCGCCAGCACGGCGCACAACGCCTTCATTGGGATCGAACACCTGACCGACGAGGAATTGAAGGAAATTCTAGAGAAATGCGAGGCCGATGCCCGGGAGTCCGGGGAAGATCTCGACGAGCAAGGCCGCTTGCGGGCGATCGCGGACGCCGCCAAGAAGCGCGCCCTGGGCAAGGTCTCAAAGCGGTTCGCCACGGCGCGCTGAAGGCGCCCGTGCCACAGATTGCCGCAGCCGCCGTCGGGAACTGGACGGCATAGCTTCACAAGACTGACATCGCCGCTGTAGACTATTCAAAACGTAGGGAAATCAGGGTTCCCGCCAAGGTAGACCGCGTCAAGCATGACTGTACACGTATCGCCCGATGCGCATCCGGCGCTGGTGCTGAACGCCGATTACCGGCCGCTCAGCTATTACCCCCTGTCGCTCTGGGGCTGGCAGGACGCGATCAAGGCGGTCTTCCTGGAGCGGGTGAACATCGTCTCCGAATACGATTTCGAGGTGCGGAGTCCGAGCTTCGCCATGAGGCTGCCGAGCGTCGTATCGCTCAAGACCTATGTCCGGCCCTCCCGCCACCCCGCCTTCACCCGCTTCAACGTCTTTCTGCGCGACCGCTTCCAGTGCCAGTATTGCGGGTCGGACGACGACCTCACCTTCGACCACCTGCTGCCGCGCTCGCGCGGCGGGCATACGACGTGGGGGAACGTTGTCACCGCCTGCGCGCCCTGCAATCTCAAGAAGGGCAACAAGTCGTTCCGCGAAGTGAAGATGGTGCCGCGGCAGATGCCGTTCGAGCCGACGGTGCACGACCTGCACAATAACGGCCGGCTGTTCCCGCCCAACTATCTGCACGAAAGCTGGCTCGACTATCTCTACTGGGACGCCGAGCTCGAACCTTAGAGCGCTTCCGGGATCAACGGTTGTGGGTCAACTTTCCCAGGCCGTGCGCATGCCGATGGCGGCGAGTACGAAGAGCAGCGCCGAGACGAGCGCGTTCCCGTCCGCGAGAGAGACGCCCCAGATGCGAAGCGCCGCCTCGGTGCAGTTCGGTGCGTGCTCGCTGAGCTGAGCCAACATGTCGGCGGCGCTGTTGACGCTGGTCGACGGCGTGCAGGAGGCGGGCCCCGGCCAGAATCCCCACTCGACGCCGGAATGATAGACGGCAATCACGCCGCCATAGAACATCAGCACGCCGAACACCGCGAAGAGCCCCGCCACGAGCTTGTTCGGCGCGTGAAACAGAACCGCGAGCAGCGTTACCGCCGCGACCGGCACGCCGTAATAATAGGGCGGGCGCTGCATCAGGCAGAGATGGCAGGGCTGGTAGTGGCCGATATACTGGAAGCCGAGCGCGCCGAGGATCGCCGCCGCGGCGACGACGACGGCCGCAAGCGCGAGCCAGAGCAGGCGGCGCGACGTGTCGGCCTGCGAATTGGGCGCTGCGCCATCAAAGATGCGGTCGGGGCTGAGCATCCCTCTTTTCTACACCATATTGCGGCTCGCGCGGTCATGCTTTTCGAGCGTAGGGCGGAATGCGTCCGGCACTCCACCGCAGGCTGACTCGGGCGGAATTCGACGATTGACCGAAGACCCTCCAACCGTATGATCCGCGCCCCGATGCCCCTGTGGCGGAATGGTAGACGCGGCAAACTCAAAATCTGTTGCCTTCACGGGCGTGCTGGTTCGAGTCCGGCCAGGGGCACCAACCGTGTCATGCGAGACGCGGCCATTCTACTTGGCGGTTGTTTTCGGCAACGCCGAACGCGCGCGCAACGCAACGACCCCGCGTCTCAACCATACTCTGGATGGAACCAGCCGGCCCGACTTTGCCTTGAGCGGAGCCGGGACGGTTTTGCGCACAGGGTGCCCAGGCTGCGTGTGCCGATTCAGCCACAGCGCTCTCAAATCCCTGCGCGATAGTGGAATCCTTCGGCACTCTAATGGCCATTGAAGCCCCGCCTCGCTAAACCTGAGCAGTGAGGAGTTCTACGGGGGCAGCCTGTGCAGAGTCAGCCGCAAGCCTTAGTTGAAGGCGGCACGGGCGCGCGCGTCAGCGGATCGGACGATCCCGTCTCGCGACGGCTTGCGACGGTATTCTAAGCTCGTCTCGCATGCGCGGGCCGCCTTTCGTCGTTCCTTTTCGCTGCCTTGGCAATGCTGCTTGGCGTGTTCGCCGCGGGACCGCTCTCGGCACAGACAATAACAAACTTCAGCGTACCGAACTTCACTTCGGTCGGCCAGAATCTCGCGATCAGCGTCACGATCTCGACCGATTCGGTCCAGATCAACAGTCTCAACCTGACCGTAACCAACAACAACGGCTACACGACAGGAGCACTGAGCTGCCCCGGCTTGCCGGCCGGCGGGACAGGCTCGGTAAACGTGAATTGCACCGGAACCTACGTCGTTCAGGCGAGCGACGCCGGCTCGTACGGCCCAATTCTGCTGCAGCTTTCCGGCAGTTACTCCGGCACCGGCGGCGGGAGCATCAGCAACTCGCCGCAGAACACCAGCATCAGCAACAAGAGCACCACGGTCGGATATTCCGCGTCGCCGGGCACGTCCGGCACGGCGAACACGATCACGGTCACCGTCTCCACTCACGACGGCGGAACCGCAGGCGGCAACGTGACGTTCACCCTCGACGGCACGCCGCACGTCCTGACACTTTCGGGGGGATCGGCCACGTATGCGGCGGGTGTTCTCTCCGCGGGGAGCCATCCGGCGAGCGCTTCCTATCCCGGCGCCGGCGGCTATGCGGCGAGCAGCGCATCCTATCCGATCGTGATTGTCGACCCGCTGGTCATCACGACGTCGAGCCCGCTGCCGGATGCGACCGTAAGTGCGCCGTACAGCCAGACACTTTCAGCAAGTGGAGGCACGAGCCCGTACTACTTCTATTTCAACGACGCGAATTCCCCGCCCTGGGCTACGCTCGATGACACAACCGGGCTGCTGCATGGCACCCCGACGGGAGCCGGCGACTACACATTCGAAGTCGTGGTCTACGATGACAATTTCCTTGACGCGTACAAGACCTTCACGCTGCATGTCGGAGGCGGCGCGCTTTCGCTGACATCGACGCCATCCGCGACGACGCAGGTCGGGCAGTCCTATTCGCAGACCAACGTCGCGAGCGGCGGCAGCACGCCCTACGGCTACTCGATCACCGCCGGCAGCATACCCGCGGGCACATCGTTCAGCTCCTCGACCGGCACCGTCTCGGGCACGCCGACCACCGCAGGCGCCTTCAGCTACGACGTCACGGTCACCGACAACGCCAGCGCAACCGCGGCGCACACCGTCAGCGGAACGATCGCGCAAGGCACGCAGGCCATCAGCTTCACTTCGATGGCGCCCGGCGCCGCCGTCGTCGGCGGCTCGACCTACACGGTCTCTGCGACCGGCGGGGCTTCAGGCAACCCGGTGACATTCTCGATCAATGCATCGAGCAGCTCCGTCTGCACCATTGCGACGAACGTCGTCAGCTTCATCGGCGTCGGGACGTGCCGGGTCGATGCCGCCCAGGCAGGCAACTCGAACTACACGGCGGCGTCCAACTTCCAGAGCTTCTCGGTCGGCCAGGGCTCGCAGACGATCACCTTCACCTCCACCGCGCCCTCCTCCGCCGTCGTTGCCGGCCCGACCTATGCGGTCAGCGCCACCGGTGGCGGTTCGGGCAACCCGGTGACGTTCAGCATCAATGCATCAAGCAGCACGGTCTGCAGCATCGCCGGGAGCACAGTCAGCTTCATCGGCGTCGGGACGTGCCGGATCGATGCCGCGCAGGCCGGCAACACTAACTACACCGCGGGTTCCAACTTCCAGAGCTTCTCGGTCGGCCAGGGCTCGCAGACGATCACCTTCACCTCGATGGCGCCCGGCGCCGCCGTCGTCGGCGGCTCGACCTACACGGTCTCTGCAACCGGCGGGGCTTCAGGCAACCCGGTGACCTTCTCGATCAATGCATCGAGCAGCTCCGTCTGCACCATTGCGACGAACGTCGTCAGCTTCATCGGCGTCGGAACCTGCCAGATCGACGCCGCCCAGGCGGCCAACACCAACTACGCCGCGGGCTCGAATTCGCAGAGCTTCGGAGTGGGCCAGGGCGCGCAGACGATCACTTTCACCTCCACCGCGCCTTCCTCCGCCGTCGTTGCCGGCCCGACCTACACGGTCAGCGCAACGGGCGGCCCATCCGGCAACCCAGTGACCTTCTCGATCAACGTGGCGAGCAGCACCGTCTGCACCATTGCGACGAACGTCGTCAGCTTCATCGGCGTCGGAACCTGCCAGGTCGACGCCGCTCAAGCCGGCGACACCAACTATGCCGCGGGCTCGAATTCGCAGAGTTTCGCGGTCGGACAGGGCGCCAACGTCATCTCCTTCCCGGGGCTCCCCAATACCGCCTTCACGAGCACGCCTCCGACGCCTAATGCGACCGCAAGCTCCACCCTCGCCGTCACCTGCACTTCGGCCACCACGGGCGTCTGCACCGTCACTTTGACCGGCACGATCACCTTCGTCTCGGCCGGAATCTGCACCATCAACGCCGACCAGGCCGGCGACACCAACTACGTGGCCGCCGTGCAGGCGCAGCAGAGCTTCACGATCACGCAGGGCGTCAACACCATCACCTTCGGCGGGCTGTCGGATCGAGCACTGAACAGCGGTGGCTTCACGGTCTCCGCCACGGCGAGTTCCGGCCTGACGGTGAGCTTCGCCTCGACCACGGTCGCAACATGCGGCGTCAGCGGCACGACCGTGACGCTGCTTGCGGTCGGCACCTGCACGATTGAGGCCACGCAGCCGGGCGATACCGACTACGTGGCAGCAACGCCGGTCGATCAGAGCTTCCAGGTCCTGAAGGCCGTGACGACTGTCACCCTCACCTCAAGCGACACGGCTCCGCTCTTCGGCGTGCCGATCACGCTGACCGCCACCGTGACCGGCGCCTCGCCGACCGGGACAGTGACCTTCCTCGATGGCGCCAACACGCTCGGCACCGGCACGCTCTCCGGCGGCACGGCCACGCTCACGCTGAGCTCGCTGGCGATCGGCGCGCATTCGCTGACGGCAAGCTATGGCGGCGACGGCAGCAACAATAGCGGCACCTCAGCCGCCCTCTCGGTGACCGTCAACGATCGGCCCGACCCGTCGCAGGATCCGGATGTGCGTGCCGGCGTCGATACGCAGGTGACGACCACCGACCGCTTCGTCGGCACGCAGATGGACAATATCAACAACCGCCTCGACCAGATGCACGACGAGGACGACAACGACAATGCCGGCGGCTTCAACGTCACGGTCGGCAACGCCTCGACGCAGTCCGACACGTCGAGCGCGCTTGCCTATGCCGACACCGACAACCAGTATCTGAAGGCCGGCGGCGCCATCTTCGAGGCGCTGGAGGCATCGGGCACGCAGGCGCAGCAGCGCATGCACAACCGCTTCCACCTTTGGGCGAACGGCGCGGTGGAGTGGGGCTCGCAGGACCAGCCCGGCGCCGACGACCGCTTCCGCACCGAGGGCGTCACCGTCGGCTTCGACGCCCGCTGGTCGGCAAGGTTCAAGTCCGGCATCGCCGTCGGCTTCGGCAAGGACAATACCGATATCGGCAGCAACGGCTCCACCAGCGACGCGAAGAACCTGACGGTCTCCGCCTATGGCGATCTTCGTGTGCTGCCCAGGACCTATCTCGACCTGATCGGCGGCTACGGCCGCGGCGCGTTCGACACGCACCGCTTTGCGACCGGCGGGGGCGTCTTCGTCAACGGCAGCCGCGACACGGAGCAGTGGTTCGGCTCGATCGGGCTCACCGCCAATCAGAAATGGTCGGGCTTCAAGTTCGCGCCCTATGCGCGGGTCGACGCGGAGAAGCTCCAGTTCGATCCCTATACGGAGACCGGCTCGCCGATCTGGGCGCTCTCCTACCAGGGGATGGACACGACCGTGGTGAGCGGCGTCGTCGGGCTTAGAACCGGCTACGACTTCCCGGTCTCCTGGGGCACGTTCGGCGTGCGCGCCGGGGTCGAGGACACCTTCCGCATCGCCGGCGACTACAAGCAGCGGCTCGGCTATGCCGATCTGACGGCGGGACCCGTCTACTCGATCTCCGACCAGGCCGTCTCCGACAACCAGATCACCGGCAATGTCGGACTAAATGCCGGCTTCAACGGCGTCAACCTCGACGCCAGATACTGGCTCTCAGGCAGTGACGCCGGCATCCAGTCGCAGGCCGTCAGCCTCGGCGTCGACCTCCCGTTCTGAGGCGGGGCAGAAGCTGGCCTTGCGGTGCTCCGCCGCCTGCGAGCCTTTTCGGCTTGCCGCGCCGCCGTGCGAAGTGCGAGGACGAGGGCTGTCACGCCACTTTGAGCCTGAGGATTCGTCATGCCGAAGCGCATCGTCTTCACCGGCGGCAGCGGCAAGGCCGGCCGCCACGCCGTCCGCTATCTGGTCGAGGCCGGCTACGAGGTCCTGAACCTCGACCTGACGCCGCTCGACAATCCCAAGGTCCGCACGCTCATCACCGACATCACGGATTCGGGTCAGGTCTTCAACGCGCTCTCAAGCTATACCGGCGTGCACGAATTCGACCCGTCGCTGAAGCCGCAGCAGATCGACGCCGTGGTGCACTTCGCCGCCATCCCGCGCATCCTGATCGTGCCCGACAACGAGCTTTTCCGCATCAACGTGATGGGCACCTATAACGTCGTCGAGGCGGCGGTGAAGCTCGGCATCAAAAAGATCATCGTCGCCTCAAGCGAGACGACCTACGGCGTGATCTTCTCCGAATGGGATCGCGATCCGGTGAAGCTGCCGCTCGAGGAGGACTATGACAGCGACCCGATGGATTCCTACGCGCTGTCGAAGGTGGTGAACGAGAAGACGGCGCGCGCCTTTCAACTCAGAAGCGGTTTCGACATCTATGCGCTTCGGATCGGCAACGTCATCGAGCCGCACGAATATGAGAGCTTCGTGCCGGTGTGGAAGGCGCATCCTGAGCGGCGCAAGAAGCTCACCTGGAGCTACATCGACGCGCGCGACCTCGGGCAGATCGTCAAACTCTGCATCGAGAAGGACGGGCTCGGTTACGAGGTCTTCAACGCCGGCAACGACGAATGCTCCGCGGCGCTGCCGACCAAGGAGCTGCTGCAGCGCTTCTATCCGAAGGTGCCGGTGACGCGCGAACTGGGCGAATACGAAGCGCTCTACTCGAACCGCAAGATCCGCGAGGTGCTGGGCTTCAAGGAGGAGCACTCCTGGCGGAAGAACGTCGGCGAGCGATAGGCACGGCTCCCCTCCGGCACTCCATTCGCGTCGCCGCGATCCGGAAGCCGGCTCAATTCAAGGGGGCGGCTCCCAGCCAGCGCCCTTCCCTCCTTTTGCGCTGCGGGCCGCCCGGCCGCCGACCTATTTCGGCGAGTTGCCCGGATATGTTGCAAATTGGGGACTTAGGCGAGGAATTACCCGCACAAGGTGTCCTCGTTGCTTGCGGAGTCCGCTCCAAATCCGCTGCAATGCACGCCTTGGACGAGATTGCCAGATCGGAGCGTCGGGCAGCGGCGACCGACGTGTACAAATTGGGGGGCGGCCGCGGTCATGGAATTGCGCCTGGTTGGGCTGCAACCGTTCGTTCTCGGCCGATGCGCCTCCCGGGCGGACGGCGGCGGATTGCGCCTCGTGCTGCGGCGCGCTCTCCAGCCTGCCGTCTTGCTCCTCGCCCTCCTCTGCGCGGCTGCGCTGCCGACCTCGGCGCTGGCGCAAACCACGGGCAGCGACACTTCGATCGTCTCGTCGGTCAATCCAAGCCTTTCCGGCCAGTCGGTCGCCTTCACCGCGACCGTCACCGATCCGAGCGGCCGCTTCACTCCGACCGGCAGCGTGACGTTCACCGATACGACGACCTCGACCGTGATCGGATCTTCGGCCCTCGACGGCGCGGGCCAGGCTTCGATCTCGACCTCGTCGCTGAGCGGCGGCAACCACACCATCGTCGCCGACTATAGCGGCGACGGCAATCTCGACCCGTCGAGCAATTCGCTGGTGCAGCAGGTGTTGAGCGGCAGCGCCACCAGCACCGCACTGTCCTCGTCGCAAAACCCAAGCACGGTCGGCCAGTCCGTGACCTTCACGGCGACGGTCACCGGCATCAGCACGCCGACCGGCAGTGTGACCTTCACCGACACGACGACCAGCACGGTGCTCGGCGCTGTCGCGCTCAACGGCGCCGGCCAGGCGGCAGTCACGACATCCTCGCTCACGACCGGCGCGCATTCGGTTACCGCCGACTATAGCGGTGACTTGCCGACCTTCGATCCCTCCAGCGACACGCTCACGCAGAACGTCAACCCGAAGAGCACGTCGACGACGGCCCTCAGTTCCTCGCAGAATCCGAGCAGCTTCGGCCAGTCGGTGACCTTCACCGCGACTGTCACCGATCCCGGCGGCCACAACACGCCGACCGGGAGCGTCACGTTCAAGGACGGCGCGGCCACGCTTGGCAGCGGCACGCTCGACGGATCGGGCCAGACGACGTTCAGCACCTCGGCGCTCAGCGTCGGCCCACACAGCATCAGCGCCGAATATGGCGGTGACGCGATCTTCGACCCGTCAAACGACGCGCTTACGCAAACGGTGAACGCGGCGGGTACGACCACGACGCTCGCCTCTTCGCTGAACCCGAGCGCCTTCGGACAGTTCGTGACCTTCACGGCGACGGTCAGCGGCAGTGTCGGCACGCCGACCGGCAGCGTGACCTTCAAGGACGGCGGTAGCACGATCGGCAGCGGCACGCTCGACGGCTCGGGCCAGGCGACCTTCGCGACATCCTCATTGAGCGTCGGCCCCCACACCATCACCGCCGAATATGGCGGCGACACCAACAATGCGGCGAGCACGTCGTCGCCGCTGGCGCAGACGGTAAACCAGTCCGGCACCACGACGACGCTCGCCTCCTCGCAGAACCCGAGCAGCTTCGGGCAGTCGGTGACCTTCACCGCAACGGTCAGCGGCAGCGGCGGCACGCCGACCGGCACGGTGACCTTCAAGGACGGCGCCACGACGCTCGGCAGCGGCACGCTCGACGGCTCCGGCCAGGCGACCTTCACCACAGCGTCACTGGCGCTCGGCAGCCATTCGATCACCGCCGTCTATGGCGGCGACGGCAGCTTCACCGGCTCGACCTCGGCGGTGCTCGTCCAGTCTGTGGACGTGCCGGCCGACAGCCTGAAGCTGCGAGCGATGCAGATCGCGGCGACGACGCTCGAGGCGCAAAGCTCCGGCGGCGCAGTCTCCGACGCAATCGACGACGCGGTCTCGGAAGGTTTCGACGACAGCGGCGAGATCGTGGCGCTGATTCAAGACGGCGTGCGGCTGAATTTCACCGGCGAGATGCCGAAGAGGAGCGATGCCGAGGCGCGGATCGACAGCGCCTTCTCAGCCCTCGCCTACGCCAATAGCGACCACCGAGGCATGGCCGAGACGCCGGTCGACACGACGGGAACGGCGCAGCTCAGGCCGCCGCGCAACTGGCACGCCTGGGCGGAAGCGCGCGGCACGGGCTGGGATACGGACGCCGCCCATGCCGACATCACCGGCGGGCAGATCAATGGGCTGTTCGGCATCACGCGCAGGCTGACGCCGAACCTCCTCGTCGGCGTCCTCGGCGGCTACGAGACCTTCGACTACCGCTCAGACACGCTCGACGGCCGGCTTACCGGCGAGGGCTGGATGGAAGGCGGCTATCTCGGCCTGCGGCTCTTCCAGGACCTGCGCTTCCAGGCCGGGGTGACGCATTCCGATTTGAGCTACGACGACCGGGCGGGCACTGCGAAAGGCAGCTTCCCGGGCGAGCGCTGGATCGTGACGAGCAGCCTCTCCGGCAGCTACCGGGCACGGAACGGCTTCGGGATCGAGCCGTCGGCGCGCGTCTTCGCGCTTTGGGAGCATCAGGACGCCTACACCGACAGCCTCGGCATTGCGCAGGCGGAGCGGACGTTCTCGACCGGGCGCGCGAGCGGCGGTGGCAAGATCTCCTATGCGCTGCGGCTCTCCGAAATGTGGAAGGTCAATCCCTATGTCGGCGGCTTTGCCGACTATCGCTTCACCTCCGACGATGCGAGTTCCAGCCTGCTCCCGAATACTGTCACGGAGGGTTGGTCGGGGCGGGCAGTGACCGGCCTTGCCCTCACGCAAACCGACGGAGCCCGCCTCTCGATCGGCGGCGAACTCGGCGGCATCGGCACCGACAACTACAAGGTCTGGTCGGTCCGCGGAGCGGGAAGCCTCCCCTTCTGAAGCGCCAGCGGCGGCAGCGCGCCGCCGTCACACGGAGCCTGCTCAGCCGCTCGGTTCAGGCCGCCATCAGCCGCTCGACCAAATGCACCCAGTAGCTCGAGCCGTAATCAATCGCAGCGTCGTTGAAGTCGTAGGCCGGATGGTGCAGGCCGGCGGTATCGCCATTGCCGACAAAGATGAAGGCGCCGGGGCGCGCTTCGAGCATGTAGGAGAAATCCTCGCCACCCATGACCGGCGCCGTGTTCGCGTCGACATTCGCCTCGCCCGCTACGTCGCTCGCGATTGCGACCGCCTTCTCCGTCTGGTCCTTGTGGTTGACCGTCACCGGATAGTTCCGCCGGTAGTGGAATTTTACGGTGGCGCCGTAGGCGGCGGCAATGTTCTGGACCATCTCGCGCATGCGCCGCTCAATCAGGTCGCGCACCAAAGGATCGAGCGAGCGGCCGGTGCCGGTGATCCTGGCGCGCTGCGGGATGACGTTGAAGGCATCGCCGGCATGGAAGGTGGTGACGGAGATCACGGCGGCCGCCAGCGGATCGACGTTGCGGGCCACGATCGACTGCAGCGCCTCGACGATCGCGGCGCCGGTGACGATCGGATCGATCGTCGCATGCGGCTTCGCGGCATGCCCGCCATGGCCCTCGATCTCAAGCGTGAACTCGTCGGTCGCGGCCATCAGCGCACCGGGGCGGATCGCGAAATGGCCGAGCGGCAGGCCGGGCATGTTGTGCATGCCGTAGACCTCCTCGATGCCGAAGCGATCCATCATCCCGTCCTTCACCATGGCGAGGCCGCCGGCGCCGCCCTCCTCCGCCGGCTGGAAGATGAAGACGGCGGTCCCCGCGAAGCGGCGCGTCTCGGAGAGATAGCGCGCGGCGCCGAGGAGCATCGCTGTGTGGCCGTCATGGCCGCAGGCATGCATCTTGCCGGGCACCTCCGACGCCCAAGGCTTGCCGCTCTCCTCCGCGATCGGCAGCGCGTCCATGTCGGCGCGAAGCCCGATCACGCGGGCGCTGCCGCCGCCCTCGCCGCTGCCTTTCAGAACGCCGACCACGCCGGTCCGCCCGATCCCCTCCACCACCTCGTCGCAGCCGAAAGTGCGGAGCTTCGCCGCCACGTCGGCCGCGGTGCGGTTCACGTCGTAGAGCAGCTCCGGGTGGCGGTGATAGTCGCGCCGCCAGGTGGCGATTTCGTCGTGCAGCTCGGCGAATCGGTTGATGATCGGCATTGCGGCCTCTGAGGACGGGCTTGGGAGGGGCCGGAGTTTATTCCGGGCGGGCGGCCTGCAACCTCGTCGCTCGCCGGTTCGTCCTTCTCCGCTTCGTCCCTCGTCGGCCGGCGTTTTCCCCGCGCCGCCCTTTTTCCGGCGCAGGAAAGGACGAAGGCGAGGAAGATGCCCGGCGCCGGGGTGCAAGAGGACGGCGAAATGCGCTACAATCGCCCAAGCCGAGAAGGGACCGATGTTGAGTGCAGGATGGACGCGGCTTAAGGCCGCAACGCTTCTGACGCTGATCCTGCGCTGCTGGCCGCTTGCCGCGCTCGCCGCCAATTCCGCGGCGGACACGCCGCTCGATGCCGATCACCCCGGCCCTATATCCTGCTCGACGTGGACACCGGCCGCGTCATCGACGAGTACGACGCGCTGCGGCCCTGGTTCCCGGCCTCGACCACCAAGCTGATGACCGCCTACGTGACCTTCGAGGCGATCGAGGCCGGCGAGATCTCGCTCAATTCGACCGTCCTCTACAGCGCCAACGCCGCCGCCCAGCCGCCGAGCAAGATGGGCTTCAGGCCCGGCACCGTCATGACGCTCGACAACGCCCTGAAGATGATGATGGTGAAGTCGGCGAACGATATCGCCGTCGCCGTGGCGGAGACGGTCGGCGGCAGCGTCGACGGCTTCGCGGAGCGCATGAACGCCGAGGCGGAGCGGCTCGGCATGACGCGCTCGCACTTCGTCAATCCGCACGGCCTGCCCGACGAGCGCGAATATTCGACGGCGCGCGACATGGCGATCGCTCGCCCGCGCGCTTCTGACCGAGTTTCCCGCAGTACCGCGACTATTTCAAGCTCCCGGCGATCCAGATCGGCGACCGGGTGCTGCAAGAACTACAACACGCTGCTCGGCGCTATCCGGGCGCAACCGGCATGAAGACCGGCTTCATCTGCGCCTCCGGCTACAATCTTGTCGCCACGCGCGCGCCGCGGCGACGCGCGAGGTCATCGCCGTCGTCTTCGGCGCAATACGGCGGCAAGTCGCGCACCGAGCATGCGGCGGAGCTTCTCGACGAGGGCTTCGATGCGCCGCTCCCGGCGGAGGGCGAGACCTATACCACACTCTCCGACGTGACATCCGGCGAGTCCTATGACGAGCCCTTCGACATGAAGCCCTATGTGTGCGGGGCAAAGCGCGTGACGGTGGCGTCGGAGGACAATCCGACGAGGAAGAAGACGACGGCGGGCCCGTCTCGCATCTGACCGCATCGCCGATTGATCTTGGCCCGCCGATCCAGGTCTCCGCCTATCGTTCCCGCCGACTACGGCGAGCCTGGCTTCGTTGCGCGGCTGCCGCGGCCGCGCCCGGACGGAAGCGGATCGGACGTGCTCAACGCCTTCGCCCCGTCGACGAGGCAGGCGCGTCAGCGCCGGCCGAGGCTATCGGCGCCGCGACAGGCAACCCGCTCCGCTCGAAGAAGTGAGCCGCAATAGCCGGCTTAGCCCTTCTCGATCTCGAACTGAGCTCGTTGCCCTCGCGGCTGTCGGAGAGAAGCCGATGGCCATTCTCGTTGCAGAAATGCGGCACGTCGATCGCCGCCATGGGATCGGTGGCGAGAGGAGAAAGCGCGTCCCGACGGCATGCGGCTGCATGCGGCGCGCCGCCTTCAGCACCGGCAGCGGGCATTTGAGCCCGCGAACGTCGACATCACCGGCTCATCCATCGCGCCGAGCTCCTGGCGGCTCGCCTTGCCCGACCCGGATGCTACTTTCGGACGAGCGCAAGACGACAGGAGGGCGCGCCGGACGGCCCCCGCGGGGGAGGCATGGGATTCATCGAGCGCATCGCCAGCGACTACGCCTACCTGACCGGCGTCTCCGCACGCCTTTCGCAAGGTCACCAAGGTCGCCAAGAACCCCAACCGCACTTACCCGCAGGTGGTGCGCACGCTCGCCGACGACCTACGGCGACAAGGTCGCGCTGATCTCCGAGCGCGAGACAGATGACCTACCGGCAATACGACCGGCGCGGCGACCAGTATGCGCGCTGGGCCATGGCGCATGGCGTCGGCAAGGGCGACGTGGTGGCGCTGATGATGCCGAACCGGCCGGAATATCTGGCGGCGTGGCTCGGCATTGCACGCGCGCCGGCGGCGTCATCGCGCTTCTCAACACCAACCTCACCGGATCGGCGCTCGCGCACTGCATCAACATCGTCAAGCCGAAGCACATCATCGTCGACGCCGCGCTCGTCGAAGGCTTCCGCACCGCCGAGCCGCATCTCGCCGCCGGCCCGCAGTTCTGGTGCCACGGCGCGCAAGCCGGAGGGCTTCGAGCGCCTCGACACGCTGCTCGACGCGCTTCCCGACGCCCCGATCCCCGACGAGCGACCTGCCGCAAGCTCACCATCGAGGACAGTGCCTCTTCGTCTATACGAGCGGCACGACCGGCCTGCCCAAGGCGGCCAACATCAATCATTACCGCGTGCAGGGCATCATGTACGGCTTCAACGGCGCGATGCGCGATGAAGCCCAGCGACCGCATCTATGTCTGCCTGCCCGATGTACCACACGTCGGGCGGCGTGCTCGGGCCCGGCGCGGCGCTGACGGCGGGCGCGAGCGTCGGTGCTGCGCGAGCGGTTCTCCGTCGCGATGTTCTGGGACGACATCGTCGAGAACGACTGCACGATCTTCATCTATATCGGCGAGCTCTGCCGCTATCTCCTGAACAGCCCGCCGCATCCGCTGGAGACGAAGCACAAGATCCGGCTTGCCTGCGGCAACGGCCTCCGCCCCGACATCTGGGCCGACTTCCAGGAGCGCTTCCATATCCCCAAGGTCCTCGAATGGTACGCGGCGACGGAGGGCAACTGCGTCTTCTTCAATTTCGACGGCAAGGTCGGCGTCGATCGGCCGCGTCCCGAAGTGGATGGAGAGCAAGTTCTTCGTCGAGATCGTCGCGCTTCGACCCCGACACGCAGGAGCCGGTGCGCGGGCCGGACGGCTTCTGCGTCAAATGCGAGCCGGGCGAGATCGGCGAGGCGGTCTCCAAGATCATGAACGACCCGAAGCGCCCGAGCCAGCGCTTCGAGGGCTATGCCGACCCGGAGCAACGCAGAAGAAGATCCTGCGCGACGTGCCTTCGAGAAAGGCGACCGCTGGTTCCGCACCGGCGACCTGATGCAAGCAAGGACGCGGCCGGCTACTACTATTTCGTCGACCGGATCGGCGACACGTTCCGCTGGAAGGGCGAGAACGTCGCCACCTCGGAGGTGCAGGAAGCCGTCACCGTCTTTCCCGGCGTCAAGGAAGCGAATGTCTATCGGCGTGCGCGTGCCGGGCGCGGAGGGCCGCGTCGGCATGGCGGCGCTGGTCGTTGACGGCGAGCTCGACCTCGACGGCTTCGGGCGCCACGTGACCAAGGAGCTTGCCGGCTTATGCACGGCCGGTGTTCCTGCGGATCATCGAGAGAGATGGAGACGACCTCGACCTTCAAGCAGCGGAAACTCGAACTCGTCAAGGACGGATTCGATCCGACCTTGACACACGATCCGATCTATTTCCTGCACCCGGAACTGCAGTCATATGTCCGCCTCACTCCGGCGCTCTATGACAAAATCTGCGAAGGGAAGGTGCGGCTTTGAGCAAGGTGGCGGATGTCGCGGCGCGCGATGTCGTTGCGTTCTGGCGCGATGCCGGCCGGGACAAGTGGTTCAAGAAGGACGAGGCGTTCGATCGCGAAATCGTCGAGCGCTTCTGCAGCGCT
This sequence comes from uncultured Alphaproteobacteria bacterium, assembly GCA_963712925.1. Lineage (GTDB taxonomy): Bacteria > Pseudomonadota > Alphaproteobacteria > Rhizobiales > Afifellaceae > DASWJZ01. Next base: position 206,097 of record CAVQJW010000009.1, on the reverse strand, counting down.
CCACGCCGAGGCGGCGGCGGGCAAACACACCGACTGGGAGAAGACCGCGGAAGGCGCGCTCGCGCTCATCCTCGTTCTCGACCAGTTCTCGCGCAACATGTTCCGCGGCTCGCCCAAGGCGTTTGCGCAGGACAAGACGGCCCGCGCGGCCGCGCATCGGGCGCTCGCCGCGGGGTTCGACGCCGATGTCCCATCCGAGCTTCGCTATTTCTTCTACATGCCGCTCATGCACTCGGAGGAGATCGCCGATCAGCAGCGGTGCTTGCTTCTTTTCCATGCTGCCGCGCCCGCTACTCTCCGCTTTGCGCGCGAGCATGAAGCCATCATCCGGCGCTTTGGCCGCTTCCCGCATCGCAACGCCATCCTCGGGCGTCACACCACCCCGGCAGAGCAGGCATTTCTGGAAAGCGGCGGCTTTGCCGGGTGAGCCGATGTTAAGCTTAACCGCGCGTTAGGGCAGCGGACGAAAGGTCAGAGCCTATAGCTCACGAAATGCAGATGGTGTTTCAAAAGCCCGTCTCCGCGGTGCCTGCCCCACGGTCGCAGACACGCAAGCGGACCTTCGCGCTTGAGCCGGTCGAGGCGCTGCCGCGCATCTCGGAGCGGATTCGCGCGCTTGCGGAGCGGGCGCTTGAACCGAATCCGTTCTTCCTGCCGGAATTCCTTGAGCCTGCCATCAAGGGGCTTGGCCGCAAGGCGTTGAAGCTTGCCATCTTCTCGGATCGCGACGAACTGCATTTCTTCGCCCCGGTCATCGTCGGCGGCGGCGAGGTCTGGGCGGGCGCCGGTTCACCGTCTGGACGCATCCTTATGCGCCGCTCGGCACGCCGCTGATCGACCGCGACACGGCGGACCAGGTCGCCGATGCGCTGATCCAGCATATGCGGACCAGCCGACGTCGGCTCTTCGTGATTCCGAACCTGCCTCTCGAACAGCCGACCTCCGGGGCGCTCCGCGCCGCCGCGGAGCGAAGCGGATTCTGGACGGTGGCGGAGCGGCAGATGCGGCCAATCCTCAATCCATCGACCGCCGGCGGCATCGCGGAGTTCGACCAGATGGTCAGCCAGAAGCGGCGGCGCGAGCTCGATCGGCAGCTTCGGCGCCTCTGCGAGGCGGGCCTCGTCAGCTTCTGGTCGGCGCGCACCAGCTCCGAGATCGAGACCGCCTTCGCCATGTTCACCGATCTTGAAGCTTCGGGCTGGAAAGGGCGGCGCGGAACCGCGCTTGCAAGAAAGCAGAGCGTGCACAACTTCTCCCGCGACGCGGTCGTGCAGCTGGCGCAAAAGGGCAATGCGACGATCGACCTGCTGCGCTTCAGCGACAGGCCAATAGCCGCGCTGATCCGGCTCGACCATGCCGGCATGTCGATCCCGTGGAAGGTCGCCTTCGACGAAGAATTCGCGGCGTTCTCGCCCGGCAAGCAACTGATGTGCGACGAGACGCGACGCTGGCTCGCGGAGCGGAAAGTCGCGCGCGTCGACCCGGTCTGTGAAGAAGACAACCCGTTGATCGCACCGCTCTGGCCGATGCGCGAGCCTTATGGAACGCTGCTCGTCAGCGCCGGGCATTTTGGGCTCAACGCTCGGGTCCGCGCCGGCCTCGCGGAGCTGAAGATCGCCGGGCGGGAGCGTGCGAAGCTGCTTCTGCGCGGCCGCAAGCGGCGCCCGAAAGCCGCCGCCGCCGGACGGACGGCGAAGCGGCCGAAGCCAGAGAGCAAATAGGCGCAAAGCCCCGCTCTGCGGCTCTTTGCTTGATCGCGCTTCATCCTGCGCTACTTATCGGGTAGCACCATCCTTGAGGAGCGCAGCGATGGCCGGCAAGAAGCCGCGGGATCCAAAGCCCAATCATAAGCAGGAGCTGCTCGACGAGGCGCTCGACGAGAGCTTTCCGGCGAGCGATCCGGCCTCGCTTGCGCAGCCCGAGGGCGAAATCAGTGGCCCTGAAGAAGTGCTGCAAACGGGCGACGCGCTGGTCGTCGTCGACGTGCAGAACGATTTCTGCCCGGGCGGCGCGCTGCCGATCGACAGAGGCGACGAGGTCGTGTCGGTGCTGAACCGCTGGATCGCGCAGGCCGAGCGGCTCGGCATCCCCGTCGTCGCCTCGCGCGACTGGCATCCGCCAAAACACCGCTCCTTCAAGCCGCAGGGCGGGCAATGGCCGGTCCACTGCGTCGCCGAGACCGAGGGCGCGGCGTTCCATCCCGAGCTGAAGCTTCCCGAAGACGCGACGATCATTACCAAGGGCGACCGCAGCGACCGCGACCAGTATTCCGCCTTCGACGCGACCGGGCTGGCGGGCGCACTTCGCGAGCGCGGCGTGAAGCGCGTCTTCGTCGGCGGGCTCGCCGAGGACGTCTGCGTGCGCGCCACGGCGCTCGACGCTGTGTTGGCGAAATTCGACACGCATCTCATCGTCGGCGCGACCAGGCCGGTGACGGTTGAAGGCGGCAAGAACGCACTCGCTGAGATGCGCGAAGCGGGCGTCACGACGGACTAAGCCGCTGCCCGCGGGCCAACGACCCGCTCGGCGCCAAGACCTCCGGCGACGCACATCTTCCGTGCGCGCCGCACCATCTTCCGGCTGCCCGGCGAGACCTAGGCCGTCCGCACCTCGACCAGGCCCAGCTCCTTGATCATCTCCTCGCGCATGATGAATTTCTGGACCTTGCCGGTGACCGTCATCGGGAAGCCCTCGACGAACTTGATGTGGCGCGGGATCTTGTAGTGCGCGATCTGGCCCTCGCAGAAGGCGTGGATCTCCTCCGCCGTCGAATCCTCGCCGGAGCGCACCTTCACCCAGGCGCAAAGCTCCTCGCCGTATTTCTCGTCCGGAACGCCGATCACCTGCACCGCCTCGATCTTGGCGTGGCGGAACAGGAACTCCTCGATCTCGCGCGGATAAACGTTCTCGCCGCCGCGGATCACCATGTCCTTGATGCGGCCGACGATGTTGCAGTAGCCGTCGGCGTCCAGCGTCGCGAGGTCGCCGGTATGCATCCAGCCGGCGCGGTCGACGGCCTCCTCGGTCATCTCCGGATCGTCCCAGTAGCCGAGCATCACGGAATAGCCGCGTGTGCAGAGCTCGCCCGGCGCGCCCGGCGGCACGATGCGGCCCTCCGCGTCGACGATCTTGACCTCGACATGCGGATGAACGCGGCCGACGGTGCTGACGCGGCGCTCGAGCGTATCGTCGGGCGAGGTCTGCGTTGAGACCGGGCTCGTCTCGGTCATGCCATAGGCGATCGTGACGTCGGCCATATTCATCTCATCGACGCAGCGCTTCATCACTTCGACCGGACAGGGCGAGCCGGCCATAATTCCGGTGCGCAGCGATTTCAGATCGAAGCGCTTGAACTCCGGATGGCTGAGCTCGGCGATGAACATGGTCGGAACGCCGTAGAGCCCGGTGCACTTCTCCGCTTCCACCGTTTCGAGCGTCGCCAGCGGATCGAAGCCCTCGCCCGGATAGACCATCGCCGCGCCGTGGGTGGCGCAGGCGAGATTGCCAAGCACCATGCCGAAGCAATGGTAGAGCGGCACCGGGATGCAGATACGGTCGCGCTCGGTAAGCCGCATCGCCTCGCCGATGAAATAGCCGTTGTTCAGGATGTTGTGGTGGGTGAGCGTCGCTCCCTTCGGGCGGCCGGTCGTGCCGCTCGTGAACTGGATGTTGATCGGGTCGTCGAACTGCAGCTCGCCGGCGAGCTTTTCGACCGTCGCGCGGTGCGCCTCGTCCCCCGCTTCAAGCACGGCGTCGAACGCCAGGAAGCCCGGCGCCTCGCCGCCGCCGATCCGGATCAACGTCGAAAGCTCAGGCAGGCGCTCGGCCGCGAGCCGCCCCGGAACGCTCGCGTCGATCTCCGGCGCCAGCTCGCGCAGCATGCCGACATAGTCGCTCGACTTGAAGCTGTCGGCGGTGATCAGCGCCTTGCAGCCGACCTTGTTCAGGGCGTAGTCGAGCTCGCTCAGGCGATAGGCGGGGTTGATGTTGACCAGGATCAGCCCGGCCTTGGCGGTCGCGAATTGGGTGATCACCCACTCCGCGTTGTTCGGCGACCAGATGCCGACGCGGTCGCCGGGCAGAAGCCCAAGCGCGACAAGGCCGGACGCAAGCGCATCGACGCGGGATTTCAGGTCGGCGTAGGTCCAGCGGACGTTCTGGTGGCGGACGATGAGCGCCTCGCGCTCGGGAAAACGCGCCGCCGCCTTGTCGAAGTGGACGCCGATCGTCTCGCCGATCAGCGGCACGGGCGACGCGCCATGCGCATAGCTCTGCGTCAGCTTCGCCATCGATCTCCTCCCAACCCGGCCGCCGTTTCCCTGTCAAAACGCTGGCGGTCTCTTCTTTGGAGCCAAGATTTCAGGGACCAAGTGTCCGAGCTACCCGAAAGCCCAAGCCCGCACCACGCCCACCTGTAGGACCACGACCTCGAACGGCCGAACGGAGGTCCCGCGGCTTCGCGTCCCATGATCCGCCACGGAAGACATGGCGGCTACAATCTCCGGCGCGCCACGCCGAACCATCCGTAGGCGCGCCGTTATAGGTCGGGTTGTCGCAATCCTCGACTAGACTCCCACACGTTGCCATGCATATCGTAAAGCCCAAAGGCGTTGGGAGGAAATGAGCCTACAGGAGCGGTCTCCTCGCGGGTACTTCTGGTTGCCGCAGCCATCGCAATTGGCGTTATCCACGCCGATGTCGTCTCCCCACGCATACGCCGTCTGCGTCCCGGCACGCGCTGCATATTCCCATTCCGCCTCGGAGAGCAGACGATACCGCTTGCCGGTCATCTTGGAGAGCCATGCCACATAGCGCTGCGCGTCATCCCATGTGACATTAATCACCGGCCTGTTGCCGCGTCCGAATTTGTTATCGCTGATCCCGGGATCACAGTCACCAAAGGCTACGCAGGCTCCCCATTCGTCGAAGGTCGTCTCGAAGCGTGATACCGCGAAGGGCTTGGCGAACACGACCCTGTGCTGCTGGCCGTTCCCGTCGTCTTCGTTGAGGTAGCGCCCTTTTTCACCCTGAGGCGATCCCATCATCAACTCACCGGCGGGCACCACGATCATTTCAGGACAGTCCTTTGCGCATTCCTTGAAAAAGTCTCCGGGTTTCAGGGCCGCCTCGCGCGCCGCTGTGAGGACGTAGGGCTGCACCTGTCTTTCCTGGTATGGACGGACGATCAGAAACTGACGGACCTCTTCCCGCAGACGTTCCTGGTTCAACCAGCTGATCAGAACCGCGACGATGGCAAAGGCCAACGCGCCAATGAGTGTTCGCACTCTTATTGTCCGGTTGCGGGCGACCTTGCGGCTTCGCGCAATGAATTCGCGGTCAGGGCTGGGAATGTCGTCGTGGCGTCCCGCGAGCCAATTCTGGGCCTGTGATAGCGCCAGGCCCATCAGAAGCGCATCATCCTTCTTTCCGTCCGGCGCCGATTGCCAAACGCGGCGGGCGGCCTCGAGCCCGGTCCGCCAAGCGAGAAATTCACGTTCGGCGGCGATCCAATCGCGCAGCTTTTCCCATCGCCGAAAGATGGCTTCGTGCGCGACCTCAAGGTAGGTCTCGCCTCCCTCCAGCGTTGTGGTCACCAGCAAGCGGTTAGGGTGATCCGCTAATTCAGAGGCGAGCCGCCATTCGTCATCGGTGAATTCGGAGCGCTCGGCGCGCCGGCGTGTAGGCTCGCCATCGTCGCGTATGGTTGCAAGCTTGAGCGTCAGCAGGCGTCGCAGCGTCTCCTCTGACTGCGGTCGCTGCGACAAGAAGGTGTTGGCTCGATCCGCAAGCACCCCGCCAAGCTCGACGGCCGCCGTCGGCAGGCGAAGCACGCCGTCGCCGCGCTTCACCATTTCGCCCCACATATCGTCAAGCAGATAGGAGAGCAGGGGAAGCGCCCCCGCATCCTTGGTCAATTCCTCTGCCGTCCGGCGGGCGATGTCGATGGCAACATGCTCGGAGTCGAACCGAGCCGAGAGAAGCTCGGCCGGTCGCGTTACGATCTCGCGAAGCTGTGTCTCGCGCAGCGGGGGTACCTCGACACGATGATAGACCTCAAAAAGCGGCTCGTCGTTCTGCAGCGCGCCGGAGAAATCCGCGCGGAGGCTCATCAGAGCACGCAGCCGCGGGTCGGAGAGACCGTGGGCAAGAACTTCGGAGAAACGCTCGCGCTGACGGGGCTCGGCGCGCACATAGAGCTCTTCGCCCTGATCGATATAAAGGAAGAAGGTCGGTGGCTTTGGCTGATGCAGCTCCTTGAAGCGACGCTCGGTTTCATCGAGCAGATCGGAAAGAGTGATCTTGCTGTCACGATCGAGAATGAGTCCGGTCCATTCGTTGCGCTGCCTGACACGAGCCGGATCGCCGGCGTCGAATTGCCATGCCTCCAGGAATGCCTCAACCAGAGCCTTGATTGGCTCGTCGCCTGGCCGCACGGTCAGAAAACACCATTGCCGAGTGTGTTGAAACGCCTCCGGCCAGCGCCCCATGTCGGCGGCCCCCTCCGGCCATCCCTGGCGCGTCAGCGCGGCCAGGACGCCGGCCTGAGCGAGCGATGATTTTCCGACACCTGAGTTGCCGAGCAGGACGGGAAGCTTGCCCGGAGTTGCTTCGAGCGTCTCGATGACTTCAACCGTCTCGCGTGTACGTCCAAAGAAGAAGTCGCTATCAGAACTCCGTCATGGCGGCGAGACCGCGGTAGGGCGCACAGTGCCGCCACAGCTCACCTGGCTGGCTTCCACCGCCGGAAGCTGCCTCAGCCAGTTTTGCAAGTGTCTGCTCTGAGGTCGGTTGGGCGGTGACGATCCAATGCAATTGGCGCAAGAATGGTAGTCCCGGCGCCGTCTGGCCATCGAGCAAAACAAGCATCACCGGAAAGCTGTCGTCCTTCACTCGGCGGTCGATGGCCTCGTAATACTCGGTGACTTGCCAAGGCCCGAGCCCGCTCTCGCCGACCAGCAAAACGAAGGCTGTCGCGTCTGCAATTTCCTTAGCGAGCTCCGGAAGCCAGAACCCGCCCGCGCGAAGAGTCTTGGGCGCGGCAAAAATATGTGCGTCAGGGTCCTTGCGTCGAAGCGCCGCCTCGAACGCTTGCATCAGCCCGAGATCCCGCGAATTGTAACTCAAGAACCAGCGACGCACGCTTCCCCCGAAGGCTCAACGACAAAGCCTGTCGGGGAAGACTATCATCTTGTTGGGAGTTTCCAACGTTCGCGATCCGTCGCGAGCAGGTGTCGGGGGGGACGAGCGACAAGCAATTCCGAGCGCGCGAGCTTCCGATACGGCTCGGCGCATCTCTGCCTGGTGTTCCGTGTCACAGACCATGAAACACCGAGGGGCCGCGCCAGTCGGACCAAGCGCCTGAATAGCACCGCCACATTGCCTATGCCGGTGGTTCGCGGATTTCCGCTGAGCGATGGCGATGTTTTGGCGACGATGTTTTGGCGACCCCGGCGCGAACTCGAACGCGCGACCCTCAGATTAGGAATCTGATGCTCTATCCGACTGAGCTACGGGGTCCTGGAGCGAGCTACTAGCAGGCCGCGGCCGCCGTGCAAGCGATTTCCCCTAGATCAATTGCCAAGCAAGCCGTGTCGCTTCGTTTCTGCGCTCGATCTCTTCGTCGCTCAGATCCGCGTTGGATTGCTGAACCGACTTCTGCCAGTCTCTGAAGACATCGCCGAGGCGGCGCTTGCGCGGGTCCATGTTGACCATCAGCGCGTTCATCTGCCTGAGCCGGCGGACCAGCGTCTTCATGAACTCAATCGCCTGCTCGGGGCTTTCGCTGAGCGACGCCATGAAATCGTCATAGGAGGTCAGGACGCATTCCGCGTCGGTCGTTGCCCTGACGGTGGCGGACCGCGGCCCGGGCTCAAGCAGGCTCATTTCGCCAAACACATCGCCGGCGCTCAATATTCCAACGGATTTGGCTCGGCTCCCCTCCCCGATGATCACCTCAACCAGGCCACTCACGATGAGATAGGCCGTGCTCCCGTCCTCGCCTTCCGAGAGTATCGTGTCTCCGGCGTTGAATCTGATGGTCTCCATAATTGGACCTCCTCGTCGGCGACCGCCCACCAAGGGGCAGCCGGCCAACAATGATAATTTGGCGCCGCTTTCCGCGCCAGCGAGTGCGCGGATCGCACGGCCTTGAGCATCGAGTCGGAGACCCCTAGGACTTTCCAGTGCAGGTCGTTCACGCAATGCGATCAGGAGGCCTGAGGGTGGCCAGCGGGGTAGATAGCAGGCGCGGCCAACGCACCGCCGTTGTCGCAGTCGCGATGCTGGCGCTGGCTCCGATCCGTGCTGCCTCCGCCGCGGAATCCTGCCTTGCGAGCGCGGTGCCGGCAGAGGTCGAAGCCGTCATCGACGCGCGTGCGCTGCGGCTTGGTGACGGCCGCGTGATCCGGCTCGCCGGGATCGAGCCGTTCAGTCTGCTCAAACCGGCGCTCAATCAGGGGCCGGCGCTCGATCAGGGGCCGGCGCTCGATCAGGGGCCGGCGCTCGATCAGGGGGCGGCGCCTGACCAGGGGCCGGCGCCCGACCAGGCGGAGGTGGCGCTGCAAAGTCGGCTCACCGCGCTTGTCGTCGGCGCCGACATTGCGATCGAGGCCACGTCGGCCAAATCGGACCGCTACGGCCGCATTCCGGCGCTGATCTCCGCCAGCGGCGCGCTCGTTCAGGAAAGCCTCGCGGCGGAGGGGCTGGCCATCGCCTTTGCCGGCGGCGACGCCCTCCCCTGCTTCGACCGCATCCTCGCGGCGGAGGCGAAAGCGCGGGATACGAGGACCGGTTTCTGGGCGGATTACCGTGTCCCTGAGGCCACGCCCGACGCGCTTCTGCCATGGATCGGCCATTTCGCCATATTCGAGGGCACAATACTGACCGTCGGGAACCGCAGCGCCACCACCTATCTGAACTTCGGAAAGCGCTGGTCGGAGGATGTGACGATCGAGATTTCCGCCAGGAATCGGAAGGCTTTCGGGGGCGAGGCGGCGCTTTCGGCGCTCGCCGGCCACAAGGTGCGGGCGCGCGGCTTTCTTGAGGAAAGGCGCGGGCCGATGCTGGCCCTTACCTCGCCGAACGCGCTTGAAGTGCTCGACACGTCGCGGGCGACGGACGGGGTCAGGCCTTGATTTTGCCGCCGAACCTACGCAATTGCAGCGTCATGCGCCGCCTCGCCTCAATCCTCCTCGCCGGCCTTCTCGCCGGGTGCCAGCTTTCGGGCTCCGCGCCGCCGCGCGTCGAGCCGGTGGCCGTCATCTCGCCGCGCGTGCCAAGCGCCGCCGAGGAGGCGATCGGCGCGCGCGAAAATCCGCGCGTCGTCGCGGAATATGGCGGCGTCTACTCCAACCCGACAGTCGAGGCGGAGGTGGACAGCGTGGTGACGCGTCTCGTCGCCGCTTCCGACGACCCCTCGCGCCACTACAAGATCACCATCCTGAACTCGCCGGTCGCGAACGCCTTCGCGCTCCCCGGCGGCTATCTTTACGTGACGCGCGGCCTCGTCGCCTTGACCAGCGGATCGTCGGAACTTGCGGCGGTGCTCGCGCACGAGATGGCGCATGTGCTCCTGAACCATGCGCTGGCGCGCGCGCAGGTCGCCGCGCAGGCGGATATCGTCCAGCGGGTGGCGACTGACGTGATCACCGATCCGAGCGCCAGCCAGTCGGCGCGCGACGGATCGCGGACGACGCTGGCGCGGTTCTCGCGCAACCAGGAGATCGAAGCGGACCGCGTCGGCATCACCATTGCCGGTCGCGCCGGCTTCGATCCTTTCGCCGCCTCGCGCTTCCTCGACAAGCTGCAAGCCTACGCCACCTTCCGCTCGGCGAGCGGGCGGCATGACGATGCGGCGGGCTTTCTCGCCTCGCACCCGGCGACGCTTGAGAGGCGGCAGCTCGCACTCGTCGTGGCGCGGCAGTTCGGCGCGCCCGGCGTCGGCGAGCAGAACGGCGATGCCTACTTGAAGGCCCTCGACGGTCTCGTCTTCGGCGACGATCCGGCGGAGGGCTTCGTACGCGGGCAGGAGTTCCTGCATCCGCGGCTGGCGATCGCCTTCCGTGTGCCGGACAATTTCCGCCTGGAGAACACCAAGCAGGCGGTGCTTGCCGCCGCCGGCGAGGATACGGCGATGCGCTTCGACGGCGTCACGGTCGACGAAGGAATCGATCCCTCGACCTACCTCGCCTCCGGATGGATCAACGGCCTGCTCGACAACTCCATCCGCGCGACGACCGTGAACGGGCTCCCGGCCGCAACCGCCGACGCGGCGGCCGGCGACTGGGTCTTCCGCATCGGTGCGGTGCAGATCGGCACAAGCATGTACAGGCTGATCTTCGCCGACCGCAACAACGTTCCGTTGATCGATCGCGCGCTCAAGGAGACGCTCGCCTCCTTCCATCGGATGACGCCGGCCGAGGTGGCGCATCTGAAGCCGCTTGCGATCCATGTCGTCAGGGTCGGCGCCGCCGACACGGTCGCCAGTCTGGGCGCGCGCATGCAGGGCACAGGCCGCGGCGAGGAGCTGTTCCGGCTCTTGAACGAGCTCGGGCCGAGCGACACGCTCACGGCCGGCGAGATGGTCAAGATCGTCGTCGACTAGATTTTGTCTTCTCCGCCGGGACGGCGAAGCGGGCGAATTCCTCCGCCACCTGCTCGTAGACCGCGCGCTTGAAGGGGACGACCAAGCTTGGCACGCGGTCAAGCCGCTCCCAGCGCCAGGCACCGAATTCCGGCTTGTGCTTGCCGCCGCCTGGATGCTCGACGTCGATCTCGTCGTCGGCGCCCGTGAAGCGCAGCGCGAACCATTTCTGCCGCTGCCCGACATAGCGGCCCTTCCAGGCAAGGCCGGTCAGCGGCGTCGGTATTTCGTAGGCGAGCCAGTCGCGCGCCTCGCCGAGCAGCGCGATGGAGCGGACATTCGTCTCCTCGTAGAGCTCGCGGATTGCCGCGTCATAGGGCGCTTCGCCTTCGTCGATTCCGCCTTGCGGCATCTGCCAGGCGTGGCGGAGGGTCTCGGCGTCGCCGCCGGCGCGGCGCCGGCCGACGAAGACCAGCCCCTCGCGGTTGAAGAGCGCGACACCGGCGCAGGGCCGATAGAGCTTGCTCTTCGCAGCGATCTTCTCAGGGGGCAATCGCGGCGCTCACCGGCACGATGACGACGCCGCGGGCCTCGGCGTCGTGCACCCACTTGACAATCGTATCGACGCTCGCCGGAAATGCCGAGGCGATCCCGATTGCAATCCCTTTGGAGCGGGCGATCGCTTCGAGTCCCGCAAGCTCGTGCGCGATCGCCTCGGGCGTGCGCACCTTGTCGATCTGGCGGTCGGCGATCACCACCGGCACGTCGAGCGCCTGCCCGATCTTCGGCGTCAGATCCTGCTCGGCGGAGCCGTCGTCGAGGTAATAGAGGCCGCGCTCGCCGATCTCGCCGAGGAAGGGAACGAGCGCATGCTCATCCTGCACAAAGCGGCTGCCCATGTAGTTCATCACGCCGGCATAGGCGGTCATGCGGCCGAGCAGCCAATGCAGGTCGTCGCGGTTGTTGTTGCCGGAGATAAGCAGCGTGTGGTCGCCCGGGTTGCTCTGCGGGTAGTCCACCGGCTCGAGCGGAATCTGCAGGATGACCTCGTGCCCCTTGTCTCGCGCCTTGCCGACCCAGCGCTCGAGGCTCGATCCATAAGGCGCGAAAGCGAGCGTCACGTCCTCCGGCAGTGCCTCGATTGCATTCTGCGTGCCGGTCTGGCTCAGGCCCAGCCCGCCGACGACGAGCACGATGCGCGGCGTTCCCTCCGGGACCGGCGGCGAGCGGCGCGCATAGGCGTCGCGCGGACGCCTGCCGTCCGGCGAGACGCGCGGCAGCTGCCCGAAATTCGACAGCTCGAGCAGGCTTGGATCGCCGGCAATGGCAGCGGGAAGCTGCGGAAGCGAGGCTAGCTGCACGTCGTCCGGCTGCGGACTCTGCGATTGCGGCGGCTGAGCCGCGTTGCTCTCCGCGCCGACGCTTCCCGTGGTCGGCGGAATGGCGTCCTCGATCTTGGCGACGGCAACCGGCCGGCCCCCGTCCGGATTGTCCACCACCGCCACCCAGAACGCGGCAACGACGGCGACGACAAGCGCAAGCGATACCAGGAGAGGAGCAATGATCGGCCGCCGTCGCTTGGGACGCTTCGGCGCGCTGCCCCGATCAAGCGGCGTGTAAAGCTCTTTCTTTCGCATCGACCCGCGGTTCGGCAGGGCCGACGCAGCTCATCCCGCGCCGGCAATTCGCACCTAGATATACTCTGCGGGGCCCTTCGGAGAAACCGCCTTGGCAATGCGCGCCGGCGGCAAACAAATGCCCCGGCCACCTGGCGGCCGGGGCAAACGCTCAGTCCGGTGACGTTCGTCCTAGTTCGGAACCCCTTCGTCGGTGGTCGCGGGGAAGCGGGCATTCACCTGAATGCCGCGAAGCAGGTCGAGCGCGTAGTTCAACTGCGCGTCGAGCTTCGGATCCTCCGGCACATAGGAGGCGAGCGGTCCGGTGATCGCCCCGCCCTCACCCTGCTTGTTCGGGGCCGTGGTCTGGATCGTCGTCTGGGTTCCCGACGGACCGGGACCGGCGTCGCTACCCTGCGGCGCTTCGCCTTCGTTCAGAAGATGCCCGCGCAGCTCCGCTTCGGTGACCGTGTCATAGTCCTGCAGGTCCGGCGGCAACTGCGGCAGCACCTGGATATCAGGCTCGATGCCCTTCGCCTGGATCGAGCGGCCGGACGGCGTGAAGTAGCGCGCCGTGGTGAGGCGGATGGCGCCGGCCCTGCCGATCGGGATGATCGTCTGCACCGAGCCCTTGCCGAAGGAGCGGGTGCCGATCAGCGTGGCGCGGCGATGATCCTGCAGCGCACCCGCGACGATCTCCGAAGCGGAGGCGGAGCCGCCGTTGATCAGCACGATCAGCGGCTTGCCGTTGGTCAGATCGCCGGCGCGCGCGCTGAAGCGCTGCACGTCGTCGGGATGACGGCCGCGCGTCGAGACGATCTCGCCATGGTCGATGAAGGCATCGGAGACGAGCACCGCCTGGTCGAGCAGGCCGCCGGGATTGCCTCTGAGATCGAGGATGAAGCCCTTCAGCTTGTCGGCCGGGACCTGCGACGCGATATCGTCGATTGCCTTCTCCAGGCCGTCCATCGTCTGCTCGCTGAAGGAGGCGATGCGGATATAGCCGGTGTCGCCGCCCTCGATCCGATACTTGACCGACTGCACGCGGATCACATCGCGGACCACCGTAATCTTGAGCGGCTTCGGCTCGCCCTGGCGGATGACGGTCAGCGTGATCGAAGAGTTGGCGGGGCCGCGCATCTTCTCCACCGCCTCGCGCAAAGTCAGGCCCTGCACCTGCTCGCCGTCGAGAGCGGAAATGAGATCGCCGGAAAGGATGCCGGCCTTGGCGGCGGGCGTGTCATCGATCGGGGAGATGACCTTGATCAGGTCGTTCTCCATGGTGACCTCGATGCCGAGCCCATAGAACTCGCCACGGGTCTGCACCTGCATGTCCTGGTAGTCTTTGGCGTTCAGATAGCTCGAATGCGGGTCGAGCGAGGAGAGCATCCCGTTGATCGCCGCTTCGATCAATTTCGCGTCATCAGGCTCCTCCACGTAGTCGGAGCGGATGCGCTCGAAGACATCGCCGAAAAGGTTCAGCTGGCGGTAGGTGTCGGTCGCCGCTGCCGTGGCATTGCCGCCGAACTGGGCAATTCCGCCCGTGACCAGGGCCCCGAAAACGGCGCCTGCCGCGATCAAAGCAAGTTTACGCATCATCCGTTGACCTCAGTATCCCCGCTCGCGGCCCACCAGGGAGCGGAATCGATGGAATTCCCGTCTTTTCGGAACTCTACATAGAGAATCGGCTGGGCAGAAGTATGATCAATATCCCCTATGCTCGCCAACCTTGTGGAGCCCATGACTCCGATCGGCTCGCCGCCCAGCACAAACTGGCCGAGTGCCGCGTCGATCCGCTCCATCCCGGCCAGCACGATGTGATAGCCGTCTCCGGCGTTAAGGATCAACACCTGTCCGTAGGAGCGGAACGGCCCGGCATAGACCACCCAGCCGTCGGCCGGCGCCAGCACGGTCGCGCCGGGCCGGCTCGCGATCGACAACCCCTGGGTTTTTCCGCCGAGTCCGTCCGGCTCGCCGAAGTGAAGCAGCGTCTGGCCGGCGACCGGCATCGTCAGCAGGCCCTTGGCGTCAGCGAAGTGCACTGCCGGCGCGATGCGGCTCGTATCTTCAAGCCGGCGCGCCGCTTCCTCGCGGTCGGCGTGCGCGGTATTCTCGGCCGCCTTCTTCGCATCCTCCGCCGCCTTCGCCGCCGCCGCCACCTGGCTCTCGAGTGTCTGGATCAGCGACTGCAGGTTCTCCGCCTGGCCGGCAAGCTGGGCGGCCTTGTCGCGCTCCGCGTCAAGCGCCGCCTGCGTCTGCTGACGCTGCGCGCTCTTCGCCTGTTGGAGAAGCGAGATGCGTGCCTGCTCGTCGCCGAGCGAGGCGTAGCGCTCGCGCAGCGTATCGCGCCCAGCCTCGATCTGATGGGTGAGCGTGGTCAACTGCTCGAGGTCGGCGGCAAGCGACTCTGCCTCCACCCTGAGGTCGGGAAGAACCGCCCCGGCAAGGATCGAGCCGCGGATCGCGGCGAGCGCATCTTCCGGTCGCGACAAGATCGCCGGCGGTGGGGTGCGGCCGATCCGCTGCAGCGCCATCAGCACCTCCGCGAGCACGTCACGCCGCTCATGCAGCGAATGACGAATGGCGTCGGCCCTATCATGCAGCTCTGAGAGCCGCGTTTCCGCGCCGGCGATCTCGTCCTCCGCAGCGCGCATCCGCCGACCCGTCGCGATGAGATCTTCATTCAGGCTGGCGCCGTCCTTTTCGAGGCTGTCGATTTCTTCGCGAAGCGCGGCCTGGCGCCGATCCGAGACCGCGATCGAGCGGCGGATCGCCTCAAGCTCCGCCTCGCGCGCCTGCTTGCGAAGGGCGGGGCTTTCCTCGTCGCCCGGGGCGGTGTCGGCGCTCTGCTGCGCGCTGTCGGCGGTGTCGGTCGCGGGACTCGCAGCATCGGCAGATTCGGTGGCGCGCGTCGTCGGCGCCGCGAAGAGAAACGCGACGAGGGCGACGAAAAACGTGAGGGCCGGGGGACGCATCGGCATCCGGATCATATAGCCAACAAACCCTTAACATTATGCCCGATGGTAGGGGTGACCGGAAAGGATCGTGGTCGCACGGTAAAGCTGCTCGGCAAGGAGAATCCGCGCCAGCTGATGCGGCAGCGTCATGCGGCCAAACGACACGCGCTGTCGCGCGCTTTCCATGACCCCGCCGCCGAGCCCGTCGGGGCCGCCGATAACGAAGAGCATGCGCGGGGTCGCCGCGGCCGCTCCCCTCTCAAGCATCGCGGCAAAGGCGGCGCTGTCGAGGAGCGCGCCGCCGGCATCGAGGCATATGATGCGCGCTTCGCCGGCCAGCAAAGCGAGCGCCTTCGATTCCTCGCTGATCCGATCCTTGGCGCGGGCGGCGCGCGACTCGCTCACCTCGTGGACGGCAAAGCTCCTGAGACCAAGCCGCGCCCCACTTTTTCGCGCGCGCTCAAGATAGAGCTCGCAGAGCGCGCGCTCGGGGCCGGCCTTCAGCCGACCGACTGCAGCTATGGCTACGTCCATGCGGCGTCAGGCGTGGGCGCGCCGCTCCGAGTATGGCTCCGCCGACCACATCTTCTCGATGTTGTAGAACTCACGGATCTCGGGCCGGAAGATGTGAACGATCAGGTCACCGGCATCGACCAGCACCCAATCGCAATGCGGCAGCCCCTCGACGCGAACCGGGCCGAAGCCCGCCTCCTTCAAATCGCCGATCAGACGCTCGGCAATCGCCCCGACATGCCGCTGCGAGCGACCGGAGGCGACGACCATGAAGTCGCCGAGCGCGGATTTGCCCTGGATGTCGATTGTCACGGTGCCCTCGGCCTTCGCATCGTCGAGGCTCGCAAGGACGGTTTTCAAAGCTTCCCCTGACGCAGTGGCCGCCAACAGGGAGGCCGCGGAAGGCGAACGAAACTTGGCGCCTTCAACAGAGCGGGTCGTTTCGGGCAGTGTGTGGTCCCCTTTCTCAGGACGAATCGCGGCATCTGCCGCAGGTGAATAAGATAGGGGTTTAATCGTTACCGTTTCAAGACGCGCTTTGCGGCACTCGGAGCTCGGTGGAGGAAACCGCGGCTCGCGGGCCGGTCAGGAACACCCAGGCCGGCGGATCAAGGCGCGGAAGCCGGCGGGAATCGTCGCCGTCCACGCGGTAGCGCCGAAAGGCCTGGGCAGCGCGCGCCGTCAGCGGCGCCACCAGCGAGCGCGGACGGTTGACGATCGCGATCGGCACGGACCAGGCAAGCCGCCGCCAGTCCTCCCAGCGATGGAACTCCATCAGGCTGTCGCTCCCCATGATCCAGACAAAATGCGTCTTGGGCGAGCGTTCCTTCAGAATTTGAATCAGGTCCGCCGTGTAACGCGTTCTGAAACCCTGCTCCGCGCCGCTGATCATGATGCGGGGATGCGCCGCCGCTTCCGCCGCCTTGTGCATGCGAGCCGAAAGCGACGGGATGCTGCCGTTCTTCTTCAGCGGATTGCCCGGCGTCACCATCCACCAGAGCTGGTCGAGGCCGAGCCGGCGCAGCGCGAGGAGGCTTGCCTGGCGGTGGCCGGCATGCGGTGGGTTGAAGGTGCCACCAAAAAGCCCGATCGTCTGCCCGGCGTAATGCGGTGGCAGACCCGTGAAGACGCGGCTCGTGCGTGAAGCGTCGCTCAAGGCCGGATTTGGCCGGAGCCGCGCACGCGGTATTTGAAGCTCGTGAGCTGCTCGAGGCCGACCGGCCCGCGGGCATGGAACCTGCCGGTGGCGATGCCGATCTCCGCGCCCATGCCGAACTCGCCGCCGTCTCCGAACTGGGTGGAGGCGTTGTGGAGGACGATGGCGGAGTTGACCTCCGCCATGAAGCGCTCCGCGGCCGCCTTGTCGTCGGTCACGATCGCGTCGGTATGATGCGAGCCATATTTCTCGATGTGGCGGATCGCTTCATCGAGGCTGTCGACCACGCCGACGGCGATCTCCGCGTCGAGATATTCCTTGTACCAGTCATCGTCGGTCGCGGCGGCGACGCCGGGAACCGCGTCGCGCGTCGCCGCGTCGCCGTGGATGTGGCAGCCCGCCTGCTGCAGCGCTTCGACGAGCGGCCGCAAATGGCTCTGAGCACAGGCCTTGTCGACAAGCAGCGTCTCCGCCGCGCCGCAGATCGACGTGCGCCGCATCTTGGCGTTGACGACGATCCGCTTCGCCATCTCAAGGTCGGCCGGGGCGTGGACGTAGACGTGGCAGACGCCTTCAAGATGCGCGAAGACCGGCACTCGCGCCTCGACCTGAACGCGCCCGACAAGACTCTTGCCGCCGCGCGGCACGATTACGTCGATCGCGCCGTTGAGCCCGCCGAGCAAGGCGCCAACCGCGGCGCGGTCGGTCGTCGGCACGAGCTGGATCGACGTCTCGGGCAGGCAGGCTTCTCGTAAGCCGGCGAGGAGGCAGGCGTGGATCGCCCTTGAGCTTCGATACGTGTCGGAGCCACCGCGCAGGATCGCGGCGTTCCCGGCCTTGAAGGCAAGCGCGCCGGCGTCGGCGGTCACGTTCGGCCGGCTCTCGAAGATCACGCCGATCACGCCGAGCGGCGTGCGGACCCGCTCGATGTGGAGCCCGTTCGGGCGGTCCCAGGCGGCGATAACGGTGCCGACCGGATCGGGAAGTGCGGCGACCTCCTCAAGCGATTTCGCGATCGCCTCGATGCGCGCCGGATCGAGCATGCCACGATCGATCAGCGCCTTCGTGCTGCCGCCCGCCTGCATTGCGGCGATATCCTCGGCGTTGGCGGCGAGGATTTCCGCTTCGCGCCGACGAAGCTCGGCGGCCGCCGCAAGGAGCGCCTTGTTCTTGGCTTCGGTCGGCGCATTGGCGAGCGTCGCGGCGGCCTGCCGCGCCGCCTTGCCCATCTTGAGCATCAGCGCGTCAATGTCGCCGGTTTCGCCGGCGGCGAATTCGTTACGCTTGGCGTTCATGTCGTCCGTGCCTGGAGGCGCCCAAAACCCGGGCTTTTGCCCTCGAACGGATCGCTCTATCGCGCCCGGCGGGCCCTGACAACTCCGGCGCCGCGCGGGCGGGCGGCGCCGGTGGCGCGGGCTAGGCCCGTATCTCCTGCCGCTGAAACGCGACATAGGCGATGGTGAAGACCACCACCATCGACGCGATCAGACCGGAAAGCTGCGGCCAGATCAGCAGCGCGCTCTGCCCGAAGGGCAGCGGCGCGCCCATCAGCGCGCCCTGCAGCTGGTACATGAAGACAACGCCGAGGCTGCGCGTGGCGGGGTTCAGCAGCGCCAGCGTCGCCTCGCCGAAGAGCGTGTTCGGCGAGATGCGCGCGAGGCCCTGACTGAGCTCGAGCTGGAAGGCGGCGGTCGTCGGGTCGAGCGGATTGACCGGCGCCAGTGCGCCCGCGACGAGCGGCGTCAGCATGCCCCAGAAGATCGTGAAGAGGAGCCAGAGCGTCAACGCCGCGAGCGCCGAGGTCGCCGGCGAGCGGAACAGCGTCGAGAACAGCAGCGCAATCGCAAGCCACACGCCGGCATAAGCGAGCGAGGCGATGAGGAAGGCGATGCTCCTGAGAATCTCCTCGCCCGACGGCGGCAGACCAAGCGTCAGAATGCCGAGCCCGGTCATCAGGAGCCACAACGTGACCAGGCATATGCCGAGCACCGTCAGGCCGCCGATGAATTTTCCGGTCAGAAGCGCGTCGCGATAGATCGGCTGCGACAACACCCGGCTGATCGTGCGGCGGTTATATTCGCCGTTGATGGCATCGAAGCCGAGCGCGATCGCGACCAACGGCAGAAGGAAGCCGAGGAACGAGACAAAAGAGGGAAGCGGGGCCTTCGCCGTCGTGAAGAGGCGCAGGAACAGGAACGGATCCTGGCTGACCGTCTGCTTGATGTCGCCGATCGCGGCATAGATCGAGCCGAAGGCGGTCAGAAGCACGAGCAGCATGACGAGATGCATGCGCGCGCTGGTCAGATGATCCGCCGCCTCCTTCATGGCGACGGCCGCAAGGCCGGTGAATGGAGAGCCTTCACGCCGCATGGGCCACCTGTGCGAAATAGCGGACATAGACCTCGTCGAGACTCGAGCGGTCCATGGAGATGTTGGTGAGTGCACCGCCCTTCTCGACGATGCGGCGGGCGATGTCGGCGCGCGCGTCACGCGTGCAGTCGGCGCGCACGATGCCGGCACGCACAGGGGCAACGCCGGTCACGCCGTCGAGCTCCTTCAGCGCCTCGGCCACGTCGACTCCTGTCGCCTCGATCTCGATCACATAGGAGCCGCCGAGCACCTGCGCGGCAAGGTCGGCGACGCGGCCAACCAGTCCGATCCGCCCCTGGTTGAAGAGCGCCACGCGGTCGCAGATGCTTTGCACCATGGTGAGCATGTGCGAGGAGAGCACGATCGTCATGCCGCGCCGCGCCATCAAGCGGATCAGCTCAAGCAGCTCCTGCGTCGATTGCGGGTCCAGGCCGGATGTCGGCTCGTCGAGAATCGCGACCTCCGCCTGCTTCATCAAGACGTCGGCAAGGCCGAGCCGCTGGCGCATGCCGCGCGAATAGGTGCCGACGCGGCGGTTCGCGACATCGTCGAGCCTGACTTCCTTGAGCGCGGTCTCGATGCGCTCCGTCGCCTCGGCTGAGCGCAACCCCTGCAGCCGCCCGGCATAAGCAAGGTTCTCGCGCGCCGAGAGCTGATCGTAGAAGCCGACGGCGTCCGGCAGATAGCCGACGCGCTTCTTGACGGCGAGCGGCTCGCGCAGCGGATTGCGGCCGAGCACCTTGACCTCGCCCTGCGTCGGTTCGGTCAGGCCGAGCAGCATCAGGATCGTCGTCGTCTTGCCTGAGCCGTTCGGACCGAGCAGGCCGAAGATCTCGCCCGCCTCGATCGTCAGGTCGAGGTTTTCGACCGCGCTCACACGACCGTAGCGCTTGCTAAGGCCGTGCGTTTCGATGACGGGCGCGCTCATCGCCGGCCGTAGCGGGCAACGGCAATTGCAAGGACCAGCACCGCGGCGGCGATGATGCCAAGCCCGACGATGCCCCAGACGGTCGAGGTGCGCACCGTCACGCGGAACTGGGCGCTCGACGACGAGCCCTGCCCGTTGGCGCGGATGGTGACCATGTAGTCGCCGGCGATCGCCTTCTCCGACGGCGTGATCTCAACTTGCACCGGCTGCGAGCCGCCGGTGTCGATGCCGGGAAGCGTGTCGGGGCTGAAGGAAACCTTCCACTCCGACGGCGCGCTCGCGGTCAGGTGGACGTCCGGCGCCGGGGCGGACCCGTTGTTGGAAAGATCGAAGGCGAAGGTCGTGGCCTGGCCAGCCGTGGCGTCGCCGGAAAGCCGCCCGCCGGGCCCGTTCAGGGCGAGGCTCGGCTGGCCGGTGATCTGCATCACGAGCTGGGTCTGCGCCTGGGCCTGCGTGGTCGCCGCCTGCACCATCAGCGGATAGTTGCCGGCGGCGGCGTCATGCGCCGGCTGGACGGAGACCTTTATGGTCTTCGATTTCACCCGCCTTGATCGGGAGGCTGGTCAGCTCCTGCGAGCCGTATTGCTCCTTGAAGGTCGTGGTGAATCCGTCGGGCGCCGTCGCAATCAGGTTGACCGTCGCGTCGTCGGGGCTCTCGTTCTTGATGGCGACCTGGAAATCGAAGGAGGAGTTCGGTGTGCCGCGAAGCGCGGGAAGCTCCGGCTCAAGTGTCAGCTTGGCGGGCTCGGCGGCGGAAAGCCTGAGCGTGATCGGAAGCGTCAAGGACTGGTCGGGACTTTGCGCGACGACGTTGAACTTGACCGGCGTGTCCGTCGCCGCGTCGGCCGGCGGCGTGACCGTCAGCACGAGGTCGCGCGTCTCGTTCGGGCCGACCATCGCAGCGGAGACCTCGTTGCTCCCGCCGGTCAGCTTCCAGTTCCACCCGGTCGGCAGACCCTGGACGGAAAGCTGCACACGCTCCGGCGGAAGATTGCTGTTCTTCAGCGTGATGCTGATCTTGGCGTCGCTGCCAAGCGGATGGGTCAGCTCGGGGTAGTCGGTGAAGAGCCACAGGCCCGTCGGCTGATTGCCCGCCGCCTGATTGGATGTGTCGGTCTGCGCGTAAGCAACTGGGCCGAAGAGGGAAAGCGTCAAAGCAAGGGCTGCGAGGGTTCGCAGAAAGAATCTCAAGACCATCGTTCCGTCCCGCCAACGTTGTTGTCAGATTGTGAGCCGGCTGGGCGCCGAGCCCTTGATGGCGGCGTTGCTCTGTCCGGAATGCGACCGAAATCTGGCGAGGCGGGTCGTGAGAGTATTAAATAATTGTAAGATTCCATGCGCTTGGATGGCGCTCTTCAACTGCCCGAACGGCGCGCACGCAACACCTTGTGGTCCGAGCCCTGAACGCCAACATTTTCTAGGGTCTTACGACAAAGCGGCGAGTCCGGCGCGCAGGCGATTGGCGCCGACTGCGTCAATCATGCTCTCGTTTTCCGCCTGGGCGCGCTCCCAAAGCGGCACCGCCGCGGCGAGGACTTCGCCGTGCGGCAGCCGTCAGCAACATCACGCGGCTGCGGCGGTCATCGGGGTCGACCGCCAGCTTGACGAGGCCGCGCCGCTCAAGCGGCTTCAGGTTGGCCGAGAGCGTCGTGCGGTCCATGGCAAGCAGTGACGCGACATCGCCGATCGCCGGCGGCTCGGGACGGTTCAGCGCCATCATCAGCGAAAACTGCCCGCTGGTCAGCCCGGCCGGGCGCAGCGCCTCGTCGTAGCGCCGGGCAAGCGCCCGCGCCGCGCGCTTGGTGTGCAGGCAAAGACAGGTGTCGCGGACCTTGTGGGTCAGTGCATAGGGGAGCGCACTCCTGCTTTGACATGGCACCATAAACGTTGATATCAACCTATTTGTCCAGCATTCTCTGCCGGACGCGCAAACGCTTTGCCAGGATCGGCCGAGGACGCCGACGCTCCGGGCGGCGAACGGGAGGGTCGAATGGGCTGCCAAGGTTCATGTTCTCGTTGGAACCACGAAGGGCGTGTTCATCGCGGAAGGCGACAAGGGGCGGCGCTCCTGGACTCTCGCGGCGGCCCCTTTTGCGATAACTGGCCGATCAATCATGTCGTCGGCGACGCGAAAAGCGGCGCGATCTATGCGGGCGGCGGCAACAACAAATGGTTCGGCACGGACGTCTGGAAGTCGACCGACCTCGGCGACACCTGGACGCGTTCCGGCGAGGGTCTCGCGTACGAGGAAGGGGCAGGTCCGCTCGAAGCGGTGTGGAGCCTGAAGGCTCAGAACGGCAGCCTCTATGCGGGCGTGAAGCCGGCCGGCCTTTTCCGCAGCGACGACGGCGGCGAGACGTGGACGCATATCGGCGGCCTGCAGGAGCATCCGACGCGGCCGGAATGGCACGGCGGCGGCGCGGGGCTGATCCTGCATTCGATGGTGGTCGATCCGAAGGACGAGAAGCGCATGTGGGTCGGCATGTCGGCGGTCGGCGTCTTTCACAGCGCCGACGGCGGCAAGAATTGGGAGCCGCGCAACAGCGGCACGCGCGCCGACTTCATGCCCGAGGGCCAGCGCAATCCCGTGTTCGGCCAGTGCGTGCACTGTCTGGTCGGCGCACCCGGCATGTCGGACAGGCTCTATCAGCAGAACCATTGCGGCATGTACCGAAGCGATGACGGCGGCCTGACCTGGGAGAGCATCGAGGCGGGCCTCCCCTCCTCCTTCGGCTTTCCGGCGGCGGCGCATCCGCGCGACGCGGAGACGCTCTTCCTGCTGCCGCTCAACGGCGACACCGCGGGGCGCTACCCGCCGGATGGAAAGACTGCAGTCTATCGCACGCGCGACGGCGGCAAGAGCTGGAAGGACCTGCGCGAGGGCCTGCCGCAGCGCGCCTATTTCGCGGTGCTTCGCCAGGCGATGGCGACGGACCGGCTCGATCCTGCCGGCGTCTATTTCGGCACCAACACCGGCTCGCTCTTCGCGAGCGCCGATGAAGGAGACAGCTGGACGCCGATCGCCGAGCACCTGCCGCTGATCCTCTCGGTGGAGACGCTGGTTCTCGACGGGTAGGACCGGTTCGGCGCGAAACACGGCGCCGCGAACTCTCGTCCACTCTTCGCCTCACCTTCGCGGGGTTGCATCCGCAGCGCCGATCTAAGAGGTTGCGGCGATGGCTACGGACGAGAGAGCCGCACCACGGAAGGCAAGCGGCGGCACGGAGACCGCGCTTGTGATCGGCGCGACCGGCGGCGTCGGCGGAGCGGCGGCGCGCGCGTTCGCTGCGCATGGATGGCATGTGCGCGCATTGCATCGCGATCCGCAGCGGGCTGAGGCGTCCATCGATATGCCCGACATCGAATGGGTCGCAGGCGACGCGATGAGCGCCGCGGACGTGCGCGCCGCCGCAAAGGGCGCACGCATCATCCTGCACGGTGCCAATCCGCCCGGCTATCGCCGCTGGCGCGAGCTCGCGATCCCGATGCTTGCGAATTCCATCGGCGCCGCCAAGGAGAACGGCGCACGCCTGATCTTTCCCGGCAACGTCTACAATTTCGGTCCGGACGCGGGAGAGCTCGTCAACGAGCAGTCCCCGCAGCATCCGAAGACGCGAAAGGGCGCCGTCCGTGTCGAGATGGAAGAGATGCTCGCTGCGGCGGCGAATGACGGCGCGCGTGCGCTTGTCGTTCGCGCCGGTGACTTCCTCGCCGCGACGGGCGGATCGTGGTTCTCGGCTGTGATGGTGAAGCCGGGCAAGCCGGTCGGGGCGGTGACCTATCCGGGCCGGCGCGATGTCGGGCATCAGTGGGCCTACCTGCCGGACCTCGCGGAGACGGTGGCGCGGCTCGCGGCAATCGAGGCCGAGCTTGCCGCCTTCGATGTCTTCCATTTCGGCGGCCATTGGGTCGAGCCGGGCGTGGAGATCGCGCGCGCAGTGGGCCGCGCCGTGGGTAAGCCGGACATTCCGGTTCGGTCCTTCCCATGGATCCTGCTCTATGTCGCCGCACCCTTCCAGACCCTGATGCGTGAGCTGATCGAGATGCGTTATCTCTGGCAGGTGCCCCTCAGGCTCGATAACGCGAAGCTCGTCGCGCGGCTTGGCAGCGAGCCGCACACGCCGCTCGACGAAGCGGTGGCGAAGACGCTGAGAGAGATGAAGGCGCTGGTTTAAGAAAGACCCACGTATTGACGAGGTAGCTTCTGGTAGCTACTTCGTCCGCATGCGCTCCGTCGGCCTGAAAGTCCTGAAGAACAAGCTCAGCGAATACGTTCGCGCGGCCGCGGCAGGCGAGACGATCCTCGTCACCGACCGTGATCGCGTGGTGGCAGAGCTTGTGCCGCCGAAGCCGGAGAGAAAAGCGCTTCTTGAAGACGACTTCTTCGCCCGCGGCATTCGGGAAGGCTGGATCACTCCCGCAACCGAATTCGGTCCCATGCCGCCGCATCCGAAAGGGATCATGAAACTCGAAGACCTTTTGGATGACCTCGCCCGTGATCGTGAAGATCGGTTTTGATCTACGTCGACACGTCGGTCGCGCTGGCCTATCTCCTTGGCGAAACGCGAAGACCTGACGCCTCGCTCTGGGATGCTCAACTCGTCTCCAGCCGGCTTCTCGAATACGAGGTGTGGAATCGCCTGCACGTCCATGAACTACGCATGACCGAATCGGGACGAGCCCTCGCGCGTAAGCTGCTCGGCCACGTCGTCATGCTGGACCTGAGCCAGGATGTTCTTGCCCGAGCGCTGCTCCCGTTCCCGGTTCCGGCGAGAACCCTCGATGCCCTCCACCTCGCGACAATGGAATTTCTGCGAGCGGCGGGACACGGCATAGAACTGGCCAGCTACGACTTTCGGCTTGTCGCAGGTGCAAAGGCGCTCGGCATCAAGATTGCGGACCTTTGAACAAAGTCAAAGCTGATTTTTGAGCACTTCCGCAGTCAGCGTGTCGGAAATGAGCATGGCCTTCCGCGGGCGCTGGCTTCACCTGCCTCTCAGCACCATGTCGTCGCGGTGGATCATCTCGGCACGGCCGCGATAGCCGAGGGCGGCCTCCGTCTCCTGCGAGCGCTTGCCGACGATCTTCTTCGCGTCGCCGAGGTCGAAGGCGATCAGGCCGTGGCCGATCTCGGCGCCATCGGCGCTTCTGATTACCACCGCGTCGCCGCGGGCGAAATCGCCGGAGACGGAGGTCACGCCGGCGGGAAGCAGGCTCTTCCCCGCCTTCAGTGCCGCGACGGCGCCGGCATCGACGGTGACCGTGCCGCGCGGCTCAAGGTGACTCGCGATCCAGGCTTTTCGCGCGCTCGCCGGCGTGGCCTGCGGCGCGAACCAGGTGGCGCGCGCGCCCTTGTCGATCGCCGCGAGCGGATGCTTTTGCCGGCCGCTTGCGATCACCATCGCGGCGCCGGCGGCGGTCGCGATCTTGCCGGCCTCGATCTTGGTCTTCATGCCGCCGCGCGAGAGCTCCGAGCCGGCGGCACCCGCCATCTTCTCGACCTCCGCGGTGATGCGCGGAACGAAATCGACGAACGCGGCGTCGGGATCGGATTTCGGCGGCGCCGTGTAGAGCCCGTCGACATCCGACAGGAGCACCAGGCAGTCGGCGCCCGCCATCGCCGCCACGCGCGCCGCTAGCCGGTCGTTGTCGCCATAGCGGATCTCGGCGGTCGCCACCGTGTCGTTCTCGTTGATGACGGGAATCGCGCCCATCTTGAGAAGCGTCGCGAGCGTCGCACGCGCATTCAGGTAACGGCGGCGCTCTTCCGTGTCGCCCCATGTCAAAAGCACCTGCGCTGCGGCAAGCCCGCGCTCCTCAAGGCACCGCGCCCAGGCGCTCGCGAGCGCCACCTGGCCGACTGCGGCTGCGGCCTGCGCGTCCTCAAGCTTCAGCGCGCCGGCCTTGAGCGACAGCGTGTGCCGGCCGAGCGCGATCGCGCCGGAGGAAACGACCAGCACCTGCCGCTCCCTTGCAAGGGCGGCGATATCGTCGGCAAGGGACGCGAGCCATGCGCGGTCGAGCTTGCCCGTCGCGCCGTCGACCAGAAGCGATGAGCCGACCTTGACGACGATCCGTTTGTGCTCTCCGACGCTGAAGCGCTTCACGACCGCCCCCGGCCGGATCCCGCCGCCGTCTCTCCCATCGGCTCTAGAATTGGCTCCGGGCTGGTCAATGCCAGGCAGGCGTCGAGCAGCGCTTCAATCCCCGCCCCCGTGGCGGCGGAGACGACGAGCGGCACGCGGCCCGAGCGGCGGCGAAGTTTTGCTTTCGCGGACTTGAGCTGCGCGGCAGTTGCGACATCGGCGCGCGACAGGACGACGATCTCCGGCTTCTCCTCAAGCCCGTGACCGTAGGCCGATAGCTCGCCGCGGATCGTGCGGTAGGCCGCGCCCGGGCCCTCGCCCGCGGCGTCGACCATGTGGATCAGCGCGCGGCAGCGCTCGACATGGCCGAGGAAGCGGTCGCCGATGCCGGCACCTTCATGCGCGCCCTCGATCAGGCCGGGGATGTCGGCGGCGACGAATTCCGCGCCCTTGTGGCGGACGACACCGAGATTGGGGTGAAGCGTCGTGAAGGGGTACTCGGCGATCTTCGGCTTCGCCGCGCTGATCCGCGCAAGCAGAGTCGACTTGCCGGCGTTGGGCAGGCCGACGATGCCGATATCGGCGATCAGCTTCAGCCTCAGCCAGATCCACTTCTCCTTGCCGTCGAGGCCCGGATTGGCATGGCGGGGCGCGCGGTTGGTCGACGACTTGAAATGCGCGTTGCCGAAGCCGCCGTTGCCGCCCCCGGCGAGACGCACGCGCGCGCCGAGCGTCGAGAGGTCGGCGATCAGCGTCTCGTTGTCCTCTTCATAGATCTCGGTGCCGACCGGGACGCGAAGCACCACGTCCGGCGCGTTTGCGCCATGGCGGTCGCGCCCCATGCCGTGGCCGCCGGTCCTGGCCTTGAAGTGCTGCTGATAGCGGTAGTCGATCAGCGTGTTCAGCCCGTCGACGGCCTCTGCCCAGACGTCGCCGCCGCGGCCGCCGTCGCCGCCATCCGGTCCGCCGAACTCGATGAATTTTTCACGCCGGAACGAGACGGCGCCCGCCCCGCCATTGCCGGAGCGGACGTAGACCTTGGCCTGGTCGAGAAACTTCATCGCCGCCCCTGCCGTTCGGCCCAGGTGTCTCGGGTGATCTGCATGTCGACGACCTCCACGGCGCCGCCGCGCGAGCGGCTGATCACTGTCTTGTGGCCGGCGGCGGAGAAGCCGAGCTTCTCAAGCACGCGGCGCGACGCCGGATTGTCGTGGAACGTGCCGCCGCCGACCCGCTCCGCGTCATGGATGGCGAAGGCATGATCGACCAGGGCTCCGATCGCCTCGGTGGCATAGCCCTTCCCCCAATGACGCCGGCCGATCCAGTAGCCTAGTCGCGGCATTGTTCGCGGCGGCTCGCCGCTGCCGGGTCTCTTCACGCCACAGACGCCGATCGGCGTCCCGCCGCTCAGGATGACGAAATTCTTGGTCGCGGTGTGCTCAGCCGCGAGGAAAGTCGCCACATCCTCGTAGCGCAGTGGCCACGGAACCTCGGAGAGCATGCCGACAACGGCCCAGTCGTTCATGAGGGCGAAGAGTGCATCAGCGTAGCGGGGATCGAGCGGCGCCAACGCGAGCCGCCGCGTGCTGATCGTCGCCGCTTGCGTCTCCATACGTTCTGCCGTCGCGCGCATCGCAAGTTCCGAAAGAAGAGGGCCTAAAGCGAAAGGGGAAGCGGCTGCCCGCTTCCCCTTCCAAAACTCTGGCGCCGGGTCGGCGGGACGCCGGCAACTCGCCGGCTATTCGGCAGGCTCCGGGTTCGGCTCCACCGAGACATAGGAGCGGTCGCCGGCGCGGGTCTTGAAGACGACGCGGCCTTCCGTCAGCGCGAAGATCGTGTGGTCCTTGCCGACGCCGACGTTCTGGCCGGCACGCCACTTGGTGCCACGCTGGCGGACGATGATGTTGCCGGGGACGACGGCTTCGCCGCCGAATTTCTTGACGCCGAGGCGCCGGCCCGCGGTGTCGCGGCCGTTGCGCGACGAGCCGCCTGCTTTCTTATGTGCCATGATCGTCTCTCCTTTGAGCCGGAGCGCCGCTTATTCGGCGTCGCCCTTCGGCTCTTTCTTGGTCGTCTTGCGCGCCCGCGGCTTCTTCGGCGACGCTTCCGTTGCCGCCTCAGCCTCAGGCTTCGCGGCAGTCGCAACCTCCGCCGTCTCGGCCGGTTCAGCCTTCTTCGCCTTGGCTGCCGCCGGCTTCGAGGGCATGGCGCCGTCGGTCAGGATCTCGGTGATCCTGACCAGGGTCAGATCCTGGCGATGCCCGTTCTTGCGGCGCGAATTGTGCCGGCGACGCTTCTTGAAGACGACGAGCCTCGGCCCGCGCCGGTGCTCGACGATCTCCGCGACGACGGAGGCGCCGGCGACAAGCGGCGCGCCGAGCGTCGGCGTGTCGCCGCCGACAACAAGCACGTTGTCGAAGGTGATCTGGTCGCCCGGCTCGCCGGCGAGCCTTTCCACTTCGAGCCTGTGGTCGGCGGCAACGCGGTATTGCTTGCCGCCGGTTCTGATGACTGCGAACATCTTAGCCTCGCGTTCGACGCCCAGCCTCGCTCAGCGAGCGGATGGGCTTCTTCCAGTCTGGTTTCGTCGGGTCTGTCGGCGCCGGCCGGGCGCGGAGCACGAGCCTTTCAGGACGCCGGACAAACGATTTGGGCGCGGACCGGGACCGGTCTCGCGCCGTCGCCGGTGGATAAAGTGCAAAGGTGGCGCAAAGTCAAGACTTTGGGCCTTCCTTGGCCGCAATCCGGGCGGCGGCGGCTGGGCGTCGCGGCCGCGACGCCTGCCAAGCCGCCCGCTGCCTCTCGCCCGCGCCGGCAGGACAGCCGAGAATCCAGGCGAGCGGGCCTCGGCCAGCGGAGCGACTAGCCTTTCGCTTCGACCAGAATCACCAGGGACTCCGGCACCACGCCGTCGGCGGCCATCGCGTCGGCGGCGGCCTGGCTCTGCATCGCCGCCATCAAGGCATCCGTGTCCGGAACGTCCATCATCACGGCCACCCGTGTGGAATCTTGCGGATCGACGAATGTCCGGATGTTGGTCACGCCGAGCGGCCCGAAAAGCTCCTTGCGCTTTGGTGAGGAGAGCCAGTGCTTCGCGCCTTTCGTGATCTTGTGATGGCCAATAATTGTCGGCATTTTCGTCCTCCCTGCGATGCCACCGACGGCCGGAATTGCCGCCCCGCCGCATCTGCGCGAACCGGAGCGCGATTTTTGTCGTGGTGTCAATTGTCGCCGCCAAGCGGGAGCGCGATCACAGCCGACGACGCTTGGAGGCTGATGCGGCGGCGGTCGCTACGGCCCCGCCAGCGCGAGCACGATCTGCGGAAACGTGACCGCCAGGAAGACGACCACGAGATCGGCGACAAAGAACGGCACCACGCCTCTGAAGATCTGCACGGTGCTCGCATATTGCGACGCGACGTTGCGGATGACGAAAACGTTCAGGCCGAGCGGCGGCGTGATCATGCCGATCTCAAGCAGTTTCACGACGAGCACGCCGAACCATACCAGGCTGATCCCCTCCGACTTCAGGATCGGCAGGAAGACCGGCAGCGTGACCAGCATCGCGCCGAACGGCTCCATGAAGGTGCCAAGGACGAGGTAGATCAGCACGATGATGAGCATCAGCTGCGCGTAGCCGAGATCGGCGCCGGCGACCGCGGAGTTCAGGAACCCCGACAGGCCGGAAATTCCGAGAAAGCGGGTAAACATCGACGCGCCCACTGCGATGATGAAGAGCGACGACGTGGTGAGCACGGTCTCAAGCAGCGATTGCTGCACCGCCGTCCAGGTGAGCCCGCCGGTGACGATCGCAAGGATCACCGCGCCGAGCGCGCCGACCGCGCCCGCTTCCGTGGCGCTGAAGAAGCCGGAGAAGAGCCCGCCGAAGACCAGCGCGATCAGGACCAGGATCGGCCAGATGTTAAGCAGCGCCTTGAGCGAGCTCTCCTTCTCTTCGCGGAGGTGGCGCGGGATCAGCTCCGGCCTGAGCCAACTGATGAGTAGGATCACGGAGACATAGGAGACGGCGGTCAGGAGTCCGATGCCGATGCCGCCCACGAAGACCTGGGTGACGGAGGTCTCGGCGATGATCCCGTAGATGATCATCAGGATCGAGGGCGGAATGAGCGCGCCGATCGTGCCGCCCGCGGCGATCGAGCCGCAGGCGACCGAGGGGCGATAGCCCGCCTGCACCATCTCGGGGATGGCGATCCGCCCCATCGCGGCGGCGCAGGCAAGCGAAGAGCCGGAGACCGCGGCGAAGCCGGAGCAGGCGAAGACAGCGGAGATCGCGAGCCCGCCGGGAATCTTGCGCAACACCACCTTGGCGGCTTCGAAAAGCCCGGTCGTCAGTCCCGAATGGTAGGCGACGAAGCCCATGAGCAGGAACATCGGCACCGCGCTCATCGTCCAGGAGGCAACGAAGCTGTAGGGCGTGTTCATCACGATGCCGAAGGCGGGATTGAGCCCGATGAGGAAGGTGATCCCGCCGAAGCTGACGGCGATCAGAGCGAGCGCCACCGGCACCCGTCCGACCAGGAGAAGCAGCAGGATCGCAACGCCCCAGAAGCCGACGGCGACGTTCATGCGAGCGGCTCCGGATGATGGCTCGTGTCGGGATGCACAACTGATTCCGCCGCCTTCAGCAGGCAGACGACGGCCGCGAGCACGAAGCCTAGCGGCGGCAGAAAATACGAGTGCCAGACCGGCATCTTCCAGTCGGTGAATTCGACAAAGGTGCCGACCTCGAAATGCTGCAGCGCGCTCCGCGCCGTGGTCCAGGCAAGAACGCCGTAGACGAGTGCGGAGAAGAGCGCGACGAGGATGTCGGAGAGCTGCCGCGCGCGGCGGCCGAGCGCCCACTCGAGCAGCTCGACGGAGATCATGCCGTTCCGCCTCTCGAGCCAGGCGAGCGGCAGGAAGGCGACGATGACCATGTAATAGCGGGCGACCACCTCCGGCGTGGTGTCGAGCGAGATGCGGAAGACGTCTCTGAGCGCCACGTCGAAGCAGATGTGCAGCATCATCGCCACCGTGCCGACCGAGCCGATCAGCGCGAGGACGCGCACGCTGCGCGTGGCGAAGGTGAAGAGGGCTCTCATGGCGGAATTTGCGCCGTCCAACGCGTCGAGCGCGCCGGTTCCTCCCCCATCGCAATTGGGGAGGGGGACCATGCGAAGCATGGTGGAGGGGGCGAGCGACAGGCGCGGCAGTTGCGTCCGCCCCCTCCACCGCCTTCGGCGGTCCCCCTCCCCCGCTTCGCAGGGGAGGAACTCGGGTCGTCATGGTCCGCCCCGCGTTCACGCTTTGAGAGCGCTCAGTCGCCGTAGGTCGACCAGTCGATCTTCGACCAGATCTCCTCCTTGGCTCGATCGGCCAGCTTGTCCGGATCCTCGCCGACCTCGTTCACGATCTTGGTCCACTTGTCGACGAGGTCGACGAAGTGCTGACCCATCTCACCGTCGTCAGCCACCCGCGCAGCCTCGTCGGCGGCGATGAAGTCGTTGGAGGCTTTGAGGAAGGCCGGATCGGGCTCGATCACCTCGATGCCCTTCTTATGGACCGCGTCCATGGCGGCGGCCGGCAGCTGGTAGGCCCAGCGGTCGGTCAGGTCGAGATTCCCCCGCGCCGCGGCGGCGACGACCCAGGCCTTCTCGTCCGCTGACAGCGAGTCCCACGTGGACTTGGCGACGGTGAAGTTCGAGGTGACGTGATAGGTGCCGATCGGGATGTGGACGAAATATTTGGCCACGTCGACCAGCCGGAACGAAAGCCCGTCGACGACGGAGGCCATCGTCCCGTCAATGGTGCCCTGGCTCATGCCCTCGAACGTGTCACCGACACCCATCGCCACGCCGGTGGCACCGAAATGCTCAGCCCAGCGGGAATAGGGCGCGCCGCCGGAGCGAAGCCGCAGGCCCTTCATGTCGTCGGCATTGTGCACGGCCTTCGTGGTCAGGAGCCCATAGACGTCCGAGGAACCGGCGCCGAGGAAGACGAGTCCCGCATCGGCGAATTCCTTCAGGCAGGCCGGACAGGTGGCGACGTATTCGGACATGGCCAGCCCCATGACGTAGGGGTTGCGGCCGACAAGCGCGAAGTCGCCGGAGATGTTGGTCGTATCCATGCCGGCGGCGAAGTAGAGCGGCAGATAGTTGCCGATATCGACGAGCCCGGTCTGCAGCGCGTCCTTCATCTGCGGCAGTGCCACGACCTCGGGGCCGAGGATCGTTGCCGTCAGTTTGCCGCCCGACGCGTCGGCCAGGTATTTGGCGAAGTGCTCGTACATATAGTGCGCCGGGTGGGCCGGCGGTCCTGCCGGCGCGACGCGCAGCTCGCGTGCGTCCGCCACCCCGGCCAGAAGCGTGAGCGACGCTGCGAACGCCGCAACTCTCAGGGCTCTGTTCATTTCCTCACCTCTCTGTTGGACCCGCGCGGCTTCAGTCCGAGGAGCCTTGCCGCGTTTTCTTTCAGGATGAGCGGGCGAACCTCATCCCGGATGTTGATTGCCTGGAAATCATTGAGCCACCGATCCGGCGTGATCGCCGGCCAGTCCGAGCCGAACAGCATTTTTTGCTTGAGCAGCGTGTTCGCGTACTGGATCAGGATCGGCGGGAAGTATTTCGGCGACCAGCCGGAGAGGTCGATGAAGACGTTCGGCTTGTGCTGCGCGACCGCCAGCGCCTCCTCCTGCCAGGGGAAGGACGGATGCGCGAGGATGATCGGCATTTCGGGGAAATCGGCGGCGACGTCGTCGAGATAGATCGGGTTCGAGTATTTGAGCCGCATCCCCATGCCGCCCGGCTGGCCTGAGCCGACGGCGGTCTGGCCGGTGTGGAAGAGCGCCGGCAGGCCGGCTTCGGCGATCGCCTCGTAAAGCCCATAGGCGCTGCGGTCGTTCGGGTAGAAGCCCTGCATGGTCGGGTGGAACTTGAAGCCGCGGATGCCGAAGTCCGCGACCAGCCGCCGCGCCTCGCGCGCCCCCGCCTTCCCCTTCGCCGGATCGATCGACGCGAAGGGGATCATGATGTCGGAATTTTCCGCGGCGAGCGCCGCCACCTCCTCGTTGCGATAGCGGCGAAAGCCCGTCTCGCGCTCCGCGTCGACCGGAAAGATCACGCAGCCGATCTTGCGCTCGCGATAATAGGCCGCCGTCTCCGGCACGGTCGGCGGATGCGGATGCGACGACTTGAAGTAGGCGGCCATTGCCGCCTGAAGGTCGTCATAGCCGTCATCGGGATGCGTGCCGCATGGCTCCTCGGCGTGGGTGTGGGTGTCGATGGCGACGAGAGCGTCGAGGTCGAGGCTCATGTGCGCGCCTCCTCGAGGCCGGTTCCTGCGAGCTTGCGCAGAATGCGCATGAGCGCCTTGCGCTCGCCGCTGCTGAGGACCGCCGTCGCGAGGCGATCGTTCGCGCGAATGTCGGGAAGCGCGCGTTCGACGAGGGCGCGCCCGGCCTGCGTCAGATGAAGCTCGACGGCCCGGCGGTCGCTTGCCGGCACGCGCCTTCTGATCAGGCCATTGCTCACCAGCAGGCGGACGATCTTCGCCATGTTGGAGCGCTTGATGCTGAGCGCGTTCGCGAGCGCGCCCTGGCGGACACCGGGATTCTCGCCGATGGCGATCAGAATGCTGATCTGCCCCGGCCTGATGCCGCGCGCATCGAACTCCGCGAAGAACGCCTCGAACACCTGGAGCTGCGCAAGACGCAGCATGAAGCCCGCAAGCTCGGTCAGCGGACCGAATGCGACCGCCGGCTCCGCCGCGTCGGCCGGCCCCGATCGCTCGAGGCCTGGCTCGTTGGCGAAATGCGCGGCTGGCTCGCGGCGGTCCATCGCCCTCACTCGCTGGATTTCGCCATCTTGAGCGGCGGAGCGCGCTTTTCCAGGAACGCCCGCAGCCGCTCTTCCGCCGCCGGGCTCGTCGCTGTGAACGAGGCGATGATCGACTCCACGAAGAGCCCGTCGTCCTGCGCCATGTCCTGGATGCGGGGGAGCGCGTTGATGATGGCGTAGTTCGACAGCTCGGCGTTGCTGGCGGCAATGCGCGCCAGCTCCTTCGCCCGGTCGAGCGCCGCCCCGGGCTCGACCAGGTACTGCACCAGGTTGAAGCGCTCGCCTTCCTCGGCGCTGAGGACCCGGCCGCTCAGCATCAGGTCGGTCATGCGTGCGAGCGTCATCAGCCGCGCGACGCGCACCGAGCCGGACCCTCCGACGAAGATGCCGCGCTGACCTTCCGGCAGCGCGAAGAAGGCGGTGCGGTCGGCGACGCGGATGTGGGTCGACGCGGCAAGCTCCAGCCCGCCGCCCACCACCGCGCCGTGCAGAGCCGCGACAAACGGAATCGCGCCGCGCTGGATGGTGTCGAACACAGCGTGCCAGCGGCGCGAGCCGTGGATGCCTTCGATCGGCGATTTCCCGGCGTGCTCGGCAATGTCGAGACCGGCGGAGAAGTGCTTGCCGGCACCGTGGAGCACGGCGGCCTTCGCCTCGGCGCCGGCGCGCGCGACGGCGGCCGCGAGCGCCTCGATCACGGCGTCGGAGATGGCATTGCGCTTCTCGGGGCGATTGAGCCCGATCAGCGCGACGTTGCCCTCAAGCGAATAGGTAACAAGCGGATCGCTCACGTGGCGGCTTCCTCCGACCGCGGTTCTGAGTTCGAATTTTGTTTCCAAGTGGACGAAATGGCGACCCGTGTGTCAAGATCGTTTGGCGGCCGCAGCCGACGTGCTAACGAGCACCAGGAGAAGCGAAAACGCTCAATGCTGCGGATGGAGGATTCGCGCCGTGGGCAGCATCTCGACACGCAGCCTCGACGAGATCGATCGGGCCCCGCTGCGCGAAGTGCGCTTCTGGGAGCCGCAGATCGAGACCGAGCAGCGCGCCGACGGCAGCGTGCTGGTGCGTCAGCGCGGGGCGCTCGACGCCCATCCCGACCGGCTCACCGATCGGCTCGTGCATTACGCGACGGCGGCGCCGGACCGCCCCTATCTCGCCGAGCGCGACGAGAACGGGGCCTGGCGCACCCTCACCTACGCCGAGACGCTCGACTGTGTGCGCCGCATCGGAACAGCGCTTCTGGGCTTCGGCCTGTCGCCGGAGCAGCCCATCGCGATCCTCTCCGGCAACGACGTCGAACACGCACTGATCGGGCTCGCCGCGCAGTATGTCGGCATCCCCTATGCGCCGATCTCGCCGGCCTATTCGCTGGTCTCATCGGACTATTCCAAGCTCAAGGACATCGTCGCCGCCCTGACGCCGGGCCTGATCTTCGTCGCCGACGGCGGACAGTTCGCGAAGGCGATCGAGGCCGCTGTGCCCGGCATTCCCGTCGTCGCGACGCGCCGCCCGATCGAGGGACGCGGCCGCGCGACGTTCGCCGACCTGGTCGCGACGGAGCCGAGTCCCCTCGCCGAAGAGGCGCACACCCGCGTCGAACCCAATACCGTCGCCAAGATCCTCTTCACCTCGGGATCGACAGGCTCGCCGAAGGGGGTGATCAACACCCAGCTCATGCTCTGCGCTAACCAGGCGATGGTGCGCGACTGCTACCAATTCCTCCAGGACGAGCCGCCAGTCGTGCTCGACTGGGCGCCGTGGAACCACACCGCCGGCGGCAACAAGGTCTTCAACATGGTGCTTAACAACGGAGGCACCCTCTATATCGACGACGGCCGCCCGACGCCGGAGCTGATCAAGAAGACGGCGCGCAACCTCGCCGACGTCGCGCCGACCTGGTACTTCAACGTGCCGAAGGGCTACGAGGAGCTGATCCCGCATCTCGACGCCGATGCCGCACTTCGCCGCCGCTTCTTCAGCCGCCTGAACATGATGATGTATGCCGGTGCAGGCGTGGCGCAGCACACATGGACCGCGCTTGAGCGCCTCGCGGTGATGGCGACGGGCGAGCGGGTGATCCTGGCAACCGGCCTCGGCTCGACCGAGACGGCGCCGTTCTCGCTGATGTGCACCACGGATCAGCGGATCGCCGGCAATATCGGCGTGCCTGCGCGCGGAATCACGCTGAAGCTTGTGCCGTCGGAAGAAAAGCTCGAGGCACGGCTCAAGGGACCGAACATCACGCCCGGCTACTGGCGCGATCCGGCGTTGACCGCCGAAGCCTTCGACGATGAGGGCTTCTATCGGCTCGGCGACGCGTTCCGTTTCGCCGATCCGAACGATGCGTCGAAGGGCTTTTATTTCGATGGCCGCCTGGCCGAGAATTTCAAGCTCAACACCGGGACCTGGGTCTCGGTCGGCGCGCTCCGCGCCGGCTTCATCAACCATTTCGGCGAGATCGTCCGCGACGTCGTCATCACCGGCCTCGACCGGGAGCATATCGGCGCGCTGGTCTTTCCGGATGTCGCGACGTGCCGGTCGCTCGCCGGGCTCGCGAACGATGCGTCCGCCGAGGACGTGCTTGCGCATCCGCGTGTGCGCGAGGCGTTCGCCGAAAAGCTCCGGTCGCTTGGTCGAACGAGTACCGGCTCGTCGACGCGGGTGGAGCGTTTGCTTCTCATGGCGGAGCCGCCATCGATCGACCGCGGCGAGGTCACCGACAAAGGCTCGATCAACCAGCGCGCCGTTCTGCGGCACCGCACCGACGAGGTCGACGAACTCTATCGAGGCTCTCCGAGCGTGATCGCGCTCGATTGATCGGAGCTTATTTCGGCTGCATGCGCAGCGCGCCGTCGAGGCGCACGGTCTCGCCGTTAAGATACGGGTTTTCGATCATCGCGGCGACCAGCGAAGCGAACTCTTGCGGCGCACCGAGCCGGCTCGGAAAGGGAATCGACGCTGCGAGCCCGCGCTGCGCCTCCTCCGGCAGCTCGTCGAGGAGCGGCGTCTGGAAGAGCCCCGGCGCGATGGTGAGCACGCGGATGCCGAAGCGGGCGAGCTCCCGCGCGGCGGGCAGCGTGAGCGCGGCGATCCCGCCCTTCGAGGCGCTATAGGCGGCCTGGCCGATCTGCCCTTCATAGGCCGCGACCGAAGCAGTGGAGACGATGACGCCGCGCTCGCCGGTCGGCGTCGGTTCGAGCTTAGTCATCGCGCTGGCGGCAAGCCGCATCATGTTGAATGTGCCGATCAGGTTGACCCGCACGATCCTCTCAAAATCGGAAAGCGGCATCGGGCCTTCACGCCCGACGATCCGCGCCGCACCGCCGATTCCGGCGCAGTTCACCAGAATGCGCGCGGGACCATGCGCCGCCGCGGCCTTGGCGACAGCGGCATTGGCGCCTTCCGCGTCGGCGACGTCGCATGCGCAGAAGACGCCGCCGATTTCGCCGGCAACGACGCGCCCCTTCCCTTCGTCGCGGTCAAGGACCGCCACATCGGCGCCGAGTGTCGCGAGATGCCGCGCGGTCGCGGCACCGAGCCCCGACGCCCCGCCCGTCACAAGTGCGGAGTTGCCACTGACATCCATCGACCTGCTCGCCTTCGTTTGGCACGCAAGGTCATATGTCCGATGCGGGCCGTCAAGCGAACGGGCACGCGCCCCCGACCGGGCCCTTGGGCGCCTCAATACCGACGGAGCACCTCGACCCTCTCGGCGTCAGCGGTCGCGGCGCCTCGCGAGCGGGACGACGAGCTTGAGCCATCCGCCGGAGGTCGTCCTCGCTTTGACTGAGCCGGGCGGGGTGTGATAAGCGGGCCGCCCCCAAGACCCGTCGGTGGCAATTGGGTGGCAACGTCCCTAGATATTCCATTGGACTTGCCGCCAGGCTGTTGACTTTCCTCGCGCGGAGGGATGCCGGAGCGGTCGAACGGGGCGGTCTCGAAAACCGTTGGGCGCGCAAGCGTCCCGGGGGTTCAAATCCCTCTCCCTCCGCCAACCGCCTCAATCCATCTTCAGCCACTCTCATTCGCTAACGTCCACTAGTGTTTGAAATCATTATTGATTTCGACACAATCGGCCATTGTCGCCCGTCCGCCCTCGTGCTCAATTTACCGCTTCCTTCCGCCACAAAACCGGGTTAAATCCGGGGCGGCGCTAATTCGAAGGGGGACGGCTTTGGCAGCCGCAGGGAAGCTCACAGCGCTGAAGGTCGCGTCAATCAAGAAGCCTGGCCGGCATCGCGACGGCGGCAACCTCGCACTCGTTGTGGGGAAGACCGGACGCAAGACATGGGCCTTCCTCTACACACATCACGGACGCGAGCGAGAGATGGGACTGGGGAGCGTGGAACTCCTCTCGCTAGCCGAGGCGCGAGACGAAGCTCTGGCCAATCGCAAGCTTTTGCGATCCGGCATCGATCCGATCGAAGCGCGGCGAAAGGCGCGCGAGGCGCGGCCGGGGATCACATTCGAGGAAGTGGCCACCGAGTACATCGCGACATTTGAACCGTCATGGAAGAACTCGAAACACGCTGCCCAATGGCCATCGACATTGAAGCAGTACGCCTATCCCCTCATCGGTTCGGTTCCGGTTGAGAGCCTCGACAACGCGGACGTCATCTCGGTTCTCAAGCCGATCTGGCATCGAGCGCCGGAGACAGCCAGCCGACTGCGGAGCAGGATCGAACGCATCGTGGAATATGCGAAGGGCAATGGCTGGCGCGCGATTGAGCGCAACCCGGCAACTTGGGAAGGAAACCTACAGAATACGCTTCCTTCGCCTCGGAAGCTCGCGCGGGTCGAGCATCATGCCGCTCTCGCCTATCGCGACGTTCCAGCGTTCATCGAGGAACTGCGGAAGCGTCCGGCCGTCGCAGCGCGAGCCTTGGAGTTCTTGATCCTGACCGCGAGCCGCACGAATGAGGTCATCGGAGCGCGATGGTCGGAAGTCGATTGGGAGGAGAAGGTCTGGCGCCTCGCTGCGATCCGAATGAAGGGGGCAGTCGAGCATGTGGTCCCGCTCGCCGATCGCGCGCTCGCGATCCTCGAAAGCAACAAGACGGGTGACAAAGACGGCTTCATCTTCGCGATCGACGGACGCCCGCTCTCCAACATGGCGCTACTCGCACTGATCCGAAGGATGAAGGCCGGCGTGACGGCCCATGGCTTCCGCTCATCGTTCCGCGATTGGTCAGCGGAGCAGACAATGCATCAACACGAAGTCGCTGAGGCGGCGCTCGCCCATAAAATCAAAAGCAAGATCGAAGCCGCCTACCGACGCGGGACGATGTTGGAGAAGCGGCGGGAGTTGATGAAGGATTGGGCGACGTTCTGTGAAAGGGGGAAAAAAAGAGAGGCCGCGCGGGCCGCTAGGAGCCTCGTAGCGCGGTTTGCGG
Organism: uncultured Alphaproteobacteria bacterium; assembly: GCA_963712925.1. Taxonomy (GTDB): domain Bacteria; phylum Pseudomonadota; class Alphaproteobacteria; order Rhizobiales; family Afifellaceae; genus DASWJZ01. The sequence goes on along the minus strand of CAVQJW010000009.1, from coordinate 166,658 downwards.
CGCCCCCCGGCTCCCGAGGGCCGGCGACGGGCGGAAGGCGGCTAGCGCGCGATCCTAGACGGGAAAGCGGCGATGATCTTTCAGAGCCGAGAGCTCGGCGCGAGCCGACGGGCCGGTGCGCGACGCCAGGTTCTGACGGTCGAAGATGAACTCAAAAGGAAAAGAAGGAATATTTCGCTCAGCGACGCGCGCGGAGGCCGCATGGCTACGATCGTCGAGCAACTTCAGTTGGATGCGCTCAATCAGGACATTCCGGTGTCAACCCTGCTCCGGCGAGTGAAGCTTGTCGCTGTGAAGCTTAAGCTCCCGGAGATTGAGGCTTGGGTCGATTTAGAACTGAAGGGATACACTAACAACATACCGAGCTACCGCCAGAAAAGGGGGCGGCCTACTGCGCTAAATCCACAAAGTGGAAACTGGATGCCAATTCATGGGCCGGCAAATATTATCGATATACTTTCGATGTTTGCAATCCCGCAATCTATCTCAAGTCTGGAGAGCCTGACCGAGGTCGACAAGCGTCAAGCATTCTACTACCCGTTTTCGCCAACACAGATCGAGGCACTTCGCGGCGCGGTTACAAACTTTTGGATTGATATGGGCCTTGATGTGGAGCGCGGGCAAATCGTCGAGATTATTGACAACGTTAGAACGGCGGTTTTGGAGTCAGCACTCAGACTAAGCGCCAAGGCATCCTGGGCTCTGAGATTGGATTTGAGCGGGAGGAGAAGGAGCGAGCGCAGGATAAGAGCGTCAGTATTCATATTGGAACGATCGCGAACTTCACCGGCGCTCTTACGGCAGAAGTGCAAGGGACGGGGTCTCGCCTCAACATCGCCGCCAGCGACCATTCGATAAACAAGACAGCGGTAGAGGACTGAGCGAATGCGGTTGCCCATTCCACAATCAGATGTTTCGATCGTCGGAAAAGACGGCAGGGTGGCCAAAACGAAGGCAGCTATCGCCGGCTCAGAACTAGCAATTATTGACGACACTAAATCCAAATCGAAGCTGGGGATGAAATCAGGCGTTTACCTTCCGAACGGTATGGAAGAAGCCTTCACAGTTGTGGACCCCACATTCTACGACAAGATCGCCGGCCTAGATGCACATTACTCGGTCAAGATGGTGCGGAAGGGGGCGTACCCCTGCTCAGACTGGCGGTAACTACAACGTCACTGTGTCGGGCCCCAATGCTCGTGTGAATATTTCTTCTCAGGATAATTCGACCAACTCTGTCACAGTGGGAAGGGAATTCGATGAGATACGGATGGCAGTCAAGGAGGGCATCCGTGACCAAGCCGAGCGCGAACGAATTTTGAAGCTCCTAGAGGAGATGGCCGCCGACCAAGGAAAGCCAACCTTTGCTCAATCATATCAGAAGTTCATTGCGGCCGCGGGCGACCATATGAAACTGATCGGTCCGTTCATTCCACTGCTTGGGAAGTACTCGGCAGTTAGCGCTAATCCTCTGCGGCAGACCTCTACGCCCGAACCTCATGGACCCGCCGACCGCCACATCGTGAAGGCGACGGAGGCCGCTCGCAGCGGCGGGAGGAACGGCTCAATCTCGGCTGCGCTCTCCGGCGAAAGGAATTCGATCAGGTAGTGTTGCCCGGCCTTACTGTCGCAGAAAAACTCGACCACTTCGGAGCGGAGCCGCTGCGGCATGCTCTCGACCGACTTCCGCATCCGGACGAGTTCGCGCTCAACACCATGACGCGAAACGATCGTCACGCCGGAGACGATTTCGCTGCGTGGTTCCTTCACTTCTCTTGCTCCCGTTCCTCGCCCCTCAGCCGATCAATCTCGGCTGGGAAGGCGCGGAGCGAAGCCTTGGTCTCCTCGATGAACTTTCGGAGGACGCGCTCGGTGGAACCGAGGCTGGGCTGACCGAAGACCAGCGGCGCGGCGCGAGCCGGAATGGCTTCGAGCTTCGCCCGCATAGCGTCCAACTGACCGCCGAAGATTTTGACCGCCCAAGCGACCGGAATCAGTGAACCGCCTTTCCGCTCCACTTCCAATTCCGCGCTCTCCGCTTCGGCCGCAAGCTTCCGACGTTTGAGCTCAAAGACATCGACGCTGGACGACCCGCCGCTCAGGCTTTTTACCGCCCGATCTTGCAGCCACTTCGAGACTTCCGCAGTGTTGAACGACCACTCCTGGCCGCGCGTCGAGGGGCGGGAGACGGAGGGCATCCCACCGTCCACCCACTTGCTAATTGTGCCGTCGCGGACACCGAAGATTTCCGCGCAGTTATGTCGGTTTACGATGATGCCTGGCACGTTCTAGTTCCAATGTTCAAAAGTTCTGCAACTAGGAAGAGCATGAGCAGTGTCTGACCCTCTTTGCATTAACTGGTCAGAAGGACCCGCCACATTGATTGAGTTGGTGGCCCTCGATCTCATCGCCAAGATGCTGCCGGCGTGGCAAACGATGAGACCTTGAGGAACGATGGGGCCACCTTGTCACCGTTTAAGGAACTGCCACGCCTGTTCGAGTTACTTGAAGCCATTGCTGACGTTGCGGCGGGCAGCGACTGGACCCCAAAGAGCAGTGTGATCCTTCGCCTTCACCATCGGCTGCTTGAGCCGGTCGGGACACGACGCTGAGGCTGTGAAGGTCTGCACTTCTGCCATCGCAGTCGGTGAGAGCCGAATGCCGACATTCGCAAGCACTGCCTTCTGCTCAGGTGAGCCGAACCGCTCGACGATGCTGACGGATGCTTTGAGACTGTCGATTGCCATTGTCACTCTCCTCTCGGGTCGGGGCCGTCGATGTGCAGGAATGCGCGCGGGTCAAGATCGGCGCGAAACCGGGGCCAAAATCTGCGAATGGGCTCAAACCCCTTGCGTTTCCTGAGCCGTTCGGTTTCCTTCCTCCGCCAGCTCGCATCGTTCGAAGATTCTCCAGCTTTTTTACCGCCCCAAGAAAGCCCGCAGTGTGGGCGGCGTTCCCGGTCCGCCTCGCTACTGCGCCCGTGGGGTCGGAGCAGATTTCCCGCTCTCTCGGCTCGATATTCTCTGAACTTCGCAACTACGCGGATTTAGTAGCGAGGTATAAGTTACTGTACCGAAACGATCTCGCGGGATTCACGTTGGCGTTTCTCTCGCTCTTCCAAGTGAGACCAGGCGCCCAGGAAGCAGTGGCCTGACGGGTGGTCGAGCGACCGCTGCAACAATAGACAGAGCCCGCTGTCCGGGCCCGTCCAAGTCATAAGTGGCGTGCCTGAAGTCACCACGGCTGACCGCATTGATCACTTATCAGGCGCTGGCAATGGGGATAGGCCAAGTTCCTTCAGAAACTCGTTGTGCTTCGCCGTTGATTCCCGAATCTGCTTCTCGATCTCGACCAACTCCTTATGCGTGGCCGACAGATCGATTGCGACCTCCTGCTCGGCCGTGCTGACATAGCGGGAGATGTTCAGGTTAAATTCGTTGGCCTCAATCTCATCCATTCCCACGCGTCGTGCGTACCGCTCGATGCTCTCCGGGCGCTGTTGATACGTGTTAACGATCTTCTCGATATGCTCGTCGGACAGATAGTTCTGGCGCTTGCCTTTCTCGAAATGCTCGGACGCGTTGATGAACAGGACATCATCGGGCTTCTTGCACTTCTTCAGGACGAGGACGCAGACCGGGATGCCGGTTGAGTAGAACAAGTTCGCCGGCAGGCCGATGACGGTGTCGATGTGCCCGTCGTCGAGGAGCTTGCGGCGGATCTTCGCCTCCGCGCCGCCACGGAACAATACGCCGTGCGGCAGGATGATCGCCATCACACCGTCGTCCTTGAGGTAGTGAAACCCGTGCAGCAGGAACGCGAAATCCGCTGCCGACTTCGGGGCCAGTCCGTAGTTCTTGAAGCGAACATCCTCGCCCAACACCTCGTTCGGGTCCCAGCGGTAGCTGAATGGCGGGTTGGCCACCACCGCGTCGAAGTAGGGCTTCTTCGCCGGGTTCGTCTCGCGGAGCATGTCCCAGTCGTTGGTCAGCGTGTCGCCGTGGTAGATCTCGAACTCCGTGTCCTTCACCCCGTGCAACAGCATGTTCATCCGCGCGAGGTTGTACGTGGTGACGTTCTTCTCCTGCCCGAAGATCTTGCCAATGCCGTGCGGCCCCATGCGCTTGCGTACATTGAGCAGCAGCGAGCCCGAACCGCATGCGAAGTCCATTACGCTGGCGAGGTGCTTTCGCTTGCCGGTCTTCGGCTCCTGGCTGTCGAGCGTAACGATCGCAGAGAGAATGTCGGAAATCCGCTGCGGCGTGTAAAACTCACCCGCCTTCTTGCCCGAGCCCGCGGCGAACTGGCCGATCAGGTATTCGGAGGCGTCTCCTAGCGTATCGCTGTCCGTTGAGAACTCCGCGAGGCCCTCCGCTATCTTGGTGATGATCGTGCAAAGCTTCGCGTTGCGGTCCGCGTAGGTCTTGCCGAGTTTGTCGGAGCCGAGATTGATTTCCGAAAAAAGCCCGGAGAACGTGCTCTGGAATGATTCGTTTTCGATATACTTGAAGCCGGCCTGGAGCGTGTTGAGCAGTTCGCCGTCCTGGGTGCGGGCCATATGGGCGATGCTGTCCCAGAGGTGTTCGGGGCGGATAACGTAATGCGCCTTGAGCCGCATCTGCTTTTCGAACGCCGACAAATCGTCGGGGTTCCGCTCGTACCAGACAGAAAGCGAGGACCGCCCGCCATTGCCGATGGCGTTGGGGTCCGGGTAGTCGGACCCGAGTTCCTTCTTTGCGGCCTGCTGGTAGTTGTCCGAGAGGTAACGGAGAAACAGGAATGCGAGCATGTAGTCGCGAAAGTCATCCGCGTTCATCGCCCCGCGGAGTTGATCGGCGATGGCCCAAAGCGTTTTGCCGAGCTGTTTCTGATCCTTCTCAATCATGATGCATCATTCTTTGCACTCGCCGGCTCACTCGGAAACAAGGTGGGGTTGAAGGGGTAACGGTGAATAAACTCGTGGAGGATCTTCCGGAAGTACCGCTTGTTTTCCTCCAGCATCTCCTGCGGCTCGAACAACGAGTAGTTCCCGTGGCTGAGGATGTTGATCAACCGTGTGTGAAGGATGCCGTCTTCATCGTCAGCATCGCGTTTGATGCACGCGGAAAAGTTCTGGTAGCCATGAAAGCTCGCGGTCTTCTCCAGGATTGCGCGAAGCATGTTGAAGTGATGCGTGTACAGCCTGCCATCGCGATCCGCCTCGTAGAGCTCAGCGAGCGCGGCCACATGGTGGAAGAATGGCGTGTCCCCGGTCTTGCGTAGGAGAAGCCCCTCCGGCGACCCGTCGCGGCTCAGGAAATACTTGTTCGCCTTGTTCAGCTCATTACACAGCCCATAAGCATCCGGAGCTGGCCGATCAGACCGTGTGGTCCGCCTTCGAGGCGGAGCGGCCGTCGCTGGTGCCCTACGCCGGGCGCTTCGACGGCTTCCATGCGTTGCCAGCGTCGGTGTCGAAGACTTGCCTGGTGCGCTTCGACACCAACAAATACTCGGTGACGGCCAAGGCGGTCGGCCGGCCGGTGGAGGTGCACGCCTATGCCGATCGCATCGTCATCCGCCAGGACGGCGTCGTCGTCGCCGAGCACCGGCGCTGCTTCGGGCGCGGCGAGACGGTCTATGATCCCTGGCACTACGTGCCGGTGCTGGCGAGGAAGCCCGGTGCGCTGAGGAATGGCGCGCCCTTCAAGGACTGGGTGTTGCCGGCCTCCCTCGAGCGCGTGCGCCGCAAGCTCGATGCGGCCGAGGACGGCAACCGGCAGATGGTGATGATCTTCACCGCCGTGCTGAGCGACGGCCTCCCTGCAGTCGAGGCAGCCTGTGCCGAGGCGCTCGGCGACGGCGTCCGCTCCGCCGACGTCATCCTCAACATTCTGGCCCGCCGCCGCGAGCCGGAGAAGCCGGCCACCATCGCCACCCCGGAGGCACTGAGACTGCGGCACGAGCCGGCAGCCGACTGCACCCGATACGACACCCTCAGGAGGGCAAGCTGATGGAACGCACAGAGATCCTTGGCCTGATGGGCGATCTGAAGCTCTATGGCATGCGCGGCTCCTTCGACGAGGTGATGAAGACGGCCGTGAAGCGGCAGCACGAGCCGCCGCGCGTCGTCGGCGATCTGCTCAAGGCCGAGGTGGCCGAGAAGCAGGCCCGCTCCATCAAATACCAGCTCACCACCGCCAAGCTGCCGCTCGCCAAGGACCTGCCGGACTTCGACTTCGCCGGTTCGCCGATCAATGACGGGCTCGTCCGCGATCTCGCCGCCGGCGGCTTCATCGCCCAGCAGCGCAACGTCGTCCTGGTAGGCGGCACCGGGACCGGCAAGACGCACCTCGCGATCGCCATCGCCCGCGCCTGCATCCGCAACGGCGCTCGTGGCCGCTTCTACAACGTCGTCGACCTGGTGAACCGCCTGGAGAGCGAGGGCCGTGCCGGACGGCAGGGTCGACTCGCCGACTACCTCACCCGCATCGACTTCGTCATCCTCGACGAGCTCGGCTATCTGCCCTTCGCGCAGTCCGGCGGCCAGCTCCTCTTCCACCTCATCAGCCGGCTCTACGAGCGCACCTCAGTCATCGTCACCACCAACCTTGCCTTCGGCGAGTGGCCGAGTGTGTTCGGCGACGCCAAGATGACCACCGCGCTCCTCGACCGTCTCACCCATCACTGCGACATCGTCGAGACCGGCAACGAAAGCTGGCGCTTCAAGAACCGCGCCTGAGCGACCCACCGCCCGCAGGCCGCGCGCTCGCTACAGCGCTATGGGAGGCGCGCTTCGCGCGCAGCCTGCTCCGCACCGTGAGCCGTCATCAACTCAGGGGGTCAATCTTCGACGCCGATAGGGGGTCAACTTTGCGCGCCGATTGACAATCTGGCCGCTCACGGCGAGGTTCTGGGTTGCCAACGCCCGACCCTGGCGTCAATCTTGGCCCGAAGAGCCGGTCATCTGGGGTCAAGGAGGTCAACGATACGCTCGGGCACAGCGTCGGCGACTTCCTTCTCGTGCAGGCCAGCCAGCGCATGTGCGCCTTCCCGCTGGCGCGCGCTAAGGCGGTCTCAATCCGGCAGCTACGAGGCCGGCTACCTTCCCTTCGTCGACGGCCTGAGAGCGGTCTCGATCATCGGTGTCGTCGCTTTCCACGCGGGGTGCCCGGGCTTCTCCGGCGGATTTGTCGGCGTGGACGTGTTCTTTGTCATCTCCGGGTATCTGATCATCGGACAGATTCTGACCGCGACGCGGGCGTCGCGGTTCTCGTTCCTGGATTTCTATGCGCGCCGGTCGCTGCGCATCCTGCCGCCGTTCTTCGTCGTGCTGGTGGCGACCTCGCTCGGTGCGGTCGTGTTCCTGGTGACGCCACGCGAGCTGAAGGAGTTCGGCTGGTCCGAGCTCTTCTCATCTCTCATGCTCGGCAATCATTTCTTCCTGCGCACCGGCGACTACTTCGCCATCGAGGCGCACCTCAAGCCGCTCCTGCATTTCTGGACGCTCTCGGTGGAGGAACAGTTCTATCTGGTCGCGCCGCTACTGATCTGGGGAGGCACGCACCTCTATGCCCGGCGGAGCGGCGGCCCGGCGAAGGCGGTGCTCTTGGCAATGGCCTCAGGCATCTTCGTGCTTTCGCTGCTCGGCTGCATCGTGTTCACCGAGGGGCGGAACCCGGCGTTCTTCCTGATGCCGCTGCGCGGCTGGGAGTTCATTGCCGGCGGCATGCTCGCGGACGCGGCGGCAGGCATGCGCCGCCTTGGCCGCGCGACCAACGAGTGCCTCGCCGCCCTCGGCGCGATGCTTGTGATCGGCTCCATCGTGCTTCTCGGCGATGTGCCGTACCCGTCCGGCTATGTGCTGCTGCCGGTGGCGGGCGCTGTCGCAATCATCCTGACGGGCGCGGCCGAACCGCGGAATGTTGTGGCGCGCGTGCTGGCGCAGCCGCCGATGATCGTCATCGGCCTCCTGTCCTATTCGTGGTACCTCTGGCACTGGCCGCTCATCGTGTTCGCACACGCCGCGCCGCTCGGCGGTCCGCGGCTCTCGCTCGGCCTCGCGGCAGCTTTCCTCGCGCTGCTCTTCGCCGCCGCCAGCTATGTGCTGATCGAGCGGCGCATCCGATTGCGCCGGAGGGACATTTTTGCGCGCTATGGGGCAAAGCGGATCGTGCAGGGCGCCGTTCTCGGCTGCGCGCTGTTCGCCGTGCTCGGAGGCGTGGTGGCGGAATGCGCGCGGTTCGCCGCGCACGGCTACGCGGGGGTGGACACCACGCCGCTCTCCGCGGTTCCCGACGGCGGATGCGCGCCGGAAACGACTGTGCCGGAGGAAAGCGCCTGCCTCAAGTCGCTTCCCGCAGGCCCGAAGGGGCTGCTGCTCGGCGATTCCTTTGCCTATGCGATGTACGAGGCCGTTCTTGAACGGGGTCGGGCTGCGGGCGCCTATACGATCCGCTACGCCAAGCCGGGCTGCGTTCCGGTGATCGGCTATGCGGTCGGCCGCCGCTGTCCGCCTCCCGCCGAGTCGCTCGCCCGGTTCGGCGGCGCCGCGCAGGAGAAGCCCGGATACGCGATCATGGAAGCGAATTGGCCGCGTAACGTTACGGACGATTTCCGGGGGCGCTTTGAAGAGACGCTCGCTGTCGTTCGCAGCCTCGGGGTCGCACGGATTCTGGTCGTGGCGCCCATTCCCGCCTTCCCGAAGCCGGCTCTCGACTGCGCGCTCCGCGCCGACCGCTGGGGGCTCGGCCGCAATGCATGCACGACGCCGCGGGAGAAGGTCGAGGCGGGCAGGGCCAAGATCATGCCGTTGCTCAACGCGATGGCGGGGCAGACGGACGACGTTCGCGTGATCGATCCGCTCGGTGTCTACTGCGACAAGGAGACGTGCCGCCCCTTTGAGGGCAACGCGATCTTCTACCGCGACAACGACCACCTCAGCGGATTGGGCGCGCAACGGATCGTCAGCGCGTTCGACGCCGATTTCCGCTGGGTGTTCGGAGCGTCGCAGTGAGGCTGCTGCGGGCGCAGCGGCTTAGGCCGTGAACTCATTAAATGCGCCGGCCATCAGCCGGCCGAGAATCCGCTTTGCAGTGATGTTCTGAAGTCGCCGAGGGCCGACGACACTTCCGGAATGCGCCACGAGCAGGAGTCCTTCTGTCGAAGCTATCAATCAGCGCGTGGTAGGGCGGCGCGGCCTTGTGCTCGTCATCCGCCTTTGTCTATCTTGGGGTGACTGTGTGCCAACAGGGAGCCTGAACGATGACACCTTGGGAAGTCCACGGACACGAGCTGGCGAACTGCAACTGTGCGACCGGTTGCCCGTGCCAATTCCTAGCTTTGCCGACCTACGGACATTGCGAGGCGGTGGCGGGGTTCGAATTTGACTCCGGTCATTATGGAGACGTTGACCTCAGCGGCACCAAGGCCGCTCTCGTTGTCAAATGGCCGGGTGCAATTCATGAAGGCAAAGGGACGATGCAGATCATCGTCGATGAGAGCGCAAGTCCTGAGCAGCGTGATGCACTGTTCCGCATCATGACTGGGGAAGACACCGAGGAGATGGCCACGATGTGGTGGGTCTTCTCAGCGATGTCTCCCACCAAGCTGGAGACGCTGTACAAACCCATCGAGATCGAATTGGACATGGAGGCCCGCCGCGGCCGCATCCAGGTTCCCGGTGTCTTCGAGACCGAAGCTGAGCCGATCACCAATCCCATCACTGGTGCCGAGCACAGGGCGCGGATCAACCTGCCGCACGGGTTCGAGTTCCGTGTGGCGGAGATGGCCAAGGGAACGACGAAGACCAGCGGCGCTCTTGAGCTTGCCAAGAACCGGGGCACCCATGTGCACATCGTAGAGATTCACCTCTCGAATACCGGCGTCCTTGAGGCGGCCTGACGGCCGACTACAGCGTGGCAGAGCCAAGCTTGGCGGAGGCCCTGCTCCGCCGTGATCGCATCACGCTTTATGGGCTGATCGGCTTGCTGTTCGTTCTGGCCGGTCTCTATACGGTGTACGGCGTCGGTATGCGCATGACCGCGCTCGAAATGACCGCGATGCGCGGCATGCGCAACATGCCGGGTCCGAACGCGCCCGGTGACTGGTCGCACGCATACGCTGTGCTTGTCTTCCTGATGTGGTGGGTGATGATGATTGCGATGATGCTACCAAGCGTCTCGCCCACCGTGCTTCTCTACGCGGCGCTCCTACGCCGTGGATCGAATCCGGTTCGCGTGCCGACGATCTCGACTTCTTTTCTCGCGGGCTACCTTGCGGCATGGGCGGATTTCAGCGCCATTGCCGCGACGCTGCAATGGGCCCTGGAGGCGCTGGGCATCGTTTCGGCGACTATGATGACGCTGACTTAGACCATTCCGGGCGCAATCGTCCTGATTGCTGCGGGTGTGTTTCAATTCACACCGTTGAAGCAGGCATGCCTTCGGCACTGCCGATCACCTGTCGAGTTTATCACCCAGCGAAGACGGGACGGCGCGTCGGGCGCGTTCGCGATGGGGATCGAGCACGGTGTCTATTGCCTCGGCTGCTGCTGGTTCCTGATGGCACTCCTCTTTGTCGGCGGCATCATGAACCTCTATTGGATCGTGGGCCTAGCAGCGTTCGTGGCCATCGAGAAGCTGGTGCCGCATGGATATCTGCTGAGCAAGATCGCAGGAGCCGGCCTTATACTCTGGGGAGGCTCGGTCCTCTGGAATGCCCTTTGACCAGGTTCTTGATGAGTCCCCTTAGGGTCATGGAACGAACCCGCTCGCGCGGGATGGGAGCGCGCGTCGAGGTTGGCGGATCGATTGGAACGTTGATGATTGTGTGAACGATCACGGGTGACGGGTCGGGATCGGCTCCCGAGCATGAAGGGTCAACCTTCAACTCGGGAGCATCCGATGACTGCCCAGCCTTCCCATCACCCCGTCAGCGCGCTGCGCGAGCGCATGATCGAAGACATGTCGGTGCGCGGCTTCAGCGAAGCCACACGCCGCGACTACATTCGTTGCGTGAAGGCGTTCGCCACCTTTATCGGCCGCTCGCCCGACACGGCGACGGCCGAAGATCTGCGGCGCTTCCAGCTCAATCAGACCCAGGCCGGCATGCAGCCGCCGAGCATCAATAGCGCGGTCTCGGCGCTGCGCTTCTTCTTCACCGTGACGCTCGACCGGCCCGACCTCGCCCGCCGTCTCACGGTTGTCCGCCAGCCGCGCAAGCTGCCGCTGGTGCTGAGCGCTGAGGAGGTGGCGCGGCTGCTCGATGCGGCGCCGGGCCCGAAGTACAAGGCGGCGCTGGGCACCGCCTATGGCGCGGGGCTGCGGGTCTCGGAGGTCGTGGCGCTCAAGGTGAGCGATATCGACTCCACGCGCATGCTGATCCGCGTCGAGCAGGGCAAGGGCCGCAAGGACCGCCATGCCATGCTGTCGCCGCAGCTGCTGGAGCTGCTGCGCGCCTGGTGGCGGGAGGGCAGGCGCCGGGGCGTGATGCTTCCGCAGGGCTGGCTGTTCCCCGGCCGCAACCCGGTCATGCCGCTCTCCACGCGCCAGCTGAACCGCGCCGTCCATGCCGCCGCGGAGGCCGCCGAGATCAGGAAGCGGGTGACGCCGCACACACTGCGCCACAGCTTCGCCACGCACTTGCTTGAGCAGGACATCGATATCCGCGTGATCCAGGTGCTGCTCGGACATGCCAAGCTGGAGACCACGGCGCTCTATGCCCGCGTCGCCACCAACACGATCCGTGCCGTCATGAGCCCGCTCGACCGCATCAGCCTGTCGGAGGAGGAGCAGAGACCGGGGGCCTGACGCGGCGGCGTGAACCGCCGCCCGCCGCTGGAGGTCGCAGACATCTTGCATCGCCATGGCGCCGCCTGGCGCGCGGCCCATGCCGGCCATGTGAGCCTCACCCAGCTGAAGGTGATGGCGGCGATCGAGACCTGCCGCACCGCCGCCCTCGGCGGTCACCTCGAGGCATGTGAGGACTGCGGCCACAGCCGCATCGCCTACAACTCCTGCCGCAACCGGCATTGTCCCAAGTGCCAGGGCGCGGCGGCGAAGGACTGGCTCGCCGCGCGTGAGGCCGATCTCCTGCCGGTCGGCTATTTCCACGTCGTCTTCACGCTGCCGGCCGAGATCGCCGGCATTGCCTGGCACAACAAGGCCGTTCTCTACGATCTCCTGTTCCGCGCCGCCTCCGAGGCGATGCTCACCATCGGCGCCGATCCCAGGCATCTCGGCGCCAGGATCGGCATCACCGCCGTGCTCCACAGCTGGGGCTCGGCGATGACCCACCACCCGCACGTCCACATGATCGTGCCCGGCGGCGGCATCTCGCTCGATGGCAAGCGCTGGGTCTCCTGCCGCCCCGGCTTCCTGCTGCCTGTGCGCGTGCTCTCAAAACTGTTCCGCCGGCTCTTCCTCGATCGGCTCGCCGCACTGCATGCCGCCGGCCGTCTCAGCTTCTTCGGCGATCGGGTCGGCCTCAGCGACAGCCGCGCCTTTGCCGCCGTCCTGGCACCGCTCAAGAAGAAGCGCTGGTTCGTCTACGCCAAGCCGCCCTTCGCCGGGCCCGCGGCCGTGCTCGCCTACCTCGCGCGCTACACCCACCGCGTCGCCATCTCAAACAGCCGCCTGATCTCCCTCGACCAGGCCGGCGTGACCTTCCGCTGCAAGGACTACCGTCGCGACGGGCGCCAGCGCTATCGAACCATGACGCTCCAAGCGAGCGAGTTCATCCGCCGCTTCCTTCTCCACGTGCTGCCCAAGGGCTTCCACCGCATCCGCCATTACGGGCTCCTCGCCAGCGCCACGCGCAAGGCCAACATCATGCGTGCCCGCGCGCTGCTCGCTGCGCCCCAGCCCGAGGCCGAAGGCAGCGCTGCCGGCGATGCCGTCGACGCTGCTGCTCCAGCCGATTCGCGGCCGCCGTGCCCGTGCTGCGGCGGCCGCATGGTCATCGTCGAGACCTTCCAGCGAGGCGGCCACCCCCGCGCCCCGCCGTCGCCCGAGCCCGGGATCAGGACCAACTCGTCATGACGCCCGCTCACCCTTCACGCTCCGCCCACTCGCCGCAGCACCTCGCTTCCGGCGCCGCATCGGCGTCGCCCCGCCGCCTCCGAGCCGCGATCCAATGCCGATAATCATGCCCCAACCGCCCAGTCACCCTCGCCAGCGTCGAAGCACCGTCGCCGTCGATCGACGATCCGATGCCCACAAGGCCCACCAGCGCCTCCCGCACCGACGCCGCCCGACCATCAAATCCCCATAGGAACCTCATCACCCAGCCCCCGCGGGTTCCTTCCCTGGAGGCTTTCGGACGCCGGCCCTGTGCCTGTCGCAGGCGCCGCCATGGGCCGGCATCCGAAACCCTTCACAGACACGGTCATCCGTCGGCGTGATCAGGATGACCGTTTATCCATAGAAAGCGGACATCTCGGCGTCAGCTTGGACTTTGGTTTGCGCCAAAAGCCTAGCCCAGCTTCATCTCTTTCCGCATCGCAGCGAGCTGCTGGTCAAGCGTTGCAACGCGGCGCGTTTGCGCTTGCTGCAAGAAGGCGATGCTGAGCTTTTCGTCGGCCGTCTTTCTGCCTTTTGCCTCCAGCTCTTTGAGGGGCACAGAGGTGGGTCCGCTTTCTGAGACAGTTTGGCGGCTTGGCTAAGGTGGAATCCGGGTCTGGTTACGCCGCCAATTTCTCCTGCTCGCTGTCGATAGCATAGACCTCGTCGGGCGTCCTGCCGCCGAACGAAGAATGCGGGCGCGAGGCGTTGTAGTAGCCGATCCAGCGACCGATCCCGCTCCTGGCCTCGCTACCGGTCTCGAAGGCATTGAGGAAGACGCATTCGTATTTGAGGCTGCGCCACAGCCGCTCGATGAAGACGTTGTCCATCCAGCAACCGCGGCCGTCCATGGAGATACGGATGCCGGCGTCCCTGAGCGTGTTGGTGAAGGCGAAGCCGGTGAACTGCGAGCCCTGGTCGGAGTTGAAGATGTCAGGCCTGCCGCAGCGGGCGATGGCATCCTGCAGCGCCGCGACGCAGAAGTCGGCCTCCATGGTGTTCGACAGCCGCCAGGCGAGAACCTTGCGGCTCGCCCAGTCCATGATGGCCACGAGGTAGAGGAAGCCACGCCGCATCGGGATGTAGGTCACATCGGCGCACCAGACCTGGTTCGGCCGCTCGATCGCCAGGTGCCGCAGCAGGTAGGGATAGACCTTGTGCTGCAGATGTGGCTCGCTCGTCTTCGGCGCCTGGTAGATCGGCGAGAGCCCGGGGTCCCGTTCCAGTGCCGATTGACACCTGACAGGGTACCAGAGATCTTGTCGTTGCGACTGCACGAAGTCGCGGGCGATTGTCGGCGTGACTCGATGCGAGATTGAGAGGAGATGGAAAAGAGCGCTGGGGTTTGATGCCGATGGCCGGTAGTATCTCCGTTTGAAAGCATGGAGCAGGGTTCGTGCAGAATAACGCTTTCAAGACGTTCGTTTCGAGACAGAAAGGTGTCACCGAGGACTTCGTCCACTCGGTTCACCACGAAATCAGATATGACAATCACGATGCTGAGGCAGGGGTGTATAGCTTTGCTTGAACTAGATGCCGGTGAACACACCACCATTTGGCAATGTGTATTGGCAGCGTCAATCCCTGTAATCTACATATTCGCTTACATGTCCATCGGGGGGTTATACCCGCATTGGGACCCGGCGGAGTACATGGGGACCGGCCTGAGAATCTACAACACCTTCGTTGATCAGGGCTTTGTCGAAGGACTGAAGGCTTCGTATTTTCACCGTGGGTGGCGACCCTCATTCGTTCCGGTTGTGATCGTTCCTTTCTATGCTTTGACCGGGGGCAATGCTTTGGCGGCGATGTACATTGTGTGCCCGGTGCTTTACTGCATTTTTCTTCTGTACGTATCACTGCTGCTGAATTCGGTTCTTCAAGGGATTCGGCTTGCTTTTACCTTGCTGCTCGTCGGCACGCACATCACCTTGGTGGCGATCGGGCTCGATTTCTGGTCAGAATTGCCGTACTGCGTCGCCTCTGCTGCCGCCGTTTATCACTTTTGCAAATGCGACAACTTCCAGAACCGGCGACATTGCGTTGCCGCGGGAGTTGCGCTCGGGTTGGCGCTGTGCTTTCGGCCGATTGTTGGTGGCGGGACCTTCGCGGCGCCCCTCTTTGTTTATCTTTACCTGTCCATCAGAAATAGCTCGATCCGGTGGCGCGATGCGGGCATCTGGCTACTTTACGCGGCAGCGGGCATGGCCATCATGGGTGGGATGGACCTGATGCCCAATATCAGGTCCTGGGCTGGCCCTGGACTCCTCGGCTTCCTGATCGTCACAACCATCGCATTTGGTTTTGGCAGCATGAAGCGGTTTCAGCTGAACACAAACAACCTGCTTGCGGCTTCGACAGCATTTGCCTTGGTCGTCGGCTGGTACGGGTTATTTGCCTCGGAAGTGTATGGCTGGGCATTCGCAAACACGTATGGGGATTTGGTGCGGGTTCATCTGACATGGTTCCCCCACCCTCGGGGAGAGCCCTTCGCCTTCCTCAGTTTGATTGCCAAGTACACGGTAACCGCTCCAACCCTGGGTGTGCTCCTGATTGCATTGGGGGCAATGGTGATGCGTGCATTTGGACAACGGAAGTTGCCTAAACCAGGGCCGACTACCGTGCTTGTTGGTGCCATATGTATCGTCCCGCTCGTGGGTACCCTGACAACCTACAACGGAGATCCGCGATATCTGGTTTTCCCGGCATTCGTCCTGATGTTGAGTTGCACAGGATGGTTTCTGATGGGCGTTAGGCCCGGTCCGTCGACGATGGTACGTATGGCGATCCTTTCTCCGGCTTTATTGCTTCAAGTGGTATTTCTGGCCTCCAGAATGGTCTCCTTTCCTGAGAACATGCAGACACAACTCGATCGGCAACTGCTGAGCCCCATGTTTCCACTGCCCTTGCCCACGTGGACCAGCCAAACCTTTCCGGCAGAGCCGGTCTATGAACGAATTCTGGAATTGGTTGGCGGGGCAACAAGATCACGCATTGGCGTCATCAACCCACAAGCTTTTTTCTACCTAAATCTTCCGGCTGTAAATTTGATCGCTGCGCAGAACAAACAAAGTATCGTCCTCGAATTGGCGTCGTATTATGTCCCAGCGGAGCCCGGCATGAGCGATGACAATCGGGTCCAGCAGCTGAGCCGTGAGTTTTCGTATATCTTGATCGGGCCATTGAGCGATTGGGAGCGTGTGCCGGATCCCATAAGGAGCGTAGGTAACTACCTGCTTGATCAACAAGCACGCCGCGAAAACACCAGCGTGTTGGTCCCAAGCATGGAATCAGACGATGTCAAGGAATTCGTGCTGGTTCGGATAGATTCCGGACCAGATCGGTAAGAATGTTGTCGTCAATTAGTTCCTTTTGGTATTCCTAAGGTCGCGCCAAACTGAGTTATTGATAAAATTGATGTAGCGATTAAACCGGCGGTGGGAAATTCTCTAAGGGGCCGGTTTGTTGCGAAGGTTTCGAGGTGACCCAAAGCACCATGCGCGATCACGTTTCGCGATCCTAACGGCACACCTGCGCGATGACGGCCGCCGGCGGTCTCTGGCCCATGTGTGTTTAAACGGCGATATTGTCGATGAGGCGGGTCTTGCCGAGCTTGGCCGCCAGCAGCAGCAGCCGCACCGGCTCCCCGAAGAAATTCTCCACCGGCGCCAGCGTTTCGGCGTTGCGGACCTCGAAATAGTCGACCGCGAAGCCGGCGGAGGTCAGCGCGCGCCGCGCTTCGTTCAGCGCCTCGGCGGGATCGCCGCCGTTGCGGATGCGGCCGGCGACGGCGGCGCAGCATCGCGTGAAGTTTTGGCGCGCGCAGTCGGTCCTCGGCCTGTGCGCATGCTCCACGCGACGACATGCTGCTCGCTCATGGCGTCTCGGCCAGACGTGCCTTGAGCTTCTCGCGCGCTCGTTCTAGGCGAGGACGAATGCCCGGATTTCGCCTCGCCTGCGCTTCAAGCACTCGGCATCGCACCTCCATTTGCGCCGTCGTCTCAGTGATGGGGGCTTGAGGAGCGAAGCCCGCACCCTCTCGCAACATCAGCCAGGCGTGTTGTCGCCAATCCAACTCCCCAGTGATGGAAGGGAAGATGCGCGATGACGATGGATCGAACATCATCGCGCGCCCGCCGACGAGCACACCCCCGCCCGCGCTCGCGCCAATGCCAAACAACGTCGCTCAAGGGGGTCAAATTTGGACGCCGATGCAGGGTCAATGTTGGACGCCGATTGACACCCCATTGACCCGAGTGCAGCTCACCTTATCGAGGAGGTTGGGGACAAGACTCCCATCGTTTTTGACTGGCGCAGGGGCAGCATACGGTTGGTGCTTTTTGATTTCGCTGCAAGGCCACAATAAACGCCCGTCGGCACAAATCTAACTCAAAAGAAGAGGCTCAGAGTGCTTGGGCCAACTCGTGATATTCAGCGTCGATGTTGACGCACCAGGGATCAAAGCGCTCGATTCCGAGCGCGGTGCGGGCCGCAAGTAGCCCGGTAGCCATGGCGTGGTCCTGGTTATTGTATTTGAACATGCCGGAGCGGCCTATAGGCAACAGGTTCTCGAACTGATCTAACCATGCCTTGATTGTGGCGACATGGGCCTCATGCCCGATCTCCATTCGCGGATAGGCTTTATCGCTCCTGACCACGAAACTTCCGTTTACCTGCTCGCGCTCGATCAATCCAAGCCGGCAGAGTTCGGTCACGGCCTGCGCCGTTATAGCCGCATCGGAAGCGCTACTGAGCGCGTCCCCTGACGAGGCGAAATATTCGACTGTGAGGGGGCTTAAAAAGTCATTCGTCGCCATGGCCGGCGAGAAATTGCGATAACTGGCGATGCGGGCGAGCGCCACGTCTGCACTGTGCACATAAAGCCAGTTGTCGGGAAAGGGCCGTCCTTCTACGAGCAAATTCACGCCAATGTGCTCACGATAGCGCAAGGCGCGCGCGGCCGCGCGCACCGCGTCCGGCGCCTGCGGGTCAACCATCTCGACCAGATCGGTGAGCGGCGCGCTGACGAGGAAGAACCGCCCGTCGACCGCGTATGATCCGGAGGCACTTTCGATCTGCGCGGCGACGACGCGATTGCCTTCTCGGCGAAGCCGGCTAACCGAGGTGCGGGTTGTCACTTCGCCGCCGAGGTTTTTGATAGCCTCAGCCATCATCTGGTATGTCTGCCCTGCGCCCAAACGCGGATAGATGAACTCATCGACCAATGTCTTAATCTGTCCGGGCCTGTCCTTTAACACTGCGTTGCGCAACGCGCTCGCGAGGCTCAAGCCCTTGATCCGCTGCGCGGCCCAATCGGCGCTGATCTCGCTGCAGGGGATGCCCCATACCTTCTCAGTGTACCCTTTGAAGAAAAGCTCGAAAAGGCGTCGGCCAAAATGGGCGATCACCCAATCCTCAAAAGTTGCGTTCGGTAAAGGCGCACGTGCTGCGCGGAAACGAGCCGCAATGTAGCTCGCTGCAATTGCGACGCCCGAGCCGAGGCCTATCCCACAAATTGCGTTCAAGGGAGTCAGAGGATAGTCGAAATAACGTCCGTCATTGAGGATGCGGGTCAGTCTCGCGACACGCACCGCCTCTTCGCCCAGAACATCAGTGAATAGCTGCCTGACCTCATCATTCTTGGAAAAAAAACGATGCGGTCCAATATCGAAGCGGTTTTCTTGAAACACAATGGTGCGAGCGAGTCCACCGACGATGTCAAGGCATTCAAACACGCTTACTGCCGCCCCTTGACCGGCGGCCTCGTAAGCAGCAGTGAGACCCGAAGGGCCCCCGCCTACGATCACCACGTCACGTCGCATGCTCAATACGAGCAGCGCTTGATCTTCTTCGAGCCTCCCCGTGCTCGGCATGCGCCAGTCAAACCAATCCGAACCACAGTCTTCACCTCATGTCAGCCAGAACTGTCATTCAGGTATCACGTCCGACCCCACCATCCATAATTCTGTTTCTCTTTCTCTTCAATAATTTAGTCGGAGTCACTGAACACCCCTTTGCCGGGGTTCCCTTCCTCAGTTCGCTGTCCGTCTTCCGACGGCCCAACCGCCATTCTCTTCCTATCGGCTGCCGCGGTGTAGCGCGGGGCTTCGTTCAACGGGTGTGGCAGCTAATCGCCACAGCCGTTCGAGGTCGCAGATGCGCTCGTCGGCTGCCGCACTCCGAGCTCTCGATAACCGGTTCATCCGATCCCACAGCTGCAGCTCCGCCCTCGCTCATCAGTCGGCGCCAATGATACAGCAGGTTTGGCGCGACGCCGCACGTGCGGGCGACCGAGGATACCGTCTTGCCAAGCAGCGGGCTCTCCTCGATGATCTGCAGCTTCTGGTTCGTCGACCATGCCGGTGCCCGGTGATCAGTTCGAGCGTCGATAGTCGACAGACATGCAGTGATTCATGGCGAATGTTCTTGTCCTCGGCGGCGCTGGCTATATAGGCAGCCATTGCTGCAAGGCCCTTGCCCAAGCGGGCATAGTTCCAGTCGTTTATGACAATCTCTCAACCGGGCATCGCGCTTTCGTTCGCTTCGGTCCACTGATCGAAGGCGACATTCGTGACAAGGCGAAGCTCACCATGGCGCTCCTCGAAACGAAGCCAGTCGCCGTGATGCATTTCGCCGCGCTTGCACTCGTCAGCGAATCCACGATCGACCCCGGCGCCTACTACGACACAAATGTCGTTGGTACCCTGCGACTTCTGCAGGCCATGCGCGACACTAGTCCTTCCAACCTCATCCTTTCCTCGTCCTGCGCCGTCTACGGCGAGCCCTCAACACTACTGATTGCCGAGGACCAGCCCTGCCGGCCGGTCAATCCCTACGGCGCCACTAAGCTCACCTGCGAGCGAATGATGGACGATTTCGACCGAGCGCACGGCATTCGTTCAATCCGGCTGCGTTATTTTAACTCCGCTGGGGCCGACGCAGATTGCGAAATCGGCGAGCGGCACGACCCGGAGACCCATTTGATCCCACTTGTATTTGACGCCGCCCTGCGGCGCCGGCCGCACGTCAAGGTGTTCGGCGCCGACTACCCGACTCCCGACGGAAGCCCTATCCGCGATTATATCCATGTGGCGGATCTCGCCCTGGCGCATCTCGCCAGCCTTGATTTCCTACTCGGGGGCGGGATGACCCAGGCCGTAAACCTGGGCACTGGAAAGGGCGTCTCAGTGCTCGAGGTCATCGCTATCGTCGAGCGGGTGACCCAACGCAGCGTTCCGATGGAAGTCGCGCCGCGTCGGGCCGGCGACCCCGACCGCCTAGTGGCCGATCCAAGGCTCGCTCGCACTGTGCTCCATTGGGAGGCCAGGCATACGAAGCTTGAAGAGATAATCGCTGATGCTTGGGAATGGCATCGGCGATGAACGTCTAGCAGATCTTGGAGCGCCCTGTTTAACCGGACAGTCTGCTATTCCGCTTGGGTTCGGATGAACTACCTTGGGGAGCGCATCTTGAGCCCGGAGTGAGGATGATTCGGATCGAGTCTCTTCAGGTGCCGGTCGAACGAGTCCCACGCGACCAGACCGCTCGTTTCGCCAAAAGGCCATGGACCTTCGAAGCGCCGCTCGCCGCCGAGCGACGAAAGGAGGTCGTCGACAAGCGTCAGGAAACGGCGGCGGTCCGGCTCGATCTTGGCAAGCGTCCGCGCACGCACGTATTCGCGCGGAATCTTCCGGGCCTTCAGCGCCGCGACGGCATCGCGGACGGCACCAGCGGTCGGCTCGCAGATCACGCAGTACTCCTCCTCGAAATAGACGTCGCGGCCGCCGGAGCTGGGAGTGCTAACGACCGGCAAACCGGCGAGCATGTATTCCATGGATGCGCAATTCGAGCCCTCGGCCGCAGACAAGCAGAGACCAACGGCGGCGCGATTGAGGTGTGCGTTGACCTGGCCCGGCGAGAGCCGCTCCGGCAGACCGTTCGCCTGCGGATTGAGGAGGACGTGGGTGGGATTGTCGGCAACAGCCGCCGCAAGCAGAAGCCGGTGGTCCTCGAGGCGCGCCGGCGAACCCTCGGCGAACGCGAGGTAGGCGACGTTCGGCGTCGCCGCCGCGAGCTGGTGGCGCTTGCTCGGCACAAAGCGAGCGTTGTAGATCGCGTCGAACTCGACCGAGACGTTCGGCAACGGCCGAAAAATCGTATCGGACACCGTAAAGTTCTTGTTGAGGTGCAGTGCCGGAACGCCGCTTACGGTGAGGAGTTCTGCCTCACGACGGGTGTTGCAGAGACAGATGAGCCGGTGATTCGGATATCGCCGGCGATGTTCCGCGACGGCGCGGGCGATTATCGCGACGAGGTTCGTGTCTTCGACCGTCCAGGTCGGATAGACAATGAACCCGGCCGGCACGTCACCAAAACGGGCGCCGAATGCGGGGGCAATGCCGAGATATTGTCCATGTGCGATGCTCGTCTTGAAGATCGGCGGGCTTCGCGAAAGCAGGGCAGCCGGACCGAAGCGCTCGATAATCTCCGCCCGCTCGCGGGCGAGCGTCGGTGGCTCCGCTCGGACTGACTCGGCAGCCGCCGCCGAAGAGGCCTGCGGCGGGGTGCGCGGTGCAGGCTGTGTGTGGCCGGCAGCCGTCTGCAGTCGCTTCCGCCACCGCGCCAATCGCCCACGCGCGAGCGTACGCAGCAGCCTCAATCGCAAACGCGCCGGGACCTGGCCCCCATAGGCCTTTTGCGTGATCGCCCGGAGCGCTCTGATTCGCATGCGCGGAATCAAATGATCATAGAGGCCATCCTCACCAAAGTCCTCAACCAGCGGCGCGAAAGCGGTAACGAGCGCGGCTTGCACGCCCGGATGCCGAAAGGCGGTCCGGCTGCGAGGCTCAAGCGCAATATGGTCAATCAAATCCCAAAAGCGGGATTTGCCTACTAAGCCGACGAACCGCCTGGAGTTGCGCAGGATGAATTCGATGGTTTCCGCGTGAATGGCCTTGTTGATGTCGTCCATCTCGGGGTGGCCGGTGCGCATACCGGTGAACGACTCGCGGGCGGCATAATAGTTGCTCCGGTGGATGCGATATTCGGATAGAGTCTGGTAGATCAAGGCGGAGCCCGCCAAGGCGTGGCAAAGTGGGTTGAGATAACTATCCGCAGCCCGGAAGTACGGCGCGTCGCCCCGCTCCTGGCGAACTACGTTGAGCATGCTCCTTCGGTACATATTCGATGTGCCCGGCCCCCAGCACCAGCCCCGTTGGAAATGAGGCACGGTCGACGTCGTCTCGACGAGACGCTGGTAGTCGCAAGCCGAAATTGTAGCCAGATGCGGCACCGAATCGACGTCGGCGAGAGGCCGCGAACGGACTTTGGGAACAACGCCGAAGGGGCCGTAACCGTTGCTGATGACAGTGCCGTCGGCGTTGATCTCGCGGATATTGCTGGATGTGAAAGCGACGGCCTGCGGCAGCGCGATATGGACCTGGGCATGGCGAGAAACGAAATTCGGCTGAAGCACGTCGTCAGCATCGACGACGGTGACGAATTCGCCGCGGAATTCGTCAGTTACGCGGAAAAGCGCCCCGAGCTGACCAAGGTTCTTTGCTAGACGGATGACCCGAAAACGCGAGTCACCTCCAACGGCACCCTCGATGACTTCAAGGCTCGTGTCGGTCGAGCCGTTGTCGACGACGAGGACGTCTATCGCGGGATAGTCCTGCGCCTTGATCGACGCTATCGCCGCCCCGACGTAGGACGCATAGTTCCAGTTGATCAGGACCAACGTGACCAGCGGCGGCGTGACGTTGCCGCCCGGCGATCCATCCAGCATTTCTGATCCCTCGACCGACATCGAACAATGCCGGATGTGCTGACTGGAGATTGTGTCACCGAGAGACGTGCCCTCGCAAGGCTGGTTTTGTCGGGCCGCCACCGGGCAATCCGAGATTCACGATGCAGCGCTGCTCAGGTCACGTCTCAACGCTCCGCCTCTCCCGGCGGGGAGAGATAACGGAGCGCAAGCGCAGAGCCGGGCGCCGGGCGGTCGGAACCCGCACGCCGATCCTGGTCGAGGCCAAGGTCAACGCACGTCGCTCGACTTTGTCCATGACCAGTTGGCTCCTGGCCGACGCTTCCGCATTCTCAACATCGTCGATGACGTGACGCGCGAATGCCTGACGGCAACCATCCGTTCACCAAACGGGTGGATCGCAAATCAAAGTGTCGGCGTACGCAGGACCCATCCGCACCGGAGTTGAGACAAACGAAGGGCATGGGAGTCGTGCTGCGGCGCCAGGTCCGCGCATCATCAGGCCTTGAGGAGCTGAGTCTGAAGCCGGTCGGCGCAAATTCAGCCAGGCTTTGCCTCGAAAATCCCGGAATTCCGGATTTCTCCAGAGAACGTTTGGATTTGAGTTTCTCTCCCTCCGCCAACCCGCTTTGCTCGAAGATTCTCCCCCCGTTTTACCGTCCCACGGAACGCCCGCATTACGGGCGGCGTTTCCGGCCAACCTCGCCACTGCGCCCGTGGGGTCGCAGCCGATTTCCTTCTCTCTTAGCTGGATATTCTCTGAACCTCGCAACTACGCGGATTTAGTAGCGAGGTCTAAGTCGTTGTTGCAAAACGATCTGGCGAGATTCACGTTGGAGTTTCTCTCGCTCTTCCAAGTGAGAACAGGCGCCTAGGAAGCAGTGGCCTGACGGGTGGTCGAGCGACCACTGCAACAATAGACAGAGCCCGTTGTCCGGGCCCGTTCAAGTCATAAGTAGCTTGCCTGAAGTCACCACGACTGACCGCATTGATCACTTATCAGGCGCTGGCAATGGGGATAGGCCAAGTTCCTTCAGAAACTCGTTGTGCTTCGCCGTCGATTCCCGAATCTGCTTCTCTATCTCGACCAACTCCGTATGCGTGGCCGACAGATCGATTGCGACCTCCTGCTCGGCCGTGCTGACATAGCGGGAGATGTTCAGGTTAAATTCGTTGCCCTCAATCTCATCCATCCCCACGCGTCGTGCGTAGCGCTCGATGCTCTCCGGACGCTGCTGGTAGGTGTCGACGATCTTCTCGATATGCTCGTCCGAAAGGTAGTTCTGTCGCTTACCCTTCTCGAAATGCTCGGACGCGTTGATGAACAGGACATCATCAGGCTTCTTGCACTTCTTCAGGACGAGGACGCAGACCGGGATGCCGGTCGAGTAAAACAAATTCGCCGGCAGGCCGATGACTGTGTCGATGTGCCCGTCGTCGAGGAGCTTGCGGCGGATCTTCGCCTCTGCGCCGCCACGAAACAACACGCCGTGCGGCAGGATGATCGCCATCACACCGTCGTCTTTTAGGTAGTGAAACCCGTGCAGCAGGAACGCGAAGTCCGCTGCCGACTTCGGGGCCAGCCCGTAGTTCTTGAAGCGCACGTCCTCGCCCAACGCCTCGTTCGGGTCCCAGCGGTGTCCTCGAACGCCGGCGACTTGCGAGAGAGATACCGAAGAACGCAAAAAGGATATGATCGTTCTTCGGCTGATAGAGCATATCTTCGAGTTCGCCAGCTCCCCAGAGGTAAAACTCCATAACGCCATGGTTTCTAAGCTGTTCCCGAAACTTGTCGTGCGCTGCTTTCGAGAAATGCGCCGGGGCCACAAGGATGTAGCCGTAAGGTGCGCTGCCGGCGCTCACTGCGTCGCCAACAATAGCTGCCACCCTTTTGGGGCCGAGTGCCTTTTCGCGCTTGCATTGAATCATCCATAAATTGCCCTCCATCGGGTGAGGCAGATCCTCGAGAGGGTCCTCGTCTTCAGGCGTAGTTGATGGGGGGAGGACTTCGTACGCACGTATATCGAACCCGTCATCCGCGCCACCGCGTCCTGTCGACTCAATTGATTGCCATTGTTTGAAGTCGTACGTGAGCTGGCGGACGAGATCCTCGAACCGATGGGGATCAAGGTCCTCGAAGTGAATCGGACCGAAGGTGCGTGTGATATGCGGCTTTGCCATTGGCCTATCTAACGATTGATTTCTGACAAGGAGCCCATGCTCTAGTGTGGCTCACTCACGGCGGCCCATCCATGTGTTCTCATGTCCGGTTCGGGTCTTGGCCGTGTCAAAACGGCTTGGGAGCGATGCGAACGGGTCGAAGGGAGCGCAGATGCCGCGTCATTTCGTTTTCGCCACCCACTTGGGCTCCCGGTAGCTTCAGCGGCGGTGGGAGACGGCTTCAGAGCGCCAATAGGCTCTGATAAGTACGCGATTGAGCCGTCACGCGACCCTGAAGGCCGCGATCAAGGTAGGCCGGCCGATGATGTTCATCACCCGGGTCAAGTTATAGGCGAGCACGTGCAAAGCCATCTCCGCGGCGACATTGGGCAGGCGCTTCATCAGGAAGTGGGTCGCGCCCATCCTCGCCTTGATGGTCCCGAAGGGATGCTCGACCGTCTCGCGCCTGACGCGCATCAGATCGGGGTTGGCATCGAGCCTGCGCTGCACGTCCTCGACGAGATGCTCATGAAGCCAACGCGTGATGCGACGTTCCTTCGCGGGCGTGCACTGCCGCTTGATCGTGCAGGCGAGGCAGGCAGGCGTTGACCAGTAGCGGCGCAACTCCATGCCGTGTTCAACGTTGCTGTAGTGGTAGGGCAGGAGCGCGCCGGCCGGACAGCGGTAGGCATCCTGCTCGGGCAGATAGGCAAAGTCCTGCTTGCCGAAGCGGCCATCGGCCTTCGCGCCTGAGGTCTGCGGCTTGGGTAAAGTGACGGTGATGTCCGCCTCCGCGCACTCCTTGATCTGGTCACCGTCAAAGTAGCCGCGGTCGGCGATAACATGGAGGTCCTCGACGTCGAGTGTCTGCTTGGCGGCTTTCGCCATGGGTGCGAGTTGCGCGCGGTCATTGCCGACGTTGGTCACCTCATGCGTCACGATCAAATGGTGCTTGGTCTCGACCGCGACCTGCACGTTGTAGCCGACCACGCCGGAGCCGCGGCCGCTCGTCGCCATCGAGCGGGAGTCGGGGTCGGTCAAGGAGATTTGCTGGTCGGGCGTCTGTCGCATCAGCCCATCGAGTGCAGAGAGCCTGCCCATCTCCTGCCTGAGACGGCCAATCTTCTCCTTGAGCCGCGCCACCTTGGTAGCAATCGCCTCGCTGGGTTCCTGCCGGTCGGCGCTGTCGAGCTGATGCAGGTAGCGCGCGATGCTCTCCTCGATCTGCGCAACACGGCGGGCCATCTTGGCGTGCGTGAAGTTCCTGTCGCGGTTGTTGACAGCCTTGAACTTGCTGCCATCCACCACGACCGTGCTGCCGGCGAGCAGGCCCATCTGGCGGCAAAGCGCAACGAAGCGAGTGCAGACCTGGCGCAGGGCGCGGCTATTGTCCTTGCGGAAGTCGGCGATCGTCTTGTGGTCGGGAACCAACCGGCCGAGAAGCCACATCAGTTCCACATTGCGTCCGGCCTCACGCTCAAGCCGCCGGCTCGACTGCACCCGATTGAGGTAGCCATAGATGTAGAGCTTCAGTAGCACTGCCGGATGATAGGCCGGCCGGCCTGTGGCCGCCGGCGTCGCACTGTCAAAGCCGAGCGCCACCAGGTCCAGCGCTTCGACAAAGGCATCGATCACTTGAACCGGGTTGTTATCATCCACCCAGTCCTCAAGGCATTCGGGAAGAAAAGTACGCTGCGAACGGTCGGTTCCTTCCACAAAACGAACCATCCCATCCTCCCGCATTCCAACGGGAAGACCCTACCTGACTCGCGCGTTTCCACACAGCCAGGGTCAGAACCGGACTTCGCGCTAGCTCGCTTTGCCGATCGACGCAATGCTCCTGCGCATCGCGGAAAGTCTCTCGTCCAGAGCGGCAAGGTGGCGCAACTTTGCCTTCTTCAGGAATGACAAGCTGAGCTTTTCCTCTGCCGTCTTGCCAACCTTGTGAGAGGTTTCTTCTGCCGAGGCCGCCGCACGCGCATCGAGCGTGAGCAGATACCGCCCCACGAGCAGCAGGAGTTCTGAAGTCTCGAGAGCTCTGGCTTCCAATTTGCCGTCGGGACCAGCGAACCACGCTGAGTAGTCACCTGACTTTTCGACGCGTGCGGTGCCGATCTTCTTGCCCGAGCGAAACAGATCGAAAGACCCCTCGCCTCGCTCGACCAGCCTAAAAGTGGCCGCCCTGGCGCCAGCCACCTCGACCCGTTCAGAAATCGGGTCAGATTTCGAGCGGCCCTTCGCCGATCGTCTCGAGGCAGGTCTCATCGTCGTTCCTCACATTGTTCACACGACGGTTGACCGCCACGGCGCGCATTCGCTCCGCGGGGTAAGGCTTGAGCAACGCGCGAAGCTCCTCGATCGGAGTTTCGGAGGCAAGCCACTGGTCATAGCCACCCGGCTCCAGGATCACAGGCATTCGGTCGTGGATCGCCGCTGCAAGCGGGTTCGGCTCTCCGACGATGATCGTCGCCGAGAGGATGTCTTTGCCGTCGATCCGAGCGAACTCCCACAGCCCGGCGAAGGCAAAAGGTTCAAGGTCTTCGCGCTGGAAACGATAAGGCTGTTTTCCGTCGGCCCGCTTCTGCCACTCGAAAAAGCCTGTCGCGGGAATGAGTGCTCGCCGCTTGGCAAAGGCCTCCTTGAACATACGCAGGCTGTGCACCGTCTCCGCTCTCGCATTGATGTGCGGAACCTTCGGGATCTCCTTCGACCACCAGGGAACCAATCCCCAGCGGGCCATGGCCAGTTCCCGGGTGCTGTCGCGGGGGTCGATCCGGATGATCGGGACCTGGTCTGTGGGCGCGACGTTGTAGCGGGGCGGAAAGTTCGATGCGGGCAGACGCTCTGCCTTGAAGAGAAGCCGATAGGCTTCTCGCGCAATCAAGTTGTCATAGCGGCACGCGACGCAGAAGTCGGCCTCCATGGTGTTCGACAGCCGCCAGGCGAGAACCTTGCGGCTCGCCCAGTCCATGATGGCCACGAGGTAGAGGAAGCCACGCCGCATCGGGATGTAGGTCACATCGGCGCACCTCACTAGATCGTGGGCTGGCCGATAATGCAACTGCAACGCGGAGCGCGAGTTAGGTTGCAACCTCCGGAGACCGGATCACCCAAGCGGCATTCGGGGGCAGACCATGAGCCGCGCCGTGTGGGCGCGCGCGGCGCTGGCCGCGTGCCTCGTGGTTGTCTCAAGTGGCTACGCTGCAATACGGAGTGTAGATCATCTCCCAGTTTGTCTGGAGGAATTCCACCGCCAGTGTTCCACTCGATTCCTTTTACGTCACCCACGCCGCTGTGCTGAGCGAGTATGTGGGCTCGCGCTGTCTCGTGAATTACGTCGCCGGTAAAACTGAATGTGTAGCCGACCCAAAAGAGCACAACAGGATAAAGGATTTTAGGCTCACCACTCTCGAACATCCCGAGAGGGGCTATGTCGATAAGGTCTATCGAAATTCTGAACGGATGTTTTTGCTCCTGTCCGGGAAACAAATCTATCCCCTCACCCGGATCATATCCTGTGCGACAACTTTCACAAAATTCTCGGAAAAGAGGAGCGGGGTATTCTTCTTTAGAATACATTGTAGGAATTATGGTCACCCCATATGCTGGGCTTTTCCCGTGTTCTTTTGGATAAACCTTATATCCATGTGGACACTCTTTTTGTCGAAAACCAATCCTCCCACTATCTCAATATCTACAGCGATCCAGGGTCGCTGGTCAGCGCACGGAGGCAGGTGGCATATCTCCGCCGTGCAGAACCTGATCGCCAGGGGATAGGCTGAGCAGGCTTTTTAGGCGGGAAAAATGGCAGCCGCAGTGAAGCGGCGTTTTACCCGTTGGCGTCGGAGTCGGCGGGAAGCTCGGTCAGCGGCTTCGCGTTCCATGCCGCGACGTCGGCATCGACCTTGTCCGACTGCGCCTGTGTGACGGAGATGGCGGCCGCCTGGTTCAGCGCGTCGGCAGCGGCCTGATTGTTCCCGCCATCATTGCTGAAGAGGCGCACCGCAAGCCGCAGGTGGAAAAGCTTCTCGACCGGGTCGTCGGTCAGCCGCGCCTCTGCAAGCTGCCCCTCCGGCATGCCGAGATCGCCCGCCTGACGCGCATACCAAACGAGACCCATCCGATCACGATCGGTCTTCGCGTGCGCTTCCAGAAACGGATAGAGGGTGGTGAACGACTCAAGGATCGTCTGCTGCGCGGCGAGGCGGTAGGCCGCGCCGGAGCCAGCGTCGTCCTTCTTCTGGCCGAGCGTATAGCCGATGAGCGCCGTCGCCTGGGAAACGCCCATCTCCGCCGCCTTGCGCGCCACCGGCATGAACTCGCCTTCGCGCGACATGTCGCTGCTGATAACGCGGGCAAGCTGATAGAGCGCGCGGCCGTCTTCGGGATGCAGCACCGTCTCCGCCCGGCACACGGTCTCGGCCTTCGTCGCGTCGACGTCGCTCAACAAGGTGCCGAACGAGCTCCGCTTCGGATCGTAGGGATCGGCGGCAAGCAAGTCGCACTGCGTCACCTCCTGACCGCCGTGCTCGACATTAAGAAGGCCGCTCAGAAAGCCGATCGGCCAGCCGTAGGAGCTCATCTGGTACCACCCACCGACGAAACTCGAATCGCCGCTGGTTATGCCGGAACTGATCAACGTGGCATTCAGATCGTCCTTCTCCGCAGCAAGCGCCAGCACCTCGAAGAACCAGCCGAGATGGTCCTCGGCGGTGCGTCCGTCGGTTAGATCCGCGAGACTCGTCTCGCGGATGGTCTGGGCGAGATTGGCAAGCGCGAAGCCGTAGCCGACGCCGACCTGACCCAATAAAGCCGTATCGTCGATCGTCGAGCGCTCGTCCCATACGGCCTTGTAATGGCTGATCGACTCGCGCTCGATCGCCTCCGTGTCCGCGTTGGACAGCTCGGCGATGCCAGCCCAGCGCAATAATACCTCGGCGAAGCGATAATGCGCCTTCGGATCGTCGCCGCGGGCAGTGACCAGCGGGCGGAGGATATCGGCGCTCTGCTTGAAGATCACGGCCGCCGCTTGCGAATCGTTGTCGTCGACGAGCACCCCCTGCCAGAACAGCGACACGCCCTGCAGCCACTTCCATGTGTCGCCGTCATCGACGTTGTCAGCGATCGCGCCGGCCATGCGGGCGGTCGTCTCAAGCAGCTTCACGCTTTCCGCGATCGCGGTATCGGTGCCGATCGCCGGCAGCGAGCCGTAGTCGTAGTTGATCAGCGACAGGTTGATCGCCTTCAGCGCCGAGACGACCATGCTGCGCGGCGTCGCCGCGACATTGGCGGCGATCAGGTCGGCGGCGCGGAGATAAAGATCGGCGGCGTCCTGGTTGGCGTGGATCGGCGTCGTGAAGGCGAGGCCGATGATCTTCATCGCCTCGGTCGCAAGCTGGAACGCGCTTGGCGCCGCGTCCCCGCCGCTAATGTCCTCGGCCAGCGTTAGATACTCGTTTACGAGATCTGGCGACCATCCTGACGCCCCGCCCGTTTGCCGACCGAAATCGATCAGCATGCTCGCCGCCTTCTTCGGGTCAGTATCGACGAAGTCGAGGATGTGCGCGCGCACCAGCTCGGTGCGCAGCCCCGCGAGAAGCGGCGAATCGTCGAGGATCTTGTCCGCGTTCTGCATGTCGAGCTTGTGTCGGTCAGCCGGGGCGGCCGGTGGCGGAGGAAAATCCGTCGGCGTAATGATCTCGAAGGGCGGCGGCGTCCACTTCTCGACCCGGTCCATGACATCGAGCACACGGTCGTCCTGCAGGACGCGCGCGAGCTGCGCGCGCCGCGAGGCCGCATATTGCTCCTGCTCTTCAAGGTCGCCGGCGTCGCGATAGAGGCGCTCGGCGATGGAGTACTCGAAGA
Organism: uncultured Alphaproteobacteria bacterium; assembly: GCA_963712925.1. GTDB lineage: Bacteria > Pseudomonadota > Alphaproteobacteria > Rhizobiales > Afifellaceae > DASWJZ01. Next base: position 135,830 of record CAVQJW010000009.1, on the reverse strand, counting down.
GCGCATCGACCAGCGCGTCGAGATCGTTGATCTGGCGCTCGTCCCAGTGCGCGATCAGCTCATGCACAGCCGGATCGAAGCCGGCATGCTCGCGCGCGACGGCGACGAGCGCCGGGTCGACCAGCGCGCCGGCCGCCATCGCCTTCAGGATCGCCGACGGCAGGTTGGTCCCGAACCGCATCGCGTCTTTGGCGATCGCGGAGCGGCTCAGCTCGCCGCGCTCAAGCGCGATCCGCGTCAGCACCGCGCCGAGCGTGCTCTTCGCCACCGTGTCTCCGGAAGCGGCCGCCTGTAGCACTGCCGAAAAAGCGCCGTCGCCGACGAGCTGGCGGATGGTCGCCATCCGCGCGCGCTGAACGAGCGATTCGGCCGCCTGCAGCGACGCCGCCACCGGGCCGCTGCTCGCGCATTCCGGCACGGTTGCCGTGCTCGCCGTATCGCTGTCGGCGAAGAGGCTTCGCTCCAGCGCGGCGAGGAAGCGCCTTTCCTCCGCGTTGCAATCGACCGGTGGCGTCTCCTGGTCGCCTGCCAACGAGATCTCCATCTGGTGGTCGATGATGAGTGAGTTGAGGCTCCCCTCGCTCACATGCTGGAGCGGACTGCGCATCGAAACGAGGCGCGCGGTGCGGTCGATGTCGGCGGAACCGGGATAGGTCTCAAGATGGATAGTCGAGACGGAATCGGTGTCCCATTCGATCGACAGAAGCTGACCGTCCGGCCGCACCGCATAGACCGACGGATTGGCCGGCGCTCGGCCATAGGCAAGGACCGTCTGCGAACTCGGATCGATGTCGAGCACGCGGCCAGCGTCGTCGGCGAGCATGACCTGCTGGTCGGCATAGATCAGCGCGCCGACATTCGCTTTCGGGATGACCGTCTCGCCGAGATCCGTCCAGGTCCCGCCGAACGTGCCGAATGTCGCGAGCATGCCGTCGCCGAACGCGACCGCCAGATCGCCGTTTCTATCGAACGACGCGGCCTTGGCTTCGCCGCGCCGCGGCAATTTCTGCGGCCCCTCGGTGAACCGTGTCATGCCCTGGCGGACTTCGCGCAAGGCGCTGATGGTCAAGCCGTAGGGAACGATATCGACGCCGCCCGCCGACACCAGCGCGGCGCGCCCGTGGACCGGATCGCCGGCAATCCAGTTGACCGCGGGCACGGCCGTGCAATCCTGGCTGTAAGAGAAGGAGGCCTCCGACGCCGCGCAGCCGTCGCCAGGATTCGCGAGCTTCAGCAGGCCGATGTCGCGCGACCGTTGAGGGCTCGCGACCGTACCTGCTGTCCGCTCACTTGTTCGACAATATTCAGCCAATAAACAGCGCCGGTCTTGTCGAGTAGCGCAAAGCGGGTGCCGAAGGGATTGGCGGCCACGATGCGCTCGCTGATCACATGCGCCGAAGTATCTGGCGCATCACACTGCGTCCTCGGAGCTTCCGACGGCGGCTGCAAAGCCTCACCGCTCGAACTTGTCGGTGAGCGCCAATCGACGCCGACCCCGCTGCGAACGACATAGCGCAGAGCGCCGTCGACGTGGCGGATCAGCACCGAGTTGCCGTCGCCGCCGAAGCCAATCGCGGAGACGCAGTTCGATTCGCCGACATTCACGCGATCGAAATTCGGGTCGTCCTCGAAGAGGCCATCGGAGCGCAACCGGTAGACGACCAGGTCGCCGTCATAGGTGATGCCGGCCAAGCGCAGACCGTTGTCGCCGTAATAGACGGCGAGCGAGCTCGGCGCGACGTAGTAGCTGAGCTTCTGGCGGTCGACGGGAACGCGATAGTTGGCAAGAATGCCCGCAGCCCTGACACCGTCGAGCGTCGCCTCTGTGCCGGCGTCCTCGATCGTGCGGTAGCCGCCATTGCCGTCGTAGGTCTGATCGCCGAAGCGCGCGACAGAATTGCCTTCGAGCCTGACGACCTCCGGCGCCGACGCGCCCTGCGGCTCATCCTTCGGAACCTGAAAGACGATCGAAGAGCCGGAGTTCTGGACAAGGATACTATAGACCGCTTTGCCGTCGACGGTCGTCTCCTCGACCGCCGTCGGCGACAGCGTCAGGTCGGAGGGAACGCGCTCGACCCACTGCATGACCCTGACACGGTTCATGTCGAAGGCCGCGAGATCGTTCTGATCGCCGCATGGCTGCGGGCAGGTCATCGTCAGAAGAGTCGCACCGTCCGGCGTCAGCGCCGCGCCGAGCACGCCGCCTTTTGGCGCGAGGCTCGCGACATCGTTGCTGGAGACGTCGATTGAGAGGACGCGGCCGTCATCCGCGCTGTTGACCAGCACGATCAGGTGGTCGCCGGCCAGACCGAGCAGATTGAGCGAGGCAATGCTGTCGACTCCTGCCGCCTTGGCAAGATCGGCCGCGAGCATCGAGAAGCTGTAATCCTGGGTGTTCGGATCGACGACCGCGACCTCGCCCGGATCGCCGTCTTTCGTGAAATAGAGCGCGAATCGGCCGTCGGAATGGATTGGCGCCAACTGCTCAAGCGCGATCTTGCCCTCCAGCTTTGGCAACGCCACCATTGTCGCTGCGGCCGCCCCCGCCGACCACAGCACGATCTGACGCTCGTCGATGTCATTGTCGGTGTTCGGATCGCTGGTGAGGATCGCCGCGCGCTTGCCGTCGGGGGTCACCAGATCGGCGTCGGAGCCGAGGCTGGTTCCGCTCGGCATGTCGAATGTGCCGGTCACCGCACCGGTGATCGCATCATAGATGCCGATGATGTTGTTCTGTGAATCCGTCGTGACGTTGTCGGGTTTGCGGTCGAGATCGTAGACACGGAAGCGCCCTGTGGTATCGGTCGACCCGGTGAAGCCGGAATAGTTCAGGAAGGCTGGGTAGATCGGATACTCGGCCTTCTGCTGCCGCGCAAATGCCTGGATGATCGCGGTGGTCAGCCATGTGTCGTGCACCGACGGACCGGGCCCGGTGATCTCCTGCCAGAGCGAGCCGAGATAATTCGCCGCGGTTTCCCACACCCCGTCCTGCTGCAGCGACGTGACGCGGCTTGCGAAGAGCTGCAGGTTGACACCCTGGAACTCCGCGCGCGCCGTCTCCGCCCGCTGGCGCTCCTCCTCCGCCTGCTGCAGCGCCGCCCTGGCAATGGCTTCCTGCTTCGCCGCCTCGTCCGCCTGTCGCTGCGCTTCCGCCTGCGCCTGCATGGCCTGTTCGGCGGCCTGCCGCTGCGCCTCCGCCGACTGCCGCGCCTTCTCGGCTTGGCTTGTCGCTTCCGCCGCAGACGCGTCGGCCTCAGCGCGAGCCGCTTCGGCGTTGCGGCGCTGTTGGTCGGCCTGAGCTCGCGCTTTCTCGGCATCCTGACGCTGCCGTTCGGCAAGTGCCTTTGCGTCTTCCGCCGCGTTTGCCTCCTGGTTGGCGCGGGCAGCTTCGTTGCTTGCGTGCCAGGCCATGTAGCCGGCGAAAAGGGTCAGCGGTGTGATGATGCAAAGCACGACGATGACAGCCACACTTATGAGCCGAGTGGTCCTCCGGCGCCGTTGCGTGCGGTCCTCGGCTCTTCGTCGTACCTCTTCGGCTTCCTCACTTGCGCGCAAGAACGCCCAGGCACGGTCGAAATCGCCACCAAACCGCAGGGCGAAATCGGAGGTCGGCTTCTCCTGGTCCCACCAGTTTGCCGTCGACGCCAGGGTCAGACCCGTGAGGAGGTCTCCCGCTCCGTCACTGTGGCGCTCGGCCGCGTCGTTCAAGCGCCGCCACGCCGCGGCGGCAGGCGCCTCCTCTTCCCCTTTGACCGATTCGAGGACAAACTCCCGGACACCTCGCAGGCGCTCCGGCCAGGCGAGGCTCCACTCACGCGCCTTTTCGAGCAGCAAGCCGGTGAGCAGCGCCCTGTCCTTCTGTTGCTCCGGGGCGCCGCGCCAAAACCGCTCCGCCTCCTCGATCTGGCGGCGGCCGGTCAGGAAATCCTGCTCCTCCTCGAGCCAGCGGGAGAGGAGCGGCCAGGCCTTGAACAGCGCCTCGTGCGTGACTTCGACGGCCTGCGCTCCGTCCTCGGCGCGAGTTGCAAGCAGCCGTGCTTCGACCAGCAGGCGGACGAGCCGGCGGGCTGCCTCCGGGATGTCCTCCATCTTCGCCGGGCGGCGCAGCCGCACGCCTTCCTCGTTGACGCGCACGAGCTGGCCGACGAAGGCCTCCTTCAGCGCGGCAAGCTCTTCCGCGCTCGGAGCCGCGCGCCTCAGCGTCTCCTCGGCCTTGCCCCGCACCGCATTCTCGAGCGGCCGGAGCTTCTGCTCCGGATCGCCGAGCAACTCATATTCGGCGCGCGTGAGCTTCTTGTCGTCGCCGAAGCGCTCGTAGAGCTCGCGCAGCGTGAAGGCGAGGAGCGGCAGCGCCTCCGCCGTCCTGCCGACATCGTCGAGGATGGTTCGGACGAGGCCATCCTCAAGGTTGACCGCCGCGATCTGCGCCGGCCCATCGATGACGCTAGGCAGCCGCTCAGCCGGGAGCACGCCGAGGGTGAAAACCTCGTGGGCGATCCTGAAGTCTTCAGCCTCAAGGATCTCGCCAAGAAGATCGGAACGGACGGTCGCAACGGCCAGCATAGGAAGCGTACGTGCGGTCATGGCAGCCAGAAGCCGCAGGAAGGATTCGCGCTCCGCGCCGTCGGCGACCGTGAATATCTCCTCGAACTGATCGATGGCGACGAGGAGCGTCGCTTCGCGCGCCTCACCGATCGTCAACGTCTCGACGGCGCGTGCGAGGGCGGTGCCGGGCTCCGTGCTCAGTAGCTCCGCCCGGATCGACTGGTAGTCCGCCGGGCGTCCGAGCGCATCGGCGACGACCTTCGCGAGCTCGGTTAGCGGCGTGCGCCCCGGCCGGAACGGCGGCAGCGTCAGGAAGCGCTTGCGGTCGCGCGCGAGATAGGGAAGCACGCCGGCCTTCAGCACCGACGACTTGCCGCTGCCGGAGGCTCCGACGATCAGAAGCAGTCGTTCGCCGCCGAGCGAGCGCCTTGCTTCGAGGGCCTCGGCTATCTTCCGGATTTCTGGATCGCGGCCGAAGAAGACCGCCGCGTCCTCGGCCTCGAAGGAAAGGATGCCCGGCCAGGGCGGGCGCGAGGAATTCCCACCGGTGGCCGCGCGCGATCTCCGTGGCGATCTCCGCCAACCGCTTGCTGAGATGCGATTGACCTTCGCTGTCCCAGAGCGCCGCCTGCACGTTGTGCAGTTCGGGGCCGATGAAGCTGATGTCGTCCGGCGTTCGAATGATCGGGAATATCGACTTGCCGAGCCCGCGCGCGATCCGCTCTTCGGCAAAACACCATTTCGACCCCATCCACGACGGCGTCACGACCAGGATCATCGCGTGGCAGCGATCGACCAATTCATAGAGCTGCCGTTCCCAGTCATGCCCGGCACCGAGCCCACTGTCCTTATCGAAATCGAGAAAGACGTTCTCGTAGCCCTCGGCGGCGAGCCAGGACTTGATCTCTGCTGCCAGCGCGTTGTCGTGGCTCGAATGACTGATGAAAATTGCCGCCACGGCCGGCGTGCCTCGTTTCAGGAATAGGCGCGCCACATGATGATGACGCCGCGCAATCTTCGCAATAGACACCTCGGCTCGAATATTCGCCAACTGATCTTCGCCGCCAAGTTCCTCCTGTCGTGGGGGTGCGTCGGGCGTCACCACTCTCCGGCGTTGTCTTCGGGCTCAAGACCCAGGCAGACTGGAAGGAACCCTCGGTCCGGGAGCTTGCAGCCAAATCGCCGAGGCCTGCGAAGGGCGCGACCGCGCTGTCGCCCCGGTCCACGACGCGTAGCAGGTTCGATAGTGCCGCCGCAGACTGGCCCAGAGCGGCGACTGTCCCGCTCGTGGCGCGAACCGAACTCCTGATTGGTGCCGACTACGTTCTGCTTCGAGCGGCCAGCGGAGGACTCATTCTCGCTGGCGTAGCGCCGGTGTTGACCCGTTTGCGACCTTCGGGCGGGCAATGTCCGATGCAGGCAATGGGGCTTTCGCCGCTGTCGATCCCACCAGTCTTTGGGATCGTTTGTGCAGGACAGCGCTGGGGAAAGACAGGGTAAAATCTGTTAAGGGAAGACTCGTCTCGTGCCGGAAACCAGATAGCCTTTGGGATCATACATCATCTCTTCGAATCTCGCTGCCTCGCGTCGCCGCAAAAGGGTCCATCGGATGCAATTCGGCGCCGAGGTTCAGGACGGCGGAGTGCTCTTCCGCCTCTGGGCGCCGAAGCAGGCGCACGTGGCGTTGAAACTTGAAGGCGAAGAAGAACCGCGCCCGATGCGATTGGAAGAGGACGGCTGGCATACGCTCATGACGGATGCGGCGAAGTCCGGTACGCGCTACCGCTTCGAGCTTTTCGACGGGATGACGATCCCCGACCCTGCCTCACGGTTCCAGCCGCTGGACGTGCACGGGCCGAGCGAGGTGATCGATCCCTGCGCCTATGAATGGCGCGACGCTGACTGGCGCGGGCAGGCATGGGAAGAGGCCGTGCTTTATGAGCTTCACGTCGGCTGTTTCACGCCGGAGGGAACGTTTCGCGCGGCGATCGCGAAATTCGATGCGCTCGTCGACCTCGGCGTCACCGGAATCGAGCTGATGCCAATCGCGGATTTTCCGGGTAGGCGCAACTGGGGGTATGATGGCGTGCAGCTCTTTGCGCCGGATTCAAGCTACGGCCGTCCCGACGATCTGAAGGCGCTCGTCGACGCGGCGCATAGTCGTAGTCTGATGGTCTTTCTTGACGTCGTCTACAACCATTTCGGACCAGACGGGAATTACTGGCCGATCTGCGCACCGATCTTCACTGAGCGCCACCATACGCCGTGGGGAGCAGCGGTGAATTTCGATGCGGACGGTTCTACGGTCGTGCGCGAACTCGTCGTGGACAACGCGCTTTTCTGGATCGACGAATACCACATGGACGGCCTGCGGCTCGATGCTGTCCACGCCATCCTCGACGACAGCCCGACGCATATTCTCGACGAGATTGCGCTGCGGGTGCGCTCCGCCAGCGGCGATCGCCGCATCCACCTGGTTCTGGAGAACGAGGCGAACCGCGCGTCGCGGCTGGTGCGCGATGCGGACGGCGCGCCGCGCGAATACACCTCGCAATGGAACGACGACCTGCATCACGTGCTTCACACCGCCGTTACTAGCGAGAGTGCCGCCTATTACGAGAGCTATCACGGCGACACGGCGAAGCTTGGCCGCGCTCTCGCGGAGGGCTTTGCCTATCAGGGCGAGACGGTGGCGCATCTCGGGAAGGCGCGCGGCGAGCCGAGCGCGGGCCTGCCGCCGACCGCCTTCGTCGGCTTCATCCAGAACCATGACCAGGTCGGGAACCGCGCCTTCGGCGAGCGGCTGACGGCGATCGCGCCGCGCGAGGCGGTGCGGGCCGTCGCCGCCATCTATCTTCTCTCGCCGCAGACCCCGATGCTTTTCATGGGCGAGGAATGGGGGACGGCGCGGCCGTTCCTCTTCTTCTGCGATTTCGGGCCGGAGCTCGGCGCCGCGGTCCGCAAGGGGAGGCGGCTCGAATTTGCGTCCTTTCCGGAATTCCAGGACCCGGCGAGACGCAAGACAATTCCTGATCCGACGGCGGAAGCGACGTTCCTTGCCTCCAAGCTCGACTGGGACGCGGCAGAAGAACTGGCGCATCAGGAATGGCGCGACTTCTATCGTCGCGCGCTTTCTGTGCGCCGAATGGAGATCGCCCCGCGTCTTCGCGGCATCGGCGGGCATGCGGGCCGCTATCAAGTGCTCGGCGCGGGAGCGGTGCAGGTTGACTGGACGCTCGGCGACAAGTCCACGCTGACGCTCCTCGCCAATCTCAGCGACGCGCCGGTGGCGCTCGCCGGTCCGGTCGAGGGACGCCCGATTTGGCGGGAAGGCACGGCGGCGGCCGAGAGCCTCGCGCCGTGGGCTGTGGTCTTGACCCTCCGCGACGGAGGCCAGCGTGGTTGACGACGTCAAGCCGATCCCGCGCGCGACCTACCGATTGCAGCTCAATGCGACGTTCGGCTTCGCGGATGCGGCGGCGCTCGCGCCCTATCTGGCGAAGCTCGGGGTGAGCCATGTCTATTGCTCGCCCTACCTCAGGGCGCGTCCGGGAAGCACTCACGGCTACGACATCGTCGACCAGAACGCATTCAATCCGGAGCTCGGATCGGACGCCGACTTCGCGGCGATGACCGCCGCCTTCCGCGCCCATGGGCTCGGCCAGATCCTCGATTTCGTGCCGAACCACATGGGCGTCGGCGGCGCCGACAATCCGCTCTGGCTCGACGTGCTAGAATGGGGTCCGGACTCCGCCTTCGCCGGTTGGTTCGATATCGATTGGGACCCGGAGCGGGGCTATCTGCAGAACAAGGTGTTGGTGCCGTTTCTCGGCGACCAGTACGGCGCGGTGCTCGAAGCCGGGCATCTTGTCCTGAAGTTCGACGCCGAGGAGGGGAGTTTCGCAGTCTGGGCCTACGATACGCACAAGCTTCCTATCTGCCCGCTTCACTACGCGGACATCCTGGGCAACATGCATCCGGCGCTCGAACGGCTCAGTGATGCCTTCGCGCATCTTCCGACCTCGCGCGTCCACGTCGGCAGGCGCGCCGGGGAACTGAAGGCGCAGCTCGGCGCGCTTGCTCAATTGGATGCCCACGCAGCCGCCGCCATCGCGGCCGCCGCGGATGCCTTCAACGGCCGACCGGGCGACCTCGACAGTTTCGGCCGACTCGATGCCCTGATCCAGAGGCAGTATTGGCGGCCGGCATATTTCCGCGTCGCCGCCGACGACATCAACTATCGTCGCTTCTTCAACATCAACGACCTCGCCGGAATCCGCATGGAAGTGCCAGAGGTCTTCGAGCGTGCGCATCGGCTCATCTTCCGCCTGCTCGATGAGGGCGTGGTCGACGGCGTCCGCCTCGACCACATCGACGGGCTGCTCGACCCGAAGGCCTACTGCTTGCGGCTGCGCGAAAAGGCGCCGCGGCCTTTCTATCTATTGGTGGAGAAGATCCTCGCGCCGCACGAGAGCCTGCGCGAAGACTGGGGCGTTGACGGCACGACCGGCTACGAGTTCGCCAATCTGTTGACTGGGCTCCTGGTCGATCCCGCCGGCGAGGAAGCCCTGAGCGCAGCCTATGCCGCTTTTGCTGGCCCCGGCGGCGACTTCAGCGAGATCGTGCGCGACTGCAAGCTCCGGATCATGGACGACGAGATGGCGAGCGAGTTGCTGGTGCTCGCCCGCGCGACGGGGCGCGTGGCGCGCTCGCATCCGCGAACCGCCGACTTTACCAACAACGTGCTGCACCGGGCGCTGAAGCAGATCATTGCATGCTTCCCAGTCTACCGGACCTATGTCGATCAGGACGGCGCTTCGGAAGCCGACCGGCGCGACATCGACTGGGCGATCGCGAAAGCGCGGCGGTTCGACACGGCGCTCGACCCGAGCGTATTCGATTTCCTGCACAAGCTCCTGACCGCCGACCTCGTGGCGGAATCGCAGAGCGGCTTCAGCCGCGTCGCGGTGATCAGCGCCGCAATGCGCGTCCAGCAGTATAGCGGCCCGGTGATGGCAAAAGGGCTCGAGGACACCGCCTTCTACCGCTACAACCGGCTTCTGGCTCTGAACGAGGTCGGTGGCAGCCCGGAACGGTTCAGCGCCAGCATTGCGACCTTCCACGGCGCAAACCGCGATCGCGCAAGGCGAACGCCGCACGCGCTCTTGAGCACATCTACACACGACACCAAGCGGGGTGAGGATGCGCGCGCGCGGCTCGCCGTGCTTTCCGAGATGCCACAGGATTGGGTGGAGCAGGTGGCGCTCTGGAGCCGCATGATCCGCGCGTCAGAAGCGTCGATCACTGAGGAGATGCCGCCAGACCGCAATGACGAGTACGCCTTCTACCAGCTGCTTCTCGCAGCATGGCCTCCGGCGTTCTCTTCGGGTGTGCTCGACCCGGATGCCATCGCGGCGTTCCGGATCAGGATCGAAGGTGCGCTGCTGAAGGCGTTGCGCGAAGCGAAGTTGCGCACGACCTGGGCGGCGCCGGATGAAGGCTATGAGCAGGCGACGCTCGACTTCGTCCGCCGTGCACTCGACGTCTCGCGTGCCAATCCGTTTCTGGAGAGCTTTCAAACGTTCCTGGCCCGCATCGCCCCGCTTGGTGTTCGGAACAGCCTCGTTCAAGCAGTGTTGAAGCTGACCGTTCCCGGCGTCCCCGACATCTATCAGGGGGCGGAGCTGTGGGACCTGAGCCTCGTCGACCCCGACAACCGCCGGCCCGTCGATTTCGACTGCCGCCGGGATGCCCTGGAGAACTTCAGAGGCCAGACGCACGAGTTATCCAAATTACTGAAGGAATGGCAGGACGGCCGTATCAAGCTTCTCTTGGTGGCGAAACTTCTACGGCTTCGCCGAGAGCATGCGACTCTGTTCGACACGGGTTTCTACGAGCCGCTCGATGTCGCGGGCGCGGACGCGGAGCGGGTCTGTGCATTCATGCGCGAAGCGGACGGCGCGCGAATGATCGTTACTGCGCTGCTCTTTCCCGCGCGAGGCGGCGCCGCCGCGGGAACCGTTGCGTTACCAGAGACGCTCGCCGAGCACCGATGGACGAGTCTCTTTGAAGGGCGTGCGGTCGAGGCGGTGAAGGGCGAGTTCGATATCGCAGATCTTTTTGCCAAGCTTCCGGTGTGCGTGCTTCTGGCGGAAACGCTTACGGCCGCCTGCCCCTCCTAAAAGCGCAAGGAGTCTGCTCACAGGAGACATCAACGTTGCGCGTCCCGACGACCTCGGGGATGCCGATGTCCGCTTGTGGCGCAAAAGGGGACCTATCCGAACGCCTGCTCCTGCTCTTTCCAGCTTGACCCAGCCTGTCCGTCATCAGAGTTTTTGAGACAGCGAGCGGCGTCATTTAAGGGAGGCTCTGGCTCGTCTGGTTGGTGATGTTATGCGGCCTGCCGGTGATGCAGCAAGCGGCGGTTTGCGATGGTCTGTCGTTTGATCCTTTCCCGTTCGATGAGGATTGTCTGGCCGCGCCCGAAGTAGACGTCGGCCGGCGTCAGGTTGCCGAGGCTCTCGTGGTAACGAAGGTGATTGTAGTTGCCGACGAAGGCGTCGATCTGGGCCTCGAGGTCACCGGGCAGATAGTAGTTCTCGAGCAGGATGCGGTTCTTCAGCGTCTGGTGCCAGCGCTCGATCTTGCCCTGGGTCATGGGATGATAGGGAGCGCCGCGGACGTGATCCATGTCCTTTCCGTCGAGCCATTTGGCGAGGTCCGCCGAGACGTAGCTCGATCCATTATCCGACAAGAGCCGCGGCCGGTGAACGACCCGGGCCTGATCCAGTCCGGAAGCCTGCAGTGCCAGGTCGAGCGTGGCGGTGACGTCCTCGGCCTTCATCGTCGTGCACAGCTTCCAGGCGATGATGTAGCGCGAGAAGTCGTCGAGCACGCTCGACAGATAGAACCAGCCCCAGCCGATGACCTTGAGATAGGTGAAGTCGGTCTGCCAGAGCTGGTTGGGCGCCGTGGTCTTGTCGCGGAACTCGTCCGCCGCCTTGATGACGATGTAGGCGGGGCTGGCGATCAGATCGAGCGCCTTCAGCAGGCGGTAGACTGAAGCTTCTGACACAAAGTAGCCTTCGGTGTCGGTGAAGCGCACGGCCAGCTCCCGGGGCGACAGTGCCGGCTCGTCGAGCGCCAGGTTCTTGATCCGCTCACGAACAGCGTCCGGGATGCGGTTCCAGACGCGATCCGGCCGGGGCGAGCGATCGTCGAGGGCCTCCGGCCCACCGCTTTGATAGAGATCCGACCATCGGTAGAAGGTCGCCCTGGGGATGCCGAGCTTCTCCAGCGTGCGCTTCACCGGCAGGTGCGACTGCTCGACCAGCCGGATGATCTCCAGCTTCTCGGAGGCGGGGTATCTCATGCGCCGTCCTCCCCATCCCCGATCATGCTTTTTTTGAGCAGTCGGTTCTCCAGGGTGAGATCGGCCACCACCTCCTTCAGGGCGATGGCCTCCCGCCGCAGATCCTTGACCTCGTCCGAGGTTGCCGCCCGCGCCGTATCGCCGGCCAGCCGCTTCTTGCCGGCTTCGAGGAAGTCCTTCGACCAGCGGTAATAGAGGTTCTGGACGATCCCTTCGCGACGGCAGAGCTCGGCGATGCTGTCCTCGCCGCGCAGGCCATCCAGCACGATGCGGATCTTATCTTCCGCCGAAAAATGTCGCCGCGTCGCCCGGCGAATGTCCTTCACGACCTGTTCAGCCGGCTCCCTCGCCGGCCCGGACTTCTGTCTCATCTTCGCTCCCTCCAAGGGCTACGATGAGCCAGAAATCCTCCCTTCCTCAATCCGCTGAATTCTGTCTCATGGGTGCTGACGGCGGACACCCATTTTGTAATAGACGAACGCAAGGCCCCCAATGGCGTAGGGATCATCTGGGTGTTCCTGAAGGCCCTTTTGGCAATCAGCTAGGGCCGCATCGAATTGCCCCTCATATGCGAGGATATTGCAGCGATTGAGAATTGCTTCGCCGGCGTCAGACGGATCCAGCCGCAGCGCTTCGGCAACGTCCGAGAGGGCATTAGCGTAGTCGCGCTTGTCGAGATAGACATTGCTCCGATCTATAAAATAGACAGGCACGTTGGGGTCGAGCTGTATCGCTGTGCTGAAATCCTGAAGAGCCGCGTCGACATGATCCATCGCTTTGTAAATGTCACCGCGACGGAAAAAAGCCTCTGCCGAGCTGGGATCTAGAGTCACCGCTTGGTTAGCGTCGGCGAGGGCACGGTCGAATTCTTGCATCCCTTGAAGTGCGCTCGCACGGCCACGGTACGCTTCGGCTAACTGCTTCGGATCAAGGCTGCCGGATTCAATAGCTGTCGTGCACGCCGATACGCGTTGATCGTCGGCAGTGTCGTCGCTCGCGCAAAGAGCTTGATCGTTCGTCTCTGCACGGGCCAGATCCGCCGAATCCACGAGGACACCCGCAATTGCAACGAGGTTCACGACAGAGACGATGTATGTCTGGATGCAAGCTAGGCGAAACATGAGCGACCCTCCAGAGCCGTGCTCAGGGTGCGAATGCCCGAGCCGTTTGCGCCTAAGACTTTACATCCCTTCCATCGCTTGACGCCATTACGGACTGGAGGCGCCCGCGGCGCACCTGACACCGAGCGGGCGGCGCCCGACCGCGCACCACAGTTCGCGTGCCCATCCGACAAACGGACACGAGGCAGCTGCACTAGGACCAATCTACATTCAGGATTCTAATTGCGCTGAAGCGATGATTCCTTGTGTTCCGGGTCAACTGATTCGGAGCACAAGCGATGGCCGGCCGATACGAACTTTCCGATGCGCAGTGGGATCGGATCAAGGATTTCTGCCCGGCAAAGCCGGCGACCCGGGCCGCAGCGGCAGGGATAACCGGCTGTTCGTGAACGGCGTTCTATGGGTTCTGCGCTCCGGCGCCCACTGGCATGACCTGCCCGAGCGATACGGCAAGTGGAAGACCGTCCACAAGCGCTTCTCCCGCTGGGCCAAGGCCGGCGTCTGGGAGCGGGTCTTCAAGGCGCTGACCGACGATCGCAACAACCAGTACCTCATGCTCGACACCACCCTGGTTCGCGCCCACCAGCAGGCAGCGACCGGAAAAGGGGGGGCCAAGAATCAGGCTCTGGGGCGTTCCCGAGGAGGACTGACCACCAAGATCCACATGCTCGCCGATGCCCTCGGTCGGCCGCTGCGCTTCATCCTCACGCCCGGCCAAGCGGCGACGTCACCCAGGCTCCGGCCCTGCTGGAGGGCCACACCGCCCAGCACGTCCTCGCCGACAAAGCCTATGACTCCAACGCCCTGCGCCAGCTCATCGCCGCCATGGGCGCCGAGGCGGTGATCCCTTCCAACCGCACCCGCAAGATCCTCATCCCCCACGACAGCGACCTCTACAAGCCGCGCAACCGCATCGAGCGATGCTTCAACAAGCTCAAGCACTTCCGCCGCTTCGCAACCCGCTACGACCGCCGCGCCGTTCACTTCCTCGCCTTCATCCACCTCGCCGCCGCGATGCTCTGGATGCGCTGAATGTCGATTCAGCCTAGGCCGAAGCGCGCAGACAGAAGAAGCCGATCGCTTCGCCGCGAACGTCCTACCCGTCGTGGCGGCGATCCGCGACTCGGGCGTCTCCACTCTCGCCGGCATTGCCGAGGCCCTTAATGCCCGCGGCATTCGCTCCGCCCGCGGCGGCAGGTGGCATGTCTCTGCCGTGCAGAACTTGATTGCGCGCAGATAAGGCGAAGGTTGCTTTTCTAAGCGGGAAGAACGCCCGGCAATTTGTTCCAGACGACCAGGGAAGAGGTCCTCGCGGCATTCGAGACGGATGGTTCCTGACGCTTCGCGGAGGCCATATTCGCGAATGAAGACAGGCGGCGCTCCTTTTCCCCCGATCATCTCGGGTTTGGTCCCTGATCGAACTGGCGTGCGGCTCGCCATTGAATGCGGCCGATAGCGTGCGCGCCGGGTATATATCCTGCGCGGCAACCCTTACCGAACCGTAAGGGCGCAGACAGGCGGCGGCAAAGTTGGCGCTCCAAAGCTGCATCCAGCGAACGCCTCATTCGATGGAGCCGAAGATGCCGAAAACGACAGTGCGCCCCCTTGGTCTCGTTCTGGCAAGCTTGGCGGTAGCCTCGCTACTGGCCCTGCCGGCACACGCCGCCGAAGCGCCGATACCCGCTGCTCGAGGCGCCGCTCGCGCCCGAGCATAATCCCCCCGGCGACATTCCCGACAACCAAGTGTTTATCGACTACTCCTCTCCGTTGGGTTTCACACTGAAGGTCCCTGAAGGCTGGGCCCGGAAGGACCTGACGGACGGCGCTGTCTTCACCGACAAGTACGACGGCGTCGCCGTCACCGAGCGCCCCTGGGCCACTGCTCCTGACAAATCGTCCACCGAACAGATGCTGGCGCCCCAGATCGTGGCCAATGTAAGAGCCGTAACGATCACCAAGATTGAGGAAGTGAAGCTGCCGGCAGGTCAAGCCGTCCGCATTTCCTACGGCTCGAACTCCGACCCGAACCCGGTGACGAACAAGGCCATCCGTCTGGAGAATGACAGCTACTATTTCTGGAAGGACGGCAAGCTGGTGAGCCTTGACCTGTCGGCCCCCTGGGGCGCCGACAACGTCGATCAGTGGACGATGATGGCCCACAGCTTTCGCTGGCAGTGATTCATGGCCACCATCGCAGCCGACGACATCTATCGCTTCTATCACACCCGCTACGAGGAGACGCGCGCATTGCGTGGCGTCACTTTCGTCATCGAGCCCGGCGAATTCGTTGCGCTCATCGGTCCCTCGGGCAGCGGCAAGTCCACGTTGCTTGCCTGCCTGGCCGGCCTCGATGTCCCGGACGGCGGGCAGGTCGAGCTCATGGGCGAGCCCATCGCACGCCTGTCCGAAGACGAGCGCGCGCTGCGTCGGCGACGTCACGTGGGAATCCTGATGCAGTCACGCAATCTGTTTGCAGGGCTCACTGCCGAAGAGAACGTTCGGCTTCCAATGATGATGTCAGGTGCGCCCAACGCGGAACGGGTGACGGCACTGTTGGATGCGGTGAACGTGGGAAACCGCAGCGCGGCTCTGCCAGCCGACCTGTCGGGGGGCGAGGCGGCGCGCGTTGGCCTTGCCGTGGCCCTGGCAATGGAGCCTGAGCTTGTTCTCGCCGATGAGCCGACTGCGGAAGTGGACGCGGCCACGGAGAAAGATCTGATCCGGCTCCTCGCCGAACGTTGCGCAACGGGTGCCGCTACCGTGGTTGCCACGCACAGCCAGGCGCTCGCCGATCAGGCGTCTCGCGTCATTCGAATTGCCGATGGACGGATACTCGATGACTCCGCCGCTCGTTGAGGCGCATGACCTGGCTCGGCGGTTCGGGGCGGGCACAGCGCAAGTGACGGCGCTTCTGCCGGCCAGCTTCGCGATCGAACCCGGGGAGCGGATCGCGCTCTCCGGTCCGTCGGGGAGCGGCAAGTCGACGCTCCTCAATCTCATGGCCGGAATCGACGAACCGAACGCAGGAACGATCACTTGGCCCGGGATCGGAACGCGCGAGACGCTCCGCCCGCTGGCCATCGGAATGATCCATCAATTCGCGGCCCTCGTTCCCACGCTCACGGTCGCTGAAAACGTCGCATTGCCGCTTCGCCTTGGGCACTTCCGCGAAGGAATTGAAGACCGGACACTTGAGGCGCTGGCGCTGATGCAGCTTGCCGATTTCGCAAAACGTCTGCCTGGAGAACTGTCGGGCGGGCAGGCACAGCGGGCCGGCATCGCGCGCGTGCTGGCGCACCGCCCAAAGCTGGTTCTTGCGGACGAGCCGACCGGTCAGCTGGACCATGCGATGGGGCAGGCGGTGCTCCGCACGATCCTGGAACATGCCGATGAGACCGGCGCGGCGATTGTCGTCGCGACGCATGACGTGAGCGTAGCGGAACGCCTGGACACAACCTGGTGCATCGACCATGGCCGGCTCGCCCTGCCCGCCGAGACGAAGCCATCGGAATGCTCGGTGAGGGCAATGTGATCATTCGTTTCTGGATCAGAAGCCTGCTGCGCACCACGCTTGGCCGTATGGCGGCAGCAAGCGGCGGAGTTGCGCTCGCCGTCGCGCTGCTCGCCGTGATCGAAATCTTTGGTGTCTCGGCCTCAGCAACGATGACGCAGCATGCTATCGCCAACGTGCCGGTCGACTGGCAGATCGAGATTGCGCCAGGCGCACGTCGGTCTTCCGTGGAACAGGCGCTTTCCGACAGCGGTGTCGCGAAACTCGTACGGCCAGTCGAGTATGGCTCCGTCGACGGCTTCTCGGCGACGACCGGCGGAACGCAGCAGGTCACCGGCACAGGCAAGGTAATCGGCATAACGGCCGATTACCTGACGTCCTTTCCCAATCAGGTGACCCTGCTGAGCGGCGCGCTGGACGGCCCGGTCCTGTTCAGCCAGACAGCCGCAAATCTGCACGCGACCCTGGGCGAGACGGTCACGATTGAGCGGCCGGGGCTGCCGCCTGCGTCGGTGAAGGTCGTGGGCATTGCGGCTATTCCCAACGTGGATTCCCTGTTCCAGGCGGTTGGAGTGCCGCCCGGACTCGCGCCGCAATCGCCGCCGGACAACATTCTGATCCTGCCGGCCGACAGCTGGCACACTCTGTTCGATGCACAACGAAATGCCCGTCCCGATACCATCCACACACAGCTCCACGTCCGGCTCGACCGCAGTGCGCTACCTCACGATCCGGTGGCCGCTTATCGCAAGGTCTCGACGATGGCCAACAACTTCGAGGCGCGGGTCGCCGGGAGTGCCGTCGTGGCCGACAACCTTGCCGCACGCCTGGACGGTGCGCGGGCGGACGCCCTCTATGCGCGCGTGTTGCTGCTCTTCCTTGCCGGTCCAGGGATCATCCTTGCGGCTCTTGTCACTACGGCGGTGGCCGCGGCCGGAGGTGCCCGACGCCGCCGAGACATGATGCTGATGCGGCTTCGAGGCGCGAGCCTCGTCGAAGCGCTTCTCAGTCCCGCCGCCGAGGCCGCAATGGTCGGCATCTCCGGAGCGGTCCTCGGTCTCGTGCTTGGCCTTGCCGCATTGCTGGCGCTCGGTATCACCGTCGACCTCGTCGCGGCGGTGACTGTGGGGTGCTGGCGCTGCAGTCGCCGGTATCGTGCTGGCAGCCATCGCTGTTCTTCTGCCTGCTGCACGCGACGCGCGTCGGCTTACCGTGGCTGAGGCGCGGACCGGTGCGGAACGACAGGCACGACCCCTGTGGGAACGGCTGGGCGCGGATATCGCGCTTCTCGCGCTTGCCGGGGTTCTGTTCTGGACCGTGAAAGGCGCGGGCTACCAGATCGTGCTGGCGACGGAGGGCGTGGCACAGTCGTCCGTCAACTACTACGCCTTCCTGGCGCCCCTGGCGCTATGGGCTGGCCTCGGGCTTCTCTGGGTGAGGCTCGCGCGTCGCAGCCTCACTGTCGCTCCCGCCGGGCTCGACAGGGCGGTTGCGCCGATCTCGGGCGACCTGGCACCGACCGTTGCGGCTTCGCTTTCCCGGCAGGCATCGCGAATCGCACATGGCACCGGCCTGCTGGCCCTGGCGGTCGCCTTTGCAGCTTCCACCGCGATCTTCAATCTCACCTACGACCAGCAATCGCGCGTTGACGCGCAACTCACCAATGGCGCCGATGTCGCGGTGACGGGGATAGCATCCGATCCCGCGGGCAATCAGCTCGCCGCCATCAAAGCAGCGCATGGCGTCGCGGCGGCGGAGGCGATGATGCATCGCTATGCCTATGTCGGCTCCGACCTCCAGGACATCTATGGGATCGATCCATCAAAGATCGGCAAAGCCACGTCGATTGCCGATGCCTATTTCGCCAACGGGGACGCGAAAGGGACCCTGTCGCACCTTGCCTCCACGCCCGACGGGGTTCTCGTTTCGCAGGAAACGGTCAACGACTTCCAGCTTCAACTGGGCGACACGATCAATTTGCGCCTGCAAAGCGCAACCGACCACCAGTATCATCCGGTGCCCTTCAAGTTCGTCGGCATCGTCCGTGAGTTCCCTACGGCGCCCAAGGACTCCTTTCTTGTCGCCAATGCCACCTACCTGGCAAAGGTGACGGGAGCGCCGGCGAAGGAAATCGTTCTCGTCAAGGCGGCTGATCCGGCGGCGACGGCCGCCGGGCTGACGTCCCTTCTGGCCCCGCATCCGGCGCTCGCCGTGACGGCGCTTGGAGACGTGCATTCCCTGATCTCGTCGAGCCTCACCGCCGTCAGTCTGAATGCGCTGGCAAGGCTTGAGCTTATCTTCGGGCTGGCGCTGATCATTGCCGCCGCCGGGCTGGTCCTTGGACTGGGCTTCGCCGAGCGCCAGCGGACCTACGCGATCCTTCAGGCGCTCGGAGCGACAGCGGGCCAGTTGGGTGCGTTTATTCGTTCGGAAGCGGCCCTGGTGACTCTCTTCGGCCTGTTGTTCGGTCTGGCGACGGGGTTCGGCGTTGCCCAGATGCTGGTGACCATGCTCGCAGGGGTATTCGATCCGCCTCCAGAAATGATCAGCGTTCCCTTCGACAAGCTGGCGGCGCTGACATTGGGTGCGGTGGCCGCGGCTGCGGCGGTGACCATCGTGTTCGAGCGCCTGCACCGGCGTCTCGATCCGAGCGCCCTGAAGCCGGAGTGATGCCGCGATGCCCAGCCTTACGAATTCGTATGCTAGCGGCCAAGTCGCTGTGATGTTGCCCTCCCATCTCGGGATCAGGGGAGAACGCAGTGTTCTCCCGAAACCGGAGAAGGCAAATGACCCATCGGAGAACTTATATACATCTCAGCCGCTATCCTTTCCCTGATCGGCGGCATTCCCGCGGCGAGCTTCGCGGCAGGCCAGCAGCCTGGCGAAGTCAACGACAGTGCCGAGACTCTGATGCTGCAGCAGGCAAGGGTTTCGCTCACCGATGCCGTGCAGGCCGCCGAAGCGGCAGAGGGCGGCAAGGCCAGCGGCGCCATGTTCGTGGGTGGCGGCAATACGCCGGGTTACGAGGTCGAGATCGTTTCGCCCGACGGTGGCACGCACTCTGTCTTTGTCGATGCTCAGACGGGCCAGATCAGCAAGGCTATGGTCGATACCGCCGATACCGAAAGCGGCATGGAGCAGCAAGGCGAACACGGGGAAAACGAGGCCGACTGATCGGCCCGGTGTCACGCCGACTCGGGCGGCCCTGGCCGCCCAAGTCGGGCGGGATCGAAGGCGTGCCATCGGCAACTGCCTCGCCTACAATGCGTCCGGTCCGACGATCTGAACTGACTGGCCGATGAAGATATTGCTCTTGGAAGACGATGCATCGATGGCATCCCACCTGGTTAAAGGACTCAATCAGCTGGGGAACGCCGTAGACTGGGTGGCGGACGGACGGGAAGGGCTTATCCAGGCGACGAGTTAGCACTACGACGTGCTTGTGATCGATCGCATGGTTCGCGGGCTGGATGGTCTCGGCATGGTGAAAGCGGTGCGGGCGGCCAAGGTCGCGACACCCGTCCTCTTCCTCACCGCTCTCGGCGGCGTGGACGACCGCGTGGAGGGACTCGAAGCGGGTGGGGACGATTATCTGGTCAAGCCCTTCGCATTCTCGGAACTGGTCGCGCGGCTCAACGCGCTGGTTCGCCGCCCTCCCACCGTCACCGCGGCCACGGTGCTTCGCGTCGGAGACCTCGAGATGAACCTCGTCACCCGAAAGGTCGCTCGCGCGGGAGCTCGCATCGATCTCCAGCCGCGGGAATTCAGGCTGCTGGAAGTCCTGATGCGCAACCGCGGGCGCGTCATGACACGAACGATGCTGCTGGAGCGCGTCTGGGACTTCCATTTCGATCCGAAGACAAGCGTCGTCGAAACGCACATCAGTCGCCTGCGGAGCAAGATCGACAAACCGTTCGCTACAGAACTGATCCGCACGGAACGCGGCATGGGATACGTGCTCGATGCGGCTTGACGCCTTTCGCCGCTCGACTGCGGCGCGTACCGCAGCCGCCTACCTCTTCCTCTTCATCCTTGCCATCACCCTGTCCTATGCAACGGTGTATGTCCTCGCGAGCCGCGACGCGAACGCGCGCTTGCGCCTGTCGATCGAAAAGAAGATGAGCCAGGTCGAAGCGCAGCTCGCCGAGCCTGACACCGAAATGCAGGAGGCGGTGGCCGCCGCCGGTCCGGAGGATGTCTGGATCGTCTATGATCGTGCGGGAAACCTGCTAGCGGGCAACGTTGACTCGGCTTCCCCGTTTGACGGGTGGAAGATCGTCGATAGGAGCGATCTGCACTTCTCGGTTCCGGCGTCCCGCGAGTTAGACCGTTTCCTCCTTTGGGGCAAGGAGAGCGGTGTCTACCGGATCGTGGTCGGTGAGGGCCTCTACCTCGGTGATGAGATCTCCGGGATATTGTTTTCTGCGCTTCTCTGGGGAATCGGTGCGATCCTGTTGATCGGCGGCGGGGGGGCAATCCTGTTAGCCAGCCGCGCCAACAGGCGTCTCGCCGGTGCCGAGACAGCGCTCAGGGAATTTTCCGAGGGGAATCTCGGCAGCCGCTTGCCGATCGCCGGCGTCGACGACGACCTCGATCGTATCAGCGTCGCCATCAATGCCGCGCTCGTCCGGATCGAAACGCTGCTGAAGACCGTGCAGCAGATATCGACAGACATCGCGCACGACCTCAAGTCGCCATTGGCGCGCCTGCGGCAGACGCTGGAATCCGCAGTATTCGCGCCGGAAGGGCCCAGCAGGGCTGCGATCGAGATGGCGATCACACAGGCGGACGCGCTTGTCGAAACGTTCGAGGCGTTGCTGCGCATCGCAAACATCGAGGCAGGTGGGCGCCGGGCGAGGTTTGCCACAGTGGATCTTGCTCTCGTGCTCGACGCGGTGGTGGACGCTTTCGGCCCGGCGGCGGAAGACGCAGGCCAGCAACTCACTCTCTCGATCTCCGATCGGTGCGAGGTGAAAGGAGACAAAGAGCTTCTGACGCAGCTCTTTGCTAACCTCGTCGAAAACGCGATCCGCCACGGGAGCAAAGAAAACGTCATCAGCGTGTCGGCAACGGCGCAAGGCCACGGCGTCACCGTCATCGTTGTCGATCGTGGTCCCGGGATTCCAGAAGCCGAGAGAGAGCCGGTCCTTCGTCGCTTCTACCGGCTGGACCGGAGCCGGTCGACGCCGGGTGACGGACTTGGATTGGCGCTCGTCAGGGCAATCACGGACCTCCACGGCGCGAAGCTCGTACTTTCCGATGCAAACCCGGGCCTGGTCTGCACCTTGGCTTTTTCAAAGCACATTCAGAACCCCATCTGCAGGACTACTTCTTTGCCTCCGGCAGAGCATGGTGCGATCGTTTCACGCAGTTGAGGCCATCTCTTTTAGCAGACAGAGCCTGATCGCTCCTCGTGCCTTTCAAGCCCCTGGAAAGGGCTCGCGCCATACGGCCGCGACTGCTCAAGAAGGAGCCGCCTCACTTTTCATTTGATGGAGTTGGCTGCAATTTGACTGTTTGAGTACTGTGCTACCCGCGACCCAACCGAAGCTGCTATCCCGTGCGATTGCTGGTCGTTGAAGACAACAGGACCCTGGCACACTGGCTCGCCAAGCTGCTGCGCGGCGGGAATTACGTTGTGGACTGCGTTTACGACGGTGAGACCGCGCTATTCGGCACCGATCTCGAAAACTACGATCTCCTTATCGTTGACTTAGGCCTGCCAGAGATGGGCGGCATCGATGTTGTGCGTCACATCCGAGCCATTGGCCTGTCGACGCCGATCCTGATCCTGACGGCTAAGGACGCGCTGCAGAGCCGCGTCGAGGGGCTCGATGCCGGGGCAGACGATTACCTGACCAAGCCTTTCGACGTGGAGGAACTGGATGCGCGCCTGCGGGCGCTGCTTAGACGTTCGAACACGACGCTGAAGCCGGAACTGCGCTTCGGGTCCCTGTCTTTCGATCAGAACACCCGCTTGTTCGCAGTCAACAGCACCGATCTCCATCTCTCACCGCGCGAACACGCCCTCCTTGAGACGCTACTCAGAAAGGCCGGCACAACGGTGAGTAAGGAAATGCTCCTGGAGTGCAGCTACGGCTTCGACGACGAGGTCAACCTGAGCGCCATCGAGGTTCACATCCACAGGCTACGCAAGAAGCTCGAGAATTCCGGCGTCTCGATCGTCACACTGCGCGGGCTGGGATACCTGTTGAGGCTCGACCGGTCTTGAAATCGTTCCCTCACGGCCGTGGCAGCCTGCGGCTCAACCTGATGGTCTGGCTGGTAGTGCCGGTCGCTGCGATCCTGGCAGCAAGCGTCTGGCTTTCCTACGGCAGCGCATTCAGGCAAGCGACGCTGGTGATGGATCGCAACCTAGCCGCCTCCGCACGGATCATCGCCGAGCAGCTGCAATACCGCGATGGACGGATCAACGTTGTCATTTCCCCCTCCGCGCTTGAGCTGTTCGCTTCAGACAGCCATGATGAAGTGGCTTACGCCGTTGTCGGGCCGACGCGCGATCTGATCGCTGGATTCCCAGGCCTCTCACCGCCGGCGACACTGCCTGCAGAGTTGGAATCGCGCTACTTCGAGACGATGTTCCGAACGGAGGCGATGCGGGCTGTCATTCTGCGTCAGCCCGTGGTCACACCGAGCGGAATGGTTGGCGTCGCGGTGCTCGTTGGTGAGACCCAGAAGGCCCGAAGCGAACTGTTCCGTGCCTTGTGGCTGCGTGGTTTTGCCGAACAGGCGCTGCTGGTGATTGCCGCAGCCCTGTCGATTTGGATCGGGATTAATCGCGAGCTTCGGCCGCTGCTCCGTCTACGCCAGGCGGTACCTCGAGCGACCGGCCGATCGCTTTGAGCCATTCGAAGCTAGGTCCGTGCAATCAGAGGTCCGGCCACTCGTCGACGCCCTCAACCGGCACATGGAACGGTTGCGTCAACATCTCGATCGGCAAAGGAGGTTTCTGGAACACGCGGCGCACCAGCTGCGCACGCCACTGACGATCATGAAGACACAGATCGGGGTTGCCCGGCGTACGCGTGACACGGCTGAAGGCGGCGCAGCGCTGGCGGGCGTGGACGAGAATCTCACCGCAATGTCGCGGCTAACCAACCAGCTACTGACGCTTGGCCGGGTCGATGACGATCGTGCCTCCCTGCAGAGCGAATGCGTGGACCTCGCCGCCGTCGCGCGCGATGCGGTCACCGAAGCCGCGCCGCGGGGGCTGGATCACGGTGTCGAGCTGGTTCTACAGGCCGACAGCCCATGCCGGGTTATGGCAACGACGACGCTGGTCCGAGAGTTGGTCAACAACCTGATCGACAATGCCATCCAGTATGCCGGGGTGGGCACGACTGCGATCGTCTCCGTGCGCAGAGAGACGAATGCGGCGATCCTCTCAGTCGACGACAACGGAACCGGCGTGAGCGTCGAGGAACTGCCGGAGCTGTTCGAGCGGTTTCGCCGCGGACGCAACGCCAGCGCAAACGGCAGCGGCCTCGGGCTTTCGGTCGTCACTGAAATTGCCCAGATGTTCGACGGTTCAGCCGAAGTCGCACCACCGTCGGGCGGCAAGGGCTTCTGCGTGGTCGTCAGACTGCCGCCGGCGCCGGACCTGACCTAGCCCTAGTCTAGCGGTTGTCACCCGCAGCGTCGACGAACTCGGTGGTGTAGGTTCCCGAGAGGTCGATCGGCCTGTCGTGAACCCGCGATTTGATTTTAGAAAGAACCGCCAGGACGTTCTCCGGCCCGCCGACCGGCATGCGGCCATCTTCGGTGAACATTGCCTTGCCGTGCGCGAGGGCTTCCACATACATCGCCCGGTCGTCGACAAAGAAGCCAGCCGGCATCAACGCCGCGATCTCCGCCGCGCTGTGCGTATGGATGTAGTGCATCGTGCGCACGAAGGCGTTCGCCAGCTTTTGGACAGTCTCTTTATGCGTGTTGACCCACGCAGTTTCCATGTAGAGGCAGGCGGCCGGATAAATCCCCCCGAGCGCGGCCGTCGTTCCAGCAACGTCGCGCATGTCGATCAGCACGCGGGCCTCTCCGGTCTTCAACAGTCGCGAGACCGTCGGCTCGGTGGTCATGGCCGCCTGAATCTGGTCATGTTGCATGGCTGCGATCAGCGTATCGCCCGCTCCGACTGGAACGGGTGTCACGTCGCCGAGTTTCATCCCTGCCTTGAGCAATAGGTATTCGGTCAGAAAATCGGTTGATGAGCCGAGGCCGGTTACCCCGACACGCTTGCCTTTGAGGTCGACCACCGAGCGGATTTCCGGATGCGTGGTTGAGACCAGCTCGACCTCCCCCGGAACGCGGCTCAGTTGAATGACGGACTCGGTGTACTTGCCGAGCGCCTGCAGATCGATGGTATGGTCGTAAAAGCCGATCACGCCCTGGACGGCGCCGGCCAGCATCTCATCGGCAGCTTCGACGCCTGCCGGCTCGCTGAGCAGCGAAACATTGAGACCCTCCTCGTCGAAATATCCGAGTTTCTGGGCGAGCACGGCCGGAAGATAGAATCTGCTTCTCGATACCGCCGATCATGATCGATACGTCTTCGGCACGCGCTGAAGTGAGAGATAGCATGCCGACGACAGCTGCAACCGCCGGCGTCGCGAAATGCAATGCCATGGCTGACCTCCCGCTTTCCTCCCTGGTCACGTTCGTATTCTCAGACGTTTTGGCAGGCCTCTAACAGCATTTATCTGTCGATAGACTGCGGCCTGAAATCCTATAGAACTGCGCGCCATCTGGCGACGCACGATCGTTGGAAGACCGGATGCGGCGGCAGCGAAAGAAAAGGCAGCCCTTCGGCCGCCTTTCCCGATCTCATGTCGGTCTGACGCGATTCCCCGATGACTAGCGAACCGCGCTGACCCGCTCCTGCTATTGGCTGATGCCCTCCATCTTCTGGGCGGCAATCACGAAATCGTTGGTGAAGGTCTTGGAGAGGTCGGCTGTTCCTTTGACCTTGCCGGCCGCCTTCTCGATCTCATTGACGGTCTTCGGGCCGCTCTCCGGCATGATACCAAGACCGTCCAGGTTGAACTGTCCCCAGTCCTTCTCCAGCGCAGAGATGTATTCTTCTTTCGAGGTCAGCGGGTTGGAGACGAAGTCCGCCGGCATAACCGCCGCGACATCGGCCGCGGTGTGGGTCTTCATCCAGGCCAGCGTGGCAACGAGCGCGTCGACCACCTTCTGGGTCGCATCCCTGTGTGCGGCGACCCAGTCGGCGTTGGCGAGCACTGAGGCGGCCGGGAATTCGCCGCCAAGCCACTTCTGCACGCCGGCCCCGGTCGAAAGGTCGATGGCGGAGTAGCCCACGTCAAGCTTCTCGATAGCGTTGACCGTCGGCTGGCTGGTGATGCCGCAGATCGCCTTTCCGAACTTCAGCGCGGATATCATCGTCTGGCCGGCACCTGCCGCAATCTTGGTATAGTCGGTAGGCTTCAATCCGGCACGGGCCGAGACATAGCTCACCAGGGCATCGGTGCCCGAACCAAGGTCAGTCACGCCGACCGACTTGCCCTTCCAGTCGGCAGGCGATTTGACGTCGGTACCCTTGGCGCACATGATCCGCTCGCCCGGCGCGACCGAAAGCTGGATTATGCCGATGACGTTCTTGCCCTTCTCCTGGAACTCGATGGTGTGGTTGTACCAGGCGCCGGCCATATTGACTTGGCCTGATATCAGCGCGTCCTCGGCACCGACGCCGCCGGCCTGCTCGGTGCTGAGCTCAACCTTCACACCATATTTTTGGTACATGCCCAAGCTCTGTGCGAGCTGGTAAGGCAGGTAGATCTGCTTGTCGATGCCGCCGACCATCAACGTGACCGTCGGCATATCGGCTGCGACCGCCGCGCCTGAGAGGCACGCCCCCATCGCCACAACGGCCGCTGCGCCGGCAAGCCTATGTGTCAGCTTGTGTATGCTCATTGCTCTTCCTCCACTTTCGAGACTCGATTCCGAGCCTCACCTTACAATCCCGTCCGAACGCCCTGCGGGTCAGATTCCCGCGATGTCGCGCTGTGAGGTCGAGGCCGGCTGCCAGGCGAGCAGCCGCTTCTCGATCATCGCCATCAACGCTTCGGCACTGAGGGCGAGCACGCCGATCACAAGCATGGCGCCAAACACGCCATTGGCATCGAACGTGTTCTGCGCGGTCGCTATGACCAGGCCCAGGCCCCTCTGGGAGCCGAGGAATTCGCCGACAATGGCGCCGATGATCGAAAAGCCGAGCGCGACGTGCAGGCTGGCGATGATCCAAGTCAGCGCTGACGGAAACACGACATGCTGAACCACCTGCCAGCGTGAGGCGCCGAGGATGCGCGCATTGGCGACCAGGTTGCGGTCAACGCTCCGCACGCCTTGGAAGGCGTTGAAAAACACGACGAAGAACACCAACACCGCGGCGAGCATCACCTTGGACGAAAGGCCAAGGCCAAGCCAAATGGTGAAGATCGAACCGAGGACGATGCGGGGCAGCGCGTTGACGACCTTGATATAGGGCCCGAACACGTCTGCGAGATACGGGATCTCGCCCAGCAGCACGCCGAAGAGGACGCCGGTTCCGACTCCGAACACGAACCCAAGCAGGGCCTCCTCAAGCGTCACCAGGATTTGCAGCCAGAGCGGACCGTAGGCAGTGCCGTTCACCGCCCAATCCGCAAGGCGCAACACGATGCCGAGCGGAGAGCCGAAGAAAAAAGGATCGATGACGTGCAGGTCGCTGAGCAGTTCCCAACTGCCGACGACGGCGACAAAGGCCACGACCTGCCCGACCAAAATAAGTTGTTTGCGGCGCTGCAGCCTAAGGCGTGCCTTGGCGGCGATCGACCCCTCGTCGGGCTCAGTGTCCGCCGCCCCGATGATCGGTGAGGCTTGATCGGTCATGCCTCGGCTCCCGCGACGCGTGCGGCCATGGCCGTGCGTGAATAGGCGCGTTGGACTTCGTCGCGCAGGGTCTCCCAGATCTGTTGGTGCAATTCCAGGAAGTGATTATCGAAGCGTATCTCCTGAACGGCGCCACGTGGTCGCGGAAGGTCGATATCGTAGACCGCCTTTACCGTGCCCGGCCCCGCCGTCATCACGACGACCTTGTCCGCCAATGCAATGGCTTCTTCGAGGTCGTGGGTCACGAACATCACGGATGGCTCGCTTTGTTCCCACAGCGCGAGCAATTCATTGGACATGATCGCCCGTGTCTGCACGTCGAGTGCCGAGAAAGGTTCATCCATCAAAAGGATCGTCGGCTCGTTGATAAGCGCCGCAGCGAGGCTGACGCGCTTGCGCATGCCGCCCGAAAGCTGATGGGGATAGTGGTCCTCGAACCCCGCCAGCCCAACAGTTTTCAGCCACTCCCGCGCCTTCGCCATTGCTTCCTTCTTGGCAACGCCGCGAAATATCGGACCGAGAGCGACGTTGGCTGCCACCGGCTTCCAGGGAAGCAGCGCGTCCATCTGGAACACGAAGCTCGCGCCCCTGGTGATGCCGCTGACCAACTTGCCGGAGACGCTCACGCTGCCGGCGCTTGGAAAGTCGAGGCCAGCAGCCAAGGTCAGCGTCGTGGATTTGCCGCATCCCGTCGGTCCGACGATTGCGCAGAACTGGCCAGGCGGGACGGTCAGGTCCACGTCGCGAATGGCTGTCATCACCGTGCCGGAAGGGGTGACGAAACGCTTGGTGACGCTCGTCAGCTCAATGCCACCAAGCCCGTTTTCCGGCGACATTACCCAAGTCTCCCGGCTGGTTCCAAGCGCAGCGGTGTGGCCAATGCAGGAACGTGGAAGGGTACAGCGTCAGGTGCAGTCGGCACCCGAAGCCGCCTCTGATGTGATGTCATTCAGGCGTTCCACTTCCCTTATTTGTCATCGCCGTTCGAAGTCTTCGGCCTCTTGGTCTTGGGCGACGCGGTCGCGAAGCTAGATGTCGAAGCTTTCAACTGGCTTTCAGTGCCAGAGGGGGGAGGACGAGCTGAAGCGATCTTCGGAAGAACCGGAAGAACCAGGTGTTGTGCTCGCTCGCCCTCGCCTCTCGCACGCCAGACGACAGCTTCAATTCACCGGGCAGCAACCACGTTCCTTATCCCGCCCCTTACGATCCACGCGCGACACTCGCGCGCTCGCTGAGCTGAAACGCCAGCGGACAGCGCGAGCCTCATGCATCAAAACAGCAGCCACAACGACCTTCCGACCGGTCCGCTATCGTGGCTTTGGTGCCTTATGCTTGGACCGATCTACTTCCTGATGAAGGGAAAATGGCGGCACGCGCTTGTCTCGTTCTCTTTGACAATCGTCACCGGAGCGCTGTCGTCTTGGCTATACGGCCTTCTTGCAGCTTGGCTCGTCTATCCGCTCCTCGTCGAGGGTATCAACGCTTCTACCCGGTCGCGTGAGAGCTTGAGCGTGGTCTCCAGCGAGGCGGAGGGTTCAAGGCTCTTCTTCGCGTCCGACGCCGCGGATCATGATGACGATGGAGGTCCTGATGCCGACGCCATCGACGCAATGATCGCGCGCCAGAAGGCTCGGCGCGAGAACGAACAAGCCGAACGAAGAGAGGCCGAACGGGCTCGCGCAGCTGTTCGAACGCGATCCTCAGGAGAACCTCGAGGCTTCGGAAGGCGCCGGACTCCCCCTTCCAGTGCCTCCCGAACGAGGGCATAGGCAGAGCGATCCGACCTTGAGCTGCACAGAATCTCAAGTGAGATTACTTCGTATACTCGTACGATAAGCTCGAACTCAGTCGAAGGGCCGAAGTCTTTGCGTCAAGGCGGTGTATCGCCCGAGAGTGGCGCCGAGCGGGAAGGAACACACAGCTTCCGACGGCCCGCGACTCCCGCTCCTGGCGCTTCTCGGGGGTTCTAAGACGCCCGGCGATTTTGCAGACACGCCCGAGGCGGACATGACGAACTGCGGCCGCCTTCGCTCGATTGTGCTAGACCGTCTGGAGAATGTTGGATCCGAGATTCTCTCCCTCCGCCAGCTTATTCTTCTTAATGATTTCAGTATCTTATGAAAACGCCACCCCGAGCAAGGCGATATAGATTGCGGGCGTGAATCTCTCGGAGGCCTGCGGCGTGCTAATGCGCTGCATAGCCTTCCGCCAACGCCCTGCCCGCCTCGACTATCGCTCTAAGGGAACCACCCCGATGCATATTCATCGGGGTCCTCGTAGCCAGCAAACGTGCGGTTGCCGCCTTCACCTCTGCAACGTCACCACCTTGGTCAACGACAAGCTCTTCTAAGAAGGTCAGTCCGCTCTCATATGAAGGTCCGAACTTCGCAGATAGCGCGATCGATTTCGCCTTAGCAGTTACGTTTCGAGATTGCTTCCAGCTTGCGCGAGGCTGCTTTCATGATCCAGATTTCCTTGTAACGTGATCGATGACGCACCAGCGGCCCCAGGCCTCCGAACCGACACCACGTTGGAAAGGTATGCGATGTCCCGCTGCGGCTTCCAGGAGCGTCGGACGGATGGCGGAATTTCTCGGATCGGCGTTGAAGATGTCGATGACCTGGGCGCGCCGCCGCGTCTTCCACTAACGCCGCACCGGAGCGTCGAGCGCCTTGCTCGACACAATCTTGCGAAATGCCGGGGAACCGCATGATTCCGCTCGCCAGACCCGACCTCGGCGAAGCCGAGGCGGATGCGGCGCGGACCGTCATTCTGTCGGGATGGGTTGCACAGGGTCCGCAGGTTGAAGCCTTCGAACGGGAATTCGCGGCATTCGTTGGTGCACCCTTTGCGTGCGCGGTATCGAGTTGCACGGCTGCTCTCGATCTCGCCCTTCGCGTCGTGGACGCCGGGCCTGGCGACGAGGTCGTTACGGTCAGTCACTCCTTCATCGCTGCGGCCAACGCGATTCGGAACCGCGGCGCCGAACCGGTCTTCATCGACATCGATTCCGACACCTTCAACCTCGACCCCGAAAAACTGGCGGCGGCGCTGACGCCACGGACGCGTGCCATTGTCTGCGTCCACCAAATGGGGATGCCGTGCGACCTTCCCCGGATAATCGCGATCGCGCGGGCGCATGGCTTGCCGGTCATCGAGGACGCCGCTTGCGCCGCAGGCTCGCAGATCCTGATCGGCGACAGGTGGGAGATTGTGGGCCGACCGCATGGCGACGTTGCTTGCTTTTCCTTCCATCCGCGCAAGGTCATCACGACGGGTGAAGGCGGCATGCTGACCACGGCAAACGCAGAATGGGATCGAGAGTTTCGCCGCCTTCGGCAGCACGGAATGGACATCTCGGCCAGCGACCGGCACCGCGCGACGCAAATCGTCTTCGAAACCTATCCGATCGCGGGCGTGAACTACCGGATGACCGACATTCAGGCGGCGATCGGCCGGCGCCAGCTGGCACGGCTCGTCGATCTGGTCCGGGCGCGGCGACGTCTTGCGGACCGCTATCGCCGTCTATTCGGCGAGCGCGCGATTGAGGGCTCCCCGCGCGAGCCGGCGTGGGCTCGTTCAAATTGGCAAAGCTATTGTTTTCGGCTGAGAGACAACGTCGACCAGGGCCGCTTCATGCAGAGACTGCTGGACAACGGGATCGCCACGCGGCGCGGTATCATGTGCGCGCACCGCGAGGCTCCCTATGCAGCCGCGCATCCGCCGCTGCCGGAGTCCGAGCGGGCACAGGACCGTTGCGTGCTCCTGCCGCTCTTTTCGCAGATGTCGGATGCGGAACAGGACCGGATCGTTGCCGCGGTGTGCGAGGAGAACACCACATGAGCGGCATCGACGTCGTGGTACCCTGCTACAATTACGGACAGTTCCTGCGCGAGTGCGTCGAAAGCGTCCTCGCGCAGGATCATGCGGACCTTCGCGTGCTGATCATCGACGATGCTTCGAGCGACCAGACGCCGGCCGTCTGTGCAGAGCTCGCCGCCGCAGATCCGCGCGTCGAGGTGCGGCGCCACGCGGTCAACCAGGGACACATCGAGACCTACAACGAAGGCATCGCGTTAGCGCAGCGCGACTATATGCTGCTGCTTTCCGCCGACGATTTCCTGCTTCCCGGGGCGCTCGCCCGGGCCGTTGCCGTGCTCGACGCCCGACCGGACGTCGGGCTCGCATATGGCGACTACATCATGTTCCGCGCCGGGGACCGGCTTCCCGATCCCTTCGTTGGATCGGCAGAAGTCGACTATCCCAGCGCCAGCGCCTTTCTGGAGCAGCAGGCGAACGACAACGCGGTGGCGACCGCGACGGCGATCGTTCGGACATCCGTTCAGAAGCGGCTCGGCGGCTATCGCGTCGAACTGCCCCATGCCGGCGACCTCGAGATGTGGTTGCGCTTCGGGCTGAGAAGCCGGATCGCCCGCATACGCGCTCCGCAAGCGGCCTATCGGCGCCACGCGGCCAACATGTCTCTACAATTCGATAGTCTCACCGACATCGCGCAATGCATCGCGTCATTCGCCGAACATCAGAACGATATCCGCCGACTGCTGCCCGATGGTGCGCGGCTGCAACAACGGATACACCAGATTTACGCGGCAAAGGCGCTTGACCGGGCCCGACGGGCTTGGCGTAAGCGTGAGGTGCGGAACTTCCTGAAGCTCTCCAGAATCAGACACCGTGAGAGGCGTATGGCCCGCGCTGACGGCGTCGTCGCGTCTGGCTTGCGGCCCAATCCGTGACGGGACGTACGGGGTGATCATGGCTATTGATCCGGATGTTCGCCTTGGTGCGGGCGTCACCATCCACCATCCCGAACTCGTCAATCTCTACGGTTGCTCGATCGGAGACGAGACACGCATCGGCGCGTTCGTGGAGATTCAGAGGGGCAGCGTCGTCGGCAAGCGCTGCAAGGTCTCTTCGCACAGTTTCATCTGCGCGGGCGTGACGATCGAGGACGAGGTGTTCGTCGGTCACGGCGTGGTCTTCACCAACGATCTATATCCGCGCGCCGTTACCGACGCGGGCGTCGTGAAACGAGAACGCGACTGGCGGATGATGGGAACGACAGTGCAGCGGGGAGCCTCCATCGGCTCACACGCCACCATACTGCCGGGGATCACGATCGGAGCATCGGCCCTGGTTGCGGCTGGCGCCGTCGTGACGCGAGACGTGCCGGCCGGCGCGATCGTTGCCGGAGTGCCGGCCAAAGTGGTCGGCGAGGTCGAGCGGGAGGGGGCGTGAGCCAGCGTCCTGGTCGCGTCAGCCGATAGGCCGCGCCGGAATTCCCCAAGCGCGAACGCCATCCGGGATGTCGCGGTTGACGAGAGACATGGCGCCAATGGTTATGTCGTTGCCGATGCTTACGCCCTTCTGGACAATCGTCTGCGGACCGATGTAGACGCGCGACCCGATGCGCGTCGGCGCCGTGTCGACCGCAGCCAATCCGGCGGACCTGACGCGCGCCACCGTATCGTGAGTATAGATCTGCACGCCCGCGCTTATGTCCACGTTGTCGCCGATGGTCAGCTCGCCGGTGCCATCGAGAATGACGTTCGGCCCAATCCAGCAATTCTTACCGACCACGACGGAGCCGAGGACCAGGACGTTGTCGTAGCACGAGGTGCCCTCCCCGAAGCCGAGGCTGCGGGCGAGCTCCCAACGGTCGGTCAAGAGATCGCCGACCGAGACGTGACGCCCGTGTCTCTCCCGCATGTGTCTTCCGAGATCGGCGAGGAGGTCGCGAAGGTCGGCGAGCAACGTCATGTGGCTGGTCCGATTTCAGGTGGGACGGAGAGTTCGGAGCTGTTCCCAGACGGGATGGGACTCGACGAGCTTGCCGAGCGGCAGGAACCGATGTCCGGCGATGAGCACAGCCTCGATCGCTTCGATCAGAAAGGTTTCAGCGCCGGCGCCGGAATGCCGCAGATGCTCGGCCTGTCGCGCCGTGAGCGTCGGAATGTGGCGCTTGTTCCGTTGGTAGAAGCGAGCGTCGGGCACGTTAAGCGCGACAAAGAAGGGATGGAAATTCAGAATCTTCAGCCCGGCGCTGAAGAATGCGGCCTCGTGCGCGGCGAAATCCCAGGCTAGGCCGCGATCCCAGTGGACGTCGTCCTCGAAGAAGACCGGCAGCCGCAACAAGCCGCTCGCGAGGCGCTCCGGCTTCAGATCAGGCTGCAGATGTTGGCAGACATTGCTATCATAGAGCAGACCGCGCCGCGCGAGCGCCTGCTCGGTATGCGGGCCTCCGAAGTAGCGATGGCACCGCACCGCCTGCGCGCCCGGCACCAGTTTGAGAATATGATCGATCACAGCGTCCGGCGTCGCCCCGTGAGTCGAGCCGGCCAGGAAGTTGGGGTGGATCGCGAGTTCCGCTCGACCATCGATACCCGCCGCACGAAGCGTCGGACTCGCGTGCGTCACGAAGAACGTGGGCGTCAGGGAAAACCTGGCGGCTATGCCGAGCAAATGTTCAATACAGTATTCGGACGCCCAGTCGACATCGGCCGTCAGCACGAAATCGATCGTTTCCAGCAACGGCCGTGCTCCTGATTCAGCCTTGGCCGCGGAAGGCGACAACGGATACGGGAAGCAGATCTACCTTGCCCCAGGATCGATGCGCATCTCTGAGAGATACTGCCGCTCGCAACCGACTCGGACCTGTGATTCGTGGAAGTATACAAAAGCGCGGGCCGGAATGGCACGCCCGCGTCCCGCCCCAGGACCGTCGGCGTGCGCGAGGCTGCGGACCAGACTCTTCGACGCGAGATCGAAGGCTTTGAACACCTCAGTCCGGAGGAGGCTATTTCGCATGCAAGTTCGCGGTGCCATAAGCGCGTTTCTCACGCAGCGACCGGCATTTTGCAGCTTCCACACCGATCGGATAATCTTTAGACACTGTCAAAGTGTTCGAGTGTGCGCTCGAGGCATTTCCGAGGTTCGTGATAAATGGACGGGAATCTGCTGCCGCCGCCGCTTTATTTTGTCCGACCTCGGGAAATCTCCAACGAATATCTCGCGGCTTTCACCGGCCGAATTGTTGTCCTTGCACCCCATCCGGATGACGAGGTGCTCGGTTGCGGCGGCCTTCTTGCAGCCTTCGGTGATTTGAAAGCACGCATTGAGGTGGTGTTCTTGACCTCCGGTGCCTCCCAAGCCGATTCACCATCTGCCAAGGCGGACCGTCCCCGGAGCGAGGAGCGGATCGCTTCGGCAGGCGAAGCAATGCGCCGCCTGGGGATCTCCCGATTTCATGCGCTCGCCGGTCTGAACGGTCGCGTTTCACATTTCGACCAAGACCTTGTCGCCGAACTCGCCTCGCTCCTTCGCGAGGAAGTTCCACAGCTGATAGTGCTTCCGCATCCGGCCGAACGACACGTGGACCACCGGGGCACATCTCCCTGTCTCGGTATGGCCCCGGCAGATCGAAATCGTGCTGGCGGGCCCGTCGCGAGAGCTATACGAAAAGTCAGGCGCACGGTTCGAGAAGGCTGGGTTTCGTGTCAAATTTGTCGAGGCCAGTCCAGGCACGCCGCGCGCGGCGCTGCTCTCCGCTATTGCGAATTCATGTGGTCGTTTCATCTGCCTCATCCAAAGTGGCGACCAACTGTTTCTCGAGCACGTGGACATGCTTCTGAGCGCCCTCAGAGATGGTGGGCATGTTGCTGCTGGCTGGGTGGTGCACACCGGCTCCGAAGGCTCGAGCGATCGATCTTGGACGTTGGCAGGTTCCAGCGCTCCGAACGGCGGCATCTTCCAGCGCTCGTCCCTTATGATACGGCGCGAGGCCATAACCAGCGGGTCGCCTGTCCTGCCGGCCCTATTGGCCGATCCCCGTCATGACGAGCTCGTGCTACCGCAGAGCTGCGTTTCGGAGGTCCGCTACAACACGGTTCTTGTTGCGGATCGCCCCCAATCCGGGCAAAGGGCCAGCAGCTCTGCGGCCTCGCCGCATCCGACGAATACGCTGACCATTCCTCTCGTCTACCATCGCATCGGACGGTCAGTGCTCGATCCGCAGCGCTTGTTCGTCGATCCGGACCGATTCTATCGGCATGTTGCCGTCGCCCAGGAATGCGTCACCGCCTGGGACGGAGCACTGCGAATCGCCTTTCACTTCGACGACGCCTATGCGGACGCGTTTCTTCCGGCTCTGGCCGCGACCGATCTGCCCGGCCTCGACGTCGCTGTGTTCGTCCCCACGGCGTTCGCGATTGAAGGACGGGCGTTCATTTGGGATCGGCTCCGACAGGCCTTCGTGGAGCCCCCTCTCGATCGGACGTTGATCACGGATCTCATGAAGGCCGGCGATTGCGTTTTTGAAATCGCCGCTCAGTTCATGGGCGTGCTGTCTGAACGAGCACGCGCCGACGTCGATGTCGAACACTCCATCAACCGGGTTCTGGATACGCACGGGCGGCGGCCGGCCCCAAGCGACCAAGCGATGTCGCTCGACCAGCTGCGCATGCTCGCGACACACGGCGTGGCAATCGGGCTGCACGGGCACACGCACTGCTCATTTGCGCAACTTGGGCATCCGAACTTTGCATCGGAAATCGATCAGCCGTTCGACTGCCTGCATAGGATCGCGGGCAAGCCGCCGGCGGCTTTCGCGTTTCCGTTCGGCTCGACCGCCGACCTGAACGCGGAGGCAGTCAGCCACATGCCAAGCTGGGCGTCGATCGATTCTACACAATGATGCCAAGCCCGATCGACCTCGCCGAAGAGACCTTGCTTCCGCGATGGCAAGTCGGAGATCTCGGCGCGCAAGAATTCGAGGCCAGTCTCAACGGCCTCGTTTCCGACCTGATGACTGGACGTGAGGACCTTCGGGCCGCAAGCCAGCTCGCTTTCCTATGACGTCATTCCGCAATGGCTGAAGCGACACCCCGTGCGCTGCGTTTCTCGGCGATCGCGAACGAGGCGCGACCCCAGGGGAAAATCTCAATCCGCGAGGCCGAGATCGATGACGCGTCACGCGTCATGGAAGCGTTTTCCGCTACGTTCGGCGTGGCGCGACCCGGGGCATACTGGACGGAGAAATTCGTTCATCACGGACGCCCGTGTTCGGTCATTGCGGTGGATGAGGCTGGAATTGTGCATGCACAATTCGCCGCCTATCCGGCGACGCTGTGCGACGGGCAGGACACGCGCCCGGTGTTGATGTCGGCCGATGTCTTCGCACGCCGCTCGGTTCACGCCATCCAAGCGAAGCTGTTTGTCCGGACTATGCAGCGATTTCACGACCTGTTCGGCTTCGGCGGTCCCTTTTCGGCGGTGCTCGGTTTTCCCAATCACGTTGCACGCGGCCTCTATCACCGCACACTCGATATCGCGGCCGACCTGAGAACGAAGGAGTACCGGTATCTAAGGCCTCGCGCGCCAGGCCGCCTCCCCCTCGTCTTGGTCCGCACGGTCGGGCGTCGCCTTGGACGTCTCAAGGTGGAAAGCGCGGCCTCGATGACAGATCAATTCAGAACCGCGGCGGGACGTGTTCACAGAGCGCGAAGCGCTGCTGTTCTCGTTGAGTTTCACCGCGACGTGGCCTGGCTCGACTGGCGCTATCGCCGCCTCAGTCCGTACTACGGCGACTACTGCTTTCACGTCGTCAGTTGGTTCCGCAGGCAGATTGGCTGGATTGTTACCCGGCAGATGGGAAGCGATATCTGCATCGTCGATTGGCGCTTTCTCCCGACAAAGACTTGCCTTCTTGAGGCAGCGGTTGCCGAAATAGTCAGCACGTCAAAGGCCGATCGGACGCTTGCCCTCATGAGCGCACCTACCCACGGCGA
This sequence comes from uncultured Alphaproteobacteria bacterium, assembly GCA_963712925.1. Lineage (GTDB taxonomy): Bacteria > Pseudomonadota > Alphaproteobacteria > Rhizobiales > Afifellaceae > DASWJZ01. The sequence continues at coordinate 98,573 of CAVQJW010000009.1, read as the reverse complement.
ATGCAACGGCTCGCAATGGCGGTATGCCGATCTGGAAATTCCGTTCGTAGCGATGCTCTACAATCCAATTTCAATCCCGTTCGAGTGGCTGAACCTCACCTACGGCGACACTGATTTGCGGTAGGGCCCGATCGTCGGGGACGAATCCCGGCATCCGGTCGCCCGAGCCTGCAAGCCACTGCTTCGGCCCGCCGCGGATTTTCTTGTTGCCACTCGAGTGACGCCGTTTGGAGTTGCGAGAGCAGCGTTGGTTCGATCTGGCGGGATTCGGGTTGGAGATTCTCTCGCTCTTCCAGCCACCGAGAAGTTCCAGTCGTGGACCCAACGCGGACTTCGCTCGGAGTTCAATCTACTGCGCTTCCAGCGATCGACGAGGCGAGACCGCGCCGGCGCCGGCGCGGGTCCTTGGCTTAGGGTGAGCTGAACAGAGGCGCTGGAGGATTGCGACCAGAGCCTTCGCCGCCGGATTGAAATCGACGCCCCGCCGGTTGATCAGGCCGGCGTGACGCACTGCCCTCGTGCCCGCAACTTCGATCGGCGCAATGAAGCCGGGGTCGAGCGCCCTCAGATGCGCGGCCGCATGATAGCTCAAATATTCCGCGTCGCGCATCAGAGCGAACTTCAGCGGTATGACATCCGTCTCGACTGCTGCAACGGGGGCGGGAAGACCGGCGGCGCGCAGCATATGTTGCAGGCGCCCGACCATGTAGGTCGTGGCCGGAGGGAGAATCCACGGATAGCCCAGAAGCTCCTCGGCCTTGATGTGCCGGCGGCGGCGCAACGGATGCCGGACATCGGCAATCACGCAATACTCGTCGGCGAGCAGGGGCTTCCACGCCAACTCAGGCTCGATGCGCGGCGTTTCCGGAACGGCTGCAAGAACAAAATCCAATGCGCCGCTCTTCAATTGCTCCTTGAGCTGGTCGTCGCCGCCGCCGGTCACGTGAATTCGCACGCCAGGCCGCGTCGCACGCAACTCTTCGATGGCGTCCGGCAGCACGGCGTCCTGCCATGACGGGCCGGCGCCGATCTTTACAAAGCCCGCGCCGCCGGTGCGCAGCGCATCGACCTCTTCGCGCGCAGCCTGCAGCGCCGCCTTCAGATCCTTAGCGTGGCGCAGCAGCGCCTTGCCGTAGACGGTTGGCGTGACGCCGCGTGCGCGCCGGTCGAAGAGCGGCGCACCGAATGAATCTTCGAGGCGTCGGATTGCTTTCGTCAACGCCGGCTGGGTGATGCCGAGCTCGTGAGCGGCGGCGCGCAGCGAGGAGTGCGTGACGGCAGCGAGGAAGTAGTCGACGGTGCGCAGATCAAACACTGATAACCACCGGTAATCGTAGGCCTTCCCATTTGTGCTTGCCAGCTTTCCCGGCACCGATCAATCATTTTGCTGCAAGTCAAAGAAGACGACATGCCCCCGTGCAGGGAGCTTCAAGGGAGGGAAACCATGAAGAGACTGCCACGCCGGACTATTCTGAAGGGCATGGCTGCGGCGCCGTTCGTGCTGTCCGGGCGCAGCAGCTGGGGCGCTGCAGGTGGCCCGACCATGATGTCGGAGGTCGACGTCGATAAGGCGAAGGCCGAGGGCAAGGTCAATCTCTACACAAGCCTCGACACGAAGATCGTCGATGCGATCGTCGGGCCGTTCAAGGAGAAGTACGGGATCGACGTCGAGTACTTCCGCGGCGGCTCGGCCGACGTGACATCGAAGGTGCTGGCGGAAGCGGACGCCGGCGGCATCCAGGCAGACATGGTCGACGCGTCAGACCTTGCCGCCCTGCTCCTCATGAAGGAGCGCGGGTTGTTGCTGGAGAAGACGTCGGACGCGGACGCGACCGTCTCCGCCGACCTTCGTGACCCGGACGGCACCTGGATGGCTGACCGGCTGACGCAGGCCGTGATCCAGTTCAACACGTCCGAGTTCGGCGGCGACAAGGCGCCGAAGACCTGGGCGGACCTCACCGCGCCGGAGATGTCCGGGCGGCTGGCCTTCTTCAGCAGCGCCAACGGCGACGGTGCGCCGCGCCTCTACACGCTGGCCAAGTATTTCGGCTGGGAGCTCTTGCAAAAGTACGCCGCCAACAATCCGCTCCGCGTCGCCTCGCCTCAGCTCGTGACCCAGATTCTGGAAAGCGGCGAGCGCGGCGCCGCGTTTGCAACCAATGACAACATCGCCTGGCGGTCGAAGAAGCAGGGAAAGCCGACGGACTATGTCTATCCTCCTGAGGGAGTGCCGACTGAGCCCGGCGCGGTTGGCCTGGTGAAGGGATCGGCCCATCCAAATGCCGCGTTCCTCTTCCACGAATTCTGGATGGGCAAGGACGCGCAGACGATCCTGGTCGGGGGCGGCAAGTACTCCAGCCGCGTCGATGTCGACCCGCCGACAGGCAGCACCCCGCTCGGTGACCTCAAGCTGCTCACGCTCGACTACGCGGAGTACAAGCGCGATCGTCAGAACGTATTGCAGCACATGACCGACGTTTTCGGCGGCGAGTGGGGCATCTGAACGGCGCGAAATCGGCGCTGACACGGCGGAACAGAGGATCGTGACGACGCAGGTGTTGTTCCGGCCGCCGAGCCGCGGATGGTTGGAGGGGAGCACGGTCGTGCTCGTGGTTGTGACCGCGCTCCTCCTCCTGATCGTCGGCTATCCGCTGCTGTGGCTCGTGCTGGCGGCGCTCGGCTTTCCCGACGGGCTTGGACTGAATCACATCGCTGGCGTTTTCGCCCGCTCGCAGAACTACGGCGCCCTGGTCAATACGCTTATCCTCGCCTTCGGTGCCGGCATCCTCAGCGTCGTGATCGGTGTCCCTCTCGCGTGGGCGACGGCCCGCACCGACATGCCGTTGCGTCGCTCGCTGCAGGCGCTGGTTGCCCTCTCCTACATAACGCCACCCTATCTCACCGCGATCGCCTACATCATCCTGCTCGGTCCAGATGCTGGCTATTTCAACCGTGTGCTCCAGGCGGTCACCGGTGCCAGCCGCGGTCCGATCGACGTCTTCAGCATGGGCGGGGTGATCTTCGTCATTGCCATGCATGTGTTCCCCTTCACGTTCTTCATGACCCACTCGGCGCTTCGCTCGGTGGACGCGTCCTACGGGGAGGCGGCAAGGCTGCTCGGGGCGCGGCGCCTGGGGGTGCTGCTGAGGGTCGACCTGCCGCTGGTGGCGCCAGCGATCACCGGCGGCGCGCTGCTGTCGGCGATCGATTCCATGGCGCTGTTCGGACCGCAGGCATTTCTTGGTCTTCCTGCGCAGATCACTTTCCTGCCGACGCGCATCTATGGCGTGATCGGCGCCTATCCGCCGCGCTGGGCGGAGGCGTCTGCGCTCTCGCTCACGCTTGTTCTGTTGACGGCTCTCGGCCTGCTCCTGCAGCGCGGCTATCTGGATCGCCGCTCGCATACGACTGTCGGCGGTCGCGGCCTCAGGCTCGAGACGACACGCCTTGGAGCCTGGAAATGGCCGGCGGTCGCCTTTTGCGGCGCCGTAATCTTCCTGAGCGCGATCGCGCCGGTCGCGGTGCTTGTGATCGCCGCCTTCAGCCGCAGCTGGATCGCAGGTCTGACGCCGTCAAATTTCACGGTCGAGCATTTCAACGAAGCCCTGTTCAACAACCAGATCGCCGTCCGCGGCATCCTCAACAGCTTCCGCCTGGCGGCCGGCGCCGGTATCTGCGCGACGGTGATTGGCGCAGGCGTCGCCTACATCGACTTGCGCACCCGCGCGCGGGGCCGGCGGCTGCTGGACTATCTGGCGACCCTGCCGCTCGGCCTGCCGGGAACCGTGATGGCGGTCGGCGTTCTTCTTGCCTTCATCCGCCCGCCCTTCGCGATCTACGGGACGATCTGGATATTGCTCGTCGCTTACGTGGCCCGGTTTGTACCGTTGGCGGCGCGCAGCGCGAACGCCACCTTAAGACAGATCGACCCGTCGCTCGAGGAAGCGGCGCGCATCTCCGGCGCATCACGCCTCGGCGCGGTGTGGCGAGTCCTGCTCCCACTCAGCAGACCGGGGCTCGCCGTAGCGTTCCTGCTCGTGTTCATCCCGGCGCTCAGCGAGCTCAGCGCGACCATCCTGCTCTACACGGGAGGAACGGAGACGATTGCCGTCGCGATCTACCGGCTCAACGATCTCGGCCAGCTTGAAGTGGTCGCAGCACTTGCAGTGTTCGTCATCGCGGTCACGCTGCTCGTCAGCGTCCCGCTGAACCGCCTCATGGCGCGCTCCCAGTTCGTGCCGGCGGCCGACACGACGGCGCTTTGAGGTCGCGTGTGGCCTTCATCGAGATATCACGCCTGGTCAAGAGGTTTGGTGCGTTCGAGGCGTTGAAGGGCATCGACGTCTCCGTCGCGGAGAAGGAGTTCGTCACGTTCCTGGGGCCCTCCGGCTGCGGGAAGACGACGACGCTCCGCGTGCTCGCTGGTTTTCTCGCGCCGGACGGCGGCTCGGTCACGATCGGCGGCGAAGTCGTGTCCTCGCCGGATCGCGTCGTGCCGCCGGAACGGCGGCGCATGGGGATGGTCTTTCAGAACTACGCAGTCTGGCCGCACATGTCGGTCCGCGAGAACGTGGCCTTTGGCCTGCGCTACCTTAAGCTCGATCGCCGTCAGCAGGCGGACCGCGTGGAGCAGATCCTCGCGGCGATGGGGCTCGACGGCATGGAGAGCCGGCATCCCTCGGAGCTCAGCGGCGGTCAGCAGCAACGGGTCGCGCTTGCGCGTTCGCTGGTGGTCGAACCCTCGATCCTGCTCCTCGACGAACCGCTGTCGAACCTCGACGCCAAGCTTCGGGAGCGCATGCGGTCCGAACTGAAAGGCCTGCAGCGGCGCACCGGCATCACCTTCGTCTATGTGACCCACGATCAGGCCGAGGCGATGGCGCTCTCCGACCGCATCGCGGTGTTCCGCGGCGGGACGGTGCAGCAGATCGGCTCGCCGCGCGAGGTCTACGAGCGACCGGCCAACCTGTTCGTCGCAGACTTCATGGGGCTGGTGAACAAGCTCCCGGGCGTCGTCGCCGGACGAAACGGCGCCGCGGTCGTCGTCGAGCTCGGCAGCCATCGCCTCGACGCAGTCGCGCAGCCGGGCGCCTCCGGCGCGTCGGTCATCCTCGCGATCCGCCCGGAAGCCTTCAGGTTCGGCGAGCACGCAGAGGGCCAGACCAACCGTCTGCGAGGCGTTGTCGCCGAGGCGACCTTCCTCGGCAGCGTCGTCGATTACCAGGTGGACATCGGAGGCGCGACGCTCCGCGTGCAGGGCGAACGGCGCAGCTTTTATCCGGTCGGAAGCGAGGTCGTTCTGACGGTGCCGGTTGCCGACTGCGTGGCAATGCCGAGCGAGGCTGAGGAGTCGGCTCAACCAGCAACGCATTCGGACGATGCCGACTGACAATGACAGGAAGAAGTGAAGCCATGCGCGGACAGAACGTCGTCTTCATCATGTCGGACGAACACAGCCGCCGGGTGCTCGGCGCTTATGGCAACGCCGTCGTATGTTCGCCGAACCTCGACGCGCTCGCCGCCGAGGGCGCCTTGTTCGAGAATGCCTACTGCAACTGTCCGATCTGTGTTCCAAGCCGGGCAAGCTTCGCGACCGGTCGCTACGTGCACATGATAGGAAACTGGGACAACGCGTTTCCTTATCGTGGCACGCCGCCCGCGTGGGGCCACCGGCTGCACCAGACGGGACATCGATGCGATTCCATCGGCAAGCTGCACTATCGCGGCAGCGACGATCCGAACGGCTTCGACAACGAAATCCTTCCGCTGCATGTCCTGAATGGCGAGGGCGACATCCAGGGCATGCTGCGCCGTCCGCCGCCGACCCGCGACAGCACGCGCCAACTCGCCGGCGACGCCGGGCCCGGGGAGTCCACCTATCTCCAGCTATGATCGCGACATCCGCGACGAGGCGATCCGGTGGCTGAAGGACGTCGCGCGCGACCGGCCGGACCGGCCGTGGTGCCTGTTCATCTCCTTCGTCTGCCCGCATTTCCCGCTGGTCGCCCCGCCGGAGTTCTTCAATCTCTACGATCTCGCGAAGCTGCCGATGCCGCCGCTTCGCGATCCCTCCGAGTTCCCTGACCATCCAGTCCTGCGCAAGCTCCGCGAGGTGCAGAACTACGAGGACCATTTCCGCGACGAAGAGCATGTGAGGATCGCGGTCGCCGCCTATTACGGCATGGTCTCGTTTCTCGACGACAATATCGGCCGCGTCATGCGGGCCCTCGACGAGAGCGGGCTCGCGGGCGATACGCTGGTCGCCTACACGAGCGATCACGGCGACAACCTCGGCGCGCGGACTTTTTGGGGAAAGTCCAACATGTACGAAGAGTCGGTTGGCGTTCCGCTCATCCTGAGAGGTCCCGGCGTTCCCGCCGGGCGACGCGTCACCACGCCCGTGTCGCTGGTCGACGCGTATCCGACGATCATCGAAGCCGTTGGCGAGACCCTCACGGCCGAGGAGCGTGCGCTGCCGGGTCGTTCGCTCCTCAGCCTCCTCGACGGTGCCGACGCCGATCGCAGCGTATTCAGCGAGTATCACGCTGTCGGCTCCCTCACCGGCATCTTCATGGTGCGGTTCGGCCGCTACAAGTACGTGCGCTATGAGGGCTACCGCCCGCAGCTCTTCGACCTTGTGGCTGACCCGATGGAGATCACGTGATCTCGCCCTGGAGAGCGGCTACGACACCGTCATCGCCGAAGGCGAGCGGCGCCTGCGGGCGGTTTGCGATCCGGCCCGCGTGTCGCAGCGGGCCTTCGACGACCAGGAGCGCCGCATCCTCGAGTTCGGCGGTGAGGAGGCCGTCCTCGAGCGAGGCAGCTACCCCTACACTCCGGCACCCGGCGAAGCGCCACGATATTCTTAGCCCATGTCCGAAACCGGCGCCGGAAGCGGACGTGCGTCTCGGCCGATGCACCCCGAACGATCTCTCTGCCCGCTCCCTGGACTTGTGATAGATTTCATGTAGGCGCGCAGTCGTAGAGTAAGCACGGGTGTTGCAAGTCTCATGGCGCAATCGCCGCATTTTATCGTCGTCGGCGGCGGGACCGCGGGCTGGCTCGCCGCGCTGATCATTCAGGATGCCGCCCGCGGGACAAGGCTTCAGCCGACGATCTCGGTCGTCGAGTTCGTCGAAGATTCCAACCATCGGCGTCGGCGAAGGGACGACGGCCGTGTTCCGCGCCTTGTTCCAGCGTTTCGGCTTCGACGAGCTGGAATTTCTGCGCGAGACCGAAGCGACCATCAAGCTCGGCATCCGCCATCGCGACTGGCGGCGCGTCGGCGTTACCTATGACGGACCGATCGACGACCCGCACCAGGTCCTCTCGGCGCCCCCCGGCGCGCCCTCCGAATACATGAACGTCTATTCGGTCGCTGCGGGCCGCCCGGTCTCCGAGATGCATCTGTTCGAGCACCTGATGGAGCGGCAAAAGAGCCCCTACGGTCGCCAGGCAGACGGCTCGCTGATCCCGGTCGGGCCGTTCCACTATGCCTATCACTTCGACCAGGCCCTGGTCGGGCGCTATCTCAGAAGGAAGTCGAGCGGCATCGCCCAGGTCGACGGCACCGTTGCCGGCATCGAGCGGGATCCCGTCAGCGGCAACATCACCGCGCTGTTGTTGGAAGAAGGCGGAAGCGTCGCCGGCGATGTCTTCATCGACGCCACCGGATTCCGCAAGCGGCTGATCGGCCAGGAGATGGGCGGCACCTGGCACTCGTACCGTGCCGAGCTGCCGGTCAACCGGGCCATGCCCTTCTGGCTCGACATTGAGGAGGGCGAGGAGATCGCACCCTATACGCTCGCCTGGGCACGCGAAGCCGGCTGGCTCTGGTCGATCCCGACGCAGAAGCGATACGGCTGCGGCTACGTCTATTCCGACGCGTTCAAGACCCCGGATGAGGCGAAAGCCGAGATCGAGACCGCGCTCGGACGCTCGATCGAGCCGCGCAACGACATCCGTTTCGACATCGGCCGGCTCGATCGCACGTGGATCGGCAACTGCCTGGCGGTGGGTCTCTCCTCAAGCTTTCTCGAGCCGCTTGAGGCGACCTCCATCCACGGCACCATCGTGCAGATGCTGATGTTCACCAGCGGCTTCCTCAAGGACGCGGCACAGGCGACCGACAAGCAGCGCGACGACTACAATTCGCGCGTTGCCCGCCAGGTCGACGATTTCCGTACCTTCATCAACCTGCACTATGTGAGCGAGCGCGACGACACGCCCTTCTGGCGCTTCGTGCGCAACCAGAGCATCCATGCGGAGACCAAGGCGCGGCTGGAACGCTGGCGCCATGAAATGCCGCGGCACGAGCATTTCCCGCATTTCCTCGGCGGGCTGCCGCATGTCGAGGCGCAGCTTCACTATCCGGTTCTGGACGGCCTCGGCCTGCTCGACCGGCGGGTGGCGAAGGCGGAGATGGCGGAGCTGCCTGCGGTCCGCGCCTTTGCGCGAAAGTCCGTCGACGGCCTCGTCCGGGAATACAAGCGGGCGTCTTCGCTGGCGCTCGGCCACGCCGACTATCTGGCTCTGGCGCGCCAGGCCGGTTAGGACATGCACGGACGATCGCGTGGGCGGCGCGTCAGGCGACGCGTTGTTTCGGCGCCCTCCGCGCCCAGGCCGGCAGCCAGTCGCCATGAGCGGCGAGCAGATCGTCGACCAGGGCCCATATCTGGTCGAGATCGAGCTCGGCGGCCGTGTGCGGGTCCATCATCGCCGCGTGATAGATGTGATCGCTTTTCTCCTGCATCAGGGCGGCGACGGTCAGCTCCTGCACATTGATGTTGGTGCGCATCATGGCGACAAGCTGCGGCGGCAGCGCGCCGACATGCGTCGGCTGGATGCCGTTGCGGTCGACCAGGCAAGGCACCTCCACCGCACAGCCGTCGGGCAGCGAGGTGATATAGCCGTTGTTGCGCACATTGCCGTAGATCACAGAGGGCTCGCCGGTCCACGCCGAGTTCATGATCGAGGAGGCATATTCGCGGCTCGCCGCAACCGGGATCGCCTCGGCCGTGCGATACTCCTCGGCCTGCGACCGCCACCGCTCGATCTGCTCGATGCAGCGCTTTGGATATTCGTCGAGCGGAATGCCGTATTTCTCGATCAGGTCGGGACGGTCGCGCTTGATGAACCACGGCGTATATTCGGCAAAATGCTCCGAGCTTTCGGTGACGAAATAGCCGACGCGCGTCAGCATCTCGTAGCGCACCTTGTTCGGGCAGCGCGGGTTCCAGCCGGGCTTCGGCGCGCGCCCGTCGCGATAAGCCTTGATGAGGTCGGGGTAAAGGTCGCGGTAGGAGCCATCCGCCATCGCCTCCTCGAAATTGAGATAGAAGGCCATGTGGTTGATGCCGGCGGAGCGGTAGCGGATGCGCTCGATCGGCAGGCCGAGGTCCTTGGCCAGTTCCTCGGCCGTGCCCTGCACCGAATGACAGAGCCCGACCTGCCTGACGCGCGGATATTTCTCGGCGATCGCCCAGGTGTTGATCGCCATCGGGTTGACGTATTGCAGCATGATGGCGTCGGGGCACATCGCCAGCATGTCCTCGCACAGCGTCCAGAGATGCGGCACTGTGCGCAGCGCCCGCATGATGCCGCCCACGCCCAGCGTATCGGCTATGGTGTGACGCAGGCCGTATTTCTTCGGCACCTCGAAGTCGGTCACCGTGCAGGGTTCGTAGCCGCCGATCTGGAACGCCACGACGACGAAATCGGCGCCGTCCAGCGCCCGGCGCTGATCGGTATGGGTTTCGACCTTCGCCGCCACGTCCAGCGTCGAGATCAGCTTGCGCGCAACCAGAGCCGATTCGTCGAGCCGTTGCTGGCTGACGTCCATCAGCGCGATCGTGGCGCCCGACAGGGCCGGGCGCTGCAGCGCGTCGCCGATGATGTTCTTCATGAACACCGTCGAACCGGCGCCGACAAATGCGATCTTGGGGCTGGCAGTCATGTGCGGTCGAACCTCCGGTGGGGCGTCATGCGGCAACTTCGAAAGCAGCGCGAACCAGGCGCCGCGTGTAGTCGGTCTGAGGCGACGTCAGGACGTCGTCGACGGGGCCCTGCTCGACGATCTTTCCCTGTTGCATCACGATGACGCGATGGCAGAGCGCCCGTACGACCTTGAGGTCGTGCGAGATGAACAGGTAGCTCAGGCCCTTCTCGTCCTGCAGTTTGCGCAGGAGATCGATGATCTGCGCCTGAACCGACAGGTCGAGCGCCGAGGTCGGCTCGTCGAGCAGGATGAATTCCGGCTCCAGCGCGATGGCGCGGGCGATGGCGATGCGCTGGCGCTGGCCGCCGGAGAATTCGTGCGGAAAGCGCGACAGGATGTTGTCGGGCAGTCCGGCGTCGTGCAGCGCGCGGCGCACTCGTTCGAGGCGCTCGCTCCTCGCGCCAAAGCCGTTGACGATCAGTCCCTCCTCGACGATCTGGCGGATCGACATGCGCGGGTTCAGCGAGGCGAAGGGATCCTGAAAGACGATCTGCATGCGCGAACGCAACGGACGCATCTCCCTGCCGCTCTTCTTGTCGATACGCTCGCCGTCGAAGGTGACCTCGCCGCCGTCCATGCGGACGAGCCGGATCAGGGCCTGACCGAAGGTCGTCTTGCCTGACCCCGATTCCCCGACGAGGCCAAGCGTCTCGTGGCGCCTGAGATCGATGTCGAGATGATCGACGGCGTTGAGCTCGAAGTAGTCAGGCTTGAACATGCCGCCGCGCCTCAGCGTGTAGACGACGTTGATGCCGCGCCCTTGCAGCAGCATCGCGGTGTCTTCCGCCAGCGGATTGGCTGCGCCTTTCGGTTCTGAGGCCAGAAGGTGCTGGGTATAGGGATGTTTCGGGTTGGAGAAGATTTCTTCCGTCCGGTTGTGCTCCTTCACCTCCCCGTCCTTCATCACATAGACATATTCGGAGAAGGCGCGGACGATGGTGAGGTCGTGGGTGATCAGGATCACCGCCATGCCGTAACGCGCCTTCAAGTCCTTGATGAGGTGCAGGATCTGCGCCTGCACCGTCACGTCGAGGGCGGTTGTCGGCTCGTCGGCGATGAGCAGGTCGGGCCGGTTGGCGAGCGCCATGGCGATCATCACGCGCTGGCGCTGCCCGCCGGAGAGCTGGTGCGGATACTGCCTGAGCCGCGCCCGCGGCTCCGGGATCTGCACCTCCTCCAGCAGGACGCCAGCCCGTTCGATCGCCGCCTTGCGGCTCATCTTGTTGTGGAGATGCAGTATCTCGCAGATCTGCGCGCCCACGGTGTAGACGGGGTTCAGCGACGACATCGGCTCCTGGAAGATCATCGAGATGCGGTTGCCGCGCAGCGCCCGCCGCTGCTTCTTGCTGAAGCGGATGACGTCGGAGCCGTCGAATATGATTTGCGTGCGCCTTGCGACGGTCGCGCGGTTCGACAGCAGGCCCATGACGGTGCGCGCCGTGACCGATTTGCCCGAGCCGGATTCGCCCACCAGCGCGATCGTCTCGCCCTTGTGGAGTTGGAAGGAGACGTCGCGCACCGCTTCAAGCTGTCCTCCTTCGACTTTGAAGCTGACGCCGATATTGCGTGCATCGAGGATGAGGTCCCGGCCGTGCTCTCCGAGATCGTGCCGCTCGGCGGGTGCGAATGTTGTGGGCACGTCGGTCACCGACTTCGCTTCAATAGGGATCGACAGCGTCGCGCAGGCCGTCGCCGAGTGCGTTGAACGCAAAGACCGCGATGAGCACGAAAACCACCGGAGAAAGGATCCAGGGATAGGAGCCGATCACCGAAAACGACCCGGTATCCTGCAGCATGAGCCCCCAGGAGATGAGCGGGGGCTTCACCGCGAAGCCGAGAAAGCCGAGGAAGGATTCAAGCAGCACCACGGTGGGAATGGCGAGCGTGATGGCGACGATCACGTGGCTGAGCACGTTCGGCAATATGTGGCGGAAGATGATGCGCCCACTCCCCGCGCCGACCGCGACCGCGGCGCGCACATATTCGATCCGCGACAGCGCCAGCGTCTTGGAGCGCACTTCGCGCGAAAGCTGCGCCCAGCCGAGCGCCGCCAGAACAATGATCACAAAGGAGATGAAGAGGTTCGACGGCGCCGTCACCGGGATGAGCGTGGTCAGCGCCAGATAGAGCGGGAGCTGCGGGAAGGCGAGCACGACCTCGACGAAGCGCTGGAACCAGGCGTCGAAGCGGCCGCCGATATAGCCCGACGTGATGCCCACGCTGGTGCCCACGATCGTGGTGATCGAGACCACGACAAGGGCGATGGTGAGAGAAATGCGCGACCCGATGATGCCGCGCGAGAGAATGTCGCGACCGAGCTTGTCGGTGCCGAGGAAGCGGACGGCCGTCCCGTCGGTCGAGCCGAAGAAATGGATATTGCTCGGGATGAGCCAGAGAAGCTTGTAGCGATAGCCTTTGACGAAGAAGCCGAGCTCAATCGGATTGTGCATGTCCGGCGCGGTGAGCGGCTGGTAGGTGACGGGGTCGAGCGCGCCGGTCTCGACGATCGGATAGACCTTCGGCAGCAGCGAAAACGAGCCGTCGGGGGCCACGAACATGAGCGCGTCGGGGGGCGTGAAGGAGCTGCCCTGTTCCTTGGGGTCCATCGGCGCGAAGAAGTCCGCAAACAGCGCCATGACCAGCAGCATCGTCACCAGGACGAGGCCGGTCATGCCGACGATCGAGCGCCGCAGGCGGCGCCAGACGAGCGCGTAATAGCCCTCGTCCCGGTCGACCAGGCGGCCCTGGGCGACCGGCGCATCGGGGGACACGTCGTCGATGCCCGTCGGCATCGGGCCGCCCCCAACGTCGGGCGGCAGCGGAATGGATGAATCGACGCGGTGCTCGTTCACGTTTCGGCACCCCCGAGGCGGACGCGTGGGTCGAGCAGCGCCAGCAGAATGTCGGAGAGAATGTTGCCGACGATGAGCGTCGCGGCGATCACCAGCATAAAGGTCGCCGTCACCCACACGTCGCCGACATGCAGCGAGCCGACGATCGCCGGCCCGACGGTGGGCAGGCCGAAGACGATGGCCACCTCGATTTCGCCGGTCAGCATGTAGGGCAGCACGACACCCTGATAGGCGACCAGAGGATGCAGCGCGTTGGGCACCGCGTGCCGCACCACTACGGTCGACTCGTGCAGGCCCTTGGCCCGCGCCGCCTCCACGTATTGCGCCTTCAGGACATCGAGCAGGTTGGCGCGCATCACGCGCATGTTGTAGGCGAGCCCGCCGAAGGTAGCGATGAAGATCACCGGCCACACATGCCTGACCAGGTCGACGAACTTGCCCCACGACCACGGCGCGCCGCCGTATCGGGCGGAGAAGAAGCTGCCGATCTCCTGCACGTCCAGCCTGAAGGCGAGGATGTAGATGATGATGATCGCCAGCAGAAATCGTGGGATCGTCATGCCGAGGAAGGAAATGAAGCCGAACAGCGTGTCGACCCAGCTATATTGCCGGGTCGCCGCTACGATCCCGAGCGTAATGCCGAAGGCCGATGCCAGCAGGTGGCAGGTGAGCGCCAAAAGCAGCGTGCGCATCAGGCGCTCGGATACGACCTGGCGCACCGGCTTGTTGTAGTAGAACGAGTTCGCCGAAATCGAAACGGGTGAGGATGCCGCGCATCCAGTTGAAGTATTGCAGCGGTATCGGACCGTTGAGGCCGTGTGCTTTGCGGTAGGCGTCGGCCTGCATCTGCGCGTCGTCGTTCGAGACGTGGCCCTGGCTCATCAACATCGACTTCAGGTAGTCGGCGTAGTCGCCGGGCTGCGCCTTGATGATCCCGAACGTCACCATCGACAGGACGAGGAGCACCGGAATCGCCGCGAGGATGCGGGTCGCCACGAACCTGAGCATCTCGATCCCTTAAGCAAAGAGCGAGGGGGCCATCAGCCCCCTCGCCAACGTATCATACCGCTGGATCAGCCCGAAACCGGACCATTGCCGACGCCAGGCACACCAGGGAGGGTCTTCGGATGCAGCTCGAAGTCCTGCTGCTTGTCCGAGGGCACGTACACACGCTCGCGGATGATGTTGTCCTCCGCCCAGTTGAACATGTAGATGGGCGCCCCGGCGGGAATGTTGGCGAACCTCTTGTTGATGATCAGCGCACCCGGGTACTGGGTGAGGCCGACCGCGTAGACGTTCTCCGTATAGAGCTTCTGGAACTGCTTCATCAGTTCGATGCGCTTGTCCGGGTCCTGTTCCGAGATGAAGCTGTTGACGACGTCAACGAGGTCCTTCTCGAAAGGCAGGAGGTCAACCGTGCCGTCGGAGCCGGCGCGATGAAACCAGCTCGTCTGCGGGCCGGTCGGGGCGAGCGAGGCCGTGTTCTGCACGACCGAGATCAGCTCCGACTGGTTGCGGAAGATTTCCCAATCCCAGCTTCCGCTGTTGCGGTTGGCTTCAATGTTGGAGCCCGAGATCAGGTCCGGGATCACGCGGATGCCGATCTTCTCCAGCGACGCCACCACACCTTCGGCAAGGCTCTTGTCGGTCTGGTAGTCGGAGTTGGCCACCACCGTGATCGACACGTCCTGTCCGCCGACGCCGGGGGTGTCCTCAGGGAAGTTGACGATGCCGTTGCCGTCGGTGTCCTTCAGCCCGGCCTTCTCAAGTTCCGCCTTCGCCGCATCGATGTCGAACGGATAGTAAGCCGTCGACGCCTTGTCGTAGAACGCGGTGCCGGCGTAGAGGCCGCCGGGATAGATGGCGGTGAACGGACCCTTGACCAGCGATTCGCCCAGATGCTGGCGGTCGATGGCGGAGGTGATCGCCAGGCGGAAGTCGAGGTTGCGGTTCAGGTTGCGAACCGCCTCGGCGCGGGCGTCGGGCGAGCCCCAGCCGTTCGCCGAGATGTTCATATGGATCGAGTAGCCGATGGTGCGGGCGCCGAACGCGAGACGCGCCGGAGCGTCCGGCTGGGCCGAGCGCTTCAGCGCCTCGACATAGCTTTCCGCCTGCTCAAGATTCGAGAAGTCGCCCGTGCCGGCGACCGCCTGCACGTCACGATCTGCCCAGGTCGAGAGCTTGTAGGTCAACTCGTCCAGGTAGGGGAGCTGGTTGCCGGCCTCGTCGACCTTCCAGTAGTAGGGGTTTCGCCGCATGACGACGATGTCGTCAGGCCGGTACTCCACCGGCACCCAGGCGCCCATCACCGGGAAGTTCAGATATTCCGGCGGGAAGGCGTTCTGGTACTGCTCGTAGGTGTTGCTGGAATATTTCGGGTGCTGCGGCTTCAGGATATGCGCCGGCAGCGGGCAGAACCCGCCATAGGCCATGGTGTAGAGGTACTGCTTCGGGAAGGCGTCCTTGAAGGTCCACTTGACGGTGTAGTCGTCGACCTTCTCGAGCGTCGTGCCGACGCCGAAGCTGTCCGGGCCGCCGGAGTTCAGCGGCTTGACGTTCGGGTCGTTGATGTTGTCGTCCCAGTAGAACATCACATCGTCGGCGGTGAACGGCACGCCGTCCGACCACTTGGCGCCTTCGATCAGATGCATGGTCAGGACGTGCCCGTCCGGCGACCAGTCCCAGCTCTTGGCGAGGTTGGGCATCGGCTCGAGCTCCGACGCCTTGACCTCAAATAGCGGGCCGGTACGGGTCAGGCACTCGTACATGCCGATGTCGATGCCGCCCCAGCCCTGGATCTGGCCGGCGGCATAATTCCAGCCCTGCGGGCGTCCGCCGATGACATGGCGCATCACGTCGCCATAGACGCCGGTGCCGTCGGGCTCGTTGGCCGTCTTGTAGACCAGCGGCTCCTTCGGCAGGCGCTCCGCGACAGGCGGCAGCTTGCCGGTGTCCACGAACTGCTTCGTCATCCAGTCGGGCTCGTGGTACGCGGGCAGGGCCTTGTATTCGAGGATGTCGGAGATGCTCACGAAGTTCGGCGTCTGCTGAGCATCGAATTTCGGCGGATCAGGCGGCGTCGTGGGCTCGAGCGCGTGCGCCTGCAGGGCGAGCGTGGAAACGCCGAGCAGAAGGCCTATCCGGCTCAGGATCCTTACATGCTTATTCATAGTTCCTCCCTCCAGTTTCGCCCGCCGCTCCGTGTACGGCAGACGCCTCACCAGTCCCAGCGGAGCCTCAACTCGGCATGGGGTTCCCGTTCAAAATTGCGGCGCCTTTTTCCTTCGCGCCGCAAGCTTTCTTGCATCGCTACGCTGCTCCTTTGCTGAGCTGGTCGCGGTCGTTTTCCGCGGCCAACCAAATGGGATTGGGTGTTTTGGGAGCCGCGCCAGCCCAGTCGCGCGTCCGCACCGTCGCTTTGGCGAGGCGCGCCTTGGCGTGCGGGATCGCATGAGCATACTGCGGCAGCCACGCCGCCTGAGCGACAAGCATTTCGTCGACCATCTGCCAGACCTCCTCCGGCGAGCAGACGGCGCCGACCAGCGGATCGTGCAGCACGGCAAGCTTCAGAAGCTCGACGTCGCCCTCGATTGCCGCGTGCACGGCCATGCGCTGCACGTTGATCGACGCGATGCAGGTCGCCGCGCAGGCCTCCGGCAGCGTGATCCCCGCCGCCATGTTGAGGCCGAAGCGGTCGACGTAGCCGGGCGACTTCACGATCGCATCGCCGGGCAGGTTGGCGATCAGCCCGTCGTTCTTGACGTTGAAGTGGCCGCGATAGGGCCGGCCCGTCTCGAGCGCCTCGATGATGTGGCTCGCATGCTCCGACGAGCGCGCCTTAGGATCGAGCGGACGGCCCGCCTCCTCAAGCAGCTTCGGATAGTCGGTCTCGAACCACGCATTCCGCTCGATGCAGTGCCGGAGGTAGCCGCCGGTCTCGCCGTTGATCCACTTCGACATGTCGACCCAGCGGCGGATCTCGTCCGGGCGCTTGCGGTACCAGGGAGATATTCGGAGAGATGCCCGTTCGATTCCGTCGAGTAGAAGCCGAAGCGCTTCAAAACGTCGATGCGCACCTTCTCCTGCTCGGAAATGACCGGATGTCGCTCGAACGCGGCGACCAGCTCGTCACGTCCGACCGGCCGGCCGCGCAGGCGGATGTCGATGTACCAGGTCTGATGGTTGATGCCGGAGCAGATGAACTCAAGCTCACCCTCCCCGGCCCCGAGCACTTCGGCGATCTGCTCGCCGCCGTGCTGGACGCCGTGACAGAGGCCGACCGTATTGACCTTGCCGTAGTCGATCGCAGCCCAGGTGTTCATCGCCATGGGATTGGCGTAGTTGAGGAAGGTGGCGCCGCTCTCCGCCACCTCGGCGATGTCTCGGCAGAAGTCGAGGATCACCGGTATGTTGCGCTGACCGTAGAGAATGCCGCCGGCGCAGATCGTATCTCCGACGCACTGATCGACGCCGTATCTCAGCGGGATGCGGATGTCGTCCGCGTAGGCCTCCAGTCCGCCGACGCGGACGCAGCTGATCGCATATCGCGCGCCTTCCAGGGCTTTGCGACGATCAGTTGTCGCCGTGATCCGCGTCGGCAGCCTGTTCGCCTCGACCATGCGGTCGAGCAGGCCCTGGATCATCGACAGGTTTCGCTCGCTGATGTCGGTCAACGCGAACTCCACGTCCTGGAACTCGCGGACCGAGACGATGTCGCGGACCAGCTTCGTGGTGAACCCGATGCTTCCGGCGCCGATCACGCCGATCTTGAATCCGCCCACCCTGTCTCCCCGCGTCACCGGTGGAATAACGGGCCGGCTCGCGCCGGCCGCGCAGCCCTATCGCGGATGGGTGAATTTGGCTCCCCACGGCCGGGCCTTATGACCTATTATCGGCCCCACGAAAGCAGGCGCCAGAGAGGAAACGTGCTTATATGGGTAATTCTGTGCTCCAGGAGCTGGCCGACCGGGCGCCGGTGATGAAGAGCGTCTCCCTGCCGCGCGGCCGGCATCGTCTTCACGCCATGCCCACGAGCACCGGCTACGAGACGCGCACCGATTCCAGCTATGAATGGAACGGCCGTCTGCGCGGCCACACACCCTTCACGGTGCTCCAGCACACGATCTCAGGCGCGGGCAATCTGCAGTACGAGCGACGCCGCTACCGGCTTCGGGCGGGCGACACGATGCTTTTGATCGTGCCGCACAATCACCGCTACTGGGTGGAAGACGGCGGTCGCTGGGAGTTCTTCTGGATATCCATGAGCGGGCAGGAAGCCGTGCGCATCCATCGAACGATCCAGGCGATGACCGGGCCGGTGCTGAAGCTGCGAAACGAAACGATCGAGCATATCGCCGCCTGCAGCTTGCGGCTGATCGACGGCGCAGGCGAGACGGCGGGCGCCGCCTCCGCGATCGCGTACGAAGCCGCCGCGGCGCTCTACGATGATGTCTTCAGCTCTCCCGCGCCGGATTCCGAATACGACGAAAACGCTGCCGTCCGCCACGTCGTCTCCTATGTCGTCGCCAACCTCAACAAGGAGCTGTCCGTAGCCGAACTGGCCGAGATCGGCGGGCTGAGCCGCGCGCATTTCTCACGCCTGTTCACCGAGAGCGAGGGGATACCGCCGGCGAGCTTCGTGCGTCAGGAGCGGATGCGGCGGGCAGCGCGGCTGCTCACCAGCCACCCCCACCTTGCCACGAAGGAAATTGCCGTGATGACGGGTTTCGACGACCCCAACTATTTCGCCAAGGTCTTCCGCCGCTTCTTCGGAGCCAACCCGACTGAGTTCCGCAGCAGCAGTATGGATCCAACCGGGATGACGATCGCAGGTGCACGCGAGCCGACCTAGCGTTTCGCGCGATGCGCATTAGACGCCAACCCCGCCGATCATCGTCTCCAGCCGCTCGCCCAAAACGACGGCTGCTTTCGTGATGTCTTCCTCGACGAAGGCACGTGTCGCCACAGTGTCACGGCGTTCCAGCGCCTCGACTACCTTCTGGTGTATGTCGTTCGCGCGCGGCACGTAGAATTCGGAGTCCATGAGAAGTGTGAGGTAGGGCCCGACGCGCACCCACAGGTCCTTCACAATGTTCAGGAGAAGCGGTGCATTCGCCTGCGAGTAGATGGCGAAGTGAAACGACTCGTTCAGCGTCAGATAAAGCCTGCCGTCGCCTGCGGCGATCGCGCGCGTCATGCTGCTGAGCAGACCCTTCACTTCGGAGAGGGCGTGCACGACGCGAAGAACGTCGACAACGCCAAGCTGTTTCAGGACTTCGTCATGGACCCGGTGAACGCGGCTGGGCTTTCCGCCTTCGCGCATTACGACAATGGGATCGCCGGCACCGAGCAATACCTGCCGGATGACATGAAGGGCGCGCCCGAAATCACGCCACCGGCGGGCTTCGAGATCAACTTCGTCCCGGCCTGCCCGCAGGCGGTCGCCGAGACCTACAGCAAGATCTGGAACAATCTGCTGAAGTAGGCGCAATCGTTCCCGAGGGGCCCGGGTCCGCTCCGGGCCCCCGCAGCAAATTACCTGCCTGTCCCGCGAATGGGGCCGAACTCGGCGCAGCCGGCGGGCGATGCTGGCTGCGATCGTGCAGCCGGCCTGCGGCAAGTGCCGGCACGAGCACTTCAGCTGCGGGGGTGAAGCTCGCTATCTCCAATCCCCTAGATGCTTGTCGCGCATGGCGGAGCATCTGTCCAAGTCGAGATCCGGGGGCCTTTGGAACGAAAGCATCGGTCCAATAGTGGTTGGACGATAGGAAAACTCCAAGACCGGCCGGTAGTGGGGGCGGTCGGCAAAGTCATCAAGCAGGAGCACACAGTCAGAGCCGACGGGGAGCCGCAACAAGGACTCCAGGGCCGCGGCCACGCGGAATCGCCCGTCAATCAGCACGAGGTCGGGTACAGCATTTTCGTCGTGCAGATAGTTCCATGGCTGTGAGACGTAGAATTGACCGCGTTCAGCTGATCTGGCTTGTGATGGCAAAATCGGATGGCCATGAAGTCCAACAAATCCAACAGTCGCATGGATCGCGCGAACCCTCGCCTTCCGGCTACCAATCTCGCGAAGTGTTGCGCGCAAGTATCTCCTGTCGGTCTCAACCGTCACAAGTAGATCGGCGTAGTTGGAAGCCAACACGGTTGAACCGCCGGCTCCGTATTCGAGATAAACTTTGGCATTCATCAGTGCACGACGGAATGCGTCGGCTGCCGCTGGCGGCATGAGCGGTTCACTCCCCACCTCGATTGGCCGCAGCCTGCTGGCGTAAAACCGCGCCAGCTTCAGCCAATCAATCCGCTTGATTTGCTTGATTCGCCTTCTTGCGGTTCTTGTCAGCGGCGCAATCATCGACGAGTGGAGTTGGGTTCTTCTTGTGGACAAGTGTGGCTTGCGGACTGGGCTACCGGCCGTCTTTGGATCGCGGCGCTGGCCGCTTCCAGGGCTTCCTCGATCAGGGTAGTTCATAAGCGCGATCGGCGGCTTGTCGCTTGATCGCGTAGGCGATTATCCATTTGGCGAGTTGGACGGGCGCTCGGGAGTCACTCCTCGTTGCAGGCTCTGCGCCAATCCTCCTTCTTTCGGCGCGCGCCATCAAGGCGCATGAACAAGCGAGGCGTTCTGCTAAAGGACCGGAATGTTCTCGCGAAAGACGATGCGCGGCTCGATGTTCTTCAACGACGGCAGCGGCGTGCTGGTGGCGATCGATCCGAGCAGCCGGATGACAACCTGCTCGCCGATCAGGCGCGCGTTCTGGTCGATCACGACGTCGATAAGATCCTCCGCCAGCCAGGATCGCGTGCCCTCCGTCAGGTCGTGCATGATCACGAACGGGCGCGGCCGAAGCGCAGCCCCGCGAAGCGCCTCGGCGATGCCGGTTCTGCCGGCGCCCAGGCAATAGATCCCGGCGAGATCGTCAGCGCTGCGCAACAGGTTCACCGTCGCTGGACGCGACCGCTCGCTGTCCTCGCCGGTCTCGACAGCGGGCAGGATCGACAATCTCGGAAACTGCTCTTCGAGAAGCGTCCTGAACCCGTATTCCCGCTGCTGGTGCCCGTGAAAGGCTCGCGAGCCGAGGAACAGGCCAATTGACCCCGTCGAAGCGCCGGCCATCAGCCCCATGACCAGCGCAGCAGTGCGGCCCGCGACGACGTTGTCGATGCCGACATAGGCGGAGCGCGGTGTGGAGAGCACGTCGGATGCGATCGTCACGACGCGCACGCCGGCTTCGCAGAGGCGCGAGATCGCGTGGCGGGTCTTCGGATGATCGATGGTGATCAGTCCGACGCCGTTTGTCCGAAGGGGAATGCCCTCGAGCGCCGGGACGATCGCATCGGGCCCGATCCCGTCGAGCGCGGTGATGTTGCAGGACGCAACCGGCGGCAGGGACGACGCGAACTCGGTGATGCTGCGCGCCACGTCGCGCATGAACATGTTGCTGCCGAACGGAATGAAGAACTCAAGATGTGCGGGCCGCGACGGCATCGGAACCGTGCCCTCGAGCGGGAGATAGCCGAGTTCCTTCGCGGCACGGAGCACGCGCTGGCGGTTCGCGGCGCTGACTCCGCCGCGGCCGTTCAGCGCTCTGTCGACGGTGGCGGTGGAGACACTCGCCTTCCGCGCAATGTCGGGGATCGTCGCCTTTCGCATGGCTGCCCTTGTCGCTGCCCTTCCGGTTATCGCCGGCACCCTACATCAGGCGCGAGCTGATGTAATGACATCGGATGCGCTCGGACGGTGACCGGAGCGGTGCAGTGCAGCAAACCCGTATTAGTCGCAAAACCTCACGGACACTTCGTTCAGCCCGCGGCTGATGTGATCTGATGGTATTTTGAGTTGTCCGGAACGACCCGATCCCGAATGATTACCGTCGAGCGCGCTCAGCGTCCGGCGACAGGTTTCGAGATCGGGATCTCACCCGACCCGGCCGGTCCGATTGCGGGGCGATTGCGCGCCGGGAGGAGCATGATGGCGGCCTGCCAAGAAGCGAGGCGCCGCGCCGGCTTGCATCAATCGAGCAGGCCGGGCGCAAGAGGCGCCGGCCAATCTTCCTATGAATCGCGACAGGCCCGTCAGCCGATGCAAACAAAGGCGGTTCTGATCCGATGAGCGCAACTCTCTATGCCACCCCTGCCGAGGCCGCGGCCCCCGCTGCCCCCCGCGACTATTCGCTGACAGGCGAGTTGGCCCAGCATGCCATCGAGGCGGGGCTCGTCGCCGCCGAGTGGTACCACACCGACGTGCCGCGCAAGGTGATGAAAGAGCTGATGCAGCGGAGCGACGCTATCGCAATGCGAGACACGATCCTCTGGATCGTGCTGCACGTGGCGTTCGCCGCTGGCGGCATCTGGTTCTGGGGCTCGTGGTGGGCGGTTCCGTTCTGGCTTGCCTACGGTGTGCTCTACGGCTCGGCCTGCGACTCGCGCTGGCATGAATGCGGGCACGGCACTGCCTTCCGCACGCGCTGGATGAACGACGTCGTCTATCATATCGCCTCCTTCCAGGTGATACGGAACCCGGTGAACTGGCGCTGGAGCCACGCGCGCCACCATACCGACACCATCATCGTCGGCCGCGACGCCGAGATCGTCTGGATGCATCCGATCAAGCTCGGCCTGAAGGCGCTCGCCTATGTCGGTCTGGTCGACGCGTGGCAGTCGCTGAAGACGCTCGCCAGCAACGCCGCCGGCCGGCTTTCGCCCGACGAGAAGGACTACATTCCGGAGTCCGAATGGCCGAAGGCGATCTTCTGGGCGCGCATCCACATGGCGCTTTACGCAGTGACCGCGCTCGTCGTCGTCGGCATGCTCCTCGCCGGCATGGGCTGGAAGGCGACGATCCCGATCCTCCTGATCGGCGGACCGCGCGTCTACGGCTGCTGGCACATGGTGATGACCGGGCTGTTGCAGCACGGCGGGCTCGCCGAGGACGTCCTCGACCACCGGCTCAACTCGCGCACCGTCTACATGAACCCGGTAACCCGCTGGCTCTACTGGAACATGAACTACCACGTCGAGCACCACATGTTCCCGATGGTGCCCTACTACGCACTGCCGAAGCTTCACGAGGTGATCAAGCACGATCTGCCGAAGCCGGACCGTTCGATCGTCTCCGCCTACCGCAGGATGTTCCGCGCGGTCATGCACCAGCGCCACGATCCGACCTACTACGACCGGCGCGAGCTGCCCCCCACGGCCCGGCCCTACCGCGACGACCTTCACCAGACCATTCCGGAAAGGGCGCCGGCGTGAACGCGCCCTCCGTCGTCGCGGCTGAAGCTACGAGCCCGGCAAGGAAGAGGCCGACGGTCGCCGACCTCCGCGCGCTGAAGGGCAAGCGGCAGCTCACCATGCTGCGCTATTTCAGCCTCGACGAGGCCGCGGCCGCCGAGGCTGCCGGCATCGACATCGCCTCGGTCCCAGCCGAGGTCGTGCTCCACCCTCGCTATCGCGACGTCGCGCCGTCGGTCTTCTCGATGACCGGCATGACGCATCTCGAAGCGGGAACGCCGCAAGACTATCTGCGCTGGTCGGGCGACGCGTTGAACCGCGGCGCGGACGCGCTCTACTGCTCGGGCTCGCTGCAGACCGTCGAGTATCTGGCGCGCGAGTACATCCCGGTGGTCGGCCACGTTGGGCTTGTCCCCGCGCGCGCCACGTGGACGGGCGGCTTTCGCGCCGTCGCCAAGACCGCCGACGACGCGCTGCGGCTCTATCAGGAAGTCAAAGCCTATGAGAACGCCGGCGCCTTCGCTGTCGAGATCGAGGTGGTGCCGGCCGAAGTTGCGAGCGAGATCAGCAAGCGGGTGAATATCCTTCTCTGGTCGATGGGCGCGGGCACCGGCTGCGACGCCCAATACCTCTTCGCCAACGACATGCTTGGCTACACCGACGGCCATGTCCCCCGTCACGCTAAGATCTATCGCGACTTCCGCGGGGAATTCGCGCGACTGCAAGAGGAGCGGGTTGCGGCCTTCCGGGAATATGTCGCGGACGTCGAAAGCGGCGCCTATCCCGAAGACCGGCATCTCGTGCGCATGTCCCCAGATGAGCTCGACAAGTTCCTTGACGGGATCGGTCGGGCATGACCGTCGGGGCACACGGCCCGCGCCGGCGCTTCAGCAACTCGTTCGCGGCGCGGCGCGCGCTGCATCACCGATGGCGAGCAAGGACGATCCATGGGCGCCCCGCCCCTGCCGCCGCCTGCGACCTGACGGCAGCGATGCCGACGCAAGGAGCGCCCGCCGCCGCAAGCGAATAGTTTGAGTGCAACTGGAGGAAATCAAGATGTTGAGACGTACATTCCTGAGCGCCGTCGCGGTGCTCGCCCTGAGTTCGGGGGTCGCCTTCTCCCAGGCCGCCGCCGCGAAGACCTTCTACTGGATCTCGCACGGCGGCCCGGCGGATCCGGTCTGGACCTACTTCCTGCAGGGCGCGCAGGCGTGGGCCAAGGAGACCGGCAACACGGTCAACACCTCGTTCCACTCCGGCGACGTCCCGAGCCAGCAGGAAGCGGTGCGCGCCGCTATCGCCGCCGGCGCCGACGGCATCTGCTCGACCAGCCCCGATCCGGGCTCGATGGTTGACGTGGTGAAGGAGGCCCGCGACGCCGGCATCCCGATCGTCAATTTCAACACGCCCGAACTCGGCTCCGAACTGGAACGCCTATGTGGGCGGCGACCTTTTGCATGTCGGCCACGCCTGGGCGCAATACCTCGTCGACCACAACATGGTGAAGGACGGCGACTTCGTGTGGATGCCGGTCGAGGTCCCCGGCGCTTCCTACGGCGTCGAGGAAGAGAAGGGCATCGCTGAGGTGTTCAAGCCGATGAACATTACCTGGGAGGTCACTGACTCGACGCTCGACCAGGCCGAGGTGATCACCCGCATGACCGACTACGTCACCGCCAACCGCGACAAGATCAAGGCGATGATCGGCCTCGGCGACATGGTGACCGGCTCCGTCAAGCGCGTATGGGACCAGGCCGGCGTCAAGGCGGGCGACATCCCGGTGGTCGGCTGGGGCAACTCGCTCGACACGACGCAGGAGGTGATGGACGGCTACGTCAACGCCGCCATGTGGCAGGACCCGCAGGCGACCTCGTATATGTGCCTCTCGGCGCTGCTGATGGAGACCGACCACATCCCGATCGGCTTCAACATCATCACCGGCGCGCTCTACGAGAAGGACAAGGCGCCCGTCTACGACAAGATCATGGGCGGCAAGTAGGCTCCTTCCGGGGCGTCCGCAGCGCTTAAGGCCGCGGACGCCCCTTTTATCGCAAGCCAAGAAGACAGTCATGACCGAGCAAAGCTCCGACGCGCTGACCGCGACGCCGCCCCCAAGACGGAGCCTCGCGCGGGCTTTCATCGCCAAGCCGGAGTTCGGGCCGCTGGTGCTGCTGGTCCTGATGCTGATCGTGTTCACGTCGATCAATCCGGCCTTCCTGTCGCTCATCAACATCGGCAACGCGCTGACCTTCACGGTGGAGCTCGGGCTCATCGCGCTCGCCATGACGCTTTTGATGACCGCCGGCGAGTTCGACCTGTCGGTCGGCTCGCTCTTCGGATTCACGCCGGTCATAATGTGGGCGTTCTTCAATTCCGGCACCTTGCCGCTGCCGCTCGCCTTCCTGGTCGCGCTCGTCATCGCTCTCGGGATCGGTCTGGTGAGCGGCCTCTTCGTGACCCGTCTCAGCATCCCCTCCTTCCTGGTGACACTCGGAATGCTCCTTGTCGTGCGCGGCAGCGCGCTCTGGCTGACCAGTGGATTCCCGCAGCGCACCTGGGAC
The DNA here is from genome assembly GCA_963712925.1 of uncultured Alphaproteobacteria bacterium. Classification (GTDB taxonomy): domain Bacteria; phylum Pseudomonadota; class Alphaproteobacteria; order Rhizobiales; family Afifellaceae; genus DASWJZ01. The sequence goes on along the minus strand of CAVQJW010000009.1, from coordinate 72,927 downwards.
GCCGGCAACCATTGGCTGGCCGTGGCGCTCGTGGGCGATTTCTATATCGGGCACCTGCGCGTCTACATGAGCCTGATCTGGTTCGTGTTGCTCGCCATCGCCTTCCACTACGTTCTGGTCAGCACCCGCTTCGGCAACTGGATCCAGGCCACCGGCGGCAACCCGGGGGCGGCGCGCAACCGCGGCGTTCCGATCCGACGGGTGAAGGTGATCCTGTTCATGCTTTCGGCCTTCATGGCGGGGCTCGCCGGAATCATCTCGTCGATCCGCGTCTCCGCCGCCAACCCCAACTCGGGCATGGGCTACGAGCTTGAGGTCATCGCCATGGTGGTGATCGGCGGCACGGTGCTGACCGGCGGGCGCGGCACCATCATCGGCACCGTGCTCGGCGTGCTGATCCTGCGCCTGATGCGCAACGGCATCGTGCTGATCGGCGTGCCCGGCCTCGCCTACAACATCTTCATCGGCGCTATCATACTCGGGATGATGGCGCTCCATGCCGGCCTCGAACGGCGCCACAACACGGGGACGTGAGATGGCGGACGACGCGACACCCCTCGCCGAGATGCGGCATATCCAGAAATTCTACGGCAGCGTCCACGCGCTGCGCGACGTGAATCTCACCATCCACAGAGGCGAGATCGTCGGCCTTCTCGGCGACAACGGTGCCGGCAAGTCGACGCTGATCAAAGTGCTCTCCGGCGCAGTGCCCTTCACGTCGGGCGAGATCATGATCAAGGGGCGCGAGGTGAAGCTGCGCACCACCAACGATGCGATCGACTGCGGCATCGAGACGATCTACCAGGACTCCGCGCTCGTCCCGCACCTCTCGATCGCGCGCAACCTCTTCCTCGGGCGCGAGCTGCGCAAAGGTCCGGGCATCCTCGACCGGCTGGACCAGAACCAGATGAACGCCGTCGCCGGAGAGCTGCTCAAACGCGTCGGCATATCGAAAGACATCCCGCCTACGACGCCGATCGGTGCGCTGTCGGGCGGCGAGCGACAGGCGGTGGCGATCGCGCGGGCGATGTATTTCGACAGCGACCTCATCGTCCTCGACGAGCCTACCAACAATCTGGGCGTCGCCGAGACGCAGGGTGTGCTGCGCTTCGTGCGCAACGCGCGCGACACCGGCCATTCCTGCGTTTTCATCGCCCACAACATCCACCACGTCTTCCAGGTGGTGGACCGGATGGTGGTGATGCGGCACGGCTCCGTCGTCGCCGACGATCTCAGTCCGCGCACTTCCTCGATACAGGACGTCGAGGACATCATCACCGGAGACCAGATCGCCGCATGATCGCGACCCGAGCCGCCGGAATTGAATTCGGCTTCGACCCGAGTATCGGTCTCCTCGACGGCTTCACGGTCAATGACCAGGGACGCAAGATCGCGCCCCTGCATCGCGCACCCTGGGTCGGGACGGGCGAGGCGATGCCGGCAGGCGAAGCGCCACTCATGGCCAAGCTCGGCGGCGACTTCTTCTGCGCCCCTTTCGCGACCCAGGAGGACGGCTCGCCCTTCCACGGCTGGCCTCCGAATTCCCCCTGGACTGTCGTTGTAGAGGAAAGTGGGCTGATCCGCGCCGTGCTCGATCAGTCCGTGCGCGGCGCGACGCTGGTGAAGGAGCTTTCCGTCGAAGACGGCCATCCCTTCGTCTACCAGCGCCACGTCTTCATCGGGGGACACGGCCGGATCACCGTCGCCAACCACGCGAACGTCTCGGTCAAGAACGGGGCGCTGATCCGCACGTCGCCGAAGTCGGTCTGGGAGACTCCCAAAAATCCGCAGGAGAGCGATCCGGCGCGCGGCCGCTCGGCGCTGGTCTCACCGGCGCAATCTAAAGACCCCCGCCGGTTTCCCGGCAAGGACGGCCCCGTCGACCTGACCAGCTACCCCTGGAACCCGCGTCACGAGGATTTCGTCGTGGGTATCGAAGCGCGCGGCCACAGTCTCGGCTGGACCGCCGTGACGCGGCCCAAGGAGAAGGACCTCTATCTCTCGCTGCGCGACCCGCGGCAGCTTCCGATGACGATGCTGTGGCACTCGAACGGCGGGCGCGACTACGCGCCGTGGTCCAGCCGGCATTTCGGCTGCCTCGGCGTCGAGGAGGGAGCGGCGGAGCATATGCTGGGGGTGTCGAGCGAGGCCGACCTCTCCGGCCCCGGCGCGCTGTCGCTCAACCCCTACGGCACCGCCGAGGTGCACCATGTCATCGGCGCGATCGCCTGGCCCTCTGGCGAACCGGTCGCCGAGATCCGGCAAGACAGCGACGCGATCGAGATTCGCGGCGAGAATGGCGCGATGCTGCGCGTGCCGTTCCACGCGCGCTTCTTCGCACCTTGAGGAACGGGACTCATGGCGATCGATTGAGGGATTGGGACAAGATGGCCGCAAAACATCGCGTGCTCGGCATCAATTTCGACCACATGCACATGGGCGACCTGTTGCGCGAGGTGTTCAATCATCCCGACGCGAAGATCGCCGGCATCTTCCACCCGGACCGGGCGCGCATGCAGTCCGCGATCGAGAATTTCGCCATTCCGGAGGAGCGCGTCTTCACCGATCTCGAAGCGTGCCTTTCGACCGCGGGGGCCGATCTCGCGATCGTCTGCTCGGCGACGGCGGAGCACGCCAATACCGTCGAGGCGATCGCGCCGCATGGGCTGAACGTCCTCGTCGAGAAGCCGTTCGCGGCGAGCGTCTCCGACGCGCGGCGGATGATCGCGGCGATGCAGAAGAGCGGAGGCCGGCTGGCGATCAACTGGCCGCTTGCCTGGTACCCGAGCCACGTGACGGCGAAGGGGATCGTCGACGACGGCACGATCGGCGAGCTGATCGAGGTGCATTATTACGACGGCAATCGCGGGCCCCTCTATCACCTCGCCGACAAGGTGGTGGTCTCGCCGGAGGAGGTCGAGGCGCAGAAGCCGACCTCGTGGTGGTACAAGAAGGCGTCGGGCGGCGGCAGCCTCCTCGACTATCTCGGCTACGGCGTGACGCTCGGCACATGGTTCCTCGACGGTGCCGAGCCGATCGAGGTGACGTCTATCGTCGACGAAACGCCGGGGATCGAGGTCGACCAGCATTCGGTCACGATCTGCCGCTATGCGCGCGGCCTGTCGAAGTTCGAGACGCGCTGGGGCACGCTCACCGATCCGTGGACGCAGCAGCCGCAGCCGAAATGCGGCTTCGTGCTGGTCGGCAGCCACGGCTCCATCTCCAGCTACGACTACGACGCCTTCGTCACCGTGCAGACGCGCGACAAGCCGGAATTCACCGAGGTGCCGGTGGTAAAACTTCCGCCCGGGCGGCGCGCGCCGATCGAGTACATGCTCGCCCGCATCGACGACGGCGCGCCGATCGCCGGGCCGCTCGACCCAAAACTCTGCCTCGTTGCCCAGAGGATCGTGGACAGTGCCGTGCTGTCGGCGGAGACAAAGCGCACAGTCGCGCTCGTCGCATGAGCACCGAGCCAGACATCGACACCTACGCCCTGAAGGCGACGGTCGCCGCGGAGGTCGCAGCGCCGGAGCTTCCCTACCGGCCGCCGATGCCGCGCGCCTACCGGCCGCGCATCGCGCTCGTCGGCGCAGGCGGCATTTCAGCCGCGCATCTCGATGCCTACCGCACCGGGGGCTTCAACGTCGCCGTGATTGCCAGCCGGACGCGTGCCAAGGCGGAGGCTCGGCGCGACGCCCACTTTCCCGACGCCGAAGCGACGGACGATGTCGCCGGCACGCTCATCCGTGACGACATTGCCGTCATCGACCTGACGCCGCATCCGGCCGAGCGCCTGGCGCTGATGGAGACCGCGCTTGCCGCCGGCAAGCACGTGCTGTCGCAAAAACCCTTCGTCCTCGACCTCGACGCCGGCGCTCGACTCGCCGATCTCGCTGAGCGGAAGGGCGTCGTGCTTGCCGTCAACCAGAACGGCCGCTGGGCGCCGCATCTTGCGTGGATGCGCGAGGCTGTGGCCGCCGGGCTGATCGGCGATCTTCAGTCCTGCGAGATCGGCATCCATTGGGACCACGGCTGGATCGCCGGCACGCCGTTTGAGTCGCTCGACGACCTGATCTTCTACGATTTCGCCATCCACTGGTTCGATTTCCTGTCGAGCCTGATCGGCGGCCGGGCGACCTCAGTCTTCGCGACCACCACGATGGGCAGGGGCCAAAGCGTTCGCCAGCCCCTCCTTGCCCAGGCGCTGGTCAGCTTCGACGGCGGACAGGCGTCGCTGCAATTCGACGGCGCCACGCGTTTCGGCGCGCAAGACGCAACGATCGTGACCGGCTCCGCCGGAACGCTGACGAGCCGCGGACCCGACCTCGGCACGCAGCAGGTGACGCTCACCAACGCCAAGGGCCTCGCCCGTCCGAAACTTGAAGGCACGTGGTTTAACGATGGCTTTCGCGGCGCGATGGGCGCGCTTCTGCAGGCGGTCGAGGACGGCACACCGCCGCCGAACGACGCCCGCGGCAATCTCGATGCGCTGGCGCTGGTCTTCGCGGCAATCGCATCGGGGCGGCGCGGCGTGCCTGTCGTGCCCGGAAGCGTGCGCAGCCTTGCCGCCGCGCAGGGCTGACAGCTTCTCTTCAACCGTCAGCGGCCGGCTTCACCGCGGCGGCTTACGACGCCGAGCACCAGCCCCATGCCCACCGCGAGAGTCGCCGCGAGCGATCGGAACCCGGCGAACTCCGACTCGATCACCTCGATCCAGGCATCGGACAGCTTGACCAGCGGGCTGAGCGCACTGTCGGTGATCGACACGACGCGCGCCTCCCGTTCCGCCGCGGCCGCCACCAGCTCGGGCGTGATCGAGTTGTAGGGGCTAAAACTCACCGCAAGCACCGCGTCGCTCGGCGTCAGGCAGCCGACCTGATCGAAAGCCGCCGAGCCGACATTGTCGACCAGCACGTTCTTGATCCCCTGCTGGGACAGCGTCAGCGAGAGGTAGGTCGTGACGGGGAACGCGCGCTTGCTGCCGACGACATAGATGAGGTCGGCCGCCGCCAGGATGTCGACGATCCGCTCGTAGCTTTTGACATCAAAGCCTTCTCCGATCCGTGCCAGCGACTGGTGCGACGCCTCGACGAGCCCGTTGACGAAGCGGACGCCGACGGCCCCCTCGCCGGATTCGTGAAGGATCTGCTTGCTCCGTTCGTGCCGCTGCGGATGGGAGCCTTTCAGGTATTCCTTGAAGACCTCCTGGAACTCCGAGAAGCCGGCATAGCCCAAGGTCTGCGCGAAGCGCACGAGCGTCGAGGGCTGCACCTTCGCCTGCTCGGCGACGCTGCTGATCGTTCCAAGCGCGACCTCGCTTGGATGCTGCCAGGCGAAGACCGCCACCTGGCGCAGCCGCTTCGGAAAGCGGATCGTGCCCGACGAGAGCACGGCGCGAAGCTCCTCGTAGGTGCGCGGCCGGGCGTAGCCGAGCGCCGCCTTTCGCTGATGGGCGCCTCCCGCCACAGCACCACTCCGCAGCGCGCCGCCCGCCGGTTTCGAGATTGACTGTGTCTTCCGTTCGCCGCGCATCTTTCTCCGCAACGCGCCGATCCCGGCGCCCCCTAATGATCCATCCGCCCGCCGTCGGGCCTGTCGAAGCTCACGACTCCTTGGTGATCCGCGCGTAGGTCGCAGTCACCGCGAGGACGATGAGGCCGAAGAGAATGCGCCGCGCCCCCTCCGGCACCTGCAGGATGGTGAGAAGCGTCGTCAGGACCGTCAGGATGAGCGCGCCGACGATCGTGCCGGCATAGCCTCCGCGTCCGCCGAATATCGAGGTCCCGCCGATCGCCGCCGCGGCGACGGAGGGCAAGAGAAGCGGCACCGCGAGCGACAGCGACGGCGTCTTGATCAGCCCGATGTAGACGAGGCCGGCGATGCCGGCCAGAAGGCCGGAGAGAACGTAGAGCGCGACGATGACCTGCCAATAGCGAACACCCGCGAGCCGCGCCGCCTTCTCGTTGTCGCCGACCGCATAGAGAAGCCGGCCGAACCCGGTCCCCCTCAGTGCAAAGATGATGAGGATCGTCAGCGGCACGAAAAGCGCGAGGCCGTTCGGGATGCCATAGCTGCGCCCGGTCCCGAGCCATACGAGGAAGGCCGGAATGGCCGACCCCGTCGCGATCACCGTGCGCTGGTAGACCTGCAGGATTCCGGTGCCGATCAGGCTGGTCCCCAAGGTCATGATCAACGGGTGGACCCTGAAGACCCCGACGCCTATGCCGTTCGCAAGCCCGATCAGAACGGCCGGTGCGAGCGCGATCAGGAACGCGATTGCCGGGCCGTGGTGCGTCACCTGCGTCGCCATGATGAACGCGCTCATTGTCGCGACGGTGCTGACCGAAAGATCGATCCCGCCGGTCAGCATGGTCAGCGTCTGGCATGCTGCGAGGATGGCGAGCGGGACGGAGAACTTGATCGTGTTCGCGACCCAGCGCGGATTGACGATGCCGGGGCGCAGCAGTTCCAGCACGATGACAAGCGCGATCAGGAGGACGATCAGCGGGATGAGCGGCTGATCGCTCATCAGACGCCGAAGGCGCCGGCCGAACGACACTGAGGGGGGGGCGTGCGAAGCTGCGGACATCAGGTGCGCCCCCGTATGGCGACGAGGGCGCCGAGCATCACGACGACGACCATGATCGTGCCCTCGACGATGGTTGCGACATTGGGATCGACGGCGAGGAACGTCAGGTCGCTGCGCACCAGGCGAAGGATGAAGACCGCAATGATCGGCCCGATGAGACCGCCGCGGCCGCCGCCGAGGGTCACGCCGCCAAGCACGACCGCCGCAACACTCGCCAGCAGGTAGGGCCCGGGGATCGGAGCGCCGATGCCCGTCCCCATGGTGAGGGCAAGGCCGCCCATGGCCGAGAACAGCCCGGCGAAGGCGTAGGCGACGATCTTGGTGGGGTTGACGGCAACGCCGCTCCTGAACGCCGCGAGACTGTTGCTGCCGATCGCGTAGATCGACAGCCCGAGACGCGAGCGGCTGAGCGGGATCCAGACAATGCCGACGCAGATGATCAGCAATATCAGTGATTTCGGCAGCCAGTCCGTGATCGCGCTCGGCACGCCCGGCAGTCCGACGGTGCCGACGACAAGCGCCTTCAGCCATCCGGCCGCCGCGCCCCCCGGCGCATTCAGGACCAGCAGCGCGGCGCCCTCCCAGACGAACAGCATCGCCAGCGTCACCACGATGTCGGGCACGCGCGTCAGCACGATCAGCAGGCCATTGATGGCGCCGATCACGAGACCGAGCAGCAGCACGAAGACGACGATGAAGATGGCAAGCTCGTCGCTCGCGCCGTCCATTGTCCGCGCCGCCGTGACGCTCAGGAACGCCATCATCGAGGCAATCGAGAGGTCGATGCCTCCGGCAATGACGACGACGGTCTGCCCTGCCGTCGCAAAGGCGAAGGGCAGCGCGGCGCCGGCAAGGGATGCAATTCCCAGCGAGCCGTAGTTGGGCTGGATGAGCCTGGTGACGACGAGCATCAGCGCGAGCAGAACGAACAGCCCGACAACCCAGGCGCTTCGAAGGAGGGTTCCGATCATGCCGGCAAGCATCTTCAGCCGCCGAGACCTGACGCCGCGCCCGGCCTCGCTTCATCCCTGCCCAGCCCCGCGTCGTGCGAGAGGCCGTGCGTGGCGCGCATCAACGTCGCCTCATCGACGTTCGCGGCGGAGAGCGTATCGACGACGCGTCCCGCGAAGATGACGATCGCGCGGTCGCAGACGAGCCCGACCTCGCCCAGCTCGGACGTGTAGAGCAGCACCGATGCGCCCTGCGCGGCGAGCTCGCGCAGAAGCTGGTAGATCTCCCGCTTTGTGCGGATGTCGATGCCGCGCGTCGGGTCGAAGCAGAGAAGCGTGCGAGCGCCGGTGGCGATCCAGCGGGCGATCGTCACTTTCTGCTGGTTGCCGCCGGAAAGCCGCTGCACCTCGCCCTGTGCGCGCGTGTCGATCTGCAGGCGCCTGATCGCATCATCGACCTTCTGCCCCTCCGCCGCGGTTTGGATCGGTCCCCAGGACCGGAAGCGCGCGCTGAAGGGTAGCGCGATGTTCTCCCGCACCGAGCGCTGCATCAGAAGCGCGTCGGCGCGGTCGCCGGGCACGAAGACGAGGCCGGCGCGGATGGCGTCGGCGGGATGGGCGAACTGAACTTTTCTGCCGTCGACCTCTATCTCGCCGTCGGATGGGCGAACCGACCCGGCGAGGACGCTGAAGAGCTCGTCCTGACCCTGCCCCTCGAGAGCAACGACGCCAAGGACCTCACCGGGAAGGACATCGAACGACACGCCCTGAAGCTTCGTCCCCACGGAAAGGTCGCGGACGCGCACATGGGGGACCGCGTCCGCGGTTCCCTGCGCCGCCCCGCCACCACCATGCGCCGCGGCGACGCGGCTCTTCTCGAGCGGCGATCCGAGCATCAGCTCGACGATCCGCTCCTCGGCGCCGGACCCCATGTCGACCACGCCCATTGTCTCGCCGTCGCGCAGGACCGTGGCGCGATCGCAGAGCGCCGATATCTCCATCAGCCTGTGCGATATGAAGATGGTCGAGTGGCCGGTCGCGCTTCGGCGCCGGACGACATCGAGAACGCGCTCCGAAAGGTTCGCCGGCAGCGCCGCCGTCATCTCGTCGAGAAGCAGCACGTCCGGTTCGATCGCGAGAGCGCGGGCAAGGTCAAGCACGCGCAGCACGGCGAGCGGAATGTTCCGCGCCGTCTCGCGCATGTCGAGATCGGGAACGCCAAGCTCCTTCACCCACGCCCGAAACGGCTCGACCGGCGTTCCGGTCAAATGCAGGTTGGCGGCAACGTCGAGGTCGGGAATCAGCGCCGGCTCCTGATAGACGGAAACGAGCCCGGCCCGGCGCGCCTTGAACGGCGAGCTCAGATCGCGGCTTTCGCCGCGGATCAGGATGCGTCCCGCGTCCGGCCGCAGCGCGCCGGTCAAAATCTTCACGAGCGTCGATTTGCCGGCGCCGTTGGCGCCCATCAGCGCATGCACCTCGCCAGCTCGCACCGAAAGCGAAGCGTCGCGGAGCGCCGCCACGGCGCCATAGCGCTTGGCGACGCCGCTCGCCTCAAGAAGCAGCTCGGCTGTCACGGTTCGACGCACACCACGTTGGAATTGAAACGGTCACGGGGGCGCAGCGGAAAGACCGCGCGCCCCCGCGGATTTGTCAAGGCTCGGCTATTCGCCCGGTCCCTTGCAGGCGACGATCTGATCCTTGGTGTAGGTCGTCCAGTCAGGGATCATGATGCTCACCGGCCATTCGGGGCTGAGCGACGGATCGGCGGCCGCCTTCAGCTTGGCGCGGCCCTCGTCGGTGTCGTTCGCCCAGATCTCGGGCTTGACATGCACGGTCTTGTTATCCGGCTTCTTGCCGTCGAGGATCTGCAAGGCGAGCGTCACACCGGCACCGCCGATCGAGCCCGGATTGGTGACCGCCGCGCCGACCAGGCCGTCGACGGAGTTGAGCTGTCCAACGAAGCCGGCATTGTCGGCACCGACGATCGGCACCAGCGGCACGTCGGACTCCTGCAGGGCGTCGACGATGACGTTGTCGATGCCGGAGGTCCAGACGCCGTCAAAGTGCGCGCCGGTGGCGATCAAGTTCAGGATCTGCTGCTTGGCCTGGTCCTGCTGCCAGCCGGTGAACACCTCGCTGACGATCTTGATGCCGGGGTTCTCGGCGAGCGCACGCTTGAAGCCCTTGTCGCGGTCGTCATCCGCGGATGCGCCGGCGGCGCCGCGCATGTAGACCACGTCACCCTTGCCGCCGAGCTTGTCGAACAACCATTTGGCGCCGAGATAGGCGTACTCCTCCTGGTCATTGGAGATGACGTAGGCGGAAGGCTCGGTGACCGCCTGGTCGACGGAGACGACGACGATGCCGGCATCCGTCGCCTCCTTGAGGGCGGCGTTGATGCCATTCGGATCGGCCGGGTTGACGACGATGGCGTCGACGCCGGCGCTGATCAGGTTGCGCAGATCCTCAAGCTGACCGGCGGCGTCGGTATTGCGGTGGGCGATGTTGAGCGACGACACCTCGCCCGATGCCAGCGCCTGAGCCTTGATCGCGCAGATCATCTCCTCACGCCAGCCGTTGCCCTGCACGGTATTCGACACGCCGATCGTATATTCCTTCGCCATGGCCGGGCCGGCGCCCGTCATGGCCAGTGCCACGGCCGCCGCGTACGGCAGCATTGACAAGTATTTTGCCCGTTTCATCAGAACACTCCTCTCCTCACACGCTTGTTTCGTCCCCGCTCGACAGCCTCGAATTGGCCTGCTCAGCCATCGCTGTCGACCGATCGTCCATCCGGCTGGCGCATCCGGCGACACCCTTACTTGATGTAGGGGCGCAGGACATCGCGGGCCAGCAGGAAGCCTCGCTTCACGAGCTCGTCGGAGCCTTCAAACGTCCGGTCCTCATGTTCGATGATGACCGGCCCGTCGTAACCGGCGCGATAGAGCCCGGAAAAAATGACATTCCAATCGACATCGCCGAGACCCGGCATGCGCGGGATCTGCCAACCGATGCCGGACGAGAACGTGCCGCGCTCGTAGAGCCCGTCGCGGTCGATCATCACGTCCTTGCCATGCACATGCAGCATGTGCGCGCCGAACTCGCGGATGAAGCGCGCCTGGTCGATCATCTGCCAGACAAGGTGCGACGGGTCGTAGTTCATGCCGACATCGCCGCCCCATGTCTCGAGGATGCGACGCCAGATGTAGGGCGAATAGGCAATGTTGTGTCCGCCCGGCCACTCGTCAGTGCTGAAGATCATTGGGCAGTTCTCGAACGCCAGCTTGACGCCGTTGTCGCGCGCATGCGCGATCACGTTCGGCCAGACCTTCAGCGCATCCTCCCAGTTCGCATCGACGGGCTTGGCGGCATCGCCTCCGCAGAAGGTGTTGACGGAAACGCCGAGGCGGCCCGCCGCGAAGACGACCTTCTTCAGGTGGTCGATGACCGTGCGGCGATGCTCCGGGTCAGGATGCAGCGGGTTCGGATAGTAGCCGAGGGCGGAGATCGCGATCCCCTTCCCCGCCAGCTCCGAGACGATCTCGTCGGCCTTGGATTTCGACAGGTCGGAAACGTCGATATGGGTGGTGCCCGCATAGCGCCGGGTCGGGCCGGAGGATTTTGGCCAGCAGGCAACCTCCAGAGCCTCGAAGCCGGCCGAGCTTGCCCAGTCTGCAACCTCGGTCAGCGGCGTGTCCGGAAACGGCGCGGTCAACAGTCCGAGCTTCACGTCTTCCTCCTAGCTTTGTCCGGCATGCGCGGCGGCTCTCGTCTTGCGCCCGGCCGGTAGACCTGTCGCCTGAAGCAAGGCCGCGACATATCCGATCGGACGCTCCGACAGGAGCCCGTCGATGTGGCGGGCGACGGTCGAGCGGAACTCTGCGCTCTCGGCGAGCGCCGGGTCGAAGAGCGCGTCGTTCGCGAGAACCTCCGCCGCGAGCGCGGCTCCGTCCCGTCCGGCGCGCTCGGCTGCACCCGCCACTGTCTCCGCGAAGGGGTCCTCTACCGCCCAGCGTCGCCCAAAGCGGCGCGAGGCGCTGGCGAGATAGACGACCCACGCCGCGACGACGACGGAGAGGAGCTCCACGCTCTCGCCACTCCGCATGCGTTCGCGGATCGGGTTCAAGAACCTCTGCACAAGTTTCTGCGATCCGTCGGTGGCGATCTGGTGATTGCGGTGACGAATGGCCGTGTTCCTGAGCCGGCGGAACACCTCTTCGATATAGCGCTCAGGCGAAATCCCCGGCACCGGCGGCAGGGTCGGCGCACTCTCCTGGATGAGCATGCGGCGCACGAACTCCGCGAGCACCGGGTCGAGCGCGGCATCGCCGCTATGCTCGTGCCCGGCGAAGAGCCCGAGATAGGCGAGCGACGACTGCGCGGCATTCAGAAGGCGCATCTTGATCAGCTCATAGGGCGCGACGTCGGCGACGAAGCTTGCCCCGACGAGGTCCCATCCCGGCTTGCGGCCGGCGAAGCGATCCTCGATGACCCATTGGCGAAACGGCTCGCCGACCACCGCGGCACGGTCGCCGTAGCCATAGTGCTGCTCCACCAGTTCGAGGTCGGCCGCGGACGTCGCCGGCACGATGCGATCCACCATGGTCGACGGGAACGCGACATTGGCGGCGATCCAGCCCGACAGCGCCGATCCGCGCGCCGCCGCCATGGCTCCGACGACGTTTTCGAGTATCGCCCCGTTCGAGGGGATGTTGTCGCAGCTCACCACCGTCACCGGGTGGCCGTGCGACTGCATCCGCAGCTCCAACGCCCGAGCGAGAATTCCCGGCAGCGTGCGCGGCCCGGCCGGCGCCTTAAGGTCGTGCGCGACCTCCGGGAGAGCTTCGTTCAGCCTGCCGGTCGCGGGCTTGTGGCAATAGCCCTTCTCCGTGACCGTGAGCGTGATCACGTCGACCTCCGGAGCGGCGAGAACGGCGAGCGCCCGCGTGATATCGTCCGCGGCGTCGACCGTCGACAGGATGCAGCCGATGATGCGCGCATCGATCCGCTCGTCCTCCCGCAAGAGGCGGGTATAGAGCCCGTCCTGGCGTCCAAGCGTGTCGGCAAGCCGCGGCGCGCGGATGTTGATGCCGACGACGCCCCAGCGGTCGAAGCGCTCGTTCAGGAGGTCGTCGGTGAAGTCCGCCTGATGGCAGCGATGGAAGGCGCCGACGCCGACATGCGCCATGCCGACCGAAAGCCGCGCACGGTCGTAGCGGGGGCCCGCCACGTCGCGCGGCAGGCGGCTGAGCAGCGACGCGTCGAGCAGGCTTCTGGTCATGCCGGCGCTTTCCATCAAGGCACCATCCGCGCCGAGGTCCAGCGCCCGCCGGCGCGGCTCGATTCGACGGCCGCCTCGATGAACCTGATGCCCCTGGCGCCGTCCTCGACGGTCGGGACGGCCGCCGCGATCTCCGGATCGGGCGCCTCACCGGCGCGCGCGCGCGCGCACCAGATGCGCCGCATCGCGATAGAGGTTGGCGAATCCCTCGATATAGCCTTCGGGATGCGCCGCCGGCATGCGCGAGACGCGCCGCGCGGCGGTGGTGTTCGCCGGCCCGCCGCGGACGATGGTGCGCGACGCCTCTCCGAACGGTGTGACGCGCAGGATCTCGGGGCTCTCGCCGCACCATTCGATGCCGGCTCTCGAACCGTACACCTTGAGCGTCAGGTTGTTGTAGTTCCCCGGCGCGACCTGGCTTGAGAGGAGAACGCCGCGCGCGCCTTGCGCGTAGCGCAGCATGACATGCGCATTGTCGTCGAGCCGGCGGCCCTCCACGAACGTGGAAAGATCGGCGGAGACCGCGTCGAGCTCAAGCTGCGTGACATAGGCCGCGAGGTTGTGCGCGTGCACGCCGATGTCGGCGAGGCAGGCGGACAGTCCGGCCTGCTTCGGATCGGTCCGCCACGCCGCCTGCTTCTGCCCCTCCGCCTCGATCGGCAGGGTCAGCCAGTCCTGCATGTAGCTCGCGTGGACGACTCTGAGCGTCCCGAGATCGCCGGCCGCGATCATCTCGCGCGCCTGCCGCACCATCGCGTAGCCGGTGTTGTTGAGCGTGACGGCGAAGACCAGGCCCTTCGCTCGAGCGAGTGATACAAGCTCCGTCGCTTCCGCCATCGTCGTCGTCAGCGGCTTGTCGCAGATGACGTCGATGCCGGCTGTGAGGAAGGCGCGCGCAACCGGATAGTGAAGATGGTTCGGGGTGACGATGACGACGACCTCGATGCCGTCGGGACGCGCCGCTTCGCGCCGCGCCATCTCGTCGTAGTCGTCGTAGATGCGCTCGGGATCGAGGCCGAGGTCCTCACCGGAGAGACGGGCGTTCTCGGGGTCCGCGGACAGCGCGCCGGCTTCGAGCACGTATTCGTCGTCGAGCCGCGCCGCGAAACGGTGAACGGCGCCGATGAAGGCGGCGCGCCCGCCGCCGACCATCCCGTAGCGCAGGCGCCGGACCTTGCCCGCGCCCTTCACCGAGTAGACCATGATCCTCCCTCGCGCCGGCATGACATCCGCGGCGCTTGACGGCAGATTGGCACAAGATTTCCATTTGTCAAATCTGGTCGGATCGTTCTAGGACAGCCGGGCTGCCGCTTGCGTTGGCCGGCACTGGGAGGGACAAGAATCGTCATGGAAATTCGGCTCGACGGGCGGATTTCTGATCGTCACCGGCTCGACGCAAGGCGTCGGGCTGGCGGTTGCGCTCGAGGCGGCGCGGAGCGGCGTCGCCGGGGTTACGATCAGCGGACGCGACCGAAAAAGAGGCGCGGCGGCGGTCGCCGAATTGAGACAGCTCGGCGTCGAGGCCGAGTTCGTCGCTGCTGATCTCGGCGAAGCGAGCGCGCCTGAGAATATCGTCGAGGCCTGCCTAAGCCGCTTCGGCCGCGCCGACCTGCTGGTGAACGCCGCGGCGCTGACCGACCGGGGCTCGCTCATCGACGCTTCGCTCGATCTCTGGGACCGGCTCTTCGACATCAACGCCCGCGCGCCATTCTTCCTGCTGCAAAAATTCGTCGCACACCTGCGGGAAAGGAAGGCCGAAGGCGCCGCCGTCAACATTCTCTCCATGAACGCCTATGGCGGCACGCCGGTGCTTGCCGTCTATTCGGCCACCAAGGCTGCGCTGGCGGCGGTCACCAAGAACGCCGCGCACGCGCATCGCTTCGATCGCATCCGGATCAACGGCATCAACATGGGCTGGGCCGACACGCCCGGCGAGCGGCGCATGCAGGCGGAGGTTCTGGGCGGCGGCGAGGGCTGGCTCGCCGACGCCTCGCAAGAGCAGCCGTTCGGGCGGCTTCTCTCTCCCGAAGACGTCGCCCGCCTCGTTGTGTTCCTTTTGAGCGACGCCTCGGTGCCGATGACCGGAGCGCTGATCGACCAGGAGCAGTGGGTGCTCGGTCCGCGCGACTGAGTCGTCGCGCCACGCAACCGTTCAGCCGGCGAAGCGGGAGGCCAATAGCCCGCTCACTCCGACATCGACCGCAAGCAGCGCGCCCTCGTTCGGATTCTGGGCGATCTCGTCGCGCGTCATGGCGAAGCGGGACGACGTGACATAGAGCGTCGTCAAATCCCGCCCCCCGAACGCGCAGCTCGTCGGGTTCGTCACAGGGAGAGGCACGATACGGTCGATCGTGCCGTCGGGCGCGTAGCGCATGAGCGCGCTGCCGGTAACGCGGGCGGTCCAAAGATAGCCTTCCGCATCGAGGCACGATCCATCCGGCAATCCCGGCGTCTCGGTTTGGGCGAAGACGCGGCGATTGCCGATCGTGCCGGCGTCCGGCGCGTAGTCGAAGGCGTAGATCGTATAGGCGAGCGAGTCGCCGAAGAGGAACGTGCCGTCGGCGCGCCAGGCCATGGTGTTGGATATGCCGTAGTCGTTCGAGTCGGCGAGGGTGGCGCTGCCATCGACACCTATCCGGAACAGCCTGCCGGTGTGCGCATCGATCTCCAAAGGCGATCCATCCTCCGCGATATTGTTCTGCATCGATCCAACCCAGAACCGGCCTTGCGGATCGCAGGCGCCCTCGTTCAGCCGATTGCCCGGACGGTCAGGTTCCGGCACGCAGAGTGTCTCCAGCCGGTCTGAGAAGTCGAAGAGGCAGACGCGATTGCCGACGGAGACGATGGCGCCGCTCTTCTCACGAAGCGCGAACGCCTCGGGAAATCCCGCAACCGGCCAGCGGTCGTGCTTCTGTGTGGCGGGCTCAAAGCGCTCGATCGCCCGCCCGGTGATGTCGACCCAATAGAGAGCCTGCTCATCCGCCGACCAATGGGGGCTCTCGCCAACGCCGTTGGCGGCGGCGAGAGCGATCTCCACCCGTTCCGAAACCATGCTCCTCCCCTCTTTGCTTGTCGCTTCAACACTATTCTAGGATGAAACCTATATCACAGACATTCTCCATATTGACCCGGCCTTTCGCCGATCTGTAAGATAGGTTGGAGGAAGGGTGTATGATGGTGAACGTCGATCAAACGGCGTCCGAGCCTCGTCAGGCAGGCGCGCAGCGCGGTCTCGTCGAGCGCGCGATGCAGTCGATCAAGGACCACATTCGCGACCATGGACTGGTCGCCGGCGATCCTCTGCCGAGCGAAAACGGGTTTGCCGCGGCGCTGAACGTTTCGCGGCCGGTCGTGCGCGAGGCATTTCGCTCGCTCGCCGCGCTCAAGCTGATCGACGTCGGAAACGGGCGGCGAGCGCGCGTCTCCCCCATCGACGCGAGCGTCCTCGGCCTCGTTCTCGATCACGCCGTCCACACCGATCAGATCAGCATTCAGCAGATCTACGATGTCCGCCGGACGATCGAGATGCGCACCGTCGCGCTTGCCGCCGTCCGCCGGTCTCAGCGTGAGGCTGACGCCATCATGGCGCATGCCGATACGATGCGCGCGAGCTTCTCCGAGCCGCCGATCGTCATGACGCATGACATTGCATTTCACGAGGCGATCGGGGAGGCCTCGCGCAATCCCCTTTTCGCGCTGATCGTGTCGTCGTTCTCCGTCGTGACGCGTCAGACCTGGTCGATCAGCTGGGTCAGCCGCCCGAGCGACGCGGTCCGCATGGAGAGCGTCGCGACGCACGAGGTGATCGCGCGCGCGATTTTGGCGGGCGACCCGCGCGCCGCCACTGACGCCATGGCCGAGCACTTCGACCAGTCGGTGCGAGCCCTCATCATCGCCGGCATCAACTAGCGGATCGGGCGGCGCGATGAAGATCGTCAAACTGCAGACGTTGCGGGTCGAGGAATTTCCGAATCTGCTGTGGCTGATCGTCCATAGCGACGAAGGACCGATCGGCCTCGGCGAGACGTTCATGATGCCGGGTACGGTCGAGACCTACATTCACGAGGACATGGCGCCGAAGGTGCTCGGCCGCGATCCGCTGGCGATCGACCGCATTGCAAAGGACCTGGTCGGCTATATCGGATTCCGGTCCGCGGGCGCGGAGGTGCGCGGCAATTCGGCCTTGGATATTGCGCTTTGGGACCTCTTCGGCAAGGCCACGGGGCAGCCGCTCGCTCAGCTCCTCGGCGGGTTCAGCCGCGACAGCATCCGCACCTATAATACGTGCGCCGGGACCAAGTACATCCGCAACGCGAGCGGTCAGCAGACCGCAAATTGGGGACTTTCGGAGAAGCCGCATCGCTACGACGATCTCGACGCGTTCCTGAATCGCGCCGACGAACTGGCTTCCGATCTGCTTGCCGAAGGCATCACTGCCATGAAGATCTGGCCCTTCGATCGGGCGGCGGAGAAGAGCGACGGCCAGTACATCTCACGCCCCGATCTCAAGGCCGCACTGGAGCCGTTCGAGAAGATCCGCAGCGCCGTCGGCGATCACATGGACATCATGGTCGAGTTCCACGCCCTTTGGCAGCTCGCGCCGGCGATGACCATCGCCAAGGCCTTGGCGCCGTTCGAAACGTTCTGGCACGAAGACCCGATCAAGATGGACAGCCTGGCGAGCCTCAAGCGCTACGCCGCCGTGAGTCCGGCGCCGATCTGCGCTTCGGAAACGCTCTCGTCGCGTTGGGCGTTTCGCGATCTGCTTGAGACCGATGCCGCCGGCTTCATCATGCCGGACATCGCCTGGTGCGGCGGCATTTCGGAGGCGCGGAAGATCGCCTCCATGGCCGAGGCCTGGCACCTGCAGATCGTGCCGCACGATTGCACGGGACCGGTGGTTCTGGCGGCTTCGACGCATCTGTCGCTCAACGCGCCGAACGCGCTCGTGCAGGAGAGCGTGCGCGCTTTCTACCGCACCTGGTATCGCGACCTCGTGGACGGCTTGCCTGAGGTCAAGGACGGGATGATCAGCGTCGACCGGCGTCCCGGCCATGGCGTCTCTCTTCACCCGGATCTCGACAAGCGGTTCAATGTGACGCTCCGATCAACTGCGCTTGGAGATCTCTGAAGTTTCTCGGGAGTGTGCTTCGCACTCAATTCAAAAAGGAGGAAACGGTCATGAATGCAAACAAGTCGAAACTCACGGCGCTGACGGGAGGCGCCTGCGCGCTTGCGCTGATGCTGACGCTGAGCGGCCCGGCATCCGCCGATCCGCTGACAATCGTCTACACGCACCATTCATCCGCCACCAATCCGTTCTGGCAGGCGGTGAAGAAGGGCTTTGACGACGCCTGCGCGAAGGTGCAGGCGAATTGCCAGATGATCTTCACCCAGGACGAGGGATCGGTGCCGCAGGAAGTCGCCAATCAGCAGGCGGCACTTGCCCGCAGTCCCGATGCGTTGATCACGACGCTTGTCGATAACAACGCCTTCGTCGCAAATCTCAAGGAAGCGCAGTCGAAGGGCGTTATCGTCATCGCCTCAAACGTCGACGCCACCGAGGGGCCCGAGCTCGCTCTCCGCCAGGCTTTCGTCGGGCAGAACTTCATCCCGGCCGGCCGTACGCTGGCGTTGCGCCTCGCGGAATTGTTCCCGAAGGATGGCCCGATCCGCGTCGCCGTGGGTGTCAGCGCACCGGGGCAGAACTGGTCGGAAAGCCGCGCCAAGGGCATCATGGTGGGACTCGACGAATACAAGAAGGCCAATCCCGACCGCGAGATCGTCGTCGATCGGCTCGACACCGGCACCGATGGCGCCATCGTCGCGGACCGCGTTGGCGCCTATATCAGCGCGCATCCCGATATCACCGCCTATTTCGACACCGGGCTGTGGCACTCCAACGTCGCCCAGGTCCTCAAGGACCGCAACATCGCGCCGGGCAAGATCCTGATGGGTGGCTTCGATCTCGTGCCGCAGGTGCTGCAGGCGATGAAGGCCGGCTACATTCAGGTTGAGATCGACCAGCAGCCATACGAGCAGGGCTTCCTGCCGGTGATGCAGGTCTATCTGGAGAAGAACATCGGGCTCTATCCGGCAGACATCGATACCGGCGAGGCGGTGATCACGCCCGACCAGGTCGATGCGATCATGGAGCTGTCGAAGCAGGGGCTGCGCTGAGGCGACAGGCCAAAACCAGGCCAGCGGGACGCCGTGTCGGCCCGCTGGCCGCAACACCGCGAGGAAGGCCCGTGTGAGAAAACTGATCCGCATCTACCTGGATCGACCTGAGCTGGCGGGCATCGTCCTGCTTGTTCTGCTCGTGGGTTTCTTTGAGATCCGCTCGCACGGGGTCTTCCTCTCTTTCGACAATCTGCGCGGCATTCTCGGGCTTTTGCCGGAAGTCGGGCTGGTCGCCATCGGGGTGACCGTGCTGATGATCTGCGGCGAGTTCGATCTCTCGGTCGGCTCGATGTTCGCGCTGATGCCGATGTCGGTATCGCTCATGATCATCGCCGGCGTTCCGATGCCGTTGGCGATCCTGCTTGGTCTCCTGATCGGCGCGGCGGTCGGCTTCGTCAACGGCTTTATCACCCTGACCTTCTCCATACCGAGCTTCATCACGACGCTCGGTATGCTGTT
This sequence comes from uncultured Alphaproteobacteria bacterium, assembly GCA_963712925.1. GTDB lineage: Bacteria > Pseudomonadota > Alphaproteobacteria > Rhizobiales > Afifellaceae > DASWJZ01. The sequence goes on along the minus strand of CAVQJW010000009.1, from coordinate 53,459 downwards.
CATCGTGCGGTCGCTGACTGTCGTCATCTCCGGCGGATTTCCCCCGCTCCTGCCGGAAGATCTGAACACCAGCCTCTTCGTCCACTTCGTCGGGCCGGGCGGTCTGTTTCGCGCCTCCTTCATCTGGTTCGTCGCGATCGCGCTCGCCGCCGCGGCGATGATGGGGAGCTCCAATCTCGGCAACTGGATTCGCGCGACCGGCGGCCATCTCGACGCGGCCCAGGCAATGGGCGTGCCGGCGCGCCGGGTGAAGATGTTCTGCTTCATGCTGTGCTCGATGCTGGCCGGCTTCGGCGGGATCATCCAGGTCTTTCGGCTGCAGTCGCCGCTTCCCTCGATCGGCGACGGGCTTGAGCTTCAGGCGGTCGCCGCGGCGGTGATCGGCGGCACGGCCCTGACCGGCGGCGTCGGAACGGTGCTCGGCGGCGTGGTCGGCGCGCTCCTGATCCGGGTCATCGACAACGGCCTGGTGATGACCCAGGTCGATGCCAACTGGTTCAAATTCGCGGTGGGCGGCCTGACGATATTTGCCGTGGTCGCGAATTCCTGGCTGCGCAAGACCGCGAGGCGCATCAGAACGGAGGAAGTGACGTGACTTCTCCCGCCATCTCGGTGCGCGACCTGCACAAATGGTATTCGGCGGTGCATGCGCTGAAGGGGGTCGACCTCGACGTTCAGCCGGGAAGCGTGGTCGGACTTGTGGGTGACAACGGCGCCGGCAAGTCGACCCTGATCAAGATACTCTCCGGGGTGCATCGTCCCGACAAGGGCACGATCTCGATTGACGGCGCCCAAGTGCGGATCGAGTCTCCGAAGGCGGCCATGCGGCTCGGCATCGAGACGATCTACCAGGACGCGTCCATGGTTCCGACCATGTCGATTGCACGCAACCTCTTCGTGGGCCGCGAGCCGCTGCGTGTCGGCATCGGCGGCATCGGCATCATCGATCACGATCGGATGCGGCGCGAGTCGATCAAGGCGATCGCCGACGTGGACCTGCATTTGAGATCGCCCGACGCGCTGCTCGTCGAGCTGTCGGGCGGGCAGCGGCAAGGCGTGGCGATTGCCCGCGCCATGCACTTCAAGTCGAAGGTTCTGATCCTCGACGAGCCGACCAACCACCTCTCGGTCAAGGAGACCGCGAAGGTTCTGAGCTTCGTGCGCGGGCTTCCGGCGCAGGGGCTGACCGGCATCCTGATCAGCCACAATCTGCATCACGTCTTCCAGTGCTGCGACCGCATCGTCGCCATGGCGCGCGGCGAGATCGTCCTGGACAAGCCCGTTTCCGAGACCTCGGTCGACGCTGTGTCGGACGTCTTATAGGAGACGGCGCATTGAGACTTGACGGGAAGACCGTGCTTCTGACCGGCGCGCTCGGTTCGCTCGGCCGGGCCCAGGCCCTGAAGCTCGCCGCCGCGGGAGCCCGCCTGCTCCTGCTCGACCGGCCGGATCACGCCAACGCCGGGACATTCACGGCGGAGGTGACCGCCGCCGGCACAACGCCCGCAGCCTATATCGGACAGGATCTGAGCGACCTCGAGGGCGCCAAGCGGGCCGTGCAGGAACTGGCGGAGCGCCACCAAGGCATCGACGTCCTGATCAACAACGCCGCGCTCATCATCAATCGGCCGTTCATGGAATTCTCGATCGGCGAATACGAGGAGCAATTGCGCGTCAATGCCGCGGCCGGCTTTGCGCTCGCCCAGGCCGTGGCGCCGGGCATGATCGCCAAGGGCTACGGCAAGATCGTCAATTTCTGCTCGGTCACACTGAACGGCGTGGTGGAGGGCTATGTGCCCTACGTGGCGTCGAAGGGTGCGCTCTACGGCCTGACCAAGACACTCGCCCGCGAGCTCGGCCGTCACGGCGTCCGCGTCAACGCGGTCAGCCCCGGCGCGATCCGCTCGGAGGCGGAAGACCGCGTCTTCGCCGACCGCCTGGCGGAATACAACGACTGGGTTCTCGACCGGCAGTCGATCAAGGTCCGCATCTTCCCCGAGCACGTCGCCGACCTGGTGCTTTTCCTTTGCGCCAAAGAGTCCGACATGATCACCGGACAGAACATTCTGATCGATGGCGGCTGGTAAGTCTGACACGCTGCGACTGGCATCGGGTTCGCTCTTGGCGGAAATCGTGCCATCGCTTGGCGGTGGGGTCGCGCGGTTCGACCTCGCCTCCGCAAACGGCGAAATCAGTGTCTTCCGGCCGTGGCCCGAGGTGGGAAGTGCTGACCCCAACGCCCTTGGGCTTTATGTCCTCGCGCCGTGGTCGAACCGTATCTCGGGAGGCGGGTTCTCGTTTGCCGGATCGTTTCACCCACTGACACCGAACCTCGCCGGCGAGCCGTTTCCACTGCACGGGGATGCCTGGCAGAAGCCTTGGGCGGTGGCGGAACATGACGGACATCGTGCACGTCTCGTGCTGAACGACGGTGAGGCCGGTCCGTTCCGCTACTGCGCTGAGCTCGCCTATGATCTATCTCCGTCCGGACTGACCGTCCGCCTTGCGCTGGAGAACGCCGGCGAGCATGCCCTCCCCTTCGGCGGCGGATTCCATCCGTGGTTTCCGCGCACGCCCGGAACGCGGCTCGAAGCGCCGGCGAAATCGGTCTGGCTCGAAGACCCGCAGCATCTGCCGACGACACAGGAACCGATCGCAAATCAACCCGAGTGGGATTTCTCCACGCCGCGTCCATTGCCGGACGGATGGATCAACAACCTCTTCACCGGATGGACTCGACGGGCCACCATCGCTTGGGATGATCGTGGATTGGCGCTCGACATCAAGGCCCGCTCCCCGCTCGACAGATACATCGTCTATTCGCCGTCGCGCGATGCGCCGTTCTTCTGTTTCGAGCCGGTGACCCATGCCGTCGATGCGCACAACCTTCCGCCGAGCCCTGAAGCCCACGGCCTTGTCGTGCTTGCACCCGGCGCCTCCATGCTCGTCGATTGCGCATTCGGAGTGCGCGCATTGGCCAATATCGGCACCGACGAGGCCTGAACGGCGGTGGCGAAATGGGCGACGGCGTCTCGGCGAAGCTGCTGCGGCCCGACTTCGAATTCAGTCCAATGCCGGCGATAGGTGTCGAGATCGGCCATCCGCCCAGCCCGTCGGTACGCCAAGCTCTCTCAGCTTGCATCACCGAGCCGCCGAGGATGAAATGAAGCTCCGACTCCAGCATCGCTGGATGGACCTCGGGCTCATGTCACGGACCCTCCCGCAAAAGAGGCCCGCTCGCTGTGCAAATCACTCGGACGATGGACCGTTTGAACTACGCTCGCTACCAAAACGTGGTTGCGATGCCGCTGGCCGACGGCAAAGCCGGTCTCTTCTTAGACCAGGGTCTCATTGAGGACTCTCTGCTCTGGCGAATTGGGCGCATATTCTATGGCGCCTCCGCGCCGGCAGTGCCGGAGGTTTGGGTCGATGAAGAGGTGATCTTCGGCGGCTATCCGATCTTCCACTACGGGCACTTTCTTCTCGAAGGGCTGACCCGACTATGGATTACGCGGGATTATCCCAATACGCCGATCGCATGGCTTGATGGTACCGGTTATTCAAAATCGCAGCGCGAGATACTCGATCTCCTCGGAGTTTCGAACCGCCCATTCTTCGTTCAGCGGCCGACCGGCTTTCGCAACATCATCGTCCCCACGTCGGGGTATGTCCTCCACACCTACTATGATCCAAGACATGCTGCATTTCTGGCGGTCTTTCCGGAGGTTCCGATAATTCCAGGACGAAAGGTGTGGCTCTCGCGAACACGTCTACAACAGGGGCGCGGCATGGTCGTGAATCAGGAGGCCGTAGAGAACGTTCTGGCAAGCGCCGGGTGGACCATTTCTCACCCGGAGGAGCATTCGCTTCGCGCGCAACTCCACACCCTCGCCAGTGCCGAACGAATTGCAGGCGTCGCCGGATCGGCTTTTCATTCATTCATGTTGATGCAGAAAGTCCGCGCTTCCGTCGATATCTTCCCACGTTTCCCGCTCGGTCCGAACAACGACTACGCGCTGATCGCGGATGTTCACCGCATCAATCAACGCCTGCATTACATCGAAAACGTTGAGGTTGGTCCGGGCGCTGACAGAACAAAGGCAAAGATACAATGGACTTCGATCGAGCCGGTCCTGGAGAAACTGCTGTGATGGAAACTATCGTTCGCGATCGCCGCTTTCGCGAAGCACGATGAGCCAAGGAGCGCCTTGATGGATTAAACCGGGCCCCTTCGGCGATTGAGCGGCCAGGCATTCCATGCGAGCTTGGATTTCAGCGCTTCCGGCCAGAAGACCCCGCGGATATCAGCCCTCCTCATGTGCAAGCTTATTTCGTTTGTCGGCGAGGATGACAGCGATATCCTGCCCTTTTTTCTCGGCCATTATCGGCATCTCGGCGTCGGCGCCTTTCATATCATCGTGCACGGCGCCTGGTCGAAGGCAGAGCTCAGTCCCCTCGATTCCAGCGATGTGACGATCGAAGGCTTCAGTAGCGAGCCGTTCGACGCCGTAATGAAGGCGTCGGCGCTGCAAACCATTGCACAGCGATTTGTGGGAGAGTGGGTCATCGTCGCCGATGCGGATGAGTTCCTTGAGCTTCCTTACGCCTCTCTCTCACGAACCATTGCCGCCCTTGAGTGCTTGGGCAGCGACGAATTGCAGGCGAACCTGCTGCAGCGCGCAGCTCCGGATGGGAAGCTTCTTTCCCTTGCCGACGGCGAGCCGCAAGCGTTGTTTTCCAGCTGCGACTATCGACTTGCAGAGCGGATGAACACCGCCTTTCCAATCTGGAAGGGCAAGTACCCGCTCGCGCGCATCAGCCCTCGCTTCCGGCTCTCGCGCGGCAACCACTTTCCAAGCAACGGTCGGCCGGTTGCGCATCTTCCCATTCGCGGCGTCGTCAATCACTTCAAGTGGCGCGATCGATTGATGCAATCCATAGGTCGGACACGCCGCGGCCTTTCGAACCAATCTGAACAAGACGCATACAGTCGCTGGCTGGGGGAGCATGATGGATGCCTCCCAACAGACGGACTGAAACCTTACAGCCGATCAGCACTGTTTCGCGACGGCCACCTGATCAAACCGAATCGAACCGACCTCGGAATTTGGAGCGCCCTTCGCAGAGCTTTCGATCCAACTCCGAATTCGAGAGAAGGACTGAGTAAGCTGGGGTTGCTCAAGCACGCCACCGGTGCGGCCGCACAGGTCGACACGGGCGCTACGGGGCATCTGGACAAGCGAGGACTTCTGGCCACACCGGGGCGTATCGCCTTGGTGACCACTGATCTGATGGGGCTGCGCCGGAGCGGCGGTATCGGAAGCGCGATGTCGGCCCTCGCTGAGCGGTTGGCTGGCAGGGGTCATGAGGTTCACATTTTCCTGGTTCCTTACGCGGATTTCCCCAATTGGCATCAATTCGCGACTGAATATTGGGAGGCGCGCGGATGCCAAATCCACCATCTGCCGATGAAGGACTATCCGGGACTTACTCCGCAGCAGAGGTCGCTTTTCGTGGCCCAACAACTGACCGCAGGCGAGTGGGATGTAATCCACTTTGCTGACGCAGGAGGTCTCGCCGCCGGAACTCTCCTCATCCGTTCATCAGGCATCGCCTTTCAGGACACCCAGATTGTAGTCACGGCGCATGGGCCGACACGCTGGCATAGACAGGGCAATCTTCTCTCCTGGACGGCCGACGAGGCGGTGAACACCGGACTTGAATCCACGTCAATCGAGCTCGCTGACGTCGTCGTCTGTCCGAGCGCCTATATGGCGGCTTGGTGCAGACATCGTGTCGAACGCACTCGTGGCTACGTTGTGATCCCGAACAGCTTGATCGGGGAGAATCGGTGCTTCGGCAGGAGGTCGACCGCGCGTCGCCGCGTTGACCAGATCGTGTTCTTTGGGCGCATCGAATTCCGCAAGGGGATCGAAGTCTTCCTCGAGGCGATCGAACGGCTATTCGCAGACAACATGACCCACTTCGAAGTGGTTTTCCTCGGTAGCTTCGACGGATCTTTCTCGATGCAGCAGTGGGCAGAAAGAACGGAAAACTGGCCATGCAGGACGCGCGTGTTTCGAAACTACACAAGCAGCGAGGCGCTCGATCTGCTGCGCAGCGAGAACTGCATCGCGGTGATGCCGTCGCGCGTCGATAATTCCCCCTACACGGTCTATGAGTGCTTAGAGAATGCGATCCCCTTCATCGCGACCGATGTCGGCGGCACGGCCGAGCTGATCCACCCGGACGATCGCGCCCGCGCGCTCGTTTCCGGCAGTCCGGAGGAGATCGCCGAAAGGCTCGTCGATGCCCTTCAAAACGGCGCGGCGCCCGTGCGGCCAAGCTTCGATCCGGCGCTCGCCGACATCGATCTCCTCGCGCTCCACGGCAATCTCGTCGAGGCGGCGCGTGCGTCACGCGGGCGGGCGGTGCGGCAGGCGCAGCCTGCGACGGTCATCGTCTACGGCCCGAAGGCCGAGATCGTGGCCCCGCCGCTCGCGGAGTGGCTCGCTCGGGTCGGCGGCGCCTCCATCGAAGTCCTTGTGTGCGGAAACGCCGATACCGGCCCGTCGACCCTCAGCACGCGGACCCTGAACGACGCAGCGAGACAGGCGGCTCACGGGCATCTCTTCTTCTGCCACACCACGGCGTTTGCCGATGCGGACGCGCTAAGCGCCATGGCCACGGCGCTCGTGAGCGAGGGGGCTGATGCCGCCGTCTGCGGCTATCGCGTGCAGAACGACGATGGCCCGGCAGGCGACATCGCGGCGTTTGCCGGCCCGCTGGAATCCTCCGCACGAACGAACGTCTACGGTGCGCGGCTCTTCCTGGTGCGGAAAGCCGCGTTCCTCGATGCCGGCGGGTTTTCCGATCAGCCCGATATCGTCGGCATGCTCGAGTGGGAATTCCTCAATCGGCTGAAGGCGGCGGGCCGCAGGATCGCGGCCGTGCCGATCGCTCTCGCGAGCGCCGGCGATATCGCGGCGCCAACCCGCCTGACGGAGTCGCAGCAAGGGGCGCTGACGCTGCCCTGGACTGAGGCGACGCCGCTGCACCTGCAGGGCCTGACGCGCATGGCGCTTCATTCCTCGCCGTCGGCGCAGACGGCGCCGCAACCATCCCTCCACGCAACGAATGAGCCGGCGAAGGCGTCGCTCTTCCGCGGCGTCGATCCCTGGGATGACGCGCTCAACCGCGGTGGACGTCTCAGAATAGGCCCCGATGGAGCGCTTCGCGATGCCACCGAGACCTATCGGATCGAAACCGCGGCCGACGCGTCGGACTGCGACTTTCTCGTCGTTGACGGGCTCATCGACGCAGATACGGCTTCGCTTCTCGCGGACGTCTATCGGGACGTCGAGCGGCACCTCCTTTGCGCCGACGGCGCGGCACCTGCTCAGAGCAGCTTCCTCTGGCTGCGCGAGCTCGCCGCAAAGCGGCCTGATAACGTCTGCCCGATCCGCGAGCTCCTCGAGGATGCGCTGGCCCGTGCGTCGGCCTTCTTTGAGATCGGCGCGGTGCTTGACCCGGACAGGGTCCAGCTCAGACGGATCGGGACGGGCGGATCGATGCTTCCGCCGCGCCGCATCGCGCCGCGCGCCGCTTATCGCGCCGCGACGAACACGCTCGGTTTCGCTGGCCATCTGTTCTTAGGCGCGGCGTGCAAGGGTGGCGGACTTTATTTCACCGGCCTCGACATGGAGGTCTCGCCGCAGCCCGGCCGCCTGGTGAGCACGTTCGACGCGCCCTATCACGAGCGCGCCATACTCAAGGTAACATCGGGCGAGCTGCTGACACTGAGTTTCGCGATGCGGATGCGGTCGGCGGACGAGCGCGCGCTGTCGGAGGTGTCTTCCGGCCGCTCGACTCAGTAAGACGACGCGTTGTCCTTGGTCTTGCTGGCGTCATCCGGACCGGGGGGCGGACTCGGCCCGAAGCCAGGACCGACGGGACCAAGCGAGCTTGAGAGCACGCTCAGAAGCTGCTGCAGCTCGCCTGGGCGGAAATTGCCAAACCCGCCGCCCGGAGGTGCGCCCACGGTCTGTCCGGTGCCCACATCCTTGCAGTCGGTGCGCCGTTGATCGGGGGGGCTGCCTGGCGGCACGACGCAGACTGGACCCGACCCCTCTCCGAAGTTCAGGTAGCTGTAGCCGCTGACCAGAACCCTGAGGTTCACCAGCGTGCCGCGCACGCCGATGCTCATGGTCGGGGTATTGATCGAGTAGACTTCGTGCGGGCTGCGGCCGCTGATGAAGCGGAATGTTCCCTTCGCCGCGTTCAGGACCACATCGGTCGCCGTGCCATCCGGATTGAACACAAACTGATCGATCGTCACCCGTGAATTCGGACCGACGACGAAGCGCGTATCGTCAACAAATCGAATCTGCGCCTGACCGCGCGCATCGGTGGTGATGACGTCGCCCTGGAAGATATCGCCCGGCGCGCTCAGCACGCGCGTGCCGCCGGGGCCCGACGCATCAGCCTGGGTCGACACCGATACGGCGCTGCCGCTCGCATCAAGCGCCCATCCGTATGTCGGAATCGCGGTGCTGGCGAGAAGCGTGAAAAGAAGTCGCCGGAAATCCTGCTGTCGAGACACGCCGCACCTCTCCACCGCACCGCGGCAAGTTAACTTCGGCGCGAACGGCGTCAATGGGAATCTTGTGATCGTTGGTCGTCCAGCTGGTGAGCGCGCGCCGGTTGCGTCACGCTCCTTCCTTCCACCCGTTTTCGGTCGGCAAGGGTGCCTCAGTGAAGCTGCCCCCCGAAGCAGGTGTCGAGCCGCTCATAGACCCGCGCCGCGCCATCGCGTTTGGAGCAGGTTAGCTGCCGCCCGAACGCCAGGGGGGCCGCTCAAAGGCGGCTGAGCACCCGCCGGGCAGGTCCCCCTTTTCCATTGTTTCCAGGAGTTCCCCCGTCTCTTGCGCAAGGATTATCGCAGACTATGATCTCGGCTCGTGGAGCCTGTTGCTCAGCCGGGGGCGTGTGACGGGGTGGATTCGGAATCCTTCGATATTTTCGTCAGCTACGCGCATGTTGACGATCAGGCGCTGTCCGGCGCCGAGATGGGCTGGGTTTCCTATTTTATGAGGGACCTTCGCGTCCTTCTCGCACAGCACCTCGGTCGCGACGACAGCTTCCATATCTGGTTTGATCAGAACGCGCTGCGCGGCGCCCACGATCTCGATTCTCAGATCGAAGGCGTGCTTGGCAGCACCAATACGATTCTGATGCTGCTCTCCCCCGGATATTTCGCCTCCGACTGGTGCATGCAGGAACAGAAAGCGTTCATCAAACACCACGACAAGGACCTCGAGGGGCGAATCGTCGTCGCCGAGTTGACGCGGATCGGCGACGACCAGCGTGCGCGGCTCGCCTTCACCAACAGGGCGGCCTACCACTTCTGGAGACTCGACAAACGCAATCTTCCACAAAGGTTCGCCGTGCCGATGCCCACCGCCAGCGAACGCGACCATTTCGCAAGGCTGCAGGACGTCGCCGTCGAGCTGGCATCCTGCGTCAAGGAGCGGCGCGGCGACGGTGGAGGTAGGAAGGCGCCACGCGACGGCGGACCGTCCATCGTGATCGCGGAAGTGACCGAGGATCTCCAGAGCCGCCAGGAGAATCTCGTCCGGCGCTTGAAGGATGCGGGACTACCCTGGCAACTCGTCGATTCACACGGCCTGACGACAGAAGAGTTCACCGGGAGACTGGGCGATGCCGTCGCCGCCGGCGACCTTTTCGTCCAGCTTCTCGGCCCGTTTCCCGGGCGAGCACGGCCCGGTGCGCCGCACGGCTACGCCAAGCTCCAGTACGACCACGCCGTGCAGGTCGGATCGAATATCCTTCAATGGCGCGACCCGGCTTTGGCCATTTCGGACGTCGACGATCCGATCTACAGATCGCTTGTGGAGGGCGAGAGCGTCGAGCTTGTGTCGTTCGACAAGTTCCGCGACCGCGTCGTGGCCGCAGGCCGCCTCCTTCGGGAACCAGCTCCGCAGCCGCAGGAGGAGAGCCCGCCGTTCCTTTTCGTGAACGCGGATCAACGCGATTACCCGCTGGCCCAGGCGATCCTCAAGCAGCTCCCGGACGACCGGGCCTGGGAAATGCCGCCGCGGACTGGCGATCCAGGCAGCATCCGGCGCGAGACCGAGAGCAGGATTCTCGAATGCGATGACATGATGCTGATCTATGGGGATAGCGGAGAGAGCTGGCTGGACCTGCAGCTTCGCTATCTCCGCAAGATGCTGCCGAAGCGCAGCAAGCCTCTGAACGATCTTATCGTGGTCAGGACTCCGCCGACCGACCGTCCAATGCCGCCGGTTCACCTGCCGCGCCTGCGGGTGGTCGACTGGCTTGAGGGGATGAACCCGTACGATCTCGACCCGACGTCTGCATGACATCCGCTCCGTATCCTGGCCTGCGTCCATTCCGCCCTGAAGAGGTGGAAATCTTCTTCGGCCGTGACCGTCACATCGACAGCATGCTGGCGATCCTGGAGGCAAAGCGCTTTCTCGCGGTCAGCGGATCCTCCGGCGCCGGGAAATCCTCACTGGTCCATACCGGGCTTTTTGCCGCGCTGGAGCTTGGTCAGCTGCGCTCGGCGGGCGCGCACTGGCGCATCATTGAGCTGCGTCCCGGCAATCATCCTTTGAGCGCGCTCCGCAAGGCGATCCTTGAGAACCTGGGCATGCCCGCCACCGAGTCGGAGCGGGGCCTGATGGACGCTGTACCTGGCGCGCTCGCCGGAAGCCGTCGCCACGGCGCTCGGCGCCGTGGCGCGCGATCATGGCGAATCGATCCTCATCGTGGTCGACCAGTTCGAGGAGCTGTTTCGGTTCCGCTTCGGGGCCACCGACGACGAAGGCTACGCCTTCGCCTCGCTGCTTCTGGCGCTCAGCAGGCAGGACAACGTTCCGATCTACACGGTCATCACGCTGCGCTCGGACTTCCTGGGTGAGTGCAGCCGCTACGACGGGCTTTCGGAGGAAGTGAACAGCGCTCTGTTCCTGACTCCGCAGATGAGCCGCGAAGAGCTCGCCGAGGCGATTACGGCGCCGGCGGCCGTGTTCGGCGGATCGGTCGAGCCGCGGCTGGTCACGCGCATCCTGAACGACTTGGAGAAGGAGCAGGATCAGCTGCCGCTGATGCAGCATGCCCTGGCGCGTCTCTGGGAGCGCGCGAAACGCGAAAACCCGGCTGCACCCCGGCTGACACTTGAAGGCTATCAGGCGATCGAGGGCGTGGCCGGGGCACTGACCCAGCACGGCGACAGCATCCTGGCGGAGCTCGGCCCGCTGGCCGGCATCGCGGAGATCGTGTTCCGGCGGCTCTGCGGGCTCGTCGGGGGAGCGCGCGACGTACGCCGGCCGACACCGCTTGCGGAACTACATGAGGTCACGCAGGCGCCGTTGGACGATCTGATCAAGGTGATCGAGGCCTTTCGCTCTCCTGATCGGAGCTTTCTCACCTCGCCCGACCGCGAGCTCACGCCGGACTCGACGATCGACATCTCGCACGAGAGCCTGATCCGGCAGTGGGCGACGCTCAGGGCCTGGTCGGAGAAGGAGGCCGAGGATGCAGCGGCCTACCGGCGGATTGTCGAAAGCGCTCTCTTGAACAAGGAGGGGCGCGCGGCGCTTTGGACATCGCCCGACCTCGACTATGCGCTCGAATGGCGCGGGCGCGCCAAGCCGACGCGCGCCTGGGCGGCGCGCTACGGCAACGCGGAGCACTTCGACCTCGCGATGCAGTTCCTGGAGGCCAGTCAGTCCGCTTCGCAGAAAGCCGCGGAGGAAGAGGAACACGCCGAGCGGCAGCGCATCGCCCAGGAGGAGGCGCGCGTCTATGCCGAGCGCGAACGCGCCGCTCAGGAGCGGGCGGCGCGGCGGTTCAGGCGCATCGCGTTCGTCGCAAGCGGCTTCTTCGTCGTAGCGGTGGCGCTGGCGATCGTCGCCGCCTACCAGGGGTACCAGGCGCGCGAACACCAGCGACAGGCAGAAGCGAATCAGAAGGACGCCGAGACAAATCTCGCACTGGCGAACGAGAATGAACGGAAGTCGGAGGAATGGCGCAAGCAGGCGCTGAGCGCGCAAGGAGACCTGCTGGTCCGTGCCGTGCAAGACGACTTCGCGCAGGCCAAATACGACGAGGGCTGGGCCACCGTTGCCGAAGCCGAGCGCTTTGGAACGCGCTATGAGATGCAGGCGGGTGTCAAGGACAAGCTTGCCCCTGTCCTTCACGATCTGAATCAGCCCGCGACGGTCTCGCTTGAGGAGTTGCAGCCTGTTTCCGCCCTCCCGGGCGCCAGCGGATTCCTCGATGCAGACCGCTGGGCCGGGATTTCCGGCGACGGCAATTATCCTGCGCTTGCGGTCTGGGACAGGCAGACCGGCACAAAGCTGCAGGCCTGGGCGCTCGAACTCGCCGCCGAAGCTCGCCGCGACGGCCTATGGCATCGGGATGATCGGGCTTGTCTTCAATGACGGAGGATTTGACCTCGCAAACCTTGACGCCGCGCAGCCCGATCTCCGCCGCATTGATCGAACCGGGTCGCCGAAGGTGGTGGCGGCCGCCATTGGCGGGCCCGCCAACAATCCTCGGCTGATCGTCGCGGATGAAGGCGGCAATATCGAGCTTTGGGACCCATCCGACGGCGGGCTGAATAATGGTCCGCTCGACCGCGAATTGTTGAGCGCCTACCTCGAGAACCAGAATATCGTGCGCGCCGCAATGGACTCCGATGGGCAGCGCTTCGCGCTCGTCGGCGACGGCGGAAGAATCGTCGTCGGTAGGATCGCGAACGACGCGCTGCAGGTCGTCGGATTCATGCCGACCGGCATCTCGAGCAGCTTTTCTCTCAATGTCGTCTTTGACGATTTGCACGACCGCGTGGTCGCGCTCATTGACGACTGCCTCGTTGCCTTGGACTGGCAGAGCGCGGTCAAGCTCGGCGACACGCCGCCGCCCGAATGGGGTGACCTGTCCGGCTGCTCCTCGGATCGGGCTCAAACGGTGAACCCCTACTGGCCGTTCTCGGCGACGGCGCTTCTACCCGGGGGAGATATTCTCACGACGATCGCCAGGGACGCCAACTCCAGCGGGTCGGAGGCGCTCTATTTCATAGATGCCCGCCCACCTGACGCGTCGGGCAACAGCGGCTCGCGCGCGAGCACTCTTCTCAAGGTCGGCTTCAGCGCGGATGGAAGCGGCTTGATCGATTCAGACCCTCGCTCTGGTTGGCTCGTGCGGACCCGCGATGGCCACGCCGAATTCGTCGAGCTTGCCAAGCCGACGCGCGGGCTCGAATGCGACGGCGAGTGCAACATCGTCGCGAGCCTTGGGCCTGACCGGCTCATTGTGAAGTCGAAGGGAGACACGTCTGCGGAGGATCGGCTTTTTCTCGCGGAATTCGATCCGCAAAACATACCGCGGTTTCAAGAGCTTCCGACTGGCGATCTGCGGGACTTCATAGGGTCTTCGCTCGACGGTAACACGATCGTCGTCTCTGACCCGAAAAGGTGCGAATTCGGCACCATCGACCTGCGCGATCCGAAGCCGCCGGAACAGAAGACGGCGTTGGCGGGTGTGGAATGCACAAACGCCGCCTCGGCTTCTTCTGGCGTCGCTTCCGGCGAAGGCTCTTCACGCAGCCTTCCGAACACGTCCGCTGGCGCAGCCACGTCGTGGATCACGAAGGTCGACACAAAAGCCGGCACCATCTTCGAGTTCCGAAAAGAGGGATGGCCGGCATTCTTCTTCAGCGCGAGTAGCGGGATCGCCGCGGCCTCCCCGAAGAGCCAGCTGCTCGCTTGGGTTTCAGACACTGGTATCAAGCTCGAGGACCGTGCGGATCAGTCGGATTTTCTCATCAGCGGCGCGTCTCCGCAGAAGGTCGTTGCGCTGGCATTCTCGCCGGACGGCACGGTCCTCTATGCCCTCGATTTGCTCGGCTGGGTTTGGCATGTCGGACCCAAGACGCCGGGAGCCCAGGATTGGAAGCGGCTCGAATCTCAGGTCGCCAGACTGGATCTGCGCCCGCAGACCACCGAAGCCGCCAACGATCGCGGCCCCGGCAGTGGCGTTACAATGCAAATCTCCGCGGACAAGATAACGATCGCGAGCGGGGGCCGTATCCAGCGCCTCGCGCGCGACGGAACGGCACGCTCCGATACGATCTCTCCGGGCACGACCTTTACCTGGGCCGGTGAAACCGACGATGGGGTCGCCACCGTCGGCCCGGAGATTTGGGTCTGGCAGTCTTCCCTGAAGGATCACTCCCCGGAAGCGGACGCCGTTGCGGTCGCCACAGCAAGCACCACGAAGATTTCGCTCGACGATCTGCGGCAATCATACGTGCTCCCGGAACCGCTTGAGCGGAGTTTGTCTGCGCGGCTTGGATCGGAGGCCTGCGCGAAAGACATCGCGAGTCGCGGGATGGGTGCGACGATTCGAGGATGTCCAGACGCCGTCGCCAAGACTCCCACGGACGGTGCGGTCCTGGTCGCGGATGCATTGGCGCTCCTCACGGCGAAAGACACAGCGGCGGCGGTGCCTTCCGACACATCATCGGCCGGCTCGGTCGATTCTGGAGCCGATCAGAGCGCTGGATTCGATCGGTCGGCGGAAGACGCGCATTTGATCCTGATCGCCGCGGCGGCCGGCGGTGACTTGACGGCCCTGTCGCTGCTTGCCGATGAATTGTCCCCTGCTCGGGCTGAGTTTCGAAATTCAAGTCTGCTACCGGCGAGCGGCTGGGCTGGAACGATCGGCGTGCTTGAACAGCTGAAGGGCGGAGGCGCTCCCTTGCCCGTTGCCCTACTGGATCTTGTCAACAGTCTATCGGCCGATCCCGCGGTGACGGCGGCGCGCGACGCCTGGCTGGAGCGCCTGGCGAAAGCCGGTCCCGATGCTGATCCGACAGCAATGCTTGCCCGGGCTCTCGTTATGGAAGGCCAGGGCGCATCGGTCGAAGAGTCGCTCAAGACCTACGCCAATCTGATTCCACGGCTCACCAGGGTATCCGACGACGCGTCCGCCGACCTCGCAAAGCGGCGCTTCGCGGCGCTGGCAAAGTCGGTCACCCCCAAGCAAGCGCTTGCCCTGCTTCAGGCGGGCCGGCAGGCGGCCTCTGCGGCCTCCAGCAACGCCGGCGAGGGTCAACGGACACCCCTCACCCTCGACCCCGCCGTCCAGCGTTATCTGGCTGCCTTGGGCAGTCCGGAGGAGGCGCGTCCGCTGCGCCCTGCGGCCGTCGAGGCGGTGATCGCATCTCTGCCGCGCCTTGTTTCAAACTCAGCATTTTCGGGGCTCGCCTCGCACTATGCGCTGAAGCAACTCCTTGCGGCATTGCAGGCGGGTAGCGCGCCGCAGAATCTCGACAAGCTCCTCTCCGACCTCATTTTGCCCAGCACCGTCGACAGAGGGGTCGAGTTCGATCTGGTGAAGAGCCTTTTTGAGCAGCTGCGGGGTCTGCCCTTGGATGACCTGCCGAGCTCGGATTGGCGATTGAGGGTCGAACCTGCGCTGTTCGTCCAAGCGGCCAAGCTCGCGGACTCCGCGGGCGACACCAGCAATCGCGCCATCGCAGCGGCCGCACTCAACGTACTTGCAAATCATGCCTCGTCCTCCGACGCGGATGCGCAGATGGCCGAATTGCGCCAATTCATGATTGAGAATTTTGACAGCGCACTCGACTGGTTTTCTTCGGCGGACGATGCAGCTCGAAAAGACGCCAATCAGTTCGCGTTGAAACTGGCTGAGGCTGCGGGCCCGTCCGACGATTCTCAGTCCGTCGCGACACTTGCCGCACAGGCAATTCTCGGCGCGGAGGGGCAAGGCGACGGGATCGGCGTTCTGCGGGAAGCAGCAAAGCTCATCAAGACACGAGATCTCACCGGCGTTGACGGCTGGGTTCTGGATCACTGGGCGTCGCTTCTGCCGGTGTTCTTTGACACCGCACAGCCGCTCAAGGATTCCCCAAAAGACGAGAACTACAGCCGTAATCTCGAAGATGCGGTTTCGCTGCTCACTACGGGTCTCCAGCTTGATGCGCGCCTCTCGCTGCTCGCCGGCGACTCAAGCGTCGAACACACCAAATCGCCACCTCGCCTACAATCTGCTTGGCCTCCTGCATGAAAATCTAGCCAAGCAGCTCCGGTTCATCGGCGAAGACCCAAATAAGGAATTTCAGCTCTCGCTCGAAGCGCACTCGGACGAACTGCGCCTTGCCCTGGAAAGACTGGATAGCTCGCCTCAGGACGCGAGTGCCGATCGCAACGTGAGCGTCGCATACCTCAACCTGACGGACGCATACAGCGGCCTCGCAGACTATCAATCCGCTTTCAGACAACTGCTCTTGGGGCGCCCCTACGCCGAGACAGCCTTCAAGTTGGACAGCGATACCTATTTGGCCAACTACTTCACCTTTCTTTCCAAGGTCGTCGGCATCGCCGCGTGGGCGAAGGACGAAGGCGGCCTGGCTTATTCCGTGGACGCGTTCAAGGAAGTAGAGTCCTTCTCGCAGGAGCAAAGAACTAGCGTGGGTTCGGCGAATTTCGCAATCTTCCTGGCAGGCGCGGCCGCTTCCCTTGGCCGAGCGGGAGCAGCCCTAACCCCGATTACCGGCGCTGATGAATGCGACCGGCAGGCCTCGCATCCGCTCGATCCCCTGCGCCGAGCGCCGGGTGTCCAATTCGAGAAGATCGACGTCGATGCGGCTTATGCTGCCTGCAAGGCGGCCGTCGACGCCGCCGGCTCCGATACCGTCGAAATGGGACGCGCGGTCTATGAGCTGGCACGAACGCTGACACGAGCGAGGCAAATCGGAACATCAGCTCGATATCCTGAGACATCGGAAGAGCTCCTGGCCCGCGCTGTGGACCTTCTGTATCCGATGGCATTCAACAACATGGCATTAGAGTTGGAAGACCGGTCGGAACAGGACACGCCTCAGGTACCTCGAACTGAATACAGAGTTCTATAATCGTGTGCTGCAGACCGTCGGACCGGGACTAGTGAACATCTTTGAGAGTCGCGGATCGGCGGAGGATTCTGACGATTGCCGCCTGGTTGCGCGAGGAGCTGTCCGACGTCCATGACTTGACGCGGCATCATTTGGTGCCGCCCGACCTTTATGGCGGGTAGGCGCGCGAAACGCCCACCCCCGAGACGATCAGGCGGCCCGGCGCTTACGCTTGGCCGGCGAGCGCCGCGGCGCCGGCATAGGGAATGGCTGTGTCCTCGGCGATCCGAAGCAGCTGGTTATATTTCGACAGCCGCTCGGAGCCGCGCAGCGAGCCGATCTTGATCTGCCCGGCGCCGGTCGCGACGGCGAAGTCGGCGATGAAAGGATCCTCCGTCTCGCCGGAGCGCGCCGAGACGATCGTCGCATAGCCGCCGTCGCGCGCGAGCCGCATGGCGTCGAGCGTGCCGGTCAGCGTTCCGTTCTGGTTGAGCTTGATCAGGACGCCATTGGCAGCGCCGCGCGCGATTCCCTTGGTAATGCGGTCCGGGTTGGTCGCGAAGAGGTCGTCGCCGATGATCTGCGTCGAGACCGCGCCGGTGAACGCACGCCAGTGGTCCCAGTCATCCTCGGCGAGCGGGTCCTCGACCGACACGACCGGATAGCGGCGGCAAAGGCCGGCAACGTAGCCGACCATTGCATCGCCATCGAGACTGCGCGATTTGCTTTGCAGCCGATAGCGGCCGTCGGTGTAGAACTCGCTCGCGGCGACATCGAGCGCGATCGCGACATCGCTGCCGGGCGCAAGGCCGGCGCGCGTGATCGCCCGCATCATGAGCTGCAGCGCATCGTTCGCCGTTCGATAACCGGGGCTCAAGCCGCCCTCATCGGCAAGCAGCGTCGGCTTCCCCTCTCGCGCCAGCTCGTCGGCCGCTGCTTGGCGCACGCGCGCGAGCACCGCGACGGCTTCCATGAAGGATCGCGCGCCAACCGGCACCGCCAGAAAATCCTGGAAGTCCATGGCGTGGGCGGCATGTGCGCCGCCGCTCAGAATGTTGGCCATCGGAAGCGGCAAGCTTGGCGCACCTCCGCCGGCGAAGCCCGCGAGATAGTCGTGCATGGGCTTCCCGCAATGCGCGGCCGCCGCGCGCGCAACGGCAAGCGATGTCGCAAGAATTGCGTTGCTGCCGAGCCGCTCGAGCTCAGGCGTGCCGTCGAGGGCGCGAAGGGCGTCGTCGATGCTGCGCTGATCCAAGGCATCGCGGCCTTTGAGCGCGTCGGCGATCTCGCCCGCAACGCCTGCCACCGCGCGGCGCACGCCGCGGCCGTCGAAATTCGCGCGGTCGCCGTCGCGCAGCTCATGCGCCTCGTAGCGCCCGGTCGAGGCGCCGGCAGGTGCGCTCGCGCGCCCGAACGCACCGCCTTTCAGGGTGACATCCGCCTCCACCGTCGGCCGGCCGCGGGAGTCGAGAATCTGGCGCGCCGCCAGGCTGGCGATGTGCGACGCCGTCACCAGTTCTGCTCCCGCATGGACCTGAGAAGCGCGGACGGATCGGCCGCCGGCTGCGTGATCATCCCGCTCGCGAGCCGCTTGGCGGCCACAACGTCGAGCGTTTCAAGATAGTCGACGGGCGAATCGCCCTCAAGCCGCGCCAGGATAAGGCAGCCGGTGATCACGGTCAGACGCCGGTCGAGGATGGCCGGCCCTTCGCCCTGATAGGCGGCGAGGAACGCTTCGGCCAGCTCCGCGAAGCGCACCGGATCGGCGCCGCGACGCATGGCTTTCAGCGAAAGGTGCGACAGGCAGAAGCCGAGATCGAAGCGCGGATCGCCCCAATGCGCGACCTCGCAGTCGAGCAGCACGACATCGCGGCCGTCGGCGAGGATGTTCTTGGGGCTGAAATCGCCATGCACGAGCGCCTTTTCGGTAGATTCCCGCATGGCCGCGATCGCTTCGGAGATCGCCGGCGCCAGCGCTGGATTGCGCTCGGCGATCCGCTCGAAATAGGGGCGGATGCGAAGCTCCTCGAAATATTGCCGGTTGGCGAAGCGCTCGGCGATGTCGGACCGCTCGCGCGAGCGGCCGTGCATCCCGCCGAGCATTTCCCCGGCGCGGGCGGCGGTTGCCGGATCGAGCTTTCCGGCGAGGAGATCGAGCTTCCAGTTTCGAAGCCGCGGATCGACCAGCGTCATGCCGAAGCGGTGCTTCTGCGGGTCGGACCAGAGCACCTTCGGTACAGTCCCTTCGCCGAGAAGCTCAGCGATGGTTCGCAGCGCATCGACCTCGACAATCGAGCGCGCGGGGTCCGACGGCCAATGCGCGGCGACCTTCAATTCCGCCAGCGCTTCCTTGACGACGACCTTGCCGGCGATCGTATCGACCACGCGGATGTCGCTCGCGACCCCGCCGCCGAACGTCTCCTCATTCAGCCCCGGCGCATTGCAGGGGAAATGCGGCGGCGCGCCTTGGAGCACGCGCACCACCTCCTCGGCGCTCCGGCGACGGAGATCGAGCAGCGACAGCGGCGAGAGAAACGCGACATGCGGGGTGACGATCACATCGAGACGGCCGACCAGCGAAGGCGGCGGCGCCGGCTCGCCCTCGACGACATCGAGCGCGGCGCCGGCGATCAGCTTGCGATCGAGTGCGCGGATCAGGGCGTCGTTGTCGATCAGCCCGCCGCGGCTGACATTGACGATGAGCGGCTTCTTGCGGCAGCCGGCAAGGAATGCGTCGTCAACGATGTGATGCGTTGCGTCAAAGAGCGGCAGATGCAGCACGATCACGTCGGCTTCGGCCTGAAGCGTGTCGAGCGAGACGATCTCAACGCCTTCCGGCGGCTCGACTGGTGAGGGATCTGCTGCGATCAGCCGGCAGCCGAACCCGGACAGCTTCTTCGCCGTCGCGCGGCCGATGCGGCCAAGCCCGACCAGACCGACGGTCAGCGCGCGAAGCCGTCCCACCTTGGCGCCGCCCGGCTGCCACAGGCCGCGCTTCACTTCGCGGTCGAGCACCACCACGCCGCGGAGCCACGTGAGGATCATCGCGATCGCATGGTCGGACACCTCCTCGACGCAATAGTCTGGAACGTTCGTGACCCACGCGCCGCGCGCGGTCGCGGCCTTGACGTCGATGTTATCGAGTCCGACGCCCATGCGCGCGACGATGCGAAGGTCGTCGGGCGCCGCGATGGCGCGATCCGACACCGGCGCCCAGCATGTCATGATCGCGACCGGGTTCTGCGCGGCGACGAAGGCATCGATATCGGCGGCCGGCGCCGCCTTGCCCTCGCCCACGACAAGGTCGAAGCCAGCGGCCTCGACGACTTGGCGCTCAACGTCGCATTCCGGCCAGGGATGATCGGTCAGGAGGACGCGCGGCCGCCGACCCGCTCCCTCACCCCCTGCTCCCGCGGGCTGCGCCGACATCCAAGAAGCTCCCGATCCCGACGACCTGCCGCGATTGCCTCAATCGCCGCGACTTCGGAAAAATCTACGCCACCGTGTGCACCAGATACCTATCGCAAACGGCTGGACACGTTGCAAGAGCCTGCCCGCGGATTGCACCAAACCTAGCCACTCTCCCCAGACGCCGGGCGAAATCTGAAGGTCTACATCCAGGACGGGCGACGGCGCGATGCCTGGAGTTGTGCAGACGTGTGCATAGACTCTGAGGCGGAGGCGTGTATGCTGACCGCATGCGAGACGACCAGCCCCCCATGGTGACCATCAAGGACATCGCGCGCGTGGTGGGCGTCTCGTCCTCGACCGTGGCGCGGGCGCTGAACGACAGTCCGCTGATCGGCGAGGCGACGAAGGCCAAGGTGCAGGCCGCCGCGCAGCAGCTTGGCTATGTCGTCAACTCCGCCGCGCGGCTGATGCGCGGCGAGACGAGCACGGTGATCGGGCTCACCGTCCCCGACATCGAGAACGACTTCTACGCGACGCTGGCGCGCGCCGTTGCCGAAGTCTGCCGCGAAGGCGGCTTCCAGCTGGTGCTGTCGATCACCGAGGACGACCCGGCGATCGAATACGAGCATCTGCACGCGCTGGTCGGCGCGCAGGCCGCCGGCGCGGTGATCGTTCCGACCGAATCGCCGACACCGGATTCGCTGGCCCTGCTTGAGCGCCTCCCCTCCGCGCAACTCATCCGGCATCTGCCGGAGCTGAATTCCAGCTGGTTCTCGATCGACGACGAGCGCGGCATCCGGCAGGCGACGCAGCACCTGATCGAGCTCGGGCATGAGCGGATCGCCTATGTCGGCGCCGCCTCGTCGCTAAGCACCGGGCAGGACCGCGTCGCCGGCTATCGCTCGGCATTCGAGGAAGCCGGCATCGCCGTGCGGCAGGAGCTGATCGTGCTCGGCGCGCCGCGCGCGTCGTTCGCGCGCACCGCGTTCCGCGACCTCTTCGCGAAGGAGCAGCCGACCGCGGTGGTCAGCGGCGGTAGCCAGATCACGGTCGGAATTCTGAGCGCCATCGCCGAGCTCGGCATTTCGATCCCGCGCCAGCTGTCGTTCGTCGCCTACAACGACTCCATGCTCTACGAGAGCTGGCGCCCGGCCTTGACCGCGATGGCATTGCCGGTGCGCGAGATCGCCCTTGCCGGGAGCGCGGCGCTGATCCGGCGCATCCGCGAGGACGCTCGCCCGGGCGAATCGCGGTCCGAAGCGCAACACGCGCTCTATTTGCCGCGCCTGAAGGTGCGCCAGAGCACGGCATCACCGTCCAGGCAGACGCTCCGCGCCGGAGGGCGGCGATGACCTAACGCCAGTCGCTCCGCCGGCCCCAACGAGCAGTCGGCGGCAAGAATAGCAAACCAGGGAGGGAGTTCTCTATGTCATTCATTCGTCAGGCATTTCTGGCCGGGGCCGTCGGCATTTTGCTGGCAACGCCAGCGGCCGCCCAAATCACCATCCGCGTCGGCACGACGGTGCCGGAAGGCGACAATCCGCAGACCCACGCCTTCAAGGCGATGTCCGACTACATCGAGTTCCACTCCGGCGGACAGATGAAGGTGCAGGTGTTCTACGGCGGCTCGCTCGGCGGCGACCGCGAGCTGCTTGAGCAGGTGCAGAACAACACGCTGCAGTTCACAGCGGTCGCCGACGGCGCCGTTGCGAATTTCTTCCCGGAAATCCAGGTGGTGGCGATCCCCTATCTCTTCTCGTCGACCAACCACGCCCTCACCTTCTTCAACACCAGCCCCTTCTTCAAGGACGTCGCCGACCGCATGGAGAAGGAGACGAAGCTGAAAATGATGATCGCCGCGGAGAGCGGCTTCCGTGACTTCACCAACAACGTGCATCCGATCAAGACGCCTGCGGATCTCGAAGGCCTGAAGATGCGGACGATGGAAAGCCCGGTGTTCATGGAGCTGATGCGCGCGGCGGGCGCGGCGCCGACGCCGATCGCCTTCAATGAGACGATCCTGGCGCTCCGCCAGGGCGTCGTCGACGGCCAGGAGAACGCCGTCGCCACGGTACGCATGTTCGGCGTCTGGGAAGTGCAGAAGTATCTGTCGATCGACGAGCACATCTACAGCCCGGCGCTCGTCATCACCAACTCGGATTTCTACGCCGGGCTGACCGACGAGCAGAAGCAGATCTTCAAGGATGGCGTCTTCACCTGGGCGACGGTGTCGAATTCCGGCTACATCGCCAATTACGCGGATGACATCGCCTTCCTGAAGTCGAAAGGCGTCGAGATCTACGTCAACTCGGCCGACGAGAAGGCGCAGTTCAAGGCCGTCATGCAGCCGCCGGTGATGAAGTTCATCGCCGACCGCGTCGGGCAGGACAAGGTCGACGCCTTCGTCAAGGCGGTCGATGAGACGCGCAAGGAGCTCTACGGCGTCGAATAGCGAAAGGCCGGGGCGGGCCCCAAGCCCGCCCCATCGCCGATCCTGACCCATGCGCGCGCTCACACAGGGACTGCACCGGTTCTGCGTCGGTACTCGACGAAGATCACGGAGTCGCTTGCCGCAGTTCTCCTCGCCTTCATCGTCGTGGTGAACTTTCTCGGCGTCTTCTACCGCTACGTCCTGCGCGACCCGATCGGCTGGACCGAAGAAGGCATGCGCTACGCGGTCGTGTGGGCGACCTTCCTCGCCGCCAGCGCGGCACTTTATCGCGGCGAGCACATGGTGATGAACCTGTTCGAGAGCCTGGCCGTCGCCTGGCTCAAATGGGTGCTTCACATCCTCGGCCTGCTCGCAATCGCGGCGTTCTGCATCATCGTCATCTCCGAGGGCCTGCCGCTCGCGATCCATAACTGGAAGCAGGTTTCGCCGACCATGAACATCCCGATGTTCTGGCCCTATGTGGCGGTCAGCGTCGGCCTCATTCTGATGCTTCTGAAGACGATCGCGCTACTCCTGCTGCCGCCCGGCTATGCCGCGCAAAGCTTCGCCGACAGCGAGCTCCTCGCCGACATCAACCGGTCCGATACATGACCTGGCTGGCGGTCGTCTTTGTCGGGCTCCTCGTCATCGGCGTCCCGATCGCTTTCGCGCTCGGACTTGCCGGCGTCATCGGACTCATGTCCGGCGGCTTCAATCTCGTCATCGCGCCGCAGCGGATGTTCACCGCCGTCGACAGCTTCGTGCTGCTCGCGGCGCCCTTCTACATCCTCGCCGGCGAGATCATGAACCGCGGCGGCCTGACGGAGCGGCTGATCCGCCTGTCGATGGCGCTGGTCGGCCGCTTTCGCGGCGGCACCGCCTACGCCAACATCGTCGCGTCGGTGCTCTTCGCCGGCATCTCCGGCACGGCGATCGCCGATACCGCGGCTCTCGGACAGATCTTCATCCACGGCATGCCAAAGGAGGGCTACACCAAGCCCTTCGCGGCCGCCGTCACCATCGCCTCGTCGATGATCGGGCCGATCATCCCGCCGTCGGTGATCATGGTGATCTACGCCGCCGTGGCGCAGGTCTCCGTCATCAAGATGTTCCTCGCCGGCATCATCCCCGGCCTCCTCATGGGCGCCGCCTGCGCCGTCGTCGTCTTCATCTACGGCCTGCGCGGCGCGCTGCCGAAGACCGAATTCAATCTGCCGCGCAAGGAGTTCGTGCCGCTCGCGCGCGACGGGATCATCGTCGCGAGCCTGCCCACCTTCATCGTCGTCGGAACGCTGACCGGAGCATTCACCGCGACGGAGGCCGGCGGCATCGCCGTGGTCTACGCGATCCTGCTCGGCTTCGTCGTGTTCCGCCACCTGACGATCGGCGGCCTTTGGGGATCGCTGGTCTCGACCGGGCGCACCACCGCGACCTTGTTCCTGGTGATCTCCTGCGTCTCGATCGCCTCCTATGTCCTGACCCTCGGCGGCGTCGGACAGCTGGTCGGCGACGTTCTTGCGCCGCTCAACGGCCGGCCGATCCTCTTCATGCTGGTGATTGCGGTTTTCCTGCTCGTCGCCGGCTGCTTTCTCGATCCCGGCGTGCAGGTGCTGCTCTTCGTGCCGATCCTGATGCCGGTCGCCCGCTCCATGGGAATCGACGACTACCAGTTCTCGATGGTGATCCTCCTGGTCGGGACGCTCGGGCTGATCACGCCGCCGGTCGGAGTGGTGCTCTTCGTCGCCTGCCGCATCGGCAACATACCGGTCGGCACGATGTTTCGCGCCGTGCTGCCGTTCCTGCTCGCCGAGTTCGGCGTGGTCATCCTGCTCATTCTCTTTCCAAGCCTGTCCAACGCACTTCCGGGCATGCTCGCACGATAGGGGGACGTTCCAATGCAGCAAACAGCGCAGCGACTTCGGCTGTCAGAGCGAACGGGTGGAGGCATCCGATGAAGGTCACCGTCGGCAGCGCGCCGGATTCATGGGGCATCTGGTTTCCGAGCGATCCGCGGCAGACGCCGTGGAACCGCTTTCTCGATGAGATCAGCGCCGCCGGCTACGAATGGATGGAGCTTGGCCCCTACGGCTATCTCCCCTCCGACCCGGAGAAGCTTGCGCCGGAGCTGGAGAAACGCGGACTCAAGGTCACCGGGTCATTCGTCATGGGTGACCTCTCGAACCCGGACAAGTCCTGGCCCGAGCTTGAACGCCAGCTGCGCGGCTGGGGGCCGCTGTTCCGCGCGTTCGACGCGAAATTCCTGGTGCTGATCGACGACACCTATACCGATCTTTTCACCGGCAAGCCGCTCTCGCCTGCCCGCCTCGACAAAGAGAGCTTTCAGCGGCTGGTCGACACGACGCGGCGCATCGCCGAGATCGGCAAGAAGGAATACGGGCTCACCCTCGTCTTCCATCCGCATGCGCAGACGCATGTCGAATACGAGGACCAGATCGAGGCGCTGCTCGACATGACCGAGCCGGAGCTCGTCTCGACCCTGCTCGACACCGGGCATCACGCCTATTGCGGCGGCGACCCGATCGCCTTCATGCGCAAGCACCACAAGCGCATCCCCTACCTCCACCTGAAGAGCGTCGACGGCGACATCCAGGCGAAGGTGGCGGCAGAGAACATCCCCTTCGCCAAGGCCGTGTCGATGGACATGTTCGTCGAGCCGGCGAAGGGCGTGATCGACTTTCTGGCGTTCCGCGATCTGCTCAAGGAGCTCGACTATGTCGGGTTTGGAATCGTCGAACAGGACATGTTCCCCGCTCCGTTCGACAAGCCATTGCCGATCGCCAAGCGCACCCGCGCATATCTGCGCGAGATCGGCATCGG
The DNA here is from genome assembly GCA_963712925.1 of uncultured Alphaproteobacteria bacterium. Classification (GTDB taxonomy): domain Bacteria; phylum Pseudomonadota; class Alphaproteobacteria; order Rhizobiales; family Afifellaceae; genus DASWJZ01. Next base: position 27,813 of record CAVQJW010000009.1, on the reverse strand, counting down.
ATAGGAGGCACGGCACACCATTCGGTTTTTGGCGACTAAGCACTGATTGGGAACGAGCGAGAAGCGCTTAGGGGCAACATGCCCGGCCGCGGGAAATCGGTTCCGACGGCCGCATCGCCCGGTTCGCAGCCAATCAGACAACACAGGAAGGGAGGACTAAAAATGTCAGAGAAATTGGTATCGACACGCCGGCAGCTTCTGGTCGGAGCGGGACTTGGCGCCATCGCAACGCCGGTCGCTTTCTCAACAGCGGCACTCGCCGCCGTCGGCCCGAGCCGCAGCCTGATCTGGGTGCCGCAGGCGCTCGGCGACTGGGACACCGCACTGCAGGTCGGCTGCAAGGACTTCTGCGAGATGGCCGGCTGGAGCTACCAGCGCATCGGCAACCCGAACTACTCGGTCGAAAATCACGTCGAGCAGGTCAACAACGCCATCGCGTCGAAACCGGACATCATCCTCACGCAGCTCGAAAGTCCGGGACTGCTTCCGGCGTTCCAGCGCGCCATCGCCGAAGGCATAACCATGGTCATCATCAACCAGGGCCGCGAGGAGGAAGCGGGCCAGCTCGGGCTCGGCATCATCGGGCAAAGCGAATTCGACGCCGGCATCATCAACGGCTACCAGGCGGGAGTCTTCGTCGAAAAGATGCTCGGCAAGAAGAGCGGCGTGGTCGTGCTCGGCAACGGCAATCCCGGCGCGATCGCGATCGACCAGCGGCAAGCCGGCGCCGAAGAGGGTGTCAAGCGCTACAACACCGATCACGGCACCGACTTCACGTTCGAGGCCTTTCCCGACGGCGAGTTCGGCGAGCTGACGGAGTTGATCCAGAAATGGACCGCACAGTTCCAGCAGAAGGGACCCGACCTCGTCGCGGCGCTCGCCACCGGCAATCCGGCGCCGATCTATCAGGCCATGCAGGAGCTCGGCATGACCCCCGGCAGCGTCATCGTCGGCTCGCATGACGTCTCGCCGGCGCACCAGCAGGCGATCAAGGACGGCTGGGTCATGTGGGGCATCGATCAGCAGATGTACTACCAGGGGTTCTTCGGCGCCGCGTCGGGTTTCGGGGCGCGGGAAACGTTGCATCCCTATCCGAGCATCCACACCGGCGGCGAGCTCGTGACGGCGGATAACCTCCCCGTGATCGCGCATCGTACCGAGCTCTGGGAAGCCAGGGCAAAGGACTACGGGTTCATGTGATCCGGGTCTCTTGAGCTTACGGCGCGCGGGTCGTGGCAGAGCCCCCGGACCGCGCGCCGCCTTTCGACTTTCACACTGCGCATGATCGGCATCGGACAGGAGGCGGAGCACGCAAGTTCATTTTGGCTATCTTCGACACTTATGCGTGGCGGAGGTGGCGACTAGGCTCTGATTGGGAAGGAGTGAGAAGCGCTTAGGGGCAATCGGCCCGGCCGAGGAAACGCAAGTTCCGACGGCCTCCTCGCTCGGTTCACAACCAATCAGATGGTGCACGATGGGAGGACTTGAATGTCAGAGAAATTGGTATCGACACGGCGGCAGCTTCTTGTTGGAGCGGGGCTTGGTGCGGTTGCGACCCAGATCGGGTTCTCGAGCGAGGCGCTCGCCGCCGGTCCGAGCCGCAAGGTCATCTGGGTTCCGCAGGCGCTAGGCGACTGGGACACGGCGTTCCAGGTCGGCGTCAAGGATTTCTGCGAGATGGCCGGCTGGGAATATCAGCGCATCGGCAACCCGAACTACTCGGTCGAAAATCACGTCGAACAGGTCAACAACGCGATCGCCGCCAAGGCCGACATCATCCTGACCGAGCTTGAGAGCGAAGGTCTGGTCGCGGCGTTCCAGCGCGGCATCGACCAGGGCATCACGATGGTGATCGTCGACCAGGGCATCGAGGACCAGGCGAAGAAGTTCGGCCTCGGCATCGTCAACCAGGACGAATACAACGCCGGCATTCTGAACGGCACGGAAGCCGCGACCTTCGCTGAGAAGCTGACCGGCAAGAAGGAGGGCGTGATCGTCCTCGGCAACGGCAACCCGGGCTCGACCTCGATCGACAAGCGCCAGCACGGCAGCGAAGAAGGCGTCAAGAACTACAACGATGCGAATGGCACCAGCTACACGTTCGAAGCCTTCCCGGACGGTTCCTTCGGCGAGCTGACGGAGTCCGTGCAGAAGTGGACGTCACAGATACAGCAGAAAGGCCCCGATCTCGTGGCTGCGATCGGCACCGGCAATCCGACGCCGATCTATACCGCCATGCAGGAAATGGGCATGGCGCCCGGCAGCATCGCCGTCGGCTCGACCGACATCCCGCCGGCGCACCAGCAGGCGATCAAGGAAGGCTGGGTGCAGTGGGGCATCGACCAGCAGTTCTATCTGATGGGCCTCTACGCAGCCGCGTCCGCCTACGGCAAGATCGAGGGGCAGTACCCCTATCCGTCGATCCACACCGGCGGCGAGGTGGTGACCGCCGACAATCTCGACGTGGTCAGCGCGCGAACCGATATTTGGGTTGCCAAGGCGAAGACCTACGGATTCATGTGATCCGGGGCTTTTTTCCAGCTTGCGGCGCGCGGATCGTGGCGAAGCCCACGGACCGCGCGCCGTCTTGGGCGGATGACGCGGAGCTCATGCGATGACAGTGTCGGAGCGACCATTTCTGGCGGCGCGCGGGCTTTCCAAGCGGTTCGCACACGTGACCGCGCTCGAGGATGTCGACCTCGACATCTATCAGGGCGAGATCCTTGCTCTCGTCGGCGATAACGGCGCCGGCAAATCCACGCTGATCAAGATCCTGAGCGGCGTGCACCAGCCCGACAGGGGCGAGATCAACGTCGCCGAGCAGCCGACGCGGCTTCATAACCCGCATCAGGCGCGCGAGCTCGGAATTGCGACGGTGTTCCAGAATCTCGCGCTGGTCGACGTTCGTGATGTCGCGTCCAACCTTTTTCTCGGACGCGAGCCGATCAAGTGGCGCTGGTTCGTCGACCGCCAGGCGATGCTGAAGGGCGCGCGCCAAGTGATCGCCGCGCTCAAGGTGAATATCCCGTCGCTGACCGTCGAGGTGGGCCAGCTCTCGGGCGGCCAGCGGCAGTCGATCGCCATCGGCCGCGCCACCTCGCAAAGCGGCCGCATCATCATCATGGACGAGCCGACGGCGGCGCTTGGCGTCAAGGAATCGCAGAAGGTTCTCGACCTGATCCTGCACCTCAAGGCCGCCGGCAACGGCGTCGTCATCGTCAGCCACAACATGCGGCAGGTGTTCTCGATCGCCGACCGGATCGCGGTGCTTCGCAGGGGGCGGAACGTGGGCGTCCGGCGGCGAGCGGACACGACACCCGACGAGATCGTCAAGATGATCGTCGGCATCGAAACTGCCGTTTGAAGGCTCAGTCGCCAAGATGACCGACGCGGGGCATTCTGAGCCGCAGGGCGATTACGAGGAGACCCTTAGGGCAGCGCTCGCGCGTGAGGACGTTGCCGACGAAGCGCCGACGCGCTCGCCGCTCAGACGCCTGCTCGCACGGCGCGACATCGCGATCGCGATCGCCGGTATCATTCTGGTCCTGCTCTTCTCGCTCACCACCGACACGTTCCTGACCAGTTTCAACCTCACCAACATGGTGCGCAACGTCTCGCTGATCGGCGTCGTCGCGGTGGGCATGACCTTCCTTCTGATCGTCGGAGAGATCGATCTGTCGGTCGGATCGGTGCTCGGCTTCCTGGTTATCGTATTCGGCGTCCTGGTCACGCGGATGTCGCTCGATCCGTGGCTCGCTTCGCTGCTGGTGATCCTCTTCGGGGTCGGCACCGGTTTGCTGAACGGCCTGATCCGCGTGCTTTTGAACATCCCCTCCTTCATCGTTACGCTCGCCATGCTGACCGCCTATCGCAGCCTGGCGCTGATCGTCTCCAACGAGCGTCCGATGTCGATGGAGCCGCAGGGACTGTTCTTCCAGCTGACCGGCGGCTCGATCTTCAACATTCCGTGGCTGATCGTCTGGATGGTCGTCGTGATGGTGATCGGCGGGATCATTCTGCAATACTCGCGCTACGGCTATCACGCCTATGCGACCGGAGGTAATGTCGAGGCCGCGCGCGATTCCGGCATCAACACCGGGGCGGTCAAGCTCATTGCCTTCGCCTTCACCGGCGGCCTGGTCGGATTGGCAGCGGCACTTCTCTTCGGCTACCTGCATGTCGCCGAGCCGACGTCCGGAACCGGCTTTGAGTTCCGCGTGATCGGCGCCGTCATCGTCGGCGGCGCTGCGCTGACCGGCGGCCTTGGCACCATCCAGGGAACGCTGCTCGGCACGCTCATCATCGCCATCATCACAGGCGGCATGGTGCTTCTCGGCTTCTCGCAAGGTGCGGCCGACATTTCCACCGGCTTTCTGATCATCGCGGTCGGGACGACCGACCTTCTGCTTCGGCGTGCCGCCGCCCGCAACTAGCGCCGCTTGGTTCAGGCAAGGAGTAATTACGCGAATGGCGAAGAAAATTCTGGTCGGGGTTCAGCAGACCCGGGATCGGCCGGCACCTTACTATAACCGCCTGCGAGAGGCGGGCTTCGAGGTGGTGCATACCGGCCTCGACCGGCTGGCCAACGAAGAAGAGTTGATCAAGCTCCTTCCCGGCGTCTATGCGACGGTCGCGGGCGGTGAGCCTTACACCGAGCGGGTTTTTGCCTCGGCGCCCGAGCTGAAGATGGTCGCCCGCTTCGGCGTCGGCTACGACCAGGTCGACGTTGCGGCTGCGACGCGCAACGGCGTAGCGGTGGCGATGGCGTTCGGCACCAACCACGAATCGGTCGCCGACGGCGCCTTCATGCTGCTGCTCGCGACGGCCTGCAATCTCCCGGTGCAGCACAACCTGGTGAAGGCCGGCGGCTGGGCCTCCGCCTTCCATCCCGGCGTCTGGAAGAAGACGCTCGGCGTGGTCGGGCTCGGCCGCATCGGGCGGGCGGTCGCGCGGCGCGCGGCTCGCGGCTTCGACATGCGCGTCCTTGGCTACGACCCGATTCCCGACCCGGCCTATGCGAAGGCGAACGGCATCGACCTTGCCGATCTCAAGACGGTGCTCGGCAACGCCGACTTCGTCACCCTGCACATCCCGCACACGCCGGAGACCGAAGGCTTCATGAATGCCGAGCGTCTTGCGATGATGAAGCCCTCGGCATTTTTGATCAACACGGCGCGCGGTGTCCTGGTCGATGAGGACGCGCTCTACGAGGCGCTCAAGAGCAAGCGCATCGCCGGCGCCGGCCTCGATGTCTTCCGCCGCGAGCCGCCGGTCGGCTCGCCGCTCCTCACCCTCGATAACGTAGTCTTCCTGCCGCACACGTCGGGCATGGACGACACCGGCGAACATGCCATGGCCAACAGATGCATCGACTCGATTCTCGCGCTTTACCGCGGCGAGCATCCGGGTTCGGAATACGTGCTTAACCCCGAAGTCCTCCCGACTTCCATCAAACCCGCGAAGAAAGGAAATGCCTGATGTCGGTGCGCAGCCTGGCCTTGAAGAAACGGCTCAAAGCCGGAGAGACAACGTTCGGCGGGTGGCTCACCGTCGCCAATCCGGTGATCGCCGAGATCATGGCCGGTGCCGGCTTCGACTGGGTGGTGATCGACACGGAGCACGGCGGGTTCGGCAACGAAGGCCTGATGCATGACCTGATCGCGTTCAACGGCTCGCCGACCGTGCCGATCGTGCGCGTGCCGTGGAACGACGCGGTCAGGATCAAGCAGATCCTCGACATGGGCGCCGAAGGAATCCTGGTGCCGATGGTGAACAACCCCGCCGAGGCGAAGGCCGCCGTCGCCGCCTGCAAATATCCGCCGGAGGGCATCCGCGGCTTCGGCCCGCGCCGCGCCTCCGACTACGGCCGCAAGATCGACGACTATGTCCCGCAGGCAAACGAGTCGGTCATCGTCATCCCGCAGATCGAGCATGTCGACGCGGTGGCGCAGATCGACGCGATCCTCGACACGCCGGGGATCGACGTTGTCTGCCTTGGCCCGACCGACATGTCCGGCTCGGCGGGCGTGCTTCGGCAATTCGAGCACCCAACCGTCGTCGACGGGATCACCAAGGTGCTAACCGCCGCTAAGAAGCGCAAACTTCCCGCCTGTCTCGGCGTCATCCGTCCGGACGAGGAGACGCGCAAATGGCGCGATCTCGGCGCCAACTTCATGGTGACGTGCGAGGACGTGTCGACGCTCTGGTCATCGGTCAAGGCGTCGCTCGATCACATGCGCGCAGTGGTCGGAAGCTGACCATGCACCCCCGCCCCGTCGCCCGGCGATCAGCCCTTGAAGCGCGCCTCCGGCAGGCCCTTGGCGCCGACGTGAAGCGCGAAGAGGCCCCCGGTCTGGGGCTTCTTGGCCGAATCCTCGGCGGTGCGGAACATGGTCGCGGTGGTGACGTAGAGGACATCGAGATCGGCGCCGCCGAACATGGCGCAGGTCGGGTGGTGCACGGGCATGTCGATCACCTGCATCGCCTTGCCGTCCGGGTCGAAGCGCGCGACCTGGTCGGACTCCGGCAAGGTCAGCCAGTAGGCGCCTTCCACGTCGACAGTGGCGCCGTCGGGATTGCTCTTGAAGGGCCCGGTGTCGATGAAGACGCGGCGGTTCTCGATCTCGCCGGAGGCGGGATCGAAGTCCCAGGCCCAGACCGTCTGCACCATGCTGTCGGCGTAGTACATGACGGCGCTGTCCGGGCTCCAGGCGAGGCCGTTCGAGCAGAAGATGCCGGTCACCATCTGATGGCAGGAGAGATCGGGATCGATGCGGTAGAGCGCAGCGCTCGTCCGCGGCTCGCCCGGCCCCTCGAACATGGTGCCGGGCCAGAAGCGACCCTGGCGGTCCGGCTTCCCGTCGTTGAAGCGGTTGATGGCGAGGTCCGCCTCCGGGTCGACGATGAATTCGAAACGACCGGTCTCGGGATCGAAGAAGTGCACGCCGTTCCGCATGGCGACGATCAGGCCGCCTGTGTCGCGGACGGCGAGGCAGCCGAGGTCCTCCGGCGCATTCCAGACGCGATCCTCGTGCGTCACCGGGTCGAAGCGATGGATCGACGGGGCCTTGATGTCGACCCACCACAGCACCCGGGCGGCAGGATCCCAGAGCGGCCCCTCGCCGAGCACGGCTTTCGCATCGACGACGCATTCGATATCGACCATGATCCCCTCCCCGCTGAATATCACGTTTATGCTTTAGCCGAGATATACAACGCCTTGCGCAATTCCTCAAGAGCGGAGACAGATACTTTCGTAGAGCTTGAACATATTTCGATGATACTTTTATCACATCAATACAGTCGAGACGCTGTTCTTTGGAGCGAGCCGTGAGCAACTTCTCCGACCACAACCGCGACCCTTCCGACAACGTCCTCGCCGGGTTGTCGGACCTCGATACGCAGAGCGGCGCAGCAGGAGGCCGCAACCGCGTTCACCGGCTGATGACCAATCGCGACTTTGCGATCTTCTTGGTCACGCTCGCCGTCTTCGCCTTCTTCTCGGTCTTCGCGCACCGCTTCCTGAGCGAGTTCACGATGGTCGACATCGCGCGGCGCGCCTCGATCCTCGGCATCCTGGCGGTCGGCATGGCTTTTCTGTTCGTCAGCGGTGAGCTCGATCTGTCGATCGGCTCGCACTACGGCTTCCTCTTGATCCTGATGTCGGTGCAGAACGAGAAGATGCACATCGACCCGTCGATCGCGGCGGTCGTCGTGATCATCATCGGCATGGTGATCGGCGCGATCAACGGATTCTTCGTCACCCGCATTGGCCTCCCCTCCTTCATCATGACGCTTGGCATGCTGGCGCTCCTGCGCGGCGCATCGAATGCGATCTCCAGCGGCTATCCGATCCCGGCGAAGAACACCGACCTCCCCTTCTACCAGATCATCCGCGCGAATTTTCCCGGGACGCACGTCCCCGACATCTTCGTCGCCATGCTCGTGGTCGTGGTGATCGGGGCGATCATCCTGGCGCGCACGAAGTTCGGCAGCGACGTCTACGCGACCGGCGGCAACCGCGACGCCGCGCAGAACAGCGGCATCAACACGGCGCGGATCAAGTTCCGCTGCTTCGTCGCCATGGGCGGTCTTTGCGGCGTGTCGGCGGCGCTGCTCTTCGGCCGCATCGGCCTCGCGCCACTCAGCGCCGGCTTGAACCTCGAGCTGCAGGTCATCGCGGCGATCATCGTCGGCGGCGTCGGCCTCTTCGGCGGCCGCGGCACGATCTTCGGCAGCCTGATGGGCGTGCTCATCCTGTGCACGATCACCAGCGGCCTGATCCTGATGGGCATCAGCGACTATTGGAACGGGGTCGCGACCGGCGCCGTCATCCTGATCGCGGTCGGGCTGAACCTCGCGGTGCGCGGCGGCACCACCGGACGGCTGGCGACCGAGACGTGACACGTGAGCGAGCGGCGAGTCCCGGCTGACGATCTGAAACGAATCGCGGCCTCGATCTTCAAAGGCGCGGGCAGCGAGGCGACGGAAGCCTCGCTGATCGCGCGGCGGCTGGTCGATGCCAACCTCGCCGGGCACGACAGCCACGGGATCATCCGCCTGCCGCGCTATATCCGCGATCTCGCCTCGGGCAGCGTCATCGCCAATCGCCATGCAACGGTCGCGCATGAAACCGGTGCGCTGATCGTCGTCGACGGGCACAACGGCTTCGGCCAGGTCGTCGGCGGCGAGGCCATGGAGATCGGGATCGCCGCCGCCAGGCGGAACGGCGCCGTGATCCTCGCGCTTCGCCATTCGGCGCATCTCGGGCGCATCGCCGACTGGGCCGAGATGGCCGCCGACGAGGGCCTCGCCTCGTTCCACTTCGTCAACGTGACCGGGATCGGCGCGAGCCGGGTCGCGCCGTTCGGCGGATCGGACGGGCGGCTTGCGACCAATCCGATCGCCGCCGCAATCCCGCGCCCGGGCGCTGCGCATATCGTGCTTGACATGGCGACGAGCGTCGTCGCCGAGGGCAAGATCGCGGTCGCGGCAAACCGCGGCGTCGAGACGCCCGAAGGCTGGCTGATCGACGCCAGTGGCAAGCCGACCCGCAATCCGCGTGATCTCTATGGCCCGCCGCGCGGGGCGCTCATGCCCTTCGGCACCTACAAGGGCTACGGGCTCTCGCTCTTTGTCGACTTCCTCGCCGGGGCGCTGACCGGCGCCGGCGGAATCACGCATCGCCATTCGGTCGACACGCGGATCGAGAACAACATGCTCGCGATGATCCTCGATCCGGCAGCGATGGGTGACAGCGCCGCGTTCGATGCCGAGGTCGCGTCGATCGTCGAATATGTCGCCGCCTCGAAGCCGGCCGCCGGCGGCGAGGTGCTGATGCCTGGCGACCTCGAGCGGCGGAGGCGGTCGGAACGTCTCGCGAGCGGCATTCCGATCGACGGCGAGACCTGGCAGCAGATCGTCGACGCGGGGACGTCGGTCGGCGTGGCGGTGGCGGAATAGCGCGGCGGCGAAGACGCGAGCACCGCCGCTTCAATCCCTCCCGGCGCCGTAGCCGTAGAGCGTCTTGATGTAGTTGGCGCGCTCGAAGGCCGTCGGGTCGGCAATGTTGCCGTGGCTCATCCGCCCTCGGATCGCGGCGATCGACTCCACGCCGCGGGCGTCAAGCCAGACTTCGAGCCCGTCGACCAGTGTCTTCATGTGCTCCACGCCATATTTCAGCAGCGAGGCGGTGGTCATCACAACGTCGGCGCCGGAGAGCAGGTATTTGACGACTTGGTCGACGCCGTCGACACCGGTGCTTGCGGCAAGCGACAGCTTGAGACGGCCCGACAGCACCGCGATCCACAAAAGCGGCAGGCGGATCTCGTAGGTGGTGCTCAGCTCAAGGTCGGAGGTGAGCGCGAGCTGCGCAAGGTCGATATCGGGCTGATAGAAACGGTTGAAGAGCACCAAGCCGTCGGCGCCGGCGCGCTGCAGCTGCTTCGCCATGTGGCCGACGGCACTGAAGTGCGGCGCGATCTTCACCGCGACCGGAAGCTTCACGGCCTTCTTCACCGCCTTCAGGATGTCGACATAGCGGCGCTCGACATCGCGCCCGGAGAGCGTCAGATCGGAGGGGATGAAGTAGATGTTGAGCTCAATCGCGCTGGCACCGGCCGCCTCGATCCTTTTCGCGTAGTCGATCCAGCCGTGATCGGTGATCCCGTTCAGGCTGGCGATGACCGGGATGTCGACGGAGGCGGCCGCCCGCTCGACCAGCTCCACATAGCGGTCCGGCCCGAATTCGTAGGCGGCCGGCGCCGGGAAGTAGGTGAGCCCCTCCGGATTGGTCTCGATGCCGACGGTGATCAGGTCGTCGATCACCTGCTGCTCGCGCTCTACCTGCTCCTCGAAGATCGACGGCAGCACGACCGCGCCGGCGCCGAGCTCCTGGAGCCGGCAGATGTTGTCGACATGACCGGTCACCGGGCCGGCGCCCGCGACGATCGGGTTCCTGAGCTTCAGCCCGAGATAGCGCGTCGTCAAATCCATCGGCCCGGCCCTCCCTACTCGGCCGCCGCCGGCGCAGGCTCGACCTGCGCCGCCTCGACCAGCGCCTTGATGGGCGTCGCCGCCGGCCGCTCCTCGAGGCTCGCGAGCTGCTCGTAGCTCCGGTATTTCGCCTCGACGTCCGCCTGCGCCTGCTTCAGCAGCGCCTCCGCCTCCTCCGGCCGCGACAGCGACAGCGCGCGGTAGCGCAGCTCGTTATAGGCATAGCTCTTGAGCGGGATGGTGGGGCGCGGCGAATTCGAGCCGGAAGGGGTTCTCGCCGACCGCGCGCATCGCCGGATTGTAGCGGAAGAGCGGCCAGTAGCCGCTGGCGGTCGCGAGGTCCTGCTGCTGCATGCCGAAGCGCAGGTCGAAGCCGTGTGCGATGCAGTGGCTGTAGGCGAGGATCAGCGACGGGCCGGTATAGGCCTCCGCCTCGCGGAAGGCCTGCAGCGTCTGCTGCGGGTTGGCGCCCATCGCGATCTGCGCCACGTAGACGTTGCCGTAGGCGATCGCCTGCAGCGCCAGGTCCTTGCGCGCCGTGCGCTTGCCGGCGGCGGCGAACTTGGCGATGGCGCCGAGCGGCGTCGCCTTCGAGGCCTGCCCGCCGGTATTGGAATAGACCTCGGTGTCGAGGACGAGCACGTTCACGTCGCGGCCGCTCGCCAGCACATGGTCAAGGCCGCCATAGCCGATGTCATAGGCCCAGCCGTCGCCGCCGACGATCCACACCGAGCGGCGCACCAGATGGTCGACGACCGAAAGAAGGTCGCGCGCCGTTTCGTCCGTGTCGGCGTGCTTCAGAAGCTTGGTCTTGAGCTCGGCGACGCGGATGCGCTGGGCGCGGATTTCCGATTCCTGGATCTGCGGCGCGTTCAGAATGGCGTCGACGAGCTCATCGCCAACCTTCGGCGCGAGCGATTTCAGCCGGTCTCTTGCAAGATCGAGGTGCTTGTCGGCGGCGAGCCGGAAGCCGAGACCGAACTCGGCATTGTCCTCGAAGAGCGAATTCGACCAGGCCGGGCCCCTTCCCTCCGCGTTCTTGCTCCACGGCGTAACCGGCAGGTTGCCGCCATAGATCGACGAGCAGCCGGTGGCGTTGGCGACCATCGTGCGGTCGCCGAAGAGCTGCGAGAGAAGCTTCAGGTACGGCGTCTCGCCGCAACCGGCGCAGGCGCCGGAGAACTCGAAGAGCGGCTCAAGAAACTGCACGCCGCGCACGTTCTCGAAGTCGATGCGCGCGCGGTCGTTGACCGGCAGCTTCTCGAAGAAGGCGATGTTCTGGCGCTCCGCCTCGACCAGCGGCGCCTTCTCCGCAAGGTTGATGGCCTTCACCGCCGGCTCGACCGGGCTATGTGCCGGGCAGGCTTCGACGCAGAGGCCGCAGCCGGTGCAGTCCTCGACATAGAACTGCAGCGAGAAGCGCACGTCGGGGTAGCCGCGCGCATTGACCGGCGCCGACTTGAAGTTTTCGGGAGCGCCGCGAAGCCGCTTCTCGTCGTAATATTTGGCGCGGATGACGCTGTGCGGGCAGACGAAGCTGCACTGGCCGCACTGCACGCAGAGGTCCTCGCGCCAGACCGGCACCTCTTCGGCGACATTGCGCTTCTCCCAGACGGCGGTACCGGAGGGAAAGGTGCCGTCGACCGGCATCAGGCTCACCGGAATGTCGTCGCCGAGGCTTTCGAACATCTTCGCCGTCACCTCGCGCACGAAGGCGGGCGCCGACGCCGGCACCGGCGGCGGGCGGTCGAAGCTGCTCGCCGCCTCAGCCGGTACCTTCACCTCCGCGAGCCGCGACAGCGTGTCGTCGACGGCCTGGAAATTCCGCCTGACGACCTCCTCGCCCTTTTTGCCGTAGCTCTTCTGGATCGACTTCTTGATCTCGGCGATCGCCGCCTCGCGCGGCAGCACGCCGGAGAGTGCGAAGAAGCAGGTCTGAAGCACCGTGTTGGTGCGGTTCTTGAGCCCGACCTCCTGCGCCACCTTGGTCGCGTCGATGACGAAGAACTTCAGCTTCTTCCCGATGATATGCTGCTGGATCGAGCGCGGCAGGTGGTCCCACACCGCGTCGGCCGGATAGGGGCTGTTCAGAAGGAACGTCGCGCCCGGCGCGGCGAGCTTCAGGACATCGAGCCGCTCGAGGAATTGGAACTGGTGGCAGCCAACGAAGTTGGCGCTGCCGATCAGATAGGGAGCATGGATCGGGCGCGGGCCGAAGCGGAGATGCGAGACCGTCTGCGCGCCGGACTTGTGCGAATCGTAGACGAAATAGCCCTGGGAATAGAGGCCGGCATCCTCGGCGATGATCTTGGTCGTGTTCTTGTTGGCGCCGACGGTCCCGTCCGCGCCGAGGCCGTAGAAGACGGCGCGCACCACGTCGTCGGGCTCGATCGAAAAGGCGGGATCGTAATCGAGGCTCGTATGCGAGACATCGTCGTTGATGCCGACGGTGAAGCCGTTCTTCGGCTGCGGCTTCTTCAATTCGTCGAAGACCGCCTTCACCATGGCCGGCGTGAAATCCTTGGAGGAGAGCCCGTAACGCCCGCCGACAATTCTGGGCATCGCCGCGCGCCGCCCCTCCGCGAGGGCGCGTGCGAGGGCTTCGACCACGTCGAGGTAGAGCGGCTCGCCGTTGGCGCCCGGCTCCTTGGTGCGGTCGAGCACCGCGACCGCGCGGCAGCTCTCAGGGAGCATCCTGAGGAAATGCACCGCGGAGAACGGCCGGTAGAGCCTGACCTGCAGCACGCCGACCTTCTCGCCGGCCTTGTTCAGGGCGGCGGCGGTGTCGCGCGCCGTCTCGGCGCCGGAGCCCATCAGGATCACGACGCGCTCGGCGTCCTTCGCGCCGTCATAGTCGAAGAGGCGGTATTGTCGGCCGGTGAGCTTGGCGAAATCGTCCATCGCCTTCTCGACGATCTCCGGCGTCGCCGCATAGAACGGGTTCACCGTCTCGCGGCCCTGGAAGAAGGTGTCCGGATTCTGCGCCGTGCCGCGCACGAAGGGATTTTCCGGATTGAGCGCCCGCGAGCGATGCGCGCGCACCGTCGCGTCGTCGATCATGGCGCGGATGTCGGCATCGTCGACGAGCGTCAGCGTGTTGATCTCGTGCGAGGTCCGAAAACCGTCGAAGAAATGCAGGAACGGAACGCGCGAGCGGAGCGTCGCCGCCTGCGCGATCAGCGCGCAATCGTGCGCCTCCTGTACCGAGCCGGACGAGAGCAGCGCGAAGCCCGTCATGCGCGTCGCCATCACGTCGGAATGGTCGCCGAAGATCGACAGCGCCTGCGTGCCGATCGAGCGCGCCGCGACGTGGAACACCGTCGAGGTCAGCTCGCCGGCGATCTTGAACATGTTCGGAACCATCAGCATCAGGCCCTGCGAGGCCGTGAAGGTGGTGGTGAGCGCGCCTGCCTGCAGCGCGCCGTGCACGGCGCCCGCGGCGCCGCCCTCGCTCTGCATCTCCTGGACGACCGGGCTATTCCCCCAGATGTTCTTGATCCCCGCCGCCGACCATTCGTCGGCAAGCTCGGCCATCGGCGAGGAGGGCGTGATCGGGAAGATCGCGCAGACCTCGTTCACCCGGTAGGCGACATGCGCGACGGCGGTGTTGCCATCCATGGTCGCGACTTTTCCGGCCATCTCAGGCGCTCCCCAAAGGCTCGGCCACCATCTCGATGGCATGACACGGGCATTGCTCGAAGCAGACGGCGCAGCCGGTGCAGAGCGCATAGTCGTAGCGATAGCGCCGTCCCGGCCCGAGCTTGATGATCGCGTCCTCCGGGCAGGCGGCGTAGCAGTTGTCGCATTCGAAGCAGTTGCCGCAGGAGAGGCAGCGCTCCGCTTCGTAGCGGGCGCTGCGCTCACTGAGGCCGGCGACCACTTCCTCGAAGCCGCTCGTGCGCTCGGCGGCGGCAAGCGTCTTCTGAGGGCTCGGATCGGCGTCGCTGTAGACCGGCAGGTGCAGCATGTCGAAGCCGACCAGCGGATGTTTTTGGGGTCGCGCGACATGCGTGCCGCGCAACCACTGATCGATGTGCCGCGCCGCGCGCTTGCCATGGCCAACGGAGACGGTGACGGTGCGCTCGCCGGGGATCGAGTCGCCGCCGGCAAAAATCCCCGCGTGCCCGGTCATCATGCCCGGGCCGACCTTGATCGCGCCGTCGGCCGCGAATTCAATACCCGGGACTCGCTTCAGGAAGCTCGAATCGGTCTCCTGGCCGAGCGCCAGCACGACGGCATCCGCGCTCAGCGTCTCGAACCTGCCGGTCGGGCGCGGCCGCCCGTCGGCGTCGAGCTCCATGATCTCGACCGTCAGGTCGGCGCCGGAAATCTCCTTGATGGTGGTCAGCCACTTGACCTTGACGCCCTCCTCGACCGCCTCGTCCAGCTCGAAGGCGTGGGCGGGCATGTGCTCGCGGTCGCGGCGGTAGACGATCAGCGCCTCGTCGGCGCCGAGGCGTCTGGCGGTTCGTGCTGCGTCCATAGCCGTGTTGCCGCCGCCATAGATCACCACGCGGCGGCCAAGCAGCGGCGCCTCGCCGGTCTCAACGTCGTGGAGCAGCGACACCGCGTCGAGCACGCGGACGGCGTCGCGGGCGGGGATATCGACATGCTTGCCGACCCCGGCGCCGATGGCGATGAAGACGGCATCGAATTCGCCGGCCTTCTTCTCGGCCATCAGGTCGGTGACCTTTTGGTTCAGGACGATCTTCACGCCCATCGCCTCAATGCGCGCGACCTCGCGCATCAAGACGTCGCGCGGCAGGCGGTAGGCGGGGATGCCGAAATGCATCATGCCGCCCGGAAGCGGCCCGGCTTCGTGAATCTCGACGGTGTGGCCGAGTTCGGGCGAGATGATAGGCAGCGGAAAGTCCGCTCGGGCCGGCGCCGACGACGAGCACGCGTTTTCCCGACGGCTCGGCATCGATCCGCAGCGGCCATCCCTCCCGCTCGGCAAGGTCGCCCAGGAAGCGCTCGACGGCGTGGATGGAGACCGGCGCGTCGAGCGCGGCGCGGTTACAGGCCGTCTCGCAAGGATGGTAGCAGACCCGGCCGTGCACGGCCGGCATCGGGTTATCCCTGACCAGCGTTTCCCACGCCTCGCGGTACTTGCCGGCCTGCGCCAGATCAAGCCAGGCCTGGATGTTCTCGCCGGCCGGGCAGGCATTGTTGCAGGGCGGCAAAAGGTCGACATAGAGCGGACGGCGCGACCTGACCGGCCCTGTCCCCCTCTCGCGGGTCAGATCGACGGCCGGCGTCATGTCGTGCGGCTTAGCGGTCATCATCGCGCCTCTTCGTCTTGCTTCCTCTATGCGCGGCAGGCCACCTTGCCGCGCCTTGATCTGCCTCAATGTGCCGCAGGCCGGCGCCGGGTCGATGGACACGGGCGGCATGTCGGTGCACCGTCTCGACGCAGTGTCTGCCTTGAATGAGGCGACGAAAGAGCGGCGGGCGGAAATTCCGCCGGGTTGGGAGGACGCGATGAACGAACAGCCGGTCCTGCTTTCGGTCGATGGCTCGAAAGGCGCGAAGAAGGCGCTCTCCTATGCCATCGATCTGGTGCGCAGCAAAAATGCGCCGCTGATCGTGCTTCACGTGCAGCGCGCTCATGGGCGCGATCGGATTCCGCCCGACCTGCAGGAATATGAGCGAGTTGAGAACATCTGGATGACGGAGGCTGACCTGCTCCGCGGCGTTGCGAAGAATATCGTCGAGCGTGCGGCGAGCGAGGCGCGCAAGAAAGGTGTCACGAGCGTCAAGACACGCATTGCCGAAGGCGACCCGGCGGAGCAGATCCTGAAAGCCGCCAAATCGCTCGATGCCGACGCGATTGTGATGGGGAGCCGGGGTCTTGGCGCCCTTAAGGGCCTGCTTCTCGGGAGCGTGTCGCACAAGGTCGCCCACTTGGCGCCCTGCACCTGCATCGTCGTCCGCTGAACTTGGGCGCTCGAAAATGCGGAAGTAAAGAGTCGGAAAATACGGGCGGTGATTTACATGGCGTGCCGATCTTGCCGCTTGCACACCGCCCCTCTACCTCGCCAGCTTGACGCACGGGTTGGACCTGCCGGATGGAGCAAAAGAGAATGCGGCAACGTTCGGCTGAAGCGATGAAGGCGGTCATCGACCGGAACGGCCTGGAGGGGCTGATTGCGGCTCTTTCCGGCCGCGGCTACCAGGTTCTCGGGCCGACCGTCCGCGACGACGCTATCGTCTACGACGAAGTCGGCGGGATTGCCGACCTGCCCGAAGGCTGGACCGACCGCCAGCAGCCCGGCCGCTACCAGCTCGAGCGGCGCGAAGACAAGGCGCTCTTCGGCTTCGTCGTCGGCCCGCAATCGTGGAAGAAGTTCCTGCATCCGCCTGTCGAGCGGCTGTGGCAGATGAAGCGGGACGGGAACGAGCTCTCCGTCATTCCGGAGCCGGCCGAATCGCCGAAATTCGCCTTCATCGGCGTCCGTGCCTGCGAGATTCACGCAATCGCCATCCAGGACAAGGTCTTCGTCGACGGCCCCTACCCCGATACAGCCTATGCGATGCGGCGGCGCGATCTTTTCGTCGTCGCCGTCAATTGCGGCGAGGCGGGCGGCACCTGCTTCTGCGTCTCGATGCAGACCGGGCCGAAGGCGGAATCGGGCTTCGACCTGGCGCTGACGGAGCTTCTCGACGACGAGCGCCATGATTTTCTCGTCGAGGCGGGAAGCGACGCCGGTGCCGAGCTTCTGGACACCCTCCTCTCCCGCGCTCCGACCAATGCCGACCTCGCTGCCGCCGATGCCGCTGTTTCGCGCGCCGCGGGCCAGATGGGCAGGAGCTTAGACACCGACGGCATCAAGGAGCTTCTGCAGAACAATCTCGAGCATCCGCGCTGGGACCAGGTGGCGGAGCGCTGCCTGACCTGCGGCAACTGCACCATGGTCTGCCCGACCTGCTTTTGCACCACGGTGGAGGATACGAGCGACCTGACCGGAACCTCCGCCGAGCGCCTGCGCAAGTGGGATTCCTGCTTCACCATGGACTTTTCCTACATTCACGGCGGCAGCGTGCGGAAGACGACGCGCTCGCGTTACCGGCAATGGATGACCCACAAGCTTGCCAACTGGATCGACCAGTTCGGCACCTCCGGCTGCGTCGGCTGCGGCCGCTGCATCACCTGGTGCCCGGTCGGCATCGACATCACCGAGGAAGCGGCGGCTATCCGCGCCACCGCAGGACCAGCAAGGGGCCCGACAAGGGGAACCTCATGAAGGAAATGGATGAAATCCTGAAGGCGCATCCCTTCTTCGCGGGCATGGCTCCGGAAGAGGCCGCGATCGTCTCCGGCTGCGCCCGCAATCACGTCTTCAATGCCGGCCAGTATCTCTTCCACGAGGGCGACCCGGCGGACGAGTTCTTCCTGATCCGGCACGGCCGCGTGGCGCTTGAGATAACCGCGCCCGGGCAGCAGCCGATCGTGTTCTCCACCCTCGGCGAGGGGGAGATCGTCGGCGCGTCGTGGCTGGTGCCGCCCTTCCGCTCGGTGTTCGATGCCCGCGCGATGGAGCTGACGCGGGCGATAGGCCTCGACGCGGCATGCCTGCGCGGCAAATGCGATGCCGATCACAGCCTCGGCTACGACATGATGAAGCGCTTCCTGCCGATTCTGGTCAATCGGCTGCACGCCACGCGGCTGCAAATTCTCGACGTCTATGGAAACCGCTGACGTGAAGGAGGCGAGCGCAGGAGCTTCCGTGACGCCGGACCCGTTCGTGCCGGCGCTCTATCGCGTCGAGCAGGTGCGCCGCGAGCTGGCAGATACTGTGACGCTCGACCTCGTGCCGCTCTCAGGCGACCGCCCGGGCTACGCGCCGGGTCAGTTCAATATGCTCTATGCCTTCGGCGTCGGTGAGGTCGCGATCTCGATGAGCGGCGACTGCGCCAAAGGCGGCGGCTTCGTCCATACGGTGCGCAATGTCGGCGCCGTCAGCGGCGCAATCGCAGGGCTTGAGGCCGGTGGCACGCTCGGGCTGCGCGGGCCCTTCGGGACGAACTGGCCGGTGGTCGAGGCGGAAGGCTCCGACGTGATCCTCATCGCCGGCGGGCTCGGCCTCGCGCCGCTCAGGCCGGCGATCTACCACATTCTCAACAACCGCGAACGCTACGGTCGCGTCACCATTCTCTTCGGGAGCCGCAGCCCGACGGACATGCTCTATCGCCACGAGCTTGAGGAATGGCGCCGGCGACTGGACGTCGATATCGAGGTGACGGTCGACCACGCCGATGCGAGCTGGCACGGCAATGTCGGGGTCGTGCCCGGGCTGATCCCGCGCGCCGCCTTCGACCCGGCCGAGACCGTCGCCTTCGTCTGCGGACCGGAGGTGATGATGCGCTTCACGGTGACGGCGCTTGACGAGGCGGGCGTGCCGGCGGAGCGCGTCTACGTCTCGATGGAGCGCAACATGAAATGCGCGATCGGCCTTTGCGGCCATTGCCAGTTCGGCCCCGATTTCATCTGCAAGGACGGTCCAGTGATGCGCTATGACCGGATCGCCGGCATCTTCGCCGTCAGGGAGGTCTAACGTGAGCGACAGAGTCCGCCCGAGGCTTGCCGTGTGGAAGTTCGCTTCCTGCGACGGCTGCCAGCTTTCGCTGCTCGACTGCGAGGACGAGATTCTGGCGCTCGCCGGCGCGGTCGAGATCGCCAACTTCCCCGAGGCATCGAGCACCTTCATCGAGGGGCCCTACGACCTCTCGCTGGTCGAAGGTTCGATCACCACCCAGCATGACGCGGAGCGCATCCAGATGGTGCGCCAACAGTCGAAGTTCCTGGTCACGATCGGCGCCTGCGCGACGGCCGGCGGCATCCAGGCGCTCAAGAACTTCGCCGACGTGAACGACTTCATCGCCGCGGTCTATGCCTCGCCGCAATATATCTCGACGCTTGCGACCTCGACGCCGATCTCCGCTCACGTTCCGGTCGATTTCGAGCTGCGCGGCTGCCCGATCAACAAGATGCAGCTGGTCGAGGTGGTCTCCGCCTTCCTTGCCGGCCGCAAGCCGTCGGTCGCCGCGCACAGCGTCTGCATTGAGTGCAAGCAGCGCGGCACGGTGTGCGTGATGGTGCAGGGCACGCCCTGCCTCGGGCCGGTGACGCATGCCGGCTGCGGCGCGATCTGCCCCGCCTACCGGCGCGGCTGCTACGGCTGCTACGGCCCGATGGAGACGCCGAACACGGCGGCGCTCGCGCATGAATGGCGGCTGCACGGCGCCAGCCAGCGCGACATCTATCGCGCCTTCCGCACCTTCAATGTCGCGGCGGAGCCGTTCCTGAAGGAGAGCGAGACGCATGCCGACTAAGACGATCAAGGTCGACTATCTCGCCCGCGTCGAGGGCGAAGGCGCGCTGAACCTCGAAGTCTCCGACGGCCGCGTGACATCGGCCGAGTTGCGCATCTTCGAGCCGCCGCGCTTCTTCGAGGCCTTCCTGCGCGGCCGAACCTACGTCGAGACGCCGGACATCGTGGCGCGCATCTGCGGCATCTGCCCGATCGCCTACCAGATGAGTTCCGTCCACGCGATCGAGAACGCCTTCGGCGCCAAGGTGGAGGGCGAGCTTCGGGCGCTCCGGCGGCTCATCTATTGCGGCGAATGGATCGAGAGCCACGCGCTGCATGTGCTGATGCTGCACGCGCCGGACTTCCTCGGCTATCCGGACGCGATCCAGATGGCCGAGAAGCACGGCGAGCTGGTGAAGAAGGGCCTGGCGCTCAAGAAGACCGGCAACGAGATCCTGCGGGTGCTCGGTGGGCGCGAGATCCACCCGGTCAATGTCAAGGCCGGCGGATTCTATCGCGTTCCGACCCGCGCCGAGCTCCAGCCGCTTGCCGAGGAGCTGAAGCGCTCCCGCGATTTTGCGGTGGAGCTTGCGCGCTGGGTCGCGACCTTCCCCTTCCCCGATCTTGAGCAGAACTACGAGTTCGTGGCGCTCCGCCACCCGGACGAATATCCCTTCAACGAAGGGCGGCTCGTCTCGAGCAACGGGCTCGACATCGACATCGCCGACTACGAGTCGGAGTTCGAGGAGCGGCATGTCGCGCATTCGACGGCGCTTCATTCGATGCTGAAGAAGCGCGGCGCCTATCTGGTTGGGCCGCTGGCGCGTTACGCACTGAACTTCGATCAGCTGCCGCAATCCGTTCAAGCTTTGGCGCGCGAGGCCGGGCTCGGACCGGTCTGCCGCAACCCGTTCAAGAGCATCGTCGTGCGCTCGATCGAGATCGTCTTCGCCTGCGAGGAGGCGCTCCGAATCATCGAGGCGTATGCGCCGCCGGCAGAGGCTTCCGTGCCGATCAAGCCGCGCGCGGGAATCGGCTTCGGCTGCACCGAGGCGCCGCGCGGCATCTGCTGGCACCGCTACGAGTTCGACCCTGACGGCACGATCGTGACGGCGCGTATCGTGCCGCCGACCTCGCAGAACCAGCCGAGCATCGAGGACGACCTTCGCGCCGTCGCCACCGCATTCATCGACCAGCCCGACGACACCATCCGACACCGCTGCGAGCAGGCGATCCGCAACTACGACCCCTGCATCTCCTGCTCGACGCATTTCCTCAAGCTGACAGTGAACCGGCGGTGAGCGGGGCGCCGGGCTCCGCTGCGACGCCGCGGAAAATTCTGGTCGCCTGCCTCGGCAATCCGGACTGCGGCGACGACGGAATCGGCGCGGCGATCGCCGAGAAGCTTGCCGGGCGGCTGCCGCCGGACGTGACGCTCCTTGCGCGCCGCGGCGACATGCTGTCGCTCATCAGCGACTGGGCCGGCTTCGACGCGCTGATCCTGGTCGACGCGGCGGCGTCGGTCGGCGAGCCCGGCTGCATCCACCGCATCGACCTCGCAACGGAAGCGCTGCCGCACGATCTGTCTTTCACATCGAGCCATGCCTTCGGTCCGGCCGAGGCGATCGGGCTCGCCCGCACGCTCGGGCTCGCGCCGGCCGAGATCGTCGTCTACGCCGTCGAGGGCGCGGCCTTCGAAGGCGCCGCGGCGATGACGTCGGAGGTCGCTGCGGCGGCGGATGAAGCAGCGGTGCTGGTCGCCGGCGAGGCCAAGAGGCTGCGCCATTCCGTGCGTGGTACGCCATGCGGACAGATAGACCAGGCACGCCAATCAGTCGGTGACGGTGCGGGCATGCCTGAGCGGGCGAGCGAGACGTCAGGCGGCCTTGGGCTGCCCGGCGGGCTGGACGGTTGCGGCACGGTAGGCCACGCCGGAGCGGCCGTTGTTGTTCCAGGCGATCGCCTCCAGCGCGTCGAAGCGGACCGGCTGACCCTGGTTCACCCTCGGCTGATCACCAGCCACCGTGACCCGGATCACCTCCCGCGTTCGGCGTCCAGGGCGAGGGCCTCCACAACCCACTGCG
This sequence comes from uncultured Alphaproteobacteria bacterium, assembly GCA_963712925.1. GTDB lineage: Bacteria > Pseudomonadota > Alphaproteobacteria > Rhizobiales > Afifellaceae > DASWJZ01. The sequence goes on along the minus strand of CAVQJW010000009.1, from coordinate 5,924 downwards.
GCTGGCCGGTGTCCTTGTCCACCTTCTGCTGCGTGCCACCGAAGTCCCGTCGCGGCTCCGGTGTCTTGGTCACCGTGAAGGCAACCTGGGACGTGTCGAGCATCAAACGCATGATCACCACTCCTTCCATCGCGCCCCTGACCTGGGGCTGACTGTCGAAATGACCACTGATTGGCCACGGTGACCAATATCGGCGCATCACACGGGACGCCATAACTCCTTGGAGGGACAGCTTGGACAAGTTAGATTGGCCTTGAATCGTCCCAAGTCGTCCCAAGGAGCGCGGGTAATGGCGAACGACCGGCTTCGGGACGCGCTGATGGCTGCCAAACTCACCCCGGGCGACCTTGCCGACCGGCTCAAGGTCAGCCCGAAGACAGCCGAGCGATGGGTCACCCAAGCACGAGCGCCATATCCGAAGTACCGGCATCAGATTGCCGCCCTGTTCGGAAGGACGAGGCCTATCTGTGGCCAGACGCGCTGCCGCGCGGCGCAGGGCCAGGTCACCGAGTCAGAGATCGTGCACATCTACCCGTACCGTGCGGATGTCCCTGCCGAGCTATGGATGAAGCTGTTCGAGACCGCGACCGAGAACGTGAGCATCCTGGTCTATTCCGGCTTTTTCCTGCCCGAGCAGTAGCGCCCAGCTGGCATTGCTCCGTGCCAAGGCAGATGACGGCGCATGCATCCGCATCCTGATCGGCGACCCAGACTGCCCGCAGGTCGCGCTACGTGGGGAAGAGGAAGACATAGGGGATGCCATCGCGAGCAAAATCCGCAATGTACTGATTACCTATTACAAGCCATATGCAAAGCACCCCGGCATCAACATCCGCCTTCACTCCACGACGCTGTAAAACTCAATCTTCTGGTTCGACGATGAGATGCTCGTCAACACTCACGCGTACGGTGTACCAGCGCTTTTCGCGCCAACCCTGCACCTACGACGGCTGAGTTCCGGGACCCTATTCCAGACCTACGCCAGCAGCTTCGAACGCGTCTGGGATCGAACACACTCCACCTGGCCCAAGCCGGAAGCGACGTAGCAGCCATGCCAAAGCGAATCGACTACCTCAACGACCCGAACGCCCCGGCCGCCAACAGCATTGTGCCGTCAGTCAATGTCATCATCGTCAACGAACGCGACGAGATGCTAATGATCTGTCGCACCGACAACGGCAACTGGGCAGTGCCCGGCGGCGCGATGGACTTCGGCGAGTCAATCGCCGAGGCCGCCGTCCGGGAGACCAGGGAGGAGACGGGGATCGAGTGCGAGATCACGGGCTTGGTCGGGATCTACACGAACCCTCGGCACGTGATCAGATACACCAGCAACGACGAGGTGCGGCAGGATTTCTCGATCGTCTTCACGGCCCGACCTCTGGCAGGTAAACCGACGCCGAGCAGCGAGTCCTCCGAAGTCGAGTGGGTATCGCTCGATGCGGTTCCCGGGTTGCGAATGCACCCGTCCATGCGTCAGCGCATTCAGCACCACCTGGACAACCGATCCGAGCCCCACATCGGCTGATTCGCCAGCAGTTCCTCAACCCGGCCTGCCGTGGCGAGAATCTCCGGTGCAGCCACTCGACGAAACGAGTCACCGGTCGTCGGGACCGTACCGGTTCCGGATCTCGACAAGCCGGTCCGCGACCTGAACGTGCTGCCCGTCAGGACCCGTCGTCATATCGCAATAGCACAGAATATCGGTCAGCAGCGCATCTCCACGCGAGAACTCCGAAGAAAGAATCGCACCAAGGCCACGCACGTCAGCCTCGATATTAGCGCATGAGTGGTACGCAACCAGGCTCACCAGTCGCTCATCGACTCCAGACTGGCGCAGGTACCGAGCCCCATCGAGAGGATGAAACGCAGTCTCGACTAGTTCAGGGGCATAGCCAATGTCGTGAAGCCACGCCGCAGCCACCAACAGGTCACTGGACCGATCAGGCCATCACAGACCTGCTCAGCCTGCGCAGCGACCGCCTTGACATGCTGCCAGCGGCGCGGCAACACGTGCGCCAGCTTGCGCTTAGCAAGATTCCGCGCATCGACAACCTTCACCACGATCCCCACGGTACACGGCGAACGACCTCAGCATGTATCGCTGCCGACCGCAGCGATGGAGAGCACACACCCACCGGGCAGCGCAAGTCGTTGCCGTCGCTTGTGATGGTAAACCGCAACCTTACTAGCATTTAGATCGCGCCCACCCAAGTCGTCGGCGCAATCGTACATCGAACAATGCCCTACGTTGACCTAGACTATCCAATAGGCAAGGGGTCCGACTCCCGGCCGCGGGTTCTCCGATCATGACGTGAGCGTCGTTGAGTTCGTAGCCACCCAGACCCTGACGGCAGCCCAAGCGGGAGGTGTCCCAGCAGTCCCGCGAAAGTCCCCGGAAGCGTTAGTGTGCCGGTACAGCCTAGTGTCAGGAGTACTCGTGGCCGCCACGATCCATTCCGTGCTAGCCGAGATGCGCTCGAACGCAACGTCCCTGCGTGACATGGGTAGTCGGTTTGAGCGGCTGATGCAGGTGTACCTAGGGACCGACCCGCTGTACGCCGAGCAGTTCAGCCAGGTGTGGATGTGGGCCGACTGGCCGGGCGCGGCGGCCGAAGAGGGACACCGGCATCGACCTGGTGGCGCAGGACCGGGAGACGGGTGGCTTCTGTGCCATCCAGTGCAAGTTCTACGAGCCGGAGCACACCGTGGAGAAGGCGGACATCGACTCCTTCTTCACCGCCTCCGGCAAGGGCGGGTTCACCCGAGCGCCTGATCGTCTCGACGACCGACAAGTGGAACGTCCACGCCGAGGCGGCGCTCGCCGATCAGCAGGTGCCGGTCACCCGCGTCGGGCTGGTGGAGATCTCGCAGAGCCCGGTCGAGTGGCGACATGTCCACCCTCGACCACGGCATCAAGATGACGCTGCGGAAGAAGCACGATCTGCGCAAGCACCAGCGCGAGGCGATCGACGATGTCTTCGCCGGCTTCGCCACGCACGATCGTGGCAAGCTGATCATGGCGTGCGGGACCGGCAAGACGTTCACCGCGCTGAAGATTGCCGAACGGCATGCACGGCACGGGCTGCCGGTCGGGCACACCAACGTGCTCTTCCTGGTGCCCTCGATCTCGCTTGCTGTCACAGAGCCTGCGGGAGTGGTCGCACGAGGCGGAGGTGTCGCTGCGCGCCTTCGCGGTCTGCTCGGACACCAAGGTCGGCAAGCGCGGGCCGCCATGAGCGAGGACATCGACGTGGCAACACGACCTCGCCCTGCCCGCCACCACCAACCCGGACCGGCTGATCCGACCAGTTGTCCAGGCGAGTCGCGGCCGAGCCGAGCGATGACCGTCGTCTTCTCGACGTACCAGTCGATCGACACGGTCGCGGCGGCACAGCGGGCGGGCCTGGCCCGCTTCGATCTGATCATCTGCGACGAGGCCCACCGCACCACCGGCGTCACGCTGGCCGGCGAGGACGAGTCGCCTTCGTCAGGGTCCACGACGACAGCTACATCCAGGCGGGCACGACGCCTCTACATGACCGCCACGCCGCGGATCTACGACGACGACACCAAGGCCAAGGCCGCCGAGAAGCCGACGCCGTGCTCGGCTCGATGGACGACGAGGCACGTCTACGGCCCGGAGTTCCACCGGCTCGGCTTCGGCGAGGCCGTCGAGCAGGGCCTGCTCACCGACTACAAGGTGCTCGTCCTCACCGTCGACGAGAGCCACGTCGCCCGGACGCTCCAGACAGCAGCTGGCCGACGACGACGACGAGCTGAACCTCGACGACGCCGCGAAGATCGTCGGCTGCTGGAACGGCCTGGCGAAGCGCTCGGCACGTTCGCCGATGACTCGGCTTCGCGCCTGGCGAGGCGCCGATGCGCCGGGCCGTCGCGTTCGCCGGCACGATCAAGACTCGAAGCAGATCGCCGAGCACGTTCACCGACCGTTGATCGACGCCTACGACGACGCCGACGACGAGCGTGCTGCGCTGCGAGGTCGAGCACGTCGACGGCACCTTCAACGCGCTCCAGCGCAACAGCCTGCTCGACTGGCTGAAGGCCGAGACCCGCGGCACGGACACTGCCGCATCCTGTCCAACGCCCGCTGCCTGTCCGAGGGCGTCGATGTGCCCGAGCCTGGACGCGGTGCTGTTCCTGCACCCCCGCAACTCGGTCGTCGACGTCGTCCAGTCCGTCGGCCGGGTCATGCGAAGCGCCGGGCAAGAAGCTTCGGCTACATCATCCTGCCGGTCGGCATCCCCGCCGGACATGACACCGGAGGAGGCGCTGCGCGACAACAAGCGCTATCAAGCTCGTCTGGGAGGTTCTCCAGGCGCTGCGCGCGCACGACGACCGCTTCAACGCGACCGTCAACCAGATCGACCTGAACAAGAACAAGCCCGACAACAAGATCAACGTCGATCGGCGTCGGTATCGGCGACCGGACGGACGAGACGGCGCAGCGGCGATGCGCCGACCAACAGAACGCCGCGCGTCTGCACACCCAGCTTGCCACTGACTTCCACCTCGACGAATGGCGCGACGCCATCTACGCCAAGATCGTCGACAAGGTCGGCGACCGTCGGTACTGGGAAGACTGGGCCCGCGACGTCGCCGCACATCGCCGAACGCCACATCACCCGCATCAACGCGCTGCTCAAGACGCAGCACACTGAGCGTCCACGCGGAGTTCGACAACTTCCTCGACGGCCTGCGCGGCAACATCAACGAGTCCATCAGCCGAGGCCGACGCCATCGACATGCTGGCCCAGCACCTCATCACCAAGCCCGTCTTCGACGCGCTCTTCGCCGGGCTACGACTTCGCCGAACACAACCCCGTCGCGCAGGTCATGGAGCGCATGCTCGCCGCGCTCGACGAGCACGGCCTGGACGGCGAGAACGACACGCTCCACAAGTTCTACGAATCCGTACGCATGCGTGTCGACGGGCATCGACAACGCCGAAGGCCGGCAGCGCATCATCATCGAGCTGTACGACAAGTTCTTCGCCACCGCCTTCCGCAAGACCGCCGACAAGCTCGGCATCGTCTACACACCAGTCGAGATCGTCGACTTCATCCTGCGCTCCGCCGACTGGGCACTCCGCGAAGCCTTCGGCCAGGGCGCTCACCGACGAAGGCGTGCACATCCTCGACGGCTTCACCGGCACCGGCACCTTCATGGTCCGGCTCCTGCAGTCTGGACTGATCACGCCGCACGATCTGGCCCGCAAGTACGCGAACGAGCTGCACGCCAACGAGATCCTGCTCCTGGCGTACTACATCGCCGCCGTCAATATCGAGACCACGTACCAGGACCTGCACACCGACCACCTCCATGCCGGCGACTACGAGCCGTTTCCCGGGTTGATCCTCACCGACACCTTCCAGAGCTGGGAGGACGACGACCGCCCCGACCTCGACGTGTTCCCCGAGAACAACGAGCGCCTCGAACTGCTCAAGCGCCTCGACATCACCGTCATCGTCGGCAACCCCCCGTATTCATCAGGCCAGGACAGCGCAAACGACAACAACGCCAACGAGCGATACGAATCGCTAGACGCCTCGATCAGCGGCACCTACGCGGCACGCTCCGCCGCAACCAACAAGAACAGCCTGTACGACTCGTACATCCGAGCGATCCGCTGGGCAACTTTACGGATCGGGGACCGGGGCGTCATCGCCTACGTAACTAACGGCGGTTGGCTCGACTCGAACACTGCCGACGGCTTGCGCAGGACTCTTGCAGGTGAGTTTTCCAGCATCTTTATCTTCAACCTGCGCGGCAACCAGCGCACGGCTGGCGAGGAATCACGTCGCGAGGGCGGCAAAATCTTCGGGCGAGGCAGCCGCGCGACGGTCGCAATCACGCTCCTGGTCAAGAATCCCACAGCACCTGGCTCATGCCAGGTGTGCTAT
>CAVQJW010000008.1:0-23456 GCA_963712925.1 uncultured Alphaproteobacteria bacterium | reverse complement strand
GACGCTCTGGCTGCATCGCACGATCTGCGGCATCGACGACGAGATCCGCGGGCGGGAGAACATCCCGAGCGGTGGCTTCATCGTGGCGGCGAAGCACCAGTCGGCCTGGGAGACGCTACGCCTCGTCGAACTCTTCCCGCGCCCAAGCTTCATCATGAAGCAGCAGCTCCTTTGGGTGCCGCTCTTCGGCTGGTATCTCAGGAAAGCGCACATGATCCCGGTCAACCGCGGCAAGGGCTCCGCCGCCATTCAGGCGATGAGCACGCATGCGAAGCGCGCGATTGCCGAGGGCCGGCAGATCATCATCTTTCCCGAAGGAACACGCCGGCCGCCGCTCGCACCGCCGCATTACCGGCGCGGCGTGGCGCGGCTCTACGCCGAGCTCAACGTCACCTGCCTGCCGCTGGCGCTGAACTCCGGGCTCTACTGGCCACGCCGACAGATCGTTCATCAGAAGGGCACGATCCTACTTGAGATCCTGCCACCGATCCCGCCCGGGCGCCCAGCCGAGGCATTCTCAAGCGCGCTCCAAGACGCGATCGAGACAGCGACGAGACGGCTGATCGACGAGGCGGGCCGCGGCAATTGAGGCGCATGAGCGCAGAAAAACGCAGCCACCAGCCGATCTATATTCAGTAAGCATTGACGAAATTGGATCAATATGTTGTAGGGCAGCGCGCAAGTGGCGAGAACACTTGACGAACAAATCCAACGAGACTAGGAAATCAGGTTCCTCATATGTTCTGTTGCGGAGTTTTCTGATGGCGTATCCGCGAATTTCCCAGGCCGCACTCGCAGCCGGCGTGCCGGTCCGTTACCTCTATTGGTCCGGACATTCCGGCCGGCGCTATCTCTTCAGCTGCACGGGCGCGTCGGCGGTCGACGATTTCAATTCGGGAGTCGTGATCGCCGTCAGCGGCGGCGAGATCGTCTGGATCGGGGAAACGCGAGACTTCGCCCTGCTTCCCGACAAAGCGCCAGCACGGAAGACGGCGGTCTTCGTGCATTTTCTGGCGGCAACCCGCGCCGAGCGGCGCATCGTGATCGAGGATCTTCGCCCGCAAGCTGCCGTGAGCGAACTCAGGCTCGCGGCATAGGCGCAGACGGACCGGCGGCGAGCCGCGCCGCGATCCGCTGCAGCAGCGGGTCCGGCATGCCGAGCTCGGCGAGATGTTCCGCGGTATTGATCACATAGTCACGGTTTGCGCCCGAGCCGCCATGCGCCCCCGAAACGACCCGGAACTGCGTGTCCTCGTCGAGCTTGCCGGCATATTGGGCATGGTCGCGGTCGACCAGATAGGCAAGCGCCGCTCGCCGCACGTCCATCGGCAAAACGCAATGGCCGCGTCCGCTCCAGATAGACCGACGTCACCTGCTCGCGCTCGCGGAGATAGGCGACGACCGCGTCCCATTCTTCAGGCGCAACGCGATAGGCGACGCCGCGACAGGCGCCGCCGCGGTCCAGCCCGAGCACCAGGCCCGGCTTCGCGCGCGTGCCGCGATGCACCCAGGAATAGACGCAAAGCGCCCGATGCGCGCCAAAGAGCCGTGCTATGCGGCGCTCGACATAGGGGAAACCCGGCCGCCACATGAGCGATCCGTAGCCGAACACCCATAATTCGGTCATTGATTTCCCTTGGGATTGACCCTTGGGAAAGGCGCGTCGCCTGGAACACAGCTCCGATGGCATCGGAGCTGCGCTTTAGGTCTTTGTCGCGCATCGGATTTTCCCAAAACCGGTCTCCACTTTGGGGTCCGATGCGCTAACAAAGTGAATCACCATCCGCAAGATCAGCCGCAAGCATGTCCCGCCGCACTATCAGCATCGCCATCATCGTCGCTGTCTTCGCCGCGCTCTGGTCCTGGGGCTGGTACTTCCTCGCCGGCTATGCCGATCGCCGCGCCGACAGGGTCCTGAAGGAGATGGCGGCGCACGGCATCACGGTCGATTGCAGCGACCGGCGCGTCGGCGGCTTTCCCTTCGCGATCAGGATCGTCTGCGGCACGACGGCGGTAGCGGAAAAGGAGCACGACATCCGCACGAAGCTCGCGGGGCTCAATGCCGGTGTCTCCGTCTTTGCGCCGCTGACGGCTCGGATAAGCATGGTCGCGCCGGTCAACGTCGAAACCACCGCGCTGGTCGGACCGACGGACCTCCGCTTCGACGCTGCCGCGCTTAAGGTCGGCGTCGGCGTCAACGGGCCGCGCGATGTCAGATTCGACGCGACGAACCTCCTCGCCGACTTCCAGATCCCGAACACGCCGCGGCAATCGGTTCAGGCCGCGACCGCGAATGGATCGCTCGCGCCCTCCAAGAATGGCGGAAGCGATATCGCGCTTCGCTTCACCAATCTCGCTCTCTCGGTCGGCGGCAAACAAATTCCGCCCTTCGGCGGCACGCTGCGGAGCGAGATATCGGTCCCGCCCCGCGCTCTTATCGCGGGCCGTGCCGCGCTGCAGGCACCGCTCGCGGCGCGCGCCATCGAGGTGCGGCTTGAAAGCGGCGGCGCGATTCTTGAGGTCGAGGGCGATCTGTCGGTCGATGCCGACGGAGTGATCGACGGCACGCTGGTGCTGCGCATGGCGGGCACCCAGGCGCTTCCGGCCTTCATCGCCGCGCTTCCGAAGGAATGGTTCAAGATCGGTAACGGCATCGCCGGCGGGCTGATCATGTTCGGAACACCGGCCAAGGTAGACGGCAAGCCGGCAAGCGAGATGCGGATCGAGATCAGGCACGGCAGAGCCATCGCCGCCGGCGGGCTCATCGACCACGACCTGCCGCGCGTGCCGCTCTAGGAACCGTCGGCCAGACTTTGGCAGATGCAAGCAAAGGCCTGTCACCTGTGCGGTGGCGTACATGACCGGCAACTGGCACTCCTCTCCCTCGTCGCGGCGAAAGCGCCGATGCGAACCACTGATGGAGAACGCATGCTCATTGCCCACGTCCATTTCACTGTCGCCCCGGGCGACCGGGTGAAGGCAATCAATGCCCTGCTCGCGGAAGCGCCGACCGTGCGCGCCATGAAAGGTTGCCGAACCTTCATCCCCTTTACCGACCCAACCGACGCGGCGGCGATCGGTATTCTCCACGAATGGGAGAACAGCGAGGACTTCGCCGCCTATGTCGCCTCGCCCGGTTTCGCCGAGTTCGGGCAGGATTCTGCGTCCGCTGATGACCGGCACTCCGGTCAGCCGACGCTTCGACGCGACACTGCTCCAGACGGTAAACTGACTGAATGGAGCCGGAAGCCTATTGCTTTCACCGGAACTTTGACCCCGCCGGTCCATCCCCGTTTCGGGTGGACCGGCACTACCTGCTCTATGCATTGAAGGGCGCGATCCGGCTCGAGGACGAAGGCAGGCGTTGGACGCTGCCGCCTGCTCGGGCGGCGCTAATTGCCGCCGGCCACCCAATTACGATCTCGATTCTGTCGCGGCTCACCTCGGCCTCGGTCCTCTTCTCCCCAGACTTCATGCCGGCGCCACCGCAGGCGTTGAGGGTCTTCGACATGTCGCCGCTAGCGCGGGAGCTGATCGCCGAATGCCTCCCCTGGGGCCCGGAGAGCGGTCCGCTTTCGCCCTATGCGCGGCGGATCTTCGAAACGCTCGCCGTCGTCGTCGTGAAGCTCGCCGAAAGCCCTAGCCCCTGCGTTCTTCCCGTTCCCGAAAACGCTGCGCTCGCGCGAGCCTTCGCGCTCACGGAGGCGCGCGCCGATGGCACGCCGAGCTTCGAGGAAATCGCACGCGAGACCGGACAGTCGCCGCGCGCGCTCGCGCGCCGCTTCGCCGAGGAGCTCGGCATGACCTGGCGCGAAGCACTGCGCAGAATCCGGGTGATCCGCGCCGTCGAGGCGCTGGCAGGCAGCGATGCATCCGTAACGGAGATTGCGGTTGCCGTCGGCTACGGATCGCTGTCCGCCTTCAACGCGGCATTCCGCGACCTGACCGGCAAGAGCCCGAGCGAATATCGCGCCACGTTTCGAAACTGAGACCGGCCGTCACTCGGTCGTCGAGCCCTCGTGCGGCCGGCCGAAATCCGGCGCTTCGGTTTCCTGTCCAGCCTCGATGATGTCGCGGCGGACGGCGCGGGTGCGGGTGAAAAGGTCGAAGAGCTTGTCGCCTTCGCCGTAGCGGATCGCCCGCTGCAGCGCCTGCAGGTCCTCGGTGAAACGCCCGAGCATCTCCAGGATGGCCTCGCGGTTGTGCAGGCAGACGTCGCGCCACATCGTCGGGTCGGAGGCGGCGAGCCGCGTGAAGTCGCGGAAGCCGGAGGCGGAATATTTGATCACCTCCGTCTCGTTCACCGCTTCGAGATGCTCGGCGGTGCCGACGATGTTGTAGGCGATCAGATGCGGCACGTGCGAGACAATGGCGAGCACCAGGTCGTGGTGGTTTGCCTCCATCTGCTCGACATGCGAGCCGCAGGCTTGCCAGAAGCGCGTCAGCGTCTCGAGCGCCTGCGGATCGGTCCCTTCGACCGGCGTCAGGATGAGCCAGCGGCCGACAAAGAGCGTCGAGAAGCCGGCGTCCGGCCCGGAGTGCTCGGTCCCCGCGATCGGGTGACCGGGAATGAAATGCACGTGCGGCGGCATGTGCGGCTGCATCTGCGCGATGACCGAAGCTTTTGTGGAGCCGACATCCGTGACGATGGCACCGGGCGCAAGCGACCCGGCGATCTCCTTTGCCACGGCACCCGATGCGCCGACCGGCACTGACACCACAACGAGATCCGCTCCCTTTACCGCCTCAGCGGCCGATGTCGTGTAGCTGTCGCCGAGCTTCAGCTCCTCCGCACGCTTCAGCGTCGCCTCGCTGCGTGTCGCGACGGCAATCGATTCTGCCAGGTTCTTCTCGCGGATGACGCGGGCGAGCGACGAGCCGATCAGCCCGATGCCGATCAGCGCGACCTTTTTGAAGTGCGGCTCGCTCATGGCTTGCCGGCGAGGAAATCGCCGAGCGCGGCAACCACGAGCCGGTTCGCTTCCTCCGTCCCGATGCTCATTCGAAGCGCATTCGGAAAGCCATAGCCGGCGACACGGCGCAGCACGAGGCCGCGCTTGCGCAGGAACTGGTCGGCTTCAACAGCCCCCCGTCCCTTCGCCTCCGAAAAGTGAATCAGGATGAAATTGCCGACGCTTGGTGTCACCCGTAGGCCGAGCTTTCCGATCTCCTCCGCCAGCCAACCGAGCCACTTGGTGTTGTGCGCCACCGCCTTTTCGAGATGCGCGCGATCGGAAAGCGCCGCCGCGCCCGCCGCGAGCGCCGGGCCGTTGACGTTGAAAGGCCCGCGCGTGCGATTGAGTGCATCGATCACGGCGGCCGGCCCGTAGGCCCAGCCGATCCTGAGATTGGCGAGCCCGAAGATCTTGGAGAAGGTGCGCGTCATGATGACGTTATCCGCCTCCGCCGCCAGCTCCACGCCGCTCGCATAGTCGTTGCGGCGGACATATTCCGCATAGGCCGCATCGAGCACGAGAAGCACGTTTCCCGGCAGCCCCGCATGGAGCCGCTTCACCTCATCGTAGGGGATATAGGTCCCGGTCGGATTGTTGGGATTGGCGAGATAGACGATCCGCGTCTTCGGCGTCACGCAAGAGAGGATCCTGTCGACGCTCGCGGTCTCCTGATCTTCCGGCGCCACGACCGGCACTCCGCCCGAGGCCAGAATGGCGATCCGGTAAACGAGGAATCCGTGCGCCGTGAAGATCGCCTCGTCGCCGGGCGAAAGGTAGTTCTGCGCCAGCAGCGTCAGAAGCTCGTCGGAGCCGTTGCCGCAGACGATCCGCTCCGGGTTGAGGCCGTAGGTGGCGGCAAGCGCTTCGCGCAGGATGCGTGCCGACCCCTCCGGATAGATGTGCAGCCTGTCGGCGTTGGCTCGGTAGGCCTCGATCGCCAGCGGACTCGGCCCGAGCGGCGTCTCGTTTGACGAGAGCTTGAAGACGCGCGCGGCGTCGCTGCGGTCGTCGCCGGGCACATAGGCCGCGATCTCACGTACACCCGCCCGCGGTTCTGGTCTTTCGATCGCCATCGCCATTGCACTTTCGTTCACCGCGTCACGCCACACGTTCGGCCATCAGGTCGATCGGCTGGAAGAAGCCGCCGAGCACACGCGCGCTGAGCCGGGCACCCGCCGCTTTGCTCAGGTCGTCAAGCGTCACGGTGTCGGGAAGCTCGACCAGGAGTTCGCCGTCTGCTGTGGATACGATGCTCCCGCTCGAAGATGTGATGGTTTGTTTCAGCCCCGCTCGGTCGGTAATCGCAAGGAGCTGGATGTCGGGCTGATACGTCTGCTTCAGCGGCGGGCCGATCACATAGGCGGGAAGATCGGCGGGACGGTCGGGGATGACGATGAAAGGAAGCTTGGCGAAGATTTTCGGCTGATTGGCACCGGAGAGCGCGCTCCACCATCGGCCCCGCCTCGCCGGTGTGACCACGGCGACGTCCTGGCGCGAGCGGGCAACGGCCGCGACCGCCTCCTCGTTCGTCTTCGCGGTGCTGACCGGGACGGTAAAGCCGAAAGTGAAGCGCACGAGGTCGCGCATCGCGGCCTTGTCTCTCGCCGGCCCCGCGACGACGCCAAACGGCGCCTGCATGGCGGTGAAGGTGGTGATGATCTCGCGCCAGATATGCTCGACCGTGATCAGCGGCAGCGCCCCCTCGTGGCGCATCACGATGCGGCGCATCATGTCGGCCTCGCGGTCGGGCCGGAACGCCGCGCCGGGCTTGCTGGTGCCCTTGATCTCGATCAGCTCCGCAATCACGCCGGAGCGCTCGATCAGAAGCCGGTGCATGGCCTCATCGATCGCGTCGATGCGCTTGCGGATCTGAAGCAGCGGATCGGGCGCCGCCTTGTCCATGTCACCCTCGTCGTCGGTCTTTCGACGCCCGCGTCATTAGCCGCCGCTCCCCTTGAACGCAAAGAAAACATGGAAGATACGGGCTGAACGGCCGCTTGCCGCGCCATGCGGCGCCATTGACGGCCGGAGCGGAGAGGGATAGTCACTCTTCCTCCGTGGTGAATTTGAGCCGGCCGGCTTGCAGCCACGTTAAACAAACTCGCTAAAAGGCCGGAGGTGGAACCCCCGGCCTTTGCTTTCGAGAGCAGCGGCCGGGTTTTTGTTGGAGGGTTCCGCCGTGACGCGTATCGACACGCGCCGTGTTGAGATGGAGGAGCTCGCCCGCTCCCAGGCGGAGCGGCCGGCGAGCGCCGTCGCGCGCTTCGGCACCGACGAGCCGCTGGCGCTTGATGCCGGAGTATCGCTTTCCCCCTACCAGACCGCCTACCAGACCTACGGGGAGCTGAACGCCGACAAGTCGAATGCGGTCCTCGTCTGCCACGCTTTGACCGGCGACCAGCACGTGGCGAGCGTCAACCCGGTGACCGGCAAGCCCGGCTGGTGGTCGCTGATGGTCGGACCCGGCCGGCCGATCGATACCGATCGCTATTTCGTGATCTGCGCCAACGTGCTCGGCGGCTGCATGGGAACGACCGGCCCGGCGTCCGTCGACCCGAACACCGGCCGCTCCTACGGGATCGACCTTCCTGTCATCACCGTCCGCGACATGGTGCGCGCGCAGGCGGCGCTGATCGATCGGCTCGGCATCGGCACGCTTCTTTGCGTGCTCGGCGGCTCGATGGGCGGCATGCAGGTGTTGCAATGGGCGGCGAGCTTTCCGGAGCGCGTCTTCGCCGCGGTGCCGATCGCCTGCGCGGCGCGCCATTCCTCGCAGAACATCGCCTTCCACGAGGTGGGTCGGCAGGCGGTGATGGCCGATCCCGACTGGTGCGACGGGCACTATGCGGAGCAGGGCAAGAGCCCGCGCAAGGGCCTCGCCGTCGCGCGCATGGCGGCACACATCACCTATATGTCGGACGAAGCGCTGCACCGGAAGTTCGGGCGCCAGCTGCAGGACCGGAGCAAGCTCGCCTTCGGCTTCGACGCCGACTTCCAGGTGGAATCCTATCTCCGTCACCAGGGATCGACCTTCGTCGGCCGCTTCGACGCGAACTCTTATCTCTACATGACGCGGGCAATGGATTATTTCGACCTGGCGCAGGATTATGGCGGCGTGCTCGCCAATGCCTTCCGCGGCACCAGGACGCGCTTCTGCGTCGTCTCCTTCACCTCCGACTGGCTGTTCCCGACGGTCGAGAACCGCACCATCGTGCATGCGCTGAACGCTGCCGCCGCGAATGTCTCCTTCGTGGAGATCGAGACCGACGGCGGGCACGATTCCTTCCTGCTCGACGAGCCGGAGCTTTTCGCAACGGTGCGCGGCTTCCTCACCGCCGCCGCCCGCCGCCGGGGCGTTCGATGAGCGACATGCAGCTCCGCACCATGGCGGCGCATCCGGAGCGGATCGACCTCAAGGTCGTCGCGGGCTTCGTGACCAAAGGCGCGCGCGTGCTCGATGTCGGCTGCGGCGACGGCGCGCTGCTCAAGCGCCTCGAGGACGAGAAGGAGGTCGACGGCCGCGGCATCGAGCTGTCGCAGAAGGGCGTGAACGAGGCGGTGGCGCGCGGTCTTTCGGTGGTGCAGGGCGACGCCGACCATGACCTCGCCACCTATCCGGACCACGCCTTCGACTTCGTCATCCTGAGCCAGACGCTGCAGGCGACCTATAATCCGCGGCTGGTGCTCGAAGAGCTGCTCCGGATCGGCCGCCAGGTTGTCGTCTCCTTCCCGAATTTCGGCAACTGGAGGATCCGCCGGCAGTTCCTGTTGCGTGGCCGCATGCCGATCACCGAGGACCTGCCCTATCACTGGTACGACACGCCGAACATCCACTTCTGCACGGTGCGCGACTTCGTCGGGCTCGTCGCCGAGCTTGACGCCAAGGTGGAAAAGGCCGTGGCGCTTTACGGCAACGGCCGCGTCATGAACCGCGTCGTCCGCCTGCCGCTCTGGAACATCCTAGCCGACCAGGCGATCTTCCTCTTGTCGCGGCGGTAGCCCACTCCCCGCGGGGAGAGTTGAAAGTGGGGAAGGCCGCTGCTGCGGCGTCTATCCCCTTTGCTGGCCCCTCCCCGCAAGGGAGAGGGGAACCCGTGGACATCTTCCAATCGCCCCCGCAGGCGGCCCGAGCGCCGGGCGGAGTGCGGGTGCGAGCCGCGATCGCGCGCGGATGCCGATCCCCTGCACCGTGCGCTTTGCCGCCGCGACCACGATCACGCCGGCAAAGGCCGGCCAGACCAGCCGTCCGATCCTGTCGAAGACTCGCGCGCCTCGCAGCAGCGGCCGCCATGAGATCGGCGCCATATGGAGGCCGGTCGTCCACGCCTCGGCCTCGAACCCCGCTTCGGCAAAGAGGCTCCGGAGCTGCCCCCGCGAATAGGGCCGGCCGTAGCCGAAGGGCGAAAGGTCGGTCGACGCCCATGGCCCCTGACGGTTCGGCACGACGACGATGAGCCGCCCGCCGCCGGTCAGAACGCGGCGAAGCTCCGCCATCAGCGCGTTCGGGCGGTCGGACATCTCAAGCCCGTGGACCACGACCACGAGATCGATCGAGGCGTCGGGCAGCGGCAGCGAATCCTCTTCAACCAGCGCAGTCGCCGAGCCGCTCGATTCGGGGCCCGCCGGCCAGTCGATGACACCCTGCCCGGCAGGCATGAAGGCAAGTACGCGTTCCACCCCGTCGATCCCGACGAGGTAGGGTGTCGGAAATCCGAAGCCGAGGACCCGACTCGACGCGTCGACCCGCGTCAGCGACTTCACGACCGGCGCAAGCTGCCGCGCCACCATCTGCCCGACCGGGGCGGCGTAGAAATCGCGGAGCTCGACAACATCGAGATGCATGGCACCATTATTCACGCCGCCGCGGGCGCGGTCGAGGTGCGATGATAGCCTCGGCTCCCTTCTGCCCGGTTACCGTTGGCCGAGTTACCCTTGGCCCGGTTACCTCAGGATGCCGTCATCGCATGGGTTGACCGTGCGAGCTAATCCGTAACACTAGCCTGAACCGCCGCGGAACGGTGCCCAGATCAAGTCCGGGCATGACCCCGTTTCGAGAATTGGAGACGATGATGGCGCAGCTTGACGTGGCACAGTTCATCACGCGGAGCGACAATTTCGCCGTGCTTCTGCACGATGCGGCGAGCGGTGCGACGGCGGCGATCGACGCGCCGGACGCCGATCCGATCGCGGCCGCGCTCAAGGAACGCGGCTGGACGCTGACCCACATCTTCGTCACCCACAAGCACTTCGATCACATCGAGGGCATTCCGGCGCTGCAGGCCGCCTATGACTGCGAGGTGATCGGCCCGGAGGCGAGCGCCGCCGAAACCGGCATGTACGACCGCACGGTGAAGGACAGCGACAGCTTCGAATGGGCGGGACGCAAGGTCGACGTCATCGCGACTCCCGGCCACACGCTCGACCATGTCTCGCTCCACATGCCGGAGGAGAAGCTGGTCTTCGTGGGCGACACGATCTTCTCGCTCGGCTGCGGGCGCGTCATCGAGGGTGATCATCCGATGATGTGGAACTCGCTGAAGCTGCTCCGCGCGCTCCCAGACGACACAGTGCTTTATTGCGGGCACGAATATACGCTCGCCAACGGCAAGTTCGCGCTGACCGTCGATCCGAGCAACGCGGCGCTGAAGGCGCGCTTCGCGGAAGTGGAGACGCTCCGCGCCGCCGACAAGCCGGCGCTGCCGACGACGATCGCCAAGGAGCAGGCGACGAACCCGTTCCTGCGCGCCGACGATCCGGGTCTCATGAAGGCGGTCGGAATGGAGGGCGCGAAGCCCGCCGCGGTCTTCGCCGAGATCCGCACGCGCAAGGACAAGTTCTGAGCGCGCCGGCGCTCTCGGCGGACGACGTCATCCGCCTGCTTCACCTCGCACCGCACCCCGAGGGCGGCCACTTCTGCGAGACGTTTCGCGACAAACCCGGAGTTCGACGGGCGCGCGGCATCGACCGCGATCTACTATCTCCTGAAGCGCGGCGAGCGCTCGCACTGGCATCGCGTCGACGCGGTCGAGGCCTGGCACTTCCATGCCGGCGATGCGCTCGCGCTTTCGGTCGCCGAAGCGGATCGCACCGTAGCGACGATCAGGCTCGGTTCCGATCTCGCGGCCGGCGAGAGGCCGCAGGCGATCGTGCCGGCACACGCCTGGCAGTCGGCGACGAGCCTCGGCGAATGGACGCTGGTCGGCTGCACGGTGGCGCCCGGCTTCACCTACGAAGGCTTCGAGATGGCGCCACCGGATTGGGAGCCCGGCCGGACGCCGGCTTAGAGCCGCTATGCTTCCTGCCGGCAGAGCGGCGCGCCGCGGAAATCGGCGATCGAGCGGTTCAGCTCCGCGCCGTAGAGGAAGATGATCGCCTGGATGTAAAGGAAGAACATCAGGATCACGAAGCTCGCAAGGCCCGCATAGGTCGCGGTGTAATTGGCGATCTTGGCGATGTAGAGCCCGAAGAGCCTGCCTGAGAGCCACCATCCGACCAGTGTCACGGCGACGCCCCCCGTCACGCTCATGACGCTCCGCCGCCGCGCCGGCAGAAGAAGGTGCAGTGAGAAGAGCATCGCCAGGATCACCACGACGAGGATCGCCTCGCGGGCGATCTCGATCCAGCCGATGTTGAGCGCGAATTCCGGGACATAGCGGCGCAGGAGGCCGATCCCGATCGGCACGGCGATTCCGAGCACCGCGGTGATCAGAACGAAGGCCATGGCGGCGAGCACGAAGAGCAGGCTCGACAGATAGCGGCGGATCGGATGCCGGTCCTCTGCGCAGCCATAGGCGCGGTTCAGCCCGTCGCGGATCGCCTCGACCGACCCGGTGACGGAAATGAGCGTAACGAGCAGCCCGAAGGTGAGCGGGCTCGCGCGGCTCGCGATCGCAAAGATGCGATCGAGCTGCGGCGACAGCGTCTCGATGACGTTTGGCGGCAGGATCGTCGCCGCTTCGCTGCTGACATAGGTGGCAAGATCGGCGCCGCCGACGATCGCGCCAAGCGCCACCACGAAGATCGTGAACGGGAAGAGCGCGAAGATCAGCGAATAGGAGATGGCGCTCGCCACCATGACGCCGTCATGGCGGAAGAGCCCGGCCGTCGCATCGTGCAGGATCGAGAAGGCCGAGCGCAGCCAGGACAGCGGTGTCGACCGGTCGGCCGGCGGGCGCTCGCGCGTTTCGTCCTGCATCAGGTCGATTTCGGACATCTCATCGAATCATAAGGCCCTCGGCCGGCTAAGTACCCGGCACGGAACGAATGGGCCAGCGATTACGGCAAAAAACTGGCGGCTAATCAGCCATTCGCCATGTATTGCCCACCATTGATGGAAAGGACCGCCCCGGTCATGAACGCCGCCGCATCGGAGACGAGATAGGCGGCAAGCGCGCCGATCTCCTCCGCCTTGCCGAGTCGGCCGAGCGGAATCTGCGCGATGATCCCTTCCAGCACTTTCTCCGGTACGGCGTGCACCATGTCGGTGTCGATATAGCCCGGGCAGATGGCGTTGACGGTGATGCCCTTGCGCGCGTTTTCCAGCGCCAGCGCCTTGGTGAAGCCGATCATGCCGGCCTTCGCCGTCGAATAGTTGACCTGCGCCAGCTGCCCCTTCTGGCCGTTGATCGAGGCGATGTTGATGATGCGGCCGAAGCTCCGCTCGCGCATCCCCTCGATCACCGGACGCGTCATGGTGAACATCGAATTGAGGTTGGTGTGGATGACGGCCGACCAAGCCGCGTGATCCATCTTGTGAAACCACGCGTCGCGCGTGATACCGGCGTTGTTGACCAGGATGTCGACCGGGCCGAGTTCCGTCTCGACCTGCTTGACGCCAGCGGCGCATGCGGCCTCGTCGCTCACGTCCCATTGGTAGACCGCAATCCCCGTCTCCTGCTTGAACGCCTCGGCCTTCCCCGTGTGGCTCGCGAAGGTTGCCGCCACCTCGTGACCGGCGCCCTTCAATGCCTTGGCTATCGCGGCACCGATTCCCCGCGTGCCGCCCGTCACCAGCGCGACCCTGGCCATCTTCTCCTCCCTCAACAGACCGCCTGGACGGCGGTTCCTTTTCCGACGGCGACTTCCGCAGCCGGGACTATCCGTGACTCAATCGCGCTCCACGCACATGGCGATGCCCATGCCGCCGCCGATGCAGAGCGTCGCGAGACCCTTCTTCGCGTCGCGCCGCTTCATCTCGAAGAGCAGCGTGTTCAAGACGCGCGCGCCCGACGCACCGACCGGATGGCCGATCGCGATCGCGCCGCCATTGACGTTGACGATGTCGGTGTTCCAGCCGAGCTCCTTGTTGACGGCGCAGGCCTGCGCGGCGAACGCTTCGTTCGCCTCGACCAGATCGAGGTCGTCCTTGCTCCAGCCGGCCTTTTCGAGCGCCCGGCGCGAGGCGGGGATCGGCCCGGTGCCCATGATCGAGGGATCGACGCCGGCGGTCGCCCACGAGACGATGCGCGCCAGCGGCTCGATGCCGCGCTTCTTGGCGGCCGCCGCCGACATCACCACCACCGCCGCCGCGCCGTCATTGATGCCGGAGGCGTTCGCGGCCGTAACCGAGCCCTCCTTGTCGAAGGCCGGACGCAGCTTGGCGATGCTGTCAAGCGTCACGCCGGCGCGGATATATTCGTCCTGGTCGACGACGGTGTCGCCCTTGCGCGTCTTGACCGTGACCGGCACGATCTCGTCCTTGAAGCGCCCGGCCTTCTGCGCGGCTTCCGCCTTGTTCTGCGAGGCGACGGCGAACTCGTCCTGCTGCGCCCGCGTGATCTGATACTGGCGCGCGACGTTCTCCGCCGTGACCCCCATGTGGTAGCCGTTGAAGACGTCGAGCAGCGCGTCCTTGAGCATGGTGTCGACCATGGCGTAGTCGCCCATCTTCACGCCCTGGCGAAGGTGCGCGGCGTGCGGCGCCATCGACATCGATTCCTGCCCGCCCGCGACGATGATGTCGGCGTCCCCTGTCATGATCTGCTGCATGCCGAGCGCGACGGCGCGCAGCCCCGAGCCGCAGAGCTGGTTCAGCCCCCAGGCCGTCTTCTCTTTCGGCACGCCGGCCGCCATCGCCGCCTGCCGCGCCGGGTTCTGGCCCTCCCCGGCCGTGAGAATCTGCCCCAGGATGACTTCCGTCACCTCCTCGGGGCTGACCCCGGCGCGTTCAAGCGCACCCTTGATGGCGACGGCTCCGAGCTCATGTGCAGGCAGAGTGGCGAAAGCCCCGTTGAAGGAGCCGACCGGAGTGCGCGCGGCGCTGGCGATCACAATATCTGTCACGGATGTTCTCCCTGGGGCTGCTCGGCGGCGGGAATTCCGCCGAAAAACCGTGTCCGAAGGTTAAGAAGGTCGCCTTGATCCCTGTCAACGGCGATGCAGCGAAATTCCGCCGCCCTGCTATCGCAGGTGCGAAATCGCTTTACCGGCACGCCGCTTCCTTCCTATCCTGACAGCGGGCCGATGCCGGCATCGAGCCTGCCCGATATCCGGCCCTGATATCGGGTCCGTGGGGGGAACGGGCAAGAGGTGCAAGAATGGCAGGCGAAAAGCCCACCATCATCAAGAAATACGCCAACCGCCGTCTCTATCACACGGGCACCTCGACCTATGTGACGCTCGAAGACCTCGCACGCATGGTGAAAAGCGGCGAGGACTTCACTGTCACCGACGCCAAGACCGGCGAGGACATCACGCGCGCCGTGCTCGGTCAGATCATCTTCGAGCAGGAAGGCCGTGGCGAGCAGCCGCTGCTGCCGATCGCCTTCCTGCGCCAGCTGATCCGCTTCTACGGCGACCAGATGCAGACCCTGCTGCCGACATATCTTGAATCCTCGCTCTCCGCCTTCACCCACAACAAGGACGAGCTGCGCGATCAGATGAAGCGGGCGTTCTCCGGCGATGCGCTGGGCGTGATCGAAGAGCAGACCCGCCGCAACATGGAGATGTTCTCCGAGGCGATGCGCATGTGGATGCCGTTCGCCGGGGCAAATCCCGCGGCGGCGCGGAATTCAAGCGGCGGCCCCGCGTCCTCCTCCGCGGAATTGGGCGAAAAGGAGATCGACGCGCTCCGCCGGCAATTGAGCGAGATGCAGAAGACGCTCGAGGCGATCGCCGGGCGGAAATAGCGGCCGGCAAAGCAAGCAGAAGCAAAAAGGCCGGCGCGGGCCGGCCTCGCTTTAATCTCAGTGCGCTGCGCCTATTCCTTCGGCGCCAGGACGTCACGGCCGCGATATTTGCCGCTTTTCAGGTCGATATGGTGCGGACGCCTGAGTTCGCCTGAACTCCTTGTCCTCGACATAGGTCGGCTGCTCAAGCGCGTCATGGGATCGCCGGAAGCCCTGCTTCATACGCGACGTTTTTCTCTTCGGGACTGGCATCGAACGCTCCAACGGATTGGGTTCGGTCCGGCCGAGGGGCCCCTTAAGTGAACTCTCGGGGCCGGCCGACCATTCGCGCGCGGATATAGAGGGTTCGGTGCGATTTGGCCAGCCGTGCGGCTAGCCGAGAACGCAATTCGCCTCGACACCCATTCTTGCCATCCGCGACTGGATCCGCTGGGCGATCCTGGCGGTCCCCGGCCCCGGATGGGCTGCATCTCGGCTGTCCGGCGCCGGCAGCACGGCGGCAAGCCGCGCCGCCTGGCGCGCCGTGAGTTTCGCCGCCGGCACGCCGAAATAGTGCTTCGCCGCCGCCTCGGCGCCATAGACCCCCTCGTCCCATTCGACTACGTTCAAGTAGATCTCCATGATGCGCCGCTTCGACAGGAAGAGCTCGCTGTAGAGCGCGAGCGGCGCTTCGAGCCCCTTTCGGATCCAGCTTCGCCCGGTCCATAAGAACAGGTTCTTGACCGTCTGCATGGTGATGGTGCTCGCGCCGCGCGGGCGGCCGCTGTCGTCCTGCAGCGCATTCTGCACCTCGACCCAGTCGATGCCGTGGTGGATGCAGAAGCGCTGATCCTCCGAGGTGAGCACCGCCCGGACGAGCTGCGGCGAGATGTGATCGAGGTCGACCCAGGTCTTGTCGATGCCGGCGCCGCCGATCGCCTTCAGGAGCATCACGGTCGAGACCGGCGGATTGACCACTAGATAGAGCGGCACCAGCAGAGGCGGCAGAAAGATCAGGACGAGGATCAGAAGCCAGAGCGGCTGCAGCATACGCCGAAGCCGCGTCCGCGGTTTCCCTTTGCTCCGCTGTCGTGTTCGCGCCGCCCGGGTCGCATCCTCCGACATTACGCCCTCATATCACGAGGAGATCGGCCGGCGGGACTTCAATCCATGATCGGTGCGTGGCCGCCGTGCTCGTCCTCGATATGGGCGCGGACGATTGCCTCAAAGCTCTCGTCCGCCTGAAAGCCGAGCGCGCGTGAGCGCTTGGCCTCAAGCACCGTCGGCCAGCCGGCGACGATCCGCTCGACCACCGGATCGGGCGCGCGGCGGATCAGCTTCACCGCCTTCTCGCCGGCGACCTTGCGGAGCGCCTCGATCTGTTCGCCAACCGTTGCGGCGACGCCCGGGCATGGTCAGGCAGCGGCGCGGGCCGACCGGCGCCAAGATCCATCTCCGCAGCATGCATGAAGAAGCCGACCGCGGCGCGCGGGCTCGCATGCCAGTGACGCACGCCGTCGGCGACCGGCAGAAGCGCCTCCTCGCCCTTCAGCGGCTCGCGGATGATGTTGGAGAAGAATCCTGACGCTGCCTTGTTGGGCTTGCCGGGGCGCACGCAGATCGTCGGCAGGCGCAGTCCGATCCCGTCGAAAAAGCCGCGCCGCGTAAAATCGTTCAGGATGAACTCACCCACCGCCTTCTGCGTGCCGTAGCTGGTCAGCGGCGTCAGGTGAAAATCGTCGGGGATCGGCTCAGGAAACGGCGCGCCGAAGACGGCGATCGACGAGGCATAGATGACACGCGGCTTGTGGCCTTTCAGCCGCAGCGCGTCGAAGAGACGGCGCGTCCCGTCGAAATTGACGGCATAGCCCTTGTCGAAATCCGCTTCCGCCTCGCCCGAAACGATTGCCGCGAGATGGATCACGATGTCGGGCCGCTCCGAGACCAGCCGTTCGACCAGCTGCGGATCGGAGATGTCGCCGACGATCGGACGGATCGAGGTGTTCTCGGTCGGGCGCGCATCGGCGGCGACGATGTCGTGCAGCGTCAGCCGGGTGATCTCGCGGCCGCCGATCTGCCCCTCGGCAAGCAGCCGCTCCGTGATCTTGCGGCCGATCATGCCGGCGGCGCCGGTGATCAGGATATGCATGTCTTAGTTTCCCCCGTGCGGCGTTGATGGCGCGCCCTCAGCCAAAGCACGATGAAGAGGGCGAGCATGAAGAGGATGGCGACGCCGGCGCCGACGATCGGCCCGCCACCCGAGACGAGAAGCATGATGCGCGGCATGACGAACCATCCGGCCATGATGACGATCAGGATGATCGCCGCGGCGATGAACGGTTCGTTGCGCTTCAGCCAGTGCATCGTCAGAGGCTGAAGCCGCCGTCGGCGGAGACGACGATGCCGGTGGTGAAGGCGCTTTCGTCGCTCGCCAGGAACACGGAAACTGCCGCCATCTCCTCTGCCGTGCCGAGCCGGCCCATGGGCTGGCGCGCGATGAAGGCATCCCACACCTTGGCCTCGCTCTCGCCGCTCGTCTTGGCGAGCGTCGCGACGCGATTCTCAAGCGACGGCGAGCGGACCGTGCCCGGCGCGATCGCGTTGCATCGGACGCCGCGCTTAATGAAATCCGCCGCGATCGCCTTGGTGAGTCCGATCACCGCCGCCTTGGTCGCGCCGTAGACGTAGCGGTTCGGGATGCCGCGGATGGAGGACGCGCCCGACGCGACATTGACGATGGCGCTCGGCTTGCCGCGCGCCGCGGCGCGCTCAAGCATGCCGGGAAGGAAGGCACGGATCGTGCGGTGCATCGACTTCACATTGAGGTCGAAGGAGAAATCCCAGTCCTTCTCGGAGCACTCAAGCACGGTGCCGTGATGCACGAAGCCGGCGCAGTTGAAGAGGAGGTCGATCGGCCCGATCGAGGCGGCGCGCGCTTCGACCGCCTCGGTGTCGAGCACGTTCAGCGCTTCGACCCGCACCGCACCCGCCTTTTCCAGGCCCTCAAGCTTGGCAAGATCGACGTCAGTCGCGATAATCTCCGCCCCCTCACGCGCGAACGCCTCCGCCGTCGCCCTGCCGATCCCCTGCCCGGCGGCGGTCAGAAATGCGCGTCTGCCTTCAAGCCGTCCCATCGTGTCTCCTCTCAAGTTCATCGTCAGGGCAGGCCTCCCCGGTTTCCACCTCGACCGTCGTATGATGGATTCCGTGGTGGTCCGCGAGCCGCGCCTTGATCGCGGCGATCGTATGCTCGGCCTCAGCGCTATCGGAGAGGCGCGCATGCAACGTCGCCACGAGCTGGCGACCGTCGAGCGTCCATATGTGCATGTGATGCACGTCGCGCACGCCCTCGACTTCCTTCTGCAGGTCGCTCGCCACGGCATTGCGGTCGATCTCCGAGGGCGCCGCCTCGAGCAGGATCAGTCCCGACTCGCGGACGAGCCGCCAGGCGCTGCCGAAAAGAAGCAGCGCCACCAGCACCGAGAGCAGCGGGTCGGCCGGGAACCAGCCGGTCACAAGAATGATGATCGCGGCGGCGATCGCGGCAGCGGAGCCAAGAAGGTCGCCGAGCGCATGCAGCATCGCGCCGCGCAGATTGAGCGAGCTCCGGTCGCCGCCGGAAAGCACGAAGAGCACCAGCACATTCACCAAGAGCCCGATGACGGCAATCGCGAACATCGGCCCGCCGAGCACGACTTCCGGGCTCACCACCCGCTTCACAGCCTCGGCCACGATCCAGAAGGCGATGGCGAGGATCGTCAGGCCGTTCGTGTAGGCGACGAGAATCTTCAGCCGGTCGAAGCCATAGGTCATCTGGTTCGTTCCCGGCCGCTCGCTCATCCGGTAGGCGATGTAGGCAAGCGCCAGCGCGACGGAATCCGTCAGCATGTGGCCGGCATCGGCAAGCAGGGCGAGCGAGCCAGTGACGAGGCCACCCACCGCCTCGGCAATCATGAACCCGGAGGTCAGGATCGCCGCGACTAGCACGCGTCGCCGGTTGGTCGCGGTCGCGACGGGCGCGTGGTCGTGCGCATGGCCGGCATGGCCATGATCGTGATGATGGCCATGCAGGTCGTCGCCCACGTGATGGTGATGCGTGCTGCTCATGCGTCTCCGGGCCGTCAGCGGCCCCGATGCTTATCCCGCTTCCGCCGCCTTTTCCAACAATGAACATAAGCGGCGCCGCGCTCCGCCCGGGGGCGACTTTTCGTTCCGGTTGTGGCATTTCCCGACAATGCCTTGGTACTACAAATGGCCGGCCTATGTCGGAAATGCCCTGCTCTTCCTGTGCGGAATCATCATCGTTTTCGCGAATTCGGTCATAGCCGGTGCGGCGGTCTCAGCCCTCGCCGGGCTCAACCTCTTCCTCGTCTACAAGCTCGACATGTTCTCGCACGAGGAGGTCTGGCTGGCGCTGGAAGTCAAGAAGGCGAAGATGCGCGAAGAGCTTCTGGACCTGCAGCACAAGCTCGCCGAGGAAGAGGGCCAAAAACCCGCGCCGCAGATTTCCGGGCCGCAATCCCCGCCAAAGAGTGAGGCATAGGCGCGCCGCTCACGGCGTCTCGATCATGGTGCGAAGCGACTGTTTTTGCTGACCGCTCGCATCGAAATTCTCTGGAGCGAGCCACCTCTCCATCCCCGCCTTGAGCCGCGGCCAGTCCTGGTCGACGATCGCGAACCACGCGGTGTCGCGGTTCTGGCCCTTGACCACCATGTGCGCCCGAAAAATCCCTTCGAACGAAAAACCGAAGCGAAGGGCTGCGCGCCGCGACGGTTCGTTCATCGAGTCGCACTTCCACTCGAAGCGCCGGTAGCCGAGGTCGTCGAAGGCATGGCAGGCGAAAAGGTAAAGCGCTTCCGTCGCGATGCGCGTCTTCGCGACCGCCGGCCCCCAAAGGATCGAGCCGATCTCGATCACGCCATGCTCGGGCGTGATCCGCATCAGCGCCTGGCGTCCACCGGCCTTGCCGGTCGCGCGGTCGATGACGGCGTAGAAGAGCGGGTCGTCCCCGGCGCTCGCCCGCTTGATCCATGCGTCGAATTCGCCGCGGTCGCGGCGCCGACTCGAAGAGATAGCGGAAGCGCTCATCCGCCCCGGGCGCGGTCGACGCCGCGAAGAGATCGTCGCCGTGGCGCACCGGATCGAGTCGCTCCAGGCGGCACCAGCGTCCTTCAAGGGTCGCCGCATCGGGTCGCGGCCGCGCGGTCCAGCGCGAGAGGTCGCGCTCAGTCACCGTCGTCCTCCGCGTCCTGCGGGCGGGCAGAAGGCGCCGTTGAGCGTGCTCGATTTCGCGCGCCCTCGAAGGCGACACGGCGATGCGTCAGCGCGTCGGCCGCCTTCAGGAAGGCACCGAGCGCCACCTTGGCGAGGCCGGAGCCGATCGAGACGCGCTTCACGCCAAGCCGCTCAAGTGCCGGAATGTCGTTTGACACGCCGCCGAGGCCGGCCGAACGTTGACCGGCACCTTCACCGCCTCGACGATCGCGCGGACCTCGGCCTCGGTCGTGAGACCCGGCGCGTAAACCACGTCGGCGCCCGCCGCCTCGTAGGCCTTGAGCCGCCGCACCGCCTCGTCAAGCATGTCGGCGTGATCGCTGAAGAAGACCTCGCAGCGCCCCGTTAGCACGAAGTCCGAGCCGGACTCTTGATCACCGCCTCCTTCGCTGCCTCGAAGCGGCGGAGCGCCTCGGCGAGCGGATAGAGCCGGCCGGCGCTCTGGTCGTCATCCTCGATCGAGCAGCCGGCGACGCCGGCGTCGATCGCGCGGCGGATCGTCTCCGCGACCTCGGCGGGCGTCTCGCCATAGCCGCTCTCGAAATCGCCGTTGACCGGCAGGCCGCTCGCTTCGCCCAGGAGCTTCGCATGCGCGATCGCGATGTCGCGGGTGACGCCGCCCGTCGCATCGGGCCTGGCGATGGTCCAGGCAAGCGCCGCCGAAGAGGTCGCGATCGCCTCGAAGCCGAAATCGGCAAGCAGCTTCGCCGTGCCGGCATCCCACGGATTGGGCATGACGAAGAGGCCGGCGCGCTCATGCAGTGCGCGGAAGCGCGCGGATGCGTCCGCCATCAGAACCCCGCCATGCTCAATGGTTGTCGCGCGGATATTCGTGATGCGCGACGTCGCGATATTTGACCGCTGGCTTCAGCACCATGCCGTGATCGAACTGGTCGACGAGATTGCGCTGGATCTCCTGCCACGGCGTCTGGTCGTGCGGCACGTAGGAGAGCCCGCCGTTGGCGAGCTTCGCCTTCACATCCGCGCGACGCTTCTGAAGCTCCTCTTCGGAGATCAGGATGTCGGCGGTGCGCTTTTTCAGGTCAATGCGCAGCCGGTCGCCGGTCTGGACCAGCGCGAGGCCGCCACCCGCCGCCGCCTCCGGCGAGGCGTTCAGGATCGACGGCGAGCCCGAGGTGCCCGACTGTCGCCCGTCGCCGATGCAGGGAAGCTCGTTGATGCCGTGCTTCAGAAGCGCGTCGGGCGGCTGCATGTTGACGACCTCCGCGCCGCCCGGATGGCCGATCGGCCCGGCGCCGCGGATGACGAGGATCGTGTTCTCGTCGATGCAAGCGACGGGATCGTTGATCCGGTCGTGATAATCCTCGCGTCCGTCGAAGACGACCGCGAGGCCTTCGAAGGCGTCAGGGTCCTTCGGATTGGAGAGATAGCGGTCGCGGAACTCCTTCGAGATCACGCTGGTCTTCATGATGGCGCTGTCGAAGAGGTTGCCCTTCAGGTTCAGGAATCCCGCCTCCTTGACGATCGGGCTGTCGATACGCGCGGATCACCTCGCGGTTCCAGCTCCGCTTGCCGCGCGCGTTGTCGTCCCAGGTCTTGCCGTTGACGGTGAGCGCGCTCGCGGATGCGGCAGGAGGCCCGCCTTCAAGCAGCTCCGCCACCACCGCCGGCACGCCGCCGGCGCGATGATAGTCCTCGCCGAGGAACCGCCCGGCGGGCTGCAGGTCGAGGAGCAGCGGAATCGCATGCCCGATCCGCTCCCAGTCATCGTTGGTGAGCGGTATGCCGAGATGCGCGGCGATGGCGTTCAGATGGATCGGCGCATTGGTCGACCCGCCGATCGCCGAGTTCACCACGATCGCGTTCTCGAAGGCCTCGCGCGTCATGATCTCAGACGGCTTCAGGTCCTCCTTGACCATGTCCACGATGCGCTTGCCCGTCTGGTAGGCGATCTGGCCGCGCTCCTTGTGCGGCGCAGGGATCGCCGCGCAGCCGGGCAGCGACATGCCAAGCGCCTCGGCGAGCGAGTTCATCGTCGTCGCCGTACCCATCGTGTTGCAGAAGCCCGGCGAAGGCGCCGATGACGCGACCAGCTCGAAATATTCCGGCCAGCCGATCTCGCCCGACGACTTCAGCTTCTTCGCCAGCCACTTGATCGTTCCGGAGCCGGTGCGCTCGCCCTTGTGCCAGCCGTTCAGCATCGGGCCGACCGAAAGCGCGATCGCCGGGATGTTCACCGTCGCCGCCGCCATCAGCTGCGACGGCGTGGTCTTGTCGCAGCCGATGGTCAGCACCACGCCGTCGATCGGATAGCCGAACAGCGTCTCCACCAGCCCGAGATAGGCGAGGTTGCGGTCGAGCGCGGCGGTCGGCCGCTTGCCGGTCTCCTGGATCGGGTGCACGGGGAACTCGAAGGCGATGCCGCCCGCCTCGCGGATGCCCTCGCGCACGCGCTCCGCCAGCACGATGTGGTGGCGGTTGCAGGGCGAGAGGTCGGAGCCGGACTGCGCGATGCCGATGATCGGCTTGCCGGACTGCAGCTCCTCGCGCGTCAGCCCCCAGTTCATGTAGCGCTCGATGTAAAGCGCGGTCATGTCCGGATCGTCCGGATTATCGAACCAGATCTGCGACCTGAGCTTGACCTTGTCGTGCCGTGCTTGGCGTCGAACGACATGGAATATCTCCCGTTGCGGCCGGCAAAGTTGCGCGCCGCCTCCGCGGAAATCAACGGCAATCGCGGCGAGACACCGCAAAAGGCGCGATTTCTGGCCGCTGCCATATGGCGCTATCGGAGCTCGCGGGCCGGATACCCGGCCAAACTGACACCGGAAAGCCCTCGCCCCATGACCCTCAAGACCATCGCCGCCTTCGACCGCATCGGCGAAGAGAACGCCTTCGCCGTGCTCGCCCGCGCAACCAGCTCGCCGGCCAGGGCCGCGACATCATCAATCTCGGCATCGGCAGCCGGATTTCCGCACGCCGGAGCATATCGTCGACGCAGCGGTGAAGGCGCTGCGCGACGGGCACCACGGCTACACGCCGGCAGTCGGCATTCCGCCGCTGCGCGAGGCGGTCGCCCGGCGCACGCTGGCGACCACCGGCGTCGAGGTCTCGCCGGAGCGGGTGCTGATCGTGCCGGGCGGCAAGGTGACGATGTTC
>CAVQJW010000007.1:0-66126 GCA_963712925.1 uncultured Alphaproteobacteria bacterium | reverse complement strand
GGTGTTTATGTCCTGTTGCTGGACTCAGTTACGTATTGCTGCTACTGCCCCCGTTGCGCCTGGCTCGCGAAGCGGCGCGCCTCATCAGCCGCGCGGAAGACGCCGGCCGCCTTGTTGATGCACTCCTGCTGCTCCGACTCCGGGTTTGAATCGGCCACGATCCCCGCGCCGGCCTGCACGTAGACCTTGCCGTCCTTCACCAGCGCGGTCCGGAGCACGATGCAGGTGTCCATCGCTCCGTCGGCGGAGAAATAGCCGACGCAGCCGGCATAGGGGCCGCGCTTCTCCTTCTCCAGCTCGTCGATGATCTCCATCGCCCGAACCTTCGGCGCGCCGGAGACGGTGCCGGCGGGAAAGCCGGCGACGAGCGCGTCGAGCGCGTCCATGTCGGGGCGGAGCTCGCCGATCACGTTCGACACGATGTGCATCACGTGGCTGTAGTGCTCGAGAAAGAACTGGTCGGTCACCTTGACGGTGCCGAGCGCGAGACGCGGCCGGCGTCGTTGCGCCCAAGGTCGAGCAGCATCAGGTGCTCGGCGCGCTCCTTCGGATCGGCGAGCAGCTCCTCGCCGAGCCGCTTGTCCTCCGCCGGCGTCTTGCCGCGCGGCCGTGTTCCCGGCGATCGGGCGGATCGTCACCTCGCCGTCGCGCACGCGCACCAGAATCTCCGGGCTTGAGCCGACGATGCGCGAAGCCGTCGAAATCGAGGAAGTAGAGGAAAGGCGAGGGGTTCACGCGGCGAAGCGCCCGGTAAAGCGAGAACGCCGGCAGCGGAAACGGCGCCTCGAAGCGCTGCGACAGCACCACCTGAAAGATGTCGCCGGCGGCGATGTAGTCCTTGGCGCGCTCCACCATTGCCTTGAATTCGGTCCGGCGTTGTGTTGGAGGCAATGTCGCCGGTGAGCGCGATCGTCGGCCGGCTGCCGGCGCATGGTCGACCGGCCGGTCGAGCGCGTCGATCACGTCGATCAGCCGGTCCACGGCGCGATCGTAGGCGGCGCGCGGGCGACGCCGGGCTCCGGCCGCACCGGCGTCACCACGGTCAGCTCGTCCTTCACCGCGTCGAATATCGCCACGACGCGCGGGCGCATGAGGATCGCGTCGGGGACGCGCACCGCCTCCGGATTCGGCTCGGGCAGTCGC
The DNA here is from genome assembly GCA_963712925.1 of uncultured Alphaproteobacteria bacterium. GTDB lineage: Bacteria > Pseudomonadota > Alphaproteobacteria > Rhizobiales > Afifellaceae > DASWJZ01. The sequence continues at coordinate 64,983 of CAVQJW010000007.1, read as the reverse complement.
TCCATCAGCCGCACCATGTCATAGGCGAGATAGCCGAAGATGCCCGCCGACATCGGCGGCATTCCTTCCGGCACTGCGATGCGGCTTTCGTCGATCAGCGTGCGCAGCGCTGCGAGCGACTCCTCGGCGCAGGGCGCGAAGCGCGAAAGATCCGGGGCGCGCGCGATCTCCGCCTTGGCGCCCTCGGCGCGGAAGAGGAGGTCGGGATCGAAGCCGAGCATCGAATAGCGGCCGCGCACGGCGCCGCCTTCGACCGATTCCAGCAGGAAGGCGTTCTGGCGCGTCGCCGGCGAGCTTCAGGAAGGCGGAGACCGGCGTCTCGAGGTCGGCGACGAGCCGCGTGAAGACAAGCTGCGCCTCGCCCTTCTTGTAGCGCGGCTCGAAATCCGCGAAAGCGGGCTCTACCTGCATTGCGGATCATCGAGGCGCGCGCCGTCATTGCGGCATTCATTGCGTCTGCGGCTGACCGGTCAGCTGCTGATAGGCGGCTGTTGTTTATCGGTGACCGTGCGGTTGGCGAGAAGCTGGCCGTTGTAGGTCGCGATGAGATCGCTCCTGCATCGTCGACGACAGCTGCTGCTGCGATCGCCTTCGCGTCGGCTCGCCTCGGCGAAGAAGGCCGGCTCGATCACCTTGTCGACCTTGAGCAGGATGCGCGCCGGGCCGGCGCCTTCGGCGTTGGCGACGTGGCCCTCCGGGCCGGCGAAGGCCTGGTTGACGGCATTGCCGGTGAAGCCCTCGGGCGGCGCCTCGTTGCGCTTCACGCCTTCCGCCGTCGCCACCGTCTTTCCGATCTCGGTTGCAATCGTCGGCAAGCGACGCGCCGCCCTTCAACTCGCTCGAAGAGCTTGTCGCCAGCGCTTCGTGACGGCTTTCCGGTCTCCGCGTCGGTCCAGCCGCTGACGACCTCGTCGCGCACCTCGTCGAGCGTGCGGTCGCGGGCCGGCGTGATGTCGAGCACGTCGTAGAAGACCCAGGCGTCGCCTTCGCCGTGGATCGGATCGTTCTCGACGTCGACGTCGCTGTCGAATGCGCCCTTGAGGAGCTGCCGTCGCATTCGGAATGTCGGAGACGCTGCTGCCGTCCGGCGCCTTCTGATCGGCGGAGACGGCGTCGATCACCTTGTAGGGGAGCGAAAGCTTGGCCGCGGCCTCCTCGACCGTTGCGCCGCCGGCAAGCTCGTCCTCCACCTTGTTGTAGAGGTCCTGGATCTTGTCGCGGGCGGCGCGCGTCGGCGAGATCCTGGCGGATCGTCGCTTCGACGTCCTGCAAGAGTCGGCGTTGTGCCCGGCTGGATGTCGGTGACGAGGATGATCGAAGGGTTGATCGCGCCCTCGATGACGGCGACCGGCTTGTTCGCCTCCGCCGAGAACGCCGCTTCGGCGACCGCCGGGTCGAGCATCTCCGCTTTGGTCTTGACGCCGAGATCGGTCACTTCCGTTCCGGCCTCGGTCGCCGCGGCGGAAAAATCCTCGCCGCCTTCGATCTTCGCCATCGCGGCCTTCGCCGCGTCGGCGGTCGTCGAAGCGGATCTGCTCGACCCGCCGGCGCTCCGGCTGCGTCAGGCTCGCCTTGCGGCGCTCGTATTCGGCGGCGACGTCGTCGGCGCTGACGGAGGCCGGATCGGCGATCTGCGCCGGGTCGAGCGTCATGATGCCGAGCTTGCGGTATTCCGGCGCGCCGAACTTGTCCTTGTTCTTGTCGAAATAGGCTTGCAGGTCGGAATCGCTCGGCGCGCCGACCGGCGCGATCGAGGTCGCGTCGACGACGACGATAGGAGACCGTGCGTTCCTCGTTCTTCAGCCGGTAGAGCGCGGCGACCATTGGCTCCGGCAGGGTGACCCCGGCGCCGAGCGAGTCGGTGATCTGGCGGCGCACAAGATCGCTGCTTCGTGTCGCTGACGAAGGCGTCGGGGTTCATGCCGGCATTCGTGAGCAGCGTGACGAAGCGGTCATGGTCGAAGCTGCCGTTCGTCTGGAAGGCGGGGTTCTTGGCGATTTCCTCGGCGACGCGCTTGTTGGAAACGCCGAGACCGAAGGCGCTTGCCGTGTCGTCGAGCGCTGCATTGGCGAGCAGCCGCCCGAGGACCTGCTGCGGCGAGACCTGCTGGCCGGAGCGCTGCGCGTTCTGTTGCGCCTGCTGGTAAGCGCGCGCGAAATCCTGACACGCTCACCCGCGTATTGCCGACCTTGGCGAGCGTGTCCGTATGGTAGCCCTGGAAGCCGCCGATGCCCCAGATCGCGAAGCTCAGGACGAGCAGCGCCATGAGCAGCTTCGAAATCCAGCCCTGGGCACCTTGACGCAACTGGTCGAGCATGAAAAAGCCTCTCGGCGGCAAGCAAAAAAGGCCGGGTCTCTGGGTGCCCCGGCCGTTCGAACATAAGACCCTCGTCCCGCCCTCACAAGCGGATCGACACTCCCCGCCATCCGGCGGCGAAGGAGCGAGAGCGACATGCGTCCCCTGATCGCCGGGAACTGGAAGATGAACGGCCTCGCCGCGAGCCTTGATGAGGCGCGGCGCGTCGCGGATGGCGCCAAAGAGGCCGAAGGCCGGGTCGACGTGATGCTCTGCCCGCCGGCGACGCTGATCGCGCAGATGCGCTGGGCGACCAAGGGGTCGCCGCTCCTGATCGGCGGCCAGGACTGCCACGCGAAGCCCTCAGGCGCCCATACCGGCGACATTGCGGCGGAAATGCTCAAGGATGCGGGCGCCGACGCCGTCATCGTCGGGCATTCGGAGCGGCGGCACGATCACGGCGAGAGCGACGCGACGGTGCGGGCCAAGGCGGAGGCCGCGCGGCGGGCGGGGCTCCACGCCATCATCTGCGTCGGCGAGACCGGGGCGGAGCGCGATTCCGGCGAAACGCTGGCGGTGGTGTCGCGGCAACTCGCCGCATCGGTGCCGGACGGGCCGCCGGAGGGGCAGGTGATCGCCTACGAGCCGGTCTGGGCGATCGGCACCGGGCGGACGCCCAGCGAGGGTGACATCCAAGAGGTGCATGCCCATATCCGGGCCAGCCTCAAGGCGCGTTTCGGCGCTGCCGGAGGCGAAGTGCGCATTCTTTATGGGGGGTCGATGAAGCCCGACAATGCGGCCGCGATCCTTGCCGTCGCCGAGGTTAACGGCGGGCTCGTCGGTGGCGCCAGCTTGAAGGCGGCCGATTTCCTCGCCATCGTCAAGGCCGCAGGCGGCACCTAGAGCTTCAAAGCGGCGGCGCGCTCGTATAGAAGGCGCCAGGGAAAGAGGTTCATGACCACCGTCGTTATCGTGATCCACCTGATGGTGGTTGTCGCCATGGTCGGGCTGATCCTGCTGCAGCGCTCCGAGGGGGGCGCGCTCGGGATCGGCGGCTCAGGCTCGTTGATGACCGGGCGCGGCGCCGGCAACATGCTCTCGCACACCACCGCCTATCTTGCGCTCGCCTTCTTCCTGACCTCGCTCGGCCTTGCCCTCATCGGCAAATATCAGGGGCATCCGTCCGACATCCTGCAGCAGCTCCCGGGCCAGACCACGACGACGAACGAAACGCCCGCGGCGCCGGACAACTCGGGCTCCCCGACGAGCGCGCAGGACCTCCTGAACCAGCTCGGCGGCTCGACCGGCGACACGACCAGCGGCCCGCAGACGCCGCCGCCGCAGGATACGACCACGGCGCCGTCTTCCGACACGACGACGCCCGCCGACACGACGACGCCCACTGGCACGAACACGCCGCCTTCATCCGACACGACCACGTCGGCACCTGACTCAGCAACCACGACGCCCGCGCCATCGGCGCCGAGCGAAACGCCGCCGGCCACGCAGGACAACGCGCCCGCCGCCGAGACGCCGTCGACCCTTCCGACGCCGCCGCTGTCGGACACGGGCGGCCAGTAGCGGCTGAGACGTGATCTCCGCCTGGGATTACAAGCCCAGGTATAGTCGGGATGTCAGGACTGTAGCTGCCGCGCCACATTCTGCTTGATTCGGCGTTTTTGCGCCGAGTCACGGTGACCGCCCACGTGCTGCAGGTTGACGAATAAGCAGGGAGCGTGCCTCCTGAGGGAGCGGTGGGTCTGCTGCTGCGCGTGGGGGGTTATATGTCCGGTTTTGTTCTTCGCCGCGGTGGCGTCTTTCTGGTGTTGGTTGCTGCTTTCTACGCGGTGGCGCTGACGCAGGATGCGGCGGCTGTGACATCCTCATTCACGGGGACCCACACTCAGAGTGGCCGCATCTTCCGCGACGCCATCCCGTCAAGCTGCCCGAGCAAGGCCTATCCGGGAATCTTCAATGCCGGGACGACCTACAACTACGAGACGTTTACCTATACCAACAGCACCGGCGCCCCGATTTGCCAGCAGTTCGACTTCGACCCCAACGTCGGCGGAACCCCGTGCGCAACGAACGCGCACGCGTCTGCCTACCTCGGCTCTTACGATCCCACCAACCAGGCCGCAAATTTTCTTGGTGATGTGGGATCGTCGGTTACCCAGCCGTTCAGCGTGGAGATACCGGCAAACGCGACGGTCGTGCTCGTCGTCACGAACACCGCAGCGGCGGCGATCTGCGACTTCGCGATCAGCCCCACGGGCAGCAACCTCGACGTGGCGGGCAATCGTCAGCGGACGATCGATCTGATCTACCAGTACCTGCACAACCGCATCCGACAGCTTGCCGCCAGCGAGCCGGATGCAGATCGGCGGATCTCGCGCTTGTCCGGGACGAGTTCCGGCGCCCCGTTCAACGTGACGGCCATGCAGGCTGACGGCGGGGCGACGGCAACATTTTCGACCAGCCTGTCGGAGCTCCGCGCCGCGAGAATGTCGTCGGGCCCGGCCATGAGCGTCGCTCCAGGTTACGTGCCGGCCTCCGGCGTCGCGGACGATCTGGTGAGCAACAATGCTGCCGTGACCGCCAGCGCGTCTCCTGGTCCCGAGAACGCTCCCCTGCCAACTGGGGAGGCGCTTGCGCTTGCCGAGCCGCAGCTTGGTCCCACCGTCGATCAGTCCCGGTTCGACATCTGGACCCAGCTGCAGGCGACGTATTTCAACGACGACGAGTTCGGGATGGACAGCAACGGCTATTTCACGACGGCGTATGTGGGGGCCGACTATAAACTGGGCTCGCGCGTGCTCATCGGCGTGCTCGGCCAGTTCGACCATTTGAGCCAGGACTGGCAGACGCCCACGGCTTCCGCCTCTGGCAACGGCTGGATGGCGGGACCCTACGCGACGGTCAAGCTGTTCGATCATCTTTACTTCGATGGCCGTGCGGCCTGGGGCCAGTCCTTCAACAGGATCAGCCCGTTTGGCACCTACACCGACAGCTTCGACACGCGGCGCTGGCTGGTCCGCGGCGGCCTGATCGGCGATTGGCGTAGCGGGAACTGGGTGCTTCAGCCACACTCGGACGTCGTCTATGTCGAGGAACACCAGCTCGGCTACACGGACACCAACGGCATCGCCATTCCGGACCAGACCGTCAGCCTGGGGCAGCTCGATTTCGGGCCATCGGTTGCCTACCAGATGGTGACCCCGAGCGGCGTCGTGATCGAGCCGCGCGCTGAGCTGACCGGCATCTGGGCGTTCATCCAGGACTCTTCCAGATCGCTCTCATTCGCTCCCGACGCGGGCGAGGAGCTTCGCGGCAAGGCAGAGCTTGGGGTGACGGTTCGCGGGCAGCGCGGCGTCGCGCTCCAGGCGGCCGGGTCCTATGACGGCATCGGCACCAATGACTACAATGCCTTGTCGGGCCGCGTCCGGCTGACCGTTCCGCTGCAATAGCTTCTGCGTTCAGATAATGTGACACCGGCCGCTTTCGCGGCCGGTGTCGTGTTGTTTGGGCACCGCGATTTTTGACTCGTCGAATCGCTCCGCCCCCGCTAAGGCTCAAATCCCATGGCGCGGTACATCTTCATTACCGGCGGCGTGGTCTCCTCCCTCGGCAAGGGTCTCGCTTCAGCGGCCTTGGGCGCGCTTCTTCAGGCGCGCGGCTACAAGGTTCGGCTGAGGAAGCTCGACCCCTATCTGAACGTCGATCCCGGGACCATGAGCCCCTATCAGCACGGCGAGGTCTTCGTCACCGACGACGGCGCGGAGACCGACCTCGACCTCGGCCACTACGAGCGCTTCACCGGACGCTCCGCGAACCGCATGGACAACGTCACGACCGGGCGCATCTACCAGGAGATCATCGCCAAGGAGCGGCGCGGCGACTATCTCGGCGGCACCGTGCAGGTGATCCCGCACGTGACCGATGCCATCAAGGCGTTCGTTCGCGACGGCAACGACGAGTTCGACTTCGTGCTCTGCGAGATCGGCGGCACGGTCGGCGACATCGAGGGCCTGCCGTTCTTCGAGGCGATCCGCCAGCTCGGCAACGAGCTGCCGCGCGGGCAGGCGGTCTATATCCACCTGACGCTGATGCCCTATATCGCGACGGCGGGCGAATTGAAGACCAAGCCGACGCAGCATTCCGTCAAGGAGCTGCGCTCGATCGGCATTCAGCCCGACATCCTGCTGGTCCGCTCCGACCGCCCGATCCCCGAAAGCGATCGCCGCAAGCTTGCGCTCTTCTGCAATGTGCGCGAGAGCGCCGTCATCCCGGCGCTCGATGTCGACTCGATCTACGACGTGCCGGTCGCCTATCACGACCAGGGGCTCGACCGCGAGGTGCTCGCAGCCTTCGGCGAGGAGCATGCGCCGACGCCCGACCTCGACCGCTGGCGCGAGATCACACGCATCCTGCGCCACCCGGAAGGCGAGGTGACGATTGCCATCGTCGGCAAATATACCGGGCTCAAGGATGCCTATAAGTCGCTGACGGAAGCGCTGCAGCACGGCGGCATCGCCAACAAGGTCGAGGTCAAACTCGATTGGATCGAGAGCGAGGTCTTCGAGAAGGAAGACCCGGCACCCTATCTCGAGAACGTCAACGGCATCCTCGTTCCGGGCGGCTTCGGCGAGCGCGGCACCGAGGGCAAGATCAACGCCGTCAGCTTCGCGCGCACGCGCGACGTGCCATTCTTCGGCATCTGCTTCGGGATGCAGATGGCGGTGATCGAGGCGGCGCGGCATCTGGCGGGCCTGAACAGCGCAAGCTCATCGGAGTTCGGGCCGACCGACGAGCCTGTGGTCGGCCTACTGACGGAGTGGCTGAAGGGAAATGCGCTGGAGCAGCGGCTCGCGCAGGGCGATCTCGGCGGCACCATGCGGCTCGGCGCCTATCCGGCGATCCTCGCGCAAGGAAGCCGCATCGGGGCCATCTACGACGACACCGAGATCAGCGAGCGGCATCGCCATCGCTACGAGGTCAACATCGCCTACAGGGACCGGCTGGAAGCGGCGGGGATGCGCTTTGCCGGCATGTCTCCCGACGGCCTGCTGCCGGAGACGATCGAGCTCCCCGACCATCCCTGGTTCATCGGCGTGCAGTACCATCCGGAGCTGAAATCGCGCCCCTTCGAGCCGCACCCGCTCTTCGCCAGCTTCATCGCCGCGGCGGTGGAGCGAAGCCGGCTGGTCTAGCGGCTACCGCCGCTCGGCGAGCACGGCCACGCTCCCGACCCGGCCTTCGAGGATGCTGCGGCTGAAATTGCGTGAGCGCTCCGACGCCGCGCTGCCCTGAACCGCTTTGGTCAGTTGCAGCTGCGCGCCCTTGGCGCGCGTCTCCTCGGTCGAGGCGCGCAGGATGTCGCTCTCGTCCACGCACTCGATCACGCGGAAACCGGCAGCTTCGAAGGCGGCAGAAAGCTCGGCCGGGTCGACCAGAAAGCTCGCGGAGGGGTCGCTCGCCCAGGGGAGCGGGAAATAGGGCTCGCCGCTGCCGTGTGTCGCCTGGCTCCAGGCGAGGCGGCCGCCCGGCTTCAGCACGCGGGCGATGTCCGTCAGCACGGCCGCCTTGTCGGCGATGTTCATGCCGACATAGTGGCAGGAGGCAACGTCGAACGTGGCGTCCGCGAACGGCATCGCGGCCGCGTCGGCGACGTGGAAATCGACGCGGTCGGAAAGCTCGCAGCGTTGCGTCAGCTCGCGCGCCGCTTCGACCAGCTCAGGCGTGAGGTCGATGCCGGTGACGCGGCATCCGAACGTGGTCGCCGCGTAGCGCGCCGGACCGCCGAGACCGCTGCCGATATCGAGCAAACGGTCGGAACCCGTGAGGGCCAGGCGGGCGAGGTGGTCCTTCGTCCCGGCGAGCCGGCGGGCGTGCATCTGGTCGAATGGGTAGAGCGTCTCTGCCGCGATGCGGTCGACGGCGTGTCCGGCAGCCGCGACCTCGGCGAGGATGCGCGCGGCGATCCCTTCTGAGCCGTAATGCGCCGTGACTTTGCCCGCCACGTCGCTCATGGCGCGCTGACGGTGACGTTGAGATCGTTCACCAGGCCGTCGGCGAGCGAATAGACCCAGCCATGTACGCTGAGCGGCTGGCCGCGCGCCCAAGCGTCCTGCACGAAGACGTCCGACGCGACGTTGGCGACCTGCCGCATCACGTTCAGCTCGCAGAGCCGGTTCAGCCGCGCCTGCATTTCGGGGATCGCCTCGAGATCGCTTGCATGCGCGTGGTAGACCTCGCGGATCGGATGCAGCCAGTGGTCGACGAGGCCGCGGCGCCTGCCGTCGACCGCGGCGGCGACGCCGCCGCATCCGTAGTGCCCAACGACGATGATGTGCTTCACCTTGAGGACGTCGACCGCGAACTGCAGGACGGAGAGATAGTTCGCGTCCTGCGGAGGGGCGAGGTTGGCGACATTGCGGTGCACGAAAAGCTCGCCCGGATCGAGGTCGACGATCTCGTTCGCCGGGACGCGGCTGTCGGAGCAGCCGATCCACAGATATTCGGGCGCCTGCTGGTTTTCGAGCCGCTTGAAGAAGCCGGCATCGCCGGCGACCTTGCGCTTGGCCCAGGCGCGGTTGTTGGCCTTCAGATGATCGAGCATCGGCAAGGAAGCGCTGGCGGAAGGCGAGGGAGGCGGATTTCGGCCATGGCGGACAATTCGTCGGGAGGCGAGAGGGTGCTACCGACCATGATCGGCCAGAACCGGCCAGCGCGTCCAGAGGGTGGTAGTGTCTCAGTTTGAATTTTGTGGTGAGCAAACAGCAGCGATCTGCGGAATCCCGATGATAGTATCTTTGCGTGTTCCTGTCTCCGCAGATGGGCGGTGGACAAGAGCGCTTCTTTCATCACAGCCGACCGAGCAGCTTCGCAATCGTCCTGAGTGCTGAAATTGGATTGAAAACTGATGGCGCCGACCCCGTTAGGACGATTGTAACGACTAAGATGAACCCGCCAGTCACGCTGCTACCTCCCGCTTCTTGTAGCTCTTAGGCCGACCCGGCTTCGGCAGCGTCGCGTCGATCATCTCGGCAATCTCCTCCATCGTCCACAGCTGATCCGTAATCCCAGCTTCCATCGCTGGCGTGACCCGCAGGCTCTTGTGAATCCGCGTCCAGTTGTAGAACACGGTGTAGAGCGCGACCATGTGGACGTGGTTCTCGAACTTCTTGGAGAAGCATTCGTCAGCCGCGTGAAGCGCCGCATGTGCATCCGCATCGTGAGGTTCTGCCGCTCGGCATAGGACGTGCTGACGTGGTTCCAGTCGGGGTTGCCTTCGATCCGCTCTTTCTTGCGCGCCGATGCACTCTGCGGGGCTGTAGCGGCCCTTGGCGCTCTCCGGCGACGTCGCCGTAAATCTTGATCAGCATGGCGTAGTCGATATCGGCTCCGAACGCGCCTTCCACGGCTTCAAGATAGGCCTTGTGGCCGTCGCTGGTTAGCTGGACGCGGTTGGCGAGCGCGGGCCCGCAGATCGTCCATGAAGGCCATCGCGTATTCGCCATCGCGACCGCCGACCAGCCAAGAGACGATCAGCTTGGTGTCGGCTTCGATTGCCGTCCACGTCCATGTGTCGCCAGCCTCCGCCGGTGCTGCCTTGGCCGTCGCGACGTTCTTCTGCCTTCGCGTAGGTGAAGCGACCAGATTTCATCGACCTGGACGCGGCTTCGCCTTCACGTCGCGGACCTTCTCGTCGTGGAAGGTCGGCGCAGGCCTTGCCGGCGTCCACCAGCAGCTTCGCGACGGTGTTGATCGACACGTCGCACACGCGAGAGATCGACCGCATGGACGATCCCTCGCAGAGCATGGAGAGGATTTGGACGCGCTTCGCGAGGGGCAGCTTGTTCATGCCCCTAATATATGAACTTTCTATGCTTAGCGTCAAGCAATTATTTCACTATTCGAAGCTGAGGCCGTCGCCCTAGTCGGCTCTCCGAGCACGTCAGTCCTGTACATTTGTTGAAACTCAGAAACATGTATATGAAGTAACTTCGCCATGTCTTCCAGACTATATCCAAGCTTTCTAGTATGAAATGAAACCATTTGTCTCAGTAAACTTGGATGTTCTTTAGGCGGTTCATTGGGCTCACGCTTCCGATAGCCAAGTCTACTCATTTCAATCCAAAACATTTTACTCTGGTAGGGTGTAATAAGATTGAGCCTCTGCGCTCGCACGGCGAGCGCCGCCATTGATACTTTCCAATACCCTTTTAGATTTGCGAGCTGCCGGAGATCGAACCGGCGCAATTGCGGTCGAATTCTGATCTGCTGGAAGCAGGAATGCTCCGGCAAATGCGTCGGCTTCATCCTCCATCTCCTCATCGCTTTTGAGTATAGTGGTGTGGAGCACCATATGGCCAAGTTCGTGCGCCAAGGTATGGCGCACCCGATCCGCTGGCGCATCCACGTTTACAAAAAACATGACCGGCATACCGTCTATCCGTTGGCTCAGGGCATCCAGCAAGTCAGTTCCGAAGTCGCAGGGAATGACCACACCACCATTGCTTTCAAGCAATTCAACCATGTTGGGGATCGGGCCGCCCGGCAGCATCCACGCTTCTCTGACCAGGCGAGCGGCGTCCTCGGTTGTGAGCGCAGCCTTGCCTCGTCCACGATATTCATCGCGATCTATTTCAGGGATGAAGCCATTCGTTCGCCACGCAAAAGAAACAAGCAATTTCGAGAGATGCATCCGCCTTATATTCATTTCAGCCACGATCCGCGCGAGCGCTTTGGCGGATAGTTTCTTGCGGCGGCGGTAATGAAAAGGTGGGCAACCCGTACGGCCGCCCCGGCTCGAAGAAAAATGACGGAGGAAAGCCGAGTGCTGGCGCAAGGTCGTCCTCGACAAATTCGGCAGGCGGCTCATTAAAGCCGGTCTCGTAACTTGGAAAGAGTTCCTTGCCTGAGGTTCAGCCGTGTAGCCAACTCCGCCTGCGTCAACCCGCGAGCTTCGCGAGCCAGAGTTAGCATGTGATGGTTGAAAGCTCCCATGGATACGTACGCTTATTTAATCACAGGCTTCCTTGCCGAGTTACGTCCTTCCAGATGCGCTCGCCTGCTTTGCGCTCCTCCGGCGGAATGACCGCGGCGCACCATAATGTCTTCTTCTGTCCGATAGGTCTTGCGATCTGAGTGCGGACAAAAGTCGAGCCGGTCTTGTCGAGAAGATAGCCCGCCGTGATCCTCACCGGCGGCATCGGAAGCCCCGGTAGGTCGTAACCGCGATCAAAGGCCCTCGCCTGTTTTGTCGGGTAGTTTCGCGTGGTGCCGTCCTCGTCCATCTTCTTCAAACGAACTACTGCGTTGATGGCATCGAAGAGCCAAAGGCGTTGTCCGCGAATGTCCAGCGTACGAACGTCGCTGCGGTCGATAAAGCGGCGGTCAGCCTCAGCACCCATATGGCAATAAGTGCATGCTGCCTGCGCACGACTGTCGAGTTCAACAAGATCGGCAGGGGCGTACGCGCGATAGCGTTCGTGAGCCTGTCGCGTGATTTCGTCGAACTCCTCGAGGAGAGCGCCGAATGCGTCGAGCGTAGCTGACATGGAACGATCTGGCATGGATTTCTGGCTCCATAGGGAGACGATCTCATCCTATGTTCTTCGCCAGAAATCAAGAAAAATATTTCCAGAAAATATTCCCGAGAGCGGGTCAGCCCTTGGTTTTCCAACGCTTTTCAGCCGCCTTCCGCGCAATCTCCGCCCGCCGCTCTGGCGTCATCTTCTCGGCCCGCGCCTTGCCGCCCTTGCGGCCAAGCTCGGCGGCGGCGCTTTCGGGCTTGCCGTCGATCTCTTCCTCGCGCTGGCCGGTGGCGATCTCCATAACGCGGACGGCGTTGCCAACCACGTCGGCAGGGCGTTTCTCGCCTTTAGGACCTCGTGGCATCAGGAAGTCTCCGGAGATGGTGCGCCAGCGTCTTTGAGGAGCTTCGCTAGCCGACGATAGAGCGTGGGGTGCCCATTCTTTCTAGCTGGGTCTTCATTCACCGCTATGTGAAAATCGTCCAGCTCGTTAGATGTCATATGGATCGAACCATCCGGGTCGAGCCAAAAGCCGATTTCGACGTGGACGCTCTTTCCGTCCTTGCTGACGCGCATTTTCGGCTCCCATGCTTTCCGCTAAGCATATAGGAGCCGAAGGCGGGATGCGACACCCGCGTCAAGGGTCGCGGATTTCAAACTGAGACACTACCCAGAGGGTTTGGGGCCCGATTCGGGGGCTGGTCATGCCCGCCCCAATCGCCTAGCGGAGGGCGATGCGCGGAATCGACCACCTCGTCCTTCCCGTCACCACGCTGACGCTTGCGCGCGCGCGGCTGGCGAAGCTCGGTTTCACCGTCGCACCGGATGCCCGGCACCCCTTCGGCACGGGGAATTGCTGCGTTTTCTTCGAGAACCGCACCTACCTTGAGGCGATCACCATCATCGACCGCAGGGCGGCCGACATGGCGGCGGCCGAGCACAATGTCTTCGTCCGGCGCCTGAAGCGCTTTACCGAGCGGCGCGGCGAGGGGTTCGCCATGGTCGCGCTTGCAAGCAACAATGCCGAGGCAGACCAGGCGGCGTTCGAGAAAGCTGGGATCGGCGGCGGGCCGGTCCATCGGTTCTCCCGCATGGCCGAGATGCCCGACGGCGAAGAAAAGGAGATCGGCGTGGCGCTCGCCCACGCCGAATTCGGCGCAGGCGCCCGATGCTGCCTTCTTCGCCTGCCAGCATCTTCAGAAGGAGGTGCTCTTCCAGCCGGCCTCTCTCGGCCATCCGAACGGCGCGACCGGCATTGTGACGGTCGCGGCGGTGGCCGAGACCCCATCCGACTTCCGCGGCTTCCTTGCCGCCGCGACCGGCCGGCGCAAGCCTCCCCGCACGACGAGCGATGGGATCGCGGTGAAGGCGGACGGCAAGAGCGTCCTGGTGCTGACGCCGGACGCCTTCCGCGCCCGCTACGATGTCGCCCCGCCCAATCCGCGCCGCGGCATGCTGTTTGCCGCCTTCGAGCTTCAGGTCCTGGAGCTTGAGCGGGCCGCAGGTTATGCAGGCCCTGACGCGAAACGCAGCGACGAGCGGATCGTGGTGCCGCCCCGGCCGGGACTGAGTGCCGTCGTGACCTTCAGGAGCGGAAAGGCGAATGGCTGAGCCGAACGCTGTCGTCAAAGCCGGGTCGGTCAGCTTCGGCAATGCGCTGCCGCTGGCGCTGATCGCCGGACCCTGCCAGCTCGAAAGCCGCGACCACGCCTTTGACGTTGCGGGGCGGCTGAAGGAGATCTGCGCGCGGCTTGGAATTGGCCTCGTCTACAAGACGAGCTTCGACAAGGCCAACCGCACAAGCCTTTCGGGAAAGCGCGGCGTCGGGCTAGCCGGCGCGCTGCCGATTTTTGCCGACCTCCGCAAGGAGCTGGGGCTCCCGGTCCTGACCGACGTGCACGAGCCCGGCCAGTGCGCCGAGATCGCCACGGTCGTCGATGTCCTGCAGATCCCGGCCTTCCTCTGCCGACAGACCGATCTTCTCGTCGCCGCCGCCAGGACGGGCCGCGTCGTCAATGTCAAGAAGGGCCAGTTCCTGGCGCCCTGGGACATGAAGAACGTGCTCGCCAAGATCGTGGAGAGCGGCAATCGGCAAGTGCTGCTGACCGAGCGCGGGGCGTCTTTCGGCTACAACACGCTCGTCTCCGACATGCGGGCGCTGCCGATCATGGCGGCGATGGGCGCGCCGGTCGTCTTCGACGCAACGCACTCCGTGCAGCAGCCGGGCGGAGAGGGGACTTCGACCGGCGGCGACCGGGCAATGGTGCCGGTGCTTGCCCGCGCCGCGGTGGCGGTCGGCGTCGCCGCGGTCTTCATTGAGACGCACGAGAACCCCGACAACGCGCCCTCCGACGGGCCGAACATGGTGCGACTCGACGCAATGCCGGCGCTAATTGAGCGGCTGATCGCCTTCGACCGGCTGGCGAAATCCGACGGATAATCGCGCGCCGGACGAAAAGCCGCCGGCCGCCGAAGGCGCGTTCCCGCTGCGGCAGAAATCTTCAGGAAAAAGACAAGTTCCGGCGAAGAGCCGACACGCGTTTGGCCAAGGTGTGTCAATAGAGTGGCGAAGCATGGCGAAGCAATACTTTTGCGGCAAGGCAATAGCCGCAGAACATTATTTTTTCTTCATTAGAGACCGGAGGATTCCGCGGCTAAGTTCCGCGCCGCTGGTCACCCAGGCCAGGACAAGATGCCCTGGTCGCCAGCTAGGAGCCGAGAGGCGCAACCATGCGCAAAACCCTCATCACCGCGGCCGTTGCCGCAACCCTCTTCAGCACCGCTGCTTATGCAGCAACCGACACCGGCAACATCAAGACGCTCGACCCGACGAAGAAGGAAGTGACCCTCGTCGACGGCAAGGTGTTCATCGCCCCCACCAACTGGACGTTCGCGAGCTACGCGGTCGGCGAGAAGGTGAAGGTGACCTACCACACCGCGAGCGGCAAGATGCTCGCGACCGCGATCATCAAGGTGAGCTGAGAGTTTCCGTTTGCGGGCCGGCCAATCACCGGCCCGCAGGCTGAGAGGGCGTCGGAAAACGCGAAAAATCTCGGCCCGCTCCTTTCGTTGCGGCGCGACTTCCCCTAGAGCACCCGCTAAGACAAGGGAGCGCGCATGACCGCCATCATCGACATCACCGGACGCGAGATTCTCGACAGCCGCGGCAATCCGACCGTGGAGGTCGACGTGACGCTGGAAGACGGCTCGTTCGGCCGCGCGGCGGTGCCGTCCGGCGCCTCGACCGGCACCCGCGAGGCGGTCGAACTCCGGGACGGCGACAAGCAGCGCTATCTCGGCAAAGGCGTCGTGAAGGCGGTCGACGCGGTGAACGGCGAGATTTTCGAGGCGATCGGCGGGATGGATGCGGAAGAGCAGATCCAGATCGACCAGTCGCTGATCAAGCTCGACGGCACGGAGAACAAGGGCCGGCTCGGCGCCAACGCCATTCTCGGCGTGTCGCTGGCCGTCGCCAAGGCCGCGGCCGAGGCGAACGGCCTGCCGCTCTACCGCTATGTCGGCGGCACCAATGCGCGGCTTCTCCCGACCCCGATGATGAATGTGCTGAATGGCGGCGTGCATGCCGACAACCCGATCGACTTCCAGGAATTCATGATCGTGCCGTTCGGCGCGCCGACGCTTGCCGAGGCGGTGCGCATGGGCGCGGAAATCTTCCACACGCTGAAGAAGGCGCTGCACGATGCCGGCCACAACACCAATGTCGGCGACGAGGGCGGATTCGCGCCGAACCTGCAGACTGCCACGGAGGCGCTCGACTTCATCGTGAAGGCGATCGAGCGGGCCGGATACAAGCCGGGCGAAGACGTGGCGCTCGCCCTCGACCCGGCGGCGAGCGAGTTCTTCAAGGACGGCAAATACGTCTATGCCGGCGAGGGCGGCAAGACACGCTCCCCCGAGGAGCAGGTCGCCTATCTCGGCGAGCTGATCGGTAAATATCCGATCATCTCCATCGAGGACGGCTTGGCGGAGGGCGACTGGGACGGCTGGAAGCTCGCGACCGTCAAGCTCGGCGGCAAGATCCAGCTCGTCGGCGACGATATCTTCGTCACCAACACCAAGATTCTGGCCGAGGGGATCGAGCGCGGCGTCGCCAACTCCATCCTGATCAAGGTCAACCAGATCGGCACGCTGACCGAGACCCTCAATGCCGTGGAGATGGCACACAAGGCCGCCTACACCGCCGTCATGTCGCACCGCTCCGGCGAGACGGAGGATTCGACCATCGCCGACCTCGCGGTCGCGACGAATTGCGGTCAGATCAAGACCGGCTCGATGTCGCGCTCCGACCGTATTGCCAAATACAATCAGCTCGATGCGGATCGAGGAGGAGCTTGGACCGGCGGCGAAATTCGCCGGCCGCTCGGCCTTTGCCTCAAAGAAGGGGCAGTAGGCGCGGCGCGAGCTCCTGGAGGACGGCGCGATGCAGTTCATCAACTCGCCCTGGAACAAGGCTTTCAACCTGCCGTTCAGCCAGGCGGCGCGGGTCGGTGACATTTTCTTTCTGTCCGGGGTGATCGGCAACTTGCCGAACAAGCTTGAGCTGGTGCCGGGCGGCCTTGAGGCGGAGGCGCGGCAAACGATGGAAAACCTCGGCGCCGTCCTGAAGGAGAACGGCCTTTCATTCGGCGCCGTCTTCAAATGCACCGTGATGCTCGCCGACATGTCAAAGTGGGCTGATTTCAACAAGGTCTATGTCGGCTATTTCGACCCCGACCGACTGCCCGCACGCTCGGCCTTCGGTGTGAACGGCCTGGTGCTCGGCGCTCAGGTCGAGCTCGAATGCATGGCCTGCGCGGGAGCGCGCTGAGCGATGCGGCGCGGAGGGACGTCTTGAGCGAAAAGACCTGGGGCGACGTCGATCGCTACATCGCCGGCCTCTTCGTCGATCCCGATCCGGCGCTCGACCGCACGCTTGCGGCAAGCGGGAAGGCCGGTCTTCCGGAGATCGAGGTCTCCGCTCCCCACGGCAAGCTTCTGATGCTGCTTGCCAAAATGGCCGGCGCCAAACGCATCCTCGAGATCGGCACGCTTGGCGGCTATTCCACCATCTGGCTCGCCCGCGCGCTGCCGCCCGGCGGCAAGCTGATCACGCTCGAAGCGAGCGCCAAGCATGCCGAGGTGGCGCAGAAGAATATCGCGCATGCCGGCTTCGCCGAGGTCGTCGAAGTGCGCGTCGGCAAGGCACTCGACAGTCTGGCGGCGCTGGCTGCGGAGGGCGGAGAACCGTTTGACGTCTTCTTCCTCGACGCCGACAAGCCGAACAACCCGGCCTATTTCGAATGGGCCCTGAAACTCTCACGCCCCGGCAGCGTCATCGTCGCCGACAACGTGGTGCGATACGGTGCGCTGATCGACATGGAAAGCACCGATCAAAGCGTGAAGGGCGTCAGGAGCTTTCTTGAGATGGTCTCGCGCGAGAAGCGTGTCAACGCGACGGCGATCCAGACCGTCGGCGCCAAGGGCCACGACGGCTTTTCGGTGGCGCTGGTCCTGGAGTGAGGCTAGCTCCTCCCCCATCGAAGATGGGGGAGGATATCACGCCTCACATCACGCGTTCGAAGGCTTTGCCGCTCTCGTCGAAGACGTGCAGCATGTCGGCCGGCGCGGTGAGCGCGATCTCCGTGCCGCGCTTCACCTGCACGTTGCCCTCGATCTTGGCGACGATCGGCTCGTCGTAGCCGCAATCGACATAGAGCAGCGTCAACTCGCCCAGCTGCTCGACCATGTCGAGCTTGCCTTTGAAGATCGGCTGCCCCCCGCCATTCGCAAGCGCCAGATGTTCCGGGCGGACCCCGAGCGTGCCCTTCTTGCCGACCGCGCTTGCCGGAATCTTCGCCTGCAGGGAGACCGGGCTGTGGTGCTCCGGGCGCACGCGCGCGCCGCCGTCGCCGGCCTCCACGGTGCAGGGCACCATGTTCATCGCCGGCGAGCCGATGAAGCCCGCGACAAACAAGTTGCCGGGGCGGTTATAAAGCTCCATCGGCGTGCCGACCTGCTCGATGATGCCGGCGCGCAGCACCACGATGCGGTCGGCGAGCGTCATCGCCTCGACCTGGTCGTGCGTCACGTAGACCATCGTCACGTCCGACATACGCTCGTGCAGCTTGGCGATCTCGATGCGCATCGAGACCCGCAGCGCCGCGTCGAGGTTGGAGAGCGGCTCGTCGAACAGGAAGACCTTGGGATTGCGCACGATGGCGCGGCCGATCGCGACGCGCTGCCGCTGCCCGCCGGAAAGCTGCTTCGGAAGCCGGCTGAGATAGGGCGTGAGCTGCAGGGTCTCGGCCGCTTGGCGCACGCTCTTGTCGATCTGCTGGCGGCTCTCCTTCGCCAGCTTCATGCCGAAGGCCATGTTGTTGTAGACGGTCATGTGCGGGTAGAGCGCGTAGGACTGGAACACCATGGCGATACCGCGCAGCGCCGGTGGAAGCTCGTTGACCTCCTCGCCGTCGAACTCCAGCGTGCCGGAGGTGATTTCCTCAAGCCCGGCGATCAGCCGCAGAAGCGTGGACTTGCCGCAGCCGGAAGGTCCGACGAAGACCACGAACTCCCCCGACTTGATTTCCAGGTTGACGCCCTTGATGACATCGATCGCGCCAAAGGATTTCTTGATGTCCCGCAGCCGAAGCTCGCCCATTTAAAATCCCCTATGCGAGTAAGAGAGGTCGCGCATCGCTAGCCGCCCTTGACCGAGCCGGCGAGCAGGCCGCGCACGAGATAGCGCTGCAGCGAGAAGAAGACGGCGAGCGGCACGATGATTGAGACGAAGGCGGAGGTCGTCAGGATCTCCCAGTCACCGCCGCGCGAGCCGAGCAGCTCACGCAACCGCCCGGTCAGCACCAGCTGCTGCTCGGTATTGCCGAGGAACACGATGGCGACCAGAAGGTCGTTCCACACCCACAGGAACTGGAAGATCGCGAAGGAGGCGAGCACCGGCACCGACAGCGGCAGCACGATGCGCACGAAAATTTCGAAATCCGTGGCACCGTCGACGCGCGCCGATTCCATTATCTCGTTGGGCAGCCCGGCGATGTAGTTCCTGAGAAGATAGATGGCGAGCGGCAGGCCAAAGCCGGTATGCGCCAGCCATATGCCGAGATAGGTCTTGGCGGGCACGCCGAACACATCGCCGATGCCGTTATAGAGTCGAAGCAGCGGAATAAGCGACATCTGCAGCGGCACGACGAGCAGGCCGACGATCACCGAAAGCAGCAAGGCGCGGCCGGGGAAGCGCATCCAGGAGAGCGCATAGGCGGCGTAGGCGGCGATCAGAATCGGGATGACGGTCGCCGGGACGGTCACAGTCAGCGAGTTCAGGAACGACTGCCCGATGCCTTCGGAGTGCAGCACCTTGTCGTAGTTGGCGAGGGTGAAGGAGGGCGGAAGCGCGGCCGTATAGTAGAGGCGCCGGCCGCTGTCGCCGGTGAAGGGCTTGTCGGAGACGAGCTCGTAGGAGCCGTCGCGATTGATGGTCAGCGTGCCCTGGCCGCCGGGCAGGTCAGCGGTTTCCCCGGCCTTGAACTCCTTCGGATTGCTGATGCGTACGCCGAAGTTGGTGACGTAGCCCGTGCCGCTCAGAAGGTTGCCCGAGATAACGTATTTGCCGTCCTTTTCGACCGCGTCTGGGGGCGGGGCGGCACGGTCGATGATGTTGTGCGCGCTGGTCTTCAGTGCCGTCCACCAGCCGGAGACGGAGATCTCATCCTTGCCGCGGAAGGAGGTGACCAGGATGCCGAAAGTCGGGAGCGTCCAGATCACCACGATCAGAACGACCGACAGGTGAACGGCGTACTTTCCCCAGCGCCGCTTGCGGCGTCGAACCCGAGCCATGTCAGTGCCTCGCCTGTTCGGCGTTGAGACGCCGGATGTTCCAGATCATGATCGGCACGACCGCCAGCATGATGACGACGGCGATGGTTGCGCCGCGGCCGAAATCGCCGCCGCCGCGGAACATCCAGTCATACATCAGGTTGGCGAGCACCTCCGTGTTCCACTGGCCGTTGGTCATCGCGAGCACGATGTCGAAGACCTTGAGCACGGTGATGGTGATGGTCGTCCACACCACCGCGATGGTGCTCCAGATCTGCGGCACCATGATGTAGAAGAAGATGTGCCAGCCCTTGGCCCCGTCGATCGTCGCCGCCTCGATCGTCTCCTCAGGCACGCCGCGCAGCGCGGCGGAGAGGATGACCATCGCGAAGCCGGTCTGAATCCAGATCAGGATCACCATCAGGAAGAAGTTGTTCCAGAAGGGGATGGTGATCCATGCCTCCGGCGTGCCGCCGAAGAGCTTGACGACCGCGTTCAGGAGGCCGATCTGCGCGGAGTCCGCGCCGCGATAGTCATAGATGAACTTCCAGATGACGCTGGCGCCGATGAAGGAGATCGCCATCGGCATGAAGACCAGGCTCTTGGCGATGTTTCCCCACCAGATGCGGTCCGTCAGGTAGGCGATGACGAGCCCGAAGAAGGTGCTGAACGCCGGCACCACGATCAGCCATAGGATGTTGTTGACGATCGACTCGCGAAACTGCTGGTCGCCGGCCGCCCAGACATAGTTGGCGAAGCCGACGAAATGCACGCCATCGCGGCCGTAGAAGCTGAGCCACACGGAATTGATAACGGGGTAGACGAGGTAGAGCGCCAGGAAGAGCAGCGCCGGCCCGAGGAAGAGCCACGGCCGGATGGTGGCGGCGATCTTCTGGTTGCGGGCCGCCTGCAAGGCCGGGCCGCGTGGCGGAAGCACGATGTCGAGGAACTTGTTGGCTGCGTAGAAATAGACGGCCGCCAGCCCGACGCCCAGAACGATCGTGACTCCCGCGCTGATCAGGTGCCCCATGCCTCTCCCCTCTGGCGCCAGCCACTTTTGCGTGACCTTAGAGCGACCGTTCTCGCACTGCGCCGTCTTCTTTCGACCTCATCTTGCGTGAGGCTGCTTCATTTGTGAAGGGTCCCGGGCCGCCGAAGGTCCGGGACCAATCTCATCACGCCTGGGCGCCTACTTGATCGCGTCCCAGGACTTCTGGATCTCGTCCGCCACGTCGGTAGCCGACTTGCCGCCGACGTAATCGACCATGCCGGTCCAGAACGAGCCGGCGCCGATCTTGCCGGGCATCTGGTCGGAGGCGTCGAAGCGGAAGGTCGTGGCGTTGAGGATGATGTTGTTCTCGTTCTTGAGAACCTCAGTCGGGTAGACGTCCGGGTTCACCAGCTTGGACGGCGTGAAGAAGTTCCACTCAGCCATCGCGACTTCGGAGGCAATCGGGGTCTTCAGGAAGTCGATGAAAGCCTCGGCGGCCGGCGAATCCTTGGTGATGGCGAAGAGGGTGCCGGCACCGAGAACCGGCTTTCCGAGGTCCTCGCTGGCATAGGGCGGGAAGTAGAAGAAGTTCACGTCCGTGCCGAGCTTCGTGCCGTCCGGGAAGAAGGCCGGGATGAACGACGCCTGGCGGTGCATATAGCACTTGGGCGGCGAGGTGAAGAGGCCCTTCGGGCTGTCGCGGAAGTCGGTGGAGGCCACCGCCGCGGCGCCGCCATCGACGAACTTGTCGTTCTTGGCGAACCAGCCGAACTCCTCAATCGCCTTGATCACGCGCGGGTCGTTGAACTTGACGGAGTTGTCGACCCAGCCGTCATAGACGTCGGGCGGGTTCAGGCGCAGCATGAAGTCCTCGACCCAGTCGGTCGCCGGCCAGCCAGTCGCCGCGCCGGAACCGAGGCCGATGCACCAGGGTGTGCCGCCGTCCTTGACGATCTGCTCGGTCAGCGCCTTCAGGTCCTCCATGGTCTTGGGAACCTCATAGCCCGCTTCCGCGAAGTTATCCGGCACGTACCAGACAAGGCTCTTCAGGTCCGCCTTCCAGGGGAACGTGAAGAGCTGGGCATTGCCGTTCTTGTCCTTGTAGGTCGAGAGGTCGACCCATGACTGACCGGCCGCGTAGTTGTCGATCAGCCACTGCTTGGTGTCGTCGCCGAGCGGGGTCAGATAGCCCTTCGAGGCAACGTCCGCGGCGAGGCCGGGCTGCGGGAAGATGGAGATATTGGCCGGGCTGCCAGCCTGGGTGTCGATGACGATCTGCTGCTCGAAGGAGTTGGAGCCCGAGCTCTGGATCTTGGCACCTGTGGCTGCCTCGAAATAGGCGAGGACCTTGTCAAAGCCCTCCTTGTCGGCCGTCAGCCAGGGGCCGAAGACTGAGAGCGTCTGGCCCGAGAGATCGTATTTGTCGGCGAAATCGTGGTAGCTCTTCCAGTTGAAGCGCGAATCCTGGTCAATTGGATAGGCGAGGTCTGCTGCGGCGGCAGAGCCAGCAACCAGCGACAGGCCGGCCGCGAATGCAAGTAGTGCGTGGCGACTTTTCATCGTTTTCCTCCGTCATTCATCTTGTTGGTAGCGGCCGCCGGAACCACTCTTGGGTTGTGTGCCGGGGCCGTCCCGCTGACAATAGTTCTAGATCGTTAGCCGCCGGATGGCTACCCAGGAGGCGCGCGCGCCCGAGTTTTGAAAAGGCACCCGGCGGCTGTTGATTTCGAGCGGCAGGTCGCGACGGAGGCGGATTTGAAGCGGCTTATTACCACCCTGGCATTCCTCACGAGCCTCGCGACGGCGCTGGTGGTCGTTGGGGGCGGGCTGGCGCTGCTCATAATCCGCGACTCCGGCGAACGCGGCAGCGGAGCACTGCTTGCGCTTTGCGGCGTGGTCGCCTTCGCGTTTGCGATGGTCCTGGTCTATGCCAGGGAGGGCGCATTTTCCGGCCGGGTGCTAAGCGCCGGTGCGATCGCTGCCGGAATTTTGGGCGCGATGCCGGTCGCGGCACTCGCCTATGCCGCCATTCGCTTCGCCGACTATTTTCCGCTCAAGAGCCCTGTCCCGATAATCGACTGGACGGCCTTCGTGGCAGGCATTCTCCTCGCCCTCGGCGCTCTGGCGATCGTCGCGCTCGGCTATTGGCGCTCGCAGGAGGGAGACACGCTGCCGGTCGTGCACATGCAGCAGATCCGCAATGCGCAGGAGCAGTTGCACGCCGCCTTCGAGCAGAGCGCTGCGCTGCAGCGCGATGGTGACGCGGACGACGAGGTCCGCGTCACGCGGGTTTGATCGGAAAGGCCGGGCTCAGGCGGCGTTGGCGCCGTCGTCATCAGGCGGCGGCAGAGGTGCGACGCTGCCGGTATCGGTCGTCTGGATGTCGTAAGGATCGTCCTGCGGATCGGTATCGGGACGCGACAAAGCGAGCGACGAAAGACCGTAGATCGCGAGCAGGCTCAGAAGCGTGAGCAGGGTCTGGTTCATCGGATCGCTCTCCTCAAACCATCTCTGGCGGACGTCATGGCCGCTTTGATGACCGGAATAGAGCGAAAGCGCGGCGCGAGGGACTTAAGCTTCGGTAATGTGTCGCCCTTGACGTTCCAGTCACTGGAATCCCTATCTCGGGTCGAGACAGAGGGACGAATCAACTGATGTCGACGACCCACGATCATGCCACGCATCACCGCCACGCTATGCCGGCGGCCGAAGGGTCGGTGGTCGATCCGGTCTGCGGGATGACGGTCGACCCGAAGAAGAGCCTGCACAAGGCCGAGCATGGCGGGTGCGAATACGCCTTCTGCAGCGCCGGCTGCCGCACGAAGTTCCTCGCCGATCCCGATCGCTATGTCGGGGCGAAGGGTGAACCGGCCCCGTCGCCGGCCATGCCGGACGACGCCATCTATACCTGCCCGATGCACCCCGAGATTTGCCAGGTCGGACCCGGCGCGTGCCCGATCTGCGGGATGGCGCTTGAGCCGCTCGTCGTCACCGCCGAGGCGCCGCCGAACGAAGAATTGATCGACATGCGGCGGCGGTTCTGGATCGGGCTGGCGCTGGCCGTCCCGGTCTTCCTGCTCGAAATGAGCCGCCATCTCTTCGGGATGGCCCCGATCAGCGACAAGGCGTCGAACTGGGTGCAGCTCGTCCTTGCGACGCCGGTTGTGCTGTGGGCGGGGGCGCCGTTCTTTGTGCGCGGCTGGCGCTCGCTCCGCACCCGCAATCTCAACATGTTCACCCTGATCGCCATGGGGACGGGCGTCGCCTGGGTATACAGCGTCGTTGCGACCGTTGCGCCGGCGCTTTTCCCGGCTGCCTTCCGGGGCGCGGAGGGCACGGTCGCCGTCTATTTCGAGGCCGCCGCCGTCATCACGGTGCTCGTCCTGCTCGGCCAGGTGCTTGAGCTTCGGGCGCGCGATACGACGAGCGGCGCGATCCGCGCGCTGCTCGACCTTGCGCCGAAGACGGCGCGGCGCATCCGCGACGGCAACGAAGAGGAAGTGGCGCTCGAAATGGTCGCCGTCGGAGACCTGCTGCGCGTCCGCCCGGGCGAGCGGGTCCCGGTCGACGGCGTCGTGACCGAGGGGCGGGGCTCGGTCGATGAATCCATGGTGACCGGCGAGTCTATCCCGGTCCTGAAGGAGCCGGGCGCGGCGCTCCTCGGCGGCACGATCAACCAGACCGGCGGCCTCGTGATGCGAGCGGAGAAGGTTGGGCGCGACACGCTTCTGCAGCGCATCGTAGCGCTCGTTGCTGACGCACAGCGCAGCCGCGCGCCGATCCAACGGCTCGCCGACCGCGTCTCCGCCGTCTTCGTGCCGCTGGTGATCGCCGTTGCGGCGCTTGCCTTCCTGGCCTGGGCGACATTCGGGCCGGAGCCGCGCTTTGCATATGGCCTCGTCGCGGCGGTCGCGGTGCTGATCATCGCCTGCCCCTGCGCGCTCGGCCTCGCGACGCCGATGTCGATCATGGTCGGGGTCGGCCGCGGCGCCGGCATGGGCGTGCTGATCCGCGACGCAGAGGCGCTCGAGCGGATGATGAGCGTCGACACGCTGGTCGTCGACAAGACCGGCACTCTGACCGAGGGCAAGCCGACGGTGACGGCGCTTGTGCCGGCGACGGGCTTTGCAGAGGACGAGACGCTGCGCCTCGCCGCGAGCGTCGAGCGGGCGAGCGAGCACCCGCTGGCGGAGGCCATCGTGCGCGCGGCTGCGGAGCGCAGTGTGGAGCTTGCCGCGGTCGCGGACTTCGATTCACCGACAGGGAAGGGCGCAACCGGCCGCGTCGAAGGCCGGGCCGTCCTGGTCGGCAGCGCCGCCTTCCTGGGCGAGAGCGGGGTCGATACCGGGGCCCTTTCCGAGAACGCCGAGGCCCTCCGGAAGGACGGCGCGACGGTGATCTTCGTCGGCGTCGATCGACGCCTCGCCGGCGTCATCGCCATCGCCGATCCCGTCAAGCCGCAAAGCGCAGAGGCCGTCGCCGCCTTGAAGCGCGAGGGCATCCGCATCGTCATGCTGACCGGCGACAATCTCACGACGGCGAAAGCGGTCGCGGCAAAACTCGGCATCGATGAGATCGAGGCGGAGGTCCTGCCCGACGCAAAGAGCGCGGTCGTAAAGCGCCTGAAGAGCGAAGGCCGCGTCGTCGCCATGGCCGGCGACGGCGTCAACGACGCGCCGGCGCTTGCCGCGGCCGACATCGGCATCGCCATGGGAACCGGAACCGACATCGCGATCGAGAGCGCCGGCGTGACGCTGGTGAAGGGCGATCTCTCCGGCATCCTGAAGGCGCGGCTGCTCTCGGCTGCGACCATGCGCAACATCCGCCAGAACCTCACCTTCGCCTTTGTCTATAATTCCGCCGGCGTGCCGATCGCGGCGGGCGTGCTCTATCCGGTCTTCGGCGTGCTCCTGTCGCCGATCGTCGGCGCGGCGGCGATGGCGCTATCCTCCGTCAGCGTCATCTCCAATGCGCTGAGGCTGCGGCACGTAAAGCTCGATTGACCGCTACTTGCTGAGCCAGGAAGATTCGGCGATCTGCTGGTAGATCGTCTCGAAGACATCGTCGATGCCCGACGCGTCGTGCACCTCGTGGTATTGCGACGGTCCGGACGCGCAGCCGGAAAGCAGGCTGTAGACCGACGTGTCGTCGACATCATAGGCGATGGTGTAGAGCGTGACGCCGCTGTCCTTGATGTTGGTGCAAAGCTCCGCCGTCGTGTCGTTGGCGTCGGAGACCGAGGTGCTGCCGCTCGGGCCTTCCGCCGCGACCGTCTGCATGCCGTCCGTCAGCAGGATCAGGATTTTGCGCAGATCCGGATCGCTATAGTCGCGCGCGGTCTCGAACGGCGCGTTCGGCGAAAGCATGTGCCAGCCCATCTCCGTGGCGAGCGAGATATTGGTCAGGTTGGCCGGTTGCATGGCGGCGATGGCCGACGTCAGGCTGGAGAAGTCGTCTGTCAGGTCGCGAACCTTCAGGCCGTGATCGGCGTAGAGGTCGCAGTCGGCGCCGGTGGTCTCAGGCCAGCGGCTATCGGAGATCGTGCTGTAAGGCGTCTCGTTGCCTGTCGAATAGGGATAGCCGCGGTTGCTGAGGCAGGCGTCCATCATCGTCGTCGCCTGGCCGGCCGAAGTGCCGCGGATCATCGCGCCGGGCAGCGACGCATAGACGTATTTCGAGAATGGAACGATGCCGATCTTGGTGCGGTCGCCGCGGTTCTGCGCCACCTTGTTGATGAAGTCCGTCGCGGCGCTGCGCATGCGGATGTACTTGTCGTTGTTGACCATGGAACCCGAATAATCGAGCACCATCGAAATCTCGACCAGTACCGCCGGCGGGATAGCGACGCTTGACAGTGATTTCGCCGGAAGCGCGTTGATGCCGATCACGCCGAGGAACGATGTCTTCATGTCGTAACTGGAGGAAATCGTCACGTCGGAATTGGTGATGTCGATCGTGAGATCGGGCGTGCCGACGCCGCCGATATTCTGCAGCGACGCGGTGATGAAGTTCTGGGCGTTCGCCCTCGCCGTCGCGACCAGCGTGTCCCAATCGTCGTCACGCTGCATCTCGCCGTTCTGTATCTCACGCGCGGCGGCAAGCGCCGCCGTATCGCATGCGCTCTGCAGGGCGGCGTGGATGCGCCCGCGCTGGGCGAAATCTACGGCGCCGCCACCGAGCGCGAGAAGCGGGACGATGGAGAGCCCGAAGATGATTGCGGTGTTGCCGCGCTGATCGCTGAGGAAGTTCCAGAAGCGCCGCACGAGAAGTTACCCCACTCTTTGACACGGGCCTTCATCTAGAGCGGAGCACGTGCAAATCTCTTAAGATCGGCACAAATTTCGTCCGACAGTTAAGGCGGCGTTTACGGATCGGCACAGCGACGCCGACATCTTTTCAGTCAATGTCGGCCGTTGCTCTTGAAAGGCTCTGGAGATGCGCGAAGCCGCCGCCTGGACCGGGTTTCTTGCGATCGTGCTTGGCGCAGTCGCCTGGATCGACATCCGCCGCCAGGCAATCCCCGATCTGCTCAGCCTTGCCCTCGCTTTAGGCGGGCTGGCCTTCGCCTATCGGCAGGGTGGCGACCTGACGGCTGTCTTCTACAGCGCCACCGCTGCCGTGGTAACCGGAGTTGTTTTTCTCGGCGTGCGTTTTCTCTATCGCCGGCAACGCGGCTTGCAAGGGTTGGGGCTCGGGGACGTGAAGCTCGTCACCGCCGCCGCCTTGTGGGTGGGGCCGTTTGGAATTTCCTGGATGGTGCTCGCCGCATGCGCTTCGGCGCTGCTGACGGTGCTCGCCATGGTTCTCCTGCGCGTTCCATTCGATCGCACGACACGATTGCCATTTGGTCCGCACATTGCCGTCGGGTTGGTCGCGGTGCTGATTGTTCAGGCAATTCAGTGATTTCTGGCGGGTGGCGACTCTGGTAGGATGCTCTCAAATGTGCTCTGGAAGCTTCGGAGTTCAGGAGGCTTCGGCATGACGAAATTGCGTTCGCTGCCGGGAGCGCCGGCGCGCCAGCGCTGGATGCGGTTTGGCGGCGAGGACGGCTTCACGCTGGTCGAGCTCTTGGTGGTGCTCGGCATCATCGCGCTTCTCGCCACCTTGGTGGGGCCGCGCGTGCTTGCCTATTTCAGCAAGGCGAAGTCGGAGACCGCGCAGGTCCAGATCCGCAATCTGACAAGCGCGGTCGAACTCTATTTCCTCGATGTCGGCGCCTACCCGGACGGGCAGACCGGGCTCAAGGCACTGCTGGACGACCCGCCGGGCGTGAGCAACTGGCACGGACCCTATCTGACCTTGAAGAGCGGCATCGTCGATCCCTGGGGCAACGCCTATCTCTACAAGGTTCCCGGCGATCACGGCGCCTTCGACATCGTGAGCCTCGGGCGCGACGGCCGCGTTGGCGGCGACGGCGAGGACCGCGATATCGTCAGCTGGTAGGGGCGGTTGCCGCTGGGACGGCGATGACGAGCGGCGGCGAGGCGGCGGCGCCTGACGACGGCGTTACCGTGACCTCCACAAGTGCCGGCAGCGTCGCAAGGTCGGCCCAGTCGGAGAACCAGTCGGGCTCGGCCTGCGGCGAAGTCCGCCCGAAATAGCGGAAGCGCACGCCGGCAACGTTGTCCGCGAGCAAGTGGACCGGGTCGCCGCTGGCGGGGACTGAGGCACGATAGGGCAGCCGCTTGGTCAGAAGCTGCCGCGTTTCACCGGCACCCTCGATGCGCACATCGACCAGCACCGGTCCGCCGCCTTCAAGCCGTCCGTCGCCGTGGCTGATGAAGCGCATCCGCTCCGGCCCGCCCTCGAAGAAGAGTTTTGGGGGATTTTGAGTGTTGTCGACGATGACCGGGATCGTGCGCCCGAGCGCGCGGCGGAGATAGGCCTCGGCCGTGCGGTCGGCTTCGCGCGCTTCGGCCCGCGCGACAATCACATCGCCATGCCGCACGAGCGACAGGCCCTCGACCATGAACGTCGTCATCAACGCGAGAAGGCCGAGGCTGACGATAAGCTCAAGCAGCGTGAAACCGTCCTGGTCGCGGAGGAGGGCGGGGCGGGCCATGCGTCACTCCTCGCCTGATGTGGTCGTGGGGGCGGGACCGATCACCACCGATTTCAGGGTGACGCCATCGCCGGTCGTATCGGAGTTGTAGACCGCGACGCTCACCGCATAGGGGAGGGTGGCGACGCCCGCCGCCGTCGATACGGCAATCGGTGCCGCTATAATCCGCCACGCCATGCCGTCGTCGTAGCGGCCCGCCGTGGTCCCGCTTCTGACCGCGCCGGTCATGCTCATTGCCGCAAGCTCGGAGCGGGCGTGCGAGAGCGCACTCATCCGCGCCTGGTCGAAGCGCTCGCGCTTGCTGCCATTTCCGACGATCGTGACGGCGGTCGAGATCACCAGCGCCAGGATGGCGAAGGCGACGATGGTCTCAACCAGCGTGAAGCCATCCTCCTCGCGCCATGCGGGCTCGCGCCAGGCGGGTCGTGCGCTCATCATCGCTCCGCCGCGCGGTCGACGCGTCCGGTCAGCCAGTCGATGGCGATCCGCTGGCTTTGTCCGCCGGCCGTCAGGCGGATGCTGCCGCCGGTCGCGCTGCCGTCCGGAAAGAAGCGGAACGACGCGTTGCTGGCGCTCGCCAGTTCGTCGCGCGTCGTGTGGACCGCGATGTCGGAACTCGGCGGGAAGGCGACGCGCTCTCCGTCCCAGCTCGCGGCCGCCTCTTTCCGCGCAAGGTCGATGCTGACCCGCGCGTCGCTGCCGGAAAGAATCGCCTCGGCGCGCGCGGAGCGAAGCAGCGCCGCAACTTCTCGCGCCGATGATACGACCGATCTCTTGCTCGACACGTCGCGCAGCACCGGCGCGGCAATCGCCAGCGTCAGCGCGACGATCGCGAGCACGACCAGCATTTCGGCGAGCGTGAAGCCGGCCTTTCGACCAGCCGCATCACGCTGGCGCGCGGTTTCAGAAGGCGAGGTCATTGGCGGAGAGGATGGCGTTCATGACGGAGAGGATCAGGCCGCCGACGCCCATTCCGATCAGGATGGTCAGCGCCGGCGTCAGGAGGGTCATCATCCGGTCGATGCGCCGCTCAAGCGCCCGCTCGTCCATGTCGGCGGCGCGCGCCAGCATCTCCGGCAGCCGGTTTGTCTCCTCGCCGATCGCAATCAGGCTGCGCGTGGCGGGGGAGAGCGCGACAAAGGCCGAAAGTGCTTCGACGGGCTTCGCACCCTTCTTCAGGCTCTCGAGCGCAGCGCTAAGGCTCGCGCGGCTGACCCTGTTTCGAAGCGCTTCCGCAGTGATTGAAAGCGCATCCGTCATCGGCACGCCGCTCTTCAGGAGCATCCCGGTCGTGCGCGCGAACCGCGCCGCCTCCGCCTCGCGCGTCATGCGCCCGAAGAGCGGCAGCCGCAGGACGACGCGGTCGCGCCATTCCTTGAACGCTTCGCTCCGCGCCAGCGCGATCAGCCCGGCGACGACCAGAACGGCGAGCACGGCTGCCAGGGTGGCGTAGTCTTTGAGGAAGGCGCGGGCATGGGTCGCGACGGTCAGGATCATCGGCATCTTCTCCGGCTGCTCCTCGAAGAGCGGCGCCAATGCCGGCGCCATCACGAAGAAAACCAGCGTCAGAGCGAGCAGCGCCATCGCGAGCAGGATGGCCGGGTAGACGGCCGCCGCGGCGAGGCGGCTTCCGACCGCCACCTGCCGCTCGATCGACTGGCAAAGGTCGCCGAGCACGGCGGCGAGGCTCCCCGACATCTCCCCGGCGCGCACGATCGCGACATGGCTCGGCCGAAACACCTCCGGCTGCCTCGCCATCGCCTCAGACAGCGCGCTTCCCGCTACGACCGCGTCGTAGAGCTCATCAAGCACGCGGCGGCGCCGCGCGGTCCCGGCCTGCTCGGCGGCAAGCCGCAAGGCGGCATTGATCGGGATTGCCGCTTCGATCAGTACGGAAAGCGATTGCAGGATGAAGGCGAGGTCGGCATTTCCGATCCGCCGCCTGAAGCTGATGTCGGTCGTCCAGATGCTCGGCTTCACCTCGGCCGCGCGGAAGGGGACGAGGCCCTGGTGACTGAGCTTTTCCAGCGCCTCCTTTTCATGCGCGGCGTCGAGGCGGCCCGATGTCAGCCGTCCGTCGGGCGTATAGGCCTGGTATGCAAAGACCGCCATCAGTGCGCCCTCAGATCGCCAATCAGTCCGCCCATCAGATTGAACGCGTCACGCGGAGGACTTCCTCAAGCGTCGTCTCGCCGGCCTTGACCTTGGCGAGCCCCGATTGCTGCAGCGACAGCATGCCGAAGCGGTGGCCCATCTCCTCGATCGCCGCCTCGCCGGCGCGCTTCAGGATCAGTGCGCGGACCTCGCCGCGGATCGGCAGCATCTCGGCGATCGTGGTGCGGCCGAGATAGCCGGTGCCGCGGCAGGCCGGGCAGCCCTTCGCCTGCGGTGCGTGCTCGATCCCCGCCGCGTCGGCGCGCCCGGACGCGGTGAGCCGCTGAAGCAGCGCAGCGTCAACCGGCCCGCTCGTTGCACAGGATGGGCAGACGCGGCGGACGAGACGCTGCGCGATGATGCCGCACAGCGTCGAGGCAAGCAGATAGTCCTCAACGCCCATGTCGAGCAGCCGCGTGACCGATGCCGCGGCGTTGTTCGTATGCAGCGTCGCGAGGACCAGATGCCCGGTCAGCGCCGAGCGGATGGCGATCTCCGCCGTCTCGCGGTCGCGGATCTCGCCGATCATGATGATGTCCGGGTCCTGCCGCAGGATCGACCGCAGCGACGCGACGAAGTCGAGGCCGATCTCGGGCTTCACCTGGATCTGGTTGATGCCGTCGAGCTGGTATTCGATCGGGTCCTCGACGGTGAAAAGCTTGGTGTCCTCGCTATTGAGCTCGGTGAGCGCGGTATAGAGCGTCGTCGTCTTGCCGCTTCCCGTCGGGCCGGTGACGAGCACGATGCCGTCGGCGTGCCCGATCATGTCGCGGATCAGCGCCTGCTGCCCGGCATCGAAACCGAGCCGCGCGAAGTCGAGCTCCACCGAGCCACGGTCGAGGATTCTGAGCACGATGCTTTCGCCATGCAGAGGTCGGCGTGGTGGAGACGCGGAGATCGATGTCGCGGCCGCGCACCGCGAGCTTCATGCGGCCGTCCTGCGGCAGGCGGCGTTCGGCAAGGTTGAGCTGCGCCAGTATCTTGATGCGGGTGACGACGCCGGCGACCACGGAGCGGGCGAGCACCTCCGTCGTCTGCAGGGCGCCGTCGATGCGGTAGCGGACGCGAAGTCCGCTCTCCGTCGGCTCAAGATGCACGTCGGAAGCGCCCGCCGCGACGGCCTCGCTTACGAGCCGGCTGACGAGGCGGATGATCGGCGCCTCGCGGGCGATGTCCTTCAGCCGCTCGACATCCTCTTCGCTCGCCTCGGCCGGTGCCGCGCCGTCGCTTCTGAGCCGCGGCGCCTCGCCGTAGAGCCGCTTGAAGGCCGCGTCGATTTCGCTTTTCGGCGCGATGCGGACGCTGAGCGGGACGTTCAGGTAGAAGGCGAGCGAGCGGATGGTGTCGGTCTCAAGCGGGCGCGCGGTCGCCACAATCAGTGCTTCAGCACCGCGCTCGAGCGGCAGCACGCCGGCGCGCTGCAAAAACTCCGCGCTCACCCCCTGAAGTTCGATCGGCTCCTCGGGGAAATCGTCGCGGCGCGCGAGCGGAAGATCGAGAAAGGCGGCCTGCGCCTCCACCAGCCCTGCCTCGCCGATCAGCCCGAGCTCGCTCAGGACGGTATCGACCGGCTGCCCCGATCTCAGCATCGCCGCACGGGCGCGCTCGGCGGCACCCGCTTCAAGGAAGCGCCGCTCCACCATGAAATCGATCAGTGCTCCGGCCGAACCGCCGTTATCGCGGCCGGCCCCCGGCTCCGACATGCTACAAGCCTCAGCGGGCGACGGAGGATCGGCGAGCCGAAGCCCGCGCCGCCGCGCGTCGCCTGCGGCGGCAGGCTAAGCTTACAATGGGCGGACGATTCGTGCGAATGCCCGCGACGAGGACTGTATCTTGCGGCTGACCCAGGGCGCTCGGACAGGTTTCTTTGATTTCCTCCACTGGTGGGTCGGAGAGCTGAAGACGCTCATCCCGGCGCGGCTCCGCGACCGAGGGCGCGCGCCGCTTGAGATCAGGCGCGGGGCGAATGCCGAGTGGGATAAGGCGCTCGACGCCCTGCGCCGAGAGAGGCGAGGGGCAAGGCGCGCCCGGCTCCTGCTCGATCCGGCGCTCTGCCTGGTCAGGACCGCGCGGCTTCCGGCAGCCGCCTTGAATTGCGCCGGCGACATCCTGGCGCTTGAGCTTGAGCGCATCACGCCGTTCAGCCGCGGCGAAGTGTGCTTCGGATGGCAAGCGAACGGAGAGGACGCATCGAGGGGGCAGATCGCCGTGACGCAGGCGATCGTGAAGCGCGACATCCTCGCGCCGCTGCTCGGCGATCTCTACGCTGTCGGGCTTGAGCGGGTGGCGGTCGTCTGCCGCCTCGCCGATGGAGGCGATATCGCGATCCGCCTGCCGCCGGAGCTTGCGCGCAACAACTCGACGCCGCTCCGCCTTGCGCGGACCTTGAACAAGGTCGCTCTTGCCGTGATCGCGGTGTCGGTCTGCGCATTCGTCTGGCTCGCCTTTGCGCGACAGGCCGACGCAATCGCGCGCCTCGATGCTGAGATCGCTTCGGCGCAGACACGCGCTGTCGCGGTCCGCGCGAAATACGATGCCGGCCTCGCCGCCGCCCGCGGCATTCTCGATCTTCGCGACAAGAAAAGCACCAACCCGCCGGTCACCGCGCTGGTCGAAGAGCTGACCCGCATCCTTCCGGATGACGCATGGCTGTCGGAGCTTCACGTCGACGGCAATTCGGTCGAGATCGTCGGGCACGCGCAATCGGCGGCGACGCTTACCGTCCTCCTCGACCGCTCAGATTTCTTCACCGACGTGAAGCTCGTCTCACCCGTTGTACGGTCGCCGGCCGACAATACCGAGCGCTTCGACATAGCGCTGCAAACGGTGGCGAAGCCAGAGCCGCTTGCGCAGGCCGGGACGCAATGATCGTCCCGCGTAGCAGGCTCCTGGCGGTCGCCATCCTGATCGTGCTCGTCGCGGCGGCCGGCTTCACGTGCACAGAACTCTACACCGCTCATGCGGGGAACCGGCACGCGATCCGGGCGAAGGAAGCGACGCTCGGGCGCCTGAACGCCGTCGTCGCGCAATCGGATGCAGTGGACCAGTGGACGTCGAGCCTGTCTCAGGGCCTCGACGACGGTGCGTTCCTGCCCGGCGACGGCGACGCCGTGAGCTCCGCCGACCTGCAGGCGCGGCTCCTCAACATCACCTCGACGAACGGCGCCTCGATGAGCAGCTTCCGCGCCATGGACCCCGAGCCGCGGGAAGGGCTGGTCGATGTCGGCGTGGAGATCGCTCTGCAAGGAACCTACAGCAGCGTCGAGCGAACCATCTCGACGATCGAATCATCGCTGCCGCTGCTCTTCCTGACCAAGGCGACGTTCCGGAACGCCAATTCCGGCGACACGCCGCCGAACACGGAGGTCATGCTGGAAGTCACTCTTGAGATTTACGGCTACGCGCGAAACGGCGGCGCCGCGGCGTCGGGAAGCTGAGGCCCGGAATGCCCGGCCACCCGCTCGCAAGATCGCTGCTTTTCGCCGCTGTCAGCGTCGTCGTGATCGCGCTCGCGCTTCGCTATGCAAGCGCGCCCGTCACAATTGCGCCGCGTCACGCCAGCGCGACGCCGCTCGATCTTCTCGATCCGGCCGCCGTTCAGGCGGTGAGCGGGACTGCGATCGATACGACCGAATTGCTTGCGCGCCCGGTGTTCTCGCGTTCGCGGCGGCCGGTGAGCGCCCCGGCTGCCGCACCGGCGCCGGCCAACGCGCCGCAGCCCATGCAATTCACGCTCGCGGGCGTACTGATCAACGATAGCGACAGGCGCGCTTTGATCGTCTCGCCAGCGGCGCCGAACGGGACATGGCTCAACGTCGGCGACAAGATCGGCGGATGGACGCTCGACAAGGTCGAGCCGAATTCCGTCGAAATGGCCTCCGCGACGGATCGAGTGACGCTCCAACTATATGTGGATAATGCCGGCGCGAACTGACCAACCATTTGTGCTGCCATAGGAATCCAAGAGAGTTCTTCGACTGAGTTTTTTCGAACGGGCTCCGACGAGTGCAGGCGCGTCTCTCGATTTTGGTGGTCGCGTTCCTTCTTGGAGCGTGCACCTTGTCTAGCGGACCGTGGCTCAGCAATGTGGCGCCCGCAAACCAGGGATTTGCGTCGCTCGGCCGGGCGCGGCCGGCGCCGGGCATGCCGACCGCTGCGAGTTTCGGGTCGCCGGGCTATGCGTCGACTGGCTCGGGCATGTTCACCGGATCGATCTCCCAGGCACATGAGGAGCGGACGTTCAATGGCGAGCCGGGCGTCACGCTCAATCTCGTCAATGTCTCGATCGCGCAGGCGGCGAAGACGATCTTCGGCGATCTGCTCGGCATGAATTTCGTCGTCGACGACCGCGTGCAGGGCACGGTGACGGTGCAGACGACAAGTCCGGTCTCGAAGGCCGCGCTGGTCGATATCTTCGAAACGGTGCTTCGCAGCCACGGCGCGGCGATCGTGCCGGAGGACGGCTTCAATCGCATCGTGCCGGCCGATGACGCGCGCGCGCGTTTGAGAAGCAGGGACTCCGTGCCCGAGGTTCAGCCGGGCCTCGGCATCGAGATCGTGCCGCTCGCCTATGTCTCGGCGGATGAGATGGCTAACATCCTGCAGCCGATCGCGCCGAGCGGCGGCATCGTGAGGATCGATTCCGCGCGCAATCTCCTGATGGTCGCCGGCACCGCGTCCGAGCTTGCGGCGATCCGCGACACGATCGCCGTCTTCGACGTTGACTGGATGAAGGGGATGTCCTTCGCGCTGAAGCCGCTGCAGAGCGCCCAGCCGGAGGAGGTCGTCGGCGAGCTGCAATCGGTCTTCCAGACCGGCGACGGGCCGGGTGGGAAGATGCTGCGCTTCATCCCGAACAAGCGGCTGAACGCGGTGCTCGTCATCGCCAGCAGCGCCGAATACCTGCGGCAGGCGGTCGCCTGGATCGACCGGCTCGACGGCGCCACAAACGCGCAGGCGCAGCGCCTCGTCGTCTATCCGACGCGCAATCGCAGGCCCTCGGAGCTTGCGCCGATCATCAAGGCGGTCTTCGGCAAGGGCCAGCAGGCCGGTCCGAGCGGTGCGGTCGCGCCCTCATTGCAGCCGGTCGATGTCGGCACCAGCTCCGGCGACCTGGTCGCGGGGGCCGCGGCTCCCACGCAGGCGACAGGCGCGGCGACGAGCGACGCGGTAGGCGATTCTGCTGCGACCACGCTCACCATCGTCCCCGACGACACCGACGGCTCGCTCCTCGTCTATGCCTCGCCGGCCGAGCACCGGCGCATCGCAGCACTGCTTGCCCAGATCGACCGCATGCCGAAGCAGGTGCTGCTTGAGGCGACGATCGCCGAGGTGACGCTCAATGATGAACTGAAATTCGGATTGCGCTGGTATTTCGAGCACCACAATTTCACCGGCCGCTTCACCGACACGCTCGGGGCGCTGGCGGGCGTCGTGCCCGGCTTCTCCTTCCTCTATTCAGGCGCCAACGTGCAGGTGGCGCTGACGGCGCTTGCCGACGTGACTGACGTCAAGATCGTGTCGTCGCCGACCCTGATGGTGCTCGACAACCAGGAAGCAAGGCTGCAGGTCGGCGACGAGGTGCCGACCGTCACCCAGCAGGCGCAGAGCGTCACCGATCCCGGCGCGCCCGTCGTCAATTCCGTCGTGCTGCGCGATACCGGCGTGATCCTGCATGTGAGGCCGCACATCAACGAGGGAGGCCGCGTGACGCTGGAGATCCAGCAGGAGGTGAGCGACGTCGTCCCGACGACCACGTCGGGGATCGACTCGCCGACCATCAGGCAGCGCAAGCTCGACACGACCGTCGTCGTCGGCGACGGCGAGAGCCTGGCGCTCGGCGGCCTGATCCAGGATCGCAACGAGCAGTCGCGCGCCAAGGTGCCGGTGCTCGGCGACGTCCCGCTCCTCGGCGCAGCCTTCCGCCGCAAGGCGGATACAAAGGCGCGCACCGAGCTTATTGTCTTCATCCAGCCGCATATCGTCTACGACGTGGAGGAAGCGCGGATGATCACCGAGGAATTTCGCAGCCAGCTTTCGATCCAGGCGCCGGAAGACCGCAGCCCCGCCCAGACCATCGTCCGCGACACCGAGCGCGCTCTGCACTGAGCGCAATGCGCGTCGGAGATGCTCCGCCAGGCGCACCCGCCGGCTTCGTGCTGGTGTCGGTGCTTTGGGCGCTTGTCCTGATCGCCGGCCTCTCGGCGCTCTTCGTCAGCCTCATCGGCATGCAGCTCAGATCGAACGCCGCGATCGCGCGCGGTGCCGCGGCGGAGGCAATGGCCGACGGTGCGATCCGGCTGATCGCCTACCGGCTTGCGACGGAGCCGTCGGACGGTTCGGGTGCGCCGGCGCTGCCGCTGAACGGCAGCTGGTTTCGATGCCAAATGTTCGACGGGACGAACGCGCTTGTCGCCGTGCAGGACCAGGATTCGCTGCTCGATCTCAACAAGGCGCCGGTTCCGATCATCACGCGGCTTTTCGAAGCTGGGCTCGGTTCATCGGCGGCGCGACGAGCGACGCAGGTGGTGCAGTCTTTCCGCGCCGCCGCTGCCGCGAAGCCGGAGGCCGATCCGGAGGGCGCGGCAGCCAACCGCCTCACGCTCGGCCGGGAGGGCGTGTTCGCCTCGCCCGACGAGCTTTTCGGACTGATCGGCGTGGATGGCGACAGCGCGCGCCGGCTTCTTCCCTTCGTGACCGTCTATTCGCAGTCGGCGGGGATCGATCCGAAGCATGCACCGGCGGCGCTGATCCAGGCGCTTGGCGGGCGCGCTTTCTCCGACGCCGCCGACGCGGATCTGCCGCCCGGGCTTGCGCGTCCGTCGCGTGAGCGTTTCTTCTCGATCACCGCCGAGGTCGGGACGCCGAAGCTCGGGCGGAGCGTCAGGCGTGCCGTGGTGGAATTGGTGCTGAGGCCGGAGCGCCCCTTCGCGGTCTGGGAGTGGGGAGCGTCGGAGGATGCCGCGCCGGCCGCAGCCGCGGCGCTCCCGGCCGAGGCCTGCGCAGGCGCCGTCCCGAGCTGATCCCCGCGGAAGGGGCCAGACGATGCGCGCTCGGGTCATATTGCCGGAGCGGGCCGAGAGGGACGATAGTCGCCGGCATGATCGGAAAGCGCCAGCACGCCTCACGCATCGATCGCGCGATTGAGATCACGCTCTACGCCGCTGTCATCCTGTCGCTCGCCGTCGGCGGCGCGATCGTCCTGTGGCGGCCGTTCGTCGACCGCTTCATCGCCAACAATGTCACGCGCATCGGCGGCCCTTTCGATCTCGTCGATCAGGACGGCAAAAGCTTCACGCGTGCCGATCTCCTCGGCCACCCGCATGTCGTCTATTTCGGCTTCACCTATTGCCCGGATCTCTGCCCGACGATGCTTTTTGAGCTTGCGAGCGTCGTTCAGGCGCTGGGCGACAAAGCAGCGCCGCTCAAGGTTGTGTTCGTCACCGTCGACCCGCAGCGCGACACGCCAAAGGTGATGCACGACTACGTCACCGCCTTCGACCCGCACTTCATCGGGCTGACCGGCTCGCCCGACGCGATCGCCGCCGCGGCGGGCGCCTACCGCATCTACTACCGCCGGATCGACCTCGACGACGGCACCTACACGATGGACCACACCGCATCGGCGATGCTCTTCAATGCCGACGGCAGCTACGTCGATTCGATCGCCTATAACGAGGACGCGGCGAGCGCGACGGCGAAGATCGAGAAGCTGATCGACACGAACAAAGCCGGCGGATAGGGCAGGGCTGACGCTATCTCAGCGCCTCGGTCGCGACCATGTCCATGTCGCCGAAATCCTGGTTATCGCCGGCCATCGCCCAGATGAAGCCGTAGCGCGCCGTTCCGGCGCCGCAATGGATCGACCAGCCGGGCGACAGAACCGCCTCTTCGTTGGCGATGACCAGATGCCGCGTTTCCTGCGGCTCGCCCATGAAATGGAAGACGCGCACCTCCGGCGCCATGTCGAAATAGAGATAGGCCTCCGACCGCCGATCGTGGGTGTGGCAGGGCATGGTGTTCCAGATGCTCCCTTCCGCAAGCAGCGTCATCCCCATGACGAGCTGGCAGGACTTGCAGATGTCGGGATGGATGTATTGGCGGAGCGCCCGCACATTGGAATCCGCCTGCGTACCGAGGTCGAGCTTGTTGGCCTCCGCCTTCCTGATGACACGCGCCTCGGTGCGGTGATGCGCGGGCGTGCTGATGAAATAGAAGCGCGCGTCGCCGCCGTCGTCCGCGAAGGCCACGTCCGTGGTGCCCATCGGCAGATAGAGGCAATCCGCCGGCTGAAGCGCATAGGCCTCGCCGTCCGCCGTCACAGCGCCTGGACCGCTGCCGATATTGAAGATGCCGATCTCCCGGCGCTTCAGGAACGGGTCGGAGCCGATGGTCTTCGCGCTTTCGAGCTTCAGCGTCTTTCCATCCGGCACCGCGCCGCCAAGCACCATCCGGTCGAGATGCGAATAGGTCATGTTGACCGCGCCCGATGCGAAAAGCCCCGTGACGAGGAAGCTCTTGCGCAGGCCCTCCGTATCGAGCGTGCAGGCCTCTGCCGGGCTCACCGCCTGCCGAACCGAGATGCTGGTCATTCTTTCCGTCCCCCTGGGCGCGGTCTCGCGTCGCTGGTTCTTTGGCGGAAAAGTGCCAGCATGTCTTTAGGGGCGGATGGAGGATCTTTCGGCCGGGAACGCCGGGCCGGACGTTCTGAAAAATGGCTCCCCGGGCCGGACTCGAACCAGCGACCCAGCGGTTAACAGCCGCTTGCTCTACCGACTGAGCTACCGGGGATTCGGTTGGCTTATAGGCGGGGGATGCGCGCCAATGCAAGACAGGGCCTTGAACGTGGTAGACGCCGCATGTCGCTCGAAAGGAAGCGGAAATCGGGGGCCCTTGAGAATTCTAATCAAACGTCGCGTTTCCTCGAGACCGCCCGCTCACTCAACTTTTCGCTACTTCTGGCGCCGAACCAGCGCTGCTCCTAGCCTCCTCCCGCTGCTACGAGAACGGGAGGACGACATGCAGGGTATCCCCTTTGCGATCGAGGCTTTCGCCGCCGGGTTCGGCATTCTCGACTGGTTCGTCTTCAACGGGCACCACGTCACGGCCATCTTCCGGTTCATCGGGCTTTAGGGCCGGGCCGGTCGCCGTCTGAGGACCAACGTTCCGTTCCCGGCATCGACCGGAACGGGGCGTCTGCCGCCGCGAAAGTCCGCGATTTCCCACCGTAGCCAGCCCCGCCATCTTTCGGACGCGATGTTCGCGTCTTGAGCATTCGCTGCGGAACCGCTTTTCTGTGTTCCCGGAAAGCATTAAACGGTCAGCGCACGCGACCAGCACAGATGGGAACGATGGAAAACACCAGCGCCGGCTCGGTGAGGCTCGGCAGCTACAGGCTGCCTCTGCCGCGCTCGCGGCTCTTGCGCATCGCAATCGGCAGCGTGCTCGTGCTTTTCGGGGTTTTCGGGTTCCTGCCGGTCCTCGGCTTCTGGATGATCCCGGCGGGGCTGCTCATTCTCTCCGTCGACATCCCGCGCGTCAGGCGCTGGCGGCGCCGCTTCGCCGTGTGGTTCAGCCGCCGCTATCCGGGAATGGCCACGCGGCTTGGCGTCCGTACCAACGGCAATAGCGGCAACGGCGCGGCCCGTTAGCCGCTGAACCGACTTGCGCGGCGGCCAGCTTTCCTCATAAATGGATTCGCTCTGGTTCCCCGTCGGCGCGAAACGCGCCTGGGGATGAAATGGGAATGCGGTGCGGAAGGACCCAAACCGGGCTTCCAATGCCGTAGCTGCCCCCGCAACTGTGAGCGGCGAGCCCCTCCGCATCAAGCCACCGGCAATCGGGAAGGCGCGGAGTAAGGCACCGACCCGCGAGCCAGGAGACCAGCCCGGGCACGAACGCTCGTAGCGCCGTCGGAGGGACGGCAAGGAGGTCTCCATGAATGC
Organism: uncultured Alphaproteobacteria bacterium; assembly: GCA_963712925.1. Taxonomy (GTDB): domain Bacteria; phylum Pseudomonadota; class Alphaproteobacteria; order Rhizobiales; family Afifellaceae; genus DASWJZ01. The sequence continues at coordinate 24,166 of CAVQJW010000007.1, read as the reverse complement.
CACCACCGCTTCGACAACCATCGTCGCAACCGGCGCCATCTCCAAATGGGCCGCGATCGTTGCGCTCCTGATCGGGCTCGGCGTCGTCTACACTGCCGGCTTCGCAAGCCCGATGGCGATCCACAACGCCACCCACGACACCAGGCACGCCTTCGGCCTTCCCTGCCACTGAGGCGGCCATGCTCAAATCGCTGATCTTGAGCGCCGCGGCCGCGGGCGTGGCCGCCGGGCTGTTCACGGCCGTCGTGCAAGAGGTCACGACGACACCCATCATCATCGAGGCGGAGAAATACGAGAGCGCGGCGCACGATCATGGCGCCGCAGCACCCGGGCACGAGCATGACGCCACGGCACCGGCACCCGACGCGCAAGCGTCGGCTTCGGCCGCGCCGGAGGAGAGCGGCTGGTCGCCGGCGAACGGCATTGAGCGCACCGTCTTTACCTCGCTTGCGACCGTCGTCCTCGGCGCCGGCTTCGGGCTGGCGCTGCTTGCCGCGATGAATCTCGCGGGCGTCGCCATCAATGCCAGGAGCGGCCTTGCCTTCGGCATTGCCGGCTTCATCGCTGTGGCGCTTGCGCCGGCGCTCGGGCTGCCGCCGGAAATACCGGGAAGCGGAGCGGCGGCGCTTGGCGCGCGCCAGGCCTGGTGGTTCTTCGCCGTCGCTTCGACGGCGATCGGCATCGCCGGGCTACTGCTCACCAAGAGCGTCTGGCTGCAAATCGGAGGCGTGGTGCTGATCGCGCTCCCGCATATCGTCGGCGCGCCGCGTCCGTCGGAGTATGTGTCGACCGCGCCGGCCGAGCTTGCCGGCTATTTCGCCGCCACCTCGCTTGCCGTCACCGCCATCTTCTGGGCGGTGCTCGGCTTCGCGTCGGGCGCCTTCTACCAGCGCTTCTCGCGCGCCGCATGAGGGAGGGCCTGGTGCTCGTCCTCGGCGGCGCACGCTCGGGCAAGAGCGTCTATGCCGAAAGGCTGGTGGCGGAGAGCGAGCTTGAGCCTGTCTATATCGCCACCGGCGAGGCGCGCGATCCGGAGATGGCGGCGCGGATCGAAGCGCATCGCGCCCGCCGCGACCCGAGCTGGCGAACGATCGAGGCGCCCGACCGCGTGGAGGACGCGCTCCGCGCGCAGGCCGGGACGGGGCGGGCGGTGCTGGTCGATTGCCTGACGCTCTGGCTCTCAAACCTGATGCTCGCCGAGGCCGAAATCGACGAGCGCTCGGCGACGCTTGTGGATGCCGCGCACGCCGCGCCCGGCCTCCGCGTCTTCGTCTCCAACGAGGTCGGGCTCGGCATCGTGCCCGACACGCCGCTCGGCCGCCGCTTCCGTGACGCGCAGGGGCGGCTCAACCAGGACATGGCGGCGGCGGCGAGCGACGTGATCTTCATGGCCGCCGGCCTGCCGCTCGTTCTGAAAGGGTCTGATCGATGAGCGCCGACCGCATTGGTTCATTGGGGCGGATCCCGGCGACCATCGTCACCGGCTTCCTCGGCGCCGGAAAGACGACGCTGATCCGGCATCTCCTCCAGAATCCCGGAGGGCGGAAGATCGCGCTGATCGTCAACGAGTTCGGCGATGTCGGCTTCGACGGCCAGCTTCTCTCCGACTGCGGCAGCGAGGCCTGCGCAGCGGACGAGGTCATCGAGCTGGCGAATGGCTGCATCTGCTGCACGGTGGCCGACGATTTCCTCCCCGCCATGGAGATGATCCTCGCCCGCGCGACGCCGCCCGACCACATCATCATCGAGACGTCGGGCCTGGCGCTGCCGCAGCCGCTGGTGAAGGCCTTCACCTGGCCGAGTGTGAAGAGCCGCGTCACCGTCGACGGCGTGGTGACGGTGATCGATGCCGCGGCGGTCGCCGAGGGACGCGTCGCCTCCGACGAGGCGAAGCTTGCCGAGCAGCGCGCCAAGGATTTCTCGCTCGAGCACGACGATCCGGTCGAGGAGCTGTTCGAGGACCAGCTCCGCTGTGCCGATCTGATCGTCATCTCCAAATCCGACCTGGTGGATGCCGCCGGCCTTGCGCGCGTCGATCGGGCGATTGCCGACGACAGGCGGCCGGAGGCGCACACCGTCCGGGTCACCAACGGCGTCATCCCCGCCGACGTGCTCCTCGGCCGAAGCGCCGCCGCCGAGGACGACGGCGATAGCCGCAAGAGCCATCACGAGCTTCTCGGCGAGGAGCACGACCACGACGATTTCGACAGCTTTGCACTTCGTGTCAGCGCCGCGGATCGCGCGGCGTTCGAGACGCGCGTGAAGGCGGCGATGGCGCTTTCCGGCGTGCTTCGCATCAAGGGGCTGGTCCGCGTCGCAGGCCGTTCCGCGCCGCTCGCCGTGCAGGCGGTCGGGCCGCGCATCGAGACATGGTTCGTGGCCGATGACGCACGGGAGCCGGGGCTGGTCGTGATCGGGCTTAAGGGGCTCGACCGAGATGCGGTGGAGCGCGTGTTGAAGGATGGCGCGTAGCGCGCGGCGGCACCCCTCTCCCATAGGGAGAGGGTGGTCACGAAGTGACCGGGTGAGGGGATGCGACGCCCTGAGCTCGAGCGCCGACCGTCGCATCCCATCATCGGGCTGCTTCGCAGCCACCTTCTCCCCGTGGGAGAAGGAAGCGCGCTCGCCCGCCGAGGCTTCCCCATGCATCTGCTGAGAGGCCAGCCGAAAACGCTCACCGGCGACGCCGAGCCGGTCGACCTTGAGCAGTCGCCGGGCGACATCGTCATCCTCTCCACCGCCGACACGGAGATCTCCGGCCTTGCCGCCGCGCGCCGCGCGCTTGGCGAGCCGTTCCCGTCGGTGCGGCTCGCGAACTGGATGGCGCTCGCCCATCCCTATTCGGTCGATCTCTACGGCGAGCGCGTGCTCGCCCATGCGAGGCTGGTGGTGGTGCGCCTCCTCGGCGGGGCCTCCTACTGGCGCTACGGGCTGGACGAGGCGGCCAGGATCGCCCGCGCCAACGGAACGCTGCTCGCCGTCATCCCCGGCGATGCGACGTGGGACCCGTCATTGGCCGCCCATGGCACCCTGCCGGAGACCGAGGCGCGCAGGCTCTATTCCTATCTCGTCGAGGGCGGATCAGAAAACCTTGCCAATGTTTTGCGCTACGCGGCTCACCTGATCGGCGAGGGCGAGGAGCCGCGGGAGGCGAGGCCGCTCCCGACCGCGGGGATCTATTCGCCGCGGACCACGGGGCATGCCCCGACCGCCGCGATCGTGTTCTACCGCGCGCTGATGCAGGCGGGGCAGAGCGAGCCGGTCGACGCGCTTTGCGCAGCGCTTCATGAGCGTGGGCTAAATGCCCTGCCTGTCTATGTTTCGAGCCTGAAGGCCAGCGAGGATTCGGCGTTCCTCGCTGACCTCTTCGCCAGGCACCGGCCGGCCGTGGTTCTGAATGCCACGGCGTTTGCCCTGTCGAAGCCGGGGGCGGCGTTCTCCGGCACCGTGCTCGACGGCGAGGAGCGGCCGGTGCTGCAGGTCGTCCTCGCCGGCGTCTCCGAGGAGGCCTGGGCAGGTTCGGCACGCGGTCTCGCGCCGAGCGACCTCACCATGAATGTCGTTTTGCCGGAGGTGGATGGGCGGATCATCTCACGTGCCGTCTCGTTCAAGGAGGCCGGCGCGCTTGACCCTCTCACCGAATGCCGCCCGGTACGCTACCGCCCAAATCCCGACCGCATCGCCTTCGTCGCCGATCTCGCGGCGCGCTGGGCGAAGCTCCGTGCCACCCGCAACGCGGAAAAGCGCGTGGCAATGGTGCTCTCCAACTATCCGAACAAGGACGGCCGCATCGCCAACGGCGTCGGCCTCGACGCGCCGGCCTCGACCGCGAATGTTCTGAAGGCCTTACGCGGCGCCGGCTACGACATCGGTGAAGCGCCCGAGAGCGGCGCGGCGCTGATGGAGATGCTGCTCGATGGGCCGACGAACGCGCGCGGCGACGCGCAAACCCTCTCCCATAGGGAGAGGGTGGCTGCGGAGCAGCCGGGTGAGGGGTTGCGGCGCTTGCAGATTGCCGCCAACGCCGCAACCCCTCATCCGTCACCTTCGGCGACACCTTCTCCCTATGGAAGAAAGGAGACGCGCACCAGCGTCGCGCTTTCTCTTCAAGCGTATGAGAAGCACTTCGCTCTCTTGCCTCAGATCGTGCGCGAGGCCGTCACGTCCCGCTGGGGCGAGCCGTCATCCGATCCCTTCGTCGCGGACGACCGCTTCATCCTGCCGGCGCACCGCTTCGGCAATGTCGCGATCGGCATCCAGCCGGCGCGTGGCTATCAAATAGATCCGAAGGCGACCTATCACGATCCGGACCTTGTTCCGCCGCACGGCTACTTCGCCTTCTATTTTTGGCTGCGCGAGACTTTCGGCGCCGATGCGCTGGTCCATATGGGCAAGCACGGCAATCTCGAATGGCTGCCGGGAAAGGCTCTGGCGCTGTCGGAGAACTGCTATCCCGAGGCGGCGCTCGGGCCGCTGCCGGTCATCTATCCCTTCATCGTCAACGATCCGGGCGAAGGCGCGCAGGCGAAGCGGCGTAGCGCGGCCGTGGTGGTCGATCATCTGATGCCGCCGATGGCGCGTGCCGAGAGCTACGGCGCGGCGGCGGAGATCGAGGCGCTGATCGACGAATACGCAGCCGCGGAAGCGAGCGACCCGCGCCGCGCCAAGCTTGTCGCCGAGCAGGTCGCCGACCGCGCACAGGCGCATGGCTTCGATCTCGATCTCGGCCTCGATCTCAAGGGCAACCGGCAGGGGGCGCTCGCCAGCCTTGACGCGCACATCTGCGACCTGAAGGAGCTGCAGATCCGCGACGGCCTGCATGTACTTGGCGAAGGCCCGACGGGTAGGCAGCGCACCGAGACGCTGGTGGCGCTGGCGCGCGTTCCCCGCGGCGGCGGACGGGCAGGGGACGCATCGCTGCTCCGCGCGCTCTCTGACGATCTGGAGCTCGGCTTCGACCCGCTCGACTGCGATTTTGCCGAGACTTGGAAAGGCCCGCGACCCGACTCCCTCTCCGCTTGCGGGAGAGGGAGAGGGGAAGGAAGCTGCCGCGACGCCCCTTGGCGAACTGTCGGGGATACGGTCGAAAGATTGGAGGCGCTAGCGCTCGAACTTGCATCGCAGATACCGGCCTTGAAGAAGAACGGCAGTGGCCTTCACGTTTCCCCCCTCGCTCTCCCTCCCCCGCAAGGGGCGAGGGCACCGGTGGCTCCCGGCCCTCGCTCCGCGGCAGTGTTAGAGTTGCTCGCCCACGCTATCGCCCCCGCGCTCGACTCCTCCGGCGCGAATGAAATCGCTGCCGTCCTCGAAGCGCTCTCCGGAAAATTTGTGCCGCCGGGCCCCTCCGGCGCGCCGACGCGCGGCCGTGCCGACTGCCTGCCGACCGGCCGCAACTTCTATTCCGTCGACGTGCGTGCGGTTCCGACGCCGGCGGCGTGGGAGCTTGGCCAACGCTCCGCCGATCTTCTCGCCGAGCGCTATTTCCAGGACGAAGGCGAGTGGCCCCGCGCCATCGCGCTCACGGTGTGGGGCACGTCGAACATGCGCACCGGTGGCGACGACATCGCCCAGGCGCTGGCGCTGATCGGCGCGCGCCCGGTCTGGGAGACGGCATCAGGACGCGTCACCGGCATCGAGGCGATCCCGCTCGCGGGGCTGAAGCGCCCGCGCGTCGACGTGACGCTCAGAATCTCCGGCTTCTTTCGCGACGCTTTTCCAAGCCAGATCGCGCTCTTCCACGAGGCGGTGCAGGCGGTCGCCGAGCGTGACGAGCCGGAGGACGCCAACCCGATCGCCGCGCGCATCCGCACCGATACGGCGCGGCTCGCCGAAGCCGGGCTCCCGGCCGAGGAGGCAGCACGCACGGCCGCCTTCCGCGTCTTCGGCTCCAAGCCCGGCGCATACGGCGCAGGGCTGCAGGCGCTGATAGACGAGGGCATCTGGACCGAGCGGAAGGACCTCGCCGCGGCGTTTCTGGAATGGTCGGCCTACGCCTACGGCGGCGGCGCCGAAGGCTCGTCGGAACGCGGCATGCTGGAGGCGCGGCTCAAGGCGACCGACGCGGTGGTGCAGAACCAGGACAACCGCGAGCATGACCTGCTCGACTCCGACGACTATTATCAGTTCGAAGGCGGGCTCTCGTCGGCGGTCGAGACGCTGAGGGGCGAGGCACCGCGCGTCTTTCACAATGATCATTCGCGCCCCGAGCGCCCAGTCATCCGCGCCCTTGACGAAGAGATTGCGCGCGTCGTGCGCGGCCGCGCCGCCAATCCGAAATGGATCGCCGGCGTGATGCGCCATGGCTACAAGGGCGCGTTCGAGATCGCCGCGACCGTCGACTACCTCTTCGCCTTCGCGGCGACCACCAACGCCGTCAAACATCACCACTTCGAGCAGCTCCATAGCGCCTATATCGAAGACGCCGCGGTGCGCGGCTTCATCGCCGAGAACAATCCGCCGGCGCTTAAGGAGATTGCGGCGCGTTTCTGCGAAGCAATCGACCGCGGCCTCTGGGCGCCGCGCCGCAACAGCGCCTATGACGAGCTGAAGACGCTCGCCGGGAGGATCGCCGCATGAAGACGGAAGGTATGAACGAAGCCGAGATCAACGCCAAGCATGCGGAGAAGATGCGCCGCAAGAAGGAAGCGCGCGACAAGATCATCGCGACCAAGACGATCGAAAAGGGGCTTCTGATTGTCCACACCGGCAAGGGCAAGGGCAAGTCGACGGCCGCCTTCGGCCTCGTCTTCCGCGCGCTCGGCAACGGCATGAAGGTGGCCATTGTCCAATTTGTCAAAGGGAAATGGCAGACGGGCGAGCGCGCGGCGCTGGAGAAGTTCGGCGACCGGGTGACGATCGCGACGATGGGTGAAGGCTTCACCTGGGAGACGCAGGACCGCGCCCGCGACATCGCCGCGGCGACCGCCGCATGGGAGAAAGCCAAGGCCTTCATCATGGACGACGAGCACCAGATGGTGGTGCTCGACGAGCTCAACATCGTGCTGCGCTACGACTATCTCGACGCCGACGCGATCGTCGCCGCGCTGGAGGGGCGGCCGGCGATGAAGCACGTCGTCGTCACCGGTCGCAACGCCAAGGACGCGCTGATCGAGGCGGCCGACCTCGTCACCGAGATGGAGCAGGTAAAGCACCCCTTCCGCTCCGGCGTGAAGGCACAGAAGGGGATCGAGTTCTGAAGGTTCGCCCGGCCGGCCGCGGCCGCCGCCAATCCAAGGCCCGCCCTCTCGCGTAAAATCGCCCGAGGGCGGGCCGCGCGTGTCAACGGCTCGAGCAGGACGCTGCCTAGTCCGGGCAGAACCTAAAGGTGAACGGCGCCGTCCCCATGATCACGCAGCCTTCGTCATGTGGATAGTTGTCATAGTGATGATGATGATGGCGGGGTGGATCCTCATCGAGCACAATTCGGCAGTGCCGTCCCACATGATGATGCCAGATGCGCGCGTCATAGTCCGACAGATAGTGACGCTCGGAGTCGCGGTGGCAGTCTCTTGCCACCAGAATTGGCATCTGAGTCCCGAGCAAGTCTTGATCGAGCTTCGGGGCGGCGGGCTGCGCAGCAAGACTAGCCGAGGAGAAGGCGAGGGTCATTGCCGCAGCGACAACAAAATGGTTCAGGCGCATTCTCTTGACCTCCGTTTCTGTTGGTCCAATTGCATAGCGGCATTTGAGCGGCGCGACTATGAACCCTGACTGCGGAACTGGAAAGCGCCTCGAAAACGCGTTCACCGCAATCACCGCGCGGGCAGGCATCTCGCCGGTCTGCTGACCGGCAGGATCGAATGCCCCGCACCTCCGCAATCATGATCCAGGGTACCGGCTCGAATGTCGGAAAATCCCTAGTTACCGCGGGGCTTTGCCGCGCCTTCTCCAACCGCGGTCTCAAGGTGGCGCCGTTCAAGCCGCAGAACATGTCGAACAATGCCGGCGTCGCCAGAGCCAGTGACGGAGAAGGGGGCGAGATCGGCCGCGCCCAGATGCTGCAAGCCAAGGCCGCACGCGTGCTGCCCTCCGTCCACATGAACCCTGTGCTGCTTAAGCCCGAATCGGAAACCGGCGCGCAGGTGATCGTGCAGGGGAAACGCTGGGCGACGCTCAAGGCGCGCGACTATGCGAAGCGGAAACCCGAGCTTCTGCCGAAGGTTCTGGAAAGTTTTGAGATCGTCGCGCGAGGCTCTGACCTGGTGATCGCGGAGGGCGCCGGCTCGCCTGCGGAGACCAATCTCCGCTCAGGCGACATCGCCAACATGGGCTTTGCCGAGGCGGCGGGCGTGCCGGTGATCCTCGTCGGCGACATCGACCGGGGCGGTGTGATCGCGGCGCTGGTCGGGACGCATGCGGTACTCGAGCCGGACGAGCGGACGCGCATAAAGGCTTTCCTGATCAACCGGTTCCGTGGCGATCCTTCGCTCTTCGATGAGGGCATGGCCGAGATCGCCGCGCGCACCGGCTGGGTCCCGCTCGGCATCGTGCCGCACTTCGCTGACGCCGCGCGGCTGCCGGCGGAGGACGTGCTCGGGCTTGTCGCGCACGCGCCGGCGGGCGCCGGGGCGCGGGTCAAGGTCGCGGTGCCCCGCCTTCCGCGCATCGCCAATTTCGACGACCTCGATCCGCTCAGCGCCGAGCCTGACGTCGCGGTCGAGATCGTCGAGGAAGGCGACGCGATTCCAGGCGATTGCGACCTGATCCTGATCCCCGGTTCCAAGGCGACGGTTGCCGACCTTGCAGCCGTCCGTCACGCCGGCTGGGACATCGACATCCTGGCGCATCGGCGACGCGGCGGCGCGGTTCTCGGTCTTTGCGGCGGCTACCAGATGCTCGGGCAAACGATCGCCGATCCCGACGGCATCGAGGGGCCGCGCGAGACCATGCCGGGACTTGGGCTCCTCCAGGTCGACACGGTGCTTGGCGGCGACAAGGCGACAATCCCCGTTGACGCGCTCCATCGCCAAAGCGGCGCATCTGTTTCGGGCTACGAGATCCACCTTGGACGCACGGAAGGCGCCGATTGCTCGCGCGCTCTGCTCGATATCGGCGGACGGCTGGACGGCGCCGTCTCCTCCGACGGGCTCGTGTCGGGGACCTACGTGCATGGGCTCTTCGCCTCAGATCCGTTCCGGAGCGCCTTCTTGAAGACGCTCGGAGGTCGATCCGAGACGCGCTACGAGGCGGGCGTCGAGGCGGTGCTCGACGGCCTCGCGGAGCACCTTGCGGCGCACCTCGACCTCGACCTGATCCTCGCTATCGCGCGCTCGCGAGCCCAATGAAGGCGAGCGCGGCGACGGTGACGACAAGCAGCGCCCAGGCCGCGTCGATCAGCCAGACGGAGGCGCGGATGTCCGCAGGCCTCGCTGCCTCGCGTCCCTCCGCATTGAGCCAGGCGCCGTCGACGCTCTCCGCGCCGTAGCTGCGCGGTCCACCGAGCGCCAGACCGAGCGCGCCGGCGACCGCCGCTTCCGGCCAGCCGGCATTCGGCGATTTGTGCAAGCGCGCGTCGCTCAACGCGGAGCGCCATGCGGCACGTCCGTCGAGCCCTGCGATCATTGCGGCGCCGGCAATGAGAAGCGCGGAGAGCCGCGCCGGAATGAAGTTCAGAAGATCGTCGAGCCGCGCCGCCGCCCAGCCAAAAGCCCGATACTGCTCCGAGCGGTGGCCGATCATTGAGTCGGCGGTGTTCACCGCCTTGTAGATCAGGAGACCGGGGAGGCCGAGGACGAGATACCAGAAGGCCGGGGCGACGACGCCGTCGGAAAAATTCTCCGCCGCCGATTTAATCGCCGCGCGGGCGACCCCGGCTTCGTCGAGCGAAGTGACGTCGCGTCCGACAATCTCGGAGACCGCCCGGCGTCCATTGTCGACGCCGCCGGCGACTAGCGCGCAGAGGACGGCGCTGACGTGGTCGACCAGGCTCTTCTGCGCCAGGAACACGCCGACGATCACCGCCTCGATCAGCGATCCGACGATGCCGTGCGCGAGCCCAAAGTCGGCGGCCCATCCGATCGCCGCGGCGACAATTACAAGGCTCAGGACAAAGACGGTGCCCCGCCGCTGTCGCACCTCGGAGGTCTCGCCCGAATCGTTCAGTCGCCGGTCGAAATATCCGATCGTGTTGCCGATCAGCGCGATCGGATGCCTGGCGCGGCGCCAGAGCCAGACCGGATCGCCGACCAGCCGGTCGAGCGCCAGCGCCAGCGCCAGCACGAAGAGCCGCGCCGCCACCGCCGTCATGGCCCGGCCGTCCGCCAAGCTGTCGGGCCGACGCTTTTCTCACGACGCGTTCCCCTGCGCGGCATCGCACTCCACCCCATCGCGGACCAGATTTCGAAGCGCCCGCCATAGCCGATCCGGCTCGCCGGCGCATCGGCGCCGCGCGGCGTCCGCCTCCTTGTCGTTGATTTCGCCCTCTGATACGGGAGCGGCGAGGGCCTCGTGGCGGAGTGGCTACGCAGCGGACTGCAAATCCGTGCACCCCGGTTCGATTCCGGGCGAGGCCTCCACTTCTTCCTTTTGACGGAGCGGCTTGGGGGGATTCCGCGTCCTCCGTCCTCTTGCGGCTCCAGGCACGCGCCACGCCGCAGCGGCACTATCCTAGTCGCTCGCGGGCAATTATGACTAGGCTTCTGACCCTCAAAGACCGGCATGCAATGACAAAGAAGACGCTCGACAGGAAACTCGCCGCGATCCGCTCCGGCGCCTACAAGCCCACCGATTTCATCATCGCCGACGCCAAGGACGGCGACATCGCCTTCGGCATAACCGCGCCCGGTCCCGACACTGACCACCCGAAGCGTTTCAAGCCGCGCGCCGCGCATCTCGAAGCGATCCGCCAAATGACTCAAAGCGGGCTCGTCGACGTCATGCTGATGTCGGCCTCGACCGGCGAGCGGCTCTCCGAAGAGGGCCTCTTCAAGAAGAGCCCCGTCACGCCCGCGATCCGACTGAACGACACGACCGACATCTGGTCGGCACGCGGCGGACGATACCGGGAAGAGCCTTCACGCCACCATCGGACCGCGCGCGTCGACCAGGCGCGGAAGCACGTCGATATCGGCCTTTATTCGATCACCTTCTCGAACCGGCGCGACATCGATGCGGAGAATGCCGAGGCCTATTCGGCCTTCCGCGCCGAGGCGGCGAGGCACAAGATGCGGCACTTCCTTGAGGTGTTCAATCCGGCGTTCGACATCCGTCTCGCGGATGGCGCCGACATCGGAAGCTTCATCAACGACAACATCCTGCGGACGCTCGCCGGCGTGATGCATAACGACTATCCGCACTTCCTGAAGCTGCAATATAACGGCCCGCGGGCGATGGAAGAGCTCTCCAGCTTCGACCCGGAGCGTCTGATCGTGGGCATCCTCGGCGGCGCCAAGGGCACGACGCGCGACACGTTCGAGCTGATCGCCCAGGCGGAGAAGCATGGCGCCCGCGTGGCCCTGTTCGGCCGCAAGATCAATACCGCGGAGGATCCGCTCCTGCTGGTCCGCATGATGCGCGCTGTCGTCGAGAAGGAGATGACGCCGGAGGAAGCGGTGAAGTTCTATCACGCGGAGCTGAAGAAGAGCGGCAAGAAGCCGGCCCTGCCGCTTGCCAAGGACCGCGTGATCACCGAGGCAGCGCTGAAAGAATAGCCGGCGCGGTGTCAGTTCGCGGCGAGTGCGGCAATCGCTTTGTTGATCGGGCGAAGCCCCTCCGAGACCCCCTCGAATATCTTGGTGCGCAACCGCGCGTAGCGCTCGGCCCACTCGGGCTCCGGCTCGACCGGATGCTCGCGCCGCTCGATTCCGCGGCGTGCGGCATCGAACGACGGATAGACACCGGCGCCGACGCCCGCGAAGAGCGCGGCGCCGAGGGCCGTCGCCTCCGCCTCTTCGACGACGAGCAGCGGCCGGTCGAAGGCGCTGGCCTTGATCTTGAGAAAGAGGTGATTGCGCGAGGTCCCGCCGATCACGCGGATCGGGCCGGCCTCGCGTGCGCCGGCAAGGCTCAGAAGACCGTCCAGCATGAGGCGCGACTGCAGCGCGACGCCTTCCAGCACCGCACGATAGAGCGCCGGCGGCGTCGCGACCTGGGTCAGCCCGAGGAACGCGCCATGCGCGTGCACGTCAGGATGCGGGGGCGCGCCGCCGGAGAGATGCGGAACGAAAACCACGCCGCCGCTTCCGGCCGGAACCGCCGAGGCCTCCGCGATCAAAGTCTCCTGCGGCGCACCTCCTGCGATCCTTCGAAACCATTCGATCGCCGCGCCCGCGGTCAAAAGCGATGCGGCGAGATAGAAGAACCTGCGGTCGGCCTCGATCGCGCCTTGCACATAGCCGCGACGCAGCAGGTCGGGATCGCCGAGCGGATGGTCGCTCGCCACAAGAAGCGCCTCCGCGCTGCCGATGCTGTTGATGATCGCTCCAGGCTCGTTCAAGCCGGTGGCGAGCGCGCCGACGATATGGTCGTGACCGCCGACCGCCACGATCGGCGAGCCAGCAAGCCCGACCTTCGCCAAGATGTCCTTCCGCATCGGGCCGAGCGGCGTGCCCGACGGCAGAACGGGCGGGGGGAAGTCGGCGGAGATACCGGCGAGCGACAGAAGCTCGTCCGACCAGCATTGCTTCCGAATGTCGAAATAGAGCGAGCGCGAGGCGAGCGTCGCGTCGGTTCCCGTCTCGCCCGACAGGCGAAACGCGATCCAGTCCGCCATCATCAGGACGCGGCGCGCCCGACCGAATGCTTCGGACCAATGTTCACGCATCCAAAGGAGCTTCGCCAGGGCGAAGATCGGATCGACCGCGTGCCCGGCGATCTCGAATATCCGATCGCGTCCGATCGCCTGTTCGATCGCCTGGGCCTGCGGCTCGGTACGCCGGTCGTGCCAGACGATGGACGGCGCGAGCGGTTGTCCGCCGGCATCGATCAGCACGCAGCTCTCGCCGACGCTGGTCGCCGCGATTCCCGCGACCGCACGTTGGCCAAGTGCTTTTCCGACTTCGCTCAACGCCTCGAGCGCGACATCGAAGATCGCGTCCGGATCGTATTCTCCACCCGTTTCGGTGACCCGCATCGGCGTTTGGCGGGCCGCCGAAGCGACCCTTTGTCCGGCCGGATCGAATGCGATCGCCCGGACCGACGACGTTCCGACGTCAACGCCGATCAGGACGGGATCGCGCGATCCGTTCATGCTTGCGACTTTCGCGCGTAGGATGCGCGTCAGCCGGCAATGCCGTGCAGGGTGTGATCGTCGCGCCGATCGAAAAGATAGATGTGCTCCGGCCGGAAGCCTGCGCTGACGGAATCGCCGGACTTCTTGTGGACCTTCTCCGCAACGAGGACATTCATGTGCTGCTCCGAGGGGAGCGTGATGCGGACGAGCGTCGTGTGGCCGAGCGGCTCTACCGTATCGATCCGGCCCTGCAGGCTGTAGACGCCGTCTCCGATCGGCTTGTCGGAAAGCGATATGTGCTCCGGCCGCACGCCGAGGCGAATTTGCGGTCCGCTGGACTTGGCCGCCGCGGCGCGGGCCGCCGGCGGCAGCGCCAGCGTGACCTTTTCCGCCTGCAGGCTCAGCGTGTCGCCGCTCATCTCCCCGTCGAGGAAGTTCATCGGCGGGCTGCCGATGAAGCTCGCCACATAGGCGTTGGAGGGCTGCTCGTAGAGTTCGGTCGGCGTCCCCACCTGCTGCACCCGGCCGCGCAGCATCACGACGACACGGTCGCCCATGCTCAGCGCCTCCACCTGGTCGTGGGTCACGTAAAAGGTGGTCACGCCGAGCCGCTCCTGCAGCTTGATCAGCTCCGCGCGCATGTCCATGCGAAGCGCCGCGTCGAGATTGGAGAGCGGCTCGTCCATCAGGAACACCCGCGGCTCGCGCACGATGACGCGACCGAGCGCCACGCGTTGCCGCTGCCCGCCGGAAAGCTCGCGCGGCCGGCGGTCGAGCACGTCCTCTATGCCGAGCGTCTGAGCTGCGCGGCGCACACGGGCATCGATCTCGCTCTTCGGAACCTTGCGAAGCCGCATTCCGAAAGCGATGTTGGAATAGACATTGAGATGCGGGAAGAGCGCGTAGTTCTGGAAGACCATCGCCACGTCGCGATCATGCGGCAGCTGGTCGGTCACGTCCTCGCCGTCGAACAGCACCTCTCCTTCGCTTACGGTCTCAAGGCCTGCGATCATCCGCAGCGACGATGTCTTGCCGCAGCCCGACGGGCCGACCATCACGACGAACTCGCCGTCGCTGGTGTTAAGAGAGAAGTCCTCGACCGCGACCACCGCCCCGAAACGCTTCCAGACATGACGCAACTCGACTGTCGCCATCACTCCCCCTCGTACCGGTCAATGGCTTGACGCCACCTTCAGTGCGGTATCGTTGGTCACAAGGACGCCGATAATAGATGCATTTCGAGCGCGCGCTGTCCACACGGTTTGCCGCGATGAAAGCTGCGGCGGCGCCGTGCGACGGAGGCTATTGACCATTGGAGCGGCAAGGCTCATTTCTAAAAGAAAGACCAAAAGCGTAGCCAGAAGCGCTTTGCTCGAGATTCGCGATTCAAGACTCGGACAACCATAACGGGAGGAGTGACGAATGACTAAACGAGATGACGCCGACAAATTTGCCCAGCTGGCCTTAGGCTTCATGAAGGGCAAGATCGGCCGGCGCGATTTCATCATCAAGGGCATGCAGCTCGGCCTTTCGGCCGCGGTGCTGACCAAGATGTCGCGGCCTGCTTGGGCGGCCGGCGAGATGATGGATTCCGATCCGAGCGCCCCCTATGAAGCGCCGATTACGAAGGAGCGCGTGGAGTTCCTGAAGACCAAGCCCTACAAGGGCACGACCATCAACGTGATGGTGCTGAAGGCGACGGTCGGCGACGGCCTGAAATACCACGTCCCGCACTGGGAAGAGGAAACCGGCGGCAAGGTCAACGTGGCCGAGGTGCCGATCGAGACGCTGCACCAGCAGATCTTCTCGGACCTGGCGAGCGGACTTGGGCGCTACGACGCCTACATGACCGGCGCCTGGTTCTACGGCGACTTCTTCGTGCCGGAGAAGCCATACATCGTCCCGATCGAAGATTTTCTTGCTGATCCGAAGCATCCCAATTGGGATCCGGACGCGTGGCTGCCGGCCATGCGGAAGCTCTACGAGTGGGGCGGCAAGGTCTACGGCGTGCTCTTCGACGGCGACGCACAGGCGCTCTACTACCGCAAGGACGTCTTCACCAACCCCGACAACCAGGCGAAGTTCAAGGACAAGTTCGGCTACGACCTTCCGGCGCCGCCGATGACGACGAAGGAGCTGCACGATTGTGCCGACTTCTTCACTGGCTGGGACTGGAACGGCGACGGCAACCAGGGCTGGGGCCTGGCGCTGCACGCCAAGGTCAACGAACAGGGCTTCTTCCACTTCCTGTCGCTGTCGGCGCCTTACGTAATCTCGCCCGACAACAAGTACTACTTCTTCGATCCGGACATGAAGCCGCTGATCAATTCCGAGGGCCATCTCAGGGCGCTTGAGGACTACGTCAAGCTCGCCAAGAACGGTCCGGCGGAGGAGATCAGCTGGACGCTCGGGCAGGGCTGGAACCTGTTCCTGGCGGGCGATTCGGCGATGGAGCCCACCTGGGGCGACCTGCCGACGCTGGCGCAGGACCCGAAGACCTCGAAGGTGCAGGGCAAGATCGGCGCCGCCGGCATTCCCGGAACGACCGAGGCCTTCAACCCGATCACCGGCGAGTGGAAGAAGTACGACCTGAACCAGGTCGGCAACACCAACGGCGGCTCCTGGCACTGCGTGATCTCGAGCCTGTCGAAGAACCAGGAGGCGACCTACGACTTCCTCGCCTTCATGGCCAACCAGAAGAACGCCTTCTTCAACGCCGCCAACGGCTGGACCGGCGTGCAGCCCGGCATGAAGTTCGAGTATCTGCCGCCGGTGGGCAGCGCCACCTTGGACGAGTTCAAGGCCCAGGGCTGGAACGAGGATGACGTGAAGGAGTACCTGACGGGCTACTATTCGGTCCTCAGTGCACCTTTGCAGCAGCAGTATCTGCGCATCCCCGGCGCGGCCGAATACTGGCACGAGCTCGACGTCAACGTCTCGGCTGTTCTCGGCGGCCAGATGGAGCCGAAGGCGGCGCTCGACGCCACCGCGGCGGCCTGGGAGAAGATCACCGACCGCTACGGCCGCGACAAGCAGAAGGCGCTTTACGCAGCCTCGTTCGAGTAGACACTCGCCAAGGGTCTGCGCCGCGAGGCGGCGCAGACCCGCGTCTCACGCCAGGGGGGCAGGATGGCTGCGGCCGCGGTCCGACGCCGGGAATACGGCTCCATCTTCAAATATGTCCTGCTGTTGCCGGCGGTCCTCTGGGTGATCGCCTTCACCTTCCTGCCGCTCGTCTCGGTCATCCGCTACAGCTTCGCGAACTATGTCCTTGGCCAGGGCATCACCGGCTATGTCGGCTTCGCAAACTATGTCGACGTTCTGACCTCCAATCGTTTCTGGCACAGCATCATCGTCACCGCGATCTATGTCGTCGTCACGGTTCCGATCGAGGTCATCCTCGGCTTCCTCGCCGCCTGGCTGGTCAATCTCGGCGCGCCCTGGTCGCGCGGCTTCCGCACTGTGATCGGCCTGCCGCTGTTCACGCTCGAAGTGGCGATCGGCTATCTCGGCGTGACGATGTTCTCCTCGCAGGGCGGCATGATCGATTCCCTGCTCGGTCTCGTCGGCATCCATATCCCCTGGCTCTCGACGCCGTGGGGCGGCATCACCGCCGCGATAATCCTCGACATCTGGCGCTGGACCTCGTTCGTCTTCCTGATCGCGCTTGCCGCGCTGAGCGCGATCTCCTCCGATCTCTATGACGCGGCGATTCTGGACGCGAAGAGCCATTGGCCGGTGATGTGGCGGCTCGGCGTTCCGCTCGCCTGGCCGGTGATGACGATTGCGATCCTCTTGCGCACCATCGAGTGCCTGAAGGTTTTCGCCATCCCCTTCGCGCTGACCACAGGAGGTCCGGGGACGAGCACCGAGGTCTTCAGCGCGATGGACTATCTCACCACCATTCAGTTCTTCGATTTCGGCAAGGGGTCGGCCATGGGCATCGTCTTCCTCATCATGGTGGCGGTGATCATCACGATATTCTTCAAGCAGATGCGCAAGGCGCTCGACTGAGCGGCGGGAGACCATCATGATCAACGTGCTGTGGCTCCGATCGTCGCTCCGCGCCCGCGTCGTCGTCTATCTCCTGCTCATCGCCGCGGCCGTCTTCACGCTGCTGCCATTCGTCTGGGCGATACTCAATTCGATCAAGACGAGTGCCGACACGTTCGAGCCCTCGGCGATCATTCCCTTCGTGAATTTCCAGCCGACGCTCGATTCATGGATCAACGTGCTCGACGATCCGCAGACCGAAAACGCCTTCATCAGCAGCGTCGCCGTGAGCTTGGGCACCACGATCTTCTCGCTCATTCTCGGCGTGCCCGCCGCCTATGCCCTCGCCCGCTTCAAGTTTCCGATCGGCACCAACGACATCGCCATGTGGTTTCTGTCGCAGCGCGTGCTGCCGCCGGCGGTGGTGCTCGTGCCGTTCTATCTGATGCTCGTCTATCTGCGCCTGATCGACACCTGGACCGGCCTGATCTTCTGCTACTCGGCCTTCAATCTCGCCTTCGCCGTCGTCATCATGCGCGACATCTTTCGCGACGTGAGCACCGAAATCGAGGACGCCGCCAAGGTGGAGGGCGCCAAGCCCTGGCAGATCTTCTGGAAGATATCGCTGCCGCTTTCGACCGACGGCCTGGTCGTTACCTCGGTCCTGATCTTCGCGTTCACCTGGAACGAGGCGCTCTTCGCCGCGGCGCTCACCTCGCAAAGCGCCACCACCTTCTCGGCGTTGGTGCTCGCCTCGCGTTCGACGCGCGGCGTCGATTTCAACGTCGCCTCGGTGAACACGCTGATCGGCATCATTCCGCCGGTGATCATGTATCTCTTCGTGCAGCGCTATCTCGCCCGCGGCCTGTCGTTCGGCGCGGTGAAGGGCTGAGCGCTTCATCTGACGCAGGCATCGGCAAGTGTGTACGCGACGACCGTCCGAGCCCTCAAGCTACACGCCGCCGGTCGCCGCCGGCCACGCCCTGACACTGAGCCGGCAAGGCATCGTCCGTGGCGGCGCATGGTGCGCCGACCACAACAAGCTGATCGACCGCTGGCCCGAAAGAGGCCATCCTCGCTCGCCACCATCCTCTCGCAGGAGAATGCGGGCGGCGGCATGCGCCAACGTCGCCGTTGACCTGAAGAACTGGCGCGCCGTTCCCGGTAGAGGCAATCGCGCTCGTCGGCGACGACGCCGACGGCCGCCTGCTGCAGCGAATTTGCGAAGAGTACGGACTTGGCACAGCACAGTTCCATGTCACCCGGACCTGACGACCGCCTTCACCGACGTGACTAGCGTGCAAGGCGGCAAGCGGACGTTCTTCCATTTCCACGGCACGCACGACGCCATCGGCCCGCAACACTTCGACCTGACTAAGACCGCCGCACCATCCTGCACTCGGCCTTCCCGGCCGGTCTGGCGACGCTTGATGCGCCGTATCAGGACGACCCTTCAGGGGCTGGGTGACGGTGCTCAAGAAGGCCAGGCAGGCGGGGATCAAGACCAGATCGAGCTCTGCTCGATACCGGCGGAGGAGTTGGCGCAGCTTGCCCGGCCCTGCCTGCCGCACCTCGACTGCATCATCGTCAACGACTACGAGGCCGGCGCGGTCGCCGGGATCGCGACGTCCCGCGACGGAGCGACCGACCAGGGCGGCATGCGCCGAGGCGGCCAAGGCGATCCTCGCGGCCGGCTCCGTCACGCTCGCGATCGTCCACTACCCCGACGGCTGCATCGCCGCGACCCGCGACGGTCAGCTCCTGCACAAGCCGTCGGTGCGCGTGCCGAGCGAGGCGGTCGTCGGCGTCAACGGCGCCGGCGACGCGTTTGCCGCCTGCATGCTCTTCGCCATCCACGAAGGGTGGTCGCTCGACGAGGCGGTCTTCGTCTGCGCATGCGAGCGCCGCCGCCAGCCTGCGCTCCGTGACGACGCACGGGCTCCGTCGGACTCGACTGGCGCGCCTGCCTGGCGCTTGCTGCAGAATGGGGTTGGCGCGACGGCGACGGCGCGCTCTAGACGCAACGCTAGAACCTGGGAACCCGCAAATGAAGCGTTCCGAGATCAACCAGCTTGAGCGGGAGGCGCTTGCGCTTTTCGCGGAGCATCGATTTAGCCTGCCGCCCTTCACCACGATGGAACGAGGCGGATTGGGAAGCGCAGCCGGCGGCGGCCGGGTATTGCGCGTCGCACCAGATGGGATGGGACGTGACCGATTTCGGCTCGGGCCGGTTCGAAGAGCGCGGCCTGGTGGTCTTCTGCGTGCGCAACGGGCTGCAGAAGGTCATCGGCGAGAAGCCCTATGCCGAGAAGCTCCTGATCGTCCGCGAGAACCAGGAGACACCGTTCCACTTTCACAAGGTGAAGATGGAGGACATCATCGTTCGCGGCGGCGGCAACCTGATGCTCGAGTTTCACAACTCACAGAAGGACGGCGGCCTCGCCGGCACGCCCGTCCGCGTGATGGTCGACGGCGTTGAGCACCAGCTCAAAGCCGGAGAGCCGATCCCGGCTGACGCCCGGCAAAACGTGACGGTAACCGCACCATCTGGCACCGCTTCTACGGCGAGCCGGGCAAGGGAACCGTCTTCGCCGGCGAGGTCTCGCAGGTCAACGACGACTTCACCGACAACTACTTCTTCGACCCGATCGGTCGCTTTGCCGGCATCGAGGAGGACGAGCCGAAGCTCTTTCCGCTCTGGAACGAAGTGGCTTCGCTGGCCTAAGTCGTCGGCAGATGAGCCCTTGCGTTGCGGCGTCACGCGATGATCCAGGCGTTACGCGAATCCAGCGGCGCGCGCTTGAAGACGTCTTGATCCGTCGTGTTGTCGCCCCTGCTTGGGTTCTTCGGGCCGGCCAACCCTGACGCTATCAGCCTCGCCGCCTCTATCTAGCCGGCCGACCGCCGTTCGCGGCTGACGGCTGTGGCCTGCCAGCCCTTGCATCGTATACATGTACGGCGATGCTGCTCAGCTCTTGACGCCACCGACCGTCAGTCCGTGGACGCACGTCCGATTGCGATCTCACGCGTAGGAGGATCACTCATTTGAATGGGAGAATTGTCAGGACAGCGCCGATTTCAACAGGCCGAGCACGGCGAGAAATGCCAGCAGCGCTATGGCAACACGACGGAAATCCTGCGGGTCGGCGCGCAGGAAGTGGCGGCTTCCCGCCCACACGCCTGCTGCCAGGATCGGAATGCCAGCGCTATTGTTATGAACGTGTCGCGGCTGATCATGCCGTGCCACCACATGAGCGGCGCAGAATACCCATCGAGCAGCGCGAAATAGGCGATCAACGTCGCCCTGAACGTCACCGCCGGAATGCCCTGCGCGGCGAAGAACGTGACGACGGGCAAGCCGCCCATGCCAGGCGCATTCGCCAGTCCCGACGCGAGTTCCGCGACGACATGCTGTCCCGGGCCGGCTTCCGCCTTCATATGCCACCCGCGCAGCATGACGGCACACATGACGAGCACGTATGCTGCGATCACGACGCGCGCGGGGCCGGCGCCGATCCGTGTGATGATGGCGAGACCGATCGGCACGCCGGCAACAGCGCCGAAGCGCGAGAAGTCTGCACCCGTCGCCAGTCGACATGCGATCCGACCGAAGCCCATTGCAGCAGCGTCATGGCGAATTCGCAGAACATGACAACTGGCACGAAGTAGAGCGGGTTGGTGACAAGCGACGAGGCTGACACCACGAGCGCCGAAAACCCCGAACCCGGAATAGCCGCGGATGAAAGCGGCGACGAACAGCGCGACCGCCATGAAGGCGGTTGCCGCTTCATCCAAGCCGAAGGGCGCGCTCAAGCCTGCGTCAATCGCGCATGGCTAAGGGTCAGCCAAAGACGCGACCCAAGGCACCGTCGATGGCGTCGGTGATCTGGTCGATGTCGTCGGGGGTGGCGATCAGCGCCGGGCTGAGGCACAGTGTGTTGTTGAAGCCGGGCAACGAGCGGTTGGTCATGCCGATGATGACCCCCTGCGCGTATGCACTCGGCGACGACCGCCGCGACCCTCTTTTCCTCGGCCGGCTCCTTGGTCTCGCGGTCGGCAACCAGCTCGGCGCCGCAGAACAGGCCCTTGCCGCGCACGTCGCCGATGACCGCGTGCTTTCCATCAGCGCTTGAGATTGCGCTGCAGCCGCTCGCCCATCGCCTTCGTGTTGTCGAGCAGCTTCTCGTCCTCGATGATGCGCATGTTCTCCAGCGCCGCTGCCGGGCCGGCGGCGCAGCCGCCGAACGTGGAGATGTCGCGGAAATAGGACAGCGGATCGTCCGGGTCGTCCTTGAACATGTCGAACACGGCTTCGGTGGTGACCGTGCATGAGATCGCCGCGTAGCCGGACGCCACGCCCTTGGCCATGGTCACGAAATCCGGCTTGATGCCGTAGTTCTGATAGCCGAACCATTCGCCGGTGCGCCCGAGCCCGCATACCACCTCGTCGATATGGATCAGCACGTCGTGGCGCCGGCAGATGTCCTGCACTCTTTCCCAATAGCCGATGGGCGGCGTGATGACGCCGCCGCCGGCGGTGATCGGCTCCAGGCAGATCGCGCCGATCGTGTCCGGCCCCTCGCGCAGGATCACCTGCCTCGATCGCGTCGGCCGCCATCTCGCCATAGTTTCGACCTCGCCCGACTGACGAGCGGTATTCGAGGCAATGCGGAACCTCGACGAAGCCGGGCGCCAGCGGTCCGTAGTGGGCGACGCGCTGCGGCTGGCCGCCGGCCGACAGCGTGCCGATCGTGGTGCCGTGATAGTCGCGCTCGCGGTAGAGGATCTTGTATTTGCGGCCGCCATGGTGCCGATGCGCGATCTGGCGCACCATCTTGAAGACCTTCTCGTTGGCCTCCGAGCCCGAATTCGAATAGTAGACGCGGCTCATGCCCGGCATCTTCTCGGTCAGCTGCCGGGCGAACAGGGCGCCGGGGATGGAGCCGGCGGAATTGGCGAAATAGTTCAGCTTGACCAGCTGGTCGCGCACCGCATCGGCGATGGTTTCGCGCCCGTAGCCGACATTGACCGTCCACACGCCGCCCGACACGGCGTCGAGGAACTCCCTGCCGGTGGCGTCCCAGACGCGCATGCCGCGCCCTTCCACGATCAGGCGCGGGTCGACGGTCTCGAACATCTTGTGCTGGATGAGATGGTGCCAGACATGGGCGCGGTCGGCTTCGATGACGCCGCGGATGTCGTTGGCCTGCAGGTTCATGGCTCGTTTTCGTGGTTAGTGGCGGTTTCGCCGTCAGGAGAATTCTCTCGCCCGAGCCTACGCCCAACACCTTATCGGCGCTAGATCATTTCCAGGAAGTCGCGAACTATGGCATTGAAAATATGCGGCTTTTCCATATGCACGTTGTGGGCGCAGCCGGCGACCACGGCAGCGGCAACCTTGTATGCCACGCCAAAGGGCCTGCGGCTGGCTCCAGCCGTAGGATCGGTCTCCGTTTCCCCAAACGACGAGCGTCGGCATGGTGAAGCGCGAAAGCGCGGCCGTGCCGTCCCACGTCTCCCACGCCGACAGGCTTGCAAGCGCCGCCTGCATCGTTGCCTTGGCGCCCTCGCGGACGCAGGTCGCGTAGTCCTCGGCTTCAGCACCTTTTTCGAACCAGGTCGCCGCGATGCGCTGCGCCGTTGCGGCGAGACCATCGGTGGCGAGCCGCTGCCTGGAGCTTTCGATGCTTTCGAACCGATCGGCAGCAACCCGACCGGGCCCGTGCCATAAAGCACCAGCCTCTTGATCCGCTGCGGCGCGATCGCAGCCATCTGCTGCACCACCATGCCGCCCATCGAATGCCCGAGAAGGTGAAAGCGCTCGACACCGAGCTGATCGAGCGTGTGGAGGACCTGGTGGGCGTGGCCTTCTATCGTGTCGGGCGCTTGCAGCCGGGCGCTGTCACCGAAGCCTGCAAGATTGGGCGCGATGCAGCGAAAGTGCTGCGAAAAGAACGGAAGCTGCTGGTCCCACATGCCGGCGCCGCCGAGATAGCCGTGCACCAGGACGAAATCCGGGCCGCTTCCCGATGTCCTGCAGGTCAGGGCGTCCATAGAGACGGGGGCTTCAATCGGTCGCCGAGAGATCGAAATTCTCGCCGGGAAAATATTTCCGCAGGCGGATATCCGCGGTGCGCGCGTGGCCTTCCATGCCTTCGAGGCGAGAGATGCGCGCCGTCGCCTCGGCCACCGGCTTGGCGCCACCGGCCGTGGCGCGCTGCCACGTGACGATCTTCATGAACTTGTGCACGGACAGGCCGCCGGTATAGCGCGCCGCGCCCGACGTCGGCAGCCACATGGTTCGGTCCCGCTGCCGTTCCGCCGAAAGCGACGGTCGTCTGCTTCGCCGAGGAACAGCGACCCGTAGCATTGCAGCCGGCCGAGCCACCAGTCGAGGTCGGCGGCCTGAACGCTCCAGATGCTCCGGCGCGTAGTCGTCCGCCGTTGCGGCCATCTCCTCCGCGGTCGTCGCACAGGACGACCTCCGCGATAGTCGCGCCAGGCAGCGGCCGCGTTCTCGCGGTTCAGATCGGGCAGCGAGTCGATGAGCCGCGGGACGGCCGCCATCACGGTGTCGGCGAGCTCGGCGCTGTCGTGTCACCAGCCACACCGGTGAATTGCCGCCGTGCTCGGCCTGACCGACCAGATCGGCGGCAACGATCTCCGTGTCGGCACTGCTCGTCGGCGATAATGAGGCTGTCGGTCGGGCCGGCGAACATGTCGATGCCGACACCGGCCGAACAGAAAGCCGCTTGGCTTCGGCGACGAACTGGTTGCCCGGCCCGACCAAGAATATCGGCCGGCGGCAGGCCGAAGAGACCATAGGCCATCGAGGCGACGCCCTGCACACCGCCCATGGCGAGGATCGCCGTCGGCGCCGCACAGATCGGCGGCAAAGAGGATCGCCGGGTTGATGCCGACATCGGGGCGCGGCGGCGAACAGGCTGCAATATGCTGGCAGCCGGCCACTTTCGCCGTCGTCACCGTCATGATGGCCGAGGCGAC
>CAVQJW010000006.1:0-10837 GCA_963712925.1 uncultured Alphaproteobacteria bacterium | reverse complement strand
GCTTGCACCGGCGCCTCGGTGATGTTGCGCAGCACGGTCATGTGCGGAAACAGGTTGAACTGCTGAAAGACCATGCCGAGCATCTTGCGCATCGTGCGAAGATGCGCCTCGCGGGCCTGCACCAGCTCGCCGTTCCGGCGTTCGTGCCAGAGCGGCTCGCCGCCGACATGGATCACCCCGCCGCTGATCTTCTCCAGCGTCATCAGGATGCGCAGCACCGTCGACTTGCCCGAGCCCGACGGCCCGATGATCGTCACTTTCTCGCCGGGCGCGACGGTGAAATCGAGCTCGTTCAGGACGACGTGAACTCGCCGAATTTCTTGACGACCTTGTCGAAGGTGATGATCGGTTCGCTCATCTGAGCGGCAATCCTGTTTTCGGAAGGCTGATATCGACGAAGCGCACGATCGCCGAGGCGACCAGCGTCAGGATGAGATAGAGCCCGCCGACCATGGAGAGCGGCACCAGATAGTCGAACGTCTGGTCGCCGATGATCTTGGCGACATTGAGCATTTCGAGCACGGTCACGACCGAAAGCACCGGCACGTCCTTCATGATCGAGACCATGTAATTGCCGAGCGCCGGAACGACGCGCGGAACGGCCTGCGGCAGGACGACATGCGTGAAGGTGTGGCGCTGGAGAAATCGAGCGCCTTGGCGGCCTCGTGCTGGCCTTTCGGCACCGCCTCGATTCCCGCCCGGTAAACCTCCGCGGTATAGGCGCTGTATTGGACGCCGAGCGCCAGCGCTCCGGTCAGGAAAGCCGGAAGGACAATGCCGTAATCGGGAAGCACGTAATAGAGGAAGAAGAGCTGCACCAGGAGCGGCGTGTCGCGAAAGAACTCAGTGATGACATTGGCCGGATAGGAGACGATCTTGAGCGGCACGCCCTTCAGGATCGGCGAAGATCAGGCCGAGCACCATGGCGATAAAGAAGCCGACGATCGACGCTTCGATCGTGACGATCAGGCCTATCAGCAGCATCGGCAGGATCGACCAGGCGAAGGCCAGCTCGCCATGTCCGGTGTCCCAGTGAAAGCCGAACAGCATCGCCTCAGACCCTCACGCCGCGCCAGCGGCCGACCGAAAGCTCCAGCACGCGCATGATGGCCGTCAGAACCAGCGCCATGCCGAAATACATGAACAGGATGATGGTGTAGATCGTGGTGGAATCCTGCGTGAAATTGCGAATCTGCTCGGCGCGGAATGCGAGATCGCCGAGGCTGATCAGCGATGCGAGTGCCGTATCCTTGAGGTTCTGCACCGCGAGATTCCCGAATGACGGCATCATCTCCGGGATTGCCTGCGGCAGCGCGACCCGCCACAGCGCCTGGCGCGAGGTGAAATTGAGCGCCCTTGCGGCCTCGTATTGCGCGGGCCGCACCGCCTGGATGGCGCCGCGCACGACCTCCGCGCCGTAGGCGCCGATATTCAGACCGAGCGCCAGGACGCCGGCGGCAACGGGCGGGAGCCTGAGATTGATGCCGATGGCGTCGCCGGCGATCGGGCAGCGCGAAATAGAGCCAGAAAAGCTGCACCAGCAACGAGGTGCCGCGGAAAATCTCGATATAGACAATCGAGAAGCCCTTGATCGCCCAGTTCGGTGAAAGCTTGCCGATGCCGAAGGCGAACGCGCAGAGCGCGCCGAGGATGGTCGAGAAGACCGTCAGCTCGATGGTGATCCAGGCGCCCTTGAGAAGAGGCGGGAGGTATTCAACCCAATGCACAGGCGGGGGCCCCCCTTTTGGCGCGCCGCTCGTGATCAGCCGGGCGCAGGCTTCCGCACCCGGCTGAACGTTGCAAGGTTCAGGCCACCGCTAGCCGGAGCACAGCTGCTCGGTGGTCTTGGCGGTCGAGCCGGCGATGTCGGCGGGCGTGAAGCCATAACCGGAAAGGATCTGCTTCCACGCATCGGTCGCCTTGAACTTCACCAGCTCGGCGTTGAAGGCATCGCGGAGATCGGCGGAGTCGCTGTTGAAGTTGAAGCCGCCCCAGCTTCTGACTTCCTTGCCGTCGACGACCGGGTCGACGAAGTCAGACACGAGTTCCACCTTGTCGCTCTTGCCGGCGAGCTCGCTCGCCGTCAGGCCGGTTGCGGCATAGGCATCGGCGCGGCCGGTCGAGACGGTCGAGATGGCGTCGGCGTTGGCAGCGATGGTGACGATGTTCGACTTCAGGCACGCCGAGCGACTGCATCATGTTGAGCTGATCGGCACCTGCCATGATGGCGACCTTCATGCCTTCCTTGGCGAAGTCGGAATAGGTGTGGATGCCCTTGGGATTGCCGTCCGCCACGAGCAGCCCCTCGCCGTAGGAGGTGTTCGGCTCCGAATAGACGACCTTCTGACAGCGCTCAGGCCGGATCGCCATCTCCGCCGCCGTCATGTCAAAGCGGTTCGCCTGCAGACCTGGGATCAGCGAGCTGAAATTCGTAACGATCCACTGGATGTTGTCGGGCTCGATGCCGAGCGCCTTGACCACTTCCCGCGCAACGTCGGGGCCGGCTCCCTTGGCGTCGCCGTTCGGATCGACATAGCCGTAGGGGATTTCGTTGGCGACTGCGATGCGGATATAGCCGCGGTCCTGAATTTCCTTGAGCGTCACCGCGTTGGCCGCGGACGCCGCGACACCAATCGCAGCGAAAACCGTCGCGATGCACCAAGCTACCTTAGACGTTGTACCCATTTTCGTGTCCTTCCAGATGTCGTTGCAGATCCTGTCGAGGCCGGAAATTCGACCGGGAATTTGAGGGCATCGGTCGAGCATGCGACAATGCTCAGTGGACTGAAATGAGGGCGCTTCGAATGGCCTCGCGCTTTGACCAGATGGCGAAGCGTCGCGGAGAGCGTGATTGAAGTCGAGGGAGAATATGACTTTTTTTGATCGCTCCGGCAGGAGGATCAGCTATTCGCTTGTCAGAGATTGGAGAGATCGACTTTGTCGGCAAATGGATAGTGTCACGACAACGAGCGAGGAGGTCTGCACATTGTTACGGCAACGTGACGATGCGTTGCCGGCGGCGGAGCATCGCACGCGGTCATGATCGCCTTCGCGAAAATCCTCGAAGCGCGCAACCGGATCGGCAATCGCATCCTGCGCACGCCGATGCGCGAAGCGAACGGCTTGAGCCGCCGGCTCGGCGCAACGGTGCTGATCAAATGCGAGCATCAGCAGATCACCGGAAGCTTCAAGCTGCGCGGCGCGACCAATGCCGTGCTCTCCCTTTCCGACGAAGCGAGGCGCACCGGTGTCGTCGCGGCCTCGACGGGGAACCACGGACGTGCGGTCGCGCATGCAAGCCGCGCAGCCGGCATCAAGGCTGCGATTTGCATGTCGAGCCTGGTACCGAGAACAAGGTCTCGGCTATCAGGGCGCTCGGAGCCGAGGTCCTGATCGCCGGCAGGAGCCAGGACGACGCACAGCGCGAGGTGAACCGGCTCGTCGGCGAGCGGGTCATGAGCGAGATCGCGCCGTTCGACAATCTCGCCGTCATCGCCGGCCAGGGCACGCTCGGGCTGGAGATCATGGAAGACGCGCCGGACCTCAGCGCGGTGCTGGTGCCGCTTTCCGGCGGAGGACTCATTTCCGGGGTTGCGCTGGCGGTGAAGACAGTCAACCCGCAACGCGGGTGATCGGCGTCACAATGGAGCGCGGTGCGGCCATGGTCGCGAGCCTCAAGGCAGGCCGACCTGTCGACGTGACGGAGGAAGAGACGCTGGCGGATTCACTCGGCGGCGGGATCGGCAGTGACAACCGCTACACGTTCGAGATGGTCGGCAAGCTGGTGGACGAGTGCGTGCTCGTCAGCGAGGAGGAGATCGCCGCCGGTATCCGTCTCGCCTACGAGGAGGAAGGCGAGGTCATCGAGGGCGGCGCGGCCGTCGGCATCGCGGCGCTCGTGAGCGGCAAGGCGACGCTATCCGGCTCTGCCGCGATCGTCCTTTCCGGCAAGAACATCGCGCCGGACCTGCATCGCCGCATCGTCTGCGGCAAGGCGCCGGGCGGATAGGCGCGCCATGACCGAGATGACAATCCTGACCGAGGCTGAGCTCAGGCAACTGGTGCCGCTCGACACGGACGTCGTCTCCGTTGTGGAGAATGCGCTGCGCTCGCTCGCCACCGAGGCGGTGGTCATGCCGCCGATCCTCCGGCTCGACATTGCCGAGGCGCGCGGCGAGGTGGACGTGAAGACCGCCTATGTGCCGGGGCTCGACGGCTTCGCGATCAAGATCAGCCCGGGCTTCTTCGACAACCCGAAGCTCGGGCTGCCGAGCGTCAACGGGCTGATGGTCTATCTCAGCGCCAAGACCGGGCTGGTCGAGGCGCTGCTTCTCGACAACGGCTACCTGACCGACGTCAGGACGGCGGCGGCCGGCGCGGTCGCGGCGAAGCATCTTGCCCGAACGATTCCGCGGTCGTAGCGATTCTCGGCGCAGGCGTGCAGGCGCGCCTGCAGCTTGAAGCGCTGACCCTCGTCCGTCCGATCCGCGCCGCACGCATCTGGGCGCGGCGGGCCGCAGCGGCTGAGACGCTCGCAGCCGACGTGAAGTCGAGGCTTGGCATCGAGGCGCTGGCCCTGACCGACCCGTGCGAGGCAGTGCGCGGCGTCGATATCGTCGTCACCACGACGCCGGCGACCGAGCCCATCCTCAAGGCCGAATGGCTTTCCGCGGGCCAGCATGTCACCGCGATGGGCTCCGACGCGGAGCACAAGAACGAGATCGACCCGGCCGCGATCGCGCGTGCCGTCTATGTCGCCGACAGCCTCGCTCAGACGCGGCGGCTCGGCGAATTGCACCATGCGCTTGCGGCCGGATCGATCGCCCCCGACCGGACCTTCGCCGAGATCGGCGAGGTGATCGCCGGCGCCGCTCCCGGCCGCCGCGCGCCGGACGACATCACGATCGCGATCTGACCGGCACCGGCGTGCAGGATACCGCAATCGCGACCCTCGCGGTCACGCGCGCCAATGCGAAGAACGCTGGAACGGTGTTCCGCACATGAGGACCAGATGCCCGACGTTGCCCTGAATTTCACCCGCCAGGAATATGCCGATCGCGTCGCGAAGACACGGCGCGCGATGGCCGAGCGCGGCATCGACACGCTGATCGTCTCCGACCCGTCGAACATGGCCTGGCTCACCGGCTATGACGGCTGGTCGTTCTATGTGCATCAGGCAGTCGTGGTTCCGCCAGACGGCGAGCCGATCTGGTTCGGACGCAGCCAGGATGTGCAAGGGGCGCTCCGCACCTGCTGGATCGGCGACCAAAACATCGTCGGCTATCCCGACATCTACGTTCAGTCGACCGAGCGGCACCCGATGCAGGTGCTTGCCGCGAAGCTCGGCGGTGACAAGACCCGCGGGACGATCGGCGTCGAGATGGACAACTACTGGTTCTCCGCCGCCGCCTTCGCGACGTTGCAGCGCGATCTCCCCAATGCGCAATTCATGGACGCGACCGCGCTCGTCAACTGGCAGCGCGCTGTGAAAAGCCCGCAGGAGCTCGACTATATGCGCATTGCCGGGCGGATCGTTTCCGCCATGCACCGGCGCATCGCCGAAATCGTCGAGCCCGGCATGCGCAAGTGCGACTTGGTCGCCGAGATCATGGCGACCGGCGTCCGCGGCGTCGAGGACCATGGCGGGGACTATCCGGCGATCGTTCCCCTGGTGCCGTCGGGATCGGACGCCGCCGCGCCGCATCTCACCTGGGACGACAAGCCGCTGAAGCGCGGCGTGGGAACGTTCTTCGAGATCGCCGGCTGCTACAGGCGCTACCACGCTCCGCTGTCGCGGACGGTCTTTCTTGGCGCGCCGAGCCAGACTTTTCTCGACGCCGAGAAGGCGGTCCTCGAAGGCATGGAGGCGGGGCTTGCCGCAGCGCGGCCGGGCAACGCCTGCGAGGACATCGCCAACGCCTTCTTCGCGGTGCTCAAGCGCCACGGCATCGTCAAGGACAACCGTACCGGCTATCCGATCGGGCTTTCCTATCCGCCCGACTGGGGCGAGCGCACGATGAGCCTGCGGCCCGGCGACCGCACCGAGCTTCAGCCCGGCATGACGTTCCACTTCATGACCGGGCTTTGGATGGAGGACTGGGGGATGGAGATCACCGAGTCGATCGCGATCACCGAAAGCGCGCCGGAGCTTCTCGCCGACGTGCCCCGCCAGCTTTTCGTGAAAAACTGAGGTCGCCGATCATGGACGGCACCGCACTCCGAGACTCGCCGGTCGTTCCGACCGTCGACTTCGACGCCGACGGCGTGCAGCACGGCTTCCTGCGTCTCCCCTACAGTCGCAACGACTCTGCCTGGGGCTCTGTGATGATCCCGATCACCGTGATCAAGAACGGCAGCGGCCCGACGGCGCTCCTGACCGGGGGAAACCACGGCGACGAATATGAGGGACCGCTGGCGCTTTTCGATCTCGCCAACACGCTTTCGCCGGATGCCGTCAGCGGACGCGTCATCATCATTCCGGCCATGAATTATCCCGCCTTTCAAGCCGGGACACGCACCTCCCCCATCGACAGCGGCAATATGAACCGGCTTTTCCCGGGGCGGCCGGACGGAACGGTAACGCAGAAGATCGCCGACTATTTCGAGCGCGTGCTCCTCCCGCGCGCCAATTATGTGCTCGATTTCCACTCCGGCGGCCGCACGCTCGGCTTCCTTCCCTTCGCGGCCGCGCACATCCTTGAGGACAAGATGCTGGAGGAGCGCTGCTTCGCGGCGGTGAAGGCGTTCGGCGCGCCCTATTCGATGCGGATGCTGGAGATCGACCCGGTCGGCATGTACGACACCGCGGCGGAGACCCTCGGCTGCGTCTTCGTGACCACCGAGCTTGGCGGCGGCGGCACATCGAGCCCGCTGACCGTCGACATTGCACGCCGCGGCGCGAGCAATTTCCTGAAGCACTCCGGTGTGCTCGCTGGAGAGATTCAGCCCGGCGCGACGACCTGGCTCGACATGCCGTCGGATGACTGCTTCGTTTTCTCCAAGGACGAGGGCGTCATCGAAGCGCTGGTCGACCTCGGAGACAAGGTCACGCGCGGACAAACGCTGGCGCGCATCTATCCCAAGGACAGGACCGGCGTGCGCCCGACCGAATATCTCGCGCGGATGGACGGCCTTCTCGTCGCACGCCATTGGCCGGGCCTCGT
This sequence comes from uncultured Alphaproteobacteria bacterium, assembly GCA_963712925.1. GTDB lineage: Bacteria > Pseudomonadota > Alphaproteobacteria > Rhizobiales > Afifellaceae > DASWJZ01. The sequence continues at coordinate 3,674 of CAVQJW010000006.1, read as the reverse complement.
CAAGGCCGGCGACTGCGTCGCCGTCATCGCGATCGAGAGCGCGCCGCCTGAAGGGGCATCCGCCTGAGCCGGTATCGTCACCCATGATGGGAATGTAGACGACCGACCCTGCCCCGCGTCTTATTTCAGTACCCATCGAAAAGCGCGTTCGACCTCGCCGACACCGTTGTGGTCGAACCATTTGCCGTGCGCCAACAGCACGCGTTCCGGATTCCACCCGATCATCGTCTCGACGGCTCTTTGAAGGTCGCGCCTGTGCGACCAGAAAGACAGACGCATGTCGACCGGCATGCTGCCGTTTGGATTTGCTGCACCGACAAGCCAGACCAGCGACCGGAGCCAGCGCGACGGGAGCTTGTCGAGTTCGAAGTTCTCGATCGCGTCCGTCAGGATCAACGTTCTCGTGGCGCGGTGAAAGAACTCGACCTCGGTCATGTAGCCGCCGACAATGGGCAACGAGGCCACCTCGTCGTCCCAGGGGTAGCCGTCGCTGCGATCAAGCGGATGAGACGGAAAATCGATTCGGCCCTTGGCCTGCTCCTTGATCCCCAGCGCGAGATAGACGTCGGCATCGGGATAGGCCGCATGCCATTCCGGGATCCACCAGTAATGAATGCGGTTCGGACCGACGATCCAATGCGGCTTGCCGAGCCGCTCGATTTCCTCTCGAAGCAAGGCGGTCAGCGGCGTTGGCGAATGCAGGAATAGCTTCGCCGGCTTCAAGCGCAACACCGTCATGCGCGTTGGAAAGGGCATCTTCATCAGCGGCGGGCCGAACTGGATCATCGGCCCGTCGACGAGCCAAACGTCCTCGGCCACGCGCTTCAACGTGTTGATCGGCGGGTATGTGACCTGATGTCGCTCATCCATTTTTCATGCCTGTCCCGCTTACCGCCGCCGAAAAAAGATCGAAGTCCTTTGGTCACATCGGCGATCGCATATGAGGGATGGGGTAAGCCTCTGGGACAAGATCATGCTCCGAATCCTATCCGGCTTTCCTGACAAAGTCGTGGCAGTCTCCGCATCGGGCGACGTGACGGGCGAAGAGTTTCGAACCGTCCTTGTGCCCGTCGTCGAGGCGAAGCTCAGGACTCATGACGGGCTCGATCTCTACTACCAGTTCGGTCCCGATTTCACCGGAATGAGTGCAGCGGCAATGTGGGAGGATGCCAAGCTCGACATCACGCATTGGAACGGCTGGCGGCGTATTGCGATCGTCACCGATATCGGCTGGATCAAGAAAGGGGCAAAGCTCGCGGTGCTGCTTCTGCACCGACCGGTCCGTGTCTTCTCCATCGCTGAGGCGGATGCAGCCCGCGCTTGGCTCACGGCGGACACCTGGTACGGGCAAGGACGGCCGGTTTTCCGGCCTCAAGCCGCATGAGCCAATTGGCGATCCCCAACGCGGCGGACGGAATCCCAAGGCGCATCGGGCACGACAACGCAATAGCGGCCGCCGGCGCACGATGGCTTACGCGGCCTCGGACGCCTAATGCAGCTTGGCTCCGTCCAGATGACGCAGCTTCTCCGGATTGCGGACCACGTAGATGCAGGCGATCTTGCCGTCGCGAATCTCCAGTGCCGTCGTCTGCGGCATGCCGTCGGGCTCGACCGTGACGAAGCCGGGCAGCCCGTCGATGAAGCCATAGGACGGGCTCGGAGACCGTTGGACCCGCGCCTGCGCTTCCGCGAACAACTGGGCGAGCCTCTTGAAGACCAGCATCGCCCGCTCGATTCCGAACACGGGAACCAGCGCCGCGGGACGCTTTCCGCCACCGTCGGAGTAGAGGGCAATGTCATCGGTGAGCAGCGACCTGAGCGCCGTCATGTCACCGCTGCGCGAGGCAGCGTAGAATGCTTCGGCGATCTCAAGTCCATGCTCCTTCGGCAGGTCGTAACGCGGCCGCGCGTCCTTCAGATGCTGGCGCGCGCGCCGCGCCAGCTGACGACAGGATGCCTCGTCGCGGCCGATCGTCTCGGACACCTCCGCGAAAGCAACGTCGAAGACATCGTGCATGAGGAACGCGGCACGCTCGAGCGGAGAAAGCCGTTCGAGTGCCATCATCAAGGGCAGCGTGATGTCGTCGACCTCATCGTCACCGGTTTCGACCAGCGGCTCGGGCAGCCAGGTGCCTACATAGGTTTCGCGCCGGACGCGCGCGGACTTGAGCTGGTCAAGGCAGAGCCGGACGACGACACGGCGCAGGAAGGCCTCCGGCACGCGCACCGTCGCACGATCGATCTCGTGCCAGGCGATGAAAGCCTCCTGCACAACGTCCTCCGCGTCGGCGACCGAACCCAGCATGCGGTAGGCAATCCGCAGGAGTCGCGGCCGCAGCGGATCGAACACCGCCGCGGCCTCGGCGCGAGTGCCGACGCTGGTCACGCGGCCTTCCTCTCGCCCACCTGCGTAGCGGGCACGCGGAAGCCGACGTTGAGCTTGTTGAAGCTGTTGATGGCCCCGATCATGAGGGTCAGCATGACTTGCTCCTTCTCGCTGAACTGGGCGGCGACCGGAGCGTAGTCCGCGTCCGGAGCACGCGTTTCGGCGAGCCGTGTCAGCGCTTCGGTCCAGCCGAGCGCCGCCCTCTCACGCTCGCTGAAGAGCGAGGATTCGCGCCAAGCATCGAGCATGTGCAGCCGCATCGGGCTCTCGCCCACCCGCAGCGCCTCCTCGATATGCATGTGCAGGCAGACGGCACAACCGTTGATCTGCGAGGCGCGTATCTCCACGAGATGGACGAGGCTCTTCTCCAGTCCCATGCCGGCCACCGTCTTGGCGTAGTCGATGAGTGGCTGGACGAGGGCGAAGTCGTTGGCAGAAAGATTGATGCGCGCGGTCATGGCAGGTCCTTTCGTCTTGGGTGGTCCCGGTGACAAGACGAGATGGCCATGCTGGAACGTGACATGAGACGCAGATTTTTTTTGTGGCGCGACAAAAGCCGGCGAAAGATCCCGACCGCCACGCCCGCGCAAACCGCGGCCGCGCAGGACTAGTGGCTGGGCGCCGAGGCTGCGCTCTCCGGATCGGATGACACGACCTGGTCGGCGGCAACGATAGGCCCCTGGCTAACATCGCCGGCTGCCTGCGCCCGCACTTCGTCGATCGAGACGAACGCGAACTGCTCGACCAGCATGTCCTGGATCAATGCGCCGCCGAAGCGCTTGTTCACGTCCTCTTTGATCGTCTTCGTCAACCCCGCGATGTCGAACCGCTCAAGGTGCGTGAAATCGATGTGCTCGTCATCGAAGACGGCGCGAAACGCCTCGTCGAGGATGAATGGATCGGGCGGGACCGAGAGCTTCTTCTGAACCTGCGCGTCGGCCGTGTAAACGAACTGCGCGATGACGTAGCCCGCGATCTTGCCGCCGTCGATGATCGGAACGTTGATCGGGTCGGTCTTCGTGTAGTTCAGGCCCGTGAGCTGGTCGCCCGGCTCCTCCGCTGCCGGCACCTTGCCGGTCGCCTTCCACGACGCCGCGACGTAGCTCGATCCAAGCGCGATGATGCAGATCCAGACTGCGCTGACAATGACCTTGATCATGCCTTCGGGCCGCAGCCGCGCGCCGAATAGGTACCGTCGGACTCGCCGTCGCGAATGGCGCGCGCCATGATCGCCGCTACCTCTCTGACCGCGTCGAGGTGCACTTTCAGGACGGCGCTGTTGTCGGCG
>CAVQJW010000005.1:0-75182 GCA_963712925.1 uncultured Alphaproteobacteria bacterium | reverse complement strand
CTTGTGTATGCGACACCATCCCTGTTTGCCGTCGCCTGCCGCCCCGGCGGCAGCGCGTCCGTTTTGTATCGCGTACGGACGAAGGCGAGTATTGCATGAGTAAGTTCCGGAAGTCCGACACGACGGAGTCCCGCTCTCCACGCTGTGGAAGAGGCTCTGAAGATCGACTTTAAGGGTGGCGACAAGCCATCCGTGGCAAGCGTTGCACAGAAGGTCAAAAGAATGGCGATAGGGACGGGCGCGCCGACGGCGCGGCAGAATGCGGCGGCTGAGACACCCGCCGAGGCAAGCCAGGAGCGAAACCGTCCGGGAACAGACCGCAAGGCGCAGGAAAGGGCCCGCACCCGCCGCGCCGCAAATGACGATGTTCGCTCCGTCGGCAACCTGCTTTACGCGCTGCAGCGCCGCCCCGCCTATACGCCGTTCTGGGCCGCGCTCTTCCTGACCATCGCCTGGGCCGGCCTCGGCATTGCCTTCGGCGTCTCCGTGTGGGGCAACGAGATCGCCAGCCTCACCGGCGTCGAGGATGTCCGCTCCGCCCCTCACCTGCTCGGCCTGACGATCGGCATCGTCGGCCCGATCCTCTTGTTCTGGGGGATCGCCATCCTGGTCTGGCGCGGCCAAGAAATGCGCATGGTGTCGCGCACCATGACGGAGGTGGCGCTAAGGCTGGCCGAGCCTGAGAACATCGCCAAGGAATCCGTCGTCACCGTCAGCCAGGCGATCCGCCGCGAGGTCGCGGCGATGGGCGACGGGATTGAGCGCGCCCTGGCGCGCGCCAGCGAGCTTGAGGTTCTCGTCCATAACGAGGTCGCCTCGCTCGAACGCTCCTACACCGACAACGAACTGCGCGTGCGCCGCCTGATCGACGAACTCGTCACCGAGCGCGAGGCGATCGTGCAGAACGCCGAGCGTGTGCGCCAGGCGATCCGCGGCTCGCACGATTCCTTCTCCGCCGACCTTGCCGGCATCACCGACCAGATCGCGGTTGCCGCCGACAGCTCCGCCAAGCGCATCTCCGACCTTCTCTCCGGCCGCAGCCAGGCGATCACCCAGTCGATCAGCGATACCGGCGAGCAGGTGGTGAACCTGCTTGCGACACGCAGCGACAACCTTTTCCATCACATCAACGAAGCCGGCGACAAGCTCTCCGACACGATCATCAATCGCGGCGACCTTCTGGTCGAGCGGTTGAACAACGCCGTCGCCAGCGTCTCCGAGACCTTCCTCGAGAACTCCGACGTGCTGGTCGACCGGCTGAGCCGCACCACGAGCAGCCTCTCCGACAGCTTCTCCGAGCGCGCCGAGACGCTGCTTGAGCGCATCAGCGTGACCAGCGAGGGCTTCACGGATTCGCTGCTCGCGCGCGGCGACGACCTCCTGACGCGGCTTGAGACGTCGAGCGGGCGCACGCTCAACTCCTTCACCCAGCGCGGCGCCGACCTGATCGACGAGATCAACCAGGCGGGCGACTCCCTGACCCGCAGCGTTGCGGCGAGCGGCCATGACGCGACCCAGCAGATGCGCGAGGCGGGAAGCGCCTTCACCGACGCCATGGCGGCGCAGACGCGGGAGATCGACGCGCGCCTCCGCCAGGCGCAGGACCGGCTCGACAACACGCTGACCGACCGCGCCGGCGCGGTGGTCGACCGCTTCCAGGCGGCGGGCGACAAGATCTACAACGCCGTCACCGTCGACGGCGAGGCGCTGGTCAGCCGGCTCGGCAAGCGCGCCGAGGAGATCGTCGACCTCGTTTCCAACCAGGCGGATTCGACCACCGGGCGCATCGAGCGCGCCGCCGAGATCGTGAACACGGCGCTTGAGGCGCGCTCGAAGGCGGTCATCGACCATCTCGGCCAGACCGGCCAGACGGTCGCCCGCGCAATGAGCGCGCAGTTGCAGGAAGCGCAAAGCGCGCTCGTCACCGCCGGCGACCGGCTCGACGGAACTGGCCGCTCGGTCATCGACTCGCTCGACCGCCAGATCAACGAAGCGGAATCGATCCTCGTTTCCGCCAACGACCGGCTGGTGGAGACCGGCCGCACCGTCGAGAGCGGATTGCGCAACAGCATCGACGTGATGGAAGGCGAGATTGCCACCGCCGGGCGAGCGCTTCTCCGCCATCGGCGCTGACGCCGAACGCAACATCAGCGCCCAGATCGAGCGCATCGACAGCGCGGTCGAGGCCGGCGCCCATCGCTTCGATTCCGCCGGCGACCGGCTGGTCGGCGATCTGAACCGCCAGCTCGGCCAGGTCGACACCGCACTTGCCTCCGCCGACCAGCGTTTCCGCGAGACCGGCGGCGAAGTCGGCGCTGCGGTCGCAGCTCAGATCGCGCTGATCGACGCGTCCGTCGACCTTGCGAAGCAGGGGCTCGACACCACCGGCGAGAAGCTCGTCGACCAGGTCAACACCCAGATCGGCGCGGTCGACACCGCGCTTGCCGCCGCCGGCAGCCGCATCATCGGCGACATCAACCGGCATGCCGGCGCGGTCGAGGCGGCGCTGTCCTCCGCCAATGAGCGCATGAGCGTCTCCGGCAACGAGGTGATCAGCGCCTTCGGCAACGAGGTCGAGCGCATCGAGAGCGCGGTCGCCAAGGCCGGCGAGCGGCTCGATGCGGGCGGCGCGACGATCTCCGGCGACATCGAGCGACAGATCGCAGGCGGTCAATTCCGCGCTCGACAGCGCCAATGAGCGCTTCCAGAAGGCGGGCGTGGAGATGACGCTCGAAGTCGGCATCCAGGTCGAGCGCATCGAAGGGTCGATGAACTCGGCGAGCCAGACGCTCGGCGCCTCCGGCGAGAAACTGGTCGGCGACATCAACCGTCAGATCGGCTCGATCGATGCGGCGCTCGCCGCCGCCAACGACCGCTTCTCCTCAAGCGGCGACCGCATCGCCGCCAATATCGACGAGAAGGTCGGAGAACGTCGAAGACCGCCTGTCGCGTGCCAATGACCGGCTGAACAATTCCGGCGACCGCATTGCCGGCAACGTCGTCCAGCAGCTCGGCTCGATCGAGGCCGCGCTGGCGCTTGCCGACGAGCGCCTGAGCGCCGCCGGCAAGGAGGTCGCGAGTCATATCGGCGAGCAGATGGACGTGGTCGAGGCGCGCCTCTCCGACGCGCAGGGCCGCTTTGAGACCTCCGGCAAGGAAACCACCGAGCGCATCGACGATCACATGGCCGCGGTGGAGAAGACGCTGGTCGAGGCGCGCGACCGCTTCGACGCCTCCGGCAAAGAGACCGCGGCACGAATCCGCGACCAGATGGGCACGCTGAAGGACGTGATCGCCAGCACCGGCGACGAGGCGACCTCGCAGCTTTCCGCCCGCGGCACGGAGCTCCGCCAGCAGGTCGAAGTCCAACATCCAGCAGATCTCCGACGTGCTCGACAATCGCGGCGGCGCGCTCGCTGCCACCCTCGGCGAACGAAGTGCCGCGCTTGGCTCGCTCATCGACACGCGCGTCGCGCAGATCGGCGAGACGCTCGACAGCCGCCTGACCGGCTTCGAGAGCCGGCTCTCCGAGAGTGCCGAAGCGGCGGCGATCCGCCTCGCCTCCTCCGCCTCGACCATCGAGATCGCGGTTGAAGGCCGGCTCTCCGGCTTTGAGAACCGCGTGACCGCCCGCATCGGCGAGGTGACGAACAACTTCGCACAGCGCGCCGACGGCTTTGCCAATACGCTCGACGACCGCCTCGAGCGCATCAATGCCACGCTCGACACGCGCGCCCGCCAGATCAGCGAGACGCTGGTTGCGCGCACGCGCGAAATGGCCGCCGCCTTCCACGACGGCCACGCTGAGATGTCGGCGGCGCTCGACAGCCGGCTGCAGACGCTCTCCGACCAGCTGCAGATCCGCACCCACGACCTGACCGAGACGATCGCCAACCGCATGATGGAGATCAACCACGGCTTCGGCGAGCGGCTGTTGGCGCTCGAGAGCGATTTCTCCGACCGCGCCAACTCGCTGCAGATGGCGCTCTCCTCGACCAGCGAGATGCTGACCGAGCGAACCGAGAACCTGCAAACCACGCTGACGGCGCGCCACGGCGATCTCGCGAGCCTTCTGCAGACGCGCCACGGCGATATCGCGGGCCTGTTCGAGTCGCATCACGGTGACCTTGAGAGCCTGCTCGACACGCGCTCCACCTCGCTGCTCGAAGCGCTCGACACGCGCTCAGGCGCGCTGCTCGAGGGCGTCGACCGCCGCACCAAGGGCATCCAGGCGAACCTCGATACGAGCTCGCGCGCGCTGCTCGACGATCTCGACCAGCGCCGCGAACGGCTGGTCGACGAGCTCGTCGGTCACGGCAAGAACGTCGTCGACACGATCAGCCGGCAGGGCGAGCAGTCGGCGGAGGCGATCAACTCCAATGTCAGCGGCCTGCTCGGCACGCTTGGCGAGCGCACACAGGCCATCATGCAGGCGATGGAAGGGACCAACGAGCGCGTCCGCACCGAAGTCGAGCAGATGGTCACGCGGCTTGAGGGCACCAACGGCGAGCTGCAGAGCGTCCTCGGCCATACCGCCGAGCAGCTTGTGAACATCGAGTCGACGCTGTCGAGCCAGGTCACCACCTTGCGCGAGGCACTTGCCGAGGCGGCGCGCGACACCGGGCAGTCGCATACCGTGCTGGCGGACCAGGTGAAGACGCTGCGCGAGGTTTCAACCTTCGTGCTGCGCGACATCGCGGCGATGGCGGCGCAGTTCGGCACGCAGACGGAATCGCTCTCCGACATCAATACGCGGCTCGCGACGACCAACGATCTGATGCAGACCGGCCTGGCGGAGCGGCGCGAGGCGCTTGAGGCGATCGCCGCCGGCCTCGCGCAGCAGACCGAGGCGGTGGAGGGCCGCCTCAACCGGCTGACCACGCTCCTCTCCGACACGCTCGGCTCGGCGGAATCGCGCATCTCCACGGTCGCCAGCGCGCTGCGCGAGCGCACCGAGGAGACCGCGAAGCATGCCGGCGACGTGCTCGGCGAGCGGCTTTCGGTGGCGCAGGAGCAGATCGCGGCGCTTTCCGCCGACCTCTTCCGGCTCGGCGAGAGCCTCGGCCGCGTGACCGAGGATTCAACGCGCAGCGCCTCAATGCGGATCGGCGAGACGCTGAAGGTCGCGGAACAGCGCATCAGCGAGGTCGCCGAGGGGATCAGCCGCATCACCGAGGAAGCGGCGAACGGCTCCTCCGGCCTGCTTGGCGAGGCGCTCACCAATGCAGAGAACCGCGTCGCCGCGCTGAACGACGCGCTCGGCGAGAAGGCCGAGGAGGCGGCGCGAAACGCGATCGGCCAGTTCGAGACGATGCGGCTTGCAGCGGTCGCCGAAGGCGAGCGCGCCGTCGAGGGCGTGCAGCAGGCGCGGCTGGCGCTTGAGGCGCGCGTGCGTGAGGCGACGCAGGGCACCGGCGAGGAGCTGCGCGCCGCGGCGAACAGCCTCGTCACCGACGTGGCCAATGCCGTCACCGAGGCGACGCGGCGTTTCGCGACGACCGCCGACGATCTGCGTAAGGCGGCGCAGGCGATGCAGCAGGAGCTGGCGCAGACCCGCGACGAGCTGCAGAAGGGCATCCTCGAAATGCCGCCGGAGGCGGTCGAGGCGAGTACCGCCATGCGGCGCGCCATCTCCGAGCAGATCGAGGCGATCAACGAGCTGTCGAAGATCGTGGCACGCAGCGCCGGCGAGCCCATGCCGCAGCCCGCGCGCCAGCCGGCAATGCCGCCGGCCGTCGGTCCCGCGGTAACGCAGCGCGCTCCGCAGCCTCAGCCGGCTGCCGCCGCCGCACCGCTGCCCACGGCGGAACCTTTCGGCAAGCCAAGCGGAGCCCAGCCGGCCGCGGCCGAAACCAACGGCGCCGCCCAGGTGGCGGAGGCGGAGCCGCCGGCGCCCGCCAAGCCGCGGGCGCGCAACGGCGAGGCACGCGGCTGGGTGGCCGACCTGCTTCGCCGTGCCTCCTCAAGCGAGCCCGAGAAGCCGGCGCCGCGCCAGGATCAGGGCGAAAGCGTCGCCGGCAAGCGCTCGCCGGCGCAAGTCGTGGAGTCGCTGAATTCGCTTTCCATCGACATCGCCCGCGCCATCGACCACGAGGCGTCGGTGGAGCTTTGGGACCGCTATAAGCGCGGCGAACGCAACGTCTTCACCCGCCGGCTCTATACGCTGCAGGGGCAGAAGACCTTCGATGAGCTGCGCCGCAAATATGAGCGCGACAGCGACTTCAAGCGTGCCGTCGACAATTATATCGGTGACTTCGAGCGGCTCCTGTCGCAGGTGACCAAGGACGACACCGATCCGAACGTTTCGCGCATGTACCTGACGTCGGATACCGGCAAGGTCTACACCATGCTCGCCCACGCCGCCGGACGGCTGGGGTAAGGGACGCGCCTCCGCTGGCCGGGCCGCGCCCTGTCGTCATTGCCGGGCTTGATCCGGGCATCCATTCCACAACGCCGGTGGCAATCGCGATCGCCACGGAATGGATGCCATGGTCAAGCCATGGCATGACGACAATCTGAGGACTCGGGACGTCCCTCCTACGGGAACGCCCAGTCGGCAATCTCGGTGAACGACTGCTCCATCGCCTGGTCGAGCGCGGCGACGATTGCCGCCGGCTGGGTCGAGGCCGGCGGCACGACCTTGCGGAACACCTGCGAGCGCAGCACCCGGCCGTTGCGGTCGTCCATCACGCGGACGGAGAAATCGACCACCGCGCCCGCTTGCGTGAACTCGAAGGCGCGCACGTCGAGCGCCAGCTGATAGTCGATCAGGAGCCCCTGCCCCGGCACGCCCACGGCGCGCACGCGGCCGCTGTTCTGCAGCGTTTCGACAAGCCGCGCCTGCAAAAGTTTTGGCAGCCGGTCGCTCCAGACCGCGCCCGGAAGATAGGCATATTCGGCCGGGCTCGGCCGCGCCGCAATCCGGTCCGTGTCGAGCGCGCGCACCGTCGAGGGCTCGGGCACCAGCACCTGGACATGGCCGCGCGGCGGCGCGTCGCGTAACCGGCGCGCTCAGATCGAAGATCGCGTTCGGCGGGCCGGCGAACATGGCTGGTGCAAGCCGAGAGCGCCAGCGACGACAAGCGGCGCGAGACGCAGCGGGCGCGCCGCGCCCGCCCATCCGCCTGCCTCTACCACACCGCACGCGCTCTCCGCCATCGCTCTAGCGCCGCCGCCCGCTATATTCCGGCACACCTCGCCGCCGAGCAAGAACCCGGTCGGGTTTTGCTCCAGGTTCGAGATGACGCGGTTGAGCCGGCCGAGCGTCCGCTGCCCCTCGCCGATGAGGTTCTGCAGATCGCGCAGCCCGCGATCGCAGAAATCGTGGCGCCGCTGCCGAGCAGCGTGATCTGCGCGTTGAAATTGTCGGCGGCAGCGCGGATCGCGGCGAGCGTATCGGTCGCGTCCTGCATGATCCCGCCGGCTGGCCTGCCGGCCATGCTGTCGAGCTTGGTGAGCAGCGATCCGCGCGCTTGCAGAGCGCGTCGAAGCGCTCGGACAGTTGCGCGCATTTGCGACGATCTGGTGGATGTCGTCGCTGTTCTCGCCGAGCATGGTGGTGAAGCGGTCGATGTTGTCGAGCGCACGGTTGACCTTTTCGGGATCGAGCGCCGCGACCAGCGCGTCGGCCTTCTCGCCCAGCGCCGGAAGGTGCTTGGAGAAGGCCTGGACATTGGCAGCGACGGCGTTGGCGTGGTCGACGATCGGGCCGAGCGCTTCGCCTGCTCGGCAAGCGCGGCGGAGAGGTCGCGGATATTGTCGAGCGTCGTCGTTCACCTCGTTCGCGTCGACCGCATCCATCAGCTTCGTCGCTCTTGTTCACGATCGTCGAGCTTGGTCGGCCGCGTCCGCGATGTGGTTCGCGGCGCCGGAGACGTTCGCACAGCATCTTGCCGAGATCGTCGGAGTTCGCGGCGAGCGCGCTGGTGAACTTCCGGAGGTCGAGGACCGCGAGCGAGATGTCGTCGGAATTGTCGCGGACAGTCCGTTCAAGCGATTGCAGCACCTCGTCGGCACGCGACAGGATGGTGCGCGCGCCGGACAGGAGATCCTGCATCGAGGAGCGGGTGGCGATGATGGTCGGATTGGGCTGCGCCTGCCAGATCGGCGGCAGCGTCGGCGAGCCGCCGGCCATCTCGACATAGCCGACGCCGGTCAGGCCCTGGAAGCCGAGCGTCACCTGCGTGTCGGCCTTGACCGACGGCTTCGGCTGAACGTGCAGGCCCGCGATCACCACGCTCGGGTTCTTCGGATCGAGATCGAGCGTCTTCACGTCGCCGATCTTGATGCCGTTGAAGACCACCTGGCTGCCGACGGAGAGGCCGGTGACCGGGTCCTCGAAGATGACGGTGAGCGGCGCGTCGGCGGTCTCGCCGAGCTGCTGCGCGCCAGCCAGTAGACGAACACGAAGCCGAGCGCGAGCACCAGCAGCGTGAATGCGCCGATCAGAGCTGTATTGGCCTTCGTTTCCATGCCGCTACCCAAACGCCGCGCGCGCCCGCCTGCCGCTGAAATAGCTCTTTACCCAGGGATGGTCGAATCGCCGCATCTTTCCGAGGTCGCCCTCCACCAGGACGCGCCTCTCCCCAATCACTGCGATACGATCCACGATCGCGTGAAGGGTGTCGAGATCATGCGTTATCATGACCACGGTGAGGCCCAAAGTGTTTCTAAGGTCGGCAATGAGCTGATCGAACTCGGAAGCGGCGATCGGGTCGAGCCCGGCGGTCGGCTCGTCAAGAAACAGAATGTCGGGATCGAGCGCCAGCGCGCGGGCGAGCGCGGCGCGCTTGATCATGCCGCCGGAAAGCTCGGCAGGATATTTGGCGCCGTCCGTATCCTTGAGGCCGACGAGCGCGACCTTGAGATGGGCGAGCGCCCTGACCAGCCGGCCGGGCAGATCGAGATATTCGCGCATCGGAATCTCGATGTTCTGGGCAACGGTGAGCGAGGAGAAGAGCGCCCCGAACTGGAACAGCACGCCCCAGCGGCGCTCCATTGCAACGCTCGGCCCATCCGGCCCGATTGTTTCACCGAAGGCCTCGATCATACCGGCCTCGGGCTTGACCAGCCCGAGGATCGAGCGGAGCAGCACCGACTTCCCCGTGCCCGACGCGCCGACGATGGCCAGGATCTCGCCGCGCTTGATGTCGAAGTCGAGGTTCTCCAGCACCGGCTGGCCCTCGAACGCTACCGTGACGCCGCGGGCGCGAACGATCGGACCGCCGCCGCCGTTTCCCTTGCCGTTCTGGGCCATCAGAAATTGCCCATTCAAAAACTGATCGCGCCGTAGAAGACGGCGAAGATGCCGTCGACGACGATCACCATGAAGATCGACTTCACCACCGAGGCGGTGGTGTGGGTGCCGAGCGATTCCGCGCTGCCCTTGACGGCCATGCCCTCCGTGCAGGCGATCAGCCCGATGATCAGCGCCATGAATGGCGCCTTGATCAGCCCCGCCCAGAACGACGAGAAGTTGATCGCGCCCTGCAACCGCTGCAGGAACGCGACCGGCGGGATGTCGACATAGATCCAAAGGGTGAGCATGGCGCCTGCGAGCGTCGTCAACACCGCAACGAAGCTCAGGAGCGGCACCGCGATGAGAAGCGCGAGCACGCGCGGCAGAACCAGGACGTTCACCGGATCGAGGCCCATGACACGCAGCGCGTCGATTTCCTCGCGCATGCGCATCGAGCCAAGCTCCGCCGTGACGGCGCTTCCGGAGCGCCCGGCGACCATGATCGCGGTCAGAAGCGGCGCCAGCTCGCGCACGGTCAGGATGCCGACCAGGTCGACCGTGAAGACGCTCGCGCCGAAGATGCGGAGCTGGAAGGCGCCCTGCTGCGCCACGATGCCGCCGACCAGAAACGACATCACGCCGATGATCGGCACGGCGCGCACGCCCATCAGTTCCACCTGGCGCGCCACGGCCATGATCCGGAAGCGCATCGGGTGGGCAAGAACGAAGCCGAACTGCCGCACCGTGCCGCCGAGCATGGTGAGAAGGCGCTGCCCATCGTAGGCCACGGCAAGCACGGTGGAGCCGATGTCCTCAAGCACGCTCCGCCGCTTGCGGCGGATCGGCTCCTCGCCGCCGGCGAGCGTCTGCCGCACTCGGTCAAGCAGCACGGCGCGCGCCCGGTCTGTGCCGCGCCAGGCAACGCGGCCGCCGGCATCGACGGTCTCGCGCTCCGCCTTGGCAAGCAGGAAGGCGCCGGCGGTATCGAGCTGATTGAGCTCGCTCAGGTCGATGACAAGCTGTCGCGGCCGCTCCCCTGGCAGCGCTTCAAACACCGCCGCAATCGCCTGGTCGAGCCGGCGCGTCTCCTCGATGACCCAGCCGCCGCCCGGAAAGAGAAACAGCCGGCCGGCCTCGAAATGATGCTCAAGCGTTGCGTCCATGAAGGCTGGCTTCCCGGCTGACCAAAGCACCGCCGCGTGCTAGCAGCAGCGCCGAAAGCTCAGTCTGTCCAATCCCCCGGCTCCCGACAAGCGCCGCGCGAGCACAGCAAGGCCCCTATCCGGATGACGATTGAACGACCGTACCTGCTCTTCCTCGGCGACGTCGCCGACGCGCTCGCCGCCAAGACCGCCTATGGCGTCGTCGACTGGCGGCGCGACTGGTGCGTCGGCCAGATGCGGCTTCCCGGCTGCAAAGCCGACACCGGGCTCACGGACATGGGGATCGCGGAAGCCCGCGCCGCCGGCGCCAGGACCTTCGTGGTCGGCGCCGTCAATGCCGGCGGGGTGCTGCCGGAGCATTGGATCGCCTCGATCGTCGCGGCGATCGAGGCAGGCTTCGACGTCGCGAGCGGCCTGCACGACCGGCTTTCCGCCTTTCCGGCCATTCGTGCGGCTGCCGAGGCGCACAAGGCCGCGCTGCACGACGTGCGCCATTCCGACCGCCATTTCCAGACCGGCAAGGGCGTCAAGCGGCCTGGGAAGCGGCTCCTGACCGTCGGAACCGACTGCTCGGTCGGCAAGAAATACGCGGCACTCGCAATCGAACAGGAAATGAGCGGGCGCGGCTTTGACGCAGAATTTTGCGCCAGCGGCCAGACCGGCGTGCTGATCGCCGGGCGCGGCGTCGCGATCGACGCGGTCGTCGCCGACTTCATCTCCGGCGCCGCCGAATGGATCGCGCCCGCCGCTGCCGAGACCCATTGGCAGATCGTGGAGGGCCAGGGCTCACTCTTCCACCCCTCTTTCGCCGGCGTGACGCTCGGGCTCCTGCACGGCGCGCAGCCCGACGCCTTCGTCGTCTGCCACGAGCCAACGCGCACGACGATGCGCGGCGTGAAGCATCCCCTCCCCTCGATCGAGGCGGTGATCGAGGAGACGATCCGTTCAGGCCGCCTCACCAACCCGGATATCCGCCCCGTCGGGATCGCCATCAACACTGCGGCGCTATCGGACGGCGCGGCGAAAGAGGCGCTTGAAGCTGCCGCCGCAAAGCACGGCCTTCCCGCTGTCGATCCGATCCGCACCGGCGTCGGCCCGATCGTCGACCGCATCGAAGAGCTTTACGGCAAGCCATGATGCTCAGCGTCCGCGCCGCGGCGGAGACCTGGCCGATCGCCGGCGCCTTCACGATCTCGCGCGGCAGCCGCACGGAAGTCGCGATCGTCGTCGCCGAACTGAGCGACGGCACGGCGGCCGGGCGCGGCGAATGCGTGCCCTATGCCCGCTATGGCGAGAGCATCGAGAGCGTGCTTGCCGCCATTCGCGGCGCATCGCTCGGCAGTGGCGCGCTCGACGCCGAACGGCAGGCGCTGCGTGAAACGATGCCGTCGGGCGCCGCACGGAACGCGCTCGACTGCGCGCTCTGGGACTTGCAGGCGAAGCGCAGCGGCGTGCCGGCGTTCAAGCGCGCCGGGCTCAAGCCGCTTCACGCCGTCACCACCTGCTACACGCTGAGCCTCGGCGCGCCGGAGGCGATGGTGGAGGCGGCGCTGAAGGCGCGGCACTATCCGCTCCTCAAGGTGAAGCTCGGCGGCGACGGCGACCCGGAGCGGATCCGCGCCGTCCGCGCGGCGGCACCTGAGGCGCGGCTCGTCGTCGACGCCAACGAGGCGTGGAGTGCAGAGAATTTTTCGGAGAACATGGCGGCCTGCGCGGAAGCCGGCGTGGCGCTGGTCGAGCAGCCGCTGCCCGCCGACGCCGACGACCTGCTCCGCACGGTCGCGCACGCCGTGCCGGTCTGTGCCGACGAGAGCATCCACGTCACCGCCGATCTCGACCGCCTCGCCGGGAAATACGACGGCGTCAACGTCAAGCTCGACAAGGCCGGCGGGCTGACCGAGGCGCTCGATCTCGTTGCCGAGGCGCGCCGGCGGAAGCTCCAGGTGATGGTCGGCTGCATGCTCGCAACGTCGCTCGCCATGGCGCCGGCGATGCTGATCGCGCAAGGCGCCGACGTCGTCGATCTCGACGGCCCGCTGCTCCTTGCCAAGGACCGGGTGCCGGGCCTCGCCTATTCGGGCGCCGTCATCAGCCCGCCCGAACCCGCGCTTTGGGGCTGAAGCCCGCGCGGCAGACCGTTGGCGAGGATCAGCACGGGTACGGCAACGGCGGCCGCCGCCATGAAGGCCACGGTCGGTGAGAGCCGGAAGAGCGGCCCGCCGGCCGCCATCGCCGCTGCAAGCGTCAGACCCTGGCAGAACTGATAGGCGGCTTGCAGTCGCGCCGTATGGCCGGGCGTCGAGACGGCGCCGATCGCCATCATCACGCCGAGATGGGTGAGCCCGAAGGTCGCGCCGTG
The DNA here is from genome assembly GCA_963712925.1 of uncultured Alphaproteobacteria bacterium. Taxonomy (GTDB): domain Bacteria; phylum Pseudomonadota; class Alphaproteobacteria; order Rhizobiales; family Afifellaceae; genus DASWJZ01. Next base: position 62,422 of record CAVQJW010000005.1, on the reverse strand, counting down.
CAGCGTCTGCAGCGCAAAGGCAACGACGGGATGGGTGGCGAAGGGAAAGAGCGACCAGCGGACCAGCGTCGCGACGCCGCCCGCCAGGATGAAGCGGCGCGCGCCCCAGCCCGGCAGCAGGACCTTGACCAGGCCGAAGACGGTGACCTCGACAGCCACGCTATAGGCCCAGAGCGCGCCAATCAGCGCGGCGCTGAAATGGTGCGCCTGCCAATAGAGCGTGCCGAAGGTGTAGAATATGCCGTGCGCGCCGAGAGTGAGCGAGCCGGCGATCAGCGCACGGCGAAGCGTCGGGTCGGCGAAGGCCCTCCTGAGCCCGAACGGCTCGGCCGCGGTCGGCGGCGTCGGCACGCTGGGCGAGAGAAGGGCGAAGATGCCGCCGGCAAAATAGGCCGCGATCAGCACCACGAGGATGGCGTCGCCCGAAAAGCCCTCGACTGCTCCGGCGGCGAGATTCCCGGCCATGAAGCCGATCGATCCGAAGAGCCGCACCCGCGGATACTCGATGCCGTGCTCGCGCACGCCGTAGAGAATAGCCGCGTCGGTGAAGGGCCCGAGCGCGCTCCAGAACATCAGCGCAGCGCCGGCGAAGATCAGGATCGGCCAGAACCCGGACGCGACAATCAGCACGGCAAAGAGGGTTGCGGTCAAAAAGGCGTAGAGCGCACCCGCCAGCTTGAGATTGGGCAGCCTGTCCGCAAAGCCGACCAGCGCCGGAGACACCAGAATGCGCATGATGAGCGGCAGCGCCAGCACGATGCTGATCTGGCTCGGCCCGAGATTCTTGGAGGCAAGCCAGATCGGAAAGAAAGGCATGTAGATGCCGTTCGCGAAGAACATCGACGCCGAATAGGCGGCGGCGCGAATGGCAAAGGTCCAGGCGACGCCGCGTGTCATGCGTAAGCCATTTCTAAAGCGTTTTCCGGTTCTCTAGGCCCGCAAGGACGCGTCAAGAGGATCAGGCATGGGCGGCCGAGAGAAATCCGGAAGGATCAGCGAACGCGACTTCTCTAGCCTGCTTACGGCGATTTCCGCCACTTCAAAGGGGCGGGCCTTCCTCGACGAATACCGCCGCCGCGCGCAACCCGAGGGCACGCTCGACCTGCTCAATTCGCTGAGAAGGATCGAATCCTCGCTCGGCTCGGTGCGCGACCAGTTGCAGCCGGAGCGGATCGCGGGCGAGCTTGAGAACATCCGGATGACGCTCGATATCGCCGTCGACGGCGCGGCATCCGATCCGGAGGGCGACGAGACGGCACGCCGCTTCGCGCTGGTCGAGCGCGCGCGGCGGGAGCTGGCAGCGCTTGCCCTCGGGCTCGCCGGAGAGATCGCAGTCACGGACACGCAGACCGACTAAAACGGTCCCGCACGGTAGGCGGCAATCCCCTCGGCAAGCCGCGCGTCATCGACATTGCCGCCGGACAGCACGACCACGACTGTCCGTCCGGCGGCATCGACCGATCCCCTAAGCAGCGCCGCAAGGCCGAGCGCTCCACTCGGCTCGACCACGAGCCGCGTCTCGTCGAAGACGAGGCCGAGCGCATGAAGCACCGCGGCGTCGCTCGCCGTGACCGCACCGGCAAGCCGCTCCTTGTTGATCGAAAAGCCGATCGGACCCGGCTCCGGTGCGAGCAGCGCGTCACAGATCGAGCCGGCAAGCTTCGGATTGCGCTGCGGCTTTCCGGCGGCAAGTGAGCGCCGATAGTCGTCGAAGCCGGCCGGCTCCGCCGCATAGACCGCGGTGTCCGGAAAGCGCGTCGTGACCGCCAGCGCCACGCCCGCCGTCAGCCCGCCGCCGCTGCAGGGAACGAGCACGATGTCGGGCGAAAATCCGAGCGCCGCGCAATCGTCTGCGATCTCCAGACCGACCGTGCCCTGGCCGGCAACGACAAAGGGATCGTTGTAGGGATGGACAAAGGTCGCGCCGAGTTCGGCCGCGACGCGGGCCACGACTTCGTCGCGATCCTCCGTGGCGCGGTCGTAGTCCACGATCGTCGCGCCGCTCCGCTTGGTGCGCGCGCGTTTGATCGTCGGCGCGTCGGCGGGCATGACGATCGTCGCCTTGACGCCGAAGAGACGCGCCGCCTCGGCCACACCCTGCGCATGGTTGCCGGAGGAGACTGCGGCGACGCCTTTTTGTCGTGTCGCCTCGTCGAGCGCCGCGAGCGCGTTATAGGCGCCGCGGAACTTGAACGAGCCGGTGCGCTGCAGGCATTCGGGCTTGAGATAGACGCGCGCCGAAAGCCGCTCCGACAGGAACGGCGAGAAGAGGAGCGGCGTCCTCACAGCCTGGCATTTGATGCGGCGGGCTGCCGCCTCGATGTCGGCGATTTCAGGAATGCTGGCCATTTCAAAGTCCGCAAATGCGCCGGCAGGCGATAGCCGACCGCAGGCGCCCCGGCAATGCGTCAGGCCGCTTCTTCGCCGACCACGCCGTGTGCGGCGAGGATGTTGTCGCGGAACATCCGCGTGCTCTCCTCCCAGCTATAGCCAAGCGCGAAGGCCCTCGCGTCCTCCCGCGAGAGCTTGAGCGCGGCAAGCGCGGCTCTTTGCAGATCGGCGTCGAGCACACCGACCTTCGGGTCTGTGATGACGTCCTTCGGTCCGGTCACCGGAAAGGCGGCGACCGGCAGGCCCGAGGCCAGCGCCTCGAGCATCACGTTGCCGAAGGTGTCGGTGAGGCTCGGAAAGACGAAGACATCCGCCGCCGCATAAGCCTCCGCCAGCCTTCGGTCGGGAGCGCGCCGGTGAAATGCGCATCGGGAAAGGCGCGCGTGAGCTGCAGGCGCTGCGGCCCCTCCCCGACCACGACCTTCGAGCCAGGCAGATCGAGCTTCAGGAAGGCTTCGAGGTTCTTCTCCACCGCCACGCGCCCGACAGAGAGGAAGATCGGCCGCTTGAGGCCGAGATCCGCGCCGGGCCGCGGCGCGAAGAGATGGTGATCGACGCCGCGCGACCAGAAGAGAAGATTGTTGAAGCCGCGCCGCGCAAGGTCGTCGCGCAGCGAAACGGTCGCCACCATGCAGCCGGAGCCGGCGTTGTGGAAGCGGCGCATGAAGGCGTAGCCCCAGGAATGCGGCACCGGCACGCGCGCCGAGAGATATTCGGGAAATTTCGTGTGGTAGCTGGTGGTGAAAGCCCGCCGGCGCGAAAGCACGTGGCGCCGCGCCAGCATGCCGAGCGGCCCCTCCGTCGCGATATGGATCAAGGCGTTGGGATCGGCATCGATCAGCCGCGCAATCTCGCGCGGATTGGCGAGCGCCAGGGGAATCTCGGGGTAGGTCGGGCATGGCAGTGTGCGGAAGCGGTCGGGCGCGATCAGGGTCACCTCGTCCCCCCACGACCGCATGATCGTGACGACGCGGTCGAGCGAGTTCACCACCCCGTTCACCTGGGGGAACCAGGCGTCGCTGACAAGGACGAGGCTGAGCGGGTCGCCGGTCACGCGGCCACGGGTTCCGGCTGGCGGCCCGTCGGCTTGACCCGCTGGGGCTTCGCCGCGCGGTCGGTCCAGCGGATGATCTCGAAGCGTCCGTCATGGTGCTCGGCCAGCGCGGTGCAGCTCTCCACCCAGTCGCCGCAATTGTAATAGGCGATGCCGAAATCGCTATGCATCGCCGCATAGTGGATATGACCGCAGACGACGCCCTCGACCTGGTGCTCACGCGCCTCACGGGCGAGCGCCTCCTCGAAGGCGCCGATGAAGTTCACGGCATTCTTGACCTTGAGCTTCGCCCAGGCGGAGAGCGACCAGTAGGAAAAGCCGAGGCGCCTCCGCGCCACGTTCATGTAGGTGTTGATGGCAAGCGCGGCCGCGTATGCCCAATCGCCTAAATAGGCGAGCCAGCGCGCATGGCGGACGACGACGTCGAACTGGTCGCCATGGATGACCAGTAGCCGTCGGCCGTCGGCGGTAATGTGGACGTCGGTGCTCTTCACCTCGATCCCGCCGAAATGCGTGCCGACATAGTCGCGCAGAAACTCGTCGTGATTACCCGGCACATAGATCAGGCGCGCACCCTTGCGCGCCTTGCGCAGGAGCTTCTGCGCGACATCGTTGTGGGATTGCGGCCAATACCAGTTGCGCTTCAGGCGCCAGCCGTCGACGACGTCGCCGACCAGGTAGATGGTCTCCGCGTCGTAGGTGCGCAGGAAATCGAGAAGCAGGTCCGCCTGGCAGCCGCGCGTACCGAGATGCACATCGGAAATGAACAAGGTGCGCACATGGCGCGCCGAAGATGACGCGGGCATCAAATCCCCTGTTTGCCCACCTTAATGACTGATTCGCTTAGCAATTTTGTGACACACCGCGGCCCGCCGGGAGCCGCCCTACGGCGTGGTTAATGGCTTACGACTGAAAGGTGACGGAAGCGCGGCGCGGCCAGGCCGCGACCGCCGGATCGTCGTGAGAAGTGAGCTACCGCACGGGCGCCGGTGCGCCGCCGAACTTGAACTTCGCGCCGACGGTGACAACGTGGATGGTCGTATCGGCGCTGCCGGAGAAGGGACCGTTGCCGGCCGGACCGCCATCCGCGACCGACAGGATGTCGGTGTTCTTCGGCATGATCAGCGAATATCCGGCATCGAGCGACCAGCGCGAGCTCGGCGAATAACTGGCGCCGGCGGAGAGCCAGAGGCGATCGTTGTCGGGAAGGCGGAAGGTCCGCGTCGCATCGTCGATGGGCGAAAGCTCGTAGCCGACACCGCCGCGCAGCGTGAGGTTCGGCGTCGCGTCGAACTCTGCGCCGCCGGAGAAGAACCAGCCGTCCTCGTAGTTGAAGCCGAGCGGGATATCCGCCACCGAGGTCGAGACATTGACCGTGTCGAAGCGGCTCCAATTGTCCCACTCGACGCCGGCCATGACGCGCAACCGGTCGCTGATCGACTGGCGCAGGCCGAGGGTGACGATGTCGGGAAGGTCGAAACCGTCGCCGGTCGCATCGAGATCGCCGAGCGCGGCGGTTGAGAGCGTCCCCTGAAGCTTGTGGTCGATGAAGGAGCGGTAGCCGACGCCGATCTCAGTCCCCGGGCGCGGCGTCAGCTCGATGCCGGCGGTAAAGCCGACGCCATAGTCGTCGCCGGTCAGGCTTGAAACGCCCAGTCCCGGAAGACCGATGGAGGTGTAGCGGACATCGATATAGTCGAGCTGAAGACCGACGGCGACCGCCAGCCAATGCGTGAGTTGGTAGGAGACGGATGGGTTCACGTCGAGCGAGAAGACGTGCGACGTGCCGGCGACGCCGTAGGCCTTGATCGGCGAAGCGTCGTCAAAGGCGGTCGCCAGCCCGAACGGGCCGTTCATGCCGATCCCGACGACGAGCTTGTCGTTGATGCGCGCCGCCGCGTAGCCGGCGGAATATAGGCCATGATCCCGATATCGTCGCTGGTATCGGGGATCGCGAGCAGGCCGGCCGAATAGGTCGTGTCGATGAGCGGGATCGCCGTGCTCATCACGCTTTCGGCCTCAAGCCCCTCGACCGAGGAGAGCGTCGCCGGGTTCCAGAACATCGACGAGAGGCTGCCGCCCGCCGCGATTCCCGCAAAACCCATCCCCTGCCCGTAGGCGCTCTGCTCGCGGATGGCGAAGCCGCCGGCCTCGGCAGCCGTCGCGCCAGCAAGCGCGCCGATCGCCGTGAAGACGCCAAGCACAAGAAAGTCGCCTCTGCGCATATCCACCCCCAGAAAGCGCTGTGTCGCTGCAGCAACACCCAGCAGGCCTCGGATCGTCCGTGGCCGATGAAAGCGCCGATCCGGCCGCCGACGCTTGCAATTGCAGCGCAGCGGGTGCGAATCGGGCTCTGCCGTTAACTCTTGCGGGATCATGCTTAATGAAACTTGTACGCTACGGCCCAAAAGGCGCGGAAAAGCCCGGTTTGATCGACGCCAAGGGCCAGATCCGCGATCTTTCGGGCGAGGTCGACGACTTCCGCCCCGAACTGATGACCTTCGACCTGACCGCGCGGCTCTCGAAGCTCGACGCGGAGAGCCTGCCGGCGGTGAGCGGAAATCCACGGCTGGGCGCGCCGATTGCCCGCACCGGGCATTTTATTGCGATCGGCCTGAACTACGCCGACCACGCGGCGGAATCGGGCATGGCGGTGCCGAACGAGCCCGTGCTCTTCTCCAAGGCGCCGAGCTGCATTTCCGGTCCGACGGACGACGTGATCATTCCGAAGGGCTCGAAGAAGCTCGACTGGGAGGTCGAGCTCGCCTTCGTCATCGGCAAACGCGCCTCCTACGTGAGCGAGGCGGATGCGCTCGGCCACGTGCTCGGCTACACGATGTGCAACGACATCTCGGAGCGCTACTGGCAGCTCGAGGGGACCGGCCAGTGGATGAAGGGCAAGGGCGCGGAGACCTTCGGCCCGCTCGGCCCGTGGCTGGTCACACCCGAGGAGATCGGCGATCCGCAAAGCCTCGACATGTGGCTCGACGTGAACGGCACGCGCATGCAGACCGGCAGCACCAAGACCATGATCTTCGGCGTCGCGCATCTTGTCTCCTACCTCTCAGGCAAGATGGTGCTTGAGCCCGGCGACCTGGTGACGACGGGAACCCCGCCGGGCGTCGGCCAGGGGAAGAAGCCCGCGCCGATCTTCCTGAAGCCCGGCGACGTGATGGAGCTCGGCGTGGATAAGCTCGGCAAGCAGCGCCAGACGCTGGTCGCCTATAGCGGCTGAGGCTAAGAGCATCGGACCCAAGAGTGGCAACCACTTTTGGGAGAAATCCGATGCGCAAGAAAAGTCTTAGAGGCGGGAGACCGATTCAAGGTCAACGTTCCCGCTCTGGGCGTCAGACCGGGCTCGGGCGGACGGCCTTGCGTTCGCGCCTGCGCTCGATACCGAGCTGCCGCTCGCGGTAGATGATGAAGAGGCCGGCGGCGATGACGATCGCGCCGCCCGCAATCACGCTCTTGCCCGGAATCTCGGCGAAGACGAGATAGCCGAATGAAACACCCCACAGCATCGACACATATTCGAAAGAGGTGACGGTCGCGGCGTCGGCGTGGCGATAGGCGGTCGTCATCAGGAGCTGTCCGACGCCGCCGAGGAGCCCGACGGCAAGAAGCAGAATCGCATCGTGGAGGTCGGGCAGCACCCAGCCGAACGGCAGCGACAGAAGCGCGAGCACGGCACCGATCAGCGAGAAGTAGACTACGATCGAGCCGGTGCCTTCGGTGCGCGTCATGGAGCGCACGAAGATCGAGGCAAAGGCCGTGAACAACGCACCGGCAAGCGCAATCGCCGCGCCGAGCGCGGCCCCGTTTCCAAGACCGCCTCCGCTGAACACGGAAAGCCGCGGCCACAGGATGATGATGACACCGAAGAAGCCGACCGTCGTCGCCGACCAGCGATAGACCCGCACGACCTCGCCGAGCATGATCGCGGAGAGCGCCACCACCATCAGCGGCGCCGCGTAGCCGATCATCATGGCTTCCGGCAGCGGCAGAAAGCCGAGCGCGGTAAAGCCGCAAGCCATCGAGGCGATGCCGATCGCGCCGCGGCCGACATGGCTCCATGGCTTGCTGGTGCGCAAGGAGTTGAAGAGATGCCCCTGCCACAAAAGCATTCCGATGACCGGGATCAGGGCAAAGAAGGAGCGCGCGAAGACGATCTCGCCCGGTGGGATGCGATCGGCGACGAGCTTCACGCAGACCGACATCGTGGTGAAGACGAGCGTTGAGACGATCTTGAGAGCTATGCCGCGGGCGGGGTTCGCTGCTACCGCCCGCGGTGTCTCGCGCATCACGCCCTGTCCGTTCTCGAAGGAGCGCAGTTCCGGCGCTCCCGCCTCCCTGATCGAGAGGTGCCTCTAGCGGGAGATATCGGGGCTCCCTATCCCCTTGCCGCCTGGATCGCCTCCCAGACGCGAAGCGGGGTTGCCGGCATGTCGATGTTGCGGATGCCATAGGCGCGGTAGAGCGCGTCGACGACGGCGTTCATCACGGTCGGCGTCGCGCCGATCGTGCCCGCCTCGCCCGCGCCCTTGATGCCGAGCGCGTTCCATTTGCACGGCACGTTCCGCGTCTTAAAGTCGAAGCTCGGAAGATCGTCGGCGCGCGGCATCGCATAGTCGTTGAAAGTGCCGGTGACGAGCTGCCCGTCCGCGTCATAGACGGTATGCTCAAGCAGCGCCTGCCCGATCGACTGCACGACGCCGCCATGCACCTGCCCGGCCAGAAGCATCGGATTTACCGTCGCGCCGAAATCGTCGACGATCGTATAGCGCACGATCTCCGTCTCGCCGGTCTGCGGGTCGATCTCCACCTCGCAGACATGCGTGCCGTTCGGGTAGGTGTGCTCCGGCGCCTTGAACTCGCCGGTCGCCGTCAGCTTCGTCTTGTCCTTGGCCTTCGCCGCCAGGTCGGCATAGGAGATGTGGCGGTCGGTTCCGACCACTCGCGCCGTTCCCTCGACAAGCTCGATGTCGCCGACGCCCGCCTCAAGCTCGTCTGCGGCGAGCTCCTTGAGCTGCCCGGCGAGCGCTTCCGCGGCAAGATCGACGGACGGCGCGCCGAGCGGGATCGAGCGCGAGCCGCCGGTCCCGCCGCCATTGGGCAGCGCGTCGCTGTCGCCCTGCGCCACGTTGATCCTATCGTAGTCGAGGCCGAGGTGCCCGCCGACGAACTGCGCGTAGGCGGTCTTGTGCCCCTGCCCGTTCGACTGCGTGCCGATATGGACCGTGACCGTGCCGTCGGCCTCAAGCAGCACCTTGGCCGGCTCCGATCCGCCGAAGGCGCAGATCTCGATATAGGTGCCGAAGCCAAGCCCGCGGATGCGCCCCTTGGTCTGGCTCTCCTTCAGCCGCGCCTCGAAGGTCGACGCCTCGGCGGTGGCAAGCGCCTGGTCCATATGGCCGGCAAACTCACCCGAATCGTAGACGTGCTCGGTGACGGTCTTGTAGGGCATCTGCTCCGGCTTGATGAAGTTGCGGCGGCGGATCTCGGTGGTCGAAAGACCGGTGACGCGCGCCGCCTCGTCCATCAGCCGCTCGATCAGGAACGCCGCCTCCGGACGCCCGGCGCCGCGATAGGCGTCGGTCGGCACGGTGTTGGTGAAGACGGCGTTGCACAGCGCATAGACCGTCTGGATATCGTAGACGCCGGTCAGCATGGAGATCGCGAGCCACGGGATGAACGGACCGAACTGGTTGAAATAGGAGCCGGCCGCCGCCGTGAACTCGACGCGAAGCGCGGTGATGCGGCCATCCGCGTCGAGCGCCACGGCGCCGGTCGACACGTGGTCGCGGCCATGCGCATCGGCGAGGAAGTGCTCACTTCGCTCGCACACCCACCGGACCGGCCGGCCGAGCGCCTTCGCCGCCTTCGCCGTCAGCGGGTATTCGCGGTAGCTGAAGCCCTTGGTGCCGAAACCGCCGCCGACATCGTAGGTCAGGACGTGCAGCGACTTCGTATCGACGTTCAGGACCTTGGCGACCGCGTCGCGCATGCCGTGCACGCCCTGGGTGCCGATCGTCAACGTGTAGCGGTCGCTCGCCTTGTCATATTCGGCGACGATGGCGCGCGGCTCCATGTAGTTGCAGATAAGACGATTGTTGATGATGGTGATCTCCGCCACCTTCGCCGCACTGGCAAAGGCCGCGTCGGTCGCCGCCTTGTCGCCGGCCTCGTACTGGAAGGCGAGGTTCGACCCGCGCTCCGGCCAGACGAGCGGCGCATCGGCATCGAGCGCCGCGCCGGTGTCGGCGATCGCCGGCAGCGTGTCGTAATCGACCTCGATCAGCTCCGCTGCCGACTTCGCCGCATTCAGGTCGTCGGCGACGACCAAGGCGATGGCGTCACCGACATGGCGGACCACGTCGCCGCAAAGCACCGGATAGACCGGCGTCTCGACCGGGTCCTTGAGCGGCCCGAACGCCAGGCACGGCATCGGCGCAAGGTCGCCGATATCGGCCGCTGTCCAGACAAGATGCACGCCGGGTGCGTTTCGCGCCGCCGCGAGATCGCCGATCTTGATGCGCGCATGGGCGACCGCGGAGCGAAGCACGTAAGCGGTCAGCGTCCCCTCCGGCTTGACGTCGGTCGTGTAGCGGCCGCGGCCGCGGATCAGGGATCCGTCCTCGATGCGGAGCGGCGAGGCGCCCATTCCGAATTTCGGCGGAGTCGTAACGGTCATGGCGCTCTTCCTGAATTGTCAGATGATAGGATGTATCGGTAGCGAGATGGTCGGGCTGGACAGCCGGCAGGTCAATTCTCGCATATCGGCCGACCGCAGGACAACACTCGCCGCACCGGGCACAGCTTGTTTTTCGGGGATCGCACGCGAATTGACGCCCGCAGCGTGCGCTCAGCCCACGGTGCGGGTAAGGATGCTCGCCGCGGTTGGATCCGCCGCATAAGTCTCACCCGGCTCAAGCCCCAGGAGCTCGGCCAGGCGGCTCCTTGCGCGGCTCACGCGGCTCTTGATGGTGCCGACCGCGCACTGGCAGATCTCCGCTGCCTCCTCGTAGGAGAAGCCTGAGGCGCCGACCAGGATCAGCGCCTCGCGCTGGTCGGCGGGAAGCTTGGCCAGGGCATCGCGAAAATCGGCGAGGTCCATATGCCCGCCTTGCGCCGGCTGCGAGGCGAGCCGCGCCGCGTAGGTTCCCTCTGCATCCTCCACTTCGCGCCCGCGCTTGCGGAGCTGCGAATAGAACTCGTTCCTGAGGATGGTGAAGAGCCAGGCATGCAGGTTGGTGCCCTCGCGGAAGGTGTGGAACTTCGCCCACGCCTTCATCAGGGTCTCCTGCACGAGGTCGTCGGCGCGTGCGCTATTGCCGGTCAGCGATACGGCAAAGGCGCGCAGATTGGGGATCGACGCCAGAAGCCCGTCGCGGAGCGCTTTGGAAACGGCCATTGAGAATCCTAGCTCTTCCGCGCCATCGACCGCTCAAGCTTCTCCAATAGCTCCATGAACCTGTCCGGCACGGGCTCGCTAACCACGTCATCGTAATGCGCCCTTAGATGCCTGCCGATCTCGAGCTGAACCTGCGGATCGATCTTCGGCGCATCGCCCTTTGAGGCGGCCTTTTGCGCCCCAGCCTGCATTTTCTTGTCCTTCTTCTTCCGTGCGGCAGATTTGTTCGGCGGCCCGGCAGAATCCCCCTTCGCCTTCTTCATCCATTAGTCCCCAAGCGCTTGCCGAGAGGCGCTGCACCGCCATTTCAACATCGCCCCGCAACCGTGTTCACGGCAGCGCAAATGTTGCCTTCGATGCAAACAACGAACAGACCCCAAGGATGTTCCCCCCGGGGCCGCCCTATTCTCCTTTTTGACAATGACTTGGCAGGAAAAGCGGTGCAACCGCGAAAAACATCGCAGGCAACCGGGAACCGGCGCGCGCATCGACCGTTCTTCTTCGGCTTTGGGGCGCTTTCGGCAAGGCAAACCAAGGCGGTTCCGTGCTCTCCTTTGCCTCGGCCCTCCCAACCGGGGCACCTCAGGATGCACGGACACCTGGTGTCCCGGCCGGCCTCCTCAAGCCCCCTTCCCCCTCGCGGGCCGGCCGGGCTCCCCTCACCTGGATACGGCCTGGCCGGGTTTTCGTGGCATCGCCTGTTCTTTATGTGGGCGGCGGAGGCTGCCGGCCGCCGTAGGCGCTTCGTGCGGCTTCAAGACACGCAGGCCACCGCGGAGCAGGCGGCAGCGGATCGGCGTCAGAAGCTTCACGATCTCGCCGTCAATCGAGGCGTCGACTTCCTTCCGGCGTAACCCGATCTCGACCGCCTCGCCGACCAGCCACCTGTCGAGCTGCGGGTTGGCGGAGATGCGCCCGACCAGGACGCCCCCAAGCAGCGCCAGCAGGTCCGGCAGGCGTCGCGACTTCACCACATAGAGCGCAAGCGTGCCGCGGCGCGGATCGTCCGCGAAGGGCAGATGGCCGTCGCCGAGTGGATTGTTCGACACCAGAATGCCGAAGATCGTTCCGCCTCGCGCCGCGATGCCGGCGGCGGCGGAGACTGTCCCGTCGCCTCCGCCGACGATAACGGCATCGACCGAAGAACTCGCGCAGGCATCCTCAACGGCGGCAGAGACCTCAAGGCCGTCGGCAAGATGGAGCGAAACCTCGCATCCCCCGTCACGGTGGATTTGCGCCAGCTCTTCGGCGATCGCGTCCGCATCCCGGTCGCGCAGCCAGCCGGATTGGCGGTTGAGGATCAGCGAGACGCGCATGCTGCTTGCCGGCTTCCGAACCGTAGGCGCACCGCGCCGAAGCCCGCACGCTAGCGAGAGAGCCAGCCTCCGTCGACGGAGATGATCGCGCCGGTCACATAGCCCGCGGCGGGGGAAGCCAGAAACGCGGCGGCGCCGGCGATCTCGTCGGGCTCGGCGAAACGGCCCATCGGAATGCGCGAAAGAAGCTCGCGCATGCGGACGGGATCAGCGCGCAGGGCCTTGGTGTTCTCTGTTGCAACATAGCCCGGCGCGATGGCGTTGACCGTGATGCCGAGCGGCGCCCACTCATTGGCGAGTGCCTTGGTGAGGCCGGCGACGCCGTGCTTGGCAGCGGTATAGCCCGGCACGCGTACGCCGCCCTGAAAGGTCAGCACCGACGCGATGTTGATGATGCGGCCCGTGCCGCGCTCCGCCATCCGGCGTGCCGCCGCCTGCGACAACAGCCACACTGCGTCGAGATTGATCGCCATCACGGCCCGCCAGTCGGAGAGCGGATGGTCGAGCGCATCGGCGCGGCGAATGATCCCGGCATTATTCACCAGGATGTCAAGCGCGCCGAGCTGCGCCTCCGCCTCCTCGACGAGCGCCGCCGCACCTGCTTCGTCGAGCGCCGCAAGCTCCGCCTTGAGTGCCACGGATCTGCGGCCGAGTTTGTCGATCTCAGCCAGCGTCTCCGCCGCGCCCCGCTCATGCGCGGTGACCGCGATATCGGCGCCGAAGGCTGCGAGCGCAACGGCGACCGACGCACCGATCCCGGCCGCGCCGCCGGTCACCAGAGCGTGCCGTCCCGCAAGCGAGAGCGCTTCCGGTCCGATCATCGGCTCGCCGTCGCCGTCACCATGCGACCGAGCCTTACCATTCGACCGAGATGTATTGCGGCTCGAGGAACTCCATGATCCCGTGATGCGCGCCCTCGCGGCCGATACCCGACTGCTTCATGCCGCCGAAGGGCGCCGCCGGGTCGGAGACGATCCCGCGGTTCAGCCCGATCATGCCGAAATCGAGCCGCTCGGAGAAGGCGAGCCCGCGCTGGACGTTCTTCGTGAATACATAGGCGACGAGTCCGTATTCCGTCGCGTTGCAGCGCCTGACCAGGTCCTCCTCGTCGGAGAAGCGTGTGAGCGCCGCGACCGGCCCGAAAATCTCCTCGCGGAAACACTGCGCGTCCTCCGGCACGCCGGTCAGCACCGTCGGCTGATAGAAGAAGCCGGGGCCGTTCTGGATCGCGCCTCCGGTCAGCACCTTGGCGCCGCGCTTTACCGCATCTGCGACGAGCTCCACCACCTTGTCGCGCGTCTCGGCATTGACCAGCGAGCCGACCTCGACGCCGTCCTCGAGACCGTTGCCTATCTTCATCGCACCCATCGTGTCGGCGAGCTTGCCGGCGAACGCGTCGTGCACCTTGTCATGGATGTAGAAGCGGTTCGCCGCCGTGCACGCCTCGCCGATATTGCGCATCTTGGCGACGATCGCGCCGGCCACCGCCTGATCGATATCGGCATCGTCGAAGACGACGAAGGGCGCGTTGCCGCCAAGCTCCATCGCCGGGGTGACGATGTTGTCGGCGGCAGCCTTGAGAAGCATCCGCCCGACTTCCGTCGAGCCGGTGAAGGAGACAACCCGCACCCGCGAGTCGTGCAGCAGCGCATCGACGAGCCGCCCGGTCTGCGCCGACGGGAGCACGCTGACGACGCCCTTCGGGACGCCGGCCTTTTCGAGAATCGGCATCAGCGCCAGCATGGTGAGCGGCGTCGCCGAGGCCGGCTTCACCACCACGCTGCAGCCGGCGGCGAGCGCCGGGCCGATCTTCCGCGTCGCCATCGCGGCGGGGAAATTCCACGGCGTGACGAGGACGGCGATCCCGGCCGGCTTGTGGCCGACGATGATGCGGGCGCCGGACGACGGCCCGCGATAGATATCGCCGATGGCACGGACCGCCTCCTCCGAGCTCCAGCGGAAGAACTCCGCCGCATAGGCGACCTCGCCGCGCGAATCGGGGAGCGCCTTGCCGTTCTCCATGGTGATCAGGCGCGCGAGTTCCTCCTTCTCCGCCATGATCAGCTCGAACGCCTTGCGCAGGATCTCGCCGCGCTCGCGCGGCTTCAGCGCCGCCCATCCGGCCATCGCCTTTTCGGCGGCATCGAGCGCCGCGATGCCGTCAGAAACGCTTGCGCTCGCGACCTTGGCGATCAGCTCGCCGGTTGCCGGGTTTTCGACATCGAACGTGGCTTTGTCCTTGGCGTCGCGCCATTCGCCGCCGAGAAAGAGCTGTGTCGGAACGTTCGGTATGGCAGCATGCTTCACGATCTGGCCTTTCATTCGATGCCGGTTTGGTCTCAAGCCTGTCGTTCGATCCTAGCAGCCGAGCGCACGGGATCGAAGGCTTGCCACGTCGCATGAGCCCCGGTGCGACCGACGGCAACAGCGCGAGGCAATAATACAACCGCAGTTTGTCGCCGTCGCGGTTCTACCTTGGGGAGCAGTCGTGAGCGCGCCTTTCGCTCCGCGCAGGCAACGAAACCGCACGCGGAAAAGCCATGTGACGCATGGAGATACGCGCTTTTCCGTTTTGTAACTTGAGAAATTCGCGGCCCTGGTAGAACATTCCCCGGTCTTCGCTCGGAATCAGACGCATCCTCTCAAGTGCACTCCGCACAGTCATGAACCACCTGCGGGGTTAGGGGGCTACGGCCCCTCTCCAACGGGATACATGACCGAGAGACGGTGCGCCTTCGGAGCCGGTTGCCGAGCGCGGGTACTGCTAGGGGGGTCACAGCGTGACCCGTGGACTCTGAAGGAGACTAAGATGGCAGAAGCAAAAGTGAAGCTGTCCAAGAAGGGCGACAAGGACAAGGTCGATGCCAAGAAGATCGGCAAGGGCAAGAAGCCCGCGATCAGCGACGTCGAGGCGCAGTCCCGCTACTGGACAGGCGCAGTCTGCTGGAACTGCTGGGCGGTGAACGAAGTCATCGTCGACACCAACCAGTGGCTCGGCTACTACTGCTGGAACTGCGGCGCCTATTTCGAGGTCTAAGAAGACCTGCGAGGACAAGGGGGGCGGCGGTGAGCGCCGCCCCTTTTCTTTTTGGGGTTCGGCATCCAGCCAGCCGGGAAACTGCGTTTCCGTTTTGTAACTTGAGAATTTCGCCCGCCTGATAGAAACTAATACTCGTCTTCGCTCGGAATTCAGACGCGTTCCTCTCGATAGACTGCGCGGCCACTGAGGCCATGGTCCGCTCTTCAAAGGATCACACGACAGGAGAGGCGCGTTCTCGGAGCCGGTTGCCGAGCGCGGGTAAGAGGGGGCACGGCGTGACCCCGTGCATTCTGAAGGAGACGTACAATGGCAGAGATGGAAGTTTCGCTATCGAAGAAGAGCGACAAGGACAAGGCCGACGCGAGCAAGATCGGTAAGGGCACGAAGCCCACGACCGCCAACGTCGAGGCGCAGTCCCGGCATTGGAGGAACGTGATCTGCTGGAACTGCTGGGCGGTCAACGAAGTGATCGTCGATACGCACCGGTGGCTCTACTACTACTGCTGGAACTGCGGCGCCCTTTTCGAGGTCTAGGCAGACCGGCATAGGGGGGCGGCGTCCGACGCCGCCCCTGCCCCGAGATTTAACGCCGAGTGTTGCATCCTGCGGGCCGCCGCCGCGGTTTGACGCTGCCCGTTTGAGGCAAGCCGCGGGCGAGCACGCCCGAAAAAGCAACGACGCGTCGCCCACAAAGGATGGTTGAGATGCCCGCCAAGCCCGTCCGCAAGACCGATTCACCGCAAAAGACCGGCGCCGATCACGCGCATGCACAGCCCGCGCATGAGGCGCCTCAAATGGCATCCGCCGAGCGCGTCGAAGCTCTGCGGCGCGCGTTTCGCAGCAACGAAAGCGAGACGGCGCGCGCCGAACTTTTCGAGGCGCTGATCGCATCGGCCGGCGAGATGTTCGCGAGCGATGCGGGTGGAGCCGCCGCCGCGCTTGGCGAGGCGGAGGCACTCGCGCCCAACGAGCCGCTGTCGGAGGAATGGCACGTGCGCATGTTCGTGCTCCACCGCGCCATGGCCGCGCTGACACAAGCGGGCGGCGCGCACGACCAGGCCGTGATCCACTTCAAGGCCGGGCTCAGCCACCTCCCCACCGATTTGGCAAGCGCCGAGCGCGAAGCCAATGCCGCGCGCCTGCAGCTTCTTGTCCGCCTTGCCCATTCGCGCCTCGCGCTTGGGCAGTCCGCCGAAGTCGTCGAGGAGATGGCGGCGTGCGAAGAGATCATGGCGGTTCTCGACGGCCAGATTCCGGCGCGCGCCCTCGGCATGGTCCGCGGTGCGGTGCTCGGCAATCTCGGAACGGCGCTCGCGATGCGCGGCGCGCTCTCCGAGGCCGAGCCAAGATTTGAGGACGCGATCGCGGTGATCGACCGGAGTGCTGCGCCGGAGCTTGCGGATCTCCGCGCCAAGCTTCTGGGCGCCTGGACGGGCGCGCTTCGCTCGAGCGGACGCGGGGCGGACGCGGACGCCGTCCTCGCTCGCCTCGGCGCGCCCGCGCACGGCGAATCGCACGCCCACACGCACGCCCATCATCATGGGCATGGCCACGATCACCATGGGCACCATGCGCATGACCACGAGCACGGCCCGGATTGCGGCTGCAGCGCGCATTGATGCGGAGCTTCCCGGCGCTACCCATTCCGTGAGATGATGCCGGATAATGAACCGACCAAACGAAGGCTTGGCGCGCCCCGGGGGACACTGTGAAAGGACCAATGCCAGTCAGGCTCGTCGCGCAGGCGCCACTTTCCTGGAGCCGGCTCTTCCGATGGGCGCGCCAGTCGATCGCCGGGATGGCGGGGCGGTTCTACCTGATCACGGCGCTCGCGCTCGTCACCAACCTGGTGACGCTCTATAACGCGCAGCTCATCACGAATTTCATCGCGCAGGCGCAATCTTCCGGGGCGCAGGAACAGTCCGCGAGCGCCGAAACACCGTCGAGCGATAGCGCAGCGGCGCCGACGGCCGCTGGAACGACGGCATCGGCCGAGGCGAACGCGAATGCCACCGCCTCTTCCACGGACACCGCCAAGAGCACGGAAAAGTCGAAAGGCGGCTTCATCGATGCCATCCTTCCCGACAGTATCGGCGGAACCGCGATCCTCTTCGCCATCACCGCGATCCTGAGCATCGCGCTTGGCTATTCAAATCGCGTCGGCACGGTGTGGATCAACACGCTGATGATCCGCGGCCTGCAGCTTCGGCTTCATGACAAGCTCTTGAAGCTTGGGCCGAACTATCACAGCCGCCACGACGTCGGTGAGAACCAGGCGATCATCATGCAGTATGCGCAGCAGGCGCAAGGCACGCTGCGCGACGTTCTCTCCTCGCCGCTGGTGCGCAGCATCTCGCTGCTCTCCGCGATCGTGCTCCTCTTCTACAACCTCTCCAAGCTGCATGGGCAAGGCGCTATCGTCTACATTGTCGTCGGAGTGCTTCTGATCGTGCTGCCGGTCGGCGGCTGGTGGCTCGCCGGGCGTATCCGCGCCGCCAACATGCTCTTGCAGCAGCAAGTAAGCATGGTCGCAAACACGCTTGTCGATTCCCTGACCGCACCGCAGGAAGTGCAGCTCATGAATGCCGGCCCGCGGCGGTCGGCCACCGTGGCCGCACGGCTCAAGGCGCAGGCCGAGGCGCAGCTTCACGCCTATTTCCAGACCGAGGTTGCCAACCAGTTCCCGAACGCGGTGCCGACACTTCTGCAGATCGGCCTGATCCTGTGGGCGGTCTTCGTCGTCGGGGGCTCGGCGGCGGTGCAAGCCGCCCTCGCCATCTACCTCTTCGTGCCGAAGGTCGTGGCGCCGATCCAGGAGCTGATCAGCTTCTACACGAGCCTGAACAACGCCTGGCCGAGCATCGAGCGCGTCGGTACGCTGCTCGATGAGCCGCTCGAGGTCGAGGACACCGGGACGAAGGTTGCCGCCGACCTTCCCAGCTACGACGTTGCGCTCACCGACGTCACCTACCGCCCGGTTCCGGAGCGCACGGTGCTGAGCGACGTGACGTTCCACTTCCAGTTCGGGAAGATCACCGCGCTGATCGGCCTTTCCGGCTCCGGCAAGAGCACGATCCTGAAGGCGATCTCGCGGCTTTACGATCCGAATTCCGGCACGGTGACGATCGGCGGCGTCGACGTGAAGACGCTGAAGCTCTCCGAGCTCAGGTCGGCGATGGGAAGCGTGTCGCAGTTCCCGCTCTTCATCGAGTCGGATGTGCGCGAGAACATGCGGCTCGCGGCGCCCGATGCGAGCGATCAAGCGATGGAGCAGGCCTGCCGCTCAGCCGACATCTGGGACGCGCTCGAGCGGATGTCGCCTTCCGATCCGCTTGCCGCGCCGGTGTCGCGCAGCGCCAGCAAGGCGGGGCTCTCCGGCGGCGAGCGGCGGCGCCTCGCGATCGCCCGCACGCTGCTTGCCGATCCGCGCATCCTGCTTCTCGACGAGCCGGCCGCCGGCATCGACGCCCTGAGCGTCAACCGCATCGCCGACGAGCTGAAGCGCGCCGCGCCGAACCACACGACGCTCCTCGTTGAGCACAACATCCCGCTGATCTCCTCGGTCGCCGACATCGTCTGCTGCCTCGAAGACGGCAAGATCACCGACGTCGGCACACCGGCGGAGCTTTCCAAGCGCCCGACGCTCTTCAAGAAGCTTATGGACACGCAGCTTGCCTACGGCGAAGAGGCGGAATTCGACGTGCACGAATTGGTGCCGGTGCGCTCCATAGAGACGCAAGCGCCCGCCGAGGGCGGTCCGAAGCAGGGCGCAAGGCCGGCGCAGGCGCCGCCTGGTGGCGGACCGCGGGCGGCGAAGCCCGGCGCCCCCAAGGGAATGGCACAACCGGCGTAACCGGCCGGATCAGAGCCGCAGGAGCTATGAATGGCAGATCCGAATGAAATCCGCATGAGCCTGATGCAGCGCTACCTCGGCCTGTCGGCGGGCATCGAAGATCAGGCGCTGCGCCTGATCATCGAAACCGGCGTGCGTGCGGTCGGCGGCGACGAGGGCTCGCTGCTCGTCTACAACCCTGACGCCAACGACCTCACCTTCGTCATGACCTACGGCAACCCGGAGGCGGAACGCCTGCTCGTTGGCACCACCGTGCCGATGGGCAAGAGCCTCGCCGGGCTCGCCGCGGAGACCGGGCAGGTGCAGATCGGCGCGCCGCGCTACAAGGATCAGAGTCTGGCGCAGGCTGCCGGCAGCGTGCAGTCGGTCATCTCCGCGCCGATGTTGATCGGCGACCGCCTGATCGGCGTGATCACCGCCATCTCCAACCATCCGGACAAGCGCTTCAGCTCGGAGGACGGGCAGCTCTATGCCTGCCTCGCCACCGTGGCAGCGGTCGTGGTCAACCAGGCCCTGCAGCTTCGCGCCGGCGAGGAAGCGGCCGATGCCGCGGCGCTTTCGCCGGCCGCGCTTGCTGGCAGTCCCGCCGAGCAGGAGGTGATGGAGCGCGTGGCGCGTCTGCTTCAACGCGACCCGGGTACGGTCAGGCAGCTTGCCCGCATGCTTGAGGCGGTCGAAGCGATGGCGCCGGCCGGGGCCGCGCGATGAGCGACTTGAGGGGGCTCCTTTCGCGCGCCCTTGAGATCCCCATCGAAGAGCTGGCCAAAAGCGACCTCGCCCCGGTGACGGTCGGCGTTCTCGACAGCGGTATCGACGGCTCGCATCCCGATCTTGCGGGCCGCGTGCTCCGCTCCATGATCTTCGAGGCCGACGAAGAGGACCGCGTGCAGGCGCGCGACGGCGATCCGAACGAGAACAACGATCTCTACGGCCACGGCACCGGCGTCGCCTCGATCATCGGGCGGATCGCGCCAAATACGAGCTTCGTCGATTTCCGTGTGCTCGGCGGCAGCCCTCGCGGCAGCGGCGAGGCACTGTTGGCGGGCTTCGAGCAGGCGGTCAGAAGCGAGGCGATCCTCCTCAATATGAGTCTCGCAGTCAGCGAGGCCTACGTGCCGCGCATGAACACGCTTTGCGAAAAGGCCTATCGTCGTGGCATGACGATCGTCGCCGCGAAGCGCAACATGCCGCTGCAGGATGAAGGTTACCCGGCCTCGCTTATCCCCTGTGTCGGCGTCGACAACGAGGGCAAGGGCCCGGAGCCGCGCTGGTTCTATCGCAACGAGGTGATCGAATATTCGGCCTACGGCGTGGAAGTGCCGGCCGCAGCACATGGCGGCGGCTATACGACGATGACCGGGACAAGCTTTGCAACACCGATCATGGCGGGATTCGTGGCGCTGATCCTCGGCGCCCACCCGGGCCTACGCCCCTTCGAGGTGAAGGCGATCCTGAAGGCGTTCGCGGCGGAGGTCACCGAAGACGCCTGAGAATATGCCGGCCTGCAGGCCGCCGGATCAGGCCGGCGTCATCTCATACATGCGAAATGTGCCATAGCCCTTCGCGAGCGGCACCTGGCCGACGTAGTTGCATCTGAACGCGCCGCTCGTGTCGAGAAGCAGGATCGCTGCGAAGGCCTCCGTCACATAGACCGTGCCGGCCGGCGTGATCGGCTCGATGCGCGCGGCGCGCGACAGCGCCCGGCCGTAATAGGTGTCCTGGCCGACCACCGGATCCCAGTCCGCGAAGACGGGGCCGTAGTGCGCGCCGATCCGCATCGTCGGCGCGTCGGAGCGCCCAAGCACTTTACCGTCGATCGCCGCGAGCCGCTCCTGCACCGCAAGGCAGATCTCGGCAGCGTCGCGCGCATCCGGCACGACCAAATGGATCGCGTCGCCCCAGGTGTTCTTGAGCGCGACCGCCTGCCCCCGCTCAGCGACGATATCGCCAATCGTCCGCATCACCGTGTCCCAGAAGACCGGCAGGTATTTCTCCGACATGCGCGAGAAGCCGGGAAGGTCGCCGAAGATCACCGCATAGCAAGGACGCGACGCGGCAGGCTCGGCCCGCCGTGTCGGCGTTCCCTTGCCGCCGAGCGCGACGACGACCTGCCGCCGGTTCCTGTCCGCGGCCCAGGCGCGTGCCGATGCGGAGACGGGCGTGTCGCCTTCGGCATCGACCAGGACAACCTGCGCCGCCTTGCCGTCGAGATTCTGGGCGCGCTGCAATGAAAGCCCCATGGCGACGCGCGCCGCATAGCCGGACAGCGTGAGGTCGTTGGAGTCCGCGTCCTCCGCGACCGTGTCGAGGCGTTTCGCGCCGGCGCAGCATGCTGAAAACCGCGTCCGCCAGTCCTTCCCCACCCGCTTCAGAGCGAGTTCAGCGAAATTCTTTTGCGGCAGCGGCAGAGTGACGTTCAGCTCAATTCCCGCCGCGAGCGCGGCTTCCGCCATCAATATCTCGCCGGGCGTACCGAGCGACCCGAAGAGCGAACCGGGATTGAGCGTCTTCAAGGCCGCTTCGATCCGCGCGTGCGCCTCCGTGAGCGCCGGACCGCTCCTGTAGCGGCTCCAGGCCGAGGCCGCCTCGTCGCCGCAGAAGTGGACGCTCGGCCGCGGCGCGAGCGGGGCGATGATCCGCTCGATCTCCGCCGGCGTCTTTCCCATCTCGGCAAGGATCAGCCGGAACTGCTTGCGTGTGCTCGCGCGATCGCCCTCGTCGCCAAGCTTCCGCGCTGCCTTCATGTCGCTCCGGGCAAGCTCGACGGCGCCGGTGAGGAGGTTCGCCTCGGCGCGCGTTGCAAGCGCCCAATAATCCGACGCGCCGGCGATCTCCGGGTCGGCGAGGACGCGGGTGGCGATGCGCTCCGCCTCTTTCTTGCGGCCACCGAGGAAGGAAAGGCTCGCCCAGTTGATCGCCGGATAGTAGCCCGGCTTCTTATCGTAGACGCGCTTGTAGGCGGCGGCGGAGCGAAGCAGCGCCGCGCGGCGCGCCGCTCCCGAAAGCCTCAGCGCCCGGTCCTTCAGGATGCGCCCTTCGAGCGCCAGTACGTCGGTGTCTTCGGACTGCTCGAGCTTCCAGGCGTGGAAATGCTGCGCCGCGTGCTCGGTGGCGCCGGCACGGGCGAGCGCCAGCACCGCCTGATGCTTCAGCGCTTCAGCGTCCGGATAGGTATTCAGGTACTGGCAAGCGAGATCGAAGGCGAGAATTGGGTCGCTGTTTTTTAGCGTCCGCTTCACCTCGGCGATTGCTTCCGCCTGGCCGTCGTCCATATCATGCTCCACGATTACGGCTCTCAATCTTATGCATGCCGCCCGGTCACGCCAGAGGCCCTAAAAAAGAAACCGCCGTCCGAGGACGGCGGCGAGTTCTGGGAGCGGGAGGTGTCGGAGGGTGGAGGACACCCGCAACCGACCCCCGCAATGTGCACCAGCTCCGCACGCGAGTTTGTGCGGGACCTCACAAGCGCGGCCGGCACGGCGCTCCGCTGAGCCTGGGGCACAAAAAGAAACCGCCGTCCTAGGACGGCGGCAGGTTTTGGGAGCGGGAGGTGTCGGAAGGGTGGAAGGCACCCGCAACCGACGCCCGCAACATGCATCAGCTCCGCACGCGAGTTTGTGCGGGACCTCACAAGCGCGGCCGGCTCGGCGCGCGGCTGGGCCGGGGGGCACAAAAAGAAACCGCCGTCCGAGGACGGCGGCGAGTTTTGGGAGCGGGAGGTGTCGGAAGGGTGGGAGGCATCCGCAACCGACGCCCGCAAGATGCATCGGCTCCGCACGCGAGTTTGTGCGGGACCTCACAAGCGCGGCCGGCTCGGCGCGCCGCTGAGCCTGGGGCACAAAAAGAAACCGCCGTCCGAGGACGGCGGCAAGTTTTGGGAGCGGGAGGTGTCGGAGGGTGGAGGGCACCCGCGTCCGACCCCTGGAATATGCATCAGCTCCGCACGCGAGTTTGTGCGGGACCTCACAAGTGGCGCAGAGCCCCCTCTTTAGTCTCGGCGGCAGGAACCGCCATTGTCCCGCTCAGGGCGGGGCGAAAGGAACAGGACGATGCTCACCAGACTGCTTGCCGCCGCGGGGCTCGCGATCGCCCTTGCCGCCAATTCAGGCCCGGCCTCCGCTGCAGAGGACTGGCACCCCGAGGGTCACGACAGTGCCGTCGCCGCCTGCCTCGACCTCAACGAATACAAGCCCGTCGAGCTCGATGCGGCGACGGAGGATGGCCTCGGCGACTGGATCGTCTGGGTCAAGGACAAGGACGGCGACCTCTGGCTGTGCAATGCCAATGCGCAGGGCGATGTCTACGCCAACGTGCTTCTGAACGGCGACCTTCTGAACGGCGACGGGCCGCAGCTCATCGCCGACGACGAGGCCGGCCGCAATCCCGGCCCCGCGGAAAGCGCCGAGCGGCTTTGTTCGGCGGTCGGAAGCCATGTCGAGGATCTGAACATTGTCGAGACGGTGGATGACGGGCTCGGGGACTATCTGGTCTGGCTGCAGAACAGCAGCGGCGCCTACTACATGTGCGACGCCTCCTCCAATTCCACTCTCTACAGCTTCGAGCCGGTGCAGTATCCGCTCGACACGTCCGGAACGAACACCGATGGCCCCTGCTGCGCGCCGTTCGAGAATCGGCAGGCCGACTGGCGGCAGCACGACGTGCGCGGCCCGCAGAAGCCCGGACCTCGGTCCGAGACGGCGAAGTAAACGCGGGGCGCGGGCGCGCGGCGGGCGAGACTTCAGCCGCGCACTCGGCCGCACCTCTATCCGTCGGCGCCGGTGTCGGCGGGAAGCTCGATCAGCGGCTTCGCGTTCCATGCCGCGACGTCGGCATCGACCTTGTCCGACTGCGCCTGTGTGACGGAGATGGCGGCCGCCTGGTTCAGCGCGTCGGCAGCGGCCTGATTGTTCCCGCCATCATTGCTGAAGAGGCGCACCGCAAGCCGCAGGTGGAAAAGCTTCTCGACCGGGTCGTCGGTCAGCCGCGCCTCTGCAAGCTGCCCCTCCGGCATGCCGAGATCGCCCGCCTGACGCGCATACCAAACGAGACCCATCCGATCACGATCGGTCTTCGCGTGCGCTTCCAGAAACGGATAGAGGGTCGCGAACAACTCAAGGATCGTCTGCTGCGCGGCGAGGCGGTAGGCCGCGCCGGAGCCGGTGTCGTCCTTCTTCTGGCCGAGCGTATAGCCGATGAGCGCCGTCGCCGGGGAAACGCCCATCTCCGCCGCCTTGCGCGCCACCGGCATGAACTCGCCCTCGCGTGACATGTCGTTGCTGATGACGCGGGCGAGCTGGTAGAGCGCACGGCCGTCCTCAGGATGCAGCACTGTCTCCGCCCGGCACACCAACTCAGCCTTCGTCGCGTCGACGTCGCTCAACAAGATGCCGAAGGCGCGCCGCTTCGGATCGTAGGGATCGGCGGCAAGCACGTCGCACTGCGTCACCTCCTGACCGCCGTGCTCGACATTGAGAAGGCCGCTCAGAAAGCCGATCGGCCAAGCATAGGAGCTCATCTGGTACCAGCCGCCGACGAAATTCGAATCGCCGCTCGCAAGGCCCGTCGTGATCATGGTCTCGTTCAGATCGTCCTTCTCCGCAGCAAGCGCCAGCACCTCGAAGAACCAGTCGAGATGGTCCTCCGCCGTGCGGCCGTCGCTCAGATCGGCGAGACTTCGTCTCGCGGATGGTCTGGGCGAGATTGGCAAGCGCGAAGCCGTAGCCGACGCCGACCTGGCTCAGGAACGACGTATCGTCGATCGTCGAGCGCTCGTCCCACACGGCCTTGTAATGGCTGATCAACTCGCGCTCGATCGCCGCGGTGTCCGCGTTGGACGGCTCGGCGATCCCCACCCAGCGCAGTACCTCGGCGAAGCGATAGCGCGCCTTCGGATCGTCGCCGCGGGCGGTGACAAGCGGGCGGAGGATATCGGCGCTCTGCTTGAAGATCACGGCCGCCGCTTGCGAAATCGTTGTCGTCGACGAGCACCCCCTGCCAGAACAGCGACACGCCCTGCAGCCACTTCCATGTGTCGCCGTCATCGACGTTGTCAGCGATCGCGCCGGCCATGCGGGCGGTCGCTTCAAGCAGCTTCTCGCTCTCCGTGACATCCGGCTCGACGCCGATCCCGGGCAGTGAGCCATAGCTGTAGTCGACCAGCGACAGGTTGATCGCCTTCAGCGCCGGCGCGACCACGCTGCGCGGCGTTGCGCCGACATTCGCAGTGATCAGATCGGCGGCGCGGCGGTAAAGCTCGGCGGTATCCTGACTGCCGTGGATCGGGGTGGTGAAGGCAAGGCCGATGATCTTCATCGCCTCGGTCGCAAGCTGGAACGCGCTTGGCGCCGCGTCCCCGCCGCTAATGTCCTCGGCCAGCGTCAGATACTCGTTTACGAGATCTGGCGACCATCCTGACGCCCCGCCCGTTTGCCGACCGAGATCGATCAGCATGCTCGCCGCCTTCTTCGGGTCGGTATCGACGAAGTCAAAGATGTGCGCGCGCACCAGCTCGGTGCGCAGCCCCGCGAGAAGCGGCGAATCGCCCAGGATCTTGTCCGCGTTCTGCATGTCGAGCTCGCGCCGGTCGGCCGGGGCGGCCGGCAGCGGAGGAAGATCCGCCGGCGTATTGAACTCGAAGGGCGGCGGCGTCCACTTCTCGACCCGGTCCATGACATCGAGCACGCGGTCGTCCGGCAGGACGCGCGCGAGCTGCGCGCGCCGCGAGGCCGCATATTGCTCCTGCTCTTCAAGGTCGCCGGCGTCGCGATAAAGACGCTCGGCGACGGAGAACTCGAAGAGCGCATCGACCTGTGCGTCGAGATCGTTGATCTGGCGCTCATCCCAATGCGCAATCAGCTCGTGCACAGCCGGATCGAAGCCGGCGTGCTCGCGCGCGACGGCGACGAGCGCCGGGTCGATCGGCGCGCCGGCGGCCATCGCCTTCAGGATTGCCGGCGGCAGGTTGGTCCCGAACCGTATTGCATCCTTGGCGATGACCGCGCGGCTCAACTCGCCGCGCTCAAGCGCGATCCGCGTCAGCACCGCGCCGAGTGTGCGCTTCGCCACGGTGTCGCCGGAAGCGGCGGCCTGCAGCACGGCGGAGAACGCGCCGTCATCGACAAGCTGGCGGATGCTCGACGCCATGCGCGCGCGCTGGAAGAGCAAGTCGGCCGCCTGCAGCGACGCCGTCGCCGGACTGCCGGCGGCGCATTCGGGCACTGTCTCGGCGTCCGCCGCGCTGTCGCCGATAAAGAGGTCCCGCTCAAGCGCAGAGAGGAAACGCCGTTCCTCGGCGGCACAATCGACCGGCGCCGGCTCCTGCGGACCGCTGGCCAGGGAGAGCTCCATCTGGTGGTCGATGATGAGCGTGTCGAGGCTTCCCTCGCTCTCATGCTGGAGCGGGCTGCGCATCGAGACAAGGCGCGCCGTCCGATCGATGTTGGAGGAGTTGGGGAGCGCCGTGAGGTGGATGACCGAGACGGAATCCGTGTCCCACTCGATCGACAGAAGCTGACCGTCCGGCCGCACCGCATAGACCGACGGATTGGCCGGCGCTCGGCCATAGGCAAGGACCGTCTGCGAACTCGGATCGATGTCGAGCACGCGGCCAGCGTCGTCGGCGAGCATGATCTGCTGGTCGGCATAGATCAGCGCGCCGACATTCGCTTTCGGGATGACCGTCTCGCCGAGATTCGTCCAGGTCCCGCCGAACGTGCCGAATGTCGCGAGCATGCCGTCGCCGAACGCGACCGCCAGATCGCCGTTTCTATCGAACGACGCGGCCTTGGCTTCGCCGCGCCGCGGCAATTTCTGCGGCCCCTCGGCGACCCGCGTCGCCGCCGCCGCGCCGGCAGTGTCGGTGCGCGTCGCCGTCGTGTTCGTGCTCGCGCTGTCCTGCCGCACTTCGCGCGAGGCATTGGTGGTCAGGCCGTAGGGAACGACGTCGACGCCGCCCGCCGATACGAGCGCCGCGCGCCCGCTGCCCGGATCGCCTGCTATCCAGGTCACGGCGGTGGCCGCCTGCGTGTTGCAGTGCTGCGTATCCCTTTCCGTCGTGCATTCGTCACCCGGATTCACCCGTTTCAGGATGCCGATGTCGCGCGATGTCTGCCCGCCAGCCTGCTCGGTCTCGATGATGTTCACCCAGTAGACTGCACCGGTCTTATCGAGGAGCGCGAAGTGATGGCCGTCGGGATCGGCCGCGACGATGCGCTCGCGGATGACATCCGCCGACGTGTCGGGCGCATCACACTGCGTCTTCGGAGCTTCCGACGCCGGCTGCAAAGCCGCACCGCTCGAACTTGTCGGTGAGCGCCAATCGACGCCGACCCCGTTGCGAATGACATAACGCAAATCCCCGTCGGCGTGGCGGATCAGCACTGAATTGCCGTCGCCGCCGAAGCCGATGGCGGAAACACAGTTCGATTCTCCGACATTGACCCGGTCGAAGTTCGGATCGTCTTCAAAGGTGCCGTCGGAGCGCAGCCGATAGATGACAAGGTCGCCGTCATAGGTGACGCCGGCAAGGCTCACGCCGTCATCGCCGTAATGAACCGCAATCGAGTTCGGCGCGACGTAGTAGCTGAGCTTCTGGCGATCGACGGGAACGCGATAGTTGGAAAGGACGCCTGCGGCGCTCACCCCGTCGAGCGTCGCTTCGGTGCCCGCATCCTCGATCGCGTGGTAGCCGCCCCTGCCGTCGTACGTCTGCTCGCCGAAGCGCTCGACGGAATCGCCGTCGAGCCTGACCACACGCGGCGGCGAGCTGCCTTTCGACGTGCCCTTCGGAATCTGGAAGACAATCGAGGCGCCGGAGCTCTGGACAATGATGCTGTAGATCGCGTTTCCGTCGACCGTCGTTTCCTCGATCCCCGTTTGAGACAGCGTCAGGCTCGAGGGAACCCGCTCAACCCACTGCGGGACGCCGACCTGATTCATGTCGAAAGCCGTCAGGTCGTTCTGATCGCCGCATGGCTGCGGGCAGGTCATCGTCAGAAGAGTTCGCACCGTCCGGCGTCAGCGCCGCGCCGAGCACGCCGCCTTTTGGCGCGAGGCTCGCGACATCGTTGCTGGAGACGTCGATTGAGAGGACGCGGCCGTCATCCGCGCTGTTGACCAGCACGATCAGGTGGTCGCCGGCCAGACCGAGCAGATTGAGCGAGGCAATACTGTCGAACTCCTGCCGCCTTGGCAAGATCGGCCGCGAGCATCGAGAAGCTGTAATCCTGGGTGTTCGGATCGACGACCGCGACCTCGCCCGGATCGCCGTCTTTCGTGAAATAGAGCGCGAATCGGCCGTCGGAATGGATTGGCGCCAACTGCTCAAGCGCGATCTTGCCCTCCAGTTTTGGCAACGCCACCATTGTCGCTGCGGCCGCCCCCGCCGACCACAGCACGATCTGACGCTCGTCGATGTCATTGTCGGTGTTCGGATCGCTGGTGAGGATCGCCGCGCGCTTGCCGTCGGGGGTCACCAGATCGGCGTCGGAGCCGAGGCTGGTTCCGCTCGGCATGTCGAATGTGCCGGTCACCGCACCGGTGATCGCATCATAGATACCGATAATGTTGTTCTGTGAATCCGTCGTGACGTTGTCGGGTTTGCGGTCGAGATCGTAGACACGGAAGCGTCCGGAGGTCCCCGTCCATCCGGTGAAGCCGGCATAATTCAGGAACGCAGGATAGACGGGGTATTCCGCGCGCTGCTGACGGGCGAACGCCTGCACGACCGCATCGGTCAGCCAGCTGTCGTGAATCGAGGGGTCGGGCCCGGTGATCTCCTGCCACAGCGAGCCGAGATAATTCGCCGCGGTTTCCCACGCACCGTCCTGCTGCAGCGATGTGACGTGGCTTGCGAAGAGCTGCAGGTTGGCACGCTGGAACTCCGCGCGCGCCGTCTCCGCCCGCTGGCGCTCCTCCTCCGCCTGCTGCAGCGCCGCCTTGGCAATGGCTTCCTGCTTCGCCGCCTCGTCCGCCTGTCGCTGCGCTTCCGCCTGCGCCTGCATGGCCTGTTCGGCGGCCTTCCGCTGCGCTTCCGCCGACTTCTGGGCGTCGTCCGCCGACTGCCTAGCCTGCTCCGCCGATAGCCTCGCCTGCTCCGCGGATGCATCCGCCTGCGCCCGCGCGCTAGCCTCAGCTGCCGCCGACTTCCTTGCCTGGTCGGCGAGCCTCTCCGCGTCGGCGCGCGCCGCGTCTGCGGCAGCGGCCTCCGCGTTGGCTCGATTTTTCTCGCTGTTCGCGTGCCAGGCCATGTAGCCGGCAAAGCCGGTCAGCGGCGTGATGATGCAAAGCACGACGATGATCGCCGCGGTCACCAGCCGATTGCGTGACTTCTGCCGCCGGTCCTCCGCCTCGCGCGCTTTCTCGGCCGCCTCCGCCTCGCGGCTGTCGCTCAGGAACTTCGCGCTCGTCTCGAAGTCGCCACCATAACGCTTGGCCCAGGCGGCGGTCGGATGCTCGGTGTCCCACCAATTGGCGATCGAGGCGAGCGTCAACCCGGAAAGGAGGCTCGCCTCATTGCGGGCGTAAAGCCGGGCGGATTCGACAAGCCGCCGCCAGCTGTCCGCCGAGTCGATCTCGCGCTGCAGCCACTGCGCAAACTCGCCCCACTGGCGGATGAGGCTCTCGTGGCTGATATCGATCAGCGTCGCGTCGCGCAGTGGTGTCGGGCGCGCCGGCACCAAGAAATTGCGCCCCGGCGCGCGGAAGGCCTCGACGATCTCGCGCACTGCGATCTCGTCGCCGCCGGCGATCTCGACAAGCTCGCCGAACTCCGTCGGCCGGCGCACGGCTTCCGCCAGGCTCGATCCCGCGGTCAGCGCGCGGAACACGGCGCCGGCGACCTCCCGGTGCTCCGGCAGGAGCTCGTCCAGGATCTCGCGGCCATGCGCGGCGAGCGCGCCTTGCAGCCCGCCCAGCTGATTGTAGTCGGCAAGCTTGAGCACGACGGCGCCGTCGCCGGCGCGCGGCGCCGCCACCGACCACAGGCGGTTCAAGACATGCTGCATCAGCGGCAGCTGGTCGGCACGCCTGACCAGGCGCTCAAGCTGGTGGCCGGTGTCGCCCTCCTCCCAGGGCGCGAAGGAGGTGAGGTCGTTCAGGAGCCGGTTGACGAGCGCCGGCTCGATGCTGAACCCGCAGACTGCTGCCGGCCCGACGATCGCCTCGCGCACCTCGTCGCGCGTCATGCGCGGCGTCAGATAGAGTCCCTGGTTAATCGCCTCCGCCAGGCCATCGATCAACGCCGCAGCGCCCAGAAACTCCGAGCGCATGGTGATGACGACATAGATGCGCGCTTCCTCAAGCGGCGCGCGCACGCTCTCAAGCAGCAGCGCAACGAAGGCCTCCGCCTCTTCGCGCTCGGCATAGGCGCCGTAACGGAAGAGCTCCTCGAACTGATCGACGAGGAGAAGCAGGTTGGCGCCGTCCGGCAGATTTCCCGCTTTGCACCATTCGACCACCGAGCGCGGTCCGCGCGCGAGGAAGGCGCGAAGCAGGTTCGCCTCGTCCTCGTCCGGCAGCGCGGTCTGGTCCGATGCGGTCGACTTGATCAGGCCTTCCGCCATGTTTTGGATCGGACAGTCGCCGGGGCGGAAATCGGCAACGACCCAGCGCGAGCCGGCCTGATGCAGAAGGCCGATCTCAAGCGCGTCGAGCAGGCCGGTCTTGACCAGCGAGGACTTGCCGCTGCCGGAGGCGCCGAGCACCGCCAGGAAACGCGTCTTCGCGAGGCGGTCGACCATATCGTCGACGCAACCCTCGCGGCCGAAAAAGAGATCCGTCTCTTCGCGTGTGAAAGAGCGGAGCCCCGGATAAGGGAGCCGCTCCCCGGTCATGCTCATTGACGCAGGCCCGCCAGGAACTGTCGCACACTCTCCGCAGCGGCACCTTCGCGATAGTCGATCTTCTTGATTTCAGGCAGGTCCATGCCGATGTCCGGCTTGGTCTCCGGCGGCCCGAGATAGAGCGCCAGCGCCTTGAGCGGCTCTTTGCGGCGATGCCTGAGCTTGGAATAGAGGCGGAGCTGGCCGCGCACCCACACCGGCGTCGCCTCGCCATAGACCATGATCAGCGCATCGCACTCGACAATGTTGTCCTCAAGGTCGTGCCTGACGTCTTCCGACGAGCCCTGCAGGATCGGGATGGCCGCGCTGACATTGGCGGAGGTGAAGGCGTGGCGGAGGTTCTCGGCCAGGTTGAGGTCGCTGCCGTCGGCGTTGATGAACACGAACTCGTTGTCCGCCGGCGCTTGCGGCGGTGGCGGTGCAGGCGGCTTCTCAAGCCTCCGGACGATGTCCGCCTTGAAGGACTCAAGCCCGATCCGCATCACGTTCTCGCCGGAAAGCAGCGCGGCGTGCGGCTGATCGGTGACCGTCGCCGGGTCGATGTCGGGCCTCAGCCACTGCACGATCGGCATCGAATGCCCCGCCGCCCGTTCGAACTGCAGCCGGTCATAGCCCTGCGGAAGGTCGGGCGGACGGCGCGCCGGCCGGCCGCCGAGAAGCTGCACGAAGGCTTCGGCGCGGCCGAGATCAGCCTCAACGGCAGCGGCGAAATCCGCCCCGCCCTGCGGGTATGTGCCTTCCGGCACGACGCGTACGCCGTATTGCTCGACATAGCGGCGCACCTGCTCGCGCTCCTCGTCGAGGTCGTCGGTCGTCTGCGCCAGATAGATGACACGGCCGGCGGCGGTCGAACGGATGATCGACGGCGCTTCGATGACAGCGTCTTCCGCCTTTTCGACAAGCGGCGCGGTTGCAGCGGACTGCGCGGCTTTCTCCTTCTGCTCCTCGCGCATCCTCTTGAGCTGCCGGCGGATCTGCTCGCCGAGATCGAGCAGCGTCTGGCGGTAGATCTCCGAGCCGGTCTCCATGGTGACCGGGATGTCCAGCTCAGGATGCTTCTGCCAGAACTGCATGCGCTTCAGTTCGCGCAGGCCCGGCGGATACTCGTCGGTCGAATCGAGCGGCGAGAGCTCGATCGCGAAGACACGGCCGCCGCCGGCCGCCGTCTGGAAGGCGTTCAACTCGCGCATCGTCCAGGAATCGTCCGCCACATAGGCCGGCGACGTGACGGCGACGAAGATCGCCGAGGACGACGCATTCTCCATCAGCGCCGCCTCGAGATTGACGCCGGTCTCAAGCGCCCCATGACCGGTGAAATAGATCTTGAGCCCGTCATCGTCGCGCACGCCGAGACGCATGCGCAGGACCTTCTTCACGTCGCTAGCGAAGCACGATACCCAAGGTGAAGAATTTCCGATGGCGACATCGTCGAGGTGCGCGAAGCTCACGAAGACATCGCACTTGTAGCTCGGCACGTAGGCCATGCCAGCCCTAACCCCTTCCTAAGACAGGCTCCCGCAAGGGCGAGAATACACATCGAAAATGCGCTTGGCGAGAGGCCCAGGCATCACTTTCCCCGACTGTGGCAACGATCGCACGGGGCAAGATTGCGGGCATTCCGGCGATTATGCGCGGATTTCGTCCTTCAGAGCCAGGCGATAGACGGCAAGGCCCGAGCGGCGGCGCGCGTGCCCTCCGCCATCGCGCATGTCGTCGCTTCTGCCGACGGCGCGGACGTCGAGTCGCTGGCCGAAATCACACACGGCCTGGGCGGCGAAGGAGAGCGTGGCGAGCGGCCGGCCGGTCGGAAATCCCGGCAGGTCGGAGCCCGCTTTCAGCCGCCCGATCATCTTCGGATCGGGCTTCATGTTGGCGCCAAGCACCGGCCCGAAATCGCAGATGACGCGAAGCCCATCGGCACTTCGCGCAAAGGTTTCAGCCAGCCGGATCGCCGCCTCAAGGTCGGGCGCGATAATTGCGGTCCCCTCCCCGGCAATGCGCGAGCTCCGCGCGACGATCGAGAACTCCTTCTTCTTGGCGATGCCGGATTTCTTGATCGCCTTGGCGGCGGCGCCCTTGTCGCCGACGTCCCACAAAAGCACGACCGGGCGGAACGAGAACGCGCCGCGCTGGCGGCCGGCCGGCGCCCTGCGCGGGAAGGCGAAGTCGATCACGTCGGCCGCCCGGCCCCTTTCGCGCCAATCGACGACGGCGCGATTGGCGCCCGCCATGTTCGCGGTCTCCGATTCGTCGGCAACGGCAAGCAGCCGGCACTCCGTCTGCAGCACGTCGGCGCGCATCAGCGCGAGCCCGGCCATGAAGCGGAAGCCGTGGTAGAAGTGGCCGTCAAGGTCGCGGTCGAGCGGTATCTCGTCGTCGACCAGGGTCAGCGAGGTGGCGCGCGCAAGAATGTCGTCGAAGCGCCTGCGCCAGCCGCCCTCTTCGCCCTTCGGATCGCCGGTATCGACGGACAGCCCGACGAAGCGCGGGATCGGAAACGGCACGACGGCATGGAACGGAATGCCACGGTCGAGCGCGGCCTCGGCGACCACGACGTCGGCGCCGCAGGCCAACGCTCCAAAGAGGTTGCCGACATTGCGCTCTTCGAAGATCGCCTCGGCGTCGGCACGAATCGCCGCCGAGGCTTTCTCTTGCGCTTCCCGATCCATGTCGGCGGGGCGGAACATGTGGCCGGTCATGACGGAAACCGTCTTCAACCCAAGCGCCTTCGCGGCGGCGCCGGCATCGAGGTCGAGATGCGGCGCGAGGCGGCGCAGCTGCAGCATGGTCGAGGCCTTGGCGCTGTCGGTCGCGTCGGCCGCGGCACCGGCATTGCCGAGCGCCTTCACGGCACCCGCCTTGTCACCTGCGATGAACAGCGCCTCGGCGCGCGTCGCCGCCGCCCAATAGTCCTCAGGCTCCTCCGGCAGCCGCGCGAGAATTTCCGCGGCCAACGCCTGCGCCGCCTTCGACTCGCCGGCGACGAGGGCCATCGCCGCAGCGTTGATCCCGGCATACCAGCTGCCGATCCGCCGCCAGATCGCCTCATAGGCGCGGCGCGATCCCTGCGCGCGCTCGGGATCGCCAGCCGCGGCATTCTCAAACGCCGCGTCCTTCAGGAGCCGGGCTTCGAGCCCGGCAATGTCGGCAACGAGCCGCTCGACCAGACGCGCGTCGACCCCCGCCGCGGCTTCGTCCTCGTCATCGTCGAAGCCGGTGTCGATCCAGTCCTCCGTCGCCAGCCGCTCAGCCGACACGAAGGGGTTTTCGAGCGCCCGCGCGACGCGGGCACGCAGCGCCTCAAGATCGCCCTCCGCCGTCAGGTGCGCACTCTTCAGAATGTCGATCGCCTCCTCGCGATCGCCGCTGCGCGCGGCGGCAAGGGCCATCTGATGCAGAAGCTCGGGGCTGGAGGGAAAGTAGCGCAGCATGTCGGCGCCGACATTGCGGGCGCTGATCATGTCGCCGCGGTCGATCTCCACGCCGACATCTGCAACGGCACGGGCGAGTGCGTGCCGATCGCGGCCGGAA
This sequence comes from uncultured Alphaproteobacteria bacterium, assembly GCA_963712925.1. Taxonomy (GTDB): domain Bacteria; phylum Pseudomonadota; class Alphaproteobacteria; order Rhizobiales; family Afifellaceae; genus DASWJZ01. The sequence continues at coordinate 27,986 of CAVQJW010000005.1, read as the reverse complement.
TGAAGCCCGGCGATCCGAACGAGCCGCGAATAATCAACGACCTCGAGGCCGCCCGCGGACGAGGTGACGAGGCCGGCGCGCTCCCATTCCTTCAGCCGCCGGCTCATCGTCTCGCGGCTGACGCCAAGCTCGTCGGCGATCTCGCTCTGGCTGAGCTTCTTCGGAAAGCTCACGCGGTTCGAGACGGCCGCGCCGAGGTCGGCGGCGAACTCCACCAGCCAATCGGCAAGTACGATGTCCGGATCCTCGCGGCCCTGGCTGTGCTGCGCAGAAAGCGCCTCCTGGAAGCGGCGGGCGGCAAGCCTCAGGAACCGTGCGCGGATTGCCGGATCAAGATCAAAGAGCGCGGCAAGCTCGCTCCACGGGAGCGCGATCACCCGTGCAGGCGTCAGCGCCCGGGCGGAGCTTGAGCGCGTGGTCGGCCGCGGATCGAGGCCGGCGGTCAGGAGTTCCGCCTCGCCAAAGATGTCGCCGCGGACGATGCGGGCGAAACGGGGCCCGCGTCCGGCGGCGGCGTCGCTGAGCCTCACCTGCACCAGCGGCTCAGCCAGTCCCGGCCCGGCGTCGCGGGCGACGGTGAGAAGAAAGATGGAGTCGGCCTCGTCCTTCGGCTCGAAGATCATCTCGCCGCCCGCAACGCTGCGTGCTTTCAGGCGGATACCGGCGAGCCGCCGGGCAACCTCGGGGTTGCTCGACTGAAAGAGCCGCGCGCCAATCAGCGCTTCGTTGTCGGTCTTGGCCATTCTTCGAAGAAATGCGCCGGAAGCGGCACGCTTGTCGATGGTTGCCGGCGGATTTATCCGCCCCTCGCCCTGCGGCACGGCGGGGCGGGACACATCAAGGATGGCGACGTTTTTCGGCATCATGATCAAGGAGCCCTCCTCCGGGCGAAATGCGAAGAGCCAATTTCAGGATTTCCCGTTCTTGCGTTTGTGAAGGACCGCACAAAGCACCCGCTTGACAGCACACCTTTCATATGCAAAATATTTCTTGCATATGAAATACAGAAGAGGCATATGACACGCCGAACCGGGTCAGGCGACGTTCTGCTTCGGCAGCTGGCGGCACTCGCAAGTCGGCACCGGATGCGAATCATCGCCGAATTGGAAGGCGGGCGGAACTACGTGAGCGAACTTGCCCGAGTTGTCGGGCTGAGCCGGCCGCTTCTGCAGATGCATCTGGCGAAGCTCGAAGCGGCAGGTCTGGTCACGAGCCGGCTTGAGCTGTCGAGCGACGGCAAGGCCATGAAGTTCTACGAGCTCGTCCCCTTCGCGCTGACCCTGACCCCGAAGGCGATCGCCGACGCTGCCGCGGCGCTTGGTGCAGGAACCGACGGCGACGAGACAAAGGAGTGAGAGATGTCTGAACAATGGATGCTGATGGCTGCTTTCATCGCGACCCTTGTCACGATCATCGCTGTGGTCGTGCTGTGGAGGGGCATGGAGGTCGCGCGGACGAGTCTCAAGGCGGAGAATGACGCCGGATACCGCAAGCTGGCCGAGGCAGCCGCCGCCGCGCAGGAGCTGATTGCGGCGGAACAGAAATCGACGCGAGTGGCGCTCGAAGAGATGCGCGACCGCCTCGCCGCGGTGGAAAAGCTGCTGCGCGAGGTCGGCTGATCACACCGGATTGGACAATGCGAAAGATACGGGCCCAGCGTGTTGCAATCGCGAGAAGACACACCCACGTCTGCCGGCAACGCACATGGCCGTTGCGGAAGCCAGGGAGACTCGGCAATGTTGCCCCGCAATATTACCTTCGCAGCCGCGAGATAGGTTGACAAAACCAGCAAAAAGAGTGAGTGGGAATGAACATTCATTCTCGTGAATGATCATTCATTCCCAAAGGTGGGCGAATCCCAATGAATGCACCCGCGCTGCGTGCTCTGGCGGAAGAATCGACCGCAGAGCGCCGCAAGCTCATCCTTGACGCGGCCGAGCGCAGCTTCACGCGCGCCGGTTTCCATCGCACGACCATGCAGGACGTGGCCGCGGAGGCCGGGATGAGCCCCGGCAACCTCTACCGCTACTTTCCCTCCAAGGACGCCCTCGTCGCCGGTCTCTGCGAGCGCGACCGCGTCGGACTTGCGGCCGAGTTCAGCGCCATGAGCCAAAGCGGCGACGACTTCATGGCCGCTTTCCGCGAGCTCGGCGAGCGGCACTTCGAGGACGGCCCGAAGAACCTCGCCAAGGCGAAGCTCTGCCTGGAGATTCTGGGCGGAGGCGGGACGCAATCCGGAGATCGCTGCGCTGCAGACCGATTTCGACCGCACCTTCGACGAGGAGCTGGTCGCTGCCTTCGAGATCGCCCAGAAGAACGGCGCCATCCATCCCGACGTGAACGTGCGCGCCGTCGCCTCGATCATCTCCAAGCTCGGCGACGGGCTTTTCGTGCGGCGCGCCGTCGCGTCCGACTTCGATCCTGAGCGTGAGATCGGCGAGGTCTTCGCGCTCATTGGCGCGCTCTTGAGCGGCGCCATTTCTCTTTCTGGCCCCCTACCCGGCCCGGCCTCCGCCAGCGACGCGGAGCCCTCGGAGAACGCGCCATGATGTACAGCCGCATACTTGCCCTCGTCGTGATCGTCGCGGCGAGCCTGTGGATCGGGTCCGGCGTGCTCGGCCGCACCGAGACGCCGGAGAACGGCGCCCTGAACGCCGCGGCGCCGACGCCGGAGCCACTCTTCAAGGTCGCGGTCATGGAGGCGGCGGTCGAGGACCATTCGCGTCCGCTGATCCTCTCCGGACGCACCGAGGCGGACGACCGCGCAAGCGCGGTCGCGCGCGCGGTTGGCTCGATCGTGGCACTCAACGTTCAGCGCGGCGACGTGGTCACCGAGGGCGACGTGATCGCCACGCTCTCCGATGAGGCGCGCGCCGCGAAGGTCGCACAGGCCGAAGCACTGGTGCGCCAACGTCAGGCCGATCTCGACGCCCAGATGGCGCTGATCAAACGCCACATCGCGCCGGCCAACGACAAGAACCAGCTCGAAGCCGATCTCTCCGCCGCCGAGGCGGCGCTTGCCCTCGCCCAGGCCGAGTTCGAGCGCGGTCTCGTGCGCGCGCCGATCTCAGGCGTCGTCTCCAACGTTCCAGTGACGACCGGCCAATCGCTCGCGATCGGCGGCATGGTGGCCGAGGTCATCGCGCTCGACCCGATGCTTGCGGTGGCGGAGCTCGCCGAACGGCAGCTCGGCCAGGTGAAGGTCGGCGATCCGGCGACGGTTCGCCTCGTCACCGGGCAGACGGCGACGGGCAAGGTGCGCTACATCTCGCCGACCGCGAGTGACGGGCACGCGCACCTATCGCGTCGAGGTCGAGCTCACAAACGCTGACCACGCGATCGCAGACGGCGTGACGGCGGAGGTGACCTTCATGCTTGCGCCGGCGCCGGCCGCGCGATTGCCGCGCTCAGCGCTCACCTTCTCCGCCGACGGCGTGCTGAGCGTCAGGACAGTCGGCACCGACGGCATCGTCGCGTCGGTGCCGGTGACCATCATGGAGGATGCGAGCGACGAGATATGGCTCGGCGGACTTGCGCCCGGCGCGCTCGTCATCGTGCAGGGCCAGGATTTCGTGAAGGACGGCCAGAAGGTCGAGCCCATCGCCGCGAGCGGCGCCGGAAAGACGCCCGATCTGATCTCCAAGTCGTAGCCGCCTGAGCAGGACTCCCACGCGATGCGCAATCCCGTCGATTACGCGATCAGCCATGCGCGGCTGACCATCGCCATCCTGGTGTTCCTGCTTCTCGCGGGGTTCGTAGCCTATGTCACGATCCCCAAGGAGGCGGAGCCCGACGTCACCATTCCGATCGTCTATGTGAACGTACTGCAGCGCGGCATCAGCCCGGAGGATGCCGAGCGGCTGATCCTGAAACCGCTCGAGACCAGCCTGAAGTCGGTCGCGAACGTCAAGGAGATGCGCTCCGCGGCATTCGAGGGCGGCGGCTACGTGCTGCTCGAGTTCGAGGCCGGCTTCGACCCCGACACCGCCCTTGCCGACGTGCGCGCCAAGGTCGACGACGCGAAGAGCGACCTGCCGAGCGACGCCGACGAGCCGATCGTGCAGGAGGTCAACCTTTCGCTCTTCCCGGTCCTGGTGGTGGCGCTTGGCGGCGACGTGCCGGAGCGTACGCTGCTTGCAGCTCGCGCGCCAGACGCAGACCGCGATCGAGCAGGTTCCGGGCGTCCTTTCGGCCGATCTCAAGGGCGCCCGCGACGAGGCGGTGGAGATCATCACCGAGCCGATGCTCCTGAAGAGCTACAACATCCCGATCGACCAGCTCGTTACCGCCTTCAAGCTGTCGAACAGCCTTGTCGCCGCCGGCGCGCTGGAAAGCGGCACCGGTCGTTTCGCCGTCAAGGTACCGTCGCTGATCGAGACACCCGACGACATCCTGAACTATCCGATCGCCGTCTCCGGCGACGCCGCGGTGCATCTCGGCGACGTCGCCGAGGTGCACCCGACCTTCAAGGACCCGACCTCGATCACGCGCGTCAACGGCAAGCCGGCGATCACCATCGAAGTGGCGAAGCGCGCCGGCGCCAACCTGATCGAGACCGTCGACGCGACGCGCAAGGTCGTGGAGTCGCTGAAGGCGAACTGGCCGAGCACGGTGCACGTGACCTTCACGCAGGACAAGTCGAAAGACATCCGCACCATGCTGCACGAATTGCAGAACAGCGTGATCACCGCCGTCCTGCTCGTCGTCATCATCATGCTGAGCGTGCTCGGCATGCGCGCGTCGCTGTTCATCGGCATCGCCATTCCGGCGTCGTTCCTGACCGGCATTCTCGGCCTCTCGCTCGCCGGGCTCACCGTCAACATCGTGGTGCTCTTCTCGCTGATCCTCGCCGTCGGCATGCTGGTCGACGACGCGATCATCGTCTCGGAGTTCGCCGAGCGGCGCATGTCGGAGGGGATGGAGCCGCGCGAAGCCTATTCGCTTGCCGCGAAGCGCATGGCGGGACCGGTCATTGCTGCGACGCTCGACCCGCGTCGCCGCCTTCTCGCCGCTCCTCTTCTGGCCGGGGATCGTCGGCGAGTTCATGAAATATCTGCCGCTGACGCTGATCGCGACGCTCTCGGCGTCGCTCGCCGTGGCGCTCTTCTTCACGCCGACGCTCGGCGCCCTGCTCGGCCGCAAGGGCAGCGCCAAGAAGGAGGAGCATCTCGCCGAGCGGAGCCCCTATATCCGCATCGTCAAGCTGGCGCTGCACCACCCGCTCGCGACGCTCGGGCTCGCCGCGCTGATGCTCGTCGGCGTCGTGCAGGCCTATGGAAAATACGGCAACGGCGTGGAGTTCTTCCCCGACATCGAGCCGGACTACGGGCTGGTGCAGGTCCGCGCGCGCGGCAACCTCTCGATCCAGGAGAAGGACAACCTCGTGCGCCAGGTCGAGAACCGCATCCTCGGCATGCCGGAGATCGCGACCGTCTATGCGCGCGCCGGCGAAGGCCAGCGCGGCTCCGCAGGACGTCACCGAGGACACGGTCGGCACCGTGCAGTTCGAGTTGGTCGACTGGAAGGAGCGGCGCAAGGCGAGCGCCATCTTCGACGAGATCCGCGCGAAGACGAAGGACATCCCCGGCGTCATCATCGAGGTGACCAAGCCGGAGGCCGGGCCGCCGACCGGCAAGCCGATCACGCTGCAGATCGGCTCCGTCGATCCGGACCTGCTCTATCCGGCCGCGCGCAAGGCCGCGGCCATCGTGCGCGCCAACCCCGATGCGCGCGACGTCGACGACGGCCTGCCCCTCCCCGGCATCGACTGGAAGCTCGACGTCGACAAGGCCGAGGCGGCGAAATACGGCGCCAGCCCGCTCACCGTCGGCACCGCGGTGCAGCTCGTCACCAACGGCGTGAAGGTCTCCGAATACCGCCCGGCGACGACCGACAAGTCGGTCGACATCCTGCTGCGCTTCCCGCAAGAGCCGGCGCAACCTCGACGCGCTCGACGAGCTGACGATCAACACCAATGTCGGGCGCCGTGCCGATCGCCAATTTCGTCACCCGCACGCCGGCGCCGAAGGTCGGGCTGATCAACCGCGTGAACGGCCAGCGCGTCGTCACCGTCACCGCCAACGTCGCGGAAGGCGCGCAGTCGGCGCTCGTGCAGCAACAGGTGCTCGACGCGCTGAAGAGCGCCGATCTCGGCGAGCGGCGTCACCTACAAGATGAAGGGCGAGGACGAGGAGCGCGCACAAGGCCGGCGCCTTCCTGATGAAGGCGTTCGGCGCGGCGATCTTCCTGATCTTCGCGATCCTGCTTGCGCAGTTCAACAAGTTCTCCAGCGTGATGATCGTGCTCTCCGCCGTGGTCCTCTCCACGGTCGGCGTGCTGATCGGGCTGATGGTGATGGGCCAGGCCTTCGGCGTGGTGATGACCGGCGTCGGCGTCATCGCCAATGCCGGCGTCATCGTGAACAACAACATCGTGCTGATCGACACCTACGACCGGCTGCGGCGCGAGGGCCGCGCCGCCTACGAGGCGATCCTCGAGACCTGCCGCGAGCGCGCGCGGCCGGTGGTGCTGACCGCGGTCACCGCCATGCTCGGCGTGCTCGCCATCGCTTTCGGCGTGAACATCGACTTCGTCAACCGCGCGATCGCGATCGGCGCGCCGTCGACGCAATGGTGGATCCATCTCTCGACGGCGATCGTCTTCGGCCTCGGCTTCGCGACGATCCTGACCCTGATCGTCACCCCCGCCTCGCTGATGGCGATCGCCAATCTCGCGGCCTGGCGCGAGCGGCGGCGCGCGCGACGCGCCGAGCGGCGGCGGATCAGGGCGGAAGGCTTCGGCCCGGACCAGAGCGACGCGCTGCCCGCGGCGACGCCGGCCGAGTAGCGCAGCCGCCGACCTCGACGCGGAGCCGGACGCGACATGTAATCGGCGAGCGAGCGGTTCAGGCGGGCGATGCGCGATTCTCGAAGACGGGCCCGCCGCGCGCTCAGGGATGGCGTAGACCGCGACCTCGTTGGCGATGCCCTTCAGCATGGCGTTGTGCGTCGTCGGCGTCAGCCCTTCCCTCTTGAGCACACCGGACGCGCCGTCGTTCTCCACCACCGCGCCGGTCGCGAAAATCTCCTTCGTCGTGGCGAGGTGCTGGACGCGCGAGGCGATGTTCACCGTCTGCCCGAAATAGTCCTGCCGCTCGTTCAGCGTGACGGCGATGCAAGGCCCTTCGTGGATGCCGATCTTCAGGATCAGGTCCTCGCGCCCGCGCTCCTTGTTGAGCTTGCAGCATGGCCTCGCGCATCTTGAGCGCCGCCGCGAGAGCGCGATCCGGCGTCGGGAAGGTCGCCATCACCGCGTCGCCGATCGTCTTCACCACCGCGCCCGCCTTCCGCGGCGACAATCTCGTTCAGCACGTTGAAATGCGCGCGCACCAGGTCGAAGGCGACGAGGTCCCCCACCCGCTCGTAGAGCTCGGTCGAGCCGCGCAGATCGGTGAAGAGGAAGGTGAGGCTGGTGATCTTCAGCCGCTGATCCACGTCGAGCGTGTCGGTGCGATAGATGTCGCGAAAGGTCTGGTTGGAGAGCAGCCGCTTGGCGGTCAGGAACGGCCGCCGGTTGCGACATGATCTCGTGCAGCTCGTGGTCGGCGATGAACACGCTCGGGATCAGCCGGCGATCGGTGCGGTTCTCGATCGTTAGCCGCAACGGCCCGGGCCGCATCTCCACCGTCTCGTGCTGCGCCTGGTCGGCCTCGAAGATGAGCGAGAGCGCCTGGCGCTCCTTTGTCGGCTCGCCCTTCACGTCGAAGAACTGCGCGGTGTGGGTGATCGGATCGAAGACGATGATGAATTTCGCCGGAAGCTGCAGCGAGAGGATCGCCTTCTCGCCCGCTGGCAGATCGAGCGACTTCGAGCGCGATCTCCTCCCAGAGCCGCTGCGAAATCATCCGGCAGCGTCAGCTCGGAGCTGAAATAGAGCTGGCGGAAATATTCCATCGGCGACAGGGCACTCGCGGATCGTGCGCCGCGACCCGCCGCACGCGCGGGCTGACCGTGAAGGTCACCTCCACCATCTCGTCGAGCGTCGGCTCGTAGTCGGCGGCGCAGAGCGAGCAGGCGTAGGCCTCGCTGTGCACGGTCTTCAGCGTGGTGCCGGAATTGAGCACGCCGCCGCAGCCGGGGCAGAGCACGTTCCACGACATTTCGAAGATGCCGATCTTCGCCGCGTGCAGAAAGGCGGCGACCACCCGCTCCTCGTCGAGGCCGTGCTCGGCGGCGAAGGCCAGCGGGTTGATGCGCACGAGCTTGTGGTCGGGCGCGTCGGCGACCGACCGCTTCAAGGGCATCGGCCACCGGCCCGTCCGCCGATTGCCGCAGCAGGCCGAACATTGCTTTGGTTTCGCTCATGACGGGCATTCTACCTCGAAAGCTGTTGCGCGACATCCACGACTAAGCACGAAGCTGCGACCATCAGATCGGGCAAAATCACGCAATTTCAATCCGATAGCCGAACGAATTCCGACGGCCGGCACGTTCTTTGGCTTGCGCGCCGCGGGAAAACGTGTCGATCCTCCGGCCCGCGGCCCAGGCTTCGAGGAGGACCGACCATGACGACCCGTCCGCCGCGCATGCTGATCTATAGCCACGATTTGTTCGGGCTTGGACATCTGCGCCGCTGCCGCGCGATCGCGCAATCGCTGGTCGCCTATCGCGAGGACCTGTCGATCCTGATGATCGCCGGCTCGCCGATCGTCGGCGCCTTCTCGTTCTCGCCCAATGTCGACTTCATCCGCGTGCCGGGCGTGGTGAAGCTCGCCAACGAAAGCTACCAGCCGCACGCGCCGGGCCTCTCGATCGAGGACGTGATGGAGATCCGCTCCGCGATCATCCTGGAGACGGCGCGCGTCTTCGAGCCGGACATCTTCCTGGTCGACAAGGAGCCGCTCGGGCTGCGCGGCGAGGTCGAGGCGACGCTCGACTACCTGAAGAAGAAGAGGCAAGCTCCTCGTGCTCGGCCTCCGCGACGTGATGGACGAACCGACGCGGCTCGCCGAGGAATGGGAGCGCAAGCGAGCGGTGCCGGCGCTCGAGGACCTCTACGACCACATCTGGATATACGGCATCCCCGAGATCTGCGATCCGCTCGAAGGCATCGACGTCTCGAACGCCGTCCAGCCAGAAGACGCGCTTCACCGGCTACCTCCGGCGCGGCAAGACGCCCTCCGGCCTCTATCCCCCGCCGCATGAGATCGAGGAGCCGTTCTATCTCGTCACCACCGGCGGCGGCGGCGACGGCGCGATGCTGGTCGACTGGGTACTGACGCGCCTACGAAGTCGATCCGAGCTTCGACATGCCGGCGAAGATCGTGCTCGGGCCGTTCATGGGGACGAGCCAGCAGACCGGCTTCATGGAGCGCGTCGCACGTTTGAAGCATATCGAGGCGATCGCCTTCGAGGCCAACATGGAGGCCTTGATGCAGCGCGCCCTCGCCGTCGTCGCGATGGGCGGCTACAACACGTTCTGCGAGATCCTCTCGCTCGACAAGCGCGCGCTGATCCTGCCGCGCACGTCGCCGCGCGCCGAACAATACATGCGCGCAAAGCGCGCCGAGGAACTGGGGCTCGTCGCGATGCTCGTTCCCGACGACACCACCGATCCGCGCCAGATGGTCGACGCGCTGAAGGCGCTTCCCTATCGGCGGCGGCCGTCGAAGGTGCACATCCCCGGACTGCTCGACGGGCTTTCCGTGATCAACAGCCTCGTCGACCAGTATCTCGGCGACGCAGCGCCCGGAAATGTCCGTCCGGCCCGCCTTTCCGTGGTCGGCGGCGCCGGCTAGAGCCGGACGCGACGCGATTTGTCAGGGGCGCCGTGGTGAGCCGACTCGACTTCATGATCAGCCGGCTGACGGCGCAGCGCATGCTGATGGAAGACGCCGCGCGGCTGATCAAGGATCAGCCCGGCTGCGTCTTCGAGCTCGGCCTCGGCAGCGGCCGCACCTTCGACCATCTTCGACAGATCCTGCCGGCGCGCGAGATCTTCGCCTTCGACCGCGCCATCGCCGCGCACCCGAAATGCATTCCCGACGGGGATCACATGATCCTCGGCGAGATCCGCGAGACGCTCGAGTTCTGCGGACCGCGCATTCCCGGCAAGCCCGCCTTCATTCATGTCGATCTCGGCTCGGGCGATCCGACACAGGATCTGATCACCCGCGCATGGCTCTCGCCGCTCATTGCCAAATGGGCGGCGTCCGGCACAATTATCCTCGCCGACCGCCCACTTGAAGGCAGCTTCCAGGACCTGCCGCGGCCACCCGGTTGCCCGAAATCGGGCCATGTCGCTGCTGCGCGCCGCATGAGGCGGCGGCGGGTCCTCGGCGACTAGAACACCACCGGCAGGGGATGAAGATCGCCTTCTACGCGCCGCTGAAGCCGCCGGACCACCCGATCGCCTCCGGCGACCGTGCCATGGCGCAGGCACTGATCGCGGCGCTCGAGCGCGCCGGCCACGACGTCGCGGTCGCCTCGCATTTCAGGAGCTACGACAGCGGCGACCGCAGGCGCCAGGCGCGGCTGCGTGAGGAAGGGCGGAAGCTGGCGCACCGCTACCTCCGACGCATCGACAGGGGCGCGCCGCGTCCCGACCTCTGGTTCACCTACCACCTCTATCACAAGGCGCCCGACTGGCTCGGGCCGGAGATCACACGGCGGCTCGGTGTTCCCTACGTGGTCGCCGAGGCCTCCTACGCGCCGAAGCAGGAGGGCGGCGCATGGGATCTTGGCCATCGCGCCGTCGAAGACGCGATCCGGCGGGCCGACCTCGTCATCGAGCCGAACCCGGCCGATGTTGAATGCGTGGCGCCGCTTCTCGCATCGCCAGAGCGGCTGCTGCCGCTCCTCCCCTTCGTGGAGACGGCGCTTTATCGCGCGGCAGCGCGCGAGGAGGCCCGCGCCTCGGTCGCCGAGATGCTCGACCTTGCAGGCGACACGCCGTGGCTGCTGTCAGTCGCCATGATGCGCGACGACCAGAAGCTCCTCTCCTACCGCGTCCTTGCCGAGGCGCTGACGCGCCTTTCGAGCGAGACTTGGCAGCTCATCGTCGCCGGCGCCGGCCCCGCCAGAGACGACGTCCGCGCCGCCTTCGCGCCGCTTGGCGACCGCGTTCGCTGGGCGGGGGCCGTCGCGCCCGTGACGCTTCGCACGCTCTACCGCGCCGCCGACCTCTATCTCTGGCCGTCGATCAAGGAGGCATGGGGGATGGCGCTGCTTGAAGCGCAGGCCGCCGGGTGTCCCGCTGTCGCCGGGCGAAGCGGCGGCGTGCCGACCATCGTCGCGGAGGGCGAGACGGCGCTGCTTGCGGAGGAAGGGGATGCGGACGCATTCGCGGACGCCATCGCGACGCTGCTTGCCGACCCCCAGCGCCGGCGGGCGATGGGCGAAGCAGCGATGGCGCGCGCTGCGGAGAAGCACGACATTGCGGCTGCCGCTGCGCTCCTCGACCGACACCTCAGCAAGCTGATCGCACAATGACCCCGCTTCTCGTTCTCCGCCATGGCGCGACCGACTGGAACCGGCAGAAGCTGGTCCAGGGCAGGACCGACCGGCTCTTGACGCCTGCGACACGGGAGTGGCTCAGGACCGCGCGGCTTCCCGATGGCTGGGCACGCGTGCGCTGCCTCTCAAGCCCGCTCAATCGCGCCATGGAGACGGCGCATCACCTTGGGCTTCAGCCGAAACCCGACGCGCGGCTGATCGAGATGGCCTGGGGCGAATGGGAGGGCAAGAACCTCGACGCGCTTCGCACGCAGCTCGGCCATGCGATGCGCGAGAACGAGGCGCGCGGCCTCGACTTCCGCCCGCCAGGCGGCGAGAGCCCGCGCGACGTCCAGGCGCGGCTGCGCCCACTCCTCGCCGAGCTTTCCGGCCCGACCATCTTCGTCACCCACAAGGGGGTGCTGCGCGCGCTCTATGCCCTCGCGGTCCACTGGACGATGCAGGACGACCCGCCGGACAAGCTCCGCGACGGTTGCGTGCACGAATTCATGCTGGCGGAAGGCGGCGCGCTGACAGTCAGGCGGCTCAACATTCCTATGGAGCCGCCGGCGTGAGCGCCCGCGTCCTCTTCTATGTCCAGCACCTTCTCGGCGTCGGGCATCTGAAGCGCGCCGCGATCATCGCGAAGGCCATGGCGGAGGCCGGCCTTGACGTGACGGTCGCCTATGGCGGCGTCCCCTTCCCCGAGGTGACGTTCGAAGGCGTGCGCGTCGCCGAGCTGCCGGCGGCGACGATCGCGGACGAAGATTTCTCCACGCTGCGCGACGCCGGCGGGACGCCGGTCGACGACGCGTGGAAGGGAAGGCGGCGGGATGCCCTCCTGGCTCTTTTCGAAGCCACCCGGCCCGATGTCGTTCTGATCGAGCTCTTTCCCTTCGGCCGGCGACAGTTCGCCTTCGAGCTGCTGCCGCTGCTTGAGGCCGCGCATCGAGAAAAGCCGCGGCCCGCGGTAGCGTGCTCCGTCCGCGACATCCTCGTGGCATCGAAGAAACCAGGCCGAGACGCCGAGGTGGTCGATCGCGTGCGGCGCTTCTTTGACGCCGTCCTTGTCCACGGCGACCCGAAGCTGATCCCCTTCGGCGCCACCTTCGCGGCCGCCGACCAGATCGCCGAGTTGATCCGCTACACCGGCTACGTCGCCGCTGACAGCGAGAGCCTTCAAATGCACGCCGGCGAAGGCGAGGTGCTGGTCTCCGCCGGCGGCGGCGCGGTCGGCGCAGGGCTCTTCCTTGCGGCGCTCGACGCGCGGGCACTGACGCCGCTTGCCGGGCGCGTCTGGCGGTTCCTGACCGGCCCCAACCTGCCGGAAGCGGACTTCCGGCGGCTTCAGGCGGCGGCCGACGACCGTCTCATCGTCGAGCGCTTCCGGCAGGACTTTTCGGCCCGGCTTTCAACCGCCGCCCTTTCGATTTCGCAAGCCGGCTACAATACGACAATGGATTTGTTGCGGGCCGGAACGCGAGCGGTGGTCGTCCCCTACGAGACAAAAGGCGAGACCGAGCAGCGGTTTCGCGCGGAAATCCTGGCGGAAAAGCACCTCCTGACGCTGCTTCCAGCGGCCGAGCTGACACCCGGACGCCTCGCCGAGGCCGTTCAGGCAGCATTCGCGGGGCCGCGCGCGCCGTTTGCGGTCGATCTTTCCGGCGCGGCAACGACTGCACGAATTGTCGGCGCTCTTCCCATGCGATAAGGGATGAGAGCGACGTTCCAACGCCAGACGTTAGAGAGCGGTCATTGCAAGGTCGTCAAATTCATGGCCCCATAAGCGCATGAAGCCGCTCGACCCGCCCGTTGACTCTGACGAGCTGCTGTCGATTCGCGACCTTTCGGTGCAGTTCCGCACACTGGCCGGGCAGGTGCAGGCGGTCGACCGTCTGTCGATGCGCGTGCGTAACGGCAGCACCGTGGCGCTGGTCGGCGAGTCCGGCTCCGGCAAGTCGGTGACGGCGCAGGCGATCATGGGAATCCTGCCGCGCACGGCGCATATCACCAGCGGCGAGATCATCTTCAACGATTCCGTCGCCGGACGGCTCGACCTCGCCAAATTGCCGCCCCGCCGCAAGGAATTCGTTCACGTGCGGGGAAACCGCATCGGCATGATCTTCCAGGAGCCGATGACCTCCTTCTCGCCGCTCCACACGATCGGCGACCAGATCGGTGAAGCGGTCTCGGTGCACGAGAAGGTGAGCAAGGAGGAAAAGCGGGCGCGCACCATCGAGATGCTGAAGCTCGTCGATTTCCCGCGCCCTGAGGAGACGATCGACACCTATCCGTTCGAGCTGTCGGGCGGGCTCCGGCAGCGCGCCATGATCGCGATGGCGTTGATCTGCCGTCCGGCGCTCTTGATCGCCGACGAGCCCACCACCGCGCTTGACGTCACCGTGCAGGCGCAGATCCTGAAGCTGATCCGCGACGTGCAGAGCGAGCTCGGCATGGCGGTTCTGCTGATTACCCACGACCTCGGCGTGGTCGCCAATGTGGCCGAGGAGGTTGTCGTCGCGCATCACGGCCGGGTGGTCGAAGCGGGCACGCTGGACGACATCTTCATGCATCCGCAGCACCCGTATCTGAAGGCACTCCTGAACGCGGTGCCGCATTTCAACATGAAGCCCGGCGAGCGCCTGAAGCCGATCCGCGAGATCAAGACGCCGGTCGAACACCTCGCCGGGTCACCGCTCATCGATCGAAGCGACGGCACGCTGCTCAAGGTGAGCCACCTGAGCAAGAGCTTCGGCATGCGCAAGCACCTGAAATGGCTGTCGCGCGGCGAGGAGCCGGTACTGCGCGCGCTGAGCGACGTGAGCTTCACCATCGAGCGTGGCGAATGCCTCGGCCTGGTCGGCGAGTTCGGGCTCCGGCAAGACCACCGTGTCGAAGGCGATCATGCGGGCGGTGCCCATGGACGAGGGCGAGATCATCTTCCGCGACCGCGGGCGCGAGGTCGACCTCCTGACGCTCGGTCTGCGCGAGATGGAGCCGCTCCGCCGCAAGATCCAATATATCTTCCAGGACCCCTATTCCTCGCTCAATCCGCGCATGACCGTCGGCACCATCCTGGCCGAGCCCTTCGTCATCCACAGGATCGGCAACGACGTGACCCGCCGCGCCGCCGCCGTGCGGCTCCTGGAGATGGTCGGACTTGGGGCGCGTCACTTGAACCGCTACCCGCACAGCTTCTCCGGCGGCCAGCGGCAGCGGATCGGCATTGCCCGCGCGCTGGCGCTGCAGCCGGAGCTCATCATCTGCGACGAGCCCGTCTCCGCGCTCGACGTTTCGATCCAGGCGCAGATCCTGAATCTCCTGAAGGACCTGCAGAAGGAGATCGGGCTCACCTACCTGTTCATTTCGCACAATCTCGCGGTGATCAACTACATCGCCGACCGCATCGCGGTGATGTGCGCCGGGCGGCTGGTGGAGCTTGCGCCGCGCGCCGAGCTGTTTCGCAACCCGCTCCACCCCTATACGCGCGCGCTCATGACTGCCGTCCCGTTCCCCGATCCGAACAGGCCGCTCGATTTCGCTGCGATCGAGAGCGGGCGGCAATCCGACCCCGAGCTCTGGCCGGAGCCGTTCCGCTGCAATTCGGAGGGCGACCCGCCGATGATAAAGGTGTCGGAGGGGCATTTCATCCGCGCGACCAGGCGCCCGGAGCCGCTGGCCGATTTGGTCATCAGGGTGCCCGCCCTGACCTAGGGCGGACCGATTTGCCGGTGCTTTCCGGTCGTTAGACAGCGAAGCGGACGTGCTGATATAGTTTGGCGGACGGCTGGAACCTGAAATCGGGCGGCGGCCGGGACACGCGGCCGGGGAGAGCGCATCAAGACGCCATGGACAGCAATATTTTCCGTTACACTTGGCGCTTTTCCAAGCTCGATCAGATCTGGCTTTTGGTCGTCGTCGTCGTGTCGCTGCCGTTTTACTTCCTTTCCCTGGATTTGCCGAAGTCGATCGTCAACGGCCCGATCCAGGGTCAGGGATTTTCCAGCCCGGCCGATACCCAGACGGCGATGCGCGTCGCCTTCGACCTTCCGCACTGGCTGTTCGGCGGCCCGCAGATCGTCCTCTTCAACGGCTTCGAGTTCGGTCGCATCTCGACGCTCATCTATCTTTGCGTCCTCTTCCTCTTCTTCGTGCTGGTGAACGGCTACTTCAAGCTCTACATCTCGACCTTCAAGGGGCGGCTCGGCGAGCGCATGCTGCGCCGCATGCGCTTTCAGCTTATCGACACGCTGCTGCGCTTTCCGCTGCCGCAGTTCCGGCGGCTTCGCTCCTCCGAGATTGCCACCATGGTGAAGGACGAGGTGGAGCCGCTCGGCGGCTTCATCGGCGACGCCTTCGTGCAGCCCGCCTACCTTGTGAGCCAGGCGGTAACGGCCATGGCTTTCATCCTGATGCAGTCGATCACGCTCGGCCTCGTCGCGGGCGCCATCGTTGCCGTACAGATCGTGCTTATTCCGCGCCTGCGCCGGCGGCTCCTGGTGCTCGGCCGGCAGCGCCAATTGACCGCCCGTCAACTTGCCGGGCGCGTCGGCGAGATCGTCGAAGGCATTACCGGCATCCGCGTCAACGACACGTCGAACTGGGAACGCGCCGAAATCGTCGGGCGCCTCGCCAAGATCTTCTTCATCCGCTTCGACATCTATCAGTGGAAGTTCCTGGTCAAATTCATCAACAATTTGCTCGCCCAGATCACCCCCTTCGTTTTCTACCTGGCCGGCGGCTATCTCGCGATCACCGGGCGGCTCGACATCGGCCAGCTCGTCGCCGTCATCGCCGCCTACAAGGAACTGCCGTCGCCGCTCAAGGATTTGATCGACTGGGACCAGCAGCGCCTCGACGTGCAGGTGAAATACACGCAGGTCGTCGAGGCCTTCACCATTGGCAAGGTGCTCGACCCGGAGCTGCAGAAGCTCGACTCGAACGCACCGCCGCGGATCGCGCGGGAAATTGCCGCAAGCAACGCCAGCATCCGCGACGATTCCGGCGCGACGCTGCTTGAAGCCACCACGGTCAGCCTGACCCCGGGAGAGACGGTCGCCGCGGTCGGGCCGGTCGGCGCCGGTGGCGAATACCTGGCGGAAGCCTTCGCACGGCTGGCGGAGCCGGCTTCCGGACGCATCCTCATCGACGGAAGTCCGATCGAAACGCTGCCCGATTCGTTCACGGGCAGGCGCATCGGCTATGCCGAGGCCAACACTTATTTCCCGCAAGGCTCGCTCTATGACAGCCTCATTTACGGCCTGCGCCACGCACCGCTCAAGGTCCACGAGAAGAACAGCCGCGAGGAGAAGCTGCGGCGCGCCGAAGCATATGCCTCCGGCAATCCGGTGACCGACGTCGATGACGACTGGGTCGACTACGCCGCGGCCGCCGCCACCGGGGCGGAAGACCTCCTCACCCGGCTTCGCGAAGTGCTTGTCGTCGTTGACCTTGAGGGCGACGTCTATCGACTCGGTCTGCGTATCCGCATCCCGCCGGCACTGCTTGAAGAGATGTCCGGCCGCGTCCTCGCCGCCCGCGACGAGTTTCGCGAGCGCCTGGAGCGCGCACAAGGTGAGCAATATGTCGAGATGTTCGCCCCCGATCGCTACGTGGTCAATGCGTCGGTGATAGAGAATCTCGTCTTCGGCGTCGCCGACACCGACGCTTTGGGCGGCCAGCTTGAGGACCACGCCTATCTCGCATCGGTCATCGTTGAGACCGGGCTCGGGGAGAAGCTGTTCACGATGGGCCGCAAGGTCGCCGAGACGTTGATCGACCTGTTCGGCGATCTGGCGCCGAACAACCCGCTGCTTGAGCGCATGGAGCTGATGGCGCCGGAGGAGATCGACACCTACCGCGCGATCGTACGCCGCGTAGAGAATGTCGCCTATGAATCGGTGGAGGCGGCGGACCGGCAGGCGCTGCTTCGTCTCGCCTATGGCTACGTCGAGCCGCGTCAACGCCACGGCCTGCTCGACGCGGCGATGGAGAGCGAGATCGTTGCGGCACGCAACGTCTTCCGCGCCAACCTGCCGGACGACCTGCAAGGCGCGATCGAGTTCTACCAGCCGGGCGTGGCGAATGCCGCAGCGAGCATTCAAGACAACGTGCTCTTCGGCCGCGTCGTCGACACCTATGCGGAGGCCGCCGACCGCGTGAACGCCGTCCTGCGCGAGACGATGGACGCGCTCGGCCTGACCGACGCCGTCATCGAACTCGGCCTTTCCTTCGATATCGGCAGCGGCGCCAAGCGCTTGTCGCTTGCCCAGCAGCAGAAGCTTTCGCTGGCCCGTGCCCTGGTGAAGCGGCCCGACCTTCTGATCGTCAACCGCGCGCTCGCCGCGCTTGACCCGAACGCACAGGACGCGACGGTCACGCGGGTGCTCGACTATGCGCGCTCCGAGGGCGGCCCCGCCTTCGCCATCTACTGGGTGCTGAGCCATCCCGCACCGGGGCAATGGTTCGACCGGGTGCTGACATTTGAGAACGGGCGCATCACGAATTCAGAGGTGCGGACAGAGACAGCAGGCGAGCAGCGCGAACTGGCGCCCGCGAAGTAGCGGTCGGCGGATCGGCGATGCCCGGCCTGTGGCAAAAGGGGGTGAGGGTGAGGTGAGTTTGCTCAGCACAGAAGTCGAGCTGCTTCGCAGGGTTCCGCTCTTTTCCGGGATCGAACCCACGCGTCTCAAGCTACTGGCCTATACGTCCGACGTAATCACCTACACGCCCGGCCAGGTCATCATGCGCCAGGGCGACATGGGCGACGCCGCCTATGTCATCATCAAGGGCAACGCCGAGGTCTCCGTGGGCACCGGCGACAGTGCCATCGCGGTTGCCCAGCTTCACGACGGCGACTTCCTCGGCGAGATCGCCATCCTCTGCGACACGCCCCGCACCGCGACGATCACAGCCAAGAGCGAGCTGCAGGCGTTGCGTATCCGCAAGGAGCCGTTCTTCGAGCTCCTGCACCAGTTCCCCGAGATGGCCGTAGAGATGACCCGGCTCCTCGCCGAGCGCCTGACGCGCACGACTGCGGAGCTGGTGGAGGCGCAGCGGCGGCAATCGGCCTAGACGCCGGCGATGACGCAAGAGCAATTTCTGGTGCGGATTTGGGGCGCGCGCGGCAGTCTGCCGGCGCCGGCCGCGGAGAACGTCATCTACGGCAGCGATTCACCCTGCGTGGAAATGCGCTGCGGCGACCATGTGCTGGTCTTCGACCTCGGATCGGGCGCGGAGAGCCTCGGCTCGTTGCTCGCAGAGGAAGGCGTGAAGGATCTCGACATCTTCCTCTCCCATTGCCACTTGGATCACGTGCTCGGCCTCCCCTTCTTCAGGCCGCTCTACGATCCGGAGGTGACGGCGCGAACTCTATGCCGGCCACTTCCTCGACGACATGACAACGCGCGCGATGACCGAGCGCTTCATGGCGCCGCCTTTCTTTCCGGTGACGCCGGACATCTTCCATGCGCGGGTCGAGTTTCGTGATTTTCGCCCGCCCGCCACGTTTTCGCTCGATCCGGATATCGCCGTCTCGGCGGTCAGACTCAATCATCCGAACGGCTGCGTCGGCTATCGCGTCGAGTTCGGCGGCCACGCGGTCTGCTATATGACCGACACCGAGCACGTTCCGGGCAAACCGGACGAGAACATCCTGGCGGCGATCCGCGGCGCCGACATCATGATCTACGACTGCATGTATACCGATTCGGAGTTTCCCGCCTGCCAGGGCTACGGGCACTCCACCTGGGAAGAAGGCGTCAGGCTCTGCGAGGCGGCGGGCGTCAAACAGCTGGTGATCTTCCACCACCGGCCCGGACGCACCGACGCTGACCTGATGGAGATCGAGGCGGAGGCCAAGGCGCGTTTTGCCGGCGCGTTGGTGGCGCGGACCGGCCTTGAACTTCGCCCCTGACATGCCGATCTGAGGCGCCGGAGCGGGAGCGAGATGGCGGAAGCAAG
Source organism: uncultured Alphaproteobacteria bacterium (assembly GCA_963712925.1). GTDB lineage: Bacteria > Pseudomonadota > Alphaproteobacteria > Rhizobiales > Afifellaceae > DASWJZ01. The sequence continues at coordinate 8,532 of CAVQJW010000005.1, read as the reverse complement.
CCTCATCACCCAGATTGCCGACTGGCTTGTCGACCAGTCGCTCGGCGAGCCCGACATGGTGGAGCTTTTCGAGGGGGCGTGCCAAAGGCTGCACGCAATCGGCGTCCCGGTCAGCCGCGCGATGCTGATGTGGTCGACGCTGCATCCGCTCTTCCAGGCGGAGAACGTGCTCTGGCGTCCCGGCGAGCCCGCCGCCCTCGGGCAATTCCCGCACCAGGACAGCGTCACCGACCAGTGGCTGCGAAGTCCGATGCACCACATGCTCAAGACCAACATCACGATCCTGCGCCGCAGGCTGACCGGACCGGGCGCGCTGCTCGATTTCGAAATCCTGCATGACCTCGCGAACGAAGGCTATACCGACTATCTGGCGATGGGCACCGATCTCTTCTCCAGCGCGCCGAGCAACCAGCGCCGCGGCATTTTCGTGACCTGGGCGTCGAGCCGGCCGGGCGGCTTCGTTGACGAGGACCTCGCTGCTTTGCAGCGCATCCAGCGGCGTCTCGCCGTCGCCTGCAAGACGGTGATCCAGGCGCGCATCTCGCGCAACATCGCCGAAGCCTATCTCGGGCGCGAGACCGGGCGGCGCGTGCTTTCCGGCTCGATCCGCCTTGGCGACGGCGAGCATACGCGCGCGCTCGTCTGGTATTCGGACCTGCGCAGCTCCACGCGGCTTGCCGAGACGATGCCGAGCGGCGACTTCCTCGATCTCCTGAACATCTATTTCGAATGCGCCGCGCGGCCGGCGATCTCAGCCGGTGGTGAGATTCTCGCCTTCGTCGGCGACGCGGTGCTGGCAATCTTTCCGATCGAGGACGACCGGGAGCTATCGATCCTGATCCGCAAGGTCACGGCGGCGCTGCGCGAATCATTGGCGCTCAGCGACAGCACCAACGCCGGGCGCATCGCGCTTGGCCGCGAGCCGATCAATTTCGGGATCGGTCTCAATATCGGCACCGTGATCTGGGGGAATATCGGCGTGCCGGAACGGCTCGCCTTCTCCGCCATCGGGCCGACGGTGATCGAGGTGGCGCGCATCGAGAAGCTGACCAAGTCGATCCCCTCGCGCGTGCTTGCGACGCGCGACGTCGCGGCGATCGATCCGGGGATCTGGCTTTCGATGGGCATGCACCGGCTCGAAGGGGTCGGCGAGCCGCAGGAGCTTTTCGGATTCTCGCAGGAGAAAGCGGCGCGCCAGGCGGCATAGGTGGCGTAAGATGACCGCGCCTGCCGGGCGGCAGCGACCGGCGCGGATAAATATGGGGGCATCGATCGTGGCGGCGGTCGAAGAGAGCGACAGAACGCGACTCGACAATATTCGGGGCACTTGATGCGCGGGCGTCTCCTGCGCATGGGCCTTTCGACCGTGCTCGGCTTCAAGAAGCGCGGCTTCTTCATCCCCTATCGCTATGCTGACCAGGTTCCGGCGCGCGAAGAGCGCCCGCCCTACCCGGCGCTCGAGGCGATCTTCACCGCGGCCGAGCCGACCTTTGCGGCGCTGTTGAAATCGATGGGGCCCTACGCGGAATCCTTCGAGCGGATCGGCGACAAGCCGCCGCCGGAGCCGCGATGGGACCAGGACTGGTTTCCGCGCCTCGACGCGGCGGCGCTCTACGTCTTTGTCAGGCAAGCGAAGCCGGCGCGGATCGTCGAGATCGGCTCCGGGCATTCGACACGCTTCATGGCGCGCGCCATCCGCGACGGCGGCCTTCAAACGCAGGCGACCGCAATCGACCCGGCGCCACGCGCCGATATTCGCGGCACCGGCATCACGCTGATCGAGACGACGGTGCAGGACGCCGGGCTTGAGCCTTTCGCGGCACTCTCCGACGGCGACATCCTGTCGATCGACTCAAGTCACATCCTGATGCCGGGGACCGACGTCGATGTCCTCTTCAATCGCGTGCTCCCGACGCTTCGCCGCGGCGTGCTCGTCCATGTCCACGACATCTTCCTGCCCGACGACTATCCGCCGGAATGGGAATGGCGCGGCTATAACGAGCAGCTCGGCGTCGCGGCGCTGATCCAGAACGGCGGCTTCCGCCTGCTCTGGTCGAGCCACTACGCGGCGACACGCATGTCGGTGGCCGTGGCAACGAGCATGGTGCGGACGCTCGCTCTCAAGAAGGGCGCGCACGAGGCGAGCCTGTGGATGGTAAAGATGTGATGCGCCCCGACTTCCGCTCTGGTAGAGTTTTCTCTACCAGGGGGCGAGCGCGTTGACTTCAGCAGCTACTCTTTCAGCCTCGACGGCCATCGGCCGCATGCTTCGCGGGCGCGCCAATGGGCTGAAAGCCCAGGGGAATTCTGATCATCGCCCTGGTTTTCATCCTGCTCATCTGCGGGGTGCTGATCTTTCTCTTCGCGGCCGAGCTTGCGAGAAAAGACGTTCAAACCACCGAGCGCTTCAAGTCGCTCGACGAGATCGACACACAGCTCGACGCGCTCGAGGCGGCGCTCAGCGAGGCGAAGAGCCCGAGCGTGCCACCCGCCGACTCCGCCGGTCTTTCGGCCATCCAGGTCGACACGTCCAAGCTCGTCGGCGAATGGACCGAGGCGTTGAACGGCCCCCTGATCGAGGAGCTGGAGCCAAGCTCGAGGGATTTGTTTTCTGCCACCGGCCTGCCATCGTCCGGCGACGCGTCGTCGAGCGCCGATACCCCGCCGTTGCGAACGTACGATCTTCAGCACTTCATCGCACTCGGGATCATCCTGCCGATGCGCTTCTTCGATATTCCCAGCGACCCCCGGGAGGAAGCGGAGATCGAGATCGTACTACCGACGGTGTTTCAATCGCGCGCGGCGGAGGATGCGCTTCGCCCCGCCTTGTTCCTCAAGCGAGACCAACTGATCGCAATCGCCGACCAGTGGCGTGCTCTTCGCGACAAGCATCAGGACGAGTACAGCAAGCTCAGCACCCTGCGTCAGCGCCTGTTGACCTCAGGCGAGGTACGTGCCGCCCGCATATCGGACCAGCTCGAGCAGCTGAAGTCCGCGCGCGCCAAATATCTGGAGTCCCTTTATACGGGCAAGGTGACCGGCGTCGTTCCGACCTCCTCCGATCAGCCACAGGATTCGACCAGCAGTATCGTCCTCTCGGTGCAGACGAACATCAACCGCTTCGGGCCGCTGCTGATCATCATGTTCATGATCAGCATTCTGCTCGCGCTCTACAAATATGACATGCGCCTCTCCGCCTACTATCATAGCCGGGCCGACGCTCTGGAGATGCTCGAGGCGGGTATCGACGTCGCCAACTTCGACAAGCTGGCCGCCTCCCTGTCGCCGGAGAAATACGATTTCGGAAAGATGCCGAAATCGCCCGCCGACCAAGCGATCGAGCTGGCAAAATCCGTCTTGAGCCGAACGCCGTAGGCGGCGCTACTCGTGCGGGTCGATAGCGTCTCTTAGCCCGTCGCCGAGGAACGAGAAGGCGAGCACGACGATCATCACCGGGATCATCGGTGTGAGCAGCCAGGGATAAAGCGCCACCGCCTCGATGTTCTGCGCTTCGTTCAGGAGCACGCCCCAGCTCGTGATCGGCGGCCGGAGGCCTAGGCCGAGGAAGGAGAGCGCCGTCTCCGCCAGGATCATCGACGGGATGGTGAGCGAGGCGGAAGCGATCAGGTGGCTCGTGAAGTTCGGCACGAGATGGCGCCCGATGATGCGCGCCGGCTTGGCGCCCATCATCTCGGCCGCGGCGACGTAGTCCTCTTCGCGCAATGCGAAGAGCTTGGAGCGGACGGCGCGCGCGATGGACGGCCAGTCGAGCAGCGCCAGGATCACCGTAATCCCGAAATAGATGATGCGCGGATCCCAGGTGACGGGAAGCGCCGCGGCGAGCGCCATCCACAGCGGCAACTCGGGGATCGAGCGCAGCACTTCCGTGATCCGCTGCACGATGGAGTTGAACCAGCCGCCGTAATAGCCGGCGATGCCGCCGATGGTGATGCCGATCAGGTAGGAGAGCGTCACCCCGACAAGGCCGATCGTCAGCGAGATGCGAGCACCGTAGATCAGGCGCGAGAGCATGTCGCGGCCCAGTCGGTCGGTGCCGAGCAGGAACATCGTGCCCTTCTCCGGCGGGCAGACGAAATGGAAGCCGGAGTTGAAAAGGCCCCAGAAGTTGTAGCGCTCGCCGGAGCAGAAGAAGCGGATGCGCTCCGGGCTCGCCGTGTTGGAGGTGTATTCGCGCTTCAGTGTGTCGAGGTTCATCTTGAAGCTGAACGGGTAGACGAACGGCCCGACGAAACTTCCCTTGTGGAAGAGGTGTATGCCCTGCGGCGGCGCGTAGATGAATTTGGCATGGCGGGCGTGAAGCGCGTAAGGCGCGACGAATTCCGAAATCAGGACCGAGAAGTAGATGACGCCGAGCACGATCAATGAGACGAGCGCGAGCCGGTGGCGCAGGAAGCGCCACCAGATGATCTGCGTCTGTGAGGCGTCGAGATAGCGGCGCGACGGCTTGGAGCCGGCGGCGACCGTCGATTTTGGATCGAAAGGCTCGTCGGAGACGAAATGGGCGAGCGGCGCGCTCATCGTCCCGCTCCGCCGGCAAGCCTGATCCGCGGATCAAGCACCGCGAGCAGAATGTCGGAGACCAGCATACCGATGACGGTCAGCACCGCGAGAAACATCAGGAACGAGCCCGCGAGATACATGTCCTGGCTCTTCAGCGACGAAAGCAGCATCGGGCCGGTCGTGGGCAGCGACATGACGGCGGAGACGATGACCGAGCTGGAAACGATCTGCGGCAACAGGCTGCCGATATCGGCGATGAACGGATTGAGCGCCATCCGCAGCGGATAGCGGACGAGAAGCCGCCCCTCGCTGACGCCCTTGGCGCGCGCCGTGGTGACGTACTGCTTCTGCAACTCGTCGAGCAGGTTGGCGCGCAGCCTGCGGATCATGCCGGCGGTTCCCGACGTGCCGATCACGATGACCGGAATCCACAAATGCTCCGAGACCGAGACCACCTTGGCCCAGCTCCATCCCTTGTCAATGAATTGCGGATCCATCAGCCCGCCGATCGAGGTGCCGAACCAGACATTGGCGAGATAGAGAAGAATGAGCGCGAGCAGGAAGTTCGGCGTCGCGAGCCCGATGAAGCCGAGGAAGGAGAGGCCGTGGTCGGCGGCGCTGTATTGATGCGTCGCGGAGTAGACGCCGATCGGGAACGAAACCAGATAGATGAAGAGCACGGTGACGAAATTCAGCACCATGGTCAGGAACAGCCGGTCGCCGATCACGTCGGCGACGGGCTGGTTGTATTCGAACGAATAGCCGAGATCGCCGTGCATGAGCCCGGTGACCCAGACCAGGTATTGCTGCCAAAGCGGCTTATCGAGTCCGTACTGCTCGCGCAGGAACTGCACCTTCTCGTCGGCGATGTGTTCGCCCATCGCCTGGATCTCGGCGATATAGGTGGAGAGGTAGTCCCCGGGCGGCAGCTGGATGATGATGAAGACGAGAACGCTGATTCCGATCAGCGTCCACACCATCGTGATCAGCCGCCGTGCAAGAAAGGAAAGCATGGCGCGTGCCGCCCCCTATTGACGCCTATTGATCGAGCCAGAAGGTATCCGGTCGGTACATGCCGAAATAGGCGCCTGGATCGAAGTTGTAGGTGCCCTTCTCAGGCACGTTGTGCAGCCGGTTGCTGACGACGACGATCTGCTCGACGCCGGACACGATGCCGATGGTGAAGACCTGGTCGGCCCAAAGCGCCAGAACCTTGTGCCAGACCTTGGTGCGCGCGTCCTTGCTGTCGGCCTGGCCCCACTCCCGGTTCAGCGCCATCAGCTCCTTGACGGAGTCCAAGTTGGGCTCTTCGCCCATCTGCCCGCTGGTCTCAGCCCAGAGCCCCCAGGCCGGCCACTGGAACTGATCAGGCGTTGACGGAGCGAATTCGGTCGGCGCCATGTCGGGCGTGATCATGGCGTTCTCCAGCCCCCACCAGACCGCCATCTGCGTCTCGCCGGCATTGATGCGGTTGTAGAAGACCTCGCGCTGCGTCGGCTTGATGAAGAGCGAGACGCCTACCTCCTTCCAGTTGTCGCGCACCAGCTCGAGCACATCGGTCTGCTCGGTCGACTCGCCGGCGGTCTCGACCACGATCTGCAGCGGCCGGCCATCCGGCAGGAGGCGGATGCCCTCACCGTTACGCTTGTCGAGGCCGAGGCTGTCGAGAAGCTGGTTGGCCTGGTCCGGATCGTACTCGGCCCACTTGGTCTGGTATTCGTCCTCAAACAACGGCGACTCCGGAAGAACCGTGTTGTTGGACGGTGTCGCCACGCCAAAGAAGATCGTGTTGTTGATCTCATCGCGGTCGATGGCGACGGAAAGCGCGCGGCGGAAATCCGCCGTGCGGAACAGCTTGCGATACACCGGATCGGTGTTGTTCAGATCCGGATAGAGCGCGACGCGCGCGCCCTTGGTCGCGAGCCAGCGGCGCACCTCGTAATTGCCGCGGTTCTCGGCTTCCTTCAGGAAGGTGAAGTTGTTGAAGCCGAGATAGGCGCCCTGCAGGTCTGCTTCGCCGGCCGCGACCTTTGCCGGGATCAGGTCGGCGCTCGCGATCGAAAGCGCGACATTGTCGATATAGGGAAGCTGCAGGCCGTTCTGATCGACGCGGTGGAAATACGGATTGCGCTCGAAGACATAACGGTCGGACGGCGGCTGCGTCTTCAGCACCCAGGGCTGCAGGGTCGGATAATCGAGATTGTCGTTCCGATAGGAGCGGTCCTTGCTATAGAGCAGCGCGACCCAGTTCCGCTCGCCCGCTTCCTTGGCCATCGCCTCCGCCTTCTCCTTGCCGACATACTTGGCGTGGAATTGCTTCAGGTAATGCGCGGGGCGGAAGATCTCGAGCGGCTGTGCCGCGGCGAGCGCCGGCAGGAAGAAGGAGTTCGGCTTCGACCAGCTATAGCGGATGGTCAGGGGATCGAGGATCTCGACCTTCGGCTTCTCGCCGTCCACCAGAAGCTGCTTCGGCGGGCCGAAGCGCGACACCTCGGGGTCGTCCGCCATGTCCTCCCAGTAGAAGCGGAAGTCCTCGGCGGTGAAGGGCTCGCCGTCCGACCATTTGTGGCCGGGCCTGAGATGAAAGGTGAAGATGCGCCCTTCCTGGACGTCGAAGCTCTCGCAGAGGTCGGGGACGATGTCGTAGTCGGGCGTGTAGCCGACGAGACGCGCATAGCCGTAGATGATCATCATGCGCGTGTCTTTGGCGCTGCCGCCGAGGAGCCTCAGCGTGCCGCCATATTGGCCCGGCGTCTTGTCGGTGCCGTCATAGCTGACGACCAGCGGATGCTCGGGGATGCGCTTGTCGACCGGCGGCAACGTGCCTGCCTTGACCGCCGCCTCGAAATAGGGCGGCTCCACCATCGTGGGCACATCCTGCGCAAATGCGTGAAAACCCTGCGCAAAGAACGCCCCAAAGGCGAGAACCGCAGCGATCCACAAGGCGGCACGTAGCTTCATACCCGCTCCCCTTCTGTTTTCTCCCTTGAAACGAGAAGGTAATTGCAATGGGTCTTGTCGGGAAAGAGCTTTTCGACGCGGTAGCCGTTCCGATCGACCCAGGCCATGAACTCTGCGACCTGCTCGTCCACAACCTCGACGAAAATGATCGGATGCTGCGCTGCGATAAGATTTGCCGCACCCGCGAGCACCTGCATCTCCATTCCCTCGACATCGATCTTGAGAAGGTCGACCGGACCATCGATCAGCGCATCAAGCGGGGCGAGCGGAACGCTTCCCTGAGGGTCGGGCGCGAAGTGCATGGCGCCGAGGCCGGCGGTCTCGGACGGAACGGGGCGAAGCGCGCCGGTCGTCGCGCCGGCCGCGCAGCCGAGCCGGCTGACATCCACATTCGGCAGCCGGTTTTCCGCAACGACCGCACGAATGGCTGAAACGGCGCGCGGCACCGGCTCGATCGGAATGACCGATTTCGCCCGCATCACGGTCGCGAAGAAAAGCGTGTGGTTGCCGGTATTGGCGCCGACATCGACGATGTTGAGCCCGGCGGGGAAGCGGTTTGCGAGATAGGCAAGCTCTTCCGCCTCGAAGAAGAGCCCGCGCATCTGCTCCCGCTCAATGACCGGGTTCAGACCGGTATAGGGAAGGCTGAGCGTCAGGTCGCCGTAGCTGAGCCGCATGAAGACCGGCTCCGCTTCGAGCGCCGCGACGAGCCGTGCGCGCTCGCTCTCCGCAAGCGGCGGCAGGGGCCCGTGAAAATACGTCAGGCACTGCGCGGTCTTGTAGGTGTTTCCGCGCTTCCAGAGCGAAAGCATGGTGTCGGCATACCAAGCCGCTGTGTCAGCCGCACGAAGGGCGTCGACCGCAAGCGCCGGCCGCACAAAGTGGCTCGGCCCTATCCACCAGCGAAGTGCCGCGTGGAAGAAGGTCGGAAGGTCCTGCGCGGCAAGCCGCGTGATCCGCTCAAGCTCGGCGGCGGTGCGCCCGGCGGCGCGGCAAGCGCGGCGCCGCCCCAGACCGCGTCATAGACCCGCAGCGCCGGCTGCATCTTGG
>CAVQJW010000004.1:0-163664 GCA_963712925.1 uncultured Alphaproteobacteria bacterium | reverse complement strand
ACACGGCGCTCTCCTTCGACCTTGTCGGCGAGGACGTGCTCGTCACCGGCGCCGGCCCGATCGGCATCATGGCGGCGGCCGTCGCGCGCCACGTCGGGGCGCGCTACGTGGTCATCACCGACGTCAACCAGTATCGGCTCGACCTTGCCGGCCGGTTCGCCGATGTCGAGCCCGTCAATGTCGGCAAGGAAGACCTGCGCGGCCGTGATGCAGCGGCTCGGCATGCGTGAAGGCTTCGACGTGGGGCTGGAGATGAGCGGCGCGGAGGCGGCACTCAATCAGATGCTCGACACCATCCTCGTCGGCGGCAAGATCGCCATGCTCGGCATTCCGGCGCGGCCGTTCGCCGTCGACTGGACCAAGATCGTCTTCCACATGCTGACGATCAAGGGCATCTACGGCCGCGAGATGTTCGAGACCTGGCACAAGATGATCGCCATGCTGCAGTCCGGCCTCGACATCCGCTCGATCATAACGCATCGCTTTCCGGCCGCCGATTTCAAGACGGCCTTCGAGACGATGGCGAAAGGAGAATCGGGAAAGGTGGTGCTCGACTGGGGCGGATAGCCATCCCTCTCAGGCCGCGTGCGAGGCCTCGGCGGGGAGCGTCAGGAGAGCATAGATCGCATCCGCGCCCTCGGCAGCGCGCAGCTTCTCCGCAAACCCCGGATCACGCAGCACCCGGGCGATGCGGGCCAGCGCCTTCAGATGGTCGGCGCCGGCGCTTTCCGGTGCAAGCAGCACGAACACGAGGTCGACCGGCTGATCGTCGAGCGCGTCGAAATCGACCGGGCGCTGCAGCCGGGCAAAGACGCCGACCAGGCGGTCGAGCGAGCGTGACTTGCCGTGCGGAATGGCGACACCCTGCCCGATCGCCGTCGAACCGAGGCGCTCACGCTGCAGAAGCGTGTCGAAGACCTCGCGCTCGGGGAGCCCCGTCAGCCGGGCGGCGGTTGAGCAAACCTCCTGCAGCACCTGCTTCTTCGACTGCGCATGCAGCGACGGCAGTATGGCTTCGGATGTCAGGAGATCGCTCAAGTCCATTGCTATACCTTAAGGCGCCGCCGCGCGGCTTCAGGCTAATGGTCGGTGCGGCGGCGCTTGTAGCGCCGCAGCCGCTTGGCCAGGCGCTCAGCCGCCTGGTCAAAGCTCAAATTCGCGTCCGCGTGCGAGCCGCGGACCTCCAAGAAAACGCCCGAGTCGAGATGCAGCGCAAGATCGGTTTCGAAGATGTGACCGCTCTTCGACACCGTGACCAGGCCCGAATAGCCGCGGTCGAAATACTTCTCCACGGTGGTCGACACGGTCGCGTCGATGCGGGTGCGGAGCGCTTCTCCTATGTCGAAATTCTTTCCGGCTATTTTCACTCCCATAGCACGCTTCCGATGGCCGGATCATCTAGCGGGGCGGACCTGTACGCGCCTGATCCGCGCGAGTCAAACCGAATTGGCCGGAGCCCGCGGGAGGGGCGGGAATGCGGGGAAGCGGCCGCTTCAGGACGCGGCTTTGAGGCGCCTTTCGCGGCGGCGCTCGACCGACGAGCCGATGCGCATGAGCTCGCGGTATTTCGCGACGGTGCGCCGCGCAATGTCGATTCCCTCGCGCGACAGGATCGCCACAATGGCATCGTCGGAGAGCACCGCATCGGGCGATTCCTCCATGATCATCTTGCGGATCCGATGTTTCACGGCTTCGGCGGAATGCGCCTCGCCGCCGGAGACGGCGGGAATCGAGCCGGTGAAGAAATAGCGGAACTCGAAAATCCCGCGCGGCGTCGCGATTGTCTTGTTGGCGGCCGCGCGAGAGACTGTCGATTCATGAATGCCGAGCGCGTCGGCCACCATGCGAAGATTGAGCGGCTTCAGATAGGCGACGCCGTCATTCAGGAAGCCATCCTGCCGGCGCACGATTTCCGTTGCCACCTTCAGCACTGTACGCGCTCGCTGGTCGAGGCTCTTCTCCAGCCACGACGCCTTCTGCAGACAGTCGGCGAGATATTTACGCTCCGCCTCACCGGCGACATGCGCGGAAACCTCCGCATAGTAGGTGCGGTTGACGAGAAGCCGCGGCAGCGCCTCGTCATTGAGCTCCACGATCCAGCCGCCCGACGGCGCGGAGTGCACGAAGACGTCAGGGATCAGCGTTCGCGTCATCTCGTGCGCGAAGGCAAGGCCGGGCTTCGGATCGAGCGCGCGGATTTCCTGAACGAGCTTGTCGAGCCCGTCGCGGCCGACACCACAAAGGGCGGCGAGGCTCGCGCGGTCGCCGGCGGCAAGCCGGTCGAGATTGGCAAGCAACGTCTGCATCGGCGGGGTCAGCCGATTGCGCTCCTCAAGTTGCAGCGCGAGGCATTCGGCAAGCGAGCGGGCGAAGACGCCGGTCGGCGCCAGATCCTGGCACTCGGAGAGCACGCGCCCCACGTCGTTGGGCGACGCCTTCAGCCGATCCGCGACCACCCCCGGTGCGACGGTCAGATAGCCGGCCTCGTCGAGCTCAGCGAGCAGCGCGAGCGCGATGGCGCGCTCGGCGGGCTGTGCTGAGAACACCGCCTCGATCGTGCGCGTCAGCGACGCTTCGAGGCTCTCGGTCGCGGCAAGCGTCTGGTCGAGCCCGAAATCCTCGAAAAACCCACCGGAGCTGCGACCGGCACGCGAGGGGGCGGGCCCGACATTCGGCGCCGGCGCTTCAGGAAAGACGTCCGCCGGGTCGGCATCGATCTCGCCGACAGCCGATTTGGCTATTTCCGGCGCCGCGGCCTCGGCGGTGGCGGGGTCGTCCGCCCGGATCGTGGATAGGTCGCCGGCTTCGAGCAGCGGATTCTGCTCAAGCTCGCCCTCGATGAAACGCTCAAGCTCGAGGCTTGACATCTGCAGCAGGCGAATCGCCTGCATGAGCTGCGGCGTGATGACGAGCGACTGCGATTGCCGAACCTGAAGCTTGGCCGAAAGAGCCATGACGCGCCTGCCCCACCCGCCCGGACCGCCAGGTTCCCCGACCTGTTCACGGGTCCGTCATATTGCAGTGCAAACTTAGCGCTCCCTACGCAGGAGTTAAAGCCGGAAACGCTCTCCAAGATAAACGCGGCGGACATCCGGATCGTCGATGATCTGGGCGGGCCGGCCTTCCGCCATCACCCGCCCGTCGTTCAGAATATATGCGCGGTCGATCAGCCCGAGTGTCTCGCGCACGTTGTGGTCGGTGATGAGCACGCCGATGCCGCGGCGGGTCAGGTGGCGGACGAGGCCCTGAATCTCGCCGACCGCGATCGGGTCGATGCCGGCGAAAGGTTCGTCGAGCAGCATGAAGGCTGGGCGCGTCGCGAGCGCGCGGGCAATCTCGCAGCGCCGCCGCTCGCCGCCGGAAAGCGATATCGCCGAGGCCTTGCGGAGCGAGGAGATGTGGAACTCGTCCAACAGCGCGTCGAGATCGGCTTCCCGCAGCTTGCGGTCGGGCTCGACGATCTCAAGCACCGCGCGGATATTGTCCTCCACGGTGAGGCCGCGGAAGATCGACGCCTCCTGCGGAAGGTAGCCGACGCCGAGCCGCGCGCGCTGATACATCGGAAGATGCGTGATATCGAAGCCGTCGAGCTCGATCGAACCGCGGTCGGCGCGGATCAATCCGGTGATGATGTAGAACACCGTCGTCTTGCCGGCGCCGTTCGGGCCGAGCAGGCCGACCGCCTCGCCACGGCGAAGCGCCAGCGACACGTCCTCGACGACGAGACGTCCCTTGAATGAGCGGCGAAGCCCGCGCGCAATCAGCCAGTCCTGCCCGGGATTGGCGGCGGCCTGCACCTCTTCCTCCAGGCTCGGCGTGCTGTGCCTGTTCACCGACCCTGCTCCCGCGGCGGCGCCCACATCCCCCTCATGCTCCCTGGCATGCTCTCAGCCAGGCTTTTCGGCAAGCTCCCCGCTTCGCTCATTGTGTTGGCGCAGCCCCATGCGACGGCGCGAACAGCGTCTCTACCCTGCCCCCTTCGAAGTGGCCGATACTCGTCTTGAGATTGACCACGAGCTTCTGGCCGCGGACCACGTTTTCGCCCTGGGTCACGACGACGTTGCCGGTGAGCGTCACGAGATCGTTCGCCACATCGAAGACGATGTGGTTGCCGGTCGCGGTCTGCGTGCCTGAATAGACGATGACGCCCGGGCCGGCCTCCATGCGCGAGACCCTTGAGGCTGCGGAATTGGTGGCGGTCGAATTGCTGCCGGTCGAATCCTGGCCCGTCGTCGTAGCGGTCGTGCCCTGGCTTGCCGCGCCGTCGGCCGCCTCCTGGCTGGTGTAATAGACGACGAGCTCCGGCGCTTCGAGAAGCGTGTCACCCTTTCGAAGATGCACGTGGCCGGTATAGGTGGCGATCTTCTCCTTGTCGTTCACCTCAAGCCGGTCGGCCTCGATCTGCACAGGCTCATCGGAGTTGGAGCTGAGACCGGAGAAGGCAGCGCCGAAATCCTGCGCGGCGACCGGGTGCAAGGCGAAGGCACAAAGAGGCAGCGCCAGAAGTCGCAGGATCAAGGCGCGCATTCGCCGCCCTAATTGTCCGTGGCGGCGGGCGCGTTCGTGCCCTCCGACGGCTTGACCACAGTGCGCACGCCGCCCTCGACGACGATCATGCTGCCGCCATCGCTGGTCGACATGCGGTCGCCGGTGATCTCGCTATTCTCGTAGAGGATTTTGACCGGGTTGTCCGACACCATCGTGCGCGCCTGAAAGTTGACGTCGGCATCGTTCATCTTGATGCGGTAGCCGTCGCCGGAAACGATGTCGATCGATCCGAACAGGCGGAGCGTGTTCTTGACGTGGTCGTAGTCGCCGGACTCGGCGCTGATCGTGGTTGCGGCGCGCTGGGTCGAACTCAGCGTCGCCTTGAGCGATTCAAGCCGCACCTGGTCGGGGCTCGCGAAGGGCTGGATGGCGCGATCGGCGGTCAGCGAATATTCGCGCGAATTGCCGGTGAAGCCGGTCAGGTGCGGACTGTCCATGATGATCGACGTATGGGTGACGCTAAGGCCCGCCGCCGAGAGATCGGCGGCCGCCGGAAAGGAGAGGTTCGCCTTCACCCCAAGGCCGCCGAGGACAAGGACCCCCGCGATCGGCAGCACCACACGCAGCACGCGGACGCGGCGGCTGTGGCGGCGAGCGGCAACGAAGGCGCGCAACCGCGCCTTTTCCCTCGCCGAAAAGCTCTGGCCGGTCGCCGTGGGAGCCATGTGTGGGTCCGTCATCGCTGCCGCTTGGCTGGAGAGTGTGGTGATTTGCAGGCGTCCGCAAGCCCCGGCGAGCCGGGGCCGGCATCAGGAATGGGCGAAAATATCCTCGTTTTCCCAGCCGAGAAGGTCGAGCTCGGCGCGAATTGGAACGAAGCGGAAGCAGGCCTCCGCGAGGTCAAGCCGCCCTTCCCGCTCAAGCCGCGCCTGCAGCGCTTCCCTGACCGCATGAAGGTGCAGCACGTCGGAGGCGGCGTAGTCGAGCTGCGCCTCGGAAAGCTGCGGCGCGCCCCAGTCGGAGGACTGCTGCTGCTTGGAGATTTCCAGGTTCAGGACCTCGCGCACCAGGTCCTTGAGGCCGTGGCGATCGGTATAGGTGCGTACCAGCTTCGAGGCGATCTTGGTGCACCAGACCGGCTGAACGTCGATGCCGAGCCCCTGCTTCAGCATCGCCACGTCGAAACGGGCGAAGTGGAAGATTTTTACGATATCCGGATCGCTCAGGAGCAGCCCGAGATTGGGGGCGCTCGTCTGGCCCTTGGCGATGTGGACGACGTCGACCGTGCCGTCGCCCGGCGAAAGCTGCACGACGCAAAGCCGGTCGCGGCCGGGCCTGAGCCCCATCGTCTCGGTATCAACGGCGACCGAGCCGCCATAGGCGGAAAGATCGGCAAGGTCGCCTTCGTGAACGCGGATCGTGGTCAGCGGGTCCTCCGGTGTTCGCGGTTAAGCGCTTCTACACCATCCGGCTGAATCTTTTCCAAACGCCCAAATCAGGCAGGCGTCCGGCGCTCTAGTCGCCGGTCTTGACCTCGCTGCCGTCCTGCGCCCAGCGGGTGTGGAAGCTGCCCGGCTTGTCCAGACGGCGGTAGGTGTGAGCGCCGAAATAGTCGCGCAGACCCTGCAGCAGATTGGCGGGGCCGCGCGCGCGGCGCAGGCCATCGTAGTAGGCCATCGACGAGGAGAAGGCCGGGGTCGGAATGCCGCTTTCGACGCCGAGCCCAACCACTTTCCGCCAGTTCGCCTCCGCCTCCACGACGGCCTTCTGGAAGAACGGCTGCAGCAGCAGGTTCGGCACACTCCCGCGGGAGCGGTAGGCATCACGGATGCGGTTCAGGAGCCGCGCGCGGATGATGCAGCCGCCGCGCCAGATCGTGGCGATTTCGTCGAGCTTCAGGTCCCAATCGTATTCCGCCGAGGCGGCGCTCATCTGCTCAAAACCCTGCGCGTAGGCGACGATCTTCGCAGCATAGAGCGCATCGCGGATTTCTTCGATGTCGGCCTTGCCCGGCTTGCGGGCCTTCGGCGCCTCATGCGGAAAGGCCTTTTCCGCCGCCTCGCGCTGGTCGCGACGCCCGGAGAGAGCGCGCGCGAAGACGGCTTCGGTGATCGCGGTCAACGGCACGCCGAGATCGAGCGCCGACTGCGCGGTCCAGCGGCCGGTGCCCTTCTGCTCCGCCTCGTCGAGGATGTTGTCGACAAGCGGCGCGCCGGTCGCGTCGCGCTTGCGAAGGACGTCCGCCGTGATCTCGATCAGATAGGAGTTGAGCTCGCCCTCGTTCCACTCCGCGAAGATGTCGGCGATCGCGCCCGCTTCGAGGCCGTAGATCGTCTTCAGGAGATCGTAAGCCTCGGCGATCAGCTGCATGTCGGCATATTCGATGCCGTTATGCACCATCTTCACGTAGTGGCCGGCGCCCTTCGGGCCGATGAAGGCGACGCAGGGCTCGCCTTCGGCAACGGCGGCCATCCTGGTGACCATCGGCTCGATCCGCTCATAGGCCTCGCGGTCGCCGCCCGGCATCATGCTCGGACCGTTCAGCGCGCCCTCCTCGCCGCCGGAAACACCCATGCCGACGAAATGGATGCCCTTCTCCTCAAGCATGTCGTAGCGGCGGTTGGTGTCGGGGAAATGCGAATTGCCGCCGTCGATCACGATGTCGCCCTGCTCAAGAAAGGGGAGCAACTCGTCGATCACCTCGTCGACCGGCTTGCCGGCCTTCACCATCAGGAGCACCGGCCGCGGCCGCCGGATCGCCTGGACGAAGTCGGAAAGCGTCTTTGCCGGGGTGAAGCGTCCCTCCCCGCCATGCTCCTTGACCAGCGTGTCGGTGCGCTCGTAGCGGCGGTTATAAAGCGCGATCCCAAACCCCTTGTGCGCCGCGTTGCGGGCGAGGTTGCTGCCCATGACCGCCAGTCCGAAGACGCCGATATCCGCAAGATCCGCCACGCGCACCACTCCTGTCGTCGATCCGCCCTTAAGCCCGCCTCAGGCCGCAACCGCTGTTCTGGACCATCGGCGCTTTGGATGGCAACCGCCAAGTGCCTTCGCCGGTTCCTCTGCGTTGACACCCTCAGGGGCAGGCCCTAAGTCAGCGCCGGTTCACCGGCCCAGGTGGCGGAATTGGTAGACGCGCACGGTTCAGGTCCGTGTGCCGCGAGGCGTGAAGGTTCGAGTCCTTTCCTGGGCACCAGGCTTCGCTCTTACGAGCACCGCCCGGCGCGGCCAGGCTTCGAAGAGCGCGACGGTGGGCGGGCGTAGCGAGTTAGAGCGGAGCCTGCCCGGCGTAGCCGCAGCGAAGCGAAGGCGAAGACGGGCGATGCAGCACGCTGAAACTCTCGGGCCGTCGTGACCCCAGTCTCCTTCGCTTCCATCGGCGAGTGCATGATCGAGCTGTCCGCAGGCCAACGCGACCTCTGGCGCATGGGCTTTGCCGGGGACACCTTCAACACCGCTTATTACGCGCGGAAAATCCTGCCGAAGGCGCGGCGCGTCGCCTATGTCACGGCGCTCGGCGACGATCCGTTCTCGGAACGCATGCGCGGCTTCATTGAGAAGGCCGGCGTCGAGACCGATCGCATCCGAAATGTGTCAGGGCGCCGGCCCGGGCTCTATGCGATCACACTTGAGAAAGCCGAGCGCGCCTTCACCTATTGGCGCAGCGAATCCGCGGCTCGCGCGCTTGCCGACGATGCGGGGTGGCTGAAGCGCGCGCTTGGCGACGCGGAGATGCTCTATTTCTCCGGCATCACGCTCGCCATCCTCGCGCCCGCCGCGCGGCGGCGTCTGCTTGCAGCGCTCGCTGAGCGGCGGAAGACCGGAGCGCGGATCGCCTTCGACCCGAATTTCCGTCCCGTGCTGTGGCGCGACGAGCGGGTCGCGCGCACCGCGATGACGTCGGCCTATCGGGTCGCCGATATCGCGCTCCCGACATTTTCCGACGAGGCGGCGCTCTTCGGCGACAAGGATATCGCCGCGACGGAGAAGCGCCTGCTCAGAGCAGGCGTCCGCGAGTTCGTCATCAAGCATGGCGAGAAGGATGCGCTGGTCTTCGGCGACGGCATCCGGGGGCGCGTCCCGCCAACGAAGCCGAAGCGAGTTGTCGACACGACCGGCGCCGGCGATTCCTTCGGCGGTGCCTATCTCGCCGGGCGGCTCATGGACCTCGATCCGATTGCTGCGGCGCGGCTCGGGCACTCGGTCGCCGCCGAGGTCATCGGCGTCCACGGTGCGCTCGCCAAGATCGCGCGGCGCAGGGTGCTGAAGGCGGCGGCCGGGACCGCTTAGACGAGAGTCCGGCCTAAGCGTAGCGGCGGATGAGCGTTTTCAGCGCCGGTTCGTCGAGCTTGGCGAGGCGCTCGATCGCCGCCTCGGCGTCGCGCTTGATGTCGCGCTTGTGACGCGCCTTCACCGTGTCGACCTCGTTCTTCAGGTCCTTCAGCGCCTTCAACTCGTTGGCTTTGTCATCGCCGGCAAGCGCCACCACGGCGTCGATCACGATGCCGAGCTGCTTGCCGAAGCTCGCCACGTTCTCGACCACGTCGCGCTCGATCGCCTGGTTGCCGGCGTAGCTCACCTCGATCGTCGGCGAGAACCAGTTGGCGAGATCGACGTCGCCGCTCGGGAAATTGAAGGTGAAGGGAAACCAGGGCTGCGTCAGGGTTGCGGCCATCCTCTGTCCTCCTCGCTCATAACGAAAGAGCCCGGCCTTAGGGCCGGGCTCCAAGCTAGCACGAAGGCACTCGGCGCCTATTGCGCCATCAGCGCCTTGTCGGTCACGTCATGCGTCCAGGCGCCTTGCGGCTGTTCGTGGATGATGCCCTGGTCGAGCACCGCCTTCGCCGTGCGGTCGTAGGCGGCTTCGTCGAGCACGCCGTTGCCGCCGGCGGTCAGCTTCGCCACCTCGCCCATCATGTAGATCTGATGGTTGAGGTCCTGGCCGCCATTGTCGACGACGATCTGCGCGGCTTCCTCGGGATGGGCGAGCGCGTAGTCCCAGCCCTTCATCGAGGCGCGCACGAAGCGCACCATCTTGTCGAAGAAGGCCGGGTCCTTGAGATTGTCCTCAAGCGCGTAGAGGCCGTCCTCGAGCAGGTCGTTGCCCATCGCCGAATAGTTGAAGACGACGAGATCCTCAGGCTTGAAGCCGGCGTCGAGGACCTGGCCATACTCGTTGTAGGTCATCACCGAGATGCAGTCGGCCTGCTTCTGGATCAGCGGCTGCACGTCAAAACTCTGCTTCAACACTGTGACGCCGTCGGGGCCGCCGTCGGTCGGCATGCCGATCTTGTTCATCCAGGCATAGAACGGATATTCGTTGCCGAAGAACCAGACGCCGAGCGTCTTGCCCTTGAAGTCGGCTTCCGTCTTGATCCCGGTATAGGTCGGGCAGACGAGTTCCATGCCGGCGCGCTTGAACGGCTGGGCGATGTTGACGAGCTTCACGCCCTTCTCGCGCGCGGCCAGCGCCGCCGCCATCCAGTCGACGATCACGTCGGCGCCGCCGCCGGCGATCACCTGCTCCGGCGCGATGTCGGGACCGCCCGGATTGATGGTGACGTCGAGCCCCTCGTCGGAATAGAAGCCCTTGTCCTTGGCGACGTAGTAGCCGCCGAACTGCGCCTGCGTCACCCATTTGAGCTGCAGCGTGACCGAGTCGGCGGCGTAGGCCTGGCCGAAGCCAAGCCCGGCAACGACCGTCAGCGCCCCAAGCAACACTCTCTTCATAGACCCCTCCGTTACAAGTTCCCGTTATTTATCAGTGCGTTACGTCCGGAAGGACGGATGCCAGAACGTGACCGCGCGCTCGACCGCCGACACCAGTCCGTAGAACAGCGAGCCGGCGACCGCGGCCATCGCGATCTCCGCCCACACCATGTCGATCCCCATGCGCCCCACTTCGGTGGAGATACGGAACCCCATCCCCACGATCGGCGTGCCGAAGAATTCCGCCACGATGGCTCCGATCAGCGCAAGAGTTCGAGTTGATCTTCAAGGCATTGAAGATGAACGGAAGGGCAGCGGGAAGCCGCAACTTCAGGAGCGTCACCCAGTAGCCTGCCGCATAGGTGTGCATCAGGTCACAGTCGCGGGCATCGGTGGCGGCGAGCCCGGCGATGGTATTCACCAGCATCGGGAAGAAGGTCATCACGATCACGACGGCGGCTTTTGACGGCCAGTCGAAGCCGAACCACATGACCATGATCGGCGCGATGCCGATCATCGGGAGCGCGCTCACCAGATTGCCGACCGGCAGGAGCCCGCGCCTGAGGAATGGCACCCGGTCGGCAAGGATGGCGGCGAGGAAGCCGGCGAGGCAGCCGGCCGTGTAGCCGAAGATCACGGCCTTCAGGAAGGTCTGGCGGAAGTCGGCAGCAAGCGTCGGGATCGACGTGACGAGCTTCGCCCAGATGACGCTCGGCGCCGGCAAGAGCACCAGCGGGATCGCGAAGCCGCGGACGACAATCTCCCAGAGGATCAGGATCCAGAGCCCGAAGACAAAAGGGATCGCGACATTCACGCATCGCTTCATCCAGACGTTCCGCGGGCGAAGCGTTGAAAGCGCCTGCACGAACGCCCAAGCGGTCAGCCATGCGGCGACGACCAGCGCCCAGAACCCGAGGCCCGGCGCATCGCCCAGCGTGCCGAGCGCGTCGAGCTCGCGCAGCAACATGATCGCGCCGCCATGCGCCGCGATGCCGGTCAGGAGGAGCTGCCAACGCGGTTGCCACATCGCGATCAGCCCGGCGACGGCAAGGAAGCCGGAGACGACGGAGAGAGACGATGCCATCACCGCCGGGCCGCCCTCGGAGACAAGCAGCACAAGCGCGACGATCGCGATCGAGACCGCCGGATAAAGGAGCTGCGACGGCCTCATCGTGCGCCCATCGCCTTTGACACGAGGCGGTCGGCGAGCCCGACCAGGCTGACGAGCAGTGCGGCCATCACCGAGGCGGCGATCAGAGCCGACCAGAGCTCGACCGTCTGGCTGTAGTAGGAGCCGAAAAGGAGCCGCGACCCGATGCCCGCGGCGGCGCCGGTCGGCAGCTCGCCGACGATCGCGCCGACGAGGCTGATGGCGACCGCCACCTTCATCGACGCGAAGAGGAAAGGCACGGAGGCGGGCACGCGCAGCTTGAGGAAGATCTGCGCGCGGCTGGCGCTATAGGTCCGCATCAGGTCGAGCAGGATCGGGTCGGGCGAGCGCAGCCCCTTCACCATGCCGACGGTGACCGGGAAAAAGGAGAGATAGGTCGAGATCAGCGCCTTCGGCAGCAGTCCCCTCAACCCGATCGAGGCAAGGACCACGATCACCATCGGCGCCACCGCCAGGATCGGGATCGTCTGCGAGGTGATGATCCACGGCATCAGGCTCTTGTCGAGGCTGCGCGAATGAACGATGGCGACGGCGATGGCGATGCCGAAGCCGGTGCCGAGCGCAAAGCCGAGCAGCGTCGAGGAGAGCGTGACCCAGCAATGGTAGAGGAGGCTTGAGGGCTTGGTCGGGTTGGCAAGGATCACCGTCTTATAGAGGTCGGCGGCGACCTGGTGCGGCGCCGGCAGCGTCGGCTTCTTCTGGCTCATGGTCTCACCGACGAGCCCGGTGAAGGAGACCGCCGCCCCCCGCCGCTGGTCGAGATCACGCTGGAACGGCGCGTTCAGCGCAAAGGCGCCGACGTACCAGATCGCCACGATGGCGAGGAGGATGACGAGAACCGGCCCGGTCTGTCCCGCCATTGCCCGGCGGTGCCACCCGACGCGCGGCTCAAAGCCAACCGCCGCGCCCGGCTCGGCGAGGTCGGGGTCGACGGCGCTCACACCGCGCCCTCCCCTCTCCCATGGGGAGAAGGTGTCGCCGGAGGCGAGGGATGAGGGGATGCGTCGCATGTCAAGACCAACGAAACACGCCGCATCCCCTCACCCGGCCGCTTCGCGGCCACCCTCTCCCTCTGGGAGAGGGTTCTCGGCGCGCCCTCTTTAATCCTCATAGCTGTGCCCCGCACGGAGGCCCTCGCGCACGCGGTGGGCGATCTTCAGGAACTCCGGCGTCTCGCGGATGTCGAGGGTGCGCTTTTTCGGCAGGTCGCTGTCGATCACGTCGTGGACGCGGCCGGGCCGCGGCGACATGACGACGATCCGCGTCGACAGGAACACGGCCTCGGGAATCGAATGGGTGACGAAGATCACCGTCTTCTCGGTCTTCGCCCAGAGTTCCAGGAGCTGTTCGTTCAGATGATCGCGCACGATCTCGTCGAGCGCGCCGAAGGGCTCGTCCATCAGAAGCAGCGCCGGATCGAAGGAGAGAGCGCGCGCAATCGAGGCGCGTTGTTGCATCCCCCCCGAAAGCTGCCAGGGGAAGCGGCGCTCGAAGCCGGTCAGGTTGACGAGGTCGAGATTGGCCTTCACGCGCCGCGCCCGCTCGTCGCGCGAGATGCCCATCACCTCGAGCGGCAGCGCGACGTTCTTGGCGATGGTCCGCCAGGGATAAAGCGCCGCCGACTGAAAGACGTAGCCATAGGCGCGCTTCTGGCGCGCCGCGTCGGGCGTCATGCCGTTGACGAGGATCGTGCCTGCGGTCGGTTGCTCGAGGTCGGCGATCACACGAAGCAGCGTGGTCTTGCCGCAGCCGGACGGCCCGATCAGCGACACGAATTCTCCGCGGGAGACGCTGAGGTCGATGTCGGCCAGCGCTTGGATCGGCCCGTCGGCGGTGGCGAAGGTGAGGGAGAGGTTGCTGATATCGATGACGGAGCCGGCCGCGCCGCTTCGGCCCTCCGCTTTCGCCTCTTCGACCCGCGATTCCGCCATCAATTCGTACCCCTTGGGAAATCTAGCGCAAATCGTGCCATCGAGTCCTCCCTCCGGCTGCGCGCGACCTCGTGTCGCCGCATTGTCCGGCGACAGGAATTGCGCGAGAACCGGGCACCACCGGTGCCGGGAGGGGATAGCCAGCATGCCGAAATTGCCAGACCAGACCTGCCGCCTCGTGCGGCCGTCCGGCACCTATGAGGGGAAGCAGGGTTTCAGCTATTTCGAGGGAATCGCCAAGGAAACGGTCGGCTCGAACGGCATCTGCATGCATCTTCTGACCGTTCCGCCCGGCGGCCGCGCCAAGGTCCACATGCACGAAAGCCATGAGACGGCGATCTATGCGATCGAGGGCGAGGTGCATACCTGGTTCGGCCCTCAGCTTGAGGAGCTGGTCATCGTACGCGCCGGGGAGATGTTCTACATTCCGGCCGGGATGCCGCATCTTCCCGCCAACCTCGGCGATGCGACCGCGAGAGCCGTCATCGCCCGCACCGATCCGCACGAGCAGGAGAGCGTCGTGCTCCTGCCCGAGCTCGAAGCCCTCGTGCCGGCGCTGCTGAAGTCGGTCGGAGCAAAGGCGGCCTAAACCCCCGCCGGTATCCCCGTCCGCTCAACCTTGCGCGGGGCGGTCAGCTCCTTCCAGGTGGAGAGTGCTTTGTTGACCGGCGCGTTCGCCGGCCGTTCGATGAACTGTCCGTCGCCCTTGGCCGCCTGCACCTCGCCGTCGGAATAGGCCACGCGGCCGCGCGAAAGAGTTCATCTTCGGGCGGCCGGTCACCGCGACGCCCTCAAAGACATTGTAGTCGATCGCCGACAATTGCGTCTTGGCGCTGATCGTTTTCGACGCCTCCGGGTCCCAGATGACGATGTCGGCATCGGCGCCCGGCGCGATCGCGCCCTTCCTCGGATAGATGTTCAAAATCTTGGCGATGTTGGTGGAGGTGACGGCGACGAACTCGTTCATGGTCAGCCGGCCGGTGCGCACGCCGTAGGTCCACAGCACCGACAGCCGGTCCTCCGTGCCGCCAGTGCCGTTCGGGATCCTGGTGAAGTCGCCGACGCCCATGCGCTTCTGCTCGGTGGTGAAGGCGCAGTGGTCGGTCGCCACCACCTGCAGCGAGCCGGAGGCGAGTCCTGCCCAAAGCGAATCCTGATGCAGCTTGTTGCGGAAGGGCGGCGACATCACGCGCCGCGCCGCATGGTCCCAGTCCGGGTTGGCGTATTCCGAACTCGTCGAGGACGAGGTGCTGGATCAGCGGCTCGCCGAAGACGCGCATCCCCTTCTGGCGCGCCCGGCGGATCGCCTCGTGCGCCTGCTCGCAGGAGACATGCACGACATAGAGCGGCACGCCCGCCTGGTCGGCGATCATGACGGCGCGGTTGACGGCCTCGCCCTCCACCTCCGGCGGACGCGAATAGGCGTGCGCCTCCGGGCCGTTGTTGCCTTCAGCCAGGAGCTTCTGCTGCAGGAAGGCGACGACGTCGCCGTTCTCCGCGTGCACCAGCGGCAGCGCGCCGAGCTCGGCGCAGCGCGCGAACGAAGCGAACATCTCGTCGTCGTTCACCATCAGCGCGCCCTTGTAGGCCATGAAGTGCTTGAACGTGTTGATGCCCTGCGCGACCACCTTCGGCATCTCGTCGAAGACTTGCTTGCCCCACCAGGTGATCGCCATGTGGAACGAGTAGTCGGTGCGCGCCTTGCCGGCCTTCTGGTACCATTGCTGCAGCGCCTCGGTCAGCCCCTGGTTCGGCGCCGGCAGACAGAAGTCGACGATCATCGTCGTGCCGCCGGAGAGCGCCGCCGCGGTGCCGGAATCGAAGTCGTCGGTCGAATGCGTGCCCATGAAGGGCATTTCCATGTGGGTGTGAGGATCGATGCCGCCCGGCATCACGTAGCAGCCGGAAGCGTCGATGACGTGGTCGGCGGCGTGATCGAGATCGGAGCCGACCGCGACGATCTTGTCGTGCTGGACGAAGACGTCGGACTTGGTGGTCAGATCGGCGGTGACGACCGTGCCGCCTTTGATGAGTTTGCTCATGAATTCCTCCAATAGAGGCGCATCCAAATCCGATCCGCCTCCACGCTAGATCTTCGACAGCTCACAGGGAATAACATTCGTTGGCTGGCGCACCCTGAATTCAAGGCAAATATCACCATCTTCACAATCAGAGGAAGTCGACTCTTCTTTTTTTACCTCTGAAATGGCAAGTGGAATATAGACTATTCTGCTACAAATATCCTTTAGCCGCCCAGAATAGTACTGCACAAATCGAAACGATGCTTCAACATTCTTAAGTATGAACTCCCTGAGAGCGTTGTTTTTGTGTTCGGATTTTATCACGTAACTTGCAACGCTCTCTTGCTGTAGAATTTTCGACAAGTATTCCGCCGAAGGGATGTCTGCCGGCAATAGGAGGCCTTCACCCCATTCCCAATTCAGGCTTTCGTAGTACCAGCTCGGCGCCTGTTCTACCGCGTGGTCCGCCTCACTCGTCCTGCCGGGCTCAGGCAACAGCCAACCGCTGGAGTTGAACCGCAATTTCTGATGCACCGAAAGCTCTTCGGAGCCGCCCTCGACCATAATGACGCGATCACCAACTGCCTTGATCACGTAGTGAAATGTTGGCAGCTCTTCGGGAGAAAAATCGAATACCGCCACAATTCCGGTTCCATCATTGCGGATGACCCCCGTATACCTGTCCCCAAGAGGATGAGCGGGCGTGCCGTCCGCACCTTCTTTGAAATTGAACCCGATGTTCATGTTGGCGTAGTCGAAATTCTTATCAAGTTCGACGTACTGCATCATGAGGGCCGATTGCGCGCGTTCTTCGTTCGCGCGGCTATCAGCGAGAGCTTCGGCTGCATTCCGAGCTGAACTCCCTTCTGGTAAGCCAAATAAAAATTGACCGCAGAGGTCAGGCATAGAAACGCCAGGATAACAAACCCTGCAGGGCCGACGGTGAACCGCCCGCCCTCCTTGTTGTAGAAGAAGGCTACAACAGCCCCAAAGAACCCGAGAAGGACGGCCAGGAGGTCCATCGCGGGCTACTCGACGATCTCCGCCGTCTCCACCACCGCATGGAAGAGCACCTCGGCGCCGGCGCTCGCCCATTCCGGCTTGATGTCCTCGTCCTCGTTGTGGCTGACCCCGTCGACGCAGGGGCAGAACACCATCGAGGTCGGCGCCACCTTGGCGATGTAGCAGGCATCGTGCCCGGCGCCGGAGACGATGTCGCGGTGCGAGTAGCCGAGCCGCTCGGCGGCGCGGCGGACGGCGGAGACGCAGTCGCGGTCGAACTCCACCGGCGCGTAGTAGAACACCTCCTCCACGTCGGCCTTGAGCTTTCCCTCCGCGCAGATCGTCCCGATCGCGTGGCTCATCGCGTCCATCATCTCCGAGAGCGTCGTGTCGACGGGATGGCGGAAGTCGACGGTCATCGAGACCGAGCCCGGAATGACGTTGCGCGAGCCCGGATAGGAATTCAGCACGCCGACCGTTCCGACAGCGTGCGGCGCGTTCTTGAGCGCGATCTCGTTCACCGCCACGACCAGCTTCGACGCGCCCACCAGCGCGTCGCGGCGGCGCGGCATCGGTGTCGTGCCGGCATGGCTTTCAAACCCGGTGAAGGTCACGTCGAACCAGCGCTGGCCCTGGCCGTGCGTGACGACGCCGATATCGACGCCCTCCGCTTCGAGGATCGGGCCCTGCTCGATGTGCAGCTCGAAGAAGGCCTTGAGCGCGCGCCGGCCGACGGGCTCGTGCCCGACATAGCCGATGCGCTTCAGCTCGTCTCCGAGCGCCTTCCCCTCCGCGTCTTTCAGCGCGTAGGCATAGTCCTGCGTATAGACGCCGGCGAAGACGCCGGAGGAGATCATAGCCGGCGCGTAGCGCGAGCCCTCCTCGTTGGTCCAGTTCACCACCTCGATCGGATGTTTTGTCTTGATGCCGAGGTCGTTCAGCGTGCGGACGATCTCCAGCCCCGAGAGCACGCCGAGCACGCCGTCATAGCGCCCGCCCGTCGGCTGCGTGTCGAGGTGGCTGCCGACCATGACCGGCGGCAGCTTCGGGTCGGTGCCTTCGCGGCGGGCGAACATGTTGCCCATCGTGTCGATGGCGACCTTGCGCCCGGCCTTCTCGCACCACGACTTGAAGAGGTCGCGGCCTTCGCTGTCGACATCGGTCAGCGTCAGGCGGCGGTTGCCGCCCCTGACGCCGGGGCCGATCTTCGCCATCTCCTGGATGGTGTCCCAGAGCCGCTCGCCGTTGATCTTGAGATTTGAGCCGGGTGCCGCCACTAAATGTCTCTCCTGCAATGAATTTTCGTCATTGCCGAGCTTGACCCGGCAATCCATTCCGTGACCCTCGGACCAGCCGCTGCCGTGACGGAATGGATGCCCGGATCAAGTCCGGGCATGACGACATGCCTATCCGGCGCTGCCAACTTGTCGACCATTTCGCACATGCAGCTTTCCTACTGCTCCGTCAGCCGGCCATATGCGTCGGGCCGGCGGTCGCGGAAGAACTGCCAAGTGTTCCGCACCTCGCGGATCATGTCGAAATCCATCTCGTGGACGATCAGCTCGTCCTTGTCGCGGCTTGCCTCTTTCTCGATTTTTCCGCGCGGATTGACGAAGTAGCTCTGGCCGTAGAACTCGCCGATGTTCCACGGCGCCTCGCTGCCGACGCGGTTGATAGCGCCGATATAAACGCCGTTCGCGACCGCCGACGCCGGCTGCTCAAGCTTCCAGAGGTACTCGGAAAGCCCCGCCACGGTCGCCGACGGGTTGACGATATATTCCGCGCCGTTCAGCGCCAGCGCGCGCCAGCCTTCGGGGAAATGCCGGTCGTAGCAGATATAGACGCCGAGCTTGCAGTAGGCGGTCCTGAACACCGGCCAGCCGGAATTCCCCGGCTTGAAGAAGAACTTTTCCCAGAAGCCCGCGACCTGCGGGATGTGCGTCTTGCGGTATTTGCCGAGATAGGAGCCGTCGGCGTCGATCACCGCGGCGCAATTGTAATAGACGCCGGTGATCTCCTCCTCATAGATCGGGACGACGATCACCATCTGATGCTTCTTGGCGAGCTCCTGCATGAGCCTGGTCGTCGGGCCATCGGGGATGGCTTCCGCGGCGCCGTACCACTTGGCGTCCTGGCTCGGACAGAAATAGGGCTGGTTGAACACTTCCTGGAAGCAGAGCACCTGCACACCCTGTTTCCCCGCCTCCTCGATCAGCGGCAGATGCGCGGCGATCATCTTCTCTTTGATCTCGTCGGGCGACATCGATGTGTCGCCCTTCAACCGCATCTGGATCAGTCCGCCCTTGAGCTTGGCCACTGCTCCTGTCCTCCTCTAGCGCGCGCGAAGCTCAGGCCTTCATCTCAACTTCGATGAATGCCATCGGACTGTCGCCGCCGTTGACGACGTTATGCTCGGCGCCGAAGTCGCGGCGGTAGGCCGCCCCGGCGGTCACGTCGGCACGCCGGTTGCCGTCCTTGTCCTCGATGAGAAAGGCGCAGTCGGTCATCGGCACGACCAGGTAGTCGAGGTCATGCCGATGCCAGCCGGTTTCCGCGCCCGGCGCGAAGTCCCAGCGGGTGACGCGGAGCTTCCCATCGTCGAGCACGAGCGTCGATAGAGCCTGCGGCCGCGCCACCATCGACCCCTCAGTGCATCGACGGAAAATTATAGACCGCGCCGTGCGCGATGCCGGCCGGCCAGCGTGCCGTCACGGTCTTCAGGCGCGTATAGAAGCGCACGCCTTCCGGCCCGTAGATCGAATGATCGCCGAAGAGCGAGCGCTTCCAGCCGCCGAAGGAGTGGTAGGCGACCGGCACCGGGATCGGCACGTTGATGCCGACCATGCCGACCTCGATCTTGTCGGCGAAGTCACGCGCCGCATCGCCGTCGCGGGTGAAGATCGCGGTGCCGTTGCCGTATTCGTGGGCATTGATCAGGTCGACGGCGTGGTCGTAGCTGGGCGAGCGGACGACCGAGAGCACCGGCCCAAAGATCTCCTCCTTGTAGACCGTCATCTCCGGCGTCACGCGGTCGAAGAGCGAGCCGCCGACGAAATAGCCGTTCTCGTAGCCCTGCAGTTTCAGGCCGCGGCCGTCGACGACGAGCTCCGCCCCTTCCTTCACGCCCTTGTCGATGTAGCCGAGCACTTTTTCCATGTGCTGCCGCGTGACGAGCGGCCCCATCTCGGCGTCGGGGTCGGTCGAGGGGCCGATCTTCAGCGCGCTGACGCGCGGGGCGAGCGTCTCGACCAGCCTGTTCGCCGTCTCTTCGCCGACCGGCACGGCGACGGAGATCGCCATGCAGCGCTCGCCAGCGGAACCGTAGCCGGCGCCCATCAGCGCGTCGGCCGCCTTGTCCATGTCGGCGTCGGGAAGCACGATCATGTGGTTCTTGGCGCCGCCCAGCGCCTGCACGCGCTTACCCGCCGCAGTGCCGCGCGAATAGACGTAGTGCGCGATCGGGGTTGAGCCGACGAACGACACCGCCTTGATGTCCGGGTGGTCGAGGATCGCGTCGACCGCCTCCTTGTCGCCGTGCACGACGTTCAGCACGCCGTCGGGGAAGCCGGCCTCCTTGAAAAGCTCGAAGACCAGCATCGGCGCCGAAGGGTCGCGCTCCGAAGGCTTCAACACGAAGGTGTTGCCGCAGGCGATCGCCACCGGATGCATCCACATCGGCACCATGGCGGGGAAGTTGAACGGCGTGATCCCGGCGCAGACGCCGAGCGGCTGGCGATCCGAATAGGTATCGATGTCGGGGCCGACATTGCGCGAGAACTCGCCCTTCAGAAGATGCGGGATGCCGCAGGCGAACTCTACCACCTCGATGCCGCGCGCCACTTCGCCGAGCGCATCGGGATGCGTCTTTCCATGTTCCTTGCTGATTGCCCGCGCGATGTCGTCGGCATGCTTTTCGAGCAGCTCTTTGAACTTGAACATGAAGCGCGCGCGCTTGAGCGGCGGCATGCGCCCCCAGGCGGGCGCGGCTTCCTTGGCGGCGGCAACGGCGCGGCCGACCTCCGCGGCGCTCGAAAGGCCAAGCTCCGCCGTCTGTTCGCCAGTCGCCGGATTGAAGATCGGCGAGAATCGGCTCGCGTTCGAAGGTTCCACGCGCCCGTTGATGGCGTTCGCGATACGCTCCATCTGCCTCCCCGTTCTTGGCTATTGAAGGGTCTTCAGCACGCCGGCCAGCGTGCCGACCAGCTCGTCGATCTCGTCCTTCTTGATGATCAAGGGCGGCGACATGGCGATCGTGTCGCCGGTGGTGCGGATCATGGCGCCCTTCTCGTAGCATTCGAGGAAGGCGGTGAAGGCTCGCTTCGCCGGCTGGCCCGCGATCGGCTCAAGCTCGACGGCGCCGATCAGGCCGATATTTCGCACGTCGATCACATGCGGCAGGCCCTTCAGGGAGTGCAGCGCGTCTTCCCAAACCTTCGCCATCTCCGAGGCGCGTGTGAGCAGGCCGTCGCGCTGATAGATGTCGAGCGTCGCAAGACCCGCGGCGCTCGCCGCCGGGTTCCCCGAATAGGTGTAGCCGTGGAAGAACTCGATCAGATGCTCCGGCCCGTTCATGAAGGCGTCGTAGATCTCCTTCTTCACGAACACCGCGCCCATCGGCACGACCCCGTTGGTGAGGCCCTTGGCGGTGGTCATGATGTCCGGCGTGACGTCGAAATATTCGGCTGCAAACGGCGCGCCGAGACGCCCGAAGCCGGTGATGACTTCGTCGAAGATCAGCAGGATGCCGTGCTTGTCGCAGATTTCGCGCAGCCGCTTCAGATAGCCCTTCGGCGGGATCAGCACACCGGCGGAGCCCGCCACCGGCTCGACGATCACCGCCGCGATGGTCGAGGCGTCGTGCAGCGCGACGAGGCGCTCCAGATCCTCCGCCAGCTCCACGCCGTGCTCCGGCTCGCCGCGCGTGAAGGCATTGCGCTCAATGTCGTGGGTGTGGCGGATGTGGTCGACGCCGGAAAGCAGCGTCCCGAAATGCTTGCGGTTCGCCACCATGCCGCCGACCGAGACGCCGCCGAAATTGACGCCGTGATAGCCGCGCTCGCGGCCGAGCAAACGCATGCGGCTCCCCTCGCCCTTCACGCGGTGATAGGCGAGTGCGATCTTGAGCGCGGTCTCGACGGATTCGGAACCGGAATTGGTGAAGAAGACATGGTCGAGGCCGGGCGGCGTAATCGTCGTCAGGCGCGCCGCGAACTCGAAGACCTTCGGGTGGCCCATCTGGAAGGCCGGCGCATAGTCAAGCTCGATGAGCTGCGCCTTGACCGCCTCGGCGATCTCCGGTCGCCCGTGGCCGGCATTGACGCACCAGAGCCCCGACGTTCCGTCGAGAATCTTGCGGCCGTCATGGCTCCAATAATTCATGCCTTCGGCGCGGACGAGAAGGCGCGGCGCCTTCTTGAACTGCCGGTTCGCGGAGAAGGGCATCCAGAAGGCTTCGAGATTGTTGGTTGAGAGAGCGACAGGCTTTTGCATGGGACGACACTTTCCGCCGCAAGTTGGCAAGATTTCAAGCGTCCTCTAGCCGGTTTCGGACGCCAAGCCAAACTTGACTGATTGGTCAAAATCGACGCTAGGTGCGGCGTCCGAACGGGTCAAGATGAAAGATCAAAGCGCGGAGGATGGGCGAGGAATTGCTACGGGTGGAGGCATGTCGAAGACCGTGACGCGCCCCAACCTCCCACTTGCGTGGAGGCGCGCGACCCTCTTCGCGTCATCGATCAGCATCGAGCAGGCGGCATGCCGCGGAGCTCTCGCATGAACCGCCCAGAGCCGCCGCCGAAGAAGGCGACGCGCATCCAGAAGAAGAACCGCAAGGTGATCCTCGACGCGGCGCTTGAGGTCTTTTCCGCCCAGGGCTTTCGCGGCTCGACCATCGACAGGATCGCCGAGCGCGCCGGCCTGTCGAAACCCAACTTGCTCTACTATTTCCCCTCCAAGGAGGCGATCTACGTCGCCGTCCTTGAGGACACGCTCGCCTTCTGGCTGGAGCCGCTCTCGGGACTCGACGCGAGCTGCGACCCGATCGAGGAGATCGGCCGCTACATCACCGCGAAGATCGAGATGTCGCGCACGCGACCGGAAGCCTCGCGCCTCTTCGCCAACGAGATCCTGCACGGCGCGCCGGCGATCGGCGACTTTCTGAAAGGGCCGCTCAAGGATCTGGTTGACGAGAAGGCGGCCGTCATCGCCAGCTGGATCGAGCAAGGCCGGCTCCGGCCGATCGACCCGCGCCACCTGATCATGATGATCTGGGCGGTGACGCAGCACTATGCCGACTTCGACGTGCAGGTGCAGGCCGTGCTCGGCGAAGAAAGCGCGTCCGGCGAGCGGTTCGATATTGCGAGGGCCACGCTGATGGCCGTGTTTCTTGAGGGCTTGCGGCCGACACCGGCCTGAGAGGCGGCCGCTTTCGCGAGGCGCCGGCTCAACGGCCCCAAAGCCGGATTGGCATGCCGTTTGGATCGGCCAACTCACGCCAAGCCGATCGCTCGGAAGGCGGATTTGTTAGCGATCGGCCGCCAGATCGTGCAACACTTAGGTGACAGCAGCGGAGTTTCGCATGTTCGCCAGGGTTATCGTTCTGACCGGCTTTCTCCTCGGGCTCGCCGCGCTCCCGGCACATGCAGCCGACGATCAGATCGGCTCGGTCACACGGCTGCAGGGCGAGGCGACCTGGCGGAGCGGCTTTAGTCCGGAGCCGCTCTTTCCGGGAGCGCCAATCTTCACCAACCAGAAGGTCTCGACCGGCGCGGGATCGCGGCTTGAGCTCACCTTCGACGACGGCACCAAGCTGACGCTTGGCGAGAACGCCGACATGACGCTCGACACGTTCGTCTACGACCCGGATGCCGGCAGCGGCACTCTCAAGGCCGCGGTCAAGGGCGCCTTCCGCTTCGTCTCCGGCCAGGTGTCGAAGCAGCCGGACGCGCAGGTCGCCGTCACAACGCCGATTGCGACCATCGGCATCCGCGGAACGGAATTCTGGGGCGGGCCGATCGACGATCAGGCGCTCGGCGTGTTCCTGATCGAGGGTGCCGTGACGGTGACCAACAATGCCGGCGAGGTCGTGCTCGATACGGCCGGCCAGGGCACCAACATCGCCACCCGCGGCGCGGCGCCCGGACCCGTCACCCTCTGGCCGCAGGCCAAGGTCGACCGCGCCATTGCGACGGTAACGTTCCAGTAGGCGAAGCGGCGTTGGGCCGCCGGCGACCTCAGTCGAGCGGCACGTCGCGATAGATGTCGGCGAGCGCAAGCGAAACTCCGAGCTGCGCGATCTCGATCTTCGCGTCCGCTTCCGTCAGAACGTCAGGCTCGAAGCCCGCCGATCGCGCGAACACCGTCGCCTCACGCCGATCCTGCGCCACCACCACGTAGTGCGTGAGGCTTTCGATGCGGGTATAGAAGTTCCGCTTATGCACCATGTCGCGGCGCAGGGAGAAGGGCGACAGGACTTCGAAGACGACCAGCGCCTCAAATGTCGAATTCGAGACGCCGGTCAAAGTTGGGACAATCATGACGTCGGGAACCGGCTCGTTCTGCTGGTCATCGGAGCGGCGTGTCCCAATCCCCGCATGCACCCGCCATAGTGCTGCTGTTCGGCGTCGGGTCGTCTCCAGCTCGAACTGAATATTGTTAGCGATGAGCTGGTGTCGATTGTTCGCCGTCGGATTCAAGACGATCTCCCCGTCGATCAGCTCCCATTTTTCCGACTCTGGACGATCCTCGACAAAGGCGTGGAACGCCTCGATCGTGGTCTTGTAGTCGCGTTGGCGCGGCTCAAGCATCCCAGTAGCTTTGTTCATACCACGCAATATAAGCCTGGGAGGCGACCTCAACAATCGCCCCACTCCGCCGCCTGCCTTGCCATCGGGTTGTTCGGGTGGGTCGTCCAGTTGGCGTAGGTCGGTTCGACCGGCTTGCCGGTTCGCTCGTCGATCGTGCCGGCGGCGAGCGGCAGCATGGTGATGCAGTTTTCGACCGGGCAGACCTCGACGCAGAGATTGCAGCCGACGCATTCCTCGTCGTTCACCTCGAAATGCCGTGCGCCGTTCTTGGTGGCGAAGATCGCCTGGTGCGAGGTGTCCTCGCAGGCGATGTGGCAGCGCCCGCACTTGATGCAGAGCGCCTGGTCGATCTTCGCCTTGGTGATGTAGTTCAGGTTCAGGAACTGCCAGTCGGTGACGTTTCCTGCGGCGCGACCTGAGAAATCGGAGACGCGGGCGTATTCCTTTTCGTCCATCCAGCGCTCAAGCCCTGAGATCATCTCCTTCACGATCTTGAAGCCGTAAGCCATGGCGGCCGTGCAAACCTGGACGGTACCGGCGCCAAGTGAGATGAACTCCGCCGCGTCGCGCCAGGTGGTGATGCCGCCGATCGCCGAGATCGGCATGCCCCGCGTTTCCGCGTCACGCGCGATCTCCGACACCATGGAGAGTGCGATCGGCTTCACCGCCGGGCCGCAATAGCCGCCGTGCGAGCCCTTGCCGTCGATCGTCGGCTCCGGTGCGAAGGTGTCGAGGTTGATCCCGGTGATGGAGTTGATGGTGTTGATGAGGGAAACGGCATCCGCTCCCCCTTGGAGCGCTGCGCGCGCGGGTCGGCGGATGTCGGAGATGTTCGGCGTGAGCTTCACGATCACCGGCATGCGGGTGTGCGTTTTGCACCAGCGCGCCACCATCTCGATATATTCCGGCACCTGACCGACGGCGGAGCCCATGCCGCGCTCGCTCATGCCGTGCGGGCAGCCGAAGTTCAGCTCCACGCCGTCGCAGTCGGTCTCCTCGACGCGCTTCAGGATGTCGGCCCAGTTCTTCTCCTCGCACGGCACCATCAGCGAGACGACGAGCGCGCGGTCCGGCCAGTCGCGCTTCACCTGCTTGATCTCGCGCAAATTCACGTCGAGCGGCCGGTCGGTGATCAGCTCGATATTGTTGAAGCCGAGAAGCCGCCGGTCCGGCCCGTGAATCGCGCCGTAGCGCGGGCCGTTGACGTTGACGATCGCCGGATCCTCGCCGAGCGTTTTCCACACGACGCCGCCCCAGCCTTCCTTGAAGGCGCGCACGACATTGTATTCCTTGTCGGTCGGCGGCGCGGAGGCGAGCCAGAACGGGTTCGGCGACTTGATGCCGATAAAATCGGTGCGGAGATCAGCCATCGGTTCCTCCTAGGCCGTCAATTTGAAATCGCGCGGTTAATCGACTCGGCGGCGAGCTTGCCATCCTGCGCCGCGGCGACGGTGAGGTCCTCGCCGCCGGCGATGCAGTCGCCGCCGGCCCACACGCCCGGCATTGACGTGCGGCGCTCCTCATCGACTACGATGCGGCCGCTCCTCAGCTCAATCCCACCGCCGGCACCGTTCAACGGAGCGGACTCAAAGGCCTGGCCGATCGCCTTGAACACCATGTCGGCGGCAAGCGTGACGATGTCGCCGGTGCCGGCGAGGCGTCCGCCTTCAAGGCGCGTGCGCTCAAGTGCGATCGCGTGCACGCTGCCTGTTTCGTCGGCAAGGAGCCGCAGCGGCCTTGCCCAATGCATGATCTTGACGCCCTTCGTCTGTGCCAGATCCTGTTCCCATGCGCTTGCCTTCATGTCCGGCTGGCCGCGGCGATAGGCGATCGTGACCTCCTCGGCGCCGAGCAGCTTGGACTGCACCGCGGCGTCGATCGCCGTCATACCGCCGCCGATGACGACGACGCGGCGGCCGATCGCCATCCCGGCGATGTCCTCCGCCTGGCGAAGCTCGGCGATCCAGTTGACGGCGTCCAGCGCGTTTTCCGCGACCTCGCCGTCGGCGCCGAGCGCATTCACGCCGGCCAGTCCCATCCCGAGAAACACCGCGTCGAAGTCCTGCTTCAGCTCGTCGAGCGTGACGTCGCGGCCGAGCGCTTTGCCGGTCTCGATGGTGATCCCGCCGATCGCGAGGATGAAATCGACCTCGCGCTGCGCGAATTGATCGACCGTCTTGTAGGCGGCGATACCGTATTCGTTGAGGCCGCCGGGCTTCGGCCTTGCGTCGTAGATGACGACGTCGTGGCCGTGCATCGCAAGGCGATGCGCGCAGGCGAGCCCCGCCGGACCGGCGCCGATGACGGCGACGCGCTTTCCCGTCGGCTCCGCGCGCCGGAAGGGATGCTCGCCGCGCTCCATCAGAAAGTCCGTCGCATAGCGCTGCAGCTCGCCGATCTTGACCGGCTTGTCCTCGGCGAGATTCCTGACACAGGCCTCCTCGCAGAGCGTCTCGACCGGACAGACGCGCGCGCACATGCCGCCCATGATGTTGGACTCAAGGATGGTTGTGCCGGCGCCTCCCGGATTGTCTGCCTGGATCTCGCGGATGAAGAGCGGAATATCGATATGGGTCGGACAGGCCTGCATGCAGGGCGCGTCGAAGCAGAAATAGCAGCGATCGGCCTCAACGAAGGCCTCGTGGCGCGAGAGCGGCGGGTGGAGATCGGAGAAGTTTCGGGCGTAGTCGTCCGCCGCGAGCCTCCCGGCCGCGATATCCGGCCCACGCCCAGCGAGATTCGACATCAAGCCCTCCGAAAGCGATCGAATGACCGCACGCCGCGCCGCGCGCCGCATGTCGCGCGGCTGCAAAACATGACCCGGGTTTCGAAAACCGTCAAATTTTTTATCAAGCAGTCAATTTTTTTGGCCGCCCGAACGCGGCCGAACTATTGCGTTGTGGGGGCCGGCGACGACGCCGGAGCCGATGGCGGCGTCGGTGCTTGATCGGCGTTCGCCGGAGCCGCTGCGTCCGGCGCCACGAAGATCCGCCCGGTGGTCGTCACTTCATGACCGGCGGAGTCGGAGCCGGTGACCGTGAAGCGTACGACCCTCGGCTCGTTCTCTGCCGACACCTTCGCCTTGGCGTTGATTGCGCCGTCCGCGGCGACCGTGCGGGCAATGTCTTCCGGAGGGTGGCTGTCGAAGGCGATCGCATAGGCATAAGGCCCGGTGCCGCCGGAGAGGACGCCGGTGATCGTCGCCTCGCCACCCGGTGCCACCACGTCTTCCGCGACCGCGACGTCGTTGACCGCGAGTCCCCCTTTCTCGCCCGTCACCGATCCGAAATAGAAGCCGAGAATCGTGCCGAACACACCGATCAGGATGGTGAGCACGTCCTTCGCCGGCGCGAACCGGCTGGCGATCTCCCCGACGTCGACCCAGAAGATCGCGACCGCGACGATGAGCACCACCGCGATCGTCCCGGAGGCAAAGAGGAAGGTGATGAGGCCACGCGCGGCATCTGCCGTCGAAAGCAACTCGATCAGACCTCCCCAGAATATTCCGTAGATGAGGGCGCCACCGACAGCGAGCGCGGCAATCCCGAGCACAAGAGTTCCCCAAGGAAAGCGCCAGGGCCGCGCGAAATCTCCGAAGGCCGCAACCAAGGCCGCGACCAGTCGCTCGCGATCCGCCGGCGGCGCCTTGTCGATGACGAACTCCACGTAGGGCGCAATGTCGTCGCGGTAGGCGGGCCAGTCCGCGCTGTTCGCCGGATTGTCGGCGAGGGCGATGATAGTCGCGAGGTTGGGATCTCTCGCACGACCGCGAACGAAAACATCGAACCGCGCCATATCGAACTCCACGCAACGCCAACCCTGCCACCATAGATAGTGTGCCCGGCCCGAGTTCAGACCGTCCTATCCCGCGCTTTCGCGGCGAAATGGCCGGTTTGCGGGCGCGCTCCCGTAAGCTAGGTAGGGCGCGGAAATCGTCGTTGCGGCTGTTTATGCGCCGAAAGTTTGGCTACAAACCAATTCCGGAACGACGGGAGGGAGAACGATGGCGATCGAGGCCGTTCGGCCCCGCGATTGGGGCTCGCATCCGCCGTATGTCTTTCCGGGCTACAAATCGACCGTGCTTCGCGGGCCGAAGCTTCCGCTCGTGCCGCTCAAGCAGACGCTCTCGGAACTGACCGGCCCCGTCTACGGCCATGAGAGCGTCGGACCGCTCGACGGCGACCTCAC
This sequence comes from uncultured Alphaproteobacteria bacterium, assembly GCA_963712925.1. Lineage (GTDB taxonomy): Bacteria > Pseudomonadota > Alphaproteobacteria > Rhizobiales > Afifellaceae > DASWJZ01. The sequence continues at coordinate 135,349 of CAVQJW010000004.1, read as the reverse complement.
GAGGAACGGCGCGAAGAACGGCGAGCCGCTCGGCGAGCGCATCATCGTCACCGGCCGCGTCCTCGACGAAGCCGGCCGCCCGGTCGGGAACGCGCTGATCGAGATCTGGCAGGCGAACGCCGCCGGCCGCTACATCCACCACGTCGATCAGCACGAGGCGCCGCTCGACGCGAACTTCTTCGGCGGCGGACGCTGCGTGACGGACGAGAACGGATGCTACCGTTTCATGACCATCAAGCCCGGCGCCTACCCATGGAAGAACCACCACAACGCCTGGCGGCCGAGCCACATCCACTTCTCGCTGCTCGGCCCGACGATCGCGACGCGCCTGGTGACGCAAATGTATTTTCCCGGCGATCCACTCTTGGCGCTCGATCCGATCTATCAGGGCGCGCCGGAAGGCGCGCGCGAGCGGCTCATCTCGAAATTCTCCATCGACGTGACGGAGCCCGGCTTTGCGCTCGGCTACGTCTTCGACATCGTGCTGCGCGGCCCCGCCGAGACGCCGACGGAGACGCCCAAATGAGCGGCGAGAGCCACAAGCAGACACCGTCGCAGACCGTCGGCCCGTTCTTCGCCTTCGGCCTGACTGCGCATCAATACGGCTACCCCCATAACGCGATCGCTTCGAGCGAGGTGGCCGATCTGCTGACGCCAGGCGAGCATATCGAGATCGTCGGACAAGTGATCGACGGCGCCGGCGAGGCGATCCCCGACGCCATGATCGAGATCTGGCAGGCGGATGCGGAAGGCCGCTACGCGCATCCCGCCGACCCGCGCGGCTCAAACCAGCTCTTCCGCGGCTTCGGCCGCTGCGGAACCGGCACGCTGCCGGACAGCCGCTTTTCCTTCCGCACCGTCAAGCCCGGCTCGGTCGACGGCAGCCAGGCGCCGCATATCAACGTCATCGTCTTCATGCGCGGGCTTCTGACCCACCCCTATACGCGCATCTATTTCTCCGACGAGGCGGAGGCGAATGCGCGCGATCCGGTTCTGAGCAATGTGCCGGAGGCGCGGCGGGCAACGCTCATCGCGGAGCGCGAGGAGACGGGCGGCGCCGTCATCTATCGCTTTGACATCCACATGCAGGGCGACGAAGAGACTGTGTTCTTCGACGTCTGACGGGTTCCCCGATGGCCGAGTTCCTCTCCCTCTCCGAGGCGGTCAGCCGCCATGTGCGCGACGGCGACACGATCGCGATGGAAGGCTTCACGCATCTGATCCCGTTTGCCGCCGGCCATGAGGTGATCCGGCAGAGACGGACGGATCTGACCCTCGTCCGCATGACGCCGGACCTGATCTACGACCAGCTGATCGGCATGGGGCTCGTGACGAAGCTCATCTTCTCGTGGGGCGGCAATCCGGGGGTCGGCTCGCTGCACCGCCTGCGCGACGCGGTGGAGAACGACTGGCCGCGCCCGCTTGCACTTGAGGAGCACAGCCACGCCGCGATGGCGAATGCCTACGAGGCCGGCGCCGCCAACCTGCCTTTCGCGATGTTCCGTGGCTACAAGGGCGTCGATCTGCCGAAGGTCAATCCGACGATCGGCTCGGTGACCTGCCCCTATACCGGCGAGGTGCTGGCGACAGTCCCGGCGCTCCACCCCGACGTCGCGATCATCCATGCGCAGCGCGCCGACCGCAGCGGCAACGTCATGCTGGAAGGGATCGTCGGCGTGCAGAAGGAGGCGGTGCTTGCGGCAAAGCGTGCCATCATCACGGTGGAGGAGCGGGTCGACGATTTCGGTCCGCGCAGCCCGAATGCCGTCATCCTTCCCGCCTGGACCATCACGGCGATCGCGGTCGTGCCCGGCGGCGCCTTTCCCTCCTATGCGCACGGCTACACCAAGCGCGCCAATGCCTTCTACAAGGCGTGGGACCCGATCGCCCGCGACCGCGACGCGTTCCTGAAGTGGATGGACGAGAACGTGATGAAGAAGCGGCCGGAGGATTTTGCGCAATATTCGAAGAGGGTGGCGGCGTGACGTCCTACACCCCCACCGAGATGATGACCGTCGTCGCAGCGCGGGCGCTGAAGGACGACGACGTGGTCTTTGTAGGGATCGGCGCGCCCTCGGCGGCTTGCAATCTCGCGCGCCTTACGCACGCGCCGAATATCACGCTGATCTACGAATCGGGCACGATCGGCACCAGGCCGAACGTGCTGCCGCTGTCGATCGGCGACGGCGAATTGTCCGACACGGCGCTCACCACTGTCGCGGTGCCAGAAATGTTCCGCTACTGGCTGCAGGGCGGGCGTGTTACGGTCGGCTTTCTCGGCGGCGCCCAGATCGACCGCTTCGCCAATTTGAACACCACTGTCGTCGGCGACTACGAGAAGCCGAAGGTCAGGCTGCCCGGCGGCGGCGGCGCGCCGGAGATCGCCACCAATTGCGGCGAGATTTTCATTACCATGGCGATGGGGAAACGTGCCTTCGTCGACAAGCTTCCTTTCATCACCTCGCTCGGCCACGGCTCGGGGCCAGGCTCGCGCGAGGCGCTCGGCGTTGAGACCAAGGGCCCGACCAGGATCATCACCGACCTTTGCCTGATGCAGCCCGACGAAGCGACCCGTGAGCTCACGGTCGCGGCCCTTTATCCGGGTGAGAGCAAGGAAGGCGTCGCGGCGGAATGCGGCTGGCCACTCAAATTCGCCGACGATCTCAGTGAAACGCCCCCGCCCTCTCCCGAGGAGCTCAAGGTCCTGCGCGATCTCAAGGCGCGCACCGACGCCGCGCACAGTGAGTCCTGACGCAAGAACGTGCGGCCGCGTCGTTTCCAAGCCATGCAAATTGCGGTCTAGGCGCGCACCGACGCCGAACACGGCGGGGTCCTGAAGCGCGCCAAGTATGTGCCGCTCCCGCGCCACGCGCCGCGCGCCATGTCGCGGATGGCGATCACCACCGACCGATCGAGCGTGGGCGATTCCTCCGACCGCCCATACCGCCTTGCGAAGTGCCCGCCATTTGCGACGGTCGGCCCTCGCGCTTTACATTCCCTTTAGGGGTGTGAGCGAAAAGTGTTCCATGCGCCCCATCCCGAGTCTCATTGAGCGCCGAATGATGCCGTACGCCGAGAGGCAGAGACGGTGCTTTATCCATGTCGGCACGCACAAGACTGCGACGACATCGATGCAGGTTCTGCTCCGCCGCCATCAGCCGGCTCTTGAAATCTTCGGGTATTATTACCCCCGGTCTGGGAGACCTCCGGAGGCCCCCTACGGCCAACACAATCTCGCCTGGGAGATATCGAGGGACCGGCGCTTTCGCCCGGAATACGGCGGTCGAGACGCACTCCTGAGCGAGATCGCCGACGACGGCCGCAACGTCATTATTTCGAGCGAGGATTTCGAATGCAGCGCCCACCATGACGCGCGCTTCGGCGAATTCATCGCATCGATTCAGAGCCTCGGCGCGCGAGTGACCCTGGTGATCTATTTTCGCAATCAGATCGGCTACGCCGAAAGCCTCTACAGCACGATGATCGAACACGAGTTCGACCAGCCGTTCTCTGATTTTTGCGATGAGATTCTCGCGGACCGGCATGATCCGCTGGCACGAATGGATCTTCACTTTTCGCTACGATCTTCTTCTCGCCCGGCTTTCAGGTCTTGCGGGCGTCGACTTGATCGTCCGTCCCTACGATCGCGCGGATGGGAATTCTCCGGCTGCGGATTTTCTGTCGGTCGTCGGGCTTGGCGGAACGCCGCTCGGCGTGCTGGAGCCGCCGCACGCAAATCGACGGCCGGATCTGCATCTGGTCGCTCAACAGTATCTGGTCAACCGTCCCGGCCTGCACCTCGACGAAGCCCAGATCATCGCGCTGACGGAGCCTTTGCGAATGCTCAAGACAGCGCCCAGGATGAGCCGCGAGCGCCAAATCCAATTCGCCGACGCTTTCGGGGATTCAAATCGCGCCGTGTGCGAAGCGTACCATTTGCCGACCTTTGCGCGGATGCAGTTGGACTCTCTGGTCACCAACGAAGGCCCGTCGTTGGAGGACGTCTTCGGGACGGACCTGATGCGCGCCGAACATCACGCTGCGCTATAAATCGGGCACGATCGGCACCAGGCCGAACGAGCTGCCGCCGTCGATCGGCGACGGCGAATTGTCCGACACGGCGCTCACCACTGTCGCGGTGCCAGAAATGTTCCGCTACTGGCTGCAAAGCGGGCGCATCACGGTCGGCTTTCTCGGCGGCGCGCAGATCGACCGCTTCGCCAATTTGAACACCCACCGTCGTCGGCGACTACGAGAAGCCGAGGGTCAGGCTGCCCGGCGGCGGCGGCGCGCCGGAGATCGCCACCAATTGCGGCGAGATTTTCATTACCATGGCGATGGGGAAACGTGCCTTCGTCGACAAGCTTCCTTTCATCACCTCGCTCGGCCACGGCTCGGGGCCAGGCTCGCGCGAAGCGCTCGGCGTTGAGACCAAGGGACCGACCAAGATCATGACCGACCGCTGCCTGGTGCAACCCGAACCCAAAACGCGCAAGATGACGGTGACGGCCCTCTATCCGGGCGAAAGCCTGGAAAGCGTCGCGGCGGACGCGGCTGGCCGCTGAAATTTGCCGCCGATCTAGGTGCCCTCCCCCGAGGAGCTTAAGGTGCTGCGCGATATCGAGGCCCGCACCGACGCCGCGCACGGCGAGGACGCTTAGTCGGAAGAGCGCTGAACCTGCTTGCCTGTGTGGCGCACTGACGATTATCGTCGGCTCGACGGAACTGTCGAAGCGAGACCGTCGGTGAGTCGGGGATCATCGACTGCGTTTGCTGGCTACTCCTCTGCCGGACATGTTACTGGAGACTCTTGGGGATCATGCAGGATCGCTAAGCCGGCTGGACGCGGCTGCGTGGTTTTGGCGAAATCACAACACGGCGACTGAGGGTGCATGTGCTTTTCGACGCAAAACGGCCAGTCCCTTCAAAGCATATGCATTTTGAGTCGCATGACGGCCTTTCCGCGGATGCCAGCGCGCTCCGCCTTTCGACTGCGAAAGGCAGCCTGAAATGAAGCTGCACGCTGTCGTATTGGTACGGAATGAGGCTGACATCTGGCCCAGCTTCATCCGTTACCATGCCGACCTCTTCGACAATATCTTGGTCGTTGACCATCAGTCGACCGATGGCACGCTGGAGATCACGCAGTCTGCCATCGCTCATGGCGTGCCGATCGAGCTTCTCCGGTATTGCTACCGCGGCTATTTCCAGAGTGAGATTTCCGTCGCGATGGCGCGGAGGTGCTTCGAGGCCGATGCCGACTGGGTTTTCTTTCTCGACGCCGATGAATTTCTTTCCGTTCCCGATCGCGCCGCGCTCGAGGGCTTGCTGAGAAACAGCGCGTCGGATGTCGTAACCTTCTCATGGCAGAACCTCATACCGACGCATTTCGGGACCTTCGACTCCTTCGACCTCGCCCAGACGTTTCGATTCAACGGCCAGACGTCGCGCTACGGCAAGGTCGCTATCGGCGCGAGCTACGCGGCGCAGAATCCGAAGTTCTGCGTGCAGACTGGAAACCACACAGTCAGAGCCGAGCGCGCGGTAACCGAGTTTGCGCCCGCGCCGAGCATCGGCACAATCTTCCACATCCCGATCCGCTCAATGGACCGCCTGCGCCACAAGCTTTCATCCGGCACGGCTGCATATCGGGCGATGCCGAAATCCGATGCAGCGACCGGGTTTCATTGGTTCCAACTGAGCGAGCAGATCGCGCGCGGCGCACTGACCCCGGAACTGCTGAACGGCATCATCGCGAACTATGGCGAGCCGTTTGAGCAGCTCCATCCAACAACGACCGACAAACCTGGGTGGGGAGACGTGATCATCGCGTCCGGGGACCAGTTCAAGAAGCCGGATTACCCTCCCGCATCACAAAACGACTTTGCCCAAAGGGAAGCAGACCTCTGCTGGAGGACATTTCACTTCCTCCCGAATGCCCCGATCACAGTGCGCGCGCGCGACAACGAGCTCCATCCACAGCCTCTGCCGCTGCGGCCGGACGGCCGCTTCGGTCCCGAGGTCTTCGGCGCGCTGGTCCCGTCCAACGGGGAGATGCCCTGGCTGCCGCAGGCGATCGGGCCGCTCGATCTGCTCGATGCGCTTGTCGAGATGCTCGAACCGATCCGGACCTTCGTCCTAAGCGTCTGGGCCGGCCATTCGCCGTTGCTCCGCGCCGTCGTCACCGTTCTCCGACCGCGTCGCTTTGTCGAACTTGGAACGCATTTCGGCCAGAGCTTCCTCAGCGCATGCCAGACTATCGAGCGCGCGCACATTGCGAGCGAATGCGTCGCCATCGACACATGGACGGGCGACGAACAGGCGGGCTTCTACGACGAAGGCGTCCTCGCCGATTTCACATATCGGCTCATGACGATGTATCCCGGGACCAGCTACTACATCCGTTCCTTGTTCGATGACGCCAATCACTGCTTCGCCGACGGCTCCATCGACCTGTTGCATGTCGATGGCCTCCACACGTTCGAGGCGGTGACGAACGACTTCTGCAACTGGCTCCCGAAGATGTCCGACCGAGGTGTCGTGCTCTTCCACGACACGACGGTCTATGAAGGCGATTTCGGGGTCTGGCAATTCTGGGAGGAGGTGAAGCAGAAATATCCGTCGTTCAACGTATTTCATTCGCACGGCCTCGGGATCCTTTATGTCGGCGCCGAGCCCTCGCCTGCCGCGGAGCTGCTTCGAAGCCTGAGTGCAAACGAGCGGATCGGCGCCTTCGTGAATGACCTGCTTCGACGGCAGGGCGCAGAGGCCGTGTCGCATGCGGAGGCTGCGTTGCGGGCCGAGATGGTGGCGGCCGAGAATCAGAAGCTCGCAGCGGAGCTGAAAGCCGCCAAGCGACGGCCCAAAGCGATCCGCAAGATCGGCCGCTTCCTCAAGCGGATGCAGACGAACTCTTTAGAGCCGCGCGACCCCGGCTCTGAGAACAAGCCTTGCCCCGTCTACCGCCAACCGCTCTCTCACTCCTCGCCAAAAGCTCCAATAGCCCGGCGCTTCGCCAGTGCGCCGTTCTCGCCGCGGGCGTGCTCGCCTGTGCATGCCTTTTGTAGAGGCTGATCCCAGAGACGCCGCGCCCACCGACCTGGGACGAGCTTTACTTTCTGGGGCAAGCAGCGTGCGTGAATAACGGCGTCTACATGGGCCATATGAAGCGTCTATACTATTGCCTGGTGAGCGTGAACAAGTCGCCTATATTTTCGTTCTTGATGCTTCCCACTGGACCGTTCACCGGAGGCGCCGCGCATGTTAACGGTGCTTATGCCGTATATCTGATCCTATGCTTTCTCATTGTCGTGGGGTTCTGCTGGATCTGGATACGCGCCCAATTCAGACGCCCCCACTCTCCCCCGAGGAGCTTAAGGGTGCTGCGCGATATCAAGGCCCGCACCGACGCCGCGCACGGCCAGGACGCCTGAGGTCCGGTTGTCAGAACGCTCAGCCTAACGCCGCAAACGAGAAATGCTTGTGGCCGAGGAAGCTGGTGAAGACCGGCACCAGCACGCCGACGATGTGGGCGACCGTCTCGTCGTGCCATGCAAAGCCGATCCACGGAAAGATGAAGCGCACAAGCCCGATGCTGACGATCCAGACCTGGGCCACCGCCACGAGGTTGACCAGTGTGAAGCGCAGATACTCGCTCCCGACGCTGCGTCCGGAGGCGGCGAAGACGAACAGCCGGTTCAGGAGATAGGCCGTCGTCATGCCGCATAGATAGGCGACCAGGATCGCGATCTCGTAGCGCACCACCAGACTGAACACGATGCGGGTCAGGATGTTGACAACCGCCGCGATGCCGCCCACGACGACGAAGGCAACGAACTGCCGATGGCCTCCGCGGCTGTCAGCCGGAGCATGCCGCAACGTCATCGGACACGCTCCGCCATCAGCTTACCGAAGCGCACGCTTTCGGAAATGCCGCGGTCTTCCGGATAGTAGAAGCAGGTGTCGGCGATCTGCAGGCCGGCAATCGCAGTCTCGATCGGCGGCAGCATCGACAGAAAGCCAGGCGGGCAGACGGGCTGCGCATGCCTGAGCCGCCCGACGTGGCAGGCGATTCGATCTCCATCCCGAAGCGCAGGATTGAGGAGCTTCAGATAACCGAAGGCCTCTTTGTCGAAAAAGGTGTCATCCTCGGAGAATTTCGGATGCGTCTGCGGCATATAGTAGGGAACGTAGACGACGGTGTCGCCGACCGGCCGCAAATTGGAGAACTCGACGATTCCCGGGATCCCGAAACGCGGGTCTGAGATGTTGACCCAGAAATGCGGCGTGACCGACCGCTTCAGCCGGAACACGACGCAGACGACGCCGATATTGTCGATCGCCCGGTATTTGGCGGTGTCGGCCGGCCGGCAAATCCGGCACGACGCGGTCGATCAGCGGCGTCGGCACGGTGGAGATCACGGCGTCGGCGGGATAGTGCGCACCGCCCGCAGTAACACCGCTCACGCGGCCGTCCACAACCTCGACCCGCGAGACCGGCGCGCCGAGCACCACTTTTCCGCCGTGCTTGTGGATCGCGTCGACCAGCGCGCCGACCAGCGTCTCCGAGCCGCCCTCGATATAGCCGAGCTCCTCCTGCATCATCGAGCGGCGCGAGGTGCCGACACGCTTGAAGCGGGTCCAGATCCACGCCGCCGAGATGTTGTCGGCATATTCGAAGAACTTCAGGTCGAAGAGCGGAGCCCAGAGGCGCTCATAGACGCGCCGGCCGCACCAGCCCGTGATCCAGTCCTTAGCGGAAATCCCTTCCAGCCTGCGCCAGTCGTTCCGCTTGGTCGGAGGTGTACATCATCGCGCCGTAGCGGATCTTCTCGATCAGCGACAGCTTGGGAAATTTCAGGAGCGCGATCGGATCGCCCCATTTGTAGAGCCGCCCGTCGACGTAGTAGCCCATGGACGTCGGCACCCAGCGCATCGTATCGCCGAGGCCGAGTTCGTCGAGCAGATCGAAGGTCGCAGAATCGGCCTTGCAGACGAAATGGTAGAAGCGCTCGATCGAGAGGCCGCCGAGATCGAAATGCGCCGCCATGCCGCCTGGCTCGGGCGCCGCCTCGAGCACGGTCACCGTCGTGCCCGCGCTTCAGCGCATGATAGGCGGCGGCAAGTCCCATCGCGCCGGCGCCGATGACGATCACGCGGCTCAACTCGCTAAAACTCCAGCACGATCTTGGAATAGTCGGGATGGCGGAAGGTCTGCTCCAGCGCCTGGCGCAGCGGCGTCGCCTTGACCCCGAAAATGCCGGGCCAATCGATGACTTCGAACACGTCGGGCGTCACCAGCGCCTTGAGCTGGCTTGGTCGTGAAGGGCGGATCGCGGTCGAACAGGCCGCAGGTCCACAACAGCGCCCAGAACAGGCCGTAAGGGATGCTGACGATCGCTGTCCGCGCGCCGCAAGGCCCCTCTTCACCTCGCGCATCAGGTCGATGTAGTCGATCGTCTCCAGGCCGGAAATATTGTAGGCGCCGCTCGGGCGCTTGTCGATCGCACGAGATGATGATGTCGCAGAGATCGCCGGCATAGAGCGGCTGGCGGAGATAGCGGCCGCTGCCCGGGATCGGGAAGACCGGAACGCTTCCGCATGAAGCGCGCCAGCCAGCCGATATGCTTGCGATCGAACCAGCCGAACATCAGCGTCGGACGCAACACGACATGGGCCAAGCCAGATTCGGACGACGATCCGCTCCTGCTCCTCCTTGCTCTCGGTGTACCAGTCCTCCGCCGCCGATTCGACCACCGAGGAGCTGAGATGAACGACATAGGCATCGTTGGTCTTCGTTCAGCACATCGATCAGGCGCGCGGTCGCGACGACGTTGTTGCGGCGGAAGGCCTCAGGATCGAGCGCCGCCGATCTGCGCGTGGCTAACGACCACGACATCGCACGCGGCGACCGCGTCCTGCCAGCCGTCGTCGGCAGCAAGATCGGCTTCGATGATGCGGATATCGGGATGAAGCCGGCGGAGGATCGCGGTGTTCGCCGGATGCTTGTCGACCGCCGACGATGTCGGTGAAGCCGCGCGCCTTGAGCCGCGGAATTAGGTTCTGGCCGACAAGCCCCGCCGCCCCGGTCACGGCGACCCTGCAGGGTCATGCGAGGGGGGCTCATTGGCGGCTCATATCTTCACGCGGTTGAAGATGACGGCCGGCATGGCCCGGACGATCGCCATGACGAGCCGCCAGAACCAGGGCGTATAGACGACCGTCCGGCGGCGGTTGACGGCCTTCACGATATCCCCGGCCACGCGGTCGGGCGTTGCCCAGAGCGGGCCGCCCTTCTTGATCTCCGCCGTCATCGGCGTGTCGACGAAGCCGGGCTTCACCCGCACGACATGAAGCGGCGTGCCGGCGAACGCGTGCTGCAGGCCTTCGAGAAACCGGTCGAGCCCGCCCTTTGCCGCCCCGTAGACGAAGTTCGAGCCGCGCCCGCGGTCGCCGGCGACCGAGCCGACGACGATCAGCGTCAGCGCCCGCTGCGGATTGCGGCGCGCGCAAATCGCCAGGACCCAGAGCGCGACGCTGGTGAAGTTGAACTCGATGATGTCGCGCGCATGCTTGAGATCGGTGAGCGCGCGCGGCTGATCGCCGAGGATGCCGTAGGCGATCAGCACTTCGTCCGGCAGGCCATGTCTCTCAATGAGGCCGGTCACGACCGCGTCGCGGTCGAGATCACCGGCGAGATCGAGCGTCTCGATCGCCGCTTCGCCGCCGCGGGCGGTGAGATCGGCGGCGTTGGCGGAGAGATGCTCGGCATTGCGGCCGAGGAGGACGAAGCGCACTCCCTCCCCCACCCGCCTCCGCGCATAAGCGTGGGCGATCGCGGATGTGGCCCCGACGATCCAGATCGATCGTGCCGTCATTCCATCTCCGTCACGCGCCGCCAGAAGTCCGACATGATCTTCGGGTCGCGCTGCGCCTCAAGCTCCCGCCAGGCTGGATAGCCGAGTCGGAAAGCTTCTGCCGACATTGTCGCGTCCTTGGCCGGATAAAGCCGGCCGCCGGCCTCAAGAACCACGTCGGTCATCGCCTGGAGCAGCCGCCGTATGCTCTCGCCGCGATTGGGGAAATCGAGCGCGAGCGTCGCCCCCTGCATCGGGAAAGAGAGAAGCCCGGGGGATTTGCGATCGCCGAAGAGTTTCAGGACGACCAGGAACGAGCCTTGCCGATGCTCGCCGGTCAGGGTCAGGAGACGCTTCAGCGCGTCGGGCGCAGCCGCCATGGGCACCACCGACTGGTGCTGAAAGAAGCCGCGCCGCCCGTAGAGCCGGTTCCAGCCGAGCACCGAATCGAGCGGATAGAAGAACGGCTCATAGTGGACCCGCCGCCGGTCGGTGCCGAAGAGCGGGTTGGCGTAGGCGCGGTTGAAAAGCGCGATCGTCAGCGGATTGAGGAGCCAGGCGGGCGCGTCGAGCGGCACGGCGAGGCGCGGCTCGCGATGCACTTTGAGCCCGCCGTCGGACATGTGCCGCCCGCGCATGAAAAGTCCACGCCCAAGCCGCTCGCCCTTCGCCAGGCAGTCGACCCATGCGACGGTGTATTCCCAAGCGTCGCTTTTCTCCGCAAGCTTGAAGAAGTGATCGAGGTCCTCGATCTTGAGCGTGTCGACCTCGATATCGGACGAGGCGATGGCCTTGAGACCGATCTCGACCCAGAGGATCAGGCCGGTCAGGCCGAGCCCACCGATTGTCGTCCGGAAGAGCTCCGGGTGCTCCCTCTCTGAAAGCACCATCGTCTCGCCCGACGAGCGAGCGAGCCCGATCTGGCGCACATGGCAGCCGATCGTTCCGGCGCTCTCGTGGTTCTTGCCGTGCACGTCGTTGGCGACCGCCCCGCCGAGCGTGACGAACTTGGTGCCGGGGGTCACCGGCGGAAACCATCCGCGCGGCACGGCGACCTTGAGCAGCTCATCGAAGGTGAGCCCCGCCTCGGCGCGGATCACGCCGTTCGTCCAGTCGACGGCGATGATCCGGTCGAGCCCCGTCATGCGCATAAGCACGCCGCCGTCGTTCAGGCAGACATCGCCGTAGGAGCGCGCCGCGCCAAGCCCGAGAACGGATTGCGCGCTTCCCATCAATGCGGAGCGGGCGCCGTCGAGAAAAGCCGGCGCCGCAAGCTCCGAGGCGCTTTTGAAGACGCGCCCCCAGGGCTCGATCTCAGCGCGCGGCATCAGGCCCGCTTCGATATGGAAACGTGATCACTATCGCTTGCATTCACCGCCGGTTTCGTTTCCGCCGCATAGCCTCATGTCTTCACCTCGATTGTCAGCGTCGGCCGCAGCGCCTAATATTCGCGCACTGCGTTTGCCGTTGTGGCTTTCCGGCTGCGGTTGGGCTTTGCCCGCATTGACATTCGTTTACAGACCGAAAGATGCTCGATCGGATCAAAGGCGAGACAGACCTTGCGGTGGAGCACCGAGATTTGCCAAGTGTTTCTTCATTGAAGCAGTTTTCCGCGTTCTTGATTGTTGGGGTCATCTCGGCAAGCGCCACGCTTCTCACCCGACGTAGCTTCAATTTTATCATACCGTATGAAGCGGCCGTTGTGGCGTCGCAGATCGTCGGCATTCTGATCGCATTCAACTTGAACCGCCTTTTCGTTTTTCCTAACCGCATTTCGTTTCCGCTGCACCGGTTCGGGCGGTTTGCACTGGTGAACGTCATGTCGCTCGCCATTGCGGCGGGCGTGAGCTCCCTCTGCTTCAGGGCGATACTTCCCCTCCTCGCCATTGATTTCTATCCGGCCGTGCTCGCTCAGGCGATCGGCCTTGGTGCCTGCGCCGTGCCGAGCTTCGTCGCGCACCGGCAATTCTCCTTCGGCCTGATAGACGCCGGATCGCGGGCATAGCAGTTCTGCCTTTCGCGATCTTGCACTTGCTCCGCATGATCTTAACCGAGAAGCGGTGCGCACGTTCCAGGATCATGCTCAGTCACGATAGGCCTTGATCTCGCTCAGGCCGGCGCCATTTCCCCGGTAGGACAGGATGTCGATCGTCAGGCCGTCTGCCGTCACCGGCTCGTCGAACCGGTAGAAAGTCCAGTAAGGATAGGGCTCAAGTCGAAGCTCGGCTGTCGCCTGCACCACCCCACCGAGCCGCGCCGCGAGGCGTATTCCCCTGGTGGAGCGCGGCGGTTCGTTGCGGGTGTTCATGATCGCGACCGTCCGGACCGGCGTGGGGGCGTCGAAATCGATGGTCACTGCGCCCAGCGCTCCGTCGGGCAGGAGCCAGTCATTCTGGCACGCCTCGACGACACTGCGATCATCGAGGGCTGACGCTGTGTGGCCCTTGACCGAATTGGTCGCCGAGATATCGGCAAAGGCGATCAGGCTCCTCTCAAGCTCGGCCAGCCGCTCACGGCGGACATAGAGGCGGGGGCATCCGTCGGCCGGCTCGACCCGCGAGACGCGCACGAAATCGGAGGCGACGATTTGCCCAAGCTTTGTGAAGGCCCTGATGCCGGTCCTTTTCGGATCACTGAAGCCGAAGCTCCCCGGGGCGACCGTGTCGAGGACGAAGTCGGGCCGGCTGCGGCTGAAGTCGTGGATGAAGCGCGCCCGGAAATACGGCTTCAGTGCGGTGCGGTAGATCTGGTTCTCGTTGGTGACGTCGCGCGTCGCCGGCCGCATCGCGGAATTGACGTAGCACTCGGCCTGCCAGCCCCAACAGACGATCCTGTCGTTCGCCGTCGGCCGCAGCCAGTCGAGCATATGGGGCGCGGTCAGGAGGCGGCCCTCGAGGAAGGCCCTTTTGTATCTTCGATAGTGGCCGTCGCCATGGTGTGCGCCGATTTCGAAGAAGATTACCAACAGCGCGGCCAGCAGAGGCACTGCCTGGAACACGCTGTGCCGCCAAATACGGTACCCGTCCGGGACGCCGGCGACGGTGAGCGCCGCGCCGACCAGAATGGCAGCCGGGGGAAGAAAGAGCAGCAGATAGTGGTAGAAGATGCGGCCCGGCGTCGCGATTGCGACAAAGGCGACCGGCACCAGGACGACGGCCATTGCCATGCTCCACAGCGCCGCCTTGGACGGCTGTTGCCAGCTCCCCGTGCCAATAACGACGACAAAGCGGAGCAGACTGGCCATTAGAATCACGCCGTAGGCTTCAAGCAGCGCCCGGAGTGACGCCGGCTTCGCCCCTTCGAGAATCTCCGGATAGGGGTTTTGCCAGCGAACGATGCGAAGACGCTGCTGAACGAAATAACTCATCAGGAAGTCGTTGAAGCCGCCCGCCAGAACGAGCGGTGTCAGGAGAACGACCGTCGGCAGCAGTGCGGCGACGATGACTGCCGCCGCCGCGCGGGCGGCCTTGCCCACACCGCCGGCGCGCGCGCGGATCTCGATGGCGCGCGCGAGGACAAGAAGCCCGGCGGCAGCGGCGACCGGCGCGCCCTGCAGCTTCGCATAAGGGACGAGCCCGAGAACAAGTCCCGCCGCGATCAGCAGCGCAAGCCGGTCCGCGGCGAAGGAGCGAACGAACAGATAGAATGCGGCAGCAAGGAGCAGCATGGTCAGCTGTTCGCTGCTGTAGTGGACGAAATCGCCTCCCGACGTCCGGGACAGGAACAGCACGACCGGGCTTACGGCGACGATCGCTACGCAGTCGCCGGCAAGCCGCCGCACCGCAAGGAACACGAAAGACGCCATGCCGAAGACGCAGACAAGCCCCGTGAGCCGTGTGGAATAAAGTGTGATGTCGCCGCCCAGGAGATACGGCCAGATCAGGATCGATGAATTGAGCGGGCCAGATGTGAGGGTGTCCGCGAGGTTCCAGTCGAGCCAGCCGTGCTGCGCCAGCATGGCATTGGCGGCCATCATGGCCTCGTCCGGATTGATGATGAGGTCGTAATGAAGGATGTGGCGCCGGCAAAAAAACAGCAGTGTCAGGCTGGATAGGAGGAACGCCGCCGCAACGGCGTGCGGTGTCCAGACCGGCTTCCGCGCACCGACCAGAAGGAGATCGGCGGCCAAGAGCGCGAAGACAGCGCAGCCGTAGGCGAGGAAGGCCCACTCCGTCGCGCTCAGCGAAGAAAGAAACGACGCAATCGACACGAAATGGTTAAACCGTCACTCGGAAACCGGTCTCGGATCGCTGATCCGAGACCGGTTTCCGAACGTAAGACGTGTGTGCCTGGAGCCGGTACACGGACATGTCATCCCTGGTCTTCAGCAAGCTCGCAGATTCGGGCCGTCTTTCCGAGATAGATCTCAAATGCATGGTACATGTCCGCATCGCCGCCGCGCGCAAAGCCGGTCCAACCGTTGTTGTCCGGCATACCAGACTGTCCCTGCCCCCCTCCCAGGCGGCGGAAGCCTGGGACTCCAAATCCACTGATTGTGCCGTCTTGACCGGTCAAGATGATCAGATCCGGCGAGCGGCGCGAGCGATCGTTCCACGCCCAGCCCGCCACCTTCGAGATCGGTGCTTCTCCCGCTTGCACCAAGGTGGCCTGGTCAACCGCTCCGTGACATCCCGACACCGGTTCTCCCCTCAATTCGCCGAGCGGTAATCCAAGCAGGTTTGCCCAGCGGTAGCTGAAGATAGACTTGTGCGATTCCTTCAATCGCTGCATGGCTTCGTCGAGGTGCCCCTCCGCGACCCTGCTCGCTATCGGATAGATATGGAGGACTTCCGGGCCTGAGCGGAGGCCGACAAGATACGCAATCCCACCAAGCAGCTTGTCGCGATGCATGTCACGTGCCTTGGGCATGTATTTGAGCTGCTGAGTTGCCACAAAGACAGCAAGGCCGGTCGCAAGCAGCACGCCGTAGCCCTGCACGACCCGAGAAGGCCACCGCCCGCGTATTGCTGGCGACACGATCAAGGCCGCTACTAAAACACCCCAGAACATGGACGCAGGCGTTCCGTAGCGAACCGACATCGCCTGCCCGAGACCGAAATCAAGCCGACCCAACCCGGTCATGAGTGCCGCACAACCGATCAAGCCGGTGAATAGAATCAGCCCGTAGTAGGCGGCAATCCCTCGGATGTCGTTCGATCGTCTCTCTCGTCGATACGACACGGCTGACCAAATCAGGAGACCCGCGACAAGCAAAGCCCCCCAAGCCCCGAAGTAAACCGCAATATGGCGTCGACCTTCCGCAAAGGGAGCCCCCAAATAGGCAGCGGTGTAGCGCGCCAGCTTCAGCCCATGGTGAATCGCGACCCAGGGGTTCGTGTGATAGGTGGGCCTTGAATAATCATGAAGGTAGAATGCGATCAATCCGATCGAGAAGAGCGAGTATCCGGCCCTGAAAACCAGCGGTGCCGATGCAAGAAACAGCAATATGGTGACGAAGACGAGCGTCAGGACACCGCTTGCGAGCGAAAAGACGGATACTCCGCTCGCTACTAGGCAGGCGGCAAAGCTTGCCATCCGCCCCGCTGACGACCGCGCCGTCGTTGTAATCACTGCGCAGAACAGCGCGAGCAAGGCGGCCGCGAAGCTTCCAACAAATGCCGTTTGAAAGCCCCAGAGCAGATTCTCGGTCTGCCTGTCCGCAACTACGATGGCCGTAGCGAGCGCGGATATGAGAGCCGCGCCGCGCCAGTCTTTGACAACCATATGGACAAGCCTGAACAACACAAGTCCGAAAACGACATGGCAAAGCGCGATGAATGTCGCCGTCATCGCGTTCCGCGCATCCGCAAGATACCAGTCGAGCCAACCGACGAGGCGCGCAACGGCCGGACGATGCTCATTGTGCTGCGCGAAGAGATTCCTGATCAACTCATCAGGAAGAAGCGACGTATCCCATTGATCCCCGAACGGTAGCGCGCTCGTTCCGATCCACATCAAGGCGAATGTCGTGGCCGCGTTCCACAGTAGAAGCGCAGTGACCGTCGCTGCAGCGAGGTACGCTGCCAATCGGCCTGCGAGAGAAGCGGGGTAGGATTGATGCAAGGCTGATAGACTAGCGAATGAGGCACACTTTAAAATGCAACGTACCTCGGAATTTCCGCTTCCCCTTGTGCACGTAGCCTAGTGTGGATTGCATGAGGCGGGCGGCAGGGCAAGGTCCTGACGAAGATTCAGCGGCTTCCGCGTCTTGGCGAAGCTGGCAATTGCGCCTGTTCGACCTTGACCGGTAGTTGCGCATCAGAACAAATGCGACAGTGTTGACGAAAGCTCCCCGCTCCAGCTCAACGGAGGACGACGACCGGCCCGCCGAGGCGACGCCGCTTGCCGTCGATCCGTCTGTACCGCTCGCGGTCGACCTCGACGGGACGCTGCTTTTGACCGATACGTTTCATGAGAGCGTGCTTCGCGCCGTGCTGCGCGCGCCTGCACATTGCTTCGCGGCGTTTCGCGAGATCAGACAGGGCCGCGCCGCAGTGAAGCGGCACATCGCCGAGCGCGACTATTTCGAGGTCACGTCGCTGCCCGTGCGCGCCGACCTGATCTCGCTGCTCAAGCTCGAGAAGGAGCGGGGCCGCAAGATCTACCTGATCACCGCCGCCGACCAGGCGATCGCGGACCGGATTGGCGCCGCCTTCGACGTGTTCGACGCTGTCAAAGGCAGCGACGGCAGCCGCAATCTCAAGGGCGATGCTAAACTCGCCTATCTCAAGGAGCGGTTCGCGGACGGCTTCATCTATGCCGGCGACCATCCGACTGACCAAGCGGCATTCAACGGCGCCGAGGGCGTCATTCTCTGCGACGTGCGCCGCTCAGTAGTCCGGCGCCATGTCGCCTCCGGCGGCCCCCCCGTGCTCGCGACCTTCGAAAGCGGGTCTGCTCCGCTCAAGGCCTGGCTGCAGGCATTCCGCATTCATCAATGGTCGAAGAACGTCCTTCTCTTCGTCCCTGTCATCCTTTCGCGCCAGTACAGCGATCCGCGAACGATCAGTGTCGCGGTCCTGGCATTCCTGCTTTTGTCGCTGCTAGCTTCCGGCGGCTATATCCTAAATGACCTCGTTGATCTCGACGCCGACCGCACCCACGCCTCGAAGCAGCACCGCCCCTTCGCCAGCGGTCGACTCAAGATTGCCGCAGGACTCGTCACTGGTCTTCTCTCGATTTTGATCGCCCTGGCCGGCGCCTTCGTGCTGTCGCCCTCTTTCGCCCTGGTCATGCTCGGCTATTTCGTGCTGACGACACTCTATTCGCTGAGGCTCAAGAAGGTGCCACTCCTCGACGTCTTCGCCATCGCAACGCTCTTCACCAGCCGCCTAGCCATGGGCATTGAGGCCTGCGGGCTGATGCTATCGCCGTGGCTACTCACGTTCTCGATGTTCTTCTTCTTCTCGCTCGCACTGGCCAAGCGTCACGCTGAGGTGATGCGAGCCGGCGTGCAAGGCCTGGATTACCTCGAGGGCCGCGGCTATCGCGCCGAGGACTGGCCGCTGACCCTCGTCGCCGGCATCAGCGCAGGAATCGCATCGGTCGTGATCATGCTCCTCTACATGGCGAACGACGCTGCCCCCTCCGGGCTCTATAGCCACATCGGTTGGCTCTACTTCGTGCCGGCTTTTGTCTCGCTCTGGACGCTTCGTATCTGGTTCATGAGCCATCGAATGCGGCTTCACGACGATCCGGTGGTGTTCGGCCTCAGGGATCGCTGGAGCTGGCTGCTCGGCCTGCTCTCGGCGGTCTCAATCGTGCTTGCGGCGTGACGGCCGGCCCCGCCGCCGCTCCAAATCGGCATCCGCCGCCGCCGCCCGGTCGTCCACTCGGCAAGCGGCCCGTGGTTGGTGCGGAGTCTTCGACACCAATACGTTGTGGCTCGACACCAATCTTGCTCTTTTTGAAGAAGTCTGAGCCGGCCATTGTTTTGAAGCGTGAGCGATTCCTGACCTCAGCATGGTGCAGCACTTTCAAACAACTTGGCGCGGTGGTAGCTATTGCACGATGTTGATTCAGTTTTCGGGCTGGGAACCCGTTGCGGCTCCGCAGCGGCAGTTGTGCCAGCCAAGGGGGGAGCATGAGAATTCGTCATCTTCTGGTAACATTCCTGATCGCGGCCATGGCTGCAACGTTTGGTGGCGCCCCGGCCTTCGCGCAAGCGACACGCACCTGGGTCTCCGGCGTCGGTGACGACGCCAATCCCTGTAGCCGTACTGCGCCGTGCAAGACATTTGCGGGTGCCATCTCCAAGACGGCGACCGCCGGTGAGATCGATTGTCTCGATCCGGGCGGCTTTGGCGCGGTCACGATCACCAAGTCGATCACCATCGACTGCGGACCGTTTGCTGGCGGCATCTTGGCGTCCGGCACCAACGCCGTCACCGTCAATGTTGCCGGTGGCGTCGTAAACTTGCGCAATCTGAATTTCCAGGGAGCCGGGACCGGCGTGATCGGCATCAATTTCGTCAATGCCTCCGTACTCAATATCCAGAATTGCAAGATCTATGGCTTTGACAGCGGTTCGGCGCTGGGAATCAACTTTGCTGTGCCGACCGGCGTCACCGCCTCGCTGTTCGTCAGCAATACCGAGGTTTCGTCCAACGGCACCGGCACCACCGGTGGCGGCATTCTGGTCAAAGCGACCGGGAGCGGTGTCGCCAAAGTCAATCTGAGCGGCGTGCAGATGCTCAACAACGTGTTCGGCTTCAAGGCCGATGGCACCGCCAGCACCGGCGGTCTCCACATTGCGATCGTCGGCGGTGCCTCGTCTGGCAATGACTACGCCGGCTTTACGTCATATTCGCCGGCTGGCGGCGCGCCGACCCAGGTGATGATCATGAACTCGGTTTCGTCCAACAACGGGACGGCGGGGCTCAACGTAAGCGGGCCAACGGCGACTCTGCGAGTTGGCATGTCGATCGTTAGCGGCAACGGCACCGCTGTCTCGATTGGAAACAGCGGCACAGGAACATCGTTTTCCACGAACCAAATCTTCGACAACACCAATGCCGGCCAGACATTGACGCCCGTGTCACCGAATTAGTCATTTGTCGCGCGTACGCGCTGAGCGCCTCCGGCCGTCCGGTCGGAGGCGTTTCTTTGCTTGGGCTGCCGTGATACATGCGGCCAATGGGTTGGCAGACAGCCGAGATCGTCACCGTCGAGGCCACGTTTGGCACTCTTCGCGCCTACGATGGCGACTTGATTACCCAACAAATTCGCGATTTTGGTGCGCATACGAGACCTGAATTAGCCTTCTTGTGTGCAGTCATCATGCCGGGCGATTGCGTGTTTGATATCGGCGCCCATATCGGCACATTTACAATTCCCATCGCGCAGCGTGTCGGAGCAACCGGTAGCGTCGTTGCCGTCGAGGCAGACGCCGCAAATTTCGTGCTGTTGATCGAGAACCTCTCTACCAACGGCCTCAGCGACCGGGTGCGCGCCATCCAGGCGATCGTATCGCCGGACGACAGCAAATATGCTGTTCACGTCAACGACGCCAATTCGGGCGCGACGCACGTCATCCGGGACCAAGCCGGCGAACGATCGTCCACGCTTGACGATCTCACGCGCATGACCGTGGTACCTGACGTCCTAAAGATCGACATCGAAGGACTAGAGCCAGGTGTGCTCATGGCCTCTGAGATGGTGCGCAAGTTCCGCCCGGTCATATATGCTGAGATTTTGGCACAACACATGGCGCGCTATGACGCCGACATTGCGGCGTTCGATAACTTCTTGCGGGGCACAGGCTACCAACTATTTAGAAATATCGATGAGCGGAATGCGTCTCACGACAGGTTCACGGCTGTCGAGATCGATCGCCTATCGGATATAGGCACGGTTTGTGACGTGCTCGCCATCCCCGCCAACAGCGCGAGATTGGGACGAATCGCGCGGCAAAAATAGCGTGTAGGTCAACCGTTTTTTGACGACCTGGAACGCTGCCGCAACTCCCAGCACAGCCGCTCATCATATCCCTTGCCGATCTGATCATTTGCGGCTGCGACGGCAGCGCGCTCCGGTGCATCAAGTTCGACCCGCGGCGCGAGTTGGCCGCGATCGTTGAGGCTCACACCGTGATAATGCAGCAGTGCAATGGGGCGAGCTGAATCGAAGTGGCGGTGCGCACCTGTGAGGTGGATAAAGTGGTTCACGTTTGAAGGCGCCAATTCGAACGGCAGTTTCTCCATGTGCAGCGCCAGCCAAAAGCTGATTTGATCGACGTGGTTCTCCCGCCCGATGCATCGAAGTGGTTCGATGTGGTCGAGTAGCCAGAGCGCCCAATACTTCCAAGCCTTGGACAACGGTTCGGCACAAGCGCGCGGAATCGAATAGAACCCGCCATTGCAGTTACCGAAATAGGTATCTCCGCGCCCGGTGTCGGTTGGCACCGTGGCTGGTAAATGCTGAAGTCCTGCTGTCGCGGCAATCTCTTGCAGCGTCGCCAGCGGCGGGTTGGGGAGGTCCACGATCTTCCCGAGAATGGCCCTATCGTGGAGGAAGGGGCGCAAGTCGGACAGGGCAATGGTGTCGGTGTCGAGCAGAACCGCGCGCTCGTGGCCGAAATGGTGGAGATTATCGATCTCGTTGATCTTGTTGCAATGACGGCCGTCGCCGAAGCGCGCGATCTCCAATACCGAGCAGCCGAGCCCGCGGAATATCGCGCGGCGATCTTCGGTGACTTCCGGCGTGCACTGGACAACGACGGCGGAGGGCTCGCTCCCACAGTGCTGGATTAGCGACCGCGCCAAATGCCAGCCTGCATAGGAAAAGATCGGGTCGGTATCGACAATGAACGAGAAGATCGTGCCGTCCGTCGCCATTACTGGGTTACTCCCGGAATTCGATCCATCGAAAACCAGACCCGCTCTGGCGACGACCGACACTTTGGATGCGCGTCATTTGTTTCGGAAGCCGCGCCCTTGTGTTCAGAGTGGTGTGCCGGCCAATAGTCACAGCCGGTATCCAAGCGAATCGAGCATGGGCCCGGCGACGCCCTCGAAAACAGCGATCTCGGCCGCATTCAGGTCCCGCCGGAAGCGGCCGACCTGGTGATTATTCGGCGGCTCCAGCGTGCGACGGTGGATGCATCGATGTGCTTCCTGCGTCGCGTAAAGTTGCCCGTCGGCTTCGTATAGTTCGCCGAGTTCGGCAAGGCGGTCCGCGGCACGTTCATGGTGACGCAGCACGGCGGCGTCGAACGGCAAATCGACAAAGTCGAGCACGCGCCGCATCGTCTGTTCCGGCTGCTTCACCAGTTCTTCGTACCGAATTTCAAGATAGCGCGAGGCGTAGGCATCGGCGGCGTCAAAGCCCGCGACAAGCCATTTCACCCAGCTTTCCGCCAATGCCCTTATGTCGTCACCTGGGCCGAACCAAAGGCTCCGCATCGACGCCGCAATGTCGCGACCGTCACGTATGATGTGGATGAAGACGGCTTCGGGCAACAATTCGGCGATCTCGGTGAGCCAGAACATATGACCGGGCGTCTTGTCGCCGAAGCGGCTTTTGCCCTGGCCCGCGGCGTAGAGCCGGTAGAAGGCGCGCAAGCCTTCGGCAACGGTGAAGTTCCCGCCCAACTGCGCAAAAGCTTCTTCCAGCGCCTGTGGCTGGACATGCAGATCGTTCCAGCGTTGCGAGCGCATCATCGCGGCAAGCACCGCCTGCGCCGCCTCTGCCGGCGGCGGCGGCGTGCGCGCGAGCTGGAAAACCTCATGAAACATCGTCTCCGGCGGGATCGCGATGCGCGGGTGAGCGTCGAGCATGAGGCGCAGCAGCGTCGACCCCGAGCGGGGGTGGCTGACGATGAAAGGAACCGGCGGGTTCATAGCGCAGTCCTGGCCGGGTCCCCCGTAGCCGACAGCATGCGCACTGCGCGGTCGAACTCATCATCGGTCAAGTGCTGCGCATAGAAATGGCTGCGCGTGAAATCGATCGGCCGCGAGCGGCCGAACGGCACGCGCAGCAGGCCGAAGGGAGTCGAGCTGGTGCCGCATGATCTCTTCCGGAGACATTTCGCCGTCCGTCCAGGTTGCACCGAGCAGGCCGATGAGAAACCGCTCAAGGCCGGAGCGGCGCACCACGACGAGGCTCTGCTGCAGCATCGGAGCCGCGACCGTACCTTGCAGGCCGACTCCATTCACCGTCGGTGCACCGAGAAGTATGTCTTCGCTCGCATCGCCGATGGCATGGGTGAGGAAGTCCTCGCCGTGCAACAGGCAATCCTGCTCGACATAGACGTAGAAATCGGCGTCGCAGCAGAGCGCGTACATCGCTCCGTTGATCACCGAGCGCGTGAAGCCCGAATATTTGGTCTTGATCAATCCGACTCGCACGTCGTTCGGGTGACCGTAATTGCGGTCGAGTTCGACCCAAACAAGCGATGGGTCCGATCTGTTTTCTGGCTTGATGGGTGACGCGCTGTCGGTCACGACAATGCGCGAGGGCTTCAAGCAGCGGCGGACCTGCTGCAGCCAAAGATCAAAGAAACCCGGAGAGCGCGTGGTCAGCGATCCGATGGTCCATTGTGATGCGTCCCCACTGAACCACCACCCGCTGCCGACAACAACCTTCGGTGCCGCTTCGCCGTGCGTGGTAATCATCGCCGTTTAATGCTGAGTTGAGACTGTGCAATCACGATAAATACTAACCCGCGCGCGCACCCATTACCACAGCGGAGCGGCCGTCACGCTCGCAAAGGCGAGGCCTGCCAACACGGCTCTACGGCTGCTCAACCGTCGCTAGCGCACCAACTGCGCCGCAACGGTCTACCCCGGTTATCCCAGCCGCAGTGTCCGCCGTCAGCACCCATGAGACAGATTAGCGGATTGAGGAAGGGAGGATTTCTGGCTCATCGTAGCCCTTGGAGGGAGCGAAGATGAGACAGAAGTCCGGGCCGGCGAGGGAGCCGGCTGAGCGGGTCGTGAAGGACATTCGCCGGGCGACGCGGCGACATTTTTCGGCCGAAGATAAGATCCGCATCGTGCTGGATGGCCTGCGCGGCGAGGACAGCATCGCCGAGCTCTGCCGTCGCGAAGGGATCGTCCAGAACCTCTATTACCGCTGGTCGAAGGACTTCCTTGAGGCGGGCAAGAAGCGGCTGGCCGGCGATACGGCGCGGGCCGCAACCTCCGACGAGGTCAAGGATCTTGCGGCGGGAGGCATCTGCCCTGAAGGAGGTGGTGGCCGATCTCACCCTGGAGAACCGACTGCTCAAAAAAAGCATGATCGGGGATGGGGAGGACGGCGCATGAGATACCCCGCCTCCGAGAAGCTGGAGATCATCCGGCTGGTAGAGCAGTCGCACCTGCCGGTGAAGCGCACGCTGGAGAAGCTCGGCATCCCCCGGGCGACCTTCTACCGATGGTCGGATCTCTATCAAAGCGGTGGGCCGGAGGCCCTCGACGATCGCTCGCCCCGGCCGGATCGCGTCTGGAACCGCATCCCGGACGCTGTTCGTGAGCGGATCAAGACCCTGGCGCTCGACGAGCCGGCACTGTCGCCCCGGGAGCTGGCCGTGCGCTTCACCGACACGGAAGGCTACTTTGTGTCAGAAGCTTCAGTCTACCGCCTGCTCAAGGCGCTCGATCTGATCGCCAGCCCCGCCTACATCGTCATGAAGGCGGCCGACGAGTTCCGCGACAAGACCACGGCGCCCAACCAGCTCTGGCAGACCGACTTCACCTATCTGAAGGTCATCGGCTGGGGCTGGTTCTATCTGTCAAGCGTGCTCGACGACTTCTCGCGCTACATCATCGCCTGGAAGCTGTGCACGACGATGAAGGCCGAGGACGTCACTGCCACGCTCGACCTGGCGCTGCAGGCTTCCGGACTGGATCAGGCGCGGGTCGTTCACCGGCCGCGGCTCTTGTCGGACAATGGTTCCAGCTACGTCTCCGCGGACCTCGCCAAATGGCTCGACGGAAAGGATATGGATCATGTCCGCGGCGCTCCCTATCATCCCATGACCCAGGGCAAGATCGAGCGCTGGCACCAGACGCTGAAGAACCGCATCCTGCTCGAGAACTACTATCTGCCAGGTGACCTCGAGGCCCAGATCGACGCCTTCGTCGGCAACTACAATCACCTTCGTTACCACGAGAGCCTGGGCAACCTGACGCCGGCCGACGTCTACTTCGGGCGCGGCCAGACCATCCTCATCGAACGGGAAAGGATCAAACGACAGACCATCGCAAACCGCCGCTTGCTGCATCACCGGCAGGCCGCATAACATCAACAACCAGACGAGCCAGAGCCTCCCTTAAATGACGCCGCTCGCTGTCTCAAAAACTCTGATGACGGACACTCAGTAGTCAACGCTCTCGGCGCGCTACGATCGGAAGGTTTCAAATCACATTCGGATGGTGCAAACTCGCTCTCCTCGATCGTCGGCCGATCCCGTTCGACGGAGTTCGACTCCTTGCAATCCGAGCCCAAGCAAATCATCAGACTCATCGAAGGAGGCAGCTGCAGTGATAAGGGGGCGCCCTGTCGTTGAGGGTAGTGAACGTATCGCGGTCTATGTTCTCCTGCTAGTCCTCATTGCGGGACTATGTAGTGTATACGCTACCTCGAATTATACGAAGCCTGCCGATGATTCCTTTATCACTTTTCGCTACGCTCAGAACTTAGAGCTGGGCGTCGGTCTCGTCTTCAATGAGGGCGAGCGCTACTTCGGGTCGACAGCCATGGGGCTTGCTGTCTTCTACGCGGCGGTCTCCTTCCTTCTCGATCAATTCGCGCATCTTTTCGGGCTTTCCTGGGTCCCAACTCACCAGATACCCGAAATCGCGGTCTGGACATCCGCCCTCTCACTCGCAGTCATCGTTTGGATCACCTTCAGGATCGGCCAAAGATACGTGCACCCGCTGATAGCGGCCGTCATAACAGCGCTGTTTGGGGTCTATTTCTTCTCAGCAGAGTATACCAACTATGTTCCCGGGCATGAGACTTATCCTTTCGTGGCTTCCGCCTGCCTGAGCGTCTACCTGCTCTTCTATCGGCAGCAGCCAAAGCGAGCGGGGCTCCTGCTCGCCGTCGGGACAACGTTTCGCCCTGACATGCTCTTGCTCGCAGCCCTCTGCGCAACGGCTCTCGGCATCGACGCGCTACTCAACCGCGCATTGGAGGGCGCTGGCGCCCCCCGCCGATTTCGCGGTTTCTGCGGAGCCTACCTGCCCCTCGCATTAGCCTGGTTCGTTTCTGCACCCTCTATTTCGGTCAGCCTCTTCCGGGAACACTGACCGCGAAGCGTGCCGAAGTGATCATTGGTCCGTTCCAGGCCATAAGTCTGCAAACCGTCCTCGCAGAAACACTCAGGTGGATGCAGCTGCCCGTGGTCAGCGGCATGCTGGTCCTCATATTGGCCGGGTTCGTCATCGCGGCCGCGCGTTCGCGGTCCCTTGGTCGATGGGTCGGTGACCCTTACGTGGCGTTCGCGGGCTCGTTGCTCACCTTCTCCGTCGGTCAGATCATTTTCTACTGCATCCTAAGGGTCTCGTATTGGGCGTGGTACATTTTTCCGCTCCATATGTTCATCGCGGTGTCTGCCGGCGTCGCGGTACCGCAAATCGGGCGGTCACTTGGCAAGTCTGGCTTCGCTTCAAGAATTGGTGCAGCAGCGGTGCTTGTCGTCGGCCTCGCGGTAATCGGTTCCGGGCATGGATACCTGCGCTATCGCATCTCTGTCTGGTTCCAGACGGTAGACACCAACGAACATTTGGACAGCTATCTTCCAATTGCCCGCTATCTGAAGGTCATGGAACCCTCAGGCACGTCCATCGCGACCGCAGAACCCGGCGCTTTCGGCTTTGCACTTGGCCCCGCCTACAAGGTAATTGACGTCCTCGGATTGACCAGCCCAGGTGTTGCGACGAACCTGATTGTAGGGAATCTTTGATTTTCCCTTCGAACACTACGATCCCAAATACGTAATTATCAGCTGGGCGGGGAAGTACACGCCGGAAGCGAGGCCCTGGTTTCCGCAGCGATATGAGCTCGTCGGGGAGTTCAGGCATCCCTATTGGATGCGAAACTTGAACCGAGGAGCACTCCTTTACCGTCGCCGCGATCCGTAGAGCGGGTCCCGGTTTGTGAGACAGACGGCTGAGGTGGATTCGATGACGAGAAGGACGATCCACCATGAGGACGCGCAGACGGTTCACGGCCGAGTTCAAGGCGAGGGTCGCGCTTTGAGGCGATCCAGGGACAGCGGACGATCGCGGAACTGGCGGCCCGGCACGAGCTTCACCCGAACCTGATCACCCAATGGAAGCGCCAAGCAGTCGAGAAGCTGGCGAAAGTGTTCGACGACAAGGGCTTTGAGGTTCAGGCGAATTGCGACGCCGAGGTGACGAAGCTGCAAGCCAAGATCGGCCAGCTCGTGGTGGAGCGCGATTTTTTGGCCAAAGCCTTCGATCGCTGAGCCTGGATCGGAGGAAGACGATGATCGATCCCGATCACAAGCGGCTCTCCATTATGCGGTGCGAACTCGTGTCGATCTCGCGAGCCTCGTCCGTCGGCTTGCCCGGACGTGAGAAGTCGAGCGAGAGGTCTGCCACGATCCGCTTCAGCTTGCCGTTCTCCTCCTCAAGCTGCCTGAGCCGCTTCGTCTCCGAAGGCATCAGGCCGGCGTACTTCTTACGCCAGGCATAGAACGTCGCCTCCGAGATCCCCGCCTTCCGGCATACCTCCCCGACCGCTGTCCCTTCCTCCGCCTGCCGCAGAATAAAGGCGATCTGCGCCTCCATGAACTTCGACCGCTTCATGGCTCTCCTCGCTCCCGGTCCATCGCTTCTAAACTGGAATTTTCCAGCTTACCGCGGTCCAGAAAGCGGGAGGCAGGTCACACCTTAGCCCAGCCGCCAAATTGTCTCAAAAAGCGGACCCACCTCTGAGATTGGAGGGGCGGGAAGACAGGAGCCAAATTGAAAAGACTAGCAAGCCGGTCAGTACGCCAAACCAGAGCGTGGTCAAACGAATAACCAGTGTTGCCGCGAGCGCCAAGGTCGAAGATGTGCCCATGCCGAGCAGAATCGCGACCATGGTCCCCTCGAACCCACCGAGCCCGCCGGGCAAGAGGAAAACCGCCCCACCGAGCGTCGCAGAGATGAAGGCGAAAGTAGCTTCGTCCATTCGGAGATTCGTCCCGAGATCGCGCAGGATCACGAACATCGCGGTCGATTCCAGGATCCATCCGAATATGGAGAGTGCCGTGTAGGCGAGAATCCGGCGCGGCTCACCGACGGCCTCGAGATGAGAAACGACGCGCATTGCGCTGGCCAATGCGCCCGCCACCCGCGGCAGGTGCGCAGCCAGGAAATCGAGCATCCTGTGCGCCAAGCTCAGGTGACCCAGACCGAGAGCAATCGCTGAGATCACAAGGAAGAGCGTCGCGGACACAACAAGGTCGTGCGCCAGAAGAAGGCCGCAGCCGAGCAGCAGAACGATCAGTGCGAGAGCATCAAAGAACCTGTCGGCGACAACGAGCGTTATGCCCTCCTCGGCCGATGCGCCAAAACTGCGCCGCATCATCCAAATTCTCGCAAGTTCACCAACTCGGCCGGGGGTCAGGACGAAGATCAGTCCCCCGATGAAGACGAGTGCCGATTTGACGAGATCGCTTCGGCTCGAAAGCGGCCTTCCGGAAAATCAAAGCGTGGATCGCATGCCACCGCACAGCGTGTACGAGATAGTTGAGTGCCGATAACACGAGCATGATCAGCACGCTGCTCACGCTCACCCCATGAATTGCGGTGATTATCTCGCCGACGTCGACCGATAGAACGTGCGGCAGGGTCGACGCGACCACCACGACAATGACGACGACGATTGCCGACTTCGCGATGGCACGTTTGAGCCACCCTTTCTGACGCGCCTCGGCTTCCTGGCTCCTTGGATTCCACCGAGCCCGCTTCGCTGTCAGCACCATCTATCGCGTCGCAAGCACGCCGCCGACAGCGGCCGGCACCGATTCAGCCCATCGGTCGCCGGTTCCCTCGGAGCAGCAATCGTCGACGACATATATTCGATCGACCTCCGGCCCAATCCTGTCGACGACGGACACGATCGAACGCCTGGCACGATAGGCAGGTATAACGACGGCCACCGAAGTCATCCGATTCCTGCCCCTCGTCGCGGCGTGCACGCCGCGCACGAAAATGTTCAATCGTTCGACCCCGAGTATTTCATAGCAGTGCGGGTCGGAACGCTCAATCCGCGGCTCTTGCTCTGCGTGCGAGGCGGCGGCGCTTCTGCCCTCTGCCTACTGGAACTCCCGCGCTTATACCCCCGACGATGTCCGCTGAAAGCCGATCGGTTGCCGCATCGACGAATCTCCGATAGCCGTCTGCCGGCAGGGTGGATCATGGAAACGAAAAGCGCTGAATTCGACATCGACGCGGCTGGAGGCCTCCTCAACAAACTCCTTTGGCCACACCGCAAATGGCGAAATTGCCTGCTGGGCGATCTTCGCCTTTGCGTTGCCCAATTCCTCTACTTCGCCTGGACGACGCTCGACCAGCCTATCATCGATCTCTGGGGATTTCGGCCCAGCTCAGACCGCAATCAGCGTCAGATATGCCCTGGAGAAGGGGCCTGGCTGAACTCGGTCGTCCCCATCTTCGGAGAGCCCTGGATCGTCCCGCTCGAGTTCCCGCTCTATCAATGGTGCGTTGCGGCGCTTGTCTCGCTGAGCGGCGCGCCAATCGACGTTTGCGCGCGAATCGTCAGCGCCGCCTTTACCATCGGCGTTCTATGGCCGATCTTTCTGCTCGCCAAATCGGCGGGGTTCGGGCGCCGGCTTACCCTGATCGTCGGCGCGCTTTGGCTGGTGTCGCCAGACGTCGTCTTCTTCGGGCGCACGTCGCTGATCGAGCCCACTACCATATTCCTGAGCGCCGCATGGCTCGCCTTCTACGTTCGCTTTCTGCCCGGCCGGCGCCCGCTCGATTTCATTCTCTGCCTCGTCTTCGGAGTCCTCGCGGCGACGGTCAAAGTGACCGGTTTTGCAGGATTCGTCATCGTCGGGTTTCTCTATACCTGCCTTTTCGCGTGGCAAGGGCGCCGCAGCATCCTTGCCGATTTCGGGGTCTACCTCTTCGCCGGGGCAACCGTTGCGATCCCGATCGCCGCCCTTCTTCTGTGGGGGCACTACGCGGACGGATTTCTGGCTGAGAATCCCCTGTCTTCGCTGCTGCGGGTACAGAACCTGACCGCTTGGTATTTCGGAACGTGGGATGCTCGCTGGCAGTCCGACCTATGGGACTGGACGGTCTATCAACGTGCGCTGCCACACGCGTTGGGCGTTCTCTGGTTCTTCGCGCTCTATGATCTGGTGCGGACGGGCGTGCGCAGCCGCCCGTTCTGGATCGCGCTTGCCCTGCTCGCGGCCTATCTCAGCACCTTCGCGCTGTTCCCCAACCTGCACAAGAACCATTACTACTATCAGTTCGAGAACGCCCTGCTCGTCTGTGCGGCGGCCGCTGTCGTCGTCGAGGCTTTGTTCCGGCACGGCCGAACCGCCGCGGGATATCTGCTTCTCGCAGTCCTTTTGGGTGGCCAGCTGTGGACGTTCTACACGAGCATCTATTTCAAGGTCCTGACCGACGATTTGCACAATCACCCGTACTATCGGGCGGGCTTGGCGGTCAAAGAGGCGACGCCGCCGGATTCAGTCATTGTGGTCTTTGGGATTGGCTACGGAGCCGACCTTGCGTATTTCGCTGATCGGCGCAGCATAACGCCGGCCAACTGGTTTCCGGTCCCGCTCCTGCAACAAGTGCTCTTCACCGAGCGCGACCGCTGGTTCGGGGGGCGGAAGCTTGGCGCGGTCGTCGACTGTTCGGTTTACGACAATCAAGCGATCGGCGCATCGCTCGTTCCGATCCGCAATGAGCTGATACATGAGCTTTCGGCGCGGAAGATCGAAGTTGACGGCGCGTTCTACGGTGCCACAGTCGACCATCCCACCTGCAATGTCTTTGTCCCAGCTGAATGACGCGAGGGGCAAGCGCAGCGGTCGTTCGCTTTAGAAGAGCTCGCTCCTCCGATTTCAGCCGAGGCGCTGCGAACATCTTGGAGGTTGCACGCGCACCGGTAGTTTAGGTTCGGCACTATGCCCCCTGTTGACGCTGGCGCTCGTCCGCGGGCCTGGCATCCTCCATGACCAGCCCGAACTGCTTCGCGATCGTCCTCCGATAGTCACGCATTCGCCGTCTCGCCACATCGTCCAGCTGCAGCTCGCCCGCGATGTAGTCCTGCATGGCGGCGATCTCGTCGAGGTGGCGGCGCTTCGAAAGAGCGCCCGTCACGCTACCGGAGTGCCGTCGGTGACCGTTGAGCGCCTCCGCGACGTAGGCCACCGGATCATCCGTCAACGCTGTCTCGGCATAGAGTTGCCAGTCACCGACCAGCTTGTGCTTGGTGACCATCGAGCCGGCGACTGCGAGCGCGCGCTCCAAAGTGGTGCGCTTCCACACAACTCCGCTGACGTTCAAAATCGTGTTCTTGACGCTCAGGCATTCGTTCACGAACTGACGGCCGGGAAGCACGAAGTCCTGCTTGAAGCGATTGCTGCCTTCACCGCAATAGTCGGAATAGGATGAGCCGATTCGCCGATCGTGCTCGTCGATCTGATAGGAATTGGAGAAGCCGAACGCCGCGTTGGCAGAGATGACGGCCGGCAGCACCTTGGCGAGAAAACCTGGATGCGCAACGTCGTCGGCCTCGGCAATCCAGATGTAGTCTCCATTGGCTAATGAAAGCCCTCGCTGCCATTGGGCAAAGACCGAGCCGGCATTCGTCTTGTTGGCGACGAGCCGGATATCTCTGTCGGACTCTCTCCGCACCGCCTCGATGACCTCGATACTGTTGTCGGTCGAAGCGTCGTCGAGAACAATCAGCTCGTATATCGGAAAACTCTGCTCAAAGATGGAGCGAAGTCGCGCCGTGAGGCAGTTGGCATAGTTGTAGTTCGGAACGACCACCGAGACGCGCGGAAGGCTCAAACCGACGTCGTCGAGAAGGTCGAAGACGTACTGGTGGAACCCAAACTCGCCATCGACCAGTGCCTTTCCTTTTGACCCGAGTTTCCGAGTGTTGCTCGGATCATCGAGAAGACTAACGACAGCTTGCGCAAACGCTTCCGTATCCCACTGAGGAACTACCGACATGCCCAGCTTTGCCGCAATCTCCGGGACCCCACCCGACCCGTCGAAGCAGACCACCGGCAAACCGGCATCCATCGCTTCCAGGGACACGGTCGGAAGCGGATCCTCGCGGGAGGTGAGCACAAAGACGTTGGCGCCGGCAAAGTAGATGTCCGGCGTATCGGAGAACCCAACGAAATGGACACGCGATCCGCACGGGCTTTCGGCCAGGAGCCTCTCAATCGATTCGCGGACATCGCCTTCAAATTTGCCCACCCAGAAGAAATGCGTGTCGGGGCGTGCCGCGGCGACCGTCAACCCGACCCGGACGAAGAGATCGACGCCCTTGCGGAGGTCGGCATAGCCGACGCCAAGGACGATTCGTGCATCCTCCGGGAGGCCAAACTGCTCGCGCAGAATCCGGCGCGCCGTCGGGACGTCACCAATAAGCCTGTTGCGCCGATAGATGCCCTGCGGACGGATGCGGGCCTTGGCAGGATCGGGTTCTGCGATAGTCGCAAACGAACCGCGGACCGCCTCACTTGCGAAGACGACCTTCTCGGCACTCTCGGCAATCGCCTTGGCGCCATCCTCGAGATGCATTTCCCTGATCATGCCGGCCATTTCGTGCACCAGCGAAACGGAACGAAGCCCCGCCTTCGCCAAGGTCCGTATGAACATCCCAGACGCCGTCGTGTTGACGATCGCAGCGCGGCTGCCGGCCGCGAACAGCCGCTCGGCTAATGAGATCGCCTCCGCCCCGCCCGGGTCGAGCCCCGAAAGGTCATGGACTGTCGCGACCTCCCGATAGCTCGCGGTGAGCGGCCCTGGTCCGAGGAGTACCAGATCAACGCCAAAGCCGAACTCCCTCGCCAGCGAACGCGCAAGGCTGAGAATCAGGAACTGGGCGCCGTGGGGATGAGCGTCATGGCCGACCAAAACTATCCTGCGCTCCGCCGTCTTGTCGGCAGCCTCCTGCAGCGCATTTCGCGTCGCGTGCAGCCAAGCATGTCCGTAGCGCTGGTCAGGCTCCAGATGCGCGCCCTCCGCCCATTCGTTCCAGGCGTTGATGAAGACGAGACGTTCGTCCGGGTTCCGATATTTCCGTACGGTTTCTACGCAAATATCTCGGAGCCGGTCCTGGTAGGCGGCGGGGGACGAGTTGATAAAGACACTTCCACTCCCGCGCCGTCGCGGCTCGTTGTCCCAGGATGGGCAGATGCCAAGCCATAGTGGATAGTCCGGCGAGAGGTTCTCCTGCTCTACGCGCGAAAGCGATTTCCAGTCGTAGATCCTTCCGCCGTAGCCTGGGGAGCGGGTTAGAATCGAACAAGTGACATCGCGCGGATGCTGCTGGTTCGGCGGAAAGGCGACCGCGCTGTCGAAACCAAATTCACGCGGATTCTGTGATCTCGCGCGCGTGGGAGGCCGCAAGATGAATCTCCCCGATTCCCGCCTTGCGGCACCACTCCCGCCAGCGCTCGGCGGTCGCCTTTGCGTCAGGAAGCAAGCTCGGATGATAGATGACGAGCAACGGCTTTCCATTCACCCGGATGTAGCGCGGGTCGAGAAAGTATTCGCTCACGTAGCGAATAAAGGCGGTGTCGTCCTCCGGGGAATGGTGCTGCTCGATGAGCAAGTCGTCCTCAGCTCCATTCCATAGCCGCGACCAGTTCTCATTCGCCCAGCACAGGCAGAAAGGGAGGTCGAATTCTTGATGCTCAAGGTATTGGCGCAAGGGAAGTTCGAGCAGCCGCTTCCCGCCAAACCAATAGAAATAGAAACAGAACCCGCCCACTCCACTGGCTTTTGCGAGCTCGACTTGCGCTCGTTGAACCTCGGGGACACGCAGGTCGTAGAAGCCGAGGTCGGCTGGAAGGTGCGGCTGGTAGTGCCCCTCGAACTGCGGCCGCGCCCGAACGACGTTCGTCCACTCCGTGAACCCGCGCCCCCACCAGGCGTCGTTCTCGGGCGTCGGATGAAACTGCGGCAGATAGAACGCCAGCAGCCGCACGGGGTTGCTGAGCGGAGGGTTTGGCGGGTATCCGATATGGTCGGGTCCAGGACCGTCTGAATCTGGGTGCGGCGCGCCATGCGTGTGGCCAGTCGGAACATGCCCGCCCTTGGAGGGAAGCTCGGAATTCCGCTTCTTTTGGTTCGCCCTTTTAGCCTTTCGAAGGACGTTAGGATGCCGAAAACGCGGGTCGGCGAACCCAGGGGTTGGACCGATCGGATAGGTGCCCGCGGTATGTCGTGGATTTGGAGTGCGACCTTCAAAGGCGCCGTAGCAGAGGAAGTGCCACAGCGGGTTCATCCCCGACGCAGCAACATCAGGATATTCTCGGAGATACCACCTCCGGTCGAAAATTCCGGAGCGCGAAATGAGAAGGTATTGTTGAAGCAGCCAGAGTTTGCGGCTCACCGTCTGTGCCATCTCTTCAGTCCACTGCCAAACGGACCGGAGAGCAGATTTGGCTGAGTCCTGATTAGTCGACCGAGCCATTTCCGCAGCCCTCAATCTGCCCGACATTCGGTCGCCGCCTTCGGCACTCCGCCCCCCTAAATCAATGTGGAGCTACTCTTGGAGACCGGATATCTGAAAGCCGCGGTTGTCAATGTCAACTGGCGCGATCACTACCCACCCGACAAGGTTTTCCACATCCAAGAGTTGGGCAATTGATGCTGGCCTTTTTTTTCGAACGGCTCCTTCAGCCGCCACACCATCCCGATGTTGGCGGCTCGCGTGTTCCCTTGCCATAACAACCACGGTTGCGTCGGCGATCACTTTGGTCCAACGATGATTGACTTGCGGCACCGACGCTGGGCAACACGAGCCTATGGAGCCAAATGCCATCGCGTCGGGGCGCATGACTATGCCCACTGATGACGCCACGCCCCAGCGCAGGTCCCGGACCTGCGTTGTCATTGCCGGAATGCATCGTTCCGGGACGTCTGCTGCTGCGCGGGTTGTGAACCTCCTCGGTGCCGAGATTACCAAAGGCCTGATGCCGACTGTGCGCGATAACAACGAGACGGGTTTTTGGGAATCCCTCTCGCTTTGGCGGATTCACGACAATCTCCTGGCCCAGCTCGGAAGCAGCTGGGACGATCCAGGCCCCCTCCCCAAGGATTGGCTTAAGAGCGAGCCGGCGCAAGCCACGAAGCGCGCTCTCGGCGAGGAGCTGGCCAAGGACTTCCCAACCGCCGATCTCTTCATGGTCAAGGATCCACGCATCTCCAGGCTGCTTCCGATCTGGCTGCAGCTTCTTGGCGACCGCGATATCAGGCCCGTTGTCGTTCTCCCCTACCGCAACCCGCTTGAAGTCAGCGCATCATTGCAGCGGCGCGACGGACTTCCGGCAGCGCAATGCCACCTCCTCTATATCCGCAACTCGCTTGAAGCGGAGAAGGCGAGCCGGGGCCTCGCTCGCCTCTTCGTCAGCTATTACGACATTCTCTGGGACTGGCGCCGTTTCGCCGCGCGCCTGCAGCAATCCGTCCTGCCGCATGTGCTCAACCTCGGGCCCGAGACCGCTGCGGAGATCGACAGCTTCCTCAGACCCGACCTTCGCCACCATCACCTAGATGACGGGAGCAGCGAGGCTCTCTCGACCCTTCCCCCCGCCATGGCGGAGATCTACGAACAGACAAAGGCGGCGGCAACGGCCGGCGACAGCACGGAATTCCGCGCATCCTTCGATCGGATCGCGCGAGACGTCGACAAAGCGACGGGGCTCTATCACGGGCTTCTCGTGGCAGAGAAGGCGCGACATCAAGATGTGATCGGCGAGCTGCAGGGGACGCTCGAGGCGCTTCAAAGGAGCGCGGACGCTCAGGCAGCATCTTCCGAGAAGCTGCAGGCGGAGACCGAATCCCAAGAGCAGGAGATCGCCGAGCTCCGCGCTAAGGTCGCGAAGCTTGAAGCCAGACTTGCCGAGCGAAGCGAAGCTGCCAATGACGCGGCGGAAGCAAGCCATAACATGGAGAGTGGTGGAGGAGAGGCCAAAGTGGCACGCGGGCCCGGTCATCTGGGGGATGTCAGGTGATATCGTCGCATAAATGGCGCTTGGCTGTTTGATTGACGACGCTGCGCCTTATATTAATTGCAAATCAAGCAGGCGTCGATCGAAAAGCTATTACTCGCGCTTTCAAGCGCCTTCATGCGCCACGACGAATTCCGGGCGTCACTCGCCGCTGTCGAGCATGTGATAGCGTTGGATCGGGATAACGCCAGATTGTACCAGCGGAGGAGCGTTGTTCTCGCCAAGCTCTGGCGCTTTAAGGAGGCAATCGATTGTGCGAAAAAGGCAACCTCTATCGGTCACAGGAACCCTTACGTTCGAGCCGCGCTCCAGGAGGAAATGCGGTTGCGCATGAGCGGCGTTTTCTCCGAGCTCCAGCTCGTTCAAACCGGGTCCGGGTATGAGGCCTTGGCCCAGGGGCTCGAGTAGTCGGCTGCGATGCCGAGTTTGATGGTCGCAAGTGCTCTGGTGAGCGTCGGGCACTTCGATCGTACGACCTTTCGCCATGCAGGTGCTGTTTATGACGCGGCCGGGCAACTCGTGCCGGTGTCGCAGCGTTCGCCTACTCCGACATGGAAAGCAGCGGATGCTGAACGCTATTCAGGGCCAAAGCCACAAGTCAGAATCCGTGAGGCCATCTACCTCGGCCATTTCTTTGCTCAGTTTGGCCACTTTCTAATCGAGACCCTGGCCAATCTTATCCATGCGAGAAGCTTTCGAGACGACCTGCCGCTGCTGTTTCATGCATGGCACAACGAACTGGGCGACCGTGCATGGCGCGATTTCGCCCATGTCGCCGGATTGATTGAGGCTGCCGGCATATCATCCGACCGCATCTACATTGTCGACTACATTGTCGACCGGGCGTTGAGCGTCGAGCGGCTCCATATCCCTCCCCGCGTCTTCATATTGGGACGCGGCGTTCAAAGCGATTTCAGGCCGATCATGGACAAAGTTCGAGCATACGCGCTTGCCCGCTGTCCGAATTCCGCAAGGGTCAAGCGTGTCTATCTGTCTCGCCGCGGCGTGTTCAATCCGCTCAGGGAAACGACCAACGAGGAGGCCGTCGAGGAAGAATTCCGACGCCGCGATTTCTTCATTGTTCGGCCAGAGACGCTTCCTATCATCCAGCAGGTGGCGCTGGCTGCGAAAGCGGACACGCTAGCCGGCCTTGATGGCAGCGCCCTTCACCTCAGTATGTTTCATAAGCTTGGCCTGCACGAGGTGATCGTGCGCACGCGGGAGACAAAGATCGTCCTTCACATCAATGAGGCGTTTGGCGTCATTACTCACATCATCCGAGCTGCGTCGACGGACACCGTCGATGGGCGAATTATTACAGAGATTGACATCGCTCGCCTTCGTCATGGACTAGATCAGCTTCCGCTGCCCGATGGCTCTTAACCCGCTCAGACAAGCGCGATCATAGCCGCCCCGTCATGAAACAATCGACACGAGACAGCTTGCTGTCCATTCTCTCGCTGTTCGCCAGCAGATGGTGGGCGCAGGACCTCAAGGCCCTTGCCACCGGTCCTGTTTCCGGCCTCGACGAGAGAGAGTGGCCTCTCGGCCGCAAGCTTCCTCGTCAGGAGATTCCAAGAATTTCAATCCCGCCGCGGGAAAAGGCATCGCCGCTCCTCTCTGTCATGATGCCGGTTTACAACGTGACACGGCAGGACTGGCTGCGCGCTAGCATTGAAGCCGTCCTGCTGCAGGACGCGGGACCGGAGTGGGCTGAAATCGTGATGGTCGATGACGCGTCCGACAGTGACGCGGCGCGGCAGGTCGCGCAGGAATTCGGGCAGCGCGTCCGCTACGTCCGAAACGAACAACGGCGCGGCCTGGTGGACATACACAATCAATGCGTCACGTTGGCTAGCGGTGCGTTCATCCAGTTTCTGCATCAGGACGATCTTGTCGATCCAGGCTTTTATCAAGCGTTGTTGCCGCGCCTGTCGGCGGACCCCGACCTCATGGCCGCGTTTACGAGCTTTCGCTACATCGACGACGACAGTCGTGAACTTGCCGTGCCTGCGCTGGAGAGGGAAACACCCGGACTGCTGACGAATTGGCTTCCGCGGCTCGCCCAAGAGCAGCGGATCCAGTTAGTGGCGATCATCGTGCGGAGGTCGGCGTTTGGCGAGCTCGGGGGATTCTCGCCATCTTCTTCTTTCGCGTTCGACTGGGAAATGTGGGGGCGTATCGCGCATACTGGAAAATTGTGGTACGAGCCTCAGAGGCTGGCGCGATATCGATTGCACGGGTCTTCGGCCACCAATCAGCTCAAACTGCTTGAGCGCTTGGTCGACGAGATGCGGGTCGCCGCATGCTTGCTGGCAGCGGTGCCGCCTTCCCAATTTTCTGAGGTCGCTCAAGCCGCGTTCGCAAAGCTTTGCCTTGATGCGTGGCGTTCACTGTTGCAGTCCGCCGCCGCGATTGATGCTGCGGACATGCAACAACTGATCAATATTCTGTTGCGCTCGTGGCTAGCTCCCCAAGAAGTGGAAGCCGTGTTGCAGGGCCTACGGCTTTCACGGCCGCAACAGGGATCGTAGTTGGCGAGAGCGTTGCGTCACAATTCAATTCCAATCCGGATTTGTTTCGTAGCCCAGCTCTAGAAGCAGATGGTTCGCCTCCTGCTTGAACAAATCGATCAGCTGCGGAGTAAACACCGAGCGCCATGTTCCAATCCGTCCAATGCGGAAATTGTGGCTGCGGCCAAATAGGTCCGATGCAACCTTCTCCGGCTCGAGGCCGCTGATCGATCGGCCGACAAGATTTGCACAGGCGCGCACCGTCATCTGTTGCAGTTCAGAGTCACCGCCGCCACCTGCTCCAACCAAATCCTCGAAACGAACTCTGTGTACTATGGGCTGCGAATACCAGCCAGACATCGCTTCATAGCACTGGCACACTCCCGGGACGCCAGCACCGTTGCTGATCGTCGTACCCCGAATAGCAACCTTGAGGCGTTCCTCGTAGGTCAACGGCCCCAGCTCGCGCCGACGCGCATTGTCGGGCGCTCTTTCATCCCCATACCAAGCGGCCATCGACTGGACTTGATCGCGAGGATCTCGGATCGTCTGCAGCACCCGAAAATTGAGAGCCGCGAAGATCTGCGCGAGCTCCTCGGAGTAAGGTGCGTGGCTGTGACAGAATTGGCCAAGCTCGACCTGGGCGAGCCGGTCCAGCACGAAGGACACGGGCAGTCCATGCTCCGGCCAGCCCCATATCTTCAACCGTGGACCGCAGTGGAACTCCTCTGTCGAGAGGCCGAATGTGTCGTCACGCTTATCGGTGATGAACTCGCTCGGGCCGTGGCTTGTGTACCTCAGGCCCAGGAGATTGAGCATCCCCACGACCAGGTGTGTGCCGGTCTTTTCGGGACCGTTGACCAAGACACGATATTGCAGGCCTGGCTGCACGAGCGTCGCTCAGACGCCGGGCGCAGCGCACGTCGCTTCCATGACCAGTCCAAGCCGCTGGCACATCAGGCCCAAATGCTGAAAACGCGAGAGGACTTCGTGAATCTCATGCTTGGGTCGGTTCTCATCGAGTGTGCAGTCCACACCCTTCAGCGTATCGGCCAGCCCCAGTCCCAGATCATACGGGCGACTGGTCACCGCCTCATCGCTGCCCTGCTCGATCAGCGCAAATGATACGCCCTGCCAGAAGCAACGGCGCGCAAACCACTGCAAGTTCAGCCGATCCGCATGAATATGATGGCGAACGAGCACTTGCGGGTCGAAATAGACGAACTTTTCTCGCTCGAAGATCTTCGCGTTAATGGCGTTTTCGTTGGACAACAAGAAAGAGCCTATGCGCCCCAACGTTTCTGGCCACGGTCCATACTGTTCGAGAATTCTCTTCGGGTATGCGCAGTTTGCTTCGCAGATAAATGCGTTCTTCAGGTCGAGAAAGACAGGATGATTGGACCATCCCAAACACGCAGCTAGCAGTCTCACGAAATCACCTTCCAGCCACGGGGGCCTGGGTCCACCCCACAACGGCTCGATCTCGCCGCCGACGAGAGCCGGTCTCGGCTTCACCGTATCGAAGATCTCAACGATCCTCTCCAGCCAGTCCGAAGAGGGAATGGCATCGTCATCTGTGTAAGCGATAAGATCGCCTCTTGCGAGCCGCACGCCGGCATTGCGAGCCGCCGACAATCCGAGCTTGCCCTCGAAGGCATAAACAACGCGTTCATCTCTGCGGGAAAGAGCAGAAACCGTTTCGCGGGTGTCATCAACGGAGCAATTATCCACAACTATCACCTCATATGAAGTTCGAGGCATGGACTGAGACAGTAATGCTGAAACGCATTCCTCTAAAAAGCTTTTTCGATTATACGTACAGACGACCACAGAAATTCTAAGCATGACGTCATCCAATCGCCGGGCGATACAGTTACTTCGCCCGCACTCGATGGTCAACGATTCTAATTCGCGCGGTCGATTATCAACGAATCGCGTGCGGCTAGGTCATCGACGCCGCTAAAATTTGCCCGCCGCGCGTATCACGAACGATGCCCAAGCTATGGGCCTCGAGCACGGCCAAGGTGAGTGCCTCAACGCACGAACACCCGGAATTGACTCCACGCAAAGGCTCCCCTGCGCCTTGGCTCAGCGCCGTCAGTCGAAGAAGTGAGCAAACTCCGTATTGCGGAAGTGCGTTCTCACTTCCGCGAAGTTCGTTATGCTGTCTTCATGCCTAACGCTATTCATTCGGCCGAGCGGAGGCTGCACCGGATAAGACCCCGCAGTCAGGAAGGAGAATACCCGATCGAGACTCGCCTGAAGCTCAGAGACAAGCCCGCCATAGGTGATTCCCAAATTCCTGTGCTCCGAGAATCGCTTGCGCGCGACCTCAATCCACTTTGCCTCATATCGCATGACGCGTTCACAGTGTTCAATGTCGATGGAAAGGGGTTGCAAATAGCTCTCGGACACCGGCTCATTCGGTAGCCTCCGCCAGCTTCCCGATTGGCGCGCGCGCATGTTGCTTACATAAGAATCGAATAAGATTCTCGCGACTTAACAGTACCGATGTGTACGTCCCGATTGGACCCCAGAAATTCCCAGATGCGTCGTTCCATCTCTGAGTTCTGCATTTGGTTGGCGTGCAGCTTGAACCCAACAGCTGCTCGACCAGGCTCAAGAACGAA
Organism: uncultured Alphaproteobacteria bacterium; assembly: GCA_963712925.1. GTDB lineage: Bacteria > Pseudomonadota > Alphaproteobacteria > Rhizobiales > Afifellaceae > DASWJZ01. Next base: position 94,149 of record CAVQJW010000004.1, on the reverse strand, counting down.
TACCTCCTCGCGACAGAAGCTAACCGGATCTGTCCCATCCACATATCTCCGCGTCCTGCCGGGCACGCGCCCATCGGCAGAAGCATTGAAAATCTCAGCATAACAGCGAATCGAGGGATGCTGATCGAGCGCACGAACAAGGAGGGTCGATCCCGACCGACCATGGGACACGAGCACAAACGGTATCATGCGCTCAGCCAGCCCCTGACGTTGCTTAGACGAGAAGCGGAAATCCCCGATGCTTTCCATGTCCGAGCCGCGCTATCCGCAATGAGCCGATAACGCCAAGACATCATGTTGCCCATCCGATTTAGCGCTTGCCTCAATCCCTATCGCTCATCAGCGCGATTCCTGACGCGCCAAGTCTCATCCGCCGCTCTTAGAATGCATCTCCAGGTCTCGATACCGCGTTCGCGTGAATAATTCTCTTGAACGAAGGCATAGCCCGCGCTTTGGATTCGCTCCCACAGGCTCTTCTCGCGATAAAGACGCACCATTGCTGCTGCAAAGGCACCAGGATCATCGGCGACGAGCACGTTCTCCCCGTGCGTCAACCCCATGCCTTCAACGCTAAGTGGTGACGCGACGGCCGGCAGCCCGCGTGCCAGGCTACTGATCAGCTTGCCCTTGATTCCCGCACCGTAGCGAATTGGCGCAACCGAAACCCGGCATTGGTCCAGAATGTCGTCGAGCTTCGGCACGTGCCCAGTGACGACGATATCCTCGGAAGCAAGCGCACAGATGGCTGTCGGCGGATTGGGGCCCACGATGAAGAATTTGGCTGTCGGCGGCAGTTGCGACTTCACCTGCCCCCAGATATCACTGACAAAATACAAGACAGCGTCGACATTGGGACCATGGTTGAATCCACCGACAAAACAAATGTTGAGACGTTGTTCAAAAGTAATGTCAGAACGGCTGACTTCGATCAAATAAGGATGCACAAGGATGTTATCGATCGGAACCAACGCTTCGACAGCCGCCTTCTCCGCTTCGGTCACCACCACCGAACAGTCGACCTTTGCAAAGAGATCGAGTTCCTTGCGCTTGGCGACCTCGGCATCCCGGCGAATGGCTGCACTCCTTAACAGCGTCGCCTCCCTCTGCAATCGGAGGTAATGAAGATCAATGTCGTGAAAAATGATTTTCCGCCTCGGGATAGCCGCGTCGTAGCGTCTCGTACCAGTCCCATAATGAGCCGTATCTCAACGCAACGATGTACCTATAGTAGTTCGGCCGGGTCTCAGCGATATTCTCAATCTGCTCTTTTGACCAGTCCATGATTACTTCGATTCCCCGCCGCTGCAGCGCGGCGAAATAGGTCGTCGTGAACACTTGATCCCGCGGCAGGAACGACACCTGGAAATCGAGGTCGGTCAGCATTCGTGAGAGCTCAAACGCAATGACGGAACCGGCATCGCGGTCCGGCGTCGGCGTCCGCAAGTCGATGAGGAGGATGCGCAGCTGCTCGATTCTATTGTGATCTTGCATCGCCTCGGCATTTGGACCGTCGAGTGCGGTACGCGGGCGCCGATCAGACTCCTTCTCGAGGTCGGCGTCCTCCAGAAGACCGTCGTAGCAGATGGCAAGCGACGTCGTTTGCACCCAGACTTCATATCCTGCGTCCCACAGTCGCGATGCGAGATCGTCCTCTCCGTTGGCGGGAGTTCGAAGAATTCGCCGCGGCGCCTATTTCTTTGAATATTTCGGCTGGTATCGCCATCGCGATCTCAGAGGACTGGTCGATCCGTCGAGCGAAACAATATTGCGGCTGCCAAATGTCGGCATTGCGCTCAAGGTTCCCATGCGAACTGTCCCGCCCGTCGATACCACGCACGTGTTCGAGCGAGCGATCCACGTAGACGAGCTTTGAGCTTATTGACGCGGCCCTTGGAAAGAGGCTGAACGACCCGACGAGCTCTTCGAGCCAGTTTCGTACAACCCTCGTGTTGGCGTTCAGAAAAACCAGGAAGCGCCCGCGCGCAACGGAGGCTGCAAGAAGGCGACTTGAATTCCGGTCTTCGCCTTCGTTCCGCACGTAGCGAACCCACGGAATGGCCTCGACTTGGCGAACTTGAGCCTCGGGAAACGACGTATTGTCGATGATGATTACCTCAGCACTGTACTCGCTCGACTGCTCGGAGACCGATTCAAGACAGTTTACTAGCGCCGGCAACTGATAGTCGGTCGAAATAACAATAGAAACGTCAGGCGACAGTGCGTCGATCTGAAGCCTTGGCGTCTTCACTGCCAGATCTCCGATCGCGTAAGCGTAGAAGCTCAGGCTGGAGTTCTTCTCGAGCGTAAGTCCGTAGCGGGACAGATATGCCGTGCCCCTCATGTGCTCCAGTTCAGCTTCCTCGCTTGGCCTAAGCGCGAATGGAATGTCTCGTTCAAGCGTCGGTTGGCCGACCACTTCAGACAGGCGTAGCTTCCTCTGCTCGTTGCGGCCACTTGCGAGATAGTGCGATAGGGGGTTGGCCGCCGCCGCTTTAACATCGGGATTGAGAAGAAGGTACTCGGCACTGCTGAAATTCTCGGACGGATCGAGGTAGCGGTGGCCTCCCCAGATCAGATAATGCGCTGTCGGATTTATCTTAGTGGTGATGGCGGGGACATGCGTGCGGTAGAATTGCTTGTCGAAGAGGCTGCTTTCCTCCATCATTCGTAGATCGTCGAAGAAGCTTGGCGCCTGCGCGGCCTGGGTGAGCAACTGTCGCGGGTATCCTAGATCTTCCAGATCATCTATATCCTCCGGTTGCAAGGCAATTCGTTCGCAAAACGGCTCAATCGGGAACAGCGGCGCGCCGGCGGCCCGCCCTATCAGCACATAGTGCAGAAACGGCTCCATTCCCGACGCCGCAACCTCGGGATTGGCGTCAAAGTACGCCTGAGGATCGAACGTCGCAGACGCCTTCCGTCTCTCAAGACGACCGCTTATCAGGTAATGGACAAGCGGATCGATGCCCGCCTTTGCGATATCTGGGTACGCGGCCAGATAGAAGGCCGGATCAAACACGCGAGATCGCACAACGGAGTCGATTTGATCGAGCGGCAGTCCCGATTGCGCGGCAACGAGGTCGTAGTCCGACTCGAATTGGTTGCTGATCATTTCCGCTCGTGACCGCGGCGTACCCGCTGGGTGTTCCTGTTCCATCACGCTTCACGACAATGTGGTCTGGCAAAGAGCAGGGCCGCGGCATCCTCAACTTTTTCTCATTGATTATCGTGTGGTCCTTTCTCCGTAAATGGCCTACTGTCGGTTTGACGGAAACGCTGAGACAATTCGGCCTGCCCTTCGAACTCAACTGAGCCGAGGTTCCGAGCCGACGGGCGGTATTCGTAGAACTGCTCCTTCTAGTGGGCGGCTATGACTTGGATTCGCATGCGATAGGTCATTCGGGCAGTTCGCTCTCTCTTCCGCGGCGAAAAAGAACCTCCGTTGCGGCGTCGTCCAGGCATTCGCGTAGCGGCTCATCGCGTAGCTGACGCAACCGTTGGCTTTAGGCGCTAGGCTAGGTGGTGCACTCAAGGGGCATCCATAGGCGCGTTGCCGCGACGAGGAAGTTGCGGTCGATCTTGTCGTAGGGGGGTGCGATGTGGCGGAAGCGTTTGAGCTTGTTGCCGAGCGGAGTGCCCGGTCCACGGGCGCCATCATGCGTGCGGTAGCGGGGCTTTACGTGAGCGGAGCTTTTCCGCGCTCGTCCGAGCGCAGGGTGGTTGCCTTCCAACCGAACAGACGTTCACATGCGGTGAACGACTTCCCCAATCGCGGCGATCGGAGCCTATGCGCCCACCGACAACGTCTCCGAGCTGCCGGCGCGCACGAACGACGAGGGGTGGGAACGGTCTTCGTGGAATGGCTGAAGGGTCAAGCCTAGCGATGCTGTCTTCGTGTTCTCGGTCGGCGGAGGGAACACGGAGAAAAACGTCAGCCCAAATCTTGTGTGCGCACTCGAATACGCGAAGTCACTCAGGCTATGATCCTGGCGGGCGTTGGGCGGATACGGCGATAGTCGGCGATGCCGTATGCATCGTCCCGGCGGTCAATCCGGCTGTGGTGACAGCCGCGACGGGACACTGACTTCCTTTATGGCCCCCGGGGGGGGGTAACACGGGAGAACACGCCTCCCTTGGGTCAAAGCGAGGGATTGCTGTTCTTCGACGAAGTTAAAGCGTCTAATGTAACCGTGAGCCGACTGCTCAACGGGGAGGTAGGCCCTGAGGCGATGTGATGGTTGGGCTTCACTCCGTTCGGCTACGCAGGGCGGGAGCGCGCTGGCGGTGCCGCGCGCGATTTGCGTTGCGCATAGACCTGTTGCTGGCCGCCAATCCCCTCCGCCTGGCCAAGCGTTTCGTGCGGGCTGCGCGGCAGTACGGCGGACTCTTGCTCTACTTCCGCCATCACTTCGAGAACGAGCTGCGCTATTTGAAGTGGACCCGCCGCCACGACAGGCTCACAAATCACAGGCGGGCGTGCATCCAAGCGAAGCTTGCGGCGCGCGGTGAGTGGCCGCTGATATCGGTTGTGATGCCGGTCTACAACCCAGCGCCGCGCTTTTTCGACGCGGCCATCTGGTCGGTACGGCGGCAGGTCTATCCGCATTGGGAGCTTTGCATCGCCGACGACGCCTCGATCGATCCTGAGGTGCGTGCGGTGCTTGATCGCCATTCCGCGGCGGACAAGCGCATCAAGATCATTTGGCGCAGCGAGAACGGCCACATTGCGCGCGCAACGAACAGCGCGCTGACGCTGGCCGAAGGGCCCTTCGTCGCCTTCCTCGACCACGACGACCTGATCCCCCCGCATGCTCTCTACTGGGTGGCGGAGGAGATCGTCGCCCATCCCGACGCGGACATCCTCTATTCCGACTCCGACCATATCGACGAGGACGGGTGGCGGACGGGGCCGCATTTCAAGACCGACTTCAGCCCCGAACGCCTGCTTGGACAGAACACGATCAGCCATCTCGGCGTCTATCGGCGGGCGCTGGTGGAGCGGCTCGGCGCCATGCGCGTCGGCTTCGAGGGCAGCCAGGACTACGACCTGGCGCTGCGCACGGCGGCGGCCAGCGAGGCTTCGCGCATCCGCCACATCCCGGCAATCCTCTATCACTGGCGGCAGACGGCCGACGGTAGCAGTTTCTCAAGCGCAGAGCTCGATCGCTGCATTGCCGCTGCCCGGCGCGCAGTCGAGGAGCATCTTTCGGCGGCGGGCGTCGCCGCCGACGTGGTCCCGGCCTTCGGTACGACCTGGCAGCGCATTCGCTATCGCCTCCCCGATCCGGCGCCCAAGGTCTCCATCATCATGCCGACGCGCAACCGCGCGGCGCTGCTCAGGCGCGCGACGAGCGGGGTCCTGCAGGAGACGCGCTATCCGTCGCTTGAGCTCATCGTCGCCGACAATGACAGCGACGAGGCCGACGCCCTGGCGCTCCTCTCCGAGCTGGCGGGCGACCCGCGGGTCAAGGTGCTCCGCGTCCCCGGGCCTTTCAACTTCTCCGCCATCAACAACGCGGCAGCAGCGGCGTCAGACGGCGAGGTGCTCGTGCTCCTCAACAACGACGTTGAGATCACCGACCCCGAGTGGCTGGAGGAGATGTTGTCGCGCGTGCTGCAGCCGGGTGTCGGCGCCGTCGGCGCCAAGCTCTTTTATCCCGACGGCCGCATCCAGCACGCCGGCGTCGTGCTCGGGATGGGAGGAGTTGCCGGGCACTGTTTCGCCGGAGCGCTAGGGAATCATCCGGGCAGCCCGCTGGGTGAGCTGTTCCTCGCACGCGACGTGTCGGCGGTCACGGGTGCATGCCTCGCGATCAAGCGCCGCGTGTTTGAGGAGATCGGTGGCTTTGACCAGCAGAACCTCCCGGTCGCCTTCAACGACGTCGATCTCTGCCTCAGGCTGCGCGAGCGCGGATACCGGATCGTCTGGACGCCCTTCGCGAAACTCGTGCATCACGAATCGGCATCACGCGGCTCGGATCTTGCACTGGGGAAGCAGGAGCGATTCAAAGCCGAATGCGCCTATATGGTGCAGCGATGGCGCGACCAGTTGAACTATGACCCTTTCTACAGCCCGAACCTCTCGCTTGATTCTGTGGCTGGCAAGTTGGCGACGGCTCCGCGCGTGAGGCGGCCGTGGTCCGCCTGAAATCCTTCGGCGCTACTCGGCGACACAGCAAGGCCGTCCAATAACCACGCGCCAACAGGCTGAGGGTCTTGAAGCGAACCGTCGACTGCTTGCGCGGTTTGGCTGGTCAGGAAGCCACTTCGCAAGTTCTCGATGGGCGTGCGCGCCCTTCACTTGTGTCCGAAGACCGCCGTCACCCAACGCCCCTACGCCCCTACGCCCCTACGCCCCTATGCTCCCATGCCCCCTATCCCCACCCCTTACGCCCATCGTTTGCGCTTGCTCGCAGTAGCGCATAGGTCGCCGCGCCCACTTTTCGGCGGGTGATTGCCGGGTGAGGACGAAGCCGGTAAGGCGGGATGCCGGCGAGAGTTACGAGACGGCTTGCCAAGTATTGACGGCCACTACCTTGGGGGATCAGCATGGGCAATAGGCAATATGAAATTTTGACACTGCGGAGGGTCCCGCGTGCAATAATAGCATTGTGAAACGTCTCCAAGAAATGACGAAGCGCGCGCTTATCTGTGGAATTGGGGCAGGACGGCAGCCTGCTTGCCGCCCTCCTAGTGGATGAAATCTGACATTTGAATCCTTGTGGGATTCCCGTGTGGCGTGGCGCGTGCGAATTTGGCGCATGCGCAGCGGAATCTCCATTCGCGTCTCGGCCTCCGATCGGCGTCGCCTTCGAGCGCTGGTCGGGGATCGCAACGCGGCACAGAAGCATGTGTGGCGGGCCGAGATCGTGCTGTTGACCGCCGACGGGCTCGGCACGCAACGAGATCATGCGGCGGACCGGCAAGTCGAAGACCTGCGTCTGGCGCTGGCAGGAGCGCTTCATGCACGGAGGCGTCGACGGCCTTCTGCGCGACAAGACGCGGCCCTCGCGCATCCCGCCGCTCGGCGCCCGCGGTGGCCGAGCGCGTGGTGGCGCTGACGCTGACCGATCCGCCGGCGGAGACGACCCATTGGACCGCCGCCAGGATGGCGAAGACGGCCGGCATCAGCGTCAGCTCGGTGCAGCGCATCTGGCGCGCCCATGGCCTGCAGCCGCACCGGGTCCGGCAGTTCAAGCTCTCGAACGATCCGCGAGTTCGTCGACAAGCTGCAGCGACGTCGTCGGCCTCTACGTCGACCCGCCGGCGCACGCCATCGTGCTCTCGGTCGACGAGAAGAGCCAGATCCAGGCGCTCGACCGCACCCAGCCCGGCCTGCCGATGAAGAAGGGCCGCGCCGGCACCATGACCCACGACTACAAGCGGCACGGCACCACCACGCTCTTCGCCGCCCTCAACGTGCTCGACGGCACCGTCATCGGCCGCAACATGCAGCGCCATCGCCATCAGGAGTTCATCCGCTTCCTCAACGCCATCGAGGCGGACGGTCCCGGTCGGCAAGCTCGTCCACGTCATCCTCGACAACTACGCCGCCCACAAGCACCCGAAGGTGCGCGCCTGGCTCGACCGCCATCCGCGCTTCACCTTCCACTTCATGCCGACCTCGTGCTCCTGGCTCAACGCCGTCGAAGGCTTCTTCGCCAAGCTCACCAAGCGCCGGCTGAAGCGCGGCGTCTTCCGCTCCATCGTCGATCTTCAGGCCGCCATCAACCGCTTCGTCGAGCGAGCACAACACTGAAGCCGAAGCCCTTCGTCTGGACCGCCGATCCCGACAAAATCATCGCCGCCGTCAGGCGCGGGCACCAAGTGTTAGATTCGATCCACTAGTAAGGAATGGCTACGAGGTCGTTGGAACGTCGCGCGACGCGGAACTCGACCCATTTGATAACCTAAGGCTACTCGGAATTAGAGACCACGTGAAGGTAGTCTCCTTAGAATCTTTCAGACTTTCGTAGCGTTCTCGACGTTTTGACAGTTTTCTCTCCTGAAGAAGTTTATAACTTGAGTGGTCAAAGCTCCGTTTCTCTCTCATTTGAGCAACCTATCGAAACTATAAATAGCATTGCAAATGGGACTTTTACTCTGCTAGAGGTTACACGAACTACAAACCTTCGATTGCGCCTATACAACGCGGCATCGGGCGAATGCTTCGGAGAAAGCAGCCGCCTCGCTCCTGCAGTTGAGAAGACTCCTTTCCGGCCGAAAAGCCCGTATGGAGTTGCTAAAGCTGCAGCCTTTTGGGGAGTGGCCAACTACAGAGAAGCTTATGGCATCTACGGTTGTTCCGGCATTCTCTTTAATCACGAGTCGGCGCTGCGCCCTCCACGCTTTGTAACTCGCAAGGTAGTACAGGCAGCGTGTCGAATCGCCAGAGGTTCGAAAGAACGCCTTTCATTGGGGAACCTGAAGGTCGTGCGCGACTGGGGATGGGCTCCCGAGTACGTGGAAGCAATGTGGAGAATGTTGCAGATGTCAGAGCCAAAGGACTTCGTCATCGCGACGGGGGAGAGTCACACTCTTTCCGAATTTACATCGGCAGCCTTTGAGGCAGTTGGACTCGACTGGCGTGAGCACGTAGATATTGACCCGGTGCTCTTTCGAACTACGGATATTTTGGAAAGCCACGCAGATCCATCCCTTGCCAGGGAGGTGCTTGGTTGGCGGGCCCACTCCAAGATGCACCAGGTTGTATCGACAATGGTGGCTGAAGAGCACCGTCGCTGATCTGGCAGGCTGTTGAAGAAGTGGCTGGAGACACGGTTGTCTAATTCACTCCGATCATTGCGATTCGGAGGGACGGGCGATGCGGGGCAATCTGGCGGGCACCTCGAAGATGCGGCTACAACGCCGAGCAACACTGTCAGCGGACAAGGAGAGCCCAGAGCAACAATGCGCATCTAAAGCTCAGAGCGGCCATGCTGTGACTGTGATGCGCTCGGCAAGCTCCGGCCCGATGCATAGCCGTCTCACCCGCAGCCACAGCGACTATGCAGTGACCGCCGAAGCCGGCCTCAATGCGGCGGCGAACGAAGGCGAGGACACACCATAACCGGCCGCCCGATCCGCGAACAAACCGCCAGTTCTTACGGTGCGCTGCAGACGTTCGACGTCGTCAAGCTCGGGTTTGGCGCGCATTTTGTCGCTGCATCCAAGGATTCTGACGCCCCCCTATCCCCTACGCCCCCTATGCCCCCTACGCGCTATGCAGGCCACTCGCGCTTGCTCGGCAACAATGCATAGGTCGCCGCGCCCCATTTCCCATTCGGCGCTTGGCGGGTGAGAACGAAGCCAGCAAGGCGGGTGCCTGCGAGTGTTGCGAGACGGCTTGCCAGGTATTGGCGGCCGCGACCTTGGGGATCGGCGACGGCTCTGACGTCGTCGTGGAGATCGCGGCCAGGGCGCTCCTTCGGTGGTCCGCAGAGGATGCGGCTCGGACGCTTGGGATCAGTCGCAGGACCATCGAGCGGCTTGAGCGGGCGGAGGGTATTCCTCCGAGCCGATCGCAGACACTCTCTGAACTTCAGCGAGCGTTTGAGGGCGCGGGCGTAGAATTTATCGGTTCGCCAGACGAAGGCCCGGGAGTGCGCCTCTGGCAGGCGCAATCCCACAAGGAGCGGGGCCCGACGCACACGCCAGGCGCAGGACGAAGCAGACGATCATGAAGAGACGCCGTCAGGTTTCATCGGCTGATCGTCCGACAACCCTCCCATCTGAGCTCGCGGAAATCCTTGGCGATCCACCGCTAGCCCGCGGGGAGGACCTGGCTGTTTACAAGGCTCTATTCGGCCGCGCTGCTGATGCTGTCCAGCCAGCCGATATGATCGAGTGGCTGTATCTCAAAGACCTCGTGGATTGCGCTTGGGAATCGAGACGCGCACGGAAATATCGTGTCAAGTTACTAGAGCTTGCCCGCAAGAAAGCCATGGAGCAGATCGTCGAAAGTTATGACTACGACTACGACGAATCTTCTTCTCCGTGGGAGCTCGTGGCCGAGGTCCTGCAGGAGGGTGCGGCTGGTCAGAGGAAATTCGCTGATTTCCTGACTCGCTACGGATTTGATGAGAGCGTCGTCGATGCGTTGGCCTTCGCCAACGAACTGCCTGTGCTGCAAGACATCGAACGCATGATAGCTGCCGCCGATCGACGGCGGGATACTGTCATCCGAGAGATAGAGCGCTACAAGTCGCACCGCGCCGCGGTGTTCCGGCGGGCGAGTGAGAACCTATTGGAGCTTGATCCAGGTAAACCGCGTGGGGACGGAGACAGAAAGATTGACCAGCGAAAAGCAGGTGGAAGTTAATCGTCTAAACGCCGCAAAAAGCACCGGTCCACGTTCCGCTCGCGGCAGAGCGCGTTCGAGTCGGAACGCGTTGAAGCACGGCCTCTCCAGCAGCTCCCATTCGCAAGCGGACAATTCGAATGTCGAACGCCTTGCGAACCTGTTGGTTGGGGCCGACAGTCAGCCTCATATTCTGGATACCGCCAGAGCAGTCGCGGAGGCAACGCTCGAGCTGAATTCATATCAGGCACCTACGAGCCAGCTACATCAAATTGGCTACGGATTCTGATGTCCGCTTGGAGGAAGAGGCAGCCGAAAAAGCTCGTGGCCTCCCTCGGGGGCGACCCTTCGTAACTGACCGAGAGGATTTGGGTTTTCCAAGTATGTTTCGCATGCTTATCTCGTTCGACCGCTACGAGCGCCGCGCGCTTTCCAGGCGGAAGTTCGCAATCCGCGATTTGTGTGGTAAACGCAAGATCACAGAAGAAGTTATCTGTTGATGAGTGAGGTTTTTGTAGAACTGTAGTTAAGTCATCGTCGCTTTGTTCGGACCTTCAAGCGGAAATATACTTTATCGGATAGAACAATACTTACGCAGAATTTTTCCATCCTGTGCTGTGATCCCCGTTTGTCATCCGGCTGACGCGAGAGTTCTTTGCTGAGATTGGCGCGGTTGCGCCGAGGGAGCAACAGGCGATCGGCGGAGCTGGTCGGGGTTGCGCAGCCGATCGTCTGTTGCGGTGAAGGTGGCGGCGTAGGCCGCAGGCGTCAGGTAACCGAGCGACGAGTGCGGGCGTCGTTGGCGCTGCTGATCCGTGCTTCCGGCAGACATCCGCCGTCGCCACGCCCGCTTCCTGCTCCCGCAAAACGGCTGTGATCTGCTCCTCTGTGAACCTCGATCGCTGCATGGTCCGGTCCTTCCTTCGGTCCGGACTCTAGCCTCAGATGGAGGAAAACGCTGGGGTCACAGCACCTGATCAGGGCAATTTTGGCAGAACGAACCCAATTTCGACTTAAGATAGGAGGTCAAACTTAAGAGCCGTGCAAGCTCGGTCCTCTCCATGTGAGCCCTCGCCGTAGCAAGGTGCCTCTGAACTCTAAGTCGCTGTCCCAAACAGGTGTTATCCCGCTCCATCGATGCGGCGGTCAGCGGCGCGCTCAACACCAACCCCGCCGTGCCCGCTTCGCCGGCATGGCCAAATAGGCCGTACTGTCGCCTGTAGTGGCACCCACACTACTGTGCGGGGATTGTTTTTGACTTTTCTTTGCGGAGGCCCCACCTCGAGGGCGCAGTGGTCGGATCGAACTCGGGGACGGGGGCGATCCTCACCCCCCCTCTAGTAGGAAAGGCAAACGCCGGGGATCTTCTGATCTCCCGTGAGGAAACCCGGGCGATGCCAACCCGTTGAGAACACTTCCCATCTCAACGCTGTTGCAGCTGCGGCCCGGTGTTCTTAAGACTTCGCCACCAGCGCGAGTGTGAGGCGATGCACGTCCTTGTCTTTGGTTCAACCGGCCAGGTGGCGCGTGAGCTCGCACGGAGCAAATGGGCCGAAGGGACGACATTGACACATCTCGACCGCCAGGCGGCCGATCTGTCCGAGGTTGAGGCGCTTGCCGGCATCGTCGACGCTAAGGCACCGGACGCGATCATTATCGCCGCCGCCTATACCAGGGTCGATGGCGCGGAGAGCGACGAGGCGAGCGCAATGGCCGTGAATGCCCACGGCCCGGCGGCGATCGCCGGCGCCGCCGCCGAGCGCTCAATCCCGGTCGTCTACTTCTCGACGGACTATGTCTTCGACGGCACGAAGGACGGCCCCTACGAGGAGACCGACCCAGTCCGTCCGATCAATGCCTACGGACGCTCGAAGCTCGCCGGCGAGAACGCGATACGCACCGCCAATCCGCGGCACCTGATCCTGCGCACGTCATGGGTCTACAGTGCGCATGGCAGCAATTTTCTCACATCCATGCTGCGGGCGGCGAAGAGCCGGGACGAGGTCCGTGTCGTCAGCGATCAGTGGGGCTGTCCGACGGCGGCGGGCGATCTCGCGGACACCGTCGCCGGCATCATGCCCGCTCTCGTCAGCGGCGAAGCGCCGTCGGGAACCTACCACCTCGCCGGCGGCATGGAGGCGACCTGGCATGGCTTTGCCGAGGCGATCTTCGAGACGCTTGCCGCGCGCGGGCTGAAGCGGCCGGCGAACGTGCCGATCGCGACGGCGGATTATCCGACTGAGGCGGCGCGGCCTCGAAACAGCCGGCTGTCGAGCCAGCGCTTTGCGCGCGACTTCGGCGCGCGCCTCAAGGGCTATCGATGCGCGCTTCCCGCAGTACTCGACGAGGCGCTCGCCGCGAACCGGGCGGAGAACCGAGCATGAAGGGGATCGTGCTCGCAGGCGGCAGCGGAACGCGGCTCTATCCAATGACCCGCGCCGTCAACAAGCAGCTCCTGCCCATCTATGACAAGCCGATGATCTATTACCCGATGTCGGTCCTGATGCTCGCCGGCATCCGCGAGATCCTGCTCATCACCACGCCGCACGACGCGCCGCTTTATCGTGAGCTCTTCGGCAATGGGTCGCAGCTTGGAATGCGCATCGACTATGTCCAGCAACCGGCGCCGGAGGGGCTGGCCCAGGCCTTCGTCCTCGGCCGCGATTTCGTCGGCGGCGACCACGTCACGCTTGTCCTCGGCGACAACATCTTCTTCGGCCACACGTTGCCTGACCTCTTGCAGCAGGCGACGGCGGAGAAGACCGGCGCCACCGTCTTCGCCTACGAAGTCAGGGAGCCGCAGCGTTACGGCATCGTGAGTTTCAACGCTGCGGGGCGGCCCGAATCGATCGAGGAGAAGCCGCAGACGCCGGAGAGCCGCTGGGCGGTGACCGGCCTCTATGTCTATGACAACCGCGTGCTCGACATCGCGGCGGCGCTGAAGCCGTCGGAGCGCGGCGAGCTTGAGATCACCGACGTCAACCGCGCCTATCTCGAATGGGGCGAGTTGCACGTCGAGCGGCTCGGGCGCGGCTTTGCCTGGCTCGACACGGGAACCTCGGACAGCCTGCTCGAGGCGGCGGAGTTCGTCCGCACCATCCAGAACCGCCAGGCACTGCCGATCGCCTGCCTAGAGGAGATCGCCTACGGCCTGGGCTGGATCGACCTGAAGCAGCTCAAGTCGCTCGCCGCCGGGCTCAGGAACACGCGCTACGGCGACTACCTGAAAGTCCTGATCGATGCGGTGGACTGAAGGCGATCGCCGGGAGGCCGCCTCCCACCGCATGGCGCCGGCTTCAAGGTTCGCAAATTGCAGGATTTGCGATATAGCGAGGCCGGTTTTCGCCGGGAGCCGCCATGCAGCGTAGCATCAGCCTTCGACCGAACGACTTCCGCCGCGGTCTCAAAGTCCAGTTGCGCGTACTGCTTGCGCTCATGCTGCGCGAAGCGCAGACGCGCTACGACCGCCAGAAGATGAGCTACACCTGGGCGCTCATCGAGCCGGTGCTCAACATCGGGATGTTCTACATCATCTTCATGACCCTGACGCGGGATGTGGCGATCGGCGACAGCCTCTATCTCTTCCTTGCGACCGGCTTCGGCACTTATTTCGGGTTCTCCGGCGTCATGGACCGGACCGATGGAGGCTATCAAGTCGAACCAGGCACTGCTCTCTTATCCCCCGGTCAAGATCCTCGACGTGTTCCTCGGGCGCGCCATTCTTGAGCTTGCGACGTGGATCGTTGTCATGCTCATTCTCCTCGGGGTGCCGATCCTGTTCGGCTTCGGTGTCGTTCCAAGGAATATCCTTGTCATGCTGGGCGCGACGCTGGCGCTCTTCGCCATCGCCTTCGGCGTCGGCACATGCGTCGGAATCTTCTCGGTCTTCTTCCCTTCGCTCGCGACGCTGCTCAGGTTTCCGCTGCGTGTCCTCTACTTCACGTCCGGGACGTTCTACGCGCCCGACGATCTGCCTCCCGTCGCGCGCAACGTCGTCGACTGGAACCCGGTGCTTCACGGAGTCACCTGGTTTCGCGAAGGCTTCTATGAGCACTATGAAAGCCATCTGCTCGACCTGCCTTATCTGGTCGGGTGGGCGGTAGGGTGCCTGTTGCTGGCGCTTTTCTGCGAGCGTGTCCTCAGCAAGAAGATGCGCACGATCGTGTGATGCAGGGGCGCCGCGCCACATCTCAGGATATCAGGCGAGACAAGCGGCTTTCAGCCGCATTCGAGATGTGCCGGCTCATGCATGGCGCGAAGGCGGGCAGCTCCTAGGAGAACGCGGGAATGGCACGGGTCTATGGGAGCAGAAAACGCATTCTTGTGACCGGCGGCGCCGGCTTTCTCGGCTCGCACCTCGTCGACCGGCTGATTGCCGAGGGACATGAAGTCATCTGCGTCGACAACTTCTTCACCGGCACCAAGGAGAACATCGAGCACCTGCAGCGGAACCCGCGCTTTGAGCTGATCCGTCACGACGTGACGTTCCCGCTCTTTGTCGAAGTGGACGAGATCTACAACCTCGCCTGTCCGGCGGCGCCGATCCACTACCAGCACGACCCCGTGCAGACGACGAAGACCTCGGTGCACGGCGCAATCAACATGCTGGGGCTCGCGAAGCGCCTGAAGTGCCGGATTCTGCAGGCGTCAACAAGCGAGGTCTATGGCGATCCCGAAGCGCATCCGCAGCGCGAGGACTATTGGGGACACGTCAACCCGATCGGGCT
Source organism: uncultured Alphaproteobacteria bacterium (assembly GCA_963712925.1). Classification (GTDB taxonomy): domain Bacteria; phylum Pseudomonadota; class Alphaproteobacteria; order Rhizobiales; family Afifellaceae; genus DASWJZ01. Next base: position 79,122 of record CAVQJW010000004.1, on the reverse strand, counting down.
CCGGGCCTGCTACGACGAAGGCAAGCGCTGCGCCGAGACTCTGTTCTTCGACTACCATCGGCAGCATGGGGTCGAGATCAAGGTGGCCCGCATCTTCAACACCTACGGGCCGCGCATGCATCCGGCGGACGGCCGGGTGGTCTCAAACTTCATCGTGCAGGCCCTCGGCGGCCAACCGATCACGATCTTTGGAGACGGCAGCCAGACGCGCTCCTTCTGCTTCGTCTCGGATCTGATCGACGGGCTGGTCCGACTGATGCAAAGCGAAGCGGAGCTCACCGGGCCGATCAACCTCGGCAATCCAAGCGAGCTCACGATCAAGGCGCTGGCTGAAAGGGTGCTGGCGGCGGTCGAATCGGATGCCGGCGTTGTCTTCAAGCCGCTTCCCTCCGACGATCCGAAGCAGCGTCAGCCCGACATCGCGCTCGCGCGCAGCAAGCTCGGATGGGCTCCAACGGTCGACTTCGACCGTGGCCTCGCGCAGACGGTCGACTATTTTCGTTCGATGCAGCCTCGTTAGATGTGGGGTACCGACGGGCCTCGGATCGGGCGAAGACCCGACGCCGGCGATTTGTTTTCACGGCGGTCACGATCGGCTAACGCTTCGGGCCGATAACGATTGACGCGCCCGGAGGGTCGCCAATGCTGGTTCCGCATTCGCCCGCGATCATGGATCGATATCGCATTGCAACGAACCGCTCGCTACTCAGTGCCTTTCTGCGCGCACGCCGGCCGCCGATGCTTGCAGCCGGATTGGCGTTGGCCGGCCTTCTCCAGGGAGCCTCGGCGAACCAGAAATCTCTCATCTTCGCGGACGAGAATTCTGTGGGCGATGTCGAGGCTCCACGGAACCATCATCGCCGGCGGCGTAGAATGTCCGCTGATCCAGTTGGACGATGGGCGCGTCTTCGCCCTGGAGCGTATCGGCAAGCTGGACGCGCCGGTCGGCGCGTCGCTGCATGTTCTCGGGCACACGGTACGCTTGTCGATGTGTCAGCAGGGACAGGCGTTTGCGGTGACACGGGTTTTGGAGTGACGTGAGTCAGAGGGCGCGCATTGAAGACATGCGGCGCAAGACAAAGAGCGCTTAGCGAAGAGGAAAAGGCCGAGAGAAGGATGTCCGGGAGCAAGCCTTCGTCCGACGCCGCTCCGGTGACCACGCCGGAAAGCGCCGGCAATGCGTCCCGCGCGGGCTCGCCAAGAGCTTTTGCAACGGCAGCCTTTCCGGCCGGCGCGGCCGCGCCGCAGAATGGCGGCGCCTCTGCGGCAGCGAACGGCGCTCCTGTAAGCCTGACCGTGCTCGCGAGCTTCGCCCTCGGGGTCGCGCTCCCGGACAAAGTGGCTGCGAAAACAGCCGTGACCGAAGCGAGCGACCCGCACGCGCTTCAGCTCACTTCGCTTTCCGGCGCCGGCAGCGCCGACACCGGAGCTACCCCTCAGCCAAACTTCACGCCGAGCGACAGCCTCTTCGCCGATCAATGGCACTTGTTGAACACAGGCCAGTTCGGCGGGACCGCCGGCATCGACATCGACGTGGTGCGGATCTGGGACGAGTACACAGGCGCCGGAGTGCATGTCGGCGTCTATGACAGCGGCATCCAGTACGACCATCACGATCTCGACGGGAACTATGACGCCAGCCTGTCGGTGATCATCGACGGCGCGCCGCACGACCCCTACCCGGTCCTGACCAGCTCCGGCAATGCGCACGGCACCAACGTCGCCGGGCTGATCGCCGCGGAAAATGACGGCACTGGCACTGTCGGCGTGGCGTTCGACGCCTCGTTGACGGGCGTCAGCATCTTCGTCCTCTCCGACAGCCAGCAGCTCCAGGCCTTTCATCAGATGTCGAACTTCGACGTCGTCAACCATAGCTGGGGCTTCACGGTACCCTTCGCCGACAACATCCTCTCGAGCAATTCCTATCTGGCGTCGTTCTTCGCGGCGTTTGGGGAGGCGGTCGAATACGGCCGCGGCGGGCTTGGTACCATCGTCGTGCATTCCGCCGGCAACGACCGCACCAGCTCGTTCAACTCCGGGGTGGCGCGCGACACCAACGATTCGAACTTCACCAACTCGCCGTTCCTGATCGCGGTTGCCGCGATCGACAACACCGGCTTCATCACGCAGTACAGCACGCCGGGCGCCGCGCTCCTCGTTTCAGCACCCGGAGGCGGTGTCGACACACCGGGCGTGTGGAGCACCGATCTCCTCGGCTCGTATGGCTTCAATTCCGGGTCCGACAGCTACACCACCGACAACTCGACGCCCGACTATGACGGCGTGATGGACGGCACTTCGGCGGCCTCGCCGATCGTCGCCGGTGTCGTCGCGTTGATGCTCGAAGCCAATCCGAATCTCGGCTGGCGCGATGTGCAGGACATCCTTGCCTATAGCGCCCGCCATGTCGGCACCACTATCGGCTCAACGCACACGGACTGGGAACTTTACGACTGGAATTTCAACGGCGCCGACACCTGGAACGGCGGCGGGCTGCATTTCAGCAACGATTATGGGTTCGGGCTGGTCGATGCGACCGCAGCTGTTCGGCTTGCCGAGACCTGGACGGACCAGCACGCCTCGACTTCCGACTATCACAGCACTGACATCGTCTCGGCCGGCGCCGCGGTGCCCGACAACAACGCGGCCGGCGTCAATTTCACCTTCTTGAACAGCGTCGCCTATGACCTTGAGAGAGTGGCGCTTGAGATCGATTGGTCGGTAGCACACAGCTGGGTCGGCGACCTCATCGTTACCCTCACCTCACCGGACGGAACGGTGAGCACGCTGCTCGACCGCATCGGAACCGCCTTCGGCAGCTCCACCTACGGCCTTTCAACCGACCTCGGCGACTGGATCTTCACCAGCAACGCCTTTCGTGGCGAGGACGGCGTCGGCACCTGGACGGTCAATGTCTCCGACCATTACCCGGGCGATACCGGCACGATCTCGGGCCTCACATTGATGCTCACCGGGGCCTATGCGGACGGGAACGACACCTACGTCTACACCGACGAATACAGCACCTATGCCGGCAGCTTCGGCCACGCGACGGCGCTCGGCGACAGCGGCGGCATCGACACGCTGAACGCCGCCGCGGTCACGACCAATTCAATCATCGACCTGGTTGCCGGCACGACGAGCACGATTGCCGGCAAGCCGCTGACCATCGACCTCGGCACGACGATCGAGAACGCCTACGCCGGTATCGGCGATGACACGCTCATCGGAAACGGAGCGGACAACGTACTCTTCGGCGGCGGCGGCGATGATTCGATTTCCGGCGGCGGCGGCACCGACACGGCATGGTTCAGGGGCGATCACAGCGATTACGGGACGCTCTACAATTCGACGCTGCAGACCTTTGCGCTCGACGATCACCGCGACGGCACGCCGGACGGAACGGATACGCTGACAAGCATCGAGCAGTTCCAATTCTCCGACGGCATATTCACGCCCATCATCACTTCCAACGCCTATGCCGGGCTGAATGAGACGCTGGAGGACGGCGGCTCCAAGCCCTGGGACCAGCAGACCTGGACCTTCGACACGTCCGGCAGTCTCGCCACGCAGGTCACCAGCAACGACAACGGCGGCCATTGGCAGACCTTCTTCGATCCAGCCGATACGGAGCTCTGGACCTGGCACTCGGAAAACTACGATGCGGGCAACCACCTGACATCCGACGCGGGCACAAACGACGACGGCACGCATTGGCTGACGCTCTATGACGTCAACGACGCCTATGCGTGGTCGAGTGCCACCATTCAATTCGATTCCAACTGGAACTGGACAAGCGTCTCCGGCACGGCGCCGAACGATCCCGGGCTCATCGCCCTCTACGACACGACCACCTGGTTCCCGACCCCCTTCGACGCCAATTTCAACACGACCGCCAGCGACGACATCCTGGTCGGCGGCGCCAACCACGACCTCCTTAACGGCTATGGCGGCAATGACACGCTGAACGGTCGAGGTTCGACCGACGTGCTTGCGGGCGGATTCGGCGACGACACGTTCGTGTTCCAGCCGGGCGAGGCGAACGGCGACACCGTGCTCGATTTCAACGCGCATAGCGACATCGAGCACGACCAGCTCGAGTTCCTCGGCTACGGCGACGGCGCCACCCTCACGCAGAGCGACGCCATGCACCTCGACATCGCCTATGGCGGCGGCTCGCACGACATCATCACGATCGCCAATGCCGTGACGATCGACAGCAGCGACTACTTTTTCGTCTGAGAGCCAAGCCTCGTCCTCGCCGCGCACGCTTTGGGCGGCCACCCCAAAGCGCTGCGAGGCTTCAGTCGTGCCAGCTATTGAGCGAGCGCCTGATCGCCTCGATCAGGCCGTTGCCGAGAAGCGGTTTTTCCACAATCGAAGCACCTTCCGTCTCGACGTGATGACGAAGTAGCGGGCTTGGATTTGAGGTGATGAGGATCGCCGGCGCGGTGATCCCTACGCTGCGCAACGTCTTCAGGAGGTCGAGCCCGCTCGCGCCCGGGAGGTGATAATCGAGAACGAGGCAGCCGGTCTTCTTCGGATCCACCGAAACCAGGAGGTCTGCTGCGTTCTGATAGGCGCCGACCGAAATCCCCTCCATCTCCAGCGCGAATTTAAGCGACGACAAAACCGCTGCGTCATCGTCGAGGAGCACGACGACCGGACGGCTATCGAGGGGAGAGGTTTTCTCCATGGCGCTGGCGGAACTCATGATTTCCGCTTCTATGCGCCCGAGGCCGCACCACGGCTTTGATGTAGCGCAATCCGGAACTGGCGTAGACGGAGGTTAGCCCTTAAGTCCGGAGGCGAGCAGCGTCATCCGCACCAGATGCGAGAGACTCGCGGCCTGCATTTTGGTCATCAGGCTGGCGCGGTAGACCTCGACCGTGCGCGGGCTGATTCCGAGGTCGAAGGCAATGGTTTTGTTCGGTTTTCCGGCTACCAGCCCGCTCAGAACATCGCGCTCGCGCCCCGACAGTTTGGCGATGCGGGAGACGGCCTCCGCCGTTGCGGCTTCGCTCTGACCGCCGTTCTCGGCATGCGCCAGCGCGCTACGGACGGAGGAAAGCAGCACCTCGTCATCGAACGGCTTCTCGATGAAATCGAGCGCACCGAGCTTCATCGCCTCCACCGCAAGCGGCACGTCGCCGTGCCCGGTGATGATGATCAGCGGCAGCGTATTTCCCGACGCCGAAAGATGGCGCAGCAGGTCGAGCCCGCTCATGCCCGGCATGCGAACGTCGGTGATGATGCAGCCGGACTTCGGCGGAATCGAGCACGGCAAGGAAGAGCTCCGCCGAAGCATAAGTCGCGGTTTTCCATGCCGGCGGAGTCGAGCAGGAAGGCAAGCAATTCGCGCGCCGCTTCGTCATCGTCTACGACGTGGACAAGGGCGTCACTCGGCATCTGCAAGCGCCTCCTTTCTGATTCCTCGAAGCCTGATGCGGAAGACGGCGCCGCCGCCGGGATTCGACTCGACCCAGATGCGGCCGCCGTGCGCTTCGACGATGGTGCGCGAGATGGACAGCCCGACGCCCATGCCCTGCTGCTTGGTCGTGACGAAGGGCTGAAACAGCTGCGTCGGCGATCGCCGGCGAGATGCCCGGGCCGGTATCGGCGACGGAAATCTCCACCATGTCGTCGTCCAGCCGGCGCGGTCGAGACGAGCGAGGTCGCGCCTCGGTGAGTCCGCTTCCGCCATGGCCTCGATCGGCGTTGCGGATCAGGTTCAGGACCACCTGCTGGATTTGCACCTTGTCGGCAAGCACCTGGTCGGCCCCCGGGTCCATCTTGAAGCGGACATGCACGCCCTGCTGCTTCGCGCCAACCAGCGCCAGCGCGCCCGCCTCCTCCACCAGTTTGCTCAGGCTTTCAACCCGCGCCTCGGTCTCGCCGCGAGAGACGAAATCGCGCAGCCGGCGGATAATGTCGCCGGCCCGGACCGCCTGGTCGCCGGCCTTGTCGAGCGCATCCTTGAGCCGCAGCGATTCCGGATCCGACTTTTCGCCGAGCAGCCGATTCGAGCCCTTCAGGTAGTTGGCGATCGCCGAGAGCGGCTGGTTCAGCTCGTGCGCGAGGCTCGAAGCCATCTCGCCCATCGCCGTCAGGCGCGAAATGTGCACAAGCTCCGTCTGCAGCTCCTGCAGCCGCGCCTCGGTCTGCTGGCGCTCCGTCAGGTCGCGGATGAAGCCGGTGAAGTAGCGCTTGTCGCCGAGAGCGCATCTCGCCAACGGAGAGCTCCATCGGAAACGTCGAGCCGTCCTTGCGCTCGCCCACGACGACCCGACCGATCCCGATGATCCGTCGCTCGCCGGTCATGCGATAACGTTGCAGATAGCTGTCGTGCTGCTCGCGGTAGGGCGAGGGCATCAGCATCTTGATGTTGGCGCCAAGAACGTCCTTCGCGGCGCGGCCGAACAGCCGCTCCGCCGCCGTGCTGAAAGACTGGATTGCACCCTGCTCGTCGATGACGATCATCGCGTCCGGCACTGTGTCGAGGATCGACTGGAGGTGCGCCTCGCGCTCATGCAGCTCGTCGGCGGCTGCTGCGGAGCGCACCCGAATGCGCAGAAACCGCTCGCCGCATATCGCCGTCCCGATCCCGATCAGTGCGAAGGCGACGAGCCCGAGATGCCGCCCGGATCACTGCAGCGATTGCGGCAGTAGCAGCGCGCCGAGAACGAGGCCGAGCAATGTGGCGAGAAGCCCGGCCGCCAACCCGCCGGCTCGTGGCGGCAGCAAGCACCGCAGCGGCGAAGAATAGGAATAGAAACCCATCCGGCAGGAGCGGGTGGAGCAGAAGCGACAAGACGAGCGCGACAACGATCGCCCCGACGACCACCATCAAATGGGCCGGCGTCGGGTGGCCAAGATCGTGGAAGAGGCGCGTCCGCATCGTCATTTCCAGACTCTGAATAGCAGCATCGTCAACGCCTGTCCTGCGCGGGATTCCGCCTGTTCCGGGGCTGCCGGCGGCAGCCGCCCGCAGGCGGGGCCCCGGCCTCCTCCGTAATTCTACGTAAGCAGAATACCCGAATTTCCGCGGCAACCGCGCCTCGCTACCCCTCATCGTTAAGGATCACTTGGAGGACCAGCCATGCTGCATTGGAAGGGCGAGACCGCGATGGGCCGAAGAGCCTCGGCGCGTTTGCGCGCATCCCGGCGAGCAAGCTCCGTGGCGGACGTGATCGACCTGATGGGCTGTCTGCATGACCTTCGAGAGGGATGCAGAAGTCTTCGCCGAGGACGATGCGGCCGACTATGTCTACAAGGTCGTCGGCGGCGCGGTGCGCTTTTCCAAGCTGATGAGCGACGGTCGGCGCCAGATCGGCGCCTTCTACCTGCCGGGCGACATTTTCGGGCTGGAGGCGGAGGACGTGCACGCCTTCTCCGCCGAGTCGATCGGGCAATCGCAGATCCTGGTTCTGAAGCGGAGCGTGTTTCTCGCCGAGGCGATGAGCGACCAGACGCTGGCGCGCGAGCTTTGGACGCAGACGCTTGGGCATCTTCAGCGTGCGCAGTGCCACATGCTGCTGCTCGGCCGCAAGAATGCGCAGGAGCGGATCGCCGCGTTCCTCCTCGAGATGGCGAAGCGCCAGCGCTCGAGCGGTTCGATCGAGCTTCCGATGTCGCGGCAGGATATCGCTGATTATCTCGGACTGACGATCGAGACCGTATCGCGGACGCTGACCCAGCTTGAGCGCAGCGGCGTGATCTCGATTCCAGCCTCGCGGCACATCATGCTCTGCAATCGCGGCGTGCTCGACGAGATGAACGACTGCCTGGCCGCTTAAGCCGTTTCTAATCCACCCGAAGAAATGGGAGCACGGCGTGGCCGCCTTGCGGACAATCTTCACGGTCATCCCGACGGCGCAGAGCGTAGGCGGCGCGGTCGCCGCCTATTCGGCGCTGCCGCTCGCGGAGCACAGCAAGCTGATCGGGCTCTATGTCTCCCCGATCACGATCTCCTACGGGCTTGGTGCCGACGTGGCGCTCGCCGACTTCATCACGACGCAGATGGAAGCCGCCGAGACGGAGGGAAAGGCGGCTGAGGCGGCCTTCGTCAAGGCCTGCACGGCAGCCGACATCCCTGGTGAATGGCGGACGGAGAAGGCGCCGGACTACATGGTGTCTCCGCATGCCGGCGCCATTGCGCGCGCCGCGGATCTGATCGTCTGCCCAAGCGTGGAGGCGGATGCCTCCGTCGGCCGCCACCAGATCGAAGAGATCGTGTTCGCGTCGGGACGGCCCGTCCTCGCCGTGCCCGGCGGATGGTCGGGAAAGACGCTTGGCGAGACCGTCGTCGTCGCCTGGGACGGCGGTCGCGAGGCGGCGCGCGCTCTCTTTGACGCGATCCCGTTGCTCGGCAAGGCGAAGACGGTCAGACTGATCTCCATCCAGGGATTCCTGGATGAGCCGGTGCGGCAGTTCACGCTTGCCGACGATATCGCCCAGACCCTCTCGCGCCACGGCATCAGGGCGGAGACGCGATACCTTCCGCAGCAAGCAGCGCAACGTGAAGGAGGAGTTCAAGGCGCAGATGCTAGAAATCGGCGGCGACCTCCTGGTGATGGGCTGCTACGGCCATTCGCGCTTCCGCGAATTGATCCTCGGCGGCGTTTCCCGCGAGATGCTGAACGAGGTTCCCTTCCCGATTCTGTTGTCGAACTGAGCGCCGGCCATGCGGGCCATGGCACTTGAGGCTGCCGGCCAGCCGCTCAAACTCGTCGAGCGCGAGACGCCGCGCCCCGGACCCGGAGAGGTTCTGTTACGGGTCGCAGCCTGCGGTGTCTGCCGCACCGATCTTCACGTCGTCGACAACGAGCTTCCCGATATCCCCTATCCGATCGTGCCGGGGCACGAAGTCGTCGGCCGTATCGAGGCGCTCGGCGCGGGCGTTTCCGGCTTCGCGGTCGGGGAGCGCGTCGGCGTCCCCTGGCTCGGCCACACCTGCGGCCATTGCCGCTATTGCCTGACGGATCGCGAGAACCTCTGCGATGCGCCCGAATTCACCGGCTACACCCGCGACGGCGGCTATGCCGACTACGTCGTCGCCGACGCGAATTATGCCTTTCCGCTGCCCGACCTCTATTCCGATGTCGAAGCCGCACCGCTCCTTTGCGCCGGGCTGATCGGCTATCGCTCGCTCAGGATGGCGGGCGAGGCGGAGCATCTCGGGATCTACGGCTTTGGCGCCGCCGCGCATATCGTGGCGCAGCTGGCGCGTCATGAAGGGCGGTCGATCTACGCCTTCACGCGCCCCGGCGACGCAGCGGCGCAGCACTTCGCGGCGGAGTTCGGCGCCGTCTGGACCGGCGGGTCGGACGAGCGTCCGCCACACGAACTCGACGCGGCCGTCCTCTTCGCGCCGGTCGGCGCGCTCGTCCCGGCGGCACTCGCCGTCACGGCGAAGGGTGGCACGATCGTCTGCGGCGGCATCCATATGAGCGACATTCCGCAGTTCCCCTATTCGCTGCTCTGGGGCGAGAGGGTGGTGCGCTCCGTCGCCAATCTCACGCGCGACGATGCGCGGCAGTTCCTGGCGCTGGCACCGAAGGTGCCGGTCAAGACGCGGACCGAGCTCTTTCCGCTGGACCAAGCGAACGAGGCTCTCTCCCGGCTCCGCGCCGGCAAGCTGACGGGGGCCGCCGTGCTCTCGCCGGCGGCGTGAGGAGCGGCGGCGCGGTCGAGTTCAGCGCAGCGTCTTCAGGTAGGCGATGACGTCGTCGATCTGATCCGGGTCGAAGGTGAATTCCGGCATCGCCGGATGGCCGCTGACGATGCCCTCGGCGAGCGCTTCTTCCAGGTCCTCGAGCGGATAGCGCTCGTGCAGCGTCCGAAATGCCGGCGCCGGCTCAAACGGGCTTTCGCCGCTTTCGCCGATCGCGTGGCAGCGGGCGCAATTCTCTTCTACGAGCGCAAGGCCGCGCGCGACCTCATCGTCGTCTGATGCGGCGCTCGCCAACGCCGGCAGGCTCACTCCAAGGGCGACCAGAACGAAACCCCAGCCGCGCCTTGTCATGCAGGCCTGACCGCGACGACGCGATAGGGATGCAGATTGTGATCCTCGTCGGTCAGCGGAGCGACCAACGCGTAGCCAATCCTTCGGCCGCCCTCGGGGTGGTCATGCTCGCGCGCGAGCTCAAGCCGGATTTGATGGAATTTCGTCGGAAGAGCCGACATTTGCAGCCTCATCTCTGATCGGAATCCACTCTTTCAGAACCGTGGAGGCGTGGTTTGATATCGATCAAAGACTCCAATCTGCAGGGCCATTGCCGGGGAGTTTCACCATTTCGGGAGGCGGCGGGATGCGGGCGTTCCGGGCAGAAGCGCGTTGCACACGTGCGAAAAACGGACGATCATCAGCAAGATGTTTGGCATCCAACAAAGCAACCAAATCGTGTGGAGGAAACCATGAAGTCGCTTCGGCTTTGCGCGGCGCTCGCGCTCACGATTCTTGCCGCCCCCGCATCGGCGTTCGAAATCTCAAGCTCCGCCATCGAGAGTGGCGGCACGGTCCCCGACCAGAACGTCGCGAACGGGTTCGGCTGCACCGGCGGCAACATGTCGATACCGGTCACCTTCAAGGACGTGCCGGCCGACGCGAAGAGCCTCGCGCTCACCATGTACGATCCGGACGCGCCGACCGGCAGCGGCTTCTGGCACTGGCTGGTCGTGAACATGCCGCCCTCCACGACCGGCCTCGACGAAGGCGCCGGCGAGCCCGGCAATGCGAAGATGCCGGAAGGCTCGGTACAGGCGCGCGGCGATGCCGGCGTGTCGGGCTATTTCGGCCCCTGCCCGCCTGAGGGCGACGCCCCGCATCACTACATCCTGACCGTCTTCGCGGTCGACACCGACAAGCTCGATATCGGCGCCGACACGTCCGGCGCGGTGGTCGGCTTCATGCTGCACTTCCACACGATCGACAAGGCGAGCGTCACCTACCTCTACGGACGCTGAGCGAAGGCCAGGCGACACGCGGCGTTTGGGCCTTCAAGGTGGACAGGCCGAGGGTCGTGTGATGCACTCGGCCGTATGCCGTGCACGGGGAAGGATGTGTGAAGACAAGCCGGCGCTGACCGAGCGGGCCGGCCGTGATCAAATTGGAGGAAATAATGCAAAAACGCTCTCTCGTTCTCGCTGTTGCCGTGCCGGCGCTGCTGGTCTCGACATCGATTGCCGCCTTCGCCGACGACACGATCACGCTTGGCGCCGCGGTGCAGTCGACAGGATCGCAGGCCAATACCGGACGCTACTACGCCGACGCCTATCAGCTCGCCGTCGACACCATCAACGACAAGGGCGGGGTCAAGGTCGGCGACACCACCTACAAGCTGGCGCTCAAGCTCTATGACAATCAGTCCGACCCGAGCCTCGCGGTCCGCCAGTACACGCAGCTCATCACGTCGGACAAGGTGAACTTCCTGCTTGGCCCGTTCGCCAGCAACTACGTGCTCGACACGAGCTCCGTCGCCGAGAAATACGAGATTCCGATGGTGGAAGGCGGGGGCGCTTCCGGTCAGATCTTCGCGCGCGACTACAAGTACATCTTCGGCACGCTGCCGCCGGCCGGCGACTATTATTCGAGCACCGTGGAGATGCTCGGCAAGCTTGACCCGAAGCCGACCGGCGTCGCGCTCGTCGCGGCGGATGACAGCTTCGACGTCTCGGTCGCCAAGGGCACCCGCAAGCACCTCGAGGACGCGGGCCTCAATCTCGTCGTCGACGAGAAGTTTGCCGACGGCAACGGCGAGTTCTCCTCGATCCTGAGCCTCATCAAGTCGAAATCGCCGGATGTGATCCTGTGGACCGGCCATGAGACCGATGCGCTCAACTTCATCCGCCAGATGAAGAGCCTCGACGTCAACGTGAAGCTCTATGCGCTGACCGTCGGCGTGCCGACCGCGGATTTCCGCAGCGCGCTCGAGGCCGACGCCAACTATGCCTTTGGCATGACCACCTGGCTGCCCGAGGCGAGCCAGAAGGACCAGTGGTTCGGAGACGCTGCGCAGTTCGCCAAGGTCTACAAGGACAAGTTCGGATACGACCCGGACTATCACGCGGCGTCGGGTGCGGCCGACGTCGAGACCTACGCGGTGGCGCTTGCGAACGCGGGCTCGCTTGAGCCGGCGAAGGTGCGCGACGCGATCGCCTCAGTCGAGTTCGACAGCCTCTATGCGCACATCAAATACGGGGAGAACGGCCAGATCGTGCTGCCGCAGGTCGTGATCCAGGTGCAGGACGGAAACGTGGTGCCGGTCTACACCACCGATTTCCTGAACAAGCCGCAGTACCCGGCTCCGGACTGGAGCGGCCGCTAGCGGTTCGCCGTCTTCTAGCCTGATCAAATCCGTCGCCGGCCGGAGCCGGCGGCGGAGCTTGCGGGAACCGCGCCCTTGCTGCTCGCTCAGATCATCGTCAACGGCATCCTGCTCGGCGGTCTCTACGGGCTGATGGCGCTCGGCATGGCGCTCGTCTGGGGCGTGCTCAACATCGTCAATCTCGCACACGGCGCCTTCATCATGCTCGGCGGCTACGCGACCTATTATCTCTTCACGCTCGCCGGCATCGATCCCTTCGCGGCACTGCCGCTCGCCATGCTGATCCTCTTCGGCTTCGGCTACCTGATCCAGTTCCTGCTGCTCAATCAGATCATCCGCTCCGCGCATCTCAATACGCTGCTGATCACCTTCGGCCTTGACGTGGTGCTGACATATCTGGCGCTGCTCATCTTCAGCGCCGACTTCCGCACCATCAATCCGAGCTATGCCGGCTCCAATGTCACGCTGCTCGGCGTGACCATCCCGCTCGCCCGGCTCGCGGCATTCGTCATTGCCTGGGTGCTCGCAGCCCTCCTGTGGTTCGTGCTCGAGCGGCTGCCGCTCGGCCGCGCCATCCGCGCCACCGCGCAGAACCTGACCGCGGCGCGCCTCTATGGCGTCAATCCGCGCCAGGTCTACGCGGTGACCTTCGGTATCGGCGCGGCGCTCGCTGGCGCCGCCGGCGGGCTATACGGCATGATCTCGCATCTCACCCCCTATGTCGGAGTGAGCCTCACGGCGAAGTCCTTCGTGATCGCCGTCATCGGCGGGCTCAACAATCCTTTCGCGGTGATCCTCGCGGGACTCGTCATCGGCATCGCCGAGTCGCTCGCCTCGCTCTATCTCGGCCCGACCTATTCCGACGTGATCAGCTTCGGGCTGCTCGTCCTGATCCTGGTGCTGCGCCCGGCACGGGCGCTGAGAGCCGCATGAGGGCGGCCGCATGATGCGCCGGTGGATCTGGATCGGCTCGGCGCTCGTGACGGCACTCCTTGCCGCGCTGCCGGCGCTTCATGACGCAGTCCTCATCCAATACGGCATCAACGCTCTGCTCTTCGCGACGCTGGCGCAATCCTGGAACATCATCGGCGGATTCACCGGCTATCCGTCCTTCGGCAACTCCGCCTTCTACGGGCTCGGCACCTACGGCACGGCGATCGCCATGGCGCAGTTCCAGCTGCCCTTCGGTGTCGGGCTCGCATGCGGCGCGATCCTCGCCATGCTCTGCGCCTTCCTGATCGGCCTACCGGTTACTCAGGCTGAAGGGACACTATTTCGCCATCGCCACGCTCGGCGTCTCCGCCGCCATGGCGGCGATCATCTCCAACCTCGACATTGCCGGCGCCAATATCGGGCTGATCCTGCCGCTGACGCGCGCCGACAACATGTTCTACGAGGCGGCGCTGGCGCTGCTCGTCGCCTGCGTCCTGACCGTCGCATGGATTTCCAGAAGCCGCTTCGGCATGGGGCTGATCGCCATCCGCGAAGACGAGGACGCCGCCGCCTCGATGGGCGTCAACACGACGCTCTACAAGACGCTGGCGCTGGTCATCTCGGCGTTCTTCACCGGCATTGCCGGCGGCATCCACGCCTACTGGATCACCTTCATCGACCCGGCGAGCGCCTTCGACCTGACGCTCAATGTCAGGATGGTGATCATGGCGATGTTCGGCGGACCCGGAACGGTGTTCGGGCCGGTCTTCGGCGCGCTTTTCCTTTCCGCCGTCTACGAGATCCTGGCAAACTGGATCTCGACGGCGGCCGCGCTTCTCTTCGGGCTCGTCATCGTGCTTTCGATCATGTTCATGCCGCGCGGCCTCGCCGACCTCGTCGGGGGGCTGAGACGCCAGGGGCCGGGCTACCTCCTGCAGAACATCCGGCAGCACCGGCTGTGAGCGCGCTTGCAAGCCACGCCGCGCCGCTCCTGCTTGAGACCCGCGGCCTGACCAAGAGGTTCCAGGGCCTGGTCTCGGTCGACCATGTCAGCTTCACCCTGCCGAAGGGCGAGATTCTGGCGCTGATCGGGCCGAACGGGGCCGGCAAGACAACGCTCGTCAACATGATCTCAGGAACGCTACCGGCCGACGAGGGCGAGCTTCTTTTCGAGGGACATCCGATCGGAAGGCTCCTCCCCTATCGCCGCGCGCATCTCGGGATCGCCCGCACCTTCCAGGTCATGAAGCCGTTTCTCGGCCTGACGGTGCTTCAGAACGTCGCGGTCGGCGCTCTCTTCGGTTACCACGGCGGCGAGCGCTCGACCGAGACGGCACGCGAGCATGCGCGCGAATGGCTGACCTTTGTCGGCCTCGGCAAGCGTCTCGACCAGCGCGCGGAATCCTTGAGCGGCCCCGACCGCAAGCGCCTGGAGCTCGCCAAGGCACTGGCGCTTCGCCCGAAGCTGCTCCTGCTCGACGAGGTGATGGCGGGCCTGAATTCCGTCGAGGTGGAGGACGTGGTCGCCGTGATCCAGGAGATCCGCAAGCGCGGGATTACCATCCTGATCATCGAGCACATCATGAAGGCGGTCAGGAGCCTCGCCGACCGGGTGATCGTGCTTCACCACGGCGAGCAGATCGCGGAAGGCGACACGGCAACCGTCTTCGACGACCCGCGGGTGATCGAAGCCTATCTCGGCAAGCGCAGGATATGAGCGGGGATGGCATGAGCGAGGGCAGCGCACCGCTGCTTCGGATGAGCGGTCTTCAGGCCGGCTACGGCAGCGCACCGGCGCTGTTCGGCATCGATCTCGTCATCGAGCCGGCGGAGATCGTCGCGCTGGTCGGCAATAACGGCGCCGGCAAGACGACGCTGCTTCGCGCCATCTCGCGTGTCATCGACGCGACCGGCACGCTCGAATATTGCGGCCAGAACATCCTGCCGCTGACGCCGGAGCAGGTCTTTTCGCGCGGCTTGGTGCAGGTGCCGGAGGGCCGCCAGCTCTTCGGCCGCATGACGGTCCGGGAGAACCTGGTCATGGGCGCGCATCGGCGCTCCGACAGGGCCGGCATTGCCGAGAGCATGGACTGGATGCACACGCTCTTCCCGATCCTTTTTGAGCGGCAGAGCCAGCTCGCCGGCAACCTCTCCGGCGGCGAGCAGCAGATGTGCGCGCTTGCCCGCGCGCTGATGGCGGCGCCGAGGCTTCTGATGATCGACGAGATGAGCCTCGGCCTCGCCCCCGTCATCGTCGATCAGCTGCTTGCCATCCTCGACGAGATTCGCAGGCGGCAGGTGGCGATTTTCCTGGTCGAGCAGGACGTCTTCGCCGCCTTCAGCGTCGCCGACCGCGGCTATGTCATGGAGACCGGCAAAATCGTGAAGCACGGCACGACGCGGGAGCTGCAGGAAGACCCGGCGGTGCGCGAGGCCTATCTCGGCGTCGAAGCGGGATCCGAGTGAAGCGGCTCTCTTATTGCGCGCCGGCGGCCTGTCAGGCCGCTTCCGGGCCCGGCACCACCGCCGTCACGCGTGTCGGATCGCTGCCGCCGAGCGCGCGGAGCGCGTTCACGATGACGGCGACGTCGATCGCTTCCTGGATCAGCGCGCCTTCGACCGGCGGGATCAGGCCGACCGCTGCGAAGAGCATGCCGATGACGGAGAGGCCGAGCCCGACAGCGACGCTCTCAAGGGCCACACGGCGCGAGCGCATGGCGATCGAGCGCGCCAAAGGGAGGCGGAGGAGGTTGTCGGTCAGAAGCACGATCTCGGCCGCTTCCGACGCCGCCGCGGCGCCGCTCCCCATGGCGATTCCGACATCCGCCGCGGCGAGCGCCGGTGCGTCGTTGACGCCGTCGCCGACCATGACGACCAGCCCGCGCCGCCGCTCCTCGCTGACCACGTCAACCTTCTGCGACGGTGCAAGCTTGGCGCGCACAGTGTCGATCCCCATCCGCGCGGCAAGCGCCTCGGCGATCGGCTGGGCGTCACCCGTCGCCAACACGATGCGTTCGAGCCCGAGCGAGCGAAGCAGCGCGATTGCGTGATGCGCCTCGGGGCGCTCGTCGTCGACGATCTCAAGCACCGCCGCCAAGTGCCCGTCGACGGCGATCCCGACGCGCCCGGCACGCGATGCGCCGACTTCGCCGAGCTCGAGACCGTCAAGCATGCCGCGCTCGTCGAGATAGCTCACGCTGCCGACGGCAACGCGCCGCCCTTCCACTTCCCCCTCAAGTCCGGCGCCGCCCAACTCGTCGACATCGAGCGGTGGCGACAGCGTGAGCCCGTCGCGGCGCGCGGCGCGCACCAGGATTTCGGCGACGACATGCGCGGACGCCTGGTCGAGCGAAGCGCCGAGGCGCAGCACCTCGCCAGCCTCGAAGCGCGGATCGGCATAGAGCGGCTTCAGCCGCGCTTCGCCCCTGGTGAGGGTACCGGTCTTGTCGAGGACAAGGATTTTCGCATGCGCCAGCGCCTCGAGTGCGTCGCCGCCTTTCACGAGGATGCCGTAACGCGCGGCGCGCGACAGGCCGGAGACGAGTGCCACCGGCACCGCCAGGATCAGCGGGCAAGGCGTTGCGATGACGAGCACGGCAAGGAGCCGGAGCGTGTCGCCGCTCGCCCAATAGGCGGCGCCGGCGATCGCCAGTGTCAGCACCAGAAAGTAGATGGCAAAGCGGTCGGCAAGGCGCGCCATCGGCGCCTTCGCCTCCTGCGCCGCCTCAACCAGACGCACGATCCGCGCATAGGTGCTGTCGGCAGCGTCGCGCGTGGCGACAAGATCGAAGGCCGGCCCGATATTGGTCGAGCCGCTCATCACGGATGCGCCCTTCTCCTGGCGGACGGGGATCGATTCGCCGGTCAGCGCCGACTGATCGAGCAGCGCGGATGCGGAATCGACCAGCCCGTCGACCGGCACCACGTCGCCCTGCCTGACGAGCAGCCGGTCGTGCGGCGCGACGGCGCTGATCGCGATCTCCTGAAGCTCCGCGCCGGCGTAGCGCCGCGCCGTGCGCGGCACGCGCGCCAGCAGCGCCGTCATCTCGCGCCGGGCGCGGCGGGCGGCGAAGCTTTCGAGAAACTCCCCGCCGGAATACATGAGCGCGACGACGGCGCCGGCGAGCGGCACCCCGAAAAGGAGCGCCGCGCTCATCGACAGCGCCGCGACAAGGTCGAGGCCGACCTGGCCGCGGCGGAGCGTCATGATGATCTCGACCGCGAGCACGAGGAGCGCGATTGCCGTTCCGATTGTCCAGGAGAGGGTCGCCAGCTCCAGGTTGCCGCCGGCGTGGCGCGCCACGAGCCCGACGGCAAGCGCCGCGCCGGTCGCGAGCAGAACCGCCAGCCTGACCCAGCCGAGCGCACGAGCGCGGAAGAAGAGGGCGCCGCGTTTCGCCGGAGCGGACCCCGCCTTCACCTACTTCTCGTCCGGATCGAGCGTCTCGACATAGGCGACGAGATCGGCGATCGCGGCATCCGTCAGGAAGCGCAGCGACAGCATCTCGGCGCCCGGAACGCCGTTCATGATCTTGTGGAGCGCCTGCGCCGGCCGGTTGCGGACGACCCAGCCGAGCGACGATCGGTCTCCGTGCTCGCCGCGGAGATAACGCCGGCCGTCGATCTGGTGGCAATTGATGCAGGCGCCTTCGAAGATCGCCTGACCGCCTTCCGCGTCGCCGAGCGGATGCCCGTCCGCGTCGAAGAAGTTGGCGCTTTCATATTGCCCCTGGCTGATGAAGAGGCTCAGGACCTGCACCGCCAGATCGGGAATCCGGTCGATCGGAAAGGGATGCTTGGGATCGCGGAGTTTTTCGGCGATATCGAGCGGATCCGCGCCCTTCAGCGCCGTCAGACCCGGAAGGCGCGTGCCGTCGATCTCGACGCCGGAATAATCCCAGCCGTGACAGCTGACGCAACGCCAGGAACTCGCGCGTCGTGCTCAGGCCTTTGGCGGGGAACGCCGGGTTGATGCCGGCCGGAGGCGCCTGGTCGAGCACCGTCCAGAGGTCGTCATAAAGCTTGCCGCCGAGCGATATCAGGAAGGTCTGCCCGACCTCCCTGTCGCTGTTCGAAGCGCTTTCGTCATCCTGCGCGCGCGCGGCGCCTTGCAGCCACAGACTGCCCACGCCGAAAGCCGCGATCGAAAGTGCGAGAATAAGTGCGTGCCGGGCTGTCATTGATCTCCCGCCTCCACCCGCCACACTCGGCCCAAATCCTTGCCGCGGCGTTGAGGTGCGTCAAACGCGGCGTCCTCCGAAAGCCTCCTTCCTGCCTGAACTCCGTGGACTACGGAAGCTGCATCACCCAGGGGATGAGCTCCGTCGCCGCCTTGCCAAAAGCCTGGTTCATCGCCGCCGCCGCGCCGGCCGCGTCCATCGACGCGACGGGCGCCGTCTGCTTGAAAATCTTTCCCGGCCATCACCGTGCCATTGGCGTCGACGACCTTGGCGGAGAATTCGACGTCAGCGGTCGGCGCATCGCCGTCGACGACATTGAAAGCGCGGATGTCCATCAGGAGCTGGCGGTCGGCTGTCAGCCCCTGCATGTCGCCGCCGGTGTTGACATAACCGGCATTTTCGAAGGAGCGGATGACGGTCTCGCGGACAAGGTTCGGGACGCTGTCCGCCCACCGCGCGTCGTCATAGGCGAGGTTCAAGCTGCTCCCCGAAGCGACCAGGAAGTGCTGCGTGTCGAGCGTGACCGCGGAGGTCGGCGAGGTCACGACAAGCTGCCAGCTCGGCGGCGTCAGGCCCGCCGGAAAGTCCGTGACCGGGTTCAGATTGTAGATCGTCGCCGGAGGTGCCGCGGCACTCGCCGTCATCTTCTCCAGCCCCTTCACGATGTTGTCGACCTTGTCGGAGTTGCGGGCGAGCGCTTTCGCGAAGGTGTTGATGTTGTCGATCGCGTCGTGCAGCGAATCGGAATTCTCGGTCACAAGCTTGTCGACGCTGTTGAAGGCGTCGCGCGCGGCGGCCGTCCAGTCCTGCGCCGATCCGATATCCGCGACGAGCAGCGGCGGCTCGCCGTTCCGGGCCTCAAGCTTCGGCGCGCTTGCCGTGCCGCCGGTCAGCGCCACCGCGGCGGTGCCGGTCAGCCCGCCATAGCTCAAACCGACCCTCGTGTCGGCGCGGACCGGTGTGTCGGCGGCCACGCCGATCGTGACGATCACCTCGCCGGGCGCTTCGGGGTTCAGCCCGACACCCGTCACCTCGCCCACGCGGATGCCGTTGAAGAACACATCGGAGCCGAGGCCGAGGCCGGAGATCGAGTTCTCGAAGCGCACGCGGTAGGCGGTTCGCTCGCCGAGCCCGCCGACATGGTTCAGCCAGAACACGAAGGCAAAGCCGCCGAGGATGACGGCCAGGGTGAAGAGCCCGATCAGGACATAGCGTGCTCGAATTTCCATCATCTCACCATGTGGTTGTCGGGGCTGTTGGCTGCTGCCGCGACCACCTCGGGGCGCGCGCGCTCGCCGTGGAAATAGGCCTTCACCCAGGGATGCTCGCTCTGAAGCATCGCCGAGATCGGGCCCTCGGCGACGATCCGCCCCTCGGCAAGCGCGGCGACACGATCGGAGGCGCGATAGATCGTGTCGAGGTCGTGAGTCACCATGAACACCGTCAGCGACAGCGTCTGCTGCAGCGTGCGGATCAGCGTGTCAAACTCAGCCGCCGATATCGGGTCGAGCCCCGACGTGGGCTCGTCCAGGAACAGGATATCCGGATCGAGCGCCAGCGCGCGGGCAAGTGCTGCGCGCTTGGTCATGCCGCCCGAAAGTTCTGACGGCAGCTTGTTCGAATCGCCGGCGCTCAAGCCCACCATCTCAAGCTTTGCGACGGCGATCTCCCGCATCAGCCGCTCGGAGACGTTCAGATGCTCGCGCATCGGAAACTGGATGTTCTGGATCAGCGTCAGCGACGAGAAGAGCGCTCCCTGCTGGTAGAGGATACCCCAGCGGCGCTCGATTGCGTGGCGGGCCTCATCGCTGGCGCGGGCGAGGTCGACGCCGAGCACCTCGACCTTGCCGCTTCGCCGCGGGACGAGCCCGATGATGGCGCGCAGAAGCACCGACTTGCCGGCGCCCGACCCGCCGACCAGCGCCAGGATCTCGCCGCGCGTCACGTCGAGCGACAGGCCCTTCAGCACCGTCTCCGCGCCGAAGCCGACCACGAGATCGCGGACGTGGATCGCCGGCCTTTGCAGATCGGCCATCGGTCACATCCCGATCGAAGCGAAGAAGATGGCGAAGAGGCCATCGAGCACGATCACCAGGAAGATCGATTTCACCACCGAGGTCGTCGTCCGAAGGCCGAGCGATTCCGTGCTTCCCTCGACGCGCAGCCCCTCCGCGCAGGCTATCACGCCGACCACCAGCGCCATGAACGGCGCCTTGATCATGCCGACCTCGAAATGCGTGATGGAGATCGCCTCGCGCAGGCGCGCGACATAGATGTCCGGGCTCATGCCGCCATAGAGCCAGGCAACGATCCCGCCGCCATAAAGCGCCGCCGCGTCACCGAGGAAGGTCAGGATCGGCAGCGCCACGACGAGCGCGAGCACGCGTGGCAGCATCAGCACGTCGACCGGATCGAGTCCCATCGTCTTCAGCGCGTCGAGCTCCTCGCGCATCTTCATCGAGCCGAGTTCGGCCGTGTAGGAGCTGCCGGAGCGTCCGGCCACCATGATCGCCACGATCAAGACGCCGATCTCGCGCACGACGAGGATGCCGACCAGGTCCACGACATAGTAGTCGGCGCCGAACTTGTGGAAGTGGAAGAAGCCCTGCTGCGCGATGATGGCGCCGATCAGGAAGGTGATCAGAAGAATGATGCCGATCGCCTGCCAGCCGACGCGATCGAGCTGGTGAACGGTGGAGGTGAGCCGGAACGACGCGGGGCGGACAAGGACCCGGCCGAGCGCCGCGCCAAGCGCGCCGAGCATGCTAACGAAACGCCCGGCCTCGCCGCGCATGCCGGCGACCGTGCGGCCGATGCGGTCGAGACCGGCGAGGACGCCGCTCTCGCGCCGCGGCTCCGGGACGGACTGCCGATTCAATCCCGCCATCTCGTCGAAGAGCCCGCGATAGCGCTCCGGCACGCCGACGAGGCTCGCCTCGGGCGAGGCGGCGCGGCAGGCGCGGATCAGCCGCTCAAGCAGCCAGGCCCCGAAAGTGTCGAGCTCGCCGATCCCGCCGACATCGATCTCGACCGCCGCGGCGGTCGCCGTCTGCGGCGAGACACCGCCGATCAGCCGCTCGAGCGTTGCGGCATGGGCGGCGGTCCACGCTCCCGCCGCAACGAGGCGCCCGCCGGGCGCAGCGCCCGGATTCTCCGGTCAATTGCGGGCTCAATTGTGGCTCTAGCGAAGTTGGCATCGGCTCTCATCCATGGCCAAGCGGAGTTGCCGGACGGCAACGTCCTCCGCACTGATTTATAGCAAAGCCGCCGCGCGGCCAGACGCTTCGGCAGCACGGGCCGGAAGACGGTTACCCCCCCTCACCCGTCCACGCCGATCTCCTCATTCGCTGTCGGGTGGAAAAGCGGCGTCTTTCCGTCCTGACGGACATGGCCCGTTTCGATCGCCTCCGCGCACAAGAGACGCAGCCGCTCCGCGATCTTCGCCGTGGAATAGTCGCACTCCACGCGCCGCCTTGCGCGACGGCCAATCGTTTCGGCGCGTTCTCGATCACGAAGCAGCTTCACGCACGCCTCCGCAAAGCTCTGGGCATCGTCGGCGATGACGATTTCGCTGCCGCGCTCGAAGGCGAGCCCCTCCGCTCCGACCTCGGTCGAGACGACGGCGCGCGCCCTGCTCGCCGCCTCCAGGATCTTCAGACGCGTCCCCCCGCCGCGCCGTATGGGACAGACGGCAAGACGGGCTGAGGCGTAGAAAGGTTCGAGGTCTTCAGCGAAGCCGACACAGCTGACGCCGTCCGTTGACACTCCAAACCTGTCGCTGCCCTCACCGACGATTGTGAGCCGCGCCTCCGGGACCTCGCTTTGCACCAATGGCCAGATCTCATTGGCAAGCCAAAAGATCGCCTCGCGGTTCGGCGGATAGTTCGCGTGCCCCACGAAAAGCGCAGTCCGGGCATTCGCCGGCGGCAGGGCCGGCGCCGTGACCGTGTTCGGAATGGTTGCGATTGATGCCCCACGACAGAGAGCGCCGAGCTTGCGGCGATCGAGATTTGAGGCGACGAGGAGAAGCGCCGCGCGCTTGCCGATCTGCCGCTCCGCATGGCGCGCGAGGCGCGCATTCAACCATATGCTCCATTGTTGGGCTGCTTTCGGTGCCGCTTGCGCGGCGCGCTCGATCTTGACGTGCTCGATGTCGTCGATGTCGATCACGATCGGCGGCAGCGAGCGCCGGAGCCGAATAAGCGGCGCCGCCGCTTCTATGCGGTGCGCAAAAATGAGCTGAGGCCGAAGCCGGTCAAGCAGCTCTTCAAGCGCCCTCGCCTGCCTTCGACCGGAGGTCGCCATGCTGGCTCTGCCGTCGGGAAAGCCGAACGCGCCACGCGCCGCCCACACGGCATCGCCGACCCAGTCGCGTGGCCGCCGGCGCATGCCTGTGGCGACGACATGGACCTCCCCCGCGATCGGCCAATGCTCGCCGACAAGGTGCAGCGAGGCCTGCGCGGCCGGCACCAACGCCTTGCCGATCAAGAACACGACATCGAGCCGACCAAGCTCCGCCAGCGCATCGATATGCCGATGCAAGCGTTGAAAGGCACCGAAGACGTTGCGCGCGCGATCGAACGGGAAGAACTCGGTCAGGAGCAATACGCGCGGCTTTCGCCGCGTGTCGCGCGACGACCCGTCCCCGGCTTCGCTCATGAGGGGTGACGATACTCTTCGACACGAAATCCGGCTGCGTGCATCAGCTTGCCGAAGACCTCACAGGCACGGATCAAGTTACGCATCGCGGCATGACGGTCGCGATTCCATTCGACAATCGCCCGCACGGCGGAGCCGACGCCGCTGGCGGCGGCACCGGTCAGGCGCGAAACGCGGCGGCCGATCGTTGTCTGCCCCCAATCGAGAGATGCGATGGTGCCCCCATTGCGGACTGCCCTGCGCACCACCCAGCGTAGATTGGCGCGCTCGGCCGAGCGGTATTCGCAGACCTTGGCATTTTCGGCCGCAACGACGCGGGCCCCGGCGGCGATCATCCGCCTGAAGAGATCGACATCCTCTCCGCCGACCACGTCGAGATCGGCTGCGAACGGAGTGAGCGGGTCCGGCAGCGACCGACGTCTGACATAGGCATTGCTCGTTCGGGTAGCGAACCACGGAACGGTACCTACCGTCCTCCGGCAGCTTGTTGCGAAAGAGGTCGCATGAGCGGATGAAATCGGGAACGCTATCGTCGAAGACGATTGACACCGGTCCGATGACTGCGTCGGCGCCCAGCCGATTCGCCATGTCGTGCAGCACCTTGAGCCATTGCGGGCTTGCTTCCTCATCGTCGTCGATGAATGCGAGAAACGGGCTCTCGGTCGCCGCCACAGCCCGGTTTCGCGCGGTCGCTATCCCACGGAGCGGTTCCACCAGGTACTCAATTGCAATCCTTCCTTGAAAAGCGGCAACGACCGTCTCGGCGGTCCGCTCTTTGTCGTTATCGACGACCATCACCATGAACGGCGGTGGGTCATCTTGAGCGCAAAGCGAGTCCAGGAGGCGTCTTAACGCATCGGGCCGCTTGTAGGTCGCTATGCAGACACCGGCCTGCCACCCACTCATTATTGCCTGTCGCTCCGCACGTGTTCGGCATAAGGTAAGATCAGCTTTACTGTGCTTATCGGCGTCATGTATCCGTGTTTGACCTTTGTAAGTGTGGTCCTTCCCACGTTCAACCGCGCCGCCACGATCCTGCGCGCGGTCGAAAGCGTTCTCAATCAGACGCACACCGACTTGGAGCTGATCGTCGTCGACGACGGGTCGACTGACGAGACCGAATCCCTGCTGATGCGGGCGAGCGATCCGCAAATCCGCTACGTCAAGCTGGCCAGGAACCGTGGCCAGTCCCTTGCCCGAAACACCGGGATTCGCATGGCGCGCGGCGAGCTTGTGGCGTTTCAAGATTCCGACGACAGCTGGCACCCTGAGAAGCTCGAGCGGCAGATCAAGCGCCTGAACGAAGATCGGGAAGCAGGCGGCATCTATTGCGATCTGCTGCGCATCTGCCGCGCCAGCGCTCCCTTCGTCATGAGTGCTCAAGAACCTGCCGTCGGCCGGCTCATCGATCGCGAGCGTTCGACCTATCAGACCTACGGGATCGGCATCCAATCGTGCCTGCTGCGCAAGGCGGTGATCCACGAGGCTGGCGGCTTCTGGGAGAGCCTGCCGGCATTTGAGGATCTGGAACTGCTGCTGCGCATTGCCCGGCGCCGGCGGTTGCTGCGCATTTCGATGCCGCTCACGAATTACTACGAGACGAACGGCGTCAGCACCGACCCCGTAGCGGAACGACAAGCGCGGGCGATGATGCTTCGCCGCTACGGACTTCGGATCGCGTGCTACAGCCCGGCATTCGTGCTGCAGGAGATCAGGAAAGTCCGAGAGCTTGGCTTCGGCGACGCCACCTATCGGTCCCTTCGGCGATGGTACAGGCGGCTCACCAATCCGCCGAAGCTCCTTTTCGGCAAGATCGCGAGGGAGGGGGGCCCGACGTCACAGCCGGGGCAGTAATGAGCGGCCGTCGCACGCTTGTCATCGGACTCGACGCATTCGAGCGCAGCATCGCCGAGGCGCTCATCTCCAGGGGGCGGATGCCGAACCTCGCGCGGCTCATGGCGGAAAGCGCGCGGGGCATCGCCAACTGGGGGAGCCACGATGCCGGCGTTCCGCGAACGACGCGGCCGGCTGAGCTCTGGTCGGAGATTGAGGGCCGCTTCGGCAGCTACCCGGCGGAAGCACATATCTACGGGATCGTCTGGTCCAGCGCCGATCGCACCCAGCGCATGGCCGACGAGCTCATTGCAGCCGTGGAGCTACGCCGCCGGATCGCCCGATGGCTGCTTTCGGAGCGGCTCCCGGACTGGGATCTTGCGATCCTTGCCCTCTCCGAGCTCCACAGCGTCGTCGAAACGATGTGGCATGGCTGGGATCCGGAGCATCCGCTTCATCACGCCTCCTCGGCAAGAGGCGCGAGGGAAGCGGTTGTCGGCGTCTATGCGGCCGTCGACAGGCTGATCGGCGACCTCACGTCCTGCTTTCCGGACGCGACAACGCTCGCTTTCGCGTCGCACGGTATGGGGCCGAACCATTCCGACGTCGCGGCGATGATCCTGATGGCGGAGCTCATGCACCGCCACACGACCGGCAGAACGGCCTTTCGGCCGAGCGACACCGCACGCGAAGCGGTCGAATGGTCCGACGGGATCAACCGGTCGCTCGTTATTCGCGCACCGCGACCGACGCGCGACCGGCTTCTCTCACGCCTCGGCATCAAACGTCCGCGGCGCCCTGAGCCGCCCTTCGACCATCCGCTCGACTGGATGCCGACGGCCCGCTATCGCCGCGCCTGGCCGCGCATGAAGGCCTTC
This sequence comes from uncultured Alphaproteobacteria bacterium, assembly GCA_963712925.1. GTDB lineage: Bacteria > Pseudomonadota > Alphaproteobacteria > Rhizobiales > Afifellaceae > DASWJZ01. Next base: position 53,313 of record CAVQJW010000004.1, on the reverse strand, counting down.
GCCATTCCCGCTTATCACGATGCTCGGATAAGGCTGAGCGTCCGCGGTCGCGAGAGCGGCGGGCTGGTGCGGCAACGCGATTACCGGCGCACGCTCGATGAGGTCGCCGAGGTCGTGCGGCAGTGCCGGGACATTGCGGACGGTCGCCCGCTCGACGCTGAGATCGACTATACGAGCCTCGGCGATCCGCTCGCCATCAGCGGCTGGCAGGCCGACATCGTCATTCGTCTGAAGCGCAACGTGCTCGGCATCCGGCATCCCGATCTCGGCGAGATCGGCCCGGTCCCGCATCGCCGGACCGGCGGCCACACCGGTCAATATGGCGTTGCCTATCTCAAGGGCCCGGCCATCGCGCCCGGCGATCGCGGCGTCTTCTCGACCTTCGACGTCACGCAGACGGTGATCGATCAGGCGCTCCACCGTCCGCCGAGGACGGCTCTTGGCAAGGCCCTCCACGCGAAGAGCGCGGCGCCGACACGACAACTCGAACCGGTGCGGTAGGCGCTGACGAGCCATCATTTGAGGGGATGGCGGAGGGAGCGGGATTCGAACCCGCGTTACGGTTTCCCGTAAACACGCTTTCCAAGCGTGCGCCTTCAGCCACTCGGCCACCCCTCCGGGCGCGCTTCATGTATCGGCCGGAGCCCCGCTCCGCAAGGCGACAGCCCGGGCATTGCCGCCCGGTGCCGATGATCAAGGCGCGGTGACGATCGGCGGCGACGGTCGATGCCAATTCCCGGCCATCCCCATTCTTGCCCAAGCAGCCGATCAGACCTACCTATGGGCCATGCTCCGCTTCGCCGCCCGCTTTCTCGGATTCTGGCTCGTTGCGGCGGCGGTCGTCTTCGCCGTCGTCGACGGCGCGAAGTCAATCGCCGCTTCGAAGCTCGTCACCACACCGGTTGCCGCGGCCTGGGCGCCTTCCCAAGGCAGCGGCGGCGCGGTGGCTGGTCGAGCCGGCGCGAGCCGTTCTCCGCGCCCTGGCCTTTCGACATCGTCATCGTATGGCTGCTCGACGCGCCGATGGTCGCAGTGCTTGCGGTGCTTGGCATCGCGCTGCTCGTGCTCGGCGCCAAGAAGCGGCGGGCGATGCTTTCGCCGCGAATTCGCCGCCTGATCGCCATTTTAATCGCCATTTTAAACGGAGGCTCAGATGCTCTTCGGTGCTCTATCCAAGAAGCTCAGCCTTCCCGCGAAGGGCGACGCGCTCCCCGGCCGCAGCGACCCGATCCCGACGGCGGAGACGGCATTTCGTCAACGGCCAGCCGCTGAAGGGCCCCTATCCGGCGGGCAGCGAGAAGCGCTTTTCGGCCTTGGCTGCTTCTGGGGGGCGGAGCGCATCTTCTGGAAGACGCCGGGCGTCATCGTCACCGCCGTCGGCTATGCCGGCGGGGAGACGCCGAACCCGACCTATCAGGAGGTTTGCACCGGCGTGACCGGCCACAACGAGGTGGTGCTCGTCGTCTTCGACCCGAAGGACGGTCTCCTACGCGGAGCTGCTCCGCCGCTTCTGGGAGGCGCACGACCCGAGCCAGGGCATGCGCCAAGGGAACGACGTCGGCACGCAGTACCGCTCCGGCATCTACGTTTCTCAGACGCGCAGCGGCAGCAGGCAGAAGCCTCGCGCGACGCCTACAGAAGGCGCTCGGCCTCGCCGGCACGATCACCACCGAGATCCGCGCGGCGCCGGAATTCTACTTCGCCGAGGACTATCACCAGCAATATCTCGCCAAGAATCCCGCGCGGCTATTGCGGCCTCGGCGGCACGGGCGTCGCCTGCCCGGTCGTTCGAAGAAGCGGCGGCCTAAGAGCCACGCCACGCGAACCTCCCAGCGTCGTCATGCCCGGGCTTGACCCGGGCATCCATTCCGCAGCCGCCACGCCGCCACCAGCGCGACGGAATGGATCGCCGGATCGAAGTCCGGCGATGGAGATTTCGACGTCAATGCACTTCGGGCCGCGGCCTGGGCAGGCGCGCCGGCAATCTCCGAACCGCCTGCGGAAACGAAGACCGACATGGTCGGCGCCGGCGGCGGCGCGACCGCCGGCCGTCTCCAAGGCGAAGGCCTGCCCATGGTCATCGAGCCCGGCACCGGCGGCGCCTCGAGCACGCTGCGGCAGGCCGCCGGCAGGTCCGCCAGCATCACCGGGCTGCGGCGGATGCGCGGGCGGCGGCGCCGGGCTTGTAGGGTTCCGCCGTGAACCAGTAGTCGAGCTCCGCGCCGCAGCCGTCGCCCGGCGGCGGCGGCGCCTGCTTGCGGCAGTTCGTCCCCGCCGGACAGGAAAGCCGCACATGGATATGGTCGTTGTGCCCATACCAGGGGCGGATCTTGCGCAGCCAGCCGCGGTCGCTTCCCGCCGTCGCGCAAAGCTCCTTCTTGATGCCCGGCGCGACGAAGATGCGCTCGACGCGCGGATCGAGCGCCGCGCCGCGGATCATCCGCCCGTGCGCCGGCGTCCAGCGGTTCGGATAGATGCTCGTGCGGGCCCGGCTCGGTCACCGAGATCGCCGACATGTCTCCCGCTCCTGCCGCGCTCAGCCGGTGATCCGGCATCGGCGTCGAACCAGATATCGACGTCGAGGCCGATCTGGTGCGAGGCGTGGCCGGAGACCATCGGGCCGCCGCGCGGCTGCGGCCATGTCGCCGACCAGAAGCCCCGGCCAGCCGTCCTGCTTCGCGGCGTCCTTCGACAGCTTCTCGATGTAAGTCGACCAGCACCGGCAGGCCCCATTGCCGGTTGCGCGAGAGCCGCATCGCCTGCCAGGTCGGGCCGTCGGGCGGAAGCTGCACGCCGCCCGCCATGCAGCCGCGGGCGTAAAAGCCGATCGGCGCGGAGGGGAGCGCCGCCGGCAGCGTCTCGGCGCCGAAGAGCTGTCTTCGCCGTCCGCTCCGCGGCGGAGACGGTCAGCGCCACGACGGCGAGGCTCACGATCAGGAGCGGGCGAAGCATGCCGAATCAATACCATGATTTGCCCCGGCGGCTTAAGGCGGCTTGAGGCCCCTCGCCCGATCAGCGCACGACGCGCCACAGTCTGAGCGCCGTCCCCTCATTTGCCGCGACCGGCGTCAGCCATGCCGGGGCCTTGCCGGCCAGAAGATCGCGCCATCAGCCCGTCCGGCGCCTTTGTCCGCGGCCATCGCCGATTCCTGCGACGCGGCGCACACGGCGACATAGTCGACGTCGCGCGCGTCGATGATCGCCTTCGCCGTGGCCGGCGGCCGGTGCATGGCGTGGATCGTGTCGAGGATCGCCTGGCCGTTGCGGTGATAGGGCCCGGCGACCACCGAGTGGTCGGAGAGCTTCAGCACCGTCGAGCCATAGAAGAGCGGTGCGAGCACCAGCCCGTTCGGCACCGCGGCAAAAAGCGCCGCGCTCGACGGATCGAAGCAGTTCCTCTCCGCCGTCGCTCAGGCCCTTGACCAGCGCCGCGTCGGGCTTCGGCGTCACGACCGGCGCGATCCGTCCGTCGCTAGCCCGCCAACCGCCTTCTCCCCGCCCCAGCCGACAGGAGCCAGTGAAAGGGATAGCCGCGATGAAGCCGAGCGCGACGGGACGCGCCGCGGCGAGGCGGGTGGAAGCGCGCGCAAGGCCCTTCATGCGCAGCGTCAACGAGCCAGGCGCCGACAACGGGGATCGCGAGCGCGCTCGCGAAGGGAAGCGTGCGCACCTGATAGAAGGAGAGCGCGATCGCAAGCGCCAGCAGCACCGTCGGCAGCAGCCAGAGATCGCGGCTCTGCCCGATCAGGCGCGAGGCGATCACGAGCGCGATCACCAGCGGCCCGAGCGAGCCGAGGCGCCGACCGGCTCGCGCGCCGCATAGCCCCAGATCGGCTGCGCCTCCGTCACCGTGTCGAGGAACGCCGCCTTCACCTCCGGCGAAAGCTGTCCGTAGGGACCGGAGAGGCACGCGGGCTGACGCCGAGGAACCAGGCGAGGCTCGCCGCGCCGACCGCGAAGACCGAGGCGGATCCGCGCCGGCTCTCAACGCTCGGGTAGAACAAGCGCGAGCCCCGCAAGCCCGGCCCCGCCGATGCCGCCGGGCCGACATAGGACCAGGAAAGCGCGTCGCACGCCATCGGCGCCGCCGGCGAGCCGGTGAGGAGATAGAAGAGCGCCGGCGCACGGCCGATCGCCGCGCCGTAGGCGGCGACGTTGCGCGCGTTCTCGCCGGTCCAGGCCAAGCGGAAGCGCGATCGATCGCGCCGATCACCGCCACATAGGGCAGCATCTCCAGCCCGATCGCCAGCGTCAGCGCCGAGGCGGCGCCGCCGAGCACGCCGAAGCGCGGCCCTCTTCAGCCGCAGCGCAAAGCGCGACCGTCGCCAGCATCAGCGCGATCTGCGCGTTGTGGTGATCGATGTCGCCGGGGAGATAGAGGATCAGCGGGTCGATGAAGAAGAGCAGCGAGCACCAGTGACCAGATCGCCGCGACGCGCGCCCGCCGAGCTTCTGGCCGACCGCCGCCGCGGCGGCCATCAGGCCGAGGAGCAGCAGGAGCGGCCAGCAGCGATCAGCGCCAGATTCTCGCCGATGCCCGGTCGCCTTGCCGAGGATGACCAGGGCGGCAAGCGGCGCGTCGACCATGCGCGACCATTGCAAGAGCGCGCCGCCCGGCGGGTCCATGCGGTGCTGGACGAGATCGAACCAGCCCTGCCCGGCGACGAGATCGCGCACCTGCACGATGCGCAGGAAGCTGTCGGGGTCCTGGCTTCGAAGAAGCTGCGGATGGAGGATTCGGGTGACGACCAGCGCGACGGCGAAGGCCGACCAGAAGATCAGCACGACCGCGCGAAGCGGCGGCTCGGCTTCCTGCGCGATCGCGGCTGAGCTCCGACGGCAGGGTCTGAGCTGGTGGCTCGCAACGGATTTCATCGCGCGGTTCGGCGCTGTTCGGATGCGATTTGGCCCGGACGCTAGGCGGAAATGGTGAACGAGTGTTGCCGCCGGCGAAATCTTACCGGCCGTTAACGCCTCGCGCGCTAGAGCTTCGACCCCCGATATCCGCCGGACAAGCGCCATGAGCTCGATCGCGATCGAGGACGGCTCTCAAAATCGCCGTCCTGATCCCCTGCCATAACCAGGCCGCCACGATCGGCGCCGCCGTCAGCGGCTTCGTCGAGGCGCTGCCCTCCGCCAAGGTCTATCGTCTTCGACAACAACTCGACCGACGACACGGCGCGCGTGGCGACGCGGGCCGGCGCGCGCGTCTATCGCGAGGCGCAGGACGGCAAGGGCAATGTCGTCCGCCGCATGTTCGCCGACGTCGACGCCGACATCTACGTGCTCGCCGAAGGCGACGGCAGCGCGGACCCGGCCGACGCGCCGTCGCTGGTCAACGCGCTCATCACCGAGCATGTCGACATGGTCGTCGGCACGCGGCGCGGCGCCCGTTCGGCACCGGGCGGCTCGTTCGGGTCGCGCGCTTCGACTGGCTCTACCGCCGCTTCTTTGGCGACGACCTCAACCGACATCCTCTCCGGCTACCGCGCCTTCACCCGCCGCTTCGTGAAGAGCTTCCCGGCGATCTCCACCGGCTTCGACGTCGAGATCGAGCTTTCGATGCACGCGAGCCAGCTTAAGATCCCGGTCGCCGAGATCGAGCTTTCGGGCGGGTCGCACGCCGAGCGCGGACCCGCCGGCGCCTCCGACCGACGGACGAGCCGCATGCCTGAAAATGCTCGACGACTTCTGATGAAGGAGACGCGGCCCTTCGCTTTCTACGCGGTCTTCGCCGTGGTCTTCTGGATCGCTCGGGCTTTCGCGATCACGTGCCGTTCGTGCTCGGCGCATCCGGCTGGCGCGGTCGAGCCGCCCTTCTCCGACGCCGCGCTCGGCATGAGTATGTTCGTCGCCGGCTTCATCCTTGCCGGCATGCGGGCTGATCCTCGACGCGCTCGGCCGCTCGCGGGTCGAGCAGAAGCGCATCCTCTTCCTGACCGTGCCGGCGCTCGGGGCCAGTGACGATGCATCGGCCAAGTGCGGGCGGAGCTTCCGCACTTCGTGCGCTTCGCGCTGGTCGGCGGCACTGGCTTCCTGATCGATGCCGGTTTGCTCGCCGTCCTCTTCACACGGCCTCGGGCTCGATCCCTTCAGCGCGCGGCTCGTCTCGATCAGCACCTCCGCCGTCACGACCTGGCGGCTCAATCGCGCGCTCACCTTCGGCGCTTCGCCGCACAGCCAGGTGCATGAGGGGATGCGCTACGGCATGGTGGCGGGGCTTGCCGCCGTCTTGAACTATGCCGTCTATGCGCTGGCGCGTTCTTGCTGCCGCGCGAGCTACCGCCGCTCGGGGCGCTCGTCGTCGCAACCGCCGCCGCCATGGGCTTCTCCTATGCCGGCTATTCGCGCTTCGTCTTTCAGGGACCGCGCACGGCAATCGGCGCCGCCAGCTCACAGAGACGGTAGCCGCCGCGGCGCACCGCCATGTCGAGGTGGAAGTGCGTTGCGTGCGAAGCGTTTGAGCCTGGCCCGAGCACGGTCGTGAAATAGTCGCACGAGCCGGCGCGGATCGTCGATCTTCGAAACGTTTTTCCGCAGCCGCCCCGTAAGACCTACATCGATCGGGTCGCGCCCGGCGAAGTGGAATGACCCGATGTCGATGGCGTTGGCGTGGCCATGCTCGCTGAGCTTCGCGCCGGGGACGTTGTTGCGCGGGCGGCAGACATAGCTTGAGTCCTGGACGACGGCGGTTGGCGCTTCGCCCAAGTCGCGCCTGCGCGTCCGGGACCACGACAGTCTGCACCCAGCGCGCAAGCGCCTCCGCCGTGTGGCAGTTCAGGATCGCCGTCGGCTCGATCGCGATGCCGGCACCGAGCATCGTCACGCTCAGAGGATGATCGACGTTGCACTCGCCGAGCGGATCGATCGCCGGCTCCTCGGTGAACACGACACCGAGCGCGCGAAGGTCGGCGAGACACTTGGGGTCGGTGGGCACAGGTGGCACGCGCAAGGCACGCGGGGGCACGAGTGCGAGATTCGCGGAAACCCGGTCCGGCCGCGGCCGCGGCAGGGGCGCCAGCGCATCTGCGGCATTCGCCGCGCCGGTCGTCGTGTCGGATCGCGCCGCCGCGAACTGCGTTTGCGCTGCGCCGGCCCAGGCAAGTGTCGCGGAAGGCGCCTGCGTTGCGGGTCGTGGCCGCGGCAGCCGCGCCACCTCTTCGGGCGCTGCGTCCGTCTCGCTCGCGGCCTCGCTTGCCGCGGGCGCGTCCTCGGCAATTGCCGGTGGGCGCGGTCGCGGCGATCTCGGCGCGGACGCCGCCGCGTAGGCGGCTTGCGCGACAAGCACCGCCATTGCGAGCGACGCGAGCGCGGCGCATGCAAGGTTTCGCCGCGCGCTCATTGCACGAACGACACGACCACGCCCGGCGCGATGAGCCTGGCGAGCTCATCCACGTCCCAGTTGGCGAGGCCGACGCAGCCATAGGCCCCGGGCTTGCCGACATGGTTCGGATCGGCGGTTCCGTGAATGGCATAGCCGGGATCGGTCAGGTCGATCATCACCGAGCCGAGCGGGTTGTTCGGGCCGGGCGCCAGCTTGAGCGGCGTGCCGCCCGCGCCACTGTTCGCCGGATCGTAGACGTAGGCCGGATCGCGGATGACGGCTCTCACCACGTGCTCGCCGCTCGGCGCGGGATTCTCCGGGCTGCCGATCGTCGCCGGATAGGCAACGATCAAGTGATTGCCGGCATCGTAGGCCCTGACCTGCCGGGCGCTTGCATCGACCACGACCCGCGCGATCTCCGACGCCGATCGGCGCGGAATTGACGGCGGCGACCCAGATCTGCGTTCCGGGCTTTACGAAATCGGCCGTCGGATTGAGCGCGCTCAAGAGCTTCGTATCCATGTGGAAGCGCTCGCCGAACATCTCCAGCGGGCTTGCATAGTTAAGCGTCGGGAGCGTCGCTTGTTCCGCAAGATCGGACGCGCTCGCCGGCACGAAGGGATATTGGCAGGTCCTCAAGCGTGATCGTGTATTCGACGAGCACCGGCGATGCATCGTCGCCGCCGATCGCATCCCAGACCTGACGATCGAGGGTGCCGTCGACCGGCAGCCCGAGCACCGCCTCGACGGCTGCGACCGCCCTGCTCAGATTGCCGCCGGCATAGCCGTCGATCGCACCGGGCGAAGCACCTGCGCGATCGAGCAGGATCTGCGCCTTCAGGACGAGCGGGCTCGCCCCCTTCAACTCGACGGGCGTGTCGGGGAAGACGGCGGCATTGACGGCGTCAGGCGTCAGGCTCTCGCGCGTGCCCTCGGCGGCCGGCGCCTGCGGCTCGGCATTTGTCTCGGCGGCGGGCGCGGACGTTGTTGCAGCGGGCTGCGAGGAAGTCGCGGCGGGCGTCTCCGTCGACGTGCCCGGCGCGTTTTGACCCGTCGCCTCGGTTTGCGGTGTCGTTGCTGGCGGTGAGGCGGGCGGCGCAGCCGGCGTTTGCTCGTCGATTGGCAGCGGCTCCTTGATCGTCGGCGGCGTATAGGGATGCGGGCCGGTCTCAGTGGGCGCGGACTGCGGCTCGCTCGGCGGCGGACCGCCCGGCACGAGCTGCTGCGGCGCGTCCGAGGGTGCGCCCGGCGGCGCGGGCTGCGCCTCTTCGGTGGGTGCCGGCTCACCCTGCAGGCGCTTGAGCGTATCCTCGATCAGGTTCTCAAAGCCGTTCTGTTGCGCCACCGCCACGCCGTTCAGGCCCGCAGCCAAAAGGAGAAGCGGCAAGCCGAGACGACCGAAGAACCGCAATGACCCACTCCCCGCGAGAATTCCTTGGGCCGGCTGAAGGCCCCGGCCGACCTTATTCAGCCATCGGCGGTTTCGCCACAGCACGGATCGGGAATCCCCACCCCCGCCGGAGTTCCTGGCGCCGAAGACCATAAGAACCCGGCGCAATTTTGCCGACCGCCTGCGGCGGAGCGACACGCGCGGCTCTGTCTCCTCAGGCCGCCTTCGAGCGGAGCGCCGCCATCGCCTCGTCGGCGGCGCGCATGCCGGTGCGGTAGGCGCCGTGCGCGGTCGAATAATCGTGCCGCGACGTGGCTTCGCCGGCAAAGAAGAGGCGGCCGTCGGCGGGTGCTGCGAGCCGCTCACGAAAATCCGCCTTGCCCGGCAGCGCATGCGAATAGGAGCCGCGCGCGTAAGGGTCCGCCCCCCACGAATGCGTGCGAAGCGGCTTCACCCGATTGATGAAGTCGCCGCCGAGCCGCGCCTTCAGCTCGCCGGTCGCGAAGTCGATAAACGCCGCCTCGCCACCTGCCTCAAGCTCCCTCGCCAGCGTGCCGCCGAAATAGGCTTCGATCAGCGGCCGGCCGAACGGCCGAAAATGATAGGCGGCGGTCGCCGCGCGATCGACATGGCCGAAAAGGCGCGTGTCCTTGTCGAAGTCCTCTGCCCCCTCGAGCGTGAAGAAGAGCTTGTCGTCGTAGCCGAGCGGCAGCCCGGCGGCAGCCTCCACCTTCTCCGGCAAGGCGGGATCGAAAATGACCGCCTCTTCGGCGATCAGGTTGCTCGGTAGCGTGACGATCGCAGCGTCCGCCATGATCACTCCGTCTGCGGTCTCGACGGCGATCCTCTTTCCGCCGCGGTCGATGCGCCTGACCGGCGCGCCGAGCTTCACCGGCACCCCGGCGGCATGGGCGGTGATGGTCGTGCCATAGCCCTCGACGATCCGCCAGTTGATGCCGGTATCCGCATAGCGGGCGAAATCGCGGGCCGAGACCAGCTCAAGCTCAGCGCCGTTCACATAGGTGCTGACGGCATTGATCAAGCCGTTCCAGCGCTGACCGGGCGCGAGATAGTTCGATCCGGGCTGGTCCGGCTCGCTTTCCGAGTGGTCGCCGAGGCGTCGGTTGAAGTCCCGCTGCGCCTCCACGAATTCGCGCTGGTCGGCGTCCGGAATATCGGCCGGAATCCAGCGGCGCATCCAGGGCGGTGGCGTCTCGTCGATCAAGCGGCCTTGCGCCTTGGCGATCTCCGTCCACGGATTGACGTCGCCGGAATGCAGCCAGCCGCAGCCGAGATCGATCGGGAAGCCAGCCGCCTCGACGCTCCACGCGCGACCGCCCAGCCGGGCGCGCGCCTCCACGATCAGGCAATCGATGCCGGCATCCGTGAGCCGGCGCCCGGCGCCGATCCCCGCCGCGCCGCCGCCGATGATCGCGACGCTTGCTTCGCTCTTCGCCATCGCGCTGCCCTAAGTCGCCGGCGTGCCGATCTGCGCGCGATGGCGGAGAAAGTGGTCGGCAAGAACGAGCGCGAGCATCGCCTCGCCGATCGGCACGGCACGGATGCCAACGCAAGGATCGTGGCGGCCCTTGGTGACAAGGTCGACGTCCTCGCCGGACCGCGTGATGCCCTTGACCGGCGTCAGGATCGACGAGGTGGGCTTCACCGCGAAGCGGGCGACGATCGGCTGGCCGGTCGCGATGCCGCCGAGAACGCCGCCGGCATTGTTCGACAGGAACACGGGCTTGCCGTCATTGCCGATCCGCATCTCGTCGGCATTCTCCTCGCCGCGTATCTCCGCCGCGTGGAAGCCGTTGCCGATCTCAACGCCCTTCACCGCGTTGATCGACATCAGGCCGGCGGCGATGTCCTGGTCGAGCTTGGCATAGATCGGCGCGCCGAGTCCGGCCGGCACGCCCTCCGCCACCACCTCGATCACCGCGCCGACCGACGAGCCTTCCTTGCGGATTTGATCGAGATAGGGCTCCCACGTCTTCGCCGCCTGCGCGTCGGGCGAGAAGAAGGGATTGTTGTCGACCTCGTTCCAATCCCAGTTCTCACGGTTGATGCCAATTTCGCCGATCCGCACCAGCGCACCGCGCACGGAAAGCCCCGGCACGATTTTCCGCGCAATCGCGCCCGCCGCCACCCGCATCGCCGTCTCGCGCGCCGAGGATCGTCCGCCGCCGCGATAGTCGCGGATGCCGTATTTGGTCGCGTAGGCGTAGTCGGCATGGCCGGGGCGATAGCGCTCCTTGATCTCCGAATAATCCTTCGAGCGCTGGTCGACGTTCTCGATCATGAGCGAGATCGGCGTGCCGGTGGTGACGAGGCCGCCGGTCGTCTCGTCCTCGAACACGCCGGAGAGAATCTTCACCTGGTCCGGTTCCTGCCGCTGCGTCGTGAAGCGCGACTGGCCCGGACGCCGCTTGTCAAGATAGGCCTGGATCTCCGCCTCCGAGATCGGAATCTTGGGCGGACAGCCGTCGACCACGCAGCCGATTGCCACCCCGTGGCTTTCGCCCCAGGTGGTAACGCGGAAGAGATGACCGAAGGTGTTGTGCGACATCGCCTGAATCCCGCGGAACGTCTAGGCGTGCCGCCCGAAGGCGTCAAACTCAGATCGCGTAGACTTTCTGCTCGGTGAACAGGATCACGCGGTCCTGCGGTACCGGGTAGTGCGGCGCGTCCTCGGCCGGCAGGCCGGCGAGGAGGAAGAGGAGCGCTCTAAGGATGCCGCCATGCGCGACGATGCAGGTCGGACCACGAAGCGTCTTCAGCCATGCCGCGACGCGCACAGCCACCATCTTGTAGCTTTCACCGTTCGGCGGCACGTAACCCCATTTGTCGCGCTCACGCTCGCGCGCCTGGCGCGGAAACCGTTTTGCGATGTCGCCAAGTGTCAGGCCTTCCCAATCGCCGTAGTTTGCCTCCACGAGGACCGGGTCGGTCTCGAAACGCCGCGTCGGCGTGCCCGCTTCGGCAAGCACGATCCGCATCGTCTCGACCGCACGGCTGAGCGGCGAGGCGATCAGGCGGTAGTCGCCGTTCGCGAGAAGCCCGGCGACAGTGCGGCCGTTGCGCGCCGCCTGGCGGCGGCCGAGCGCGTTCATCTCGATGTCGCGCCGGCCCTGGAAGCGGTAATCGATGTTCCAGTCGGTCTCGCCGTGGCGAATGAAGATCAGCGGGATGCGCGGAGCCGATGTCTCCCTCATCAGCGCGCCCCGAGCCGCAAGCCGGGGGCCGGGCGCTCCTGCACGCACCTCGCGGCGGAAGCGGAAGAGCGCCGCCGGCCGGCCGCCCGTGGCGGTGCTGGCGCTGCCGGTAGGCTCCACCAGATGGCCCTGCTCGACCAGGCGGCGGAAATTCTGCTTGTGAAGATGGCGGCCGGAGATCGCCTCGACGGTATGCTGCAGCTCGGTCAACGTGAAGGCCGCCGCCAGAAGCTCGAAGACGACCGGCCTATATTTGAGCTTGCCGCGCAGCCGCGAGACGGCGGTCGCGAGGATGCGGCGGTGGTCGTGGCGCATGGCGATGCCGAGATCGGGAAGTTTTTTGCGGCGAAGCGCGGCCGAGCGGCCGTCGCGGCGCGCCTCGTCGATGAGGCCCGCTTCATAGAGAAGCTCGAAGCGGTCGAGCACGCGCTCCTCGTCCCATGGGATGTCGCCGCAGCCGAAGGCGAGGCGCACGCGGTCGAGCCGGCCGATCGGCCGCAGCGGCGCGTCGCTCTCAGTAGCTGCCGCGCTCCATTCCTCAAGCTGCGGCAGGATGGTGGCGTCGATCAGCGCCGGCCGGCCCTCGCGCCAGTCCTCCCAGGGGAAATAGCCGTACCATGGCCGCCAACAGGCGCCGGAGCGCTTCAGCATCTCGTCGGATTCCGCCGAGCGGCGCGTCAGGGCCAGATAGCCGACCGAGACGACGCGCGGCTCGCGATCCTCCGGTTCGGCGTGACGGCCGCGGTCACCGAAGGTGTAGAGCTGTTCGACGTAGCCGAGCTTCAGGTCGGTCTGCGCCTCGACCCAGGCGCGCAGCCCGCTCTCGAGCGTGCGGTGGCGAAGCGGATCGAAGGGACCGAAGGGCAGGCTGTCGTTCGGCGTGCGTCCCGCTTCGACAACCAGGATCAGCGGCTGCAACCGCTCGACCGCGACGATTGCAGCATTGAGCCCGATCTCGATCGCCGCGGTGTCCTGCGGCGCGCGGTCGAACGCCGCCCCAAACGCTGCGGGGTCACTCGTCGAGGCGGAGCGCAAAGACTGAGCCTTCGAAAGCGTCCGACACCGCGGCCGATCTTTTCCACCGCACGCACCATGCGGCCGTCTCGCCCGAGTATCTGGTCGGCAATCTCCACGATGCGCGGATTGGGCGTCGCTTCCGGCGACCGCTTGCGCAGCCGAAGCGCGATCTCGACTTCGTCGAGATCCGGCCGCTCGGCGCAGACTGCCGAATATGCTGCAGCCGTCGAACGGCTGATCCCGGCGAAGCAATGCACGACAAGCGGCGCGCTTCGGTCCCAGCGGCGGACGAAGGCGAGAAAATCGGTCACATGCTCCTCGCCCGGGCAGGTCATCCCGTCCATCGGCGCCGCGATATCGTGGATGGAGAGGTGCAGATGATCTTCAGACGCGACGCTCGCCGGGCGGGCGACCGGCGTCTCATGATTGATCAGCGTCACGACATGCCGGGCACCGGTCTCAGCGACCGTCTCGGCGAGGCGGGACAGCGGACACACGACAATCGCGCTCACGCAGCCTCCGCCGTCATCATCTTCGACACAGACTTGAAGCCCCTCAGGAATGCGGATTCGGCTTTCTTCGCCGGCCAAGGTTCAAGCATCGGCGAAATATCCGCAAGGCCGATCCTGCCCGGGCGGCCGAAGAAGCGCGCCGCCTCCTTGTCCGCGAAGCCGGCGAGCCTGACCGCTTCCCAATAGGCGGCTGTCTGGTCGGCCTTCTTGAGCCGCGCCTGCAGCGACGCGGCGAGCGTGGCGGGGAGGCCGAAGCGAAGGCGGATCGCCGTATGAAGCCGCTGCTCCACCTCGCGATAGGCCGTGTCGATCACCGCCTTGAAGGGCGAGATCAAGTCGCCGATCACGTATTCCGGCGCATCGTGGAGAAGCGCCGCCAGCCTGTCGCGCGGCGTCGAGCCGTCATGCTGAAGGCGAAGGATGCGCTCGACCAGAAGCGAGTGCTGCGCCACCGAGAAGGCGTGGTCGCCATGCGTCTGGCCGTTCCAGCGCGCGACGCGCGCAAGCCCGTGCGCGATGTCCTCGATCTCGACATCGAGCGGCGACGGGTCGAGCAGGTCGAGCCGGCGGCCCGACAGCATGCGCTGCCAGGCGCGCGGCGGTGCGCCGGCGCGGTCCGGCATCGATCCTCCCCCGCGGCGGCGGTTTCCGGCCAGCCATAGGTCGCCCAGGCGGGAAGCGCGACGGCGACCTCCTCCCCGCCGGCGCGCACCGAAAGATGCTCGTCGAGCGCCTTTGCGAGCCGGTCGAGCCGCACGACGGCGATGGCATGGCCGCTCGCCGACGAGCCGAGCCGGCCGAGCGGCCGGTCACCGGCGAGGACGTCAGCGCCGGGCTTCGGGCAGCGGGCTCTCTGCATCGAGCGCGACGATGCGGCGACGCGCGGTGCCGCGGTGGCTGCATGCGGCTCACGACCTCCTGGCCGACATAGCAGCCCTTCTCGAAGGCAACGCCATGCAGCGAATCCATTGCCGCATCATGCGGGAAAGGCGTCGCCGAAAAGAAAGTCGATGCCGCCTTCCGGAACCGCGAGGGCGATCCGGTGCCTGTGCCAGTCGGCGGCGGTCGCATCGGTCTCGACCGAGCCGGCCGGCGCGACCCAGCGCGCTGCCGAGCGCCGCGAGGCGGGGATCGGCGGGCGTCCCCTCCCGCTTGCGCGGAGGAACCGGCGGAGGAGTCGATCGGCCAGCCGCATAGACGGCAAGCTCCGGCGCTGCCGCGATCTCCACCTTCGCCCGCAGCCGTAGAGCGAGAGCCGCTTGGCGAAAGCCTCCGCCTCCTCGCCCCTGACATCCGCCGCGTATCCATCGCCGTGCCTGTGCAGCACGAAGTCCAACAGGATCTTCCCCTGCGGCGTCAGAAGCGCGCCGTAGCCACTGCCGTGGCGGTCGACACCGTCCATGTCGAGCGTCACGACGTTCTGCAAGAGCGTCTTCGCGTCCGCTCCGGCGACGCGGACCACGGCGCGGTCATCGAGATGGGCGGTTGGCATTCTTGCTCGTGTGGCTGCAATTTGCTTGGAGTTATCCCCAATCCCTCCACCCCTCCCCACAACCGGGGGAGGGAGACAAGGCTTGAGATGCCGCAGACCTTCGACCTCCTCCTTCGCGGCGGCTCCGTCGTGAATCATGACGGGATCGGCGCGCGCGACATTGGTGTGACGGACGGCCGGATCGCCGCGCTTGGCGCACTCTCCACAGCCGATGCGGGCGAGATTATCGACGCGACCGGGCTCACGATCCTTCCCGGCGTGATCGACACCCAGGTCCACTTCCGCGAGCCGGGCGGCGAGCACAAGGAGGACCTCGAAACCGGATCGCTCGCGGCGGTGATGGGCGGGGTGACCGCCGTCTTCGAGATGCCGAACACCAATCCGCTGACGACCGAGCGCCGCAGCGCTTGAGGACAAGCTCGCCCGCGCGCGCGGGCGCATGCACTGCGACCACGCCTTCTGGGTCGGCGGCACGGCGGAGAATTGCCGCATCATCCCGGAGCTTGAGCGGCTGCCCGGCGCGGCCGGCATCAAGGTCTTCATGGGCTCGTCGACCGGCGACCTGCTGGTCGCCGACGATGCCGGCGTGCGCGCCATCCTTGAGAAGACGCGCCGTCGCGCGGCCTTCCATTCGGAGGACGAGTTCCGGCTGCAAGCGAGCGGCTCGCGGAGCGGCGCGCCGGCGATCCGTCGAGCCATCCCGTCTGGCGCGACGCGGAGGCCGCGCTTTCCTCAACGCGGCGTCTCGTTGCGATCGCGCGCGAGACGGGCGCGATCATCCATGTGCTGCATGTCTCGACGGCGGACGAGATGCGCTTCCTCGCCGCCCACAAGGACATCGCCTCGATCGAAGTGACGCCGCATCACCTGACCTTCGCCGCGCACGACTATCTTCGCCTCGGCACGCTTCTGCAGATGAACCCGCCGGTGCGCGACGCCGCGCACCGCGAAGGCGTATGGGCGGGCGTCATCGACGGCACGGCCGACATCCTCGGCTCCGATCACGCCCCGCATACGCGTGAGGAAAAGGCGGCGCCCTATCCCGCCTCGCCCTCCGGCATGCCGGGCGTGCAGACGCTTGTCCCGGTCATGCTCGACCATGTTGCGCGCGGGCGGCTATCGCTGCTCCGCTTCATGGACATGACCAGCGCCGGCCCGGCGCGGCTCTTCGGCATCGCCGGCAAGGGCCGGATCGCCGTCGGCTACGATGCCGACTTCACTGTCGTCGATCTGAAGCAGAAGGCGACCATCACCGACGACTGGAGCGCTTCGCGCGCCGGCTGGACGCCCTATGCCGGGATGGAGGTGACGGGCTGGCCGGTCGGCACGATCGTGCGCGGACGCCGCGTCATGTGGGAGGGGGAGCTCAAAACCCGCGGCGAAGGCCGGCCCGTGCGATTCCACGCGTCGGTTGGTAACCAAGCCTGAGGACAATTACGCTCCATTTAGACCCCGGCTGTTAGAGAGGAATAACCCTCCTTGCGGCGGAGCGTTGTTTGACCTTTCTCGAAAATGAGCCCGATGGGCGGGCACGCGCACTTTTCCGGCTGGCACACGACTTCGTGACCAGCAACGACACGGCGGGCCTTGCGCGGCGCTCCGCGGCGATCGCGCTTGCCATCCGTCTCGCCAGCGCCGGCGTCGCCTATCTGGCGCAGGTCGTTCTCGCGCGCCTGATGGGCCAGTTCGAATACGGCGTCTTCGCCTATACCTGGATCTGGTTCCTCGTCTTCAGTGCCATCGCCAGCATCGGCTTTTCGGATTCGCCGCTGCGCTATATCGCGCAGCTGCGCGAGCGCGGCGAGGACGACTACCTGCGCGGCTTCATCCGCTTCGCGCCCATCGCAATGTTCATCGCCGCCGTCCTTTTCGGCCTGATCCTGGTGGCGGTTCTCCCGCTTGCGGGCCGCTTCATCGAGCACGCCTATCTCCTGCCGATGGCGCTGATGGCGATCTCGATCCCCTTCGCCGGATTGCAGGCGTTCCTCGAGGCGGTCGGCCGCAGCTACAACTGGACCATTCCCGCGCTGCTCCCGAACTACATCCTGCGCCAGGGATTGCTGCTCGTGATCATGGCCTCGGCGGTCGCGCTCGGCGCCGAGGCGACGGCGGTCACCGGCTACATCTGCCTTGCACTGACCATGGTCATCTCGATCACCTACCAGGCGGCGGCGATCCTTCGCCGGCTCCGCAGTGTCGTTCCGCCCGGCCCGCATGCCTATCGCCCGCGCGAGTGGCTGATCGGCTCGGCGCCCTTTGCCTTCCTCTACGGCGCGCAGCACCTCTCCTCCTTCGCCGACGTGCTGGTGCTTTCCTTCTTCGTCAGTCCCGCAAAGCTTGCCATCTACTTCGCCGCGACGCGCATCATCCAGGTGGTGAACCTCGTGCCCTATGCGGCGACCGTCGGCACGGCGCATCTCTTCTCCGCCTCCCATACGCGCGGCGATCATGCCGGCCTGCAGCGGCTCTGCCAGCAGGTCGCAGCCACCACATTCATCGTCGCCGGGCTGGCGCTCGCGGCGATGGTCGCGGGCGGCCACATGCTGCTCAACATGTTCGGCCACGGTTACGACGCGAGCTACGTGCCGCTGGTGATCCTCGCCGTCGGCGTCTTCGCACGCGTATCCGCCGGTCCCGCCGAGGACATCTTGAACATGACCGGCAACAGCAACGTCTCCGCTTCGACCTATCTGATTGTCGTTGCGGTGAATGTCGTCCTCGCCGTGGCGCTGGTCATTCCCTTCGGGCTGAACGGCGCGGCGGTGGCAAGCGCGACCGCACTGACGCTCCGCGCGCTGTGGCTTTCCTGGTCGGCGTGGAAGCGGCTCGGGATCCGCACCTCGATCCTGGCGGTCATCGCGGCGCGCGGAACTCGGCACGGTCAGCACGCGTGACGACCACCTGCGCACGCCGGCTGAATAGCCGCCGGATTCGCCTTCAATCCCCGGCCAGGAAATAGCAGCCACTGCCCGTCCGGCGCGATGCCGACGCGGAAGAAGGTGTAGGCGCCGTAGGACTTCATGTCCTCGTAGTCGGCGGCGGTCAAAAGCGTGAAGAGCTCCACCATCTGCGTCGGCGTCAGAGCGCCGAGCGGATATTCGGCGAAATAGGGCCAGACATAGGCGTCGTCCTTTCCGCCTGGCGTCGGAATGCACGTAGCCGGACTGCAGCACCCCAAGCAGGATGGCCAGGATCTCGCGCCCCTCGGCGTCGCCCGACAGCGCCTTCAGATATTCGATCGGATCGCCGGGGTCGCCGAGCGCGACAGCGGGCTCCTCTTTCTGCGCCTGCATCAATGGGCGGAGACTCTCGATGTCGCCGCTCTTCGCTGCGTCGATCAGCTTCTGCCGCATCGCCTGGACCGGCTCCGGCAGGGTCTCGGTCGAGCGGTAGATCGTCGGAAGCGGCTGGTCGACCGGTGCTTCGCTGGCGGCGGCGTTCTGATCGCCCGGGGCCGGGTTCTCAGCCGCGACTGTGCTACCCGCGATGAGCGCGAGCAAAAATACACCGGCAATCAGCGACGCTCCGCGCAGGGCGGCCGAATCCCTCGACATGTCATGCGCCGACGATAGGAGCCGATCGAAGGCTCGGCAACCGCTCCGCGGTCGCCCTGACCTTCGGCAGGGAGCCGTTCAGAGCCTTTTCGGTTCCTGATTGAATCAAGAACCGGGCTCTGTTCCTTAGTTTTGAGCATAATCTTATCCGAAAAGCGGTCCCCGCTTTTCGGGATGATGCTTAGTGCAGCGGGTGGGGGATGGAGAATTCGCCCGATTTGATACGGTTCGGCAGCCGCTCCGCGAAGTCCGCGACGGCCGCTTCGCCATAGCTTGCGACAAGGTCGCCAAGCGCCGCGAAAAGCGCCACATGCGCCAGGACTCTCAGGATCGATCCCGTCGCCAAGCGCGTCCTGCCAGACCGCCGAAAGCCGTTGATAGGCCTCGCGTTTCTGCAGCTTCAGCTCGTCGCTTTCCGGCTGGCCGTTGTCGTTCATTGTCGCCCCTGGCTTCATGTGTGAAACCGCGTAACACGTCGGCTCTGGCGCGCACACGCCATTGTGAAAGAATTATTAACCGCCGGACTTACTGGCTGTAGCGGCTCTTCACGTCGGCCGCCAGCGCCTCGCCTTCGCTCAGGTAGCGGGCGATCGAAAGCTCCGCCGACGGCGTGCAGGTGCGGTAGACGGCGTTGAAGGTCTCAAAGCCGTGGTTGAAGCGCGCGATCAGCCGCGTGCGCCGGGCCGGACTCGGATTTTCCGCCTCAAGCAGCGCATTCATCTCGTCGCGCCAGGCGGGACCGTCGGCGTCGCCGCAGAGATCGCGCAGGAAGGAGAGCGCGCCGAGGATTTCCGACAGCCTGAGCAGCTTGTCCTCGTAGATCGGTGGCGGCGGTTCGCCCTCCGGAGTCGACGCGGCCGGCGCATTGGTCTGCGCGACGGTCGCCGTTGCCAGCGTCGCCGCGAGAAGCAGGCTGCAAAGATTGGCACTGAGGCGATTCATGCGCGCGATTCTGGGCAATAAGGAAGGTGCCGGCAAGGCAGGCGCTGTCAGAAAAGCGGTGGTTTCGCAAGCGCCAGGATGGCGCGCGCGATCCAGCCCGGCGCCTTCGCCGTCAGCGGCCGCATGAGCACCGCGGAGAACGGCACGAATTCCGCCCGCGCGGCGTCATCGCCAGCGAGAGGGTCGCCGTCTTCAGTGCGCGCGGCGAAAACGACGATGACGTTCTGAGGATTTGCTGGCTCCGGGCGGTGCGTCCCAAGCCGGA
Organism: uncultured Alphaproteobacteria bacterium; assembly: GCA_963712925.1. Classification (GTDB taxonomy): domain Bacteria; phylum Pseudomonadota; class Alphaproteobacteria; order Rhizobiales; family Afifellaceae; genus DASWJZ01. Next base: position 33,602 of record CAVQJW010000004.1, on the reverse strand, counting down.
CCAGGCGGCCGACCTTCAGCCCTGTCTCCTCCATCAGCTCGCGCCGCGCCGTCGCATCGGGCGACTCATACCGGCTCGGCGCGCCCGCCAGGAAAGCTCCAGAGCCCGAGAAACGGCGCGCGCCCCCGCTCCACCATCAGAACGGCATCGCGCTTCAGCACGATCACGCTCGCGCTCTCCCGCGCGCCGCTGTTGCCTAGAGGCTCGGAAGCCGCCATCTCTCGCTCTGAAACCTGCTCAGCCTAAGACTATGTGCGGCCGATACACGTTGATAGCGAATGCGGAGGCGATCCGCCTGCTCTTCGAGGTGCCTGCCTTCGACGAGCGGCTGGTCGTGCCGCGTTACAACATCGCTCCGACCCAGCCTATCGTTGTTGTCCGCGAAGGCCCGAAGGGGCGCGAGCTCGTGCCCGTGCGCTGGGGGCTGATCCCCTGGTGGGCCAAGGACCCGGGATCGCTCCCCTTGATGATCAACGCGCGCGCCGAGGGGCTCGCGGAGAAGCCCGCCTACCGCGACGCCTTCAAATACCGCCGCTGTCTGGTTCCGGCCTCCGGCTTCTACGAGTGGCAGAAGCGCGGCAAGGGGCCGAAGCAGCCCTTCTTCGTTCATCCGGGGGACGAGACGCCGATCGCCTTCGCGGGCCTCTGGGAAACCTGGCTCGGCGCCGACGGCAGCGAGATCGATACGGCCGTGATCGTGACGACCGACGCCAACCAACTGCTCCTGCCGATCCATGAGCGGATGCCGGTGGTGCTCGCATCTGAGGATTTCGCCAAATGGCTCTCGCCGCAAGTCACACCGGATGAAGCCGCGGCGCTGCTGAAGCCGGCGCGCGAGGATCTCTTCGCGCTGACGCCGGTGTCGACCTTGGTGAACACGGTCGAGAACGACGCTCCCTCTCTCGTCGAGGAGGCGACGGTCGATCCGAACGAAGCGCCGAAACGGGGGGCGCCGAAGCGCGCCACCGACACGCGGCAAGGCAGCCTGTTCTGACAAGGTCGTCAGTTCTCAGACCACCCGGCCGGGGTTCAGAACATTGTTCGGATCGAAGAGGCGTTTCAGCTTGCGCATCATCTCAAGCTCGACCTCGCTCTTCACCTCGCTCAAGAGCGCGCGCTTGTAGCGGCCGATGCCGTGTTCGGCAGCGATCGAGCCGCCCATCTCCACCACGATCTCGTTGATCAGCGCGTGGATCTCCGGTGCGCGCGCACGGAAGGCTTGCGCGTCGACGCCCTTCGGCTGGCTGAAGTTGAAATGCAGGTTGCCGTCGCCGAGATGCCCGAAAGGGACGGGGCGGACGCCGGGCACGAGCGCCTCGACGGCGGCAATGCCGCGCGCGATCAGCTCCGGCGTCTTCTCGACCGCGACCGAGACGTCGTGCTTGATCGAAGCGCCCTCCTGCTTCTGGATCTCGCTCGCCGCATGGCGAAGGCGCCAGAAATGCTTCGCCTGCCCGAGTGACGATGCCATCACGGCGTCGGCGACATTTCCCTCCGCCAGCCCGGACGCGAGCGAGCGGACGATCAGCTCGTGCGCGTCGCCATCGTCGCGGCCGGAGGAGACTTCCATCAGCACGTACCAAGGATGCGGGGTTGCCAGCGGATCGCGCGCATCCGGCAGGTGGGCGCAGAGATAGTCGATCAAGATGCGCGGCATCAGCTCGAACGCAGTCAGGGCAAGGCCGGCCCGCTCGCGCGCCTGACGAAAGAGCTTGAGAGCATCCGCCGGTGTGTTGACGCCGACGAACGCGACGGCCTGGCCATGCGGTTTGGGGAAGAGCTTCAGGACCGCCGCGGTGACGATGCCGAGCGTCCCCTCGGCGCCGATGAAGAGCTGCTTCAGGTCATAGCCCGAATTGTCCTTCAGGAGCCCGCGCAGGCCGTTCCAGATCTCGCCCGTCGGCAGCACCACTTCGAGGCCGAGAACGAGGCTGCGGGTGTTGCCGTAGGCGAGCACCTGGGTGCCGCCGGCATTTGTCGAGATGTTGCCGCCGATGCGGCAGGAGCCTTCGGAGGCAAGCGACAGCGGAAAGAGCATGCCGGCGCGCGCGGCAGCTTCATGCAGGTGCTCCAGCACAACGCCGGCCTCGGCAGTGATCGTCTCGCCCGCCGCATCGAGGCTGCGGATCTTGTTCAGGCGCTCAAGCGAAAGCACCACCTCGCGCCCGCTCTCGTCCGGGATCTGCCCGCCGACCAAGCCGGTATTGCCGCTTTGCGGAACGATGGGCGTGGCGGTTTCATTAGCCAGCTTCAGGACCGCGGCGACCTCGGCGGCGGAGGCGGGCTTCACGACCGCCGGTGTCCGCCCGTAATAGTAGCCGCGCGGCTCGCTCAGATAGGGTGCCGTGTCGTCCGCCGTAACCAACAGATTCGCCTCGCCGACGATGGCGGCGAAGCGGGTGAGAATGTCGTTCTCAACGTCTCCCGCGAGCATGGTTTCCCTTACGCGAGCGCAATCAATGCGTCGAGCCGGCTTGCTGGAGAAAAGCCCCCATGCCATTACCCGAGGGGGCCGCGATCGCGGGCTGATGGAAGTGTGGGGGATGGGAACGTCGGTGGACGAAGTGCTGAAGGGGAAGCGCGGCCTGATCATGGGGGTGGCGAACAACCGCTCGCTTGCCTGGGGCATCGCGTCTGCGGCCGCCGCGGCGGGCGCGGAGCTGGCGCTCACCTATCAGGGCGACGCCTTGAAGAAGCGCGTCGAACCGCTCGCCGCTGACCTCAATGCCGCGGTCGTCGGCCATTGCGACGTGACCGATCCGAAGACAATCGACGCGGTCTTCGCCGCGGTCGAGAAGCGCTGGGGCGGCCTCGACTTTCTCGTCCACGCCATCGCCTTCTCCGACAAGGAGGAGCTCGACGGCCGCTACATCGACACGAGCGAAGAGAATTTCCGCAAAACCATGCAGATCTCCTGCTACTCGCTGACCGCCGTTGCGCAGCGGGCGGAGAAGCTGATGACGAATGGCGGCTCGATCCTCACGCTCACCTATTACGGCGCCGAGAAGGTGATGCCGCACTATAACGTCATGGGCGTCGCCAAGGCGGCGCTTGAGGCAAGCCTTCGCTATCTCGCCGTCGACCTCGGCCCGCAGGCGATCCGCGTCAACGCCATCTCGGCGGGGCCGATCAAGACGCTCGCCGCGTCGGGGATCGGCGACTTCCGCTACATCCTGAAGTGGAACGAGCTGAACGCGCCGCTCCGCCGCACCGTGACGATCGACGATGTCGGCCGTGCGGCGCTGTTCCTGCTCTCCGACCTTTCGACCGGCGTCACCGGCGAGGTGGTGCATGTCGACGCCGGCTATCACGTGGTCGGCATGAAGGCGGTCGACGCTCCGGACATCGCGACGGTCATCCACAAGGACTGAGGCTCCCGGCGCGCCCGCCCCCCGTGGGAGGTTAAGCACCAGCCGCCGGCCCGCGAGCGGCGGGCTTCATTTTCCGCTATAGATCGCGGCCACGGGGCATGGGGAAACGTCGGCCGTGTGGGGACTCCTGATTCTGGTCGTCCTGTGGGTGCTGGTCGCGCCGATCTTCGCGCTGGTCAGCGCCACGCGCGCCAACCGGCGCGCCGACGACCTCCAGCGCCGCCTGACGGCGCTTGAAGGCGGGGCCGGATTGGCGCCCGCTGCTGCGCCTGCGACCTCGACCCGCCCGCCCTTCGCCGAGGCTTTCGGCGCAACGGCTCCTACCGAGCCGCCGGCGCCGGAGGCCGCCGCTCGGCTCCCGCCGGCCGAGCCCGCTGCGCCCGCCGTCCCGGTCGAGCCGGCCATCGCCGCCCGCGAGGCGCACACTGCGGAGCCCCCCGAGCCTGCGGCCGTCGTGCCGCCGCCACCGCCGCCGCCACTCTCAACGCCGCGCGAAAAAGAATCGCTTGAAGTCGAAGATCGGCGCGCGGTGGTCCGTCCTGGTCGGCGGGCTGGCGCTTGCGCTCGGCGCGGTTTTCCTGGTGCGCTACTCGATCGAGCAGGGCCTGATCGGCCCGGCGATGCGGATCGCTCTCGGCTTTTTGCTCTCCCTCTTCCTCTTCGCCAGCGGCGAATGGCTCCGCCGCCGCGACCGCGCGCTCGACCTGCCGATCTTCGCCAAGGCTGACGTGCCGGCGATCCTGACGGGCGCCGGCGGAATCGCGCTTTTCGCCACGATCTATGCCGCCCACGCGCTCTACGGCTTCATCGGCCCCGCTGCGGCCTTCGCGCTCCTCGCCGCGGCCGGGCTGATCACGCTCGTCCTCTCGGTCATCCACGGGCCGGCGCTCGCCGTGCTCGGGGCGATCGGCAGCTATATCGCGCCGCTGCTCGTCGACAGCCCCACCGCCTCGCCTTTCGCGATCGTCTTCCTGGTGCTGGCGGTGACCGCCACCGTGCTCGCCATGGCGCGGATCAGGCGCTGGCACTGGCTCGCCTGGATCGGCATCGCGGCGAGCCTTCTCTGGGGCGCGGCGCTTGCCGACATCAATCACGCCGATACGCTCCGCGCGGAGCTGCTGCTGCTCGCCGGCCTCTTCGCGTCATTCGTCGTGGCACTTCTCGCGGGTCTTGAGCGGACCAGCCTCAGGGACCGCATGCCCGAGCCGACCGTGCTCGTGGCGCTCGGCGGGCTAGCGCTCCTCTCGCTCTACTATCTGCAGCGCGATTCCGACTATCCGGCGCTGGTCTCGGCGATCCTCATGGCCGGCGCGCTTGGTGCTGTCGGAAGTCGCTGGAGCGCCGCCGCCGGCACCGCGCTTATCGCCGGCGCGCTCGCCGTCTTCACTATCGCGCTGCTGCCGGTGCCGCACGCCGTCGGGCTCGATACGATGCGGTTCGGCGAGATCGAGTGGACTGTCCTCGGCGAGAAAGGCCTTGGCCGCTTTGCGCTCAAGGCCGCCGCGATGGCGCTTGTCGTCGGCGTCGGCGGATACCTTTCCGCCGACCGATTGGCGGAACGCGCGCCGCGCACCGCCGGGCTCTTCGCGGGCACGGGGGCCGGCGCGCCGCTCCTGATCCTGATCATCGTCTACCTCCGCCACGTGCCATTCGAGACGCGGCCCGCGATCGGAATCGCGGCGCTGGTCCTTGCGGCGATCTATGCGACGATGACGGAGCGCCTGATCCGCGCGCGGCCCGAGGACGACATGGCCCCTGCCCCGGCGCTCTACGCGGCCGGCGCCGTGCTTGCGCTCTCCTTCGCCTGCGCAGTCGGGCTTGCGAGCCGCTTCATCCCGGTCTCGCTGTCGCTCGGCGCCGCCGGTGTCGCCTGGGTCAGCCTCTATCGGCCGATCCGCATCCTGACCTGGCTCGCCGTGGCGCTTTCGGCGCTGACGCTGCTTGCGATCGCCACCGGGCCGGCCTTCACGCCGCAGGAGATCGGGACGTGGCCGATCCTGAACGGCCTGATCCTGCGCGTCGGCCTGCCGGCGACGGCGGTGCTCTTCGCGGGCGAAACGCTGCGCCGCCACCGCGACGGGGTGGAGGCCGGCATCCTGCAGGCCGTCGGGCTGGTGCTCGCGGCGATCTTCGTCGCGCTTCAGATCAGGCACATCGCCGGCGGCGGCGACATCACCTATGGCCGCTACGGACTCGGTGAGCAGAGCGCCTATACGCTCGCGGCCCTTGCCTTCGCGCTCGGCCTGCAGGGGATCGCGCGACGCACCAGAAGCGACGTCTATATGATCGGCTCGCTCGTCGCCGGCGTCATCGGCGCGGCGGGAATCGCCTTTGCGCACCTCGTCATCGAGAACCCCTTCTTCACCGGCGACAGCGTCGGGACAGGCGTCTTCTTCAACCTGATCCTGCTCGGCTATCTCGTTCCCGCCCTTGCCGCCGCGATGGTCGCAGCGGCCGCGCGCAGCGTCCGGCCGCGCTGGTACGTGCTCGGCATGGCGCTGCTCGCGCTGCTTCTCGCCTTTGCCTACGTCTCGCTGATGGTGCGGCACGCCTTCCGCGGCGAATATCTTAGCGGCTTCACGATGAGCGACGCGGAGAACTGGACCTATTCCGCCGTGTGGCTCGTCTCCGGCATCCTGCTCCTTGCGGCCGGCATCCTGCTTCGCTCGACCGTGGTGCGGGCCGCTTCAGGCCTGGTCATCGCGGTGGTCGTCTGCAAGGTCTTCCTGCTCGACATGGCGGCGCTGACCGGCGTGCTTCGCGCCGCTTCCTTCCTCGGCCTCGGCGCGACGCTGATCGTGATCGGCAGGCTCTACCAGAGGCTCCTGATGCGCGGGCGAAGCGGCACCGATGCCCCGCCTCCGGGCGTGGCTCAGCCCGAGGTCTGAGCCGCGCATTCCGGCAGGCGCTTCGGCGAGTCGAACTGCGCAAGCTCGTCCGCGGTCGCGCAGATACGCAGGCCGGCCTTCTTCGCCGAAGCAAGGAGCTGGTTCTGATCCTTGGCGCGCTCGAAATTCCAGCCGGTATTCAAAAGCCACTCGAACGAGACTTCCCAATAGAGGCTCTGAAGACCGGCGACGGTCGCCTTGGCGGCGTCGGTATGCCCAAGCTCCGCGTCACTTGCCGCCTTCAGGACCAGCATCGGCGGCGTGGGCTCGCTCGCCGCGGCGCCGCGGTCGACCGCCTTCATCGCCTCCTCGTAGCGGCCGGCGAAATAGAGGTCAGCCACGCAGTTCGAATAGTACCAATCGGGCGCCGACGGGTTCAGCCGGAAGGAGCGGTCGCACATCCGCGCACCCTCCCTGGGCCGGCCGAGGAAGGACATCGCCTCGGCCGCGTTGTTCACGATGTCGGCGGAGCTCGGAGCGAGCGTCAGCGCGCGCTCCCGCTCCGACTGCGCCTCGGCGGTCCCGCCGAGCGTATTCAGCGTCCAGGCGAGCAGCATGTGGGCGTCGGCATTCCCGGGATCGAGACGGACGGCCGTCCGCAACAGACCCTCCATCTCGTGCGTCGCCTCGCTCCAGGTCTTGCGGTATTTCGCGAGATCCTCCACCAGCGCCGCCTTCGCGACATAGGCACGGGCGAAGTCGGGATCGCGCGCGATCGCCTGCTCGGCGAGACCGATTCCCGTCAGCGTGTCGGCCTCCCGACCCTTGAGCAGCGATTGCTGCGCAAGCAGGACCAGGTCGTAGGCTTGAAGATCGCCTGGCGGCTTTTCCGCAGCAGCCGGCGTCATGCTTGAAACGCGACCGCCGGCGATCGCCTCGACCGCATGGCCGGCAATCTCCGTCTCGACCGCGAAGATATCCGTGAGCGGCCGATTGTACTGTTCCGACCAGAGCACTTTTCCGTCCGGCTCCGCGCTTACCTCGGCACTGACATGGATGGTGTCGCCGAGTCGCTGGAACGACCCTTGCAGCACGTTCTGGACATTGAGCCGGCGGGCCGCCGCGCCGAGATCGACGCCGATGCCGGCGTAGAGCGCAACGGATTCGTGCGCGATGACATCGAGATTGCGATAGCGAGCAAGCGTGTCGATGATGTCGTCGCTGAAGCCGGCGGCGAGCCGCGCACTCGCCGCGTCATCGGAAAGGCTGACGGAGAGGTCGCGAAAGGGGAGAACCGCGATCGACGGGCGCTCAGCGAGCGGCAGCGTCACCTGCGGGCGCGGCCAGAGACGATAAGCGCCGGCGCCCGCCGCGGCGATCGCGACGACCAAAAGAGCGGCTGCGATCGGGATCAGCCGGCGCGGTGCCGAGATCGGCCGCACGAGCCGCGACAGGCGCGCCACGATCGGTCGCACGGCGGGACACTGGTCGATCAGCACCGCATAGGCGCGGATCGGTGCCTCGCCGTCGCGCAAGATCTTCTCGCCGACGAAATCGAGCGGCAGCTTGTTTCTGCTGCCGAGCTGGTCATAGGCCGCGCCGGAGATCAGCAGACCTCCGGGATCGGCGAGCTGCTCGAGCCGCGCGGCCACATAGATGGCGTCGCCGCGGAAGTCGTTGCCCTCCATGCCGACCTCGCCGAGGTCGATGCCGGTCTGCAGCATCATGAGCCGCTCCGGCGGCGCGCCGGGCGGTGGATCGGCGAGTTCCTTCTGGATCGCGACGGCGGCAGTCACGGCGTCGATCGCGGAGCCGAAGGCAGCGACGATGCTGCCCTCCGCGGAGCCGATGATGCGCCCGCCGCTGGCGGCGACACGCGGTATGATCAGGGTCTCGCGGAGCGCCCTGACGGCCGCGAAGGTCGACCGCTCATCGGCCGCGATCAGCCGCGAATAGCCGACGATGTCGGCGACAAGGATCGCAGACAGGGGGTGGCCGATTCGCGCCTCATCCATCGTGGCATGCTAGTCCGCTTCGCGGCCGGCGGCGAGCGGTCAGCCGATCTCCACCACCACGCGTCCGCGCACCTGGCCTTCGACGATCGCCTTGGCGGTGTCGACGATCTCACCGAAGCCAATGGTGGTGATCATGGCCTCGAGCTTTTCGCGGTCGAGATCGCGGACGAGCCTTTTCCAAGCTTCTTCACGTGCTGCCCTCGGCATCGTCACCGAGTTGACGCCGAGGAGCGAGACGCCGCGCAGGATGAAGGGCGCGACGGAGGTGGAAAGCCCCATGCCGCCGGCATTGCCGCAGGCGGCAACGGCGCCGCCGGCGCGCGTCATGGCGATGACATTGGCAAGGACGTTCCCGCCCACCGCGTCGATGCCGGCCGCCCAGCGCTCCTTGTCGAGCATTTTTGCAGGATCGGAGAGCGTTCCGCGGTCGACGATCTCGTCCGCGCCGAGCCCGGTCAGGTAGTCGCGCTCCTCGGCGCGGCCGGTGACCGCGATGACGTGGTAGCCGAGCTTTTTCAAGCACGCGACCGCTACGGAGCCGACCCCGCCCGAGGCGCCAGTCACGACGACCGGACCGCCCTCCGGCGAAATCCCGAAACGCTCGAGCGCCAGGATGCAGAGCATCGACGTGTAGCCGGCGGTGCCGATCGCCATCGCGTCCGCGGCGGAAAGTTCTTTGGGCTTCTTGATCAGCCACTCGCCCTTGACGCGCGCGTAGCCGGCGTAGGCGCCGTAATGTGCCTCGCCGACGCCCCAGCCGTTCAGGATCACTTGATCGCCCGGTTTGAAATCGGGGCACTCAGAGGTGACCACCTCCCCGCAGAAGTCGATGCCGGGGATCATCGGCCAGCGCCGCACCACCGGCAGCTTCCCGGTGATCGCCAGCCCGTCCTTGTAGTTGACCGTCGAATGGGTGACGCGGACGACGACATCGCCCTCCATCAGGTCGGCGAGCTGAAGCTCGCGGACCTCGACGAACTGCTTCTTCTCCGCGTCGCGGTCGACGACCAGGGCCTTGAAGGTTTCGGGCATGCGGCGCTCCTTTCCCGCTTTCTTGGCGCGGCACGCGCGCGGCCGCAAGCTTCAAGCCGCCTCAAGCCGCCGCGGTCGCCTCCACCGGCGCCTCCTTGATCGGCCAGTGCACGATCGCGGCGAAGATGGCGAGCGCCACGCCGAGCCACCACACGATGTCGTAGGAGCCGGTGCGGTCATAGAGCACGCCGCCGAGCCAGACGCCGAGGAAGGCGCCGACCTGGTGCGACAGGAACACGATCCCCATCAATTTGCCGAGATGTCTTGGGCCGAACATGACGGCAACCAGGCCCGACGTCGGCGGCACGGTGGAAAGCCACAGCACGCCCATCACCGCCGCGAAGATGAGCACGCTCGCCGGCGTCGTCGGGAAAAGCACGAAGAGCGCGAAGACCACCGCGCGCGAAATATAGATCAGCGACAGGAAGAGCGGCTTCGAATGCCGTTGGCCGATCCAGCCGGAGGCGAGCGACCCGAAAATGTTGAAGAGGCCGATCAAGGCGAGCGCCCAGGCGCCGATCTCAGGCGAGAGGCCCTTGTCGACGATATAGGGCGGAAGATGCGTGGTGATGAAGGCCACGTGAAATCCGCAGACGAAGAAGCCGGCGGTCAGGAGCAGATAGCTTGGATGCGCGAACGCCTCTGCGAGCGCCTGGCGGAGGCTCTGCTCGCGGATCGCGTGCCCCGCCTCCCCCGGCTTTCCGGTGAGCGCCAGCGCGAGCACCGGAATTGCGAGCATCATCGCCGCAAGCACCATCAGCGCCTCGGCCCACCCGACGGTCTGGATCAGCAACTGGCCGAGCGGCGCGAAGACGAATTGCCCCATCGAGCCGGCGGCCGTGCCGACGCCGAAGACGATCGAGCGTCTCTCCGGCGGCACGCGCCGGCCGAAGGCGGTGAGCACGATGGCGAAAGAGGCCGCCGCCATGCCGAGCCCCATCATGACCCCGGCGGTGAGATCGAGCCACAGCGGGTCGGGCGCCCAGGCCGTCAGCGCGATTCCCGCGGCATAGAGAAGCCCGCCGCCGGCAATGACGCGGCCCGCGCCGAACCGGTCGGCCATGGCGCCGGCGAGCGGCTGGCCGAGCCCCCACATGATGTTCTGGATGGCGATCGCGAGCGCGAAGATCTCGCGGCTCCAGCCGCGCGCCTCGGTGATCGGCGCCAGGAACAGGCCCATGACCGAGCGCGGGCCGAAGCCCAAAAGCGCGATCAGGCAGCCGGCGACGATCACCGCCGGAAGCGCCAGCGCGGCGGTCTCCGAAGCTGAGCGGGGCTGGGTGGACGGCATCGGCAGGACATCCTGACGCAGAACGACGCTGCGCCTATAGCGCAGGCGCGGCGCGCGCACTCCTTCAAGTTATTCACCGGTCGTTTGAAGAGAATTGATGGAAAATATGCCGCACGCGTCCCTTTGCGTTGAATTGGCCAGATGACGGCTTTATGAAGCTTCCGGGCGGCCCGGCCGTCCATCCCTGCACCGTCTCGATTCACGGCGGAACCGGTACGATGGCGAGCAAATTCGACGCCCAGCGGGTCCTCGAAGAGCCAGCCGTCCCGAATCCTGAAATCAATCAGCACAAAGGCGCCCCCAGCGGGGGCGAGGCCTAGATGGCGCCCGCCCCCTTCCCTCCGCAGTCGTGGGGCGGCATCGACGATGTCGTCATCGTCGGGGGAGGGCTCGCGGGGCTGTTCTGCGCGCTGAAGCTATCCCCCCGCCCAGCCACCATCGTCTCGGGCGGGCCGATCGGCGACGGCGCGTCCTTCGCCTGGGCGCAGGGCGGGATCGCCGCCGCGCTCGGCACCGGCGACACCATCGAGGCGCACGTCGCCGACACGATCGCGGCGGGTGCCGGCCTGGTTGACGAGCGCGTCGCGCGCGGCATGGCGACGGAGGCAGCGGAGCGCATCCACGACCTTCTCGGCTACGGCGTCGCCTTCGACCGCGACCTCGACGGCGCGCTGAAGCTCTCGCGCGAGGCGGCGCACTCGCAGCGCCGCATCGTCCGCGTCAGGGGCGACATGGCCGGCGCGGCCATCATGTCGGCGCTGGTCGCCGCCGTCCGCCGGACGCCGTCGATCCGCGTCATGGAGGGCTATGTCGCGGAGGATCTGCGCGCCGATGGGCCCTACATCACCGGCCTCGTCGCGCGCGACCGCCGCGGCGGGCTGTCGGAGCGGCTGCATTTCCCAACGCGCGCGGTAGTGCTTGCCTCGGGCGGCGTCGGGCACCTCTACGCGATCACCACCAACCCGCCGGAGGCGCGCGGCGAGGGTCTCGCCATGGCGGCGCGCGCCGGCGCGCTGATCGCCGATCCGGAATTCGTGCAGTTCCATCCGACCGCCGCCGATCTCGGACGCGATCCAGCCCCGCTTGCGACCGAGGCGCTGCGCGGCGAGGGCGCCGTCATCATCGATGCCGACGGCCGCCACTTCATGCGCGATGCGCATCAAGATGGCGAGCTTGCGCCGCGCGACGTGGTGGCGCGCGCCGTGCACAAGGCGCGGGCTTCGGGACGCGGGGCGTTTCTCGACTGCCGCGGGATAGCGGCGGAGGATTTCGCCGAGCGCTACCCGAGCGTCTATGCGGCATGCATGGACGCGGGACTCGACCCGACGCGCGAGCCGATCCCGATCGCGCCCGCCGCGCACTACCATATGGGCGGCGTGCATGTGGACGCCGTCGGCCGCACGACGCTCGACGGCCTCTGGGCCTGCGGCGAGGTCGCCGGCACCGGCGCGCACGGCGCCAACCGCCTTGCCTCCAACTCGCTGCTTGAGGCCGTCGTCTATGCGGCGCGGGTCGCGGAGGACATTCACGGGCTGCTGCCACGCCACAAGGTGCGGCGCTGGACCGATTCGCACGAGGGTGCGGCCCCGGCGGCGCCGGAGGAGGACGACGAGGCGATCCGCCGGCTGCGCGCCACGATGAGCCGGCATGTCGGCGTCGTCCGCGACCGCGCCGGTCTGACGCAGGCGCTCTCGACGATCGAGCAACTGTCCGACCGCGTCCACGGGCCGCAGGTCAGGAATGCGCTCGTCGCCGCGCGGCTCGTTGCCGCCGCGGCCCTTGCCCGCGAGGAAAGCCGCGGCTGCCACTATCGCAGCGACTGTCCCGCGCCCGCCGCGAAGGCGGAGCGCACGTTCACCACGCTTGAGGAGGCCAGGGCCGTATCCGCCGTCGCGGTCGCCCCGCCGCTCGACCTGGCGTCGTAGAGACCCCAGTCCCGCCGGAATCCTTCGAGTCTTGCAGATTGTGCGCTGCGGCAGATCACGCTAGCAGCATGTGGCAGTTGCACAGAAAGGGACCGCCGGCGGATGGCGAAGTGGGTGTACAGCTTCGGCGACGGCAAGGCCGAAGGCTCTGCCTCCATGAAGGAATTGCTCGGCGGCAAGGGCGCCAATCTCGCGGAGATGGCGAGCCTCGGCCTGCCGGTCCCCCCGGGCTTCACCATCACCACCGAGGTCTGCACCTATTACTACGCGAATGAGCGCAGCTATCCGCCGGAACTGAAGGGGGAGGTCGAGGCGGCGCTCGGCCAGATTGCCGACAAGACGGGCCGCGTCTTCGGCGACCGCAGCGAGCCGCTGCTCGTCTCGGTGCGCTCCGGCGCGCGCGCCTCGATGCCGGGGATGATGGATACCGTCCTCAATCTCGGCCTGAACGACGAGACGGTCGGCACGTTCGCCAAGGCCGCCGATCCGCGCTTTGCCTGGGATTCCTATCGCCGCTTCATCCAGATGTACGGAAACGTCGTGCTCGGCATCGAGCACCACGAGTTCGAATCGATCCTCGACACGGAGCGCGCCAAGCGCGGCGTGGACGAGGACACCGCACTTGACGCGGAGGCCTGGCAGCAGGTCGTGGAACTCTACAAGACGCTGGTGGAGGAGACGACCGAAGCTCCGTTTCCGCAGTCGCCCCACGACCAGCTCTGGGGCGCGATCGGCGCCGTCTTCGGGTCGTGGATGAACGCGCGCGCGAAGTCCTACCGCAAGCTGCACGACATCCCGGAGAGTTGGGGGACGGCCGTCAACGTGCAGGCCATGGTGTTCGGCAACATGGGCGACACCTCGGCGACCGGCGTCGCCTTCACGCGCAACCCGTCGACCGGCGAGAAGGCGCTCTACGGCGAATTCCTCGTGAATGCGCAGGGCGAGGACGTTGTCGCCGGCATCCGCACGCCACAGGAGCTGACGGAGGCGGCGCGGGTCGCGTCGGGCGCGACGCTTCCCTCGCTCGAGGCGCTGATGCCGGAGGCCTTCACGGAATTCCGCGCGATCGCCGAGCGGCTTGAGGCGCACTACCGCGACACGCAGGACGTGGAGTTCACCATCGAGCGCGGCAAGCTCTGGATGCTGCAGACGCGCTCCGGCAAGAGGACCACCACGGCGGCGCTCAAGATCGCCGTCGATCTCGCCGACGAGGGCGTGATCACGCGCGAGGAGGCGGTCGGCCGCATCGAGCCGGCGACGCTCGACCAGCTGCTTCACCCGACGCTCGACCCGGACGCGGAGAAGACGTTGATCGCGCGCGGCCTCCCCGCCTCGCCCGGTGCGGCAACCGGCGAGATCGTGTTCGCCGCCGACGACGCGGAGCGACTGAAGAGCGAGGGGCACTCGGTCATCCTGGTCCGCAACGAGACGAGTCCGGAAGACATCAACGGCATGGTCGCAGCGCTCGGCGTGCTGACGGCGCGCGGCGGCATGACCAGCCACGCCGCCGTCGTCGCGCGCGGCATGGGCAAGCCCTGCGTCTGCGGCGCCGGCGCGATCAAGATCGACGCCAAGGCCGGCACCATGTCGATCGCCGGCAAGGCGTGGAAGGCCGGCGACGTCATCACCGTCGACGGCGGCAGCGGCGAGGTCTTCGACGGGCGCGTGCCGACGCAGCAGCCGGAGCTGACCGGCGATTTCGGCACGCTAATGGGCTGGGCCGATGCGGTGCGCCGCATGCAGGTGCGTGCCAACGCCGAGACGCCGCAGGATGCGCGCGCGGCGCGCGAGTTCGGCGCGGAGGGGATTGGTCTCTGCCGCACCGAGCACATGTTCTTCGAGGGCGAGCGCATCGTCGGCGTGCGCGAGATGATCCTCGCAAGCGATTCGGAGGGCCGACGCGCGGCGCTTGAGAAGCTCTTGCCGATGCAGCGCCAGGACTTCGTCGAGCTCTTCAAGATCATGCACGGCCTGCCGGTCACGATCCGCCTGCTCGATCCGCCACTGCACGAATTCCTGCCCAAGGGCGAGGAAGAGATCGCCGAAGTGGCGGCGGCGATGAAGGTCGATCCGGAGCACCTTCGCGAGCGCGTGATCGCTCTGACCGAATCCAATCCGATGCTCGGACATCGCGGCTGCCGGCTCCTGATCACCTATCCGGAAATCGCCGAGATGCAGACGCGCGCCATCCTCGAGGCGGCGGCGGAGGCCGCCAAGGCGACCGGCGAGCCGGTCACGCCGGAGATCATGGTGCCGCTCGTCGGGATGCGCAGCGAGCTCGACGACGTGAAGGCGACGATCGACCGCACGGCTGAGAAGCTTGCCGCGACAAACGGCGCGATCGTCGATTATACGGTCGGCACGATGATCGAGCTGCCACGCGCCGCGCTTCGTGCACAGGAGATCGCGGAAGGCGCCGACTTCTTCTCCTTCGGCACCAACGACCTCACGCAGACGACCTTCGGAATCTCGCGCGACGACGCGCATGGCTTCATCAGCGCCTATGAGGCGCGCGGGCTGATCGAGAAGGACCCCTTCGTCACCATCGACGTCGACGGCGTGGGCGTGCTCGTGCGGGTCGCGGCGAACGAGGGACGCAGGGCGAAGCCGGATCTTAAGCTCGGCATCTGCGGCGAGCATGGCGGCGATCCGGCATCGATCCGCTTCTGCGAGTCGGTCGGGCTCGACTATGTGTCGTGCTCGCCCTTCCGCGTGCCGATCGCGCGGCTCGCCGCCGCACAGGCGGCGCTCTCCGTGGCGCAGAACTCGACCGCCTGACGAACTCGGTTCGGTTGCTTCCCCGGCGCACGCGAGCGTTGAGGAAAGGTTACTCGCGACAACATTTTGCGCAGCCGCATTCTTGCCCGATTAACCCTAGAAGAATGTGACGTCCGCTGCGGCGGGCTTGTTTTTCGGGGGGGTGCGTGCGGTTAACCACGCGTAAACCTCAACTTGGTTTTAATGCCGTCCTGAAAAGTGGCGATCGCGTGTTGCAGTCCTGCAACGCCGGTCAACGGGACCGAGGGGTGCTTGCGTGGTGTTCGGTGCGTTTCTGCGTATTTCCGTTCTCACAATCGCTGCGGTCGTTACCGCTCTCTTGATCGCGGCCTTCAATGCCGGATCACCTGAGCTTCATTCCGTTGCCAACGCCGCTGCCGATGTTGTCGCCGACCGCGCCGAGGCCGCGCCGGCGCCGCGCCACTTCGAGCATCACACCTACCTGACGGTTGCAGACCTTCCCGCCGTCGGAGACGCGGAGGCGGCCGACCTGATCGCGCCGCTCGATTCCGCCGAAACGCCGCTGCATTTCACGGCGCGCCGCACGCCTCCGCTGAGCGACGACAAGGTTCTCCACGCAGCCTTCCTGAAGCCTGAGGTGCGCGCCATCGCGCTTGCCCGGCTGCCGCAGGCGCGCCCCAACCGCATCTTCATCATCGGCCCGGACGGCACGGCGATCGCCAACCCGATGGTGCTTGCCTACGCGGAGCCGCCGAGCCGGCTGGAGGCGCCGTTCGACGCGCTCTTCGCGGAGCCGAAGACGGCGAGCGCCGGGGAGCCCGTCGACGACGGCATCTATCGCCCGCGCCCGCGGCCCAATCCCGCGGAGGTGCTCGCCTGGCTCGACGGACGCGCGCTCGGCCAGTTCGCGCCGGGCCAGCATCCCTGGGTGCAGAACACGCTGCCGGCCAGCGTCTTTGAGCCGAAAGAGCAGAAGTGCCTGGCGGAAGGCATCTACTTCGAGGCGCGCGGCGAGCCGGAGACGGGTCAGGCGGCGGTCGCTCAGGTGATCCTCAACCGGGTGCGCAACCCGGCCTACCCCGACACGATCTGCGGCGTCGTCTACCAGGACCAGCGTCACCGGCACCACTGCCAGTTCTCCTTCGCCTGCGACGGGCGGCCCGAGCGCGTCGAGGAATGGCCGCAATGGGAGAACGCCAAGACGATCGCCGCTCGACGTCACGAACGGCAAGACCTGGATCGAAGAGGTCGGCGACTCCACCCACTATCACGCAAGCTACGTGCGGCCGCGCTGGGGACGGCGCATGATCCAGGTCGACCGAATCGGCGCCCACATCTTCTACCGAACCAAGCTCGGCGGCTGGTCGTAGAACAGGTTTTCTGTCTGCTCCGACAGATTGAAGCGCGCCCTCAAGGGGGCGCGTTTCTCATTTGGGGCGATGACACAGCGCACGTGAACCCTCTCCCAGAGGGAGAGGGTGTCGCCGAAGGCGACGGGTGAGGGGTTGCGGCGTTGCGAATCTATAGAGACGTCGCATCCCCTCATCCGGCCGCTTCGCGACCACCTTCTCCCTGTGGGAGAAGGCTCCGGCGGCTCTTCACCCCCCGATCCTGGAAAAATCCGCGACCGCGAGCGTCGCGCGGCGGAGCATGTTCAGAAGCTTGAGGCGGTTCGCGCGAAGCGCCGGGTCGTCGGCGTTGACCGTGACCTTGTCGAAGAACGCGTCGACCGCGGGGCGAAGCTCGGCGAGCGCGAGCATCGCGCCTTCGAAATCCTCCAGCTCGACGCCTTTTCGTGCCCGCTCTTCGGAGGTGCTGATCGCATCGAAGAGCGCCTTCTCCTCCGCCTCGCCCTGCGCCTCAATCAGCGCGGCGTCGGGAGGGTCGTCGTAGCTCGCTCGCCATCCTTCTTCTCCTCGATGCGGAGGATGTTCGCCGCGCGGCGATAGCCGACGAGAAGGTTCGCGCCGTCATCGCTGTCGAGGAATTTGCCCAAGGCCTCGACGCGGCGCACGATCATCAGCAAGTCATCCTGGCCGGGAAGCGCGAACACCGCATCGATCAGATCGTGGCGCGCGCCCGTGTCGCGGAGGTGCACCTTTAGGCGGTCCGCGAAGAAGGCGATGAGGTCGCCGGCGGAATGGACCCACGCCGAGGGATCGAACAGATGCGTTTCCCCGGCCTTCCTGGCGATCTCTTCGGCGCTTGCGGGGGAGAGGTGCAGCCCAAGCGTCACGACCGCGACATCGATCGCTCGCTTCGACCGCCTCGTCGGAGGCGATCATCCGATTAAGGAAGATGAGATCGGAGATCAGGCGAGAGCGAAGCGCAAGCCGGCGCTCATTCGCCAGCACGATGCGGATCACGCCGAGCGCCGCGCGTCGCAGCGCGTACGGGTCCTTTGATCCCGTCGGCTTCTCGTCGATCGCCCAGAATCCGACCAGGGTGTCGAGCTTGTCGGCGAGCGCCACGGCGATCGACACCGGCGCGCTCGGCACCACATCGTTCGGCCCCTGTGGCTTGTAGTGATCGCGAATCGCGTCGGCGATTTCAGGCTTCTCGTTTTGGGCCAGCGCATAATAGCGCCCCATCACGCCCTGCAGCTCCGGGAATTCTCCGACCATCCCGGTCGGGAGGTCGGCCTTGGCGAGCCGCGCGGCGCGTTCCGCGTCGTCCGGATCGGCGCCGACGACGGGAGCGAGCTCGCGCGCGAGCCGGGCGATCCGCTCCACGCGCTCCTGCTGCGTGCCGAGCTTGTCGTGAAAGGTGATCGTCTGAAGCTTCTTCGCATGCTCTTCGAGCGGGACTTTCAGGTCCTGCTCCCAGAAGAAGCGCGCGTCGGAGAGCCTGGCCGCGATCACCCGCTCGTTCCCGGCCACGACCTCCTTGCCGCCGTCCGATGCCTCAATGTTGGAGGTGAGGATGAAGCGGTTGGTGAGCGAGCCTTTTTTCGGATCGCTCACCACGAAGCACTTCTGGTTCTGGCGGATGGTCAAACGGATCACCTCGTCCGGAATCTCGAGGAATTTCTCCTCGAACGTTCCCATCAGCACGACCGGCCATTCGACCAGCCCCGCCACCTCTTCAAGCAGCGCCTGGTCCTCCACCACCTCCAGCCCGAGCGCAAAGGCGAGATGCTTCGCCTCCGTCTCGATGATCGCCTTACGCCGCTCAAGATCGAGCACTACCTTGGCCGCTTCAAGCTTTCGGACGTAGTCGTCGAAACGCCGGACCTTGATCGGCGTCTTCGGCCCCATGAAGCGATGGCCGTGCGTCACGTCGCCCGCCGAGACACCTTCGATCTCAAACGGCACCACGATCGGCTCCTCCGTCTCCGGTCCGAAGGTGCACAGGATCGAGCGGAGCGGCCGTACCCAGCGCAGGCTCGCACGTCCCCTCCGCGTCACCCTCTGCGAAGGGCGAGCCGGCGGGCGCCGAGCGCCTTCCCCAGCGCATCGACTTCGGCCAGGGAAAGCCGCGGATCACCTGCGGCACAAGCTCGGCGACGATCGCCTCCGCCGTGCGCCCGGGCTTCGTCGATCGACGGCGACATAGAAGTCGCCCTTCTTGGGTCGGACTCGACTGTCGCCTGGTCGATCGGCGGCAAGCCCCGCCCCGCGCAGAAATCCTTCGATCGCCTTCTCCGCCGCGCCGACGCGCGGCCCCTTCCGCTCCTCCTCGCAGGTCCGGCGGAGCGCGCGGTCAGCCCGTGCACCGTCAGCGCCAGCCGCCGCGGCGTGACGAAAGCGCGCGCGCCTTCATAGGTGAGACCGGCGTCGACCAGCCCGTCGGTCACCAGACGGCGCGAGATCCTCCGCCGCCTGCTTCTGCATGCGCGCGGGAATTTCCTCGGAGAAAAGCTCCAGAAGCAGATCGGGCATCAGCACCTCGCGGGCGATGTCCTATCAAAGGCTTCGCTGGGATTGTAACCGGGAGGACCGTGGCCAGGAGACCCAAGCGACGCCTACCACCCGCCGCCCCCGCCGCCGCCACCGCCGCCGCCGGAGCCGCCGCCACCGCAGAATCCGGAGGAGCCCGACGAGGAGCGCGGCATCGAGGCGGCGAGCGCGCTGGTCGCCGCCGACACGCTCGAGGCGATCGTTGCGGCCGAAGTCGCGGCTCGACCAGCCGCCGCCGCGGCTCCAGCCCGGCTGGTAGTAGACCATCGGATCGGAGTCGTTCGGGATGGGCGCGCGCGAGCGCCGCGGCGAAAGCGTTGGCCCAGGGCCGCTCCACGTCGAGCGCCACCGCATAGGGAAGCAGCGCCTCGAACCGCTCGGTCGTGATCTCCGGCGCGTCGGCGATGTTGAGCCGGCCCGATTCGGCCGTCTCCAGATACATGCGCAAGCCCGCGAGCTTGTCCATCGCCGGGCGCCCGGTCGCCGTCGGCGCGCGCAAGAGATAGAGGAAGAGGCCGTTCAGCGCCGGGAACACCAGCGAGCAGCACGATCGGCAGCGGGTGGGATGCGATGAAGCTCGAGCAGCGCGTGCAGAATTGCCGTACCGGCTCGCCGGCGACGCCGTCGCGAACTGCGCGAGCAACGTGAGATGAACGAGGCCGCGATGACGATGCCGAGCGCCGGCCGAAAGACACGTTGCTGCCGAAAGACGGCGCGACGAGAGAGCTTCCGGATGATCGGCACGGCGAAGAATGCCGAAGACGACCGCCCATGAAGCATCACCGGCACCAGTCAGGAGGTCTCGGCCGCAGAGGCCGCCGAAGGCGAAGACGGCGAAGAAGACGAGCAACGGTCAGCCCGACGCCGCCGAGGAAGTAGAGCGAATTGTGCCTGAAGAAGCGGTCGCGGTTCTCCGCGCTCGATCGCCCGCTTGAACGCCTTCGCGACCTTCGCCACGGACGTCGCGTTGGCCTGCCTGATCTCGGCGCGCCCGCCCTCGGTTTCGACCCAGCGCAGGATCGCGGCCTCGCCCGGCGGCAGGCTCGCATCTCCGCCGGGCACCGCCTTCTCGGTCCGTTCCAGCGTCAGCTCGCCCTTCTTCGCCTGGTCGAAGACCACAAGCCCCTTGACCGCCGAGCGACAGCGCAGCGGCGGTGAAATCGCGGCGCGAGCCCATCAGAAAGCCCCAGTTGCGGATATAGCCGGCAAGCGACGGCGAGATGCCTTCCGGCGGATGGAAGAGCGGGATGACCGTGCCGCGCTTCGGATCGCGCCCGACCGCGTTCCACGCCGCCGAATAATATCCGAACACCACCGACGAAGCCGAGAAAGCCGATAATCCAGCCGCTATTGTCGCGCAGGAACCAGCGCGCCTTGGTCGTGCCGCTTGGCGAAACGACCGCGCCTGGCGGGATGCTCGACCACGATCGTGAAGCCTTCGCCGGGCTTCAGCGTGCGCGTCGTTTCGACGGCAAGCACGCCGTCGGCTGACGGCGCCGCGCCAATCGGTGCCGCGCGCGCCGTAGGGGCCGGTATAGGCCGTCCAGCGCACCGGCGCCGCGCCGATCGGGAAGCGTCACGCGGACGACGCTCGCCTTCGATCGGAAACGCCCAGGCGTTGCCGGTGACGTTCCAGATAAAGCTCCGGCCTTACCGTCGAACCAGCGGATCTGCCGGTCGGTCTCATAGGTGAAGACGTAGGTATAGGTTCCGGGACTGAGGAAGACGTTCTCGTCGCCGGCATAGATGCGGATCAATTCGCCCTGGCTCTGCGTGAAATGCGGCTCCGGCTGCCCGTCGCGCGTCACGTTCAAAAGCTTGAAGCCGACCTCGTGAACGGTGCCGTCGGCATCCTCGAAGGTCAGCGGGAAGTCGCGATAGATGCCGTGCCTGATCTGGTTGCCTTCGGCGGTGACGCGGATCGTCTCCGCGACGGTGAGCGTGCCGTCCCTCCCCACCGTGATGTCGGAGGCGAAGCGCTCGATCGTCTCCTCCGCCGCGGCGGGCGTCGCGATCGCTGCGAGACAGGCCAGGAGCGCGAGCAACCGAAGCGCAACGCGGACGCCGCCTGCCCTCCCCCTTGCGGGCAGGTCGAGAGCGTCGGCGGCGGAGTCAGAAGCGCGCGCATCGAGCCTCAGCTCTGGAACGAGACCTTCGGCACGGAGCGGTCGGCCGGCTCCTCGATCTCGAAATAGTCCCGCTTCTCGAACTTGAACTGGCTGGCAATGAGATTGCTCGGGAAGGACTGCACCATCGTGTTCAGGTTGCGGACGGCGCCGTTATAGTAACGCCGCGCCATCTGGATCTCGTTCTCGAGGTTGCTCAGGTCCTTCTGCAGCTCGAGGAAATTGATGCTGGCCTTCAGCTCCGGATAGTTCTCCGCCACCGCGAGCAGCCGGCCAAGGCCGAGCGACAGGGCGGCCTCCGCCTTGGCGCGTCCCTCGACGTCGCCCTGCGGCACCGCCTGGACACGCGCCCGCGCCTCGGTCACCTCGTCGAAGACGCCGCGCTCGTGGCTTGCATAGCCCTTCACCGTCTCGACCAGGTTGGGGACAAGGTCGGCGCGGCGCTTGAGCTGCACGTCGATGCCGCTCCACGCCTCCTCGCTCATCTGCCGCGTGCGGACGAGGCGATTGTAGATGGCGATGGCATAGGCAACGACGACCACGATGATCGCTATGATGATCCAGAGCGTCATTCGGTCCTCCCCCGCCGCCAGCGGCCAAGCCGTGTGCGGCCCTGCTCCATATTCTCCGAAGCGCCTTCGGAGAAGCCAGAATCCGTCAGTCCGTGTGAATTCCCGAGCCGGAGACGCGTCCTCAACTCTCCCCTATTAACCGAAGTCTTGCGGACTTCCTATGATTGCGAGGCGAATTGCCTGAAGTACCCGGATGCCTCGGCGCACCACCCGCCTGCCGCTTCTGCGCCACCGGGGAGGGGTCCGCTCGGAGCACCGCGCCGTTGTTGACGCGCTTGGCTCTAGCGCTCGCGGGCCTGCGGCGCACGGGCGTCGTGCGGCGGCTTCTGCGTCGAGGAGAAGGCGAAGTCCACTGCCTCAAGCACCTGGCGCTCGGCGCTTTCCTCAGCGGTGAAACCGATCCTGACGGTCATGCCGAAGCCGGCGACCAGATCCTTAAGCCGGTCCTGCAGCCGCTGCATGGCGAAAGGCTCAAGCGGGATGGTGAGTACCGCTTCCTGCGGCGCCAGCACCAGATCGAGCCGCTTGCGCGCGTCGGCCTTGACGACCATGGCACGCGCCGGATGAACGCGCCGCTCACCGGAGGCCGTGCGGTAGCTGATTTCGCCCATCAGGATGATGCCCTCGCCCTCTTCGCGACCGCTGCGCCCAAGCCGCACGTTGAAGGTCCAACCGACGGAGCTGAACAGCATGGCGATGCGCGGCGGCAACACCTTCTCGCGGCTTGGCGAATCGCCGCCCGTCTCGCGCGCTTCCTCGCGCGTTTCGCGGCTCTCCTCCGTCATGCTGCGTGTCCCCCGCCCGCCGTCTGAAGCCAAGCTTCTCCGCAGGATTTTGCCAGATTTCTGACCCTCAGGATATAGCTCTGCCGCTCCGTCACCGCGATCACGCCGCGGGCGTCGAGCAGATTGAAGACGTGACTCGCCTTGATGCATTGGTCGTAAGCGGGAAGCGCGAGCTTGTGGACGCCGCCGTCTTTGGGCCGGCCTGCTTCGAGAAGCGCCATGCATTCGCGCTCGGCATCCTCGAAATGCCGCTTCAGCATGTCGGTGTCGGCCGCTTCGAAGTTGAAGCGCGAATATTCCTCCTCCGCCTGCAGGAAGACGTCTTTGTAGCTCACCTTCTCGTTCCCGTCGCGGCCGTTGAAGTTCAGCTCGTAGACGTTGTCGACGCCCTGCACGTACATGGCGAGGCGCTCAAGCCCGTAGGTGAGCTCGCCGGAGACCGGCGCGCAGTCGAAGCCCGCGACCTGCTGGAAATAGGTGAACTGCGACACCTCCATGCCGTCGCACCAGCACTCCCAGCCGAGCCCCCAGGCGCCGAGCGTCGGGCTCTCCCAGTCGTCCTCCACGAAGCGGATGTCGTGCAGCCCGGGATCGATGCCGATCGCCTGAAGCGAGCCGAGATAGAGATCCTGCAGATCGGGCGGCGACGGCTTCAGGATCACCTGGTACTGATAATAGTGCTGCAGCCGGTTCGGATTCTCGCCGTAGCGGCCGTCCTTCGGGCGGCGCGAGGGCTGCACGTAGGCGGCGTTCCACGGCCGCGGCCCGAGCGAGCGCAGCGTCGTCGCCGGGTGGAAGGTGCCGGCGCCGACCTCCATGTCGTAGGGCTGCAGGATGACGCAGCCATAGCCGGCCCAATAGCGCTGCAGCGCCAGGATCAGCCCCTGGAAGGAACGGCGCGGGTCCAGAGTGCCGGCGGCGGCTGCGTTCGAGGAAGCGCTCACGCGAGAGGGCTCGAAATGGCGTGGAAGTGCCGCGATGCGTGCCACGCGGCGGCAAACGGGTCAAGGCGGGTGGAAGGCCTCGGCGAGCCCGCTATAGTTCTTCGGGGCGAGGGCCCGTGGGGCTGGATTTTTGGCGCGCATCTTCATCAGCCATTCGAGCGCCGACAACGCAAAGGCCGTGGCGCTTGGCGACTGGCTGACGGCCGGCGGCTGGGACGATCTCTTCCTCGACCTCGACCCGGAGCGCGGGATCGTCGCGGGCGAGCGCTGGGAGCGGGCGCTGAATGAAGCGGCGAACCGCGCCGAGGCAGTGCTCTTCCTGGTGAGCCGTGCCTGGCTCGGCTCGCAATGGTGCCGCCGCGAGCTGCATCTCGCGGTCAAGCTCAACAAACGGATCTTCGCGCTTCTGATCGACGACATCGCCATCGCCGAGCTGCCGGCGGAGGTGACCGCGAGCTGGCAGCTCGTCAACCTCGCCGCCGGCACGGACCATCAGATGTTCCGCGCGTCGCTGCCGGACGGCAGCGAGACGCACGTCACCTTCTCCGCGTCGGCGCTGGCGAAGTTGAGGGCCGGGCTCAACAAAGCAGGACTCGATGCGCGCTTCTTCGCGTGGCCGCCGGAGAACGAGCCCGACCGTCCGCCTTATCGCGGCCTCCGCCCGCTTGAGGCGGATGACGCCGGCATCTTCTTCGGGCGCGAGGCGCCGATCATCGAAGTGCTCGACCGCCTGCGCGGGCTCGCCGAAGCAGCGCCGCCGCGCGTCCTCGTCATCCTCGGCGCGTCGGGCGCCGGGAAGTCGTCGTTCCTGCGCGCCGGGCTGGTGCCGCGGCTTGAGCGCGACGACCGCAATTTCCTGACGCTGCCGATCGTGCGGCCGGAGCGCGCCGCGATCAGCGGTGAGGCAGGCTTCGTCAGGAGCCTCGAAGCGGCATTGCAGGCAGCCGGACTGAAGCGCAGCCGCGCAGAGGTGAAGGCGGCGGTGGACGCCGGCGCTGCTTCGGTTGATGCATTGCTCGACGAGCTCGCGGAGGCGGCGCGCGCGCCGGCCCTTGCGGATGAGACACCGCCCGCCCCGCCAAAGCTGATCCTCCCCATCGACCAGGGCGAGGAGCTGTTTCTCTCCGAGGGCGCAGGGGAAGCGCAGACGCTGCTTGGCCTGGTCAGCGCGCTCGCCTCCGACCCTCAATCCAACCTGATCGTGCTTTTCACCATCCGCTCCGATTCCTTCGAATATCTGCAGGCGGCTCCGGCACTGGAAGGGATCGGCACGCAGACCTTCAGCCTGACACCGCTTCCGCGCGGCGCCTATAAGACGGTGATCGAAGGGCCCGCGGCACGGCTCGACGACACGCCGCGCGCGCTGAAGATCGAGCCGGCGCTGACCGACGCGCTGCTTGCCGACATCGAGGCCGGCGGCGGCAAGGATGCGCTGCCGCTCCTCGCCTTCACGCTGGAGCGGCTCTATCTCGAACACGGCGGCGACGGCGACCTGAAGCTCGCCGAATACCGCGAGATCGGCGGCATCCGCGGCTCCATCGAGGCGGCGGTGGAGGAGGCGCTGAAGGCCGCCGACCGCGACGCGGCGGTGCCGCGCGACCGCACGGCGCGGCTTGCGCTTCTCAGGCGCGCGCTCATCCCCTGGCTTGCCGGCATCGACCCGGAGACCGGCGCGCCGCGGCGCCGGGTGGCGCGCCTTTCGGAGATACCTGAGGAAGCGCGGCCTCTGGTGGAGCACCTTGTCACGGCGCGCCTGCTTGCGACCGACGTCTCGCCGGAGACCGGCGAGCGCACGATCGAGCCAGCGCACGAGGCGCTGCTTCGGCAATGGGGCGTGCTGCAGGACTGGCTTGAAGAGGACCTCGCGGCGCTTTCCACGCTGGAGGGCGTCAAGCGCGCGACCCGCGAATGGGAAGCCAATGCGCGCGACGACGCCTGGCTTGGCCATACCGCCGGACGGCTGGAGGATGCCGAGGCCGTCAGGACGCGCGACGACCTCGCCGGCATGCTCGACGCCGGCGACCGCGCCTATCTCGAGGCTTGCCGCGCGGCCGACAATGCCCGGCGCAATCGCGAGCTGGAGGAGGCGAAGAAGCTCGCCGCGGCGGAGAAGCTCGCCGCGGAGCAGCAGCGCATGGTGGCGCGGCGTACGCGCCTCGGGCTTATTGCGGCAAGCCTTCTGGCGCTTGTCGCGATCGCACTCGCCGTGTTCGCGTTCGACCGCGCGCGGGTGGCAGCCGAGCAGGCGCGCCTCGCGGAGGAGCAGAAGCAGCGCGCCGAGCACAATTTCGAGGCCGCCAAGACCGCCCTCGATAGCCTGAACGACCTGATCTACGGCGTGGCGCAGGGCCTTGAGAACGTCGTCGGCGCGCGGGTCGACGCCATCCAGAGCACCTTGCAATCGCTGCAGGCCACCATCGACCGGCTCGATGGTGCGGTTGACGATCCGGACATCCTGGCAAGCCGCGCCCGCATGTTCGCGAATTTCGTCGACACCTATCTCGCGGCGGGCGCGATCCAGGAGGCGCTTGCCGCCGCCAAGGAAGGTCTCGCGACCTCGAAGCGGCTGGCCGACCAGACCGGCAATTCGGCGGCCGCCCGCCAAGCCTTGGCGATCAGCCTCTACAAGCTCGGCGACGTCGCACGCAGGATGAACGATCCCGGGCAGGCGCTCTCCTACTACCGGCAGAGCCATGACGACGCCGAGGCGCTGACGCGCGACATGCCGGACAATGCCGGCATCAAGCGCGTGCTCTGGGTGACACAGGAGAAGATCGGCGAGGCGCTGCTTGCGGGAGGCGAGAGGGAGCAGGCGCTCGACGCCTTCGACAAGGCGCTGCAGGCGGCACGAACGCTTGCGGCCGGCAAGTCCGCGACGGCCGCAAGCCGGCGCGACCTCGCCATCAGCCTCGGCAATCTCGGCACCGCGCAGCGTGCCGCGCGCAATTTTGTCGGCGCGCTCGGCTCGGCCGAAGAAGCGCTTGCGATCTATCGCGCGCTCTCGGAGGAGCACGCGGGAAGCGCGGTCGCCCGCCGCGACGTCGCCGTGGCGCTGAACGCGCTGGCGGACATCAAGATGGACGCGCAGGACCAGCCGGGCGCCATGCAGGACTACGAGGAAGCGCTCGACATCGAGAGGCGGCTTGCGAGCGAAGACCCAAGCGACGCGCGCGCCCGCCGCGACCTCGCCATAGGCCTTCGCAATGTCGGAGACCGTCTTCTGCAGTCGGGCGACATCACGTCGGCGGAGGCGCGCTTCGCCGACAGCGTGCAGATCTACCGCGATCTCCTGACCCTCGATCCGGAAGACACGCAGACGCGCGTCGAGCTCGCGACCACGCTGGCGCTCAAGCTCGCGAGCGTCGCCGCCGATCCGGGCCCAATCTACAAGGAGGCGCTGTCGATCCTCGAGCCGCTTGCCGACGCGGGCAAGCTCACCGACGAGCAGCAAAGCGCCATCGGACTGATCAAGGCGATCGCCGGGCAGAACTGACCTGACAAATTAGCGGGCCGAGAGCTGCAGGTCGGAATAGCGCTGATAGTAGCCGGTGATCGCGAGTGTCGACGTCTTCACCTCCGAAGACGAAACGCCGTCCGGAAGCGCGAAGGCGAAGTCGATCAGGTTGCCCGCCGGGATGACCGCCGCGTCACCGTCGAGGCTCGCGAGGTGCCGGTCCGATGTCGCAAGCGTGAACCCCGACCCGTCGTTCAGCTCGACCTCCAGCGTCACGTGATCGATGTGGGCCACCTCCAGCTCCTCCTCCGCCAGGCGAAAGCGCGAGGGAAAGCCTTCGAAGATAACACGCTCGGTCATCGTCTTGTCTTTGGCCCCGTCGATGACCTTGCCGTAGCGGACCCAGCCCTGTTCTTCGTTGCGCCACGCGTAAAGATACGGACAGGAGCCGTATCCCTCTCCGGCGGCGAGCTTCAGGAAGTTGCGCGAGGCCTCGTCAAAGACGATCGGCCGACCGTCGACGCTGAGCCCGGCGAGCGCCAGTGCCGGACCGTAGATATAGGCCGGCGGCGACGGTCGAACGGGCGGTCCGAAGCTCTCGCGCGTCTTCCGGATGGGCGAATTGGCATCACTGGAGTCGACCACCGCGCTGCCGCGCGGCAATGCCTCGATCTCGGCGTAGATCGCGGCGGCATCGGACTGGGAACCAAAGCGACTGTTGAGGCTGTCGGACATCAGGAAGGACATGAGGAGCGGCACGACCAGCGTCTCGCCGGGCTTGAGCTCGGTTGAGGGCAGCGCGACCGCGTCGCCTCCTGCCGCCGGCGCGGCGGAGCTGACGCGCAGGCGATCGCTCGCCTCAAGGGTGCCGATCAGGGAGTCGATCGATAGAGGCCGGTTGGAGATGTTCTTGATCATCGCGACGTCGAGGATCAGCTGACGGACGTGCAGCGTGAAACCAAGTAAATCCGCGCAGCCGTAGAGCTCGTTGCTGACGACCATCAGGAAGTCATCGGGCCAGCCTTTGCGGGTCAGGTAGTTGACGAGCGAAAAGTAATGCTCCCTGCGATAGTGCCAGCTGCTCGGGTCCTTTTCCCACGTCGCGATGCTTTCGGGCGTGTCGTTGTAGCCGGCATCCTCCGTTGAGCGGAGGAGATTGCTGACATAGTTGGAGAGATCGGACGGGCGCGCGCCGCGCCAGATCACCGTGCACTCGATATAGGCGCCTTGGCAGCCGCCCTCGCCGTTGTAGTAGAACTGATAGCCGGCCGGCCACGACGTCGAGCGCCGATAGGTCGCCAGATCGTCGGGCAGCGGCATTTCGAAGCCTTGCGTGCCGAACACCCGATCCGGATAGGCGAGATACCAGAAACTCTTCTCCGCGCAATTCTTGTCCGCGTCGTTCTCGTAGGAGGCACCGTCGCCGGCGGCCGCAACGGCAAAGGCGAAGCAGTCGTGGACCGCCTGCCTCACTCCGAAATTGTCGAAGAGCTTCTTCGCCTCGGCCGCGACGGGATTGTTCAGCAGGTTCAGCGTGCCGAAGGTGCGGGTCATCTCCGGGAAGGGCTCGCCCTCAAGCAGCGCGCCCGCGGCGGCCTCGCTCAGCCGGTTGAACTCAACCTGTATCTTCGACCCCGATGCGCCGGTCTGGCACACATAGCCTTTCACCCGGGCGGAGCCGTCGGTGTAGTTGATCTGCCGGTAGGAGGCGACGCACTGCGCCTCGGCGCTCTCAGCATGGAGCGAGACGAAGAAGGCAGCGGCCGCCGCGCAGACAAGCGCAGCCGATAGCGCGCGCGATCTCTGCCGCACAAGAGAGTGTCCCATCGCGATCCCCCCGGCTCTCGTTCGTCGCGGAAGTGCCGCCACTTGGAAGCGGCGCCAGTATCACATGAAGACGCCGGCGGGAGAACCCGGTCGCGGCACAGCGATCAGCCGCGCGTCTTCGCCGTCCGCACGCCTGCTGTGTCAGCCGGCGAGCGTCTTGCGGCGATCCTCGTATTCCTGCTTGTCGATTTCGCCGCGCGCGAAGCGCTCCTGCAGGATCTGCAGCGCTGAGCCTGTCGGCGAACCGGAGCGATCACGCTCGCCGCCGCCCCTCACGCCGCGCACGACCAAGACGATCAGTGCGATGATCACCACCCAGAAGAGGATCATGCCGAAACCTCCGACGGGTCCCCACCCCCCATAGGAGTGCCACATCCAGCCATGCCCGGGCCAAGTCTGCGACCAGGCCGGGGATGCCGCGGCCGATGCCAGAAGCCCCAAGCCAAGCGATTTCATCGTTCTGCGCCTCTTCTGCCTGGCGCGGACGCGCTTGCCCGCGCTCCATGCCCCACGCTTAGCGAAATAGTATCCGATTTCGCCGTTTCTGCGATTGATCCAGCGCAACCGGTTGGCGCGGTGTGCCCGGCCTCTAGCGGATGGCGACCGTCTTCCCGACCTCGGTCGGCAGGTCCTTGGTCTGCGCGTCTTTCAGCGTCTCGCCGCGCGCATTCCACCAGGTGGTCTTGTAGAGATCGCCGCCGTCATCGTGCACGAGATAGGTCCACACTTCTTCGCCCGGATAGTAGAAGACCGACCAGGGTCCAAGCAGGCCCTTGGAGATTTCCTCGAAGCCGACCTTCACCACGTCGCCGACCTGACCGTCGCCCTTCTTGATCTCGAGCAGCTCAAGCTCGGCGCTATAGGCATGCAGCGGCTCGCCGCTGCGCTCATCCGTCCATTGCTTCGTGCAGGTGACGGAGAGCACGCGCACGCGCGCGGCGATGTCGCTCTCGGCGAGAAGCGCGTCGGGCGATTTCGGCGCCGGAACGGCAAAGGCGGCCGCTGCGAGAACGGCGCCGCCGAACAAGCCTGCCGCTGCAAACAAATGGTTCAAACGCACCTCCATCGAAGCCGCCGCACCACGCCGCGCCTGGCTCCCGGCACTCAGTCTTCCAAGCGCCGCGCCGCGGGCTTCTCCGTCCCTACGCCGCCATCGTCGCCCTGATCCACCAATGCGGCTGCATGACGGCAAGATGGCTTGCCGCCTCCTCGGCCGCCGCGATCTCCGCATAAAGCCCGAAGCAGGCGGAGCCGGAGCCGGACATCCGGGCAAGCAGGCAGCCGTCCGTCGCACGCAACGCGTCGAGGACGTCGCCGATCTCCAGTTCCGCCGCTCGCGCCGGCGCTTCGAGATCGTTGCGGCAATCGGCAAGCCACGCGGCGACGGCATCAGGCGTCGTCAGCGAAGGCGGTTCTGCGAGCGGCGGGTTCTCGCGCGAGCGAAGTGCCGCGAAGATCGCCGCGGTCGAGACCGCGCGCCCCGGCCAGACGAGCAGCAGCGGAAGCGGCGGCCATCCGGAAATGCCGGAAATCTCCTCGCCGATCCCGCGCGCGCGAAGCGCATGGCCCTGCAGGCACATCGGCACGTCGGCGCCGAGTTTCAGGCCGATCGCCGCAAGCTCACCTGCCGGCACGCGCTGGTCGAAAAGCCGGTCCAGGCCGAGAAGCACCGCCGCGGCATCGGCGGAGCCGCCGCCGAGCCCGGCGCCCGCCGGAAGCTCCTTCTCAACGTGGATCGCCACAGCGCGCGGCAGAGCGGCGCGCTCGAAGAAGGCGGCGGCGGCGCGAAAGGCGAGATCGCTCTCATCCGCCGGCGCATGCTCGGCAAAGCGTCCGCTGACTTTAAGGGTAAGCCCGGAGCCGGACCGGATCGTTATCCGGTCGCCGATATCGGCGAAGACCGCGACGCTGTCGAGCAGGTGATAGCCATCGGCGCGCCGGCCGGTCACGTGCAGCGCGAGATTGATCTTGGCCGGCGCGAGCAACGTCTCGCCCGGCGCAAGGACCGCGTCGCTCGTCAGGCACCCTCGCGCATCAAAGCGGACTGTCCGGCTGCGTCGTGGTGTCGAGCGCGGCGTCCTTCTTCTTCTCAATGAGGTGCTGCTCGCTGATCTTCTTCAGGATCAGCTGCAGCGTGTCGCCTTCGGCGCCGAAGTCGCGGGCGTGGCGCCATTGGAATTGCGCCTCAAGCTGGCGGCCGGCCTTCCAGTAAGCGTCGCCCAGATGGTCGTTGATGACGGGATCGTCGGGTCTGAGATCAATCGCATGTTCAAGCTCGCCGACGGCCTTGTCGTACTGCCTGAGCTGGTAATAGGCCCAGCCGAGGCTGTCGACGATGTAGCCGTCGCTCGGGCGAAGCTCGACCGCCTTCTTAATCATCTTCAGCGCCTCGTCGAGGTTAAGGCCCTTATCGACCCAGGAATAGCCGAGATAGTTAAGGACGAGCGGCTGGTCGGGGCTGAGCTCCAGCGCCTTGCGGAAGTCGGCCTCCGCCTTCGGCCACTGCTTGGTGCGCTCATAGGCGATGCCGCGGAAATAGAAGAGGCTCCAATCCACCGAGCCGGGCGTCGGGATCAGGGCGATCGCCTTCGAATAGGCGTCGCCCGCCTCGGCGAAGCGCTCGTGCCCGCGCAGCATGTTGCCGTAGGAAAGATAGGTCTGGATGTCGTTCGGATCGTCGGCGATCGCCTGCTTGAAGGCTGCTTCCGCCTCCGCCGTGCGCTTCATGCCGTCGAGCGCCAGCGCGGCGCGAAGCTGGCCGAGCGCACTGAAGGGAGCGTCCCGCGGTATCGACTGGTCGGCATCGATGGCGGCTTCGCCTTCGCCGCTCTGGTCGAGCAGGCTGCCAAGCGACAGCCAGGCGAGCCCGCCGGCGATATCCGGATCGAGATAGAGCGCCAGGCGCAGGTAGAGGAAAGCGACCTCGGTGCCGCCCTCCTGCCCGATCGCGGCCCCGATTCCGGCAAGCGCCTCGGCGGCGCCTGAGACCGGCGTCGCGGCGTTTACGTGCCGGTGCCGGATTTGATATCCTTGAGAGCTGCGGCGGCAAGCGCGTTGTCGGGAAAGCGCGTCAGAAAGTCCTCGAGCGTCTTCTCCGCTTCGTCGGTGCGTCCGGCGACGGCGAGCGCGCGCGCATAGGCCTCGGTGATGCGGACGGCATTCACGTCCTTGTCGCGCGCCTGGGCAAGGTCGTCGATCGCCTCCTGCGTGCGCCCCGCGGCAAGCGCGATATAGCCGCTGTGAAGCAGCTTGAAGGGCTCGTACCAGGCTTCACCCTTGAGCTTGGCGAGATTCTGCAGCGCCGAGCTGGGTTCGCCTTCTCCGAACCGCGCCCAGGCGGTGATCAGCCCACCGGTCAGGTCGGCGAGCACGCCGGCGCCGTTTTGATCCATCTGGTCGACGGCATCCGCGTAGCGCCCGGTGCGGATGTCTTCGATGGAGAGCACCAGCCGCGCCGGTGTATTCTCCGGCTGCAGCTCGTTCAGGCGCTTCGCGTAGCTGAGCGCCTCGCGCATGTCGCCGGACGATGTGCTCGAGACCAGCGCGCGTTCGAGCAGAAACAGATTGTCCGGATCATCGGCGAGCGCTGAGCGATAGTAATGCGCGGCGCTCGTCAGGTCCTTCTCGACGTCGGCCATCCGCGCCGCGAGGTAGTTGCCCGAAAGGCTCTTGAGATCGGGATCCTCCGGCGATGGGACGGCAAAAGCGGGTGCCGCATAGATGAGCGGCAGCGCGAGCATGGTCGCCAGCCGCAAATGCCGGATTTTGAGGCGTGCGATCGCTTTTCCATCACCTGATCCTTCGCTTCCGCCTGCGATACAGCCTGACCCGCGATGGGGCAAGGTTGCGCGGCGCCCGCCCGCCCAAAACTCCAGTCAAATCAATGCGCGCGCGCGATCGAGAAGGCCGCCGCCTCATCAGCGCGTTCTTGTAGGGCTCGTCGGGAAGCGGCGCCAATGCATCATGCGCCATCGCCCGATAGTGGTCGGCGCGCTCAACCGTATCGTTCAACGCCCGTGTGCGGTGGAACAGCGATACGGCGCGAGCCAGATCGTCCTCTTCGATGGCGCCCCTGACGAGCGTGCGGTTCCAGAATTCGCGATCTTCGGCGGTGCCGCGGCGATAGGCGAGAACGACCGGCAGCGTGACCTTGCCCTCGCGGAAATCGTCGCCGACATTCTTGCCCAGCGCCGGCGTCTGCCGCCATAATCGAGCGCGTCGTCGATCAGCTGGAACGCGATGCCGAGATTGGCGCCGAAGGAACGGAACGCCGCGCGGACGCTGCGTTCGGCGCCGGCGACGACGGCGCCCACCTCGGCGGCGGCGGAAAAGAGCACCGCCGTCTTGGCGCGTATGACGTCGAGATATTCGTCCTCGGTCGTTTCGGTGTTCTTGGCGGTGGTGAGTTGCATCACCTCGCCTTCGGCGATCGTCACCGCCGCCGCGGAAAGACGTCCAGCGCGTCCAGCGATTCCACTTCGACCATCAGCTTGAAGGCCTGGCCGAGCAGGAAGTCGCCGACCAGCACGCTCTCCTGGTTGCCCCAGACGAGCCGGGCGGTGCGCTTGCCGCGCCGCGTCTCGCTCTCATCGACGACGTCGTCGTGGAAGAGCGTCGCGGTATGCATGAACTCCACGCTCGCGGCCAGCTTGACGTCGGCCTCGCCGCGATAGCCGCAGGCGCCGGCCGAAGCGATCGTCACCATGGGCCGCAGCCGCTTGCCCCCCGAATCGATCAGGTAACGCGCGACTTCCGGGATCAGCGCCACCTCGGAGCTGGTCCGCTCGATCACGA
>CAVQJW010000003.1:0-23379 GCA_963712925.1 uncultured Alphaproteobacteria bacterium | reverse complement strand
GAGGCGGCGCGCGCGCCGGCCCTTGCGGATGAGACACCGCCCGCCCCGCCAAAGCTGATCCTCCCCATCGACCAGGGCGAGGAGCTGTTTCTCTCCGAGGGCGCAGGGGAAAGCGCAGACGCTGCTTGGCCTGGTCAGCGCGCTCGCCTCCGCACTCCAATCCAACCTGATCGTGCTTTTCACCATCCGCTCCGATTCCTTCGAATATCTGCAGGCGGCTCCGGCACTGGAAGGGATCGGCACGCAGACCTTCAGCCTGACACCGCTTCCGCGCGGCGCCTATAAGACGGTGATCGAAGGGCCCGCGGCACGGCTCGACGACACGCCGCGCGCGCTGAAGATCGAGCCGGCGCTGACCGACGCGCTGCTTGCCGACATCGAGGCCGGCGGCGGCAAGGATGCGCTGCCGCTCCTCGCCTTCACGCTGGAGCGGCTCTATCTCGAACACGGCGGCGACGGCGACCTGAAGCTCGCCGAATACCGCGAGATCGGCGGCATCCGCGGCTCCATCGAGGCGGCGGCGTAGGAGGCGCTGAAGGCCGCCGACCGCGACGCGGCGGTGCCGCGCGACCGCACGGCGCGGCTTGCGCTTCTCAGGCGCGCGCTCATCCCCTGGCTTGCCGGCATCGACCCGGAGACCGGCGCGCCGCGGCGCCGGGTGGCGCGCCTTTCGGAGATACCTGAGGAAGCGCGGCCTCTGGTGGAGCACCTTGTCACGGCGCGCCTGCTTGCGACCTACGTCTCGCCGGAGACCGGCGAGCGCACGATCGAGCCAGCGCACGAGGCGCTGCTTCGGCAATGGGGCGTGCTGCAGGACTGGCTTGAAGAGGACCTCGCGGCGCTTTCCACGCTGGAGGGCGTCAAGCGCGCGACCCGCGAATGGGAAGCCAATGCGCGCGACGACGCCTGGCTTGGCCATACCGCCGGACGGCTGGAGGATGCCGAGGCCGTCAGGACGCGCGACGACCTCGCCGGCATGCTCGACGCCGGCGACCGCGCCATCTCGAGGCTTGCCGCGCGGCCGACAATGCCCGGCGCAATCGCGAGCTGGAGGAGGCGAAGAAGCTCGCCGCGGCGGAGAAGCTCGCCGCGGAGCAGCAGCGCATGGTGGCGCGGCGTACGCGCCTCGGGCTTATTGCGGCAAGCCTTCTGGCGCTTGTCGCGATCGCACTCGCCGTGTTCGCGTTCGACCGCGCGCGGGTGGCAGCCGAGCAGGCGCGCCTCGCGGAGGAGCAGAAGCAGCGCGCCGAGCACAATTTCGAGGCCGCCAAGACCGCCCTCGATAGCCTGAACGACCTGATCTACGGCGTGGCGCAGGGCCTTGAGAACGTCGTCGGCGCGCGGGTCGACGCCATCCAGAGCACCTTGCAATCGCTGCAGGCCACCATCGACCGGCTCGATGGTGCGGTTGACGATCCGGACATCCTGGCAAGCCGCGCCCGCATGTTCGCGAATTTCGTCGACACCTATCTCGCGGCGGGCGCGATCCAGGAGGCGCTTGCCGCCGCCAAGGAAGGTCTCGCGACCTCGAAGCGGCTGGCCGACCAGACCGGCAATTCGACGGCCGCCCGCCAAGCCTTGGCGATCAGCCTCTACAAGCTCGGCGACGTCGCACGCAGGATGAACGATCCCGGGCAGGCGCTCTCCTACTACCGGCAGAGCCATGACGACGCCGAGGCGCTGACGCGCGACATGCCGGACAATGCCGGCATCAAGCGCGTGCTCTGGGTGGCACAGGAGAAGATCGGCGAGGCGCTGCTTGCGGGAGGCGAGAGGGAGCAGGCGCTCGACGCCTTCGACAAGGCGCTGCAGGCGGCACGAACGCTTGCGGCCGGCGAGTCCGCGACGCCCGCAAGCCGGCGCGACCTCGCCATCAGCCTCGGCAATCTCGGCACCGCGCAGCGTGCCGCGCGCAATTTTGTCGGCGCGCTCGGCTCGGCCGAAGAAGCGCTTGCGATCTATCGCGCGCTCTCGGAGGAGCACGCGGGAAGCGCGGTCGCCCGCCGCGACGTCGCCGTGGCGCTGAACGCGCTGGCGGACATCAAGATGGACGCGCAGGACCAGCCGGGCGCCATGCAGGACTACGAGGAAGCGCTCGACATCGAGAGGCGGCTTGCGAGCGAAGACCCAAGCGACGCGCGCGCCCGCCGCGACCTCGCCATAGGCCTTCGCAATGTCGGAACCGTCTTCTGCAGTCGGGCGACATCACGTCGGCGGAGGCGCGCTTCGCCGACAGCGTGCAGATCGACCGCGATCTCGTACCCTCGATCCGGAAGACACGCAGACGCGCGTCGAGCTCGCGACCACGCTGGCGCTCAAGCTCGCGAGCGTCGCCGCCGATCCGGGCCCAATCTACAAGGAGGCGCTGTCGATCCTCGAGCCGCTTGCCGACGCGGGCAGCTCACCGACGAGCAGCAAAGCGCCATCGGACTGATCAAGGCGATCGCCGGGCAGAACTGACCTGACAAATTAGCGGGCCGAGAGCTGCAGGTCGGAATAGCGCTGATAGTAGCCGGTGATCGCGAGTGTCGACGTCTTCACCTCCGAAGACGAAACGCCGTCCGGAAGCGCGAAGGCGAAGTCGATCAGGTTGCCCGCCGGGATGACCGCCGCGTCACCGTCGAGGCTCGCGAGGTGCCGGTCCGATGTCGCAAGCGTGAACCCCGACCCGTCGTTCAGCTCGACCTCCAGCGTCACGTGATCGATGTGGGCCACCTCCAGCTCCTCCTCCGCCAGGCGAAAGCGCGAGGGAAAGCCTTCGAAGATAACACGCTCGGTCATCGTCTTGTCTTTGGCCCCGTCGATGACCTTGCCGTAGCGGACCCAGCCCTGTTCTTCGTTGCGCCACGCGTAAAGATACGGACAGGAGCCGTATCCCTCTCCGGCGGCGAGCTTCAGGAAGTTGCGCGAGGCCTCGTCAAAGACGATCGGCCGACCGTCGACGCTGAGCCCGGCGAGCGCCAGTGCCGGACCGTAGATATAGGCCGGCGGCGACGGTCGAACGGGCGGTCCGAAGCTCTCGCGCGTCTTCCGGATGGGCGAATTGGCATCACTGGAGTCGACGACCGCGCTGCCGCGCGGCAATGCCTCGATCTCGGCGTAGATCGCGGCGGCATCGGACTGGGAACCAAAGCGACTGTTGAGGCTGTCGGACATCAGGAAGGACATGAGGAGCGGCACGACCAGCGTCTCGCCGGGCTTGAGCTGGTTGAGGGCAGGCGACCGCGTCGCCTCCTGCCGCCGGCGCGGCGGAGCTGACGCGCAGGCGATCGCTCGCCTCAAGGGTGCCGATCAGGGAGTCGATCCATAGAGGCCGGTTGGAGATGTTCTTGATCATCGCGACGTCGAGGATCAGCTGACGGACGTGCAGCGTGAAACCAAGTGATCGCGCAGCCGTAGAGCTCGTTGCTGACGACCATCAGGAAGTCATCGGGCCAGCCTTTGCGGGTCAGGTAGTTGACGAGCGAAAAGTAATGCTCCCTGCGATAGTGCCAGCTGCTCGGGTCCTTTTCCATGTCGCGATGCTTTCGGGCTGTCGTTGTAGCCGGCATCCTCCGTTGAGCGGAGGAGATTGCTGACATAGTTGGAGAGATCGGACGGGCGCGCGCCGCGCCAGATCACCGTGCACTCGATATAGGCGCCTTGGCAGCCGCCCTCGCCGTTGTAGTAGAACTGATAGCCGGCCGGCCACGACGTCGAGCGCCGATAGGTCGCCAGATCGT
The DNA here is from genome assembly GCA_963712925.1 of uncultured Alphaproteobacteria bacterium. Classification (GTDB taxonomy): domain Bacteria; phylum Pseudomonadota; class Alphaproteobacteria; order Rhizobiales; family Afifellaceae; genus DASWJZ01. Next base: position 19,657 of record CAVQJW010000003.1, on the reverse strand, counting down.
CGGGCAGCGGCATTTCGAAGCCTTGCGTGCCGAACACCCGATCCGGATAGGCGAGATACCAGATACTCTTCTCCGCGCAATTCTTGTCCGCGTCGTTCTCGTAGGAGGCACCGTCGCCGGCGGCCGCAACGGCAAAGGCGAAGCAGTCGTGGACCGCCTGCCTCACTCCGAAATTGTCGAAGAGCTTCTTCGCCTCGGCCGCGACGGGATTGTTCAGCAGGTTCAGCGTGCCGAAGGTGCGGGTCATCTCCGGGAAGGGCTCGCCCTCAAGCAGCGCGCCCGCGGCGGCCTCGCAGCCGGTTGAACTCAACCTGTATCTTCGACCCCGATGCGCCGGTCTGGCACACATCGCCTTTCACCCGGGCGGAGCCGTCGGTGTAGTTGATTGCCGGTAGGAGGCGACGCACTGCGCCTCGGCGCTCTCAGCATGGAGCGAGACGAAGAAGGCAGCGGCCGCCGCGCAGACAAGCGCAGCCGATAGCGCGCGCGATCTCTGCCGCACAAGAGAGTGTCCCATCGCGATCCCCCCGGCTCTCGTTCGTCGCGGAAGTGCCGCCACTTGGAAGCGGCGCCAGTATCACATGAAGACGCCGGCGGGAGAACCCGGTCGCGGCACAGCGATCAGCCGCGCGTCTTCGCCGTCCGCACGCCTGCTGTGTCAGCCGGCGAGCGTCTTGCGGCGATCCTCGTATTCCTGCTTGTCGATTTCGCCGCGCGCGAAGCGCTCCTGCAGGATCTGCAGCGCTGAGCCTGTCGGCGAACCGGAGCGATCACGCTCGCCGCCGCCCCTCACGCCGCGCACGACCAAGACGATCAGTGCGATGATCACCACCCAGAAGAGGATCATGCCGAAACCTCCGACGGGTCCCCACCCCCCATAGGAGTGCCACATCCAGCCATGCCCGGGCCAAGTCTGCGACCAGGCCGGGGATGCCGCGGCCGATGCCAGAAGCCCCAAGCCAAGCGATTTCATCGTTCTGCGCCTCTTCTGCCTGGCGCGGACGCGCTTGCCCGCGCTCCATGCCCCACGCTTAGCGAAATAGTATCCGATTTCGCCGTTTCTGCGATTGATCCAGCGCAACCGGTTGGCGCGGTGTGCCCGGCCTCTAGCGGATGGCGACCGTCTTCCCGACCTCGGTCGGCAGGTCCTTGGTCTGCGCGTCTTTCAGCGTCTCGCCGCGCGCATTCCACCAGGTGGTCTTGTAGAGATCGCCGCCGTCATCGTGCACGAGATAGGTCCACACTTCTTCGCCCGGATAGTAGAAGACCGACCAGGGTCCAAGCAGGCCCTTGGAGATTTCCTCGAAGCCGACCTTCACCACGTCGCCGACCTGACCGTCGCCCTTCTTGATCTCGAGCAGCTCAAGCTCGGCGCTATAGGCATGCAGCGGCTCGCCGCTGCGCTCATCCGTCCATTGCTTCGTGCAGGTGACGGAGAGCACGCGCACGCGCGCGGCGATGTCGCTCTCGGCGAGAAGCGCGTCGGGCGATTTCGGCGCCGGAACGGCAAAGGCGGCCGCTGCGAGAACGGCGCCGCCGAACAAGCCTGCCGCTGCAAACAAATGGTTCAAACGCACCTCCATCGAAGCCGCCGCACCACGCCGCGCCTGGCTCCCGGCACTCAGTCTTCCAAGCGCCGCGCCGCGGGCTTCTCCGTCCCTACGCCGCCATCGTCGCCCTGATCCACCAATGCGGCTGCATGACGGCAAGATGGCTTGCCGCCTCCTCGGCCGCCGCGATCTCCGCATAAAGCCCGAAGCAGGCGGAGCCGGAGCCGGACATCCGGGCAAGCAGGCAGCCGTCCGTCGCACGCAACGCGTCGAGGACGTCGCCGATCTCCAGTTCCGCCGCTCGCGCCGGCGCTTCGAGATCGTTGCGGCAATCGGCAAGCCACGCGGCGACGGCATCAGGCGTCGTCAGCGAAGGCGGTTCTGCGAGCGGCGGGTTCTCGCGCGAGCGAAGTGCCGCGAAGATCGCCGCGGTCGAGACCGCGCGCCCCGGCCAGACGAGCAGCAGCGGAAGCGGCGGCCATCCGGAAATGCCGGAAATCTCCTCGCCGATCCCGCGCGCGCGAAGCGCATGGCCCTGCAGGCACATCGGCACGTCGGCGCCGAGTTTCAGGCCGATCGCCGCAAGCTCACCTGCCGGCACGCGCTGGTCGAAAAGCCGGTCCAGGCCGAGAAGCACCGCCGCGGCATCGGCGGAGCCGCCGCCGAGCCCGGCGCCCGCCGGAAGCTCCTTCTCAACGTGGATCGCCACAGCGCGCGGCAGAGCGGCGCGCTCGAAGAAGGCGGCGGCGGCGCGAAAGGCGAGATCGCTCTCATCCGCCGGCGCATGCTCGGCAAAGCGTCCGCTGACTTTAAGGGTAAGCCCGGAGCCGGACCGGATCGTTATCCGGTCGCCGATATCGGCGAAGACCGCGACGCTGTCGAGCAGGTGATAGCCATCGGCGCGCCGGCCGGTCACGTGCAGCGCGAGATTGATCTTGGCCGGCGCGAGCAACGTCTCGCCCGGCGCAAGGACCGCGTCGCTCGTCAGGCACCCTCGCGCATCAAAGCGGACTGTCCGGCTGCGTCGTGGTGTCGAGCGCGGCGTCCTTCTTCTTCTCAATGAGGTGCTGCTCGCTGATCTTCTTCAGGATCAGCTGCAGCGTGTCGCCTTCGGCACCGAAGTCGCGGGCGTGGCGCCATTGGAATTGCGCCTCAAGCTGGCGGCCGGCCTTCCAGTAAGCGTCGCCCAGATGGTCGTTGATGACGGGATCGTCGGGTCTGAGATCAATCGCATGTTCAAGCTCGCCGACGGCCTTGTCGTACTGCCTGAGCTGGTAATAGGCCCAGCCGAGGCTGTCGACGATGTAGCCGTCGCTCGGGCGAAGCTCGACCGCCTTCTTAATCATCTTCAGCGCCTCGTCGAGGTTAAGGCCCTTATCGACCCAGGAATAGCCGAGATAGTTAAGGACGAGCGGCTGGTCGGGGCTGAGCTCCAGCGCCTTGCGGAAGTCGGCCTCCGCCTTCGGCCACTGCTTGGTGCGCTCATAGGCGATGCCGCGGAAATAGAAGAGGCTCCAATCCACCGAGCCGGGCGTCGGGATCAGGGCGATCGCCTTCGAATAGGCGTCGCCCGCCTCGGCGAAGCGCTCGTGCCCGCGCAGCATGTTGCCGTAGGAAAGATAGGTCTGGATGTCGTTCGGATCGTCGGCGATCGCCTGCTTGAAGGCTGCTTCCGCCTCCGCCGTGCGCTTCATGCCGTCGAGCGCCAGCGCGGCGCGAAGCTGGCCGAGCGCACTGAAGGGAGCGTCCCGCGGTATCGACTGGTAGGCATCGATGGCGGCTTCGCCTTGGCCGCTCTGGTCGAGCAGGCTGCCAAGCGACAGCCAGGCGAGCCCGCCGGCAATGTCCGGATCGAGATAGAGCGCCAGGCGCAGGTAGAGGAAAGCGACCTCGGTGCCGCCCTCCTGCCCGATCGCGGCCCCGATTCCGGCAAGCGCCTCGGCGGCGCCTGAGACCGGCGTCGCGGCGTTTACGTGCCCGGTGCCGGATTTGATATCCTTGAGAGCTGCGGCGGCAAGCGCGTTGTCGGGAAAGCGCGTCAGAAAGTCCTCGAGCGTCTTCTCCGCTTCGTCGGTGCGTCCGGCGACGGCGAGCGCGCGCGCATAGGCCTCGGTGATGCGGACGGCATTCACGTCCTTGTCGCGCGCCTGGGCAAGGTCGTCGATCGCCTCCTGCGTGCGCCCCGCGGCAAGCGCGATATAGCCGCTGTGAAGCAGCTTGAAGGGCTCGTACCAGGCTTCACCCTTGAGCTTGGCGAGATTCTGCAGCGCCGAGCTGGGTTCGCCTTCTCCGAACCGCGCCCAGGCGGTGATCAGCCCACCGGTCAGGTCGGCGAGCACGCCGGCGCCGTTTTGATCCATCTGGTCGACGGCATCCGCGTAGCGCCCGGTGCGGATGTCTTCGATGGAGAGCACCAGCCGCGCCGGTGTATTCTCCGGCTGCAGCTCGTTCAGGCGCTTCGCGTAGCTGAGCGCCTCGCGCATGTCGCCGGACGATGTGCTCGAGACCAGCGCGCGTTCGAGCAGAAACAGATTGTCCGGATCATCGGCGAGCGCTGAGCGATAGTAATGCGCGGCGCTCGTCAGGTCCTTCTCGACGTCGGCCATCCGCGCCGCGAGGTAGTTGCCCGAAAGGCTCTTGAGATCGGGATCCTCCGGCGATGGGACGGCAAAAGCGGGTGCCGCATAGATGAGCGGCAGCGCGAGCATGGTCGCCAGCCGCAAATGCCGGATTTTGGGGCGTGCGAATCGCTTTTCCATCACCTGATCCTTCGCTTCCGCCTGCGATACAGCCTGACCCGCGATGGGGCAAGGTTGCGCGGCGCCCGCCCGCCCAAAACTCCAGTCAAATCAATGCGCGCGCGCGATCGAGAAGGCCACCGCCTGCATCAGCGCGTTCTTGTAGGGCTCGTCGGGAAGCGGCGCCAATGCGTCGTGCGCCATGGCGCCATAGTGGCGCGCGCGCTCGACGGTATCCTTCAAGGCGCGCGTGCGGTCGAGCAGCGATACGGCGCGCGCAAGATCGTCCTCGTCGATGTGGCCGTTGACGAGCGTGCGTTTCCAGAATTCGCGATCGTCGGCGGTGCCGCGGCGATAGGCGAGCACGACCGGCAGCGTGACCTTGCCCTCGCGGAAATCGTCGCCGACATCCTTGCCGAGCGCCGGCGTCTGACCGCCATAGTCGAGCGCGTCGTCGATCAGCTGGAAGGCGATGCCGAGATTGGCGCCATAGGAGCGGAAGGCGGCTCTGACACTGCGCTCGGCGCCGGAGACGACGGCGCCGACCTCGGCCGCGGCGGAAAAGAGCACCGCAGTCTTGGCGCGTACCACGTCGAGATATTCGTCCTCGGTCGTTTCGGTGTTCTTGGCGGTGGTGAGCTGCATCACCTCGCCCTCGGCGATCGTCGCCGCGGCGGCGGAAAGGACGGCGAGCGCTTCCAGCGACTCCACCTCAACCATCATTTTGAAGGCCTGGCCGAGCAGGAAGTCGCCGACCAGCACGCTCTCCTGGTTGCCCCAGACGAGCCGGGCGGTGCGCTTGCCGCGGCGAGTGCTGCTCTCGTCGACGACGTCGTCGTGGAAGAGCGTCGCAGTATGCATGAACTCCACGGCGGCGGCGAGCTTCACCTCCGCCTCGCCGCGATAGCCGCAGGCGCCGGCGGAAGCGATCGTCACCATGGGCCGCAGCCGCTTGCCGCCGGAATCGATCAGGTAGCGGGCGACCTCCGGGATCAGCGCCACGTCGGAGCTGGTCCGCTCGATCACGAGCCGATTCACGCGCTCCATCCCGGCGGCCGTCGACTCCACCAGCGGCGAGAGCGAGGCGCGCTCGGCCGCGGATTCCTCAAATGACAGGACAACGCCCAACCGCAATCTCCTTCCGACCGTTCACAATAGGACCCGATGCGGCCCTTACAAAGCGACACGATGGCACAATTGGGGGCACAATTGGGGGCACAATTCCGCCGCCGCCCGGCGAAGTTCCTTCGCCAAACCGGCTCTAACCCGCTAGTCTTGCCGGCATGATCGAGCTTTTCCGCAGCAACGACGCCGTCCTGATCTCCTTCGTTGAGGCGCTCCTCAGCGAGGCCCGCATCGAACATGCGGTCCTCGACCGCAACATGAGCGTGATGGAGGGCTCGCTCGGCATCCTGCCCCGGCGGGTGCTTGTCGCCAAGGAGCGGCGCGACGAGGCGCGGCGAATCCTGATCGAGGCGGGGCTCGAGCGGGAGCTGGCATGAGCGTGGCGGAGGCCGCCGCTCAGGATGCCTTCACGACGGACGCCTTTCTCGGCGGGCGGGTCACCCTCGTGCAGCCGAGGGCCGGCCATCGCGCTGGACTCGACGCTGCACTGCTGCAAGCGCTCGTCCCGGCGGACGCGAAGGGCACCGTTGTCGATCTCGGCGCCGGCGTCGGGAGCGTCGGCTTCTCGGTCGCCGCTCGCGCACCGGGAATAAGCGTCATCGGCATCGAGCGCGATGCGGGGCTGGTCGCGTGCTCAGACGAGGCGCGGCAGCTCCAACAGAACAATCCCTTTGCGCAACGCGTCCGTGTGATCGAAGGCGATGTCGCGGCACCGAACGCCTGGCGCGGCCGCGCCGGGCTCAAGCAGGCGGCAGCAGCGTTCGTGCTCATGAACCCGCCCTTCGACAGCGAGGAGCGTGTGCGGCCGTCGCCCGATGCGCTTCGCAGCGCGGCGCATGTCGCGCCGGCCGGGCTTCTCCGGAGCTGGTGCAAGACCGCCGACACGCTGCTCAAGCCCGGCGGAACGCTCGGCCTGATCCATCGGCCGGAAGCGCTCTCGGAGATTCTGGAGGCGCTCACGTCACGCTTCGGCAGCCTCCGCATCCGCCCTGTTCATCCCTTCGAGGGAGAGCCGGCGGGGCGCATCCTTCTCACCGCGCGCAAGGGAAAGCGCGCGCCGCTCGTCCTCCTGCCCGGCCTCATCCTGCACAAGGCGGGAGGCGCCTGGACGGACGCCGCCGATGCGCTTCTCAGCGGACGCGCGGAACTCGGCCCGTGACAACCCAGTTGACGGGAACTGGTCAAAAGACCGTCCGCACGGCATTTTCATAAGATGGCAGATACATTTGACTGGCGGAAAGGCGTGCTTCAGCCGCTCGAAATCGGGCCTGAAGCGGATTTTCCCCGACTACGGCAGCCCGCTCGTCCCGGTGGTTCGGCTCTCTGGCGCGATCGGGCGCGTCTCGCGCTTGCAGTCCGGCATGTCGATCGGCGCCGTCGGGCCGCTGCTTCGAAAGGCGTTCGCCATCAAGACCGCGCCGACCGTCGCGCTGATCGTCAACTCGCCGGGCGGGTCGCCGGTGCAATCGCATCTGATCTACAAGCGCATCCGCGCGCTCGCCGAGGAGAAGGAGAAGACGGTCCTCGTCTTCGTGGAGGATGTCTGCGCCTCGGGCGGCTACATGATCGCCTGCGCCGGTGACGAGATCATCGTCGACCCGTCCTCGATCGTCGGCTCGATCGGGGTGGTCAGCGCCGGCTTCGGCTTCGTCGAGGCGCTGCACAAGCTCGGCGTCGAGCGGCGCGTCTATACATCTGGAGAGTCGAAGGTGATCCTCGATCCGTTCCAGCCGGAGAAACCGGAGGATGTGGCGCGGCTGAAAGCCATCCAGGAGGAGGTGCACGACCACTTCATCGAGATCGTGCGCTCGCGCCGCGGCGACGTGCTCGCCAGGGACAAGGAAGAGGACATCTTCTCCGGCCAGTTTTGGTCGGGAAAGACCGCGGTGTCGCTCGGCCTTGCCGACAGCATCGGCGATATCCGCTCGGTGCTGCGCGAGAAGTTCGGCGACAAGGTCAGGCTCAAGCTCTTCTCGACGGAGCGGAGTTTCTTCGGCAAGAAGGGTATCGGCATCGGCGGAACGGCCGGAGCGGCCTTCGCCGAAAAGCTTGTCGCGGAGCTCGACGAGCGCGGTCTTTGGGAGCGATATCGGCTATAGGAGCAGCGTCATGCCGCAAGCCCTGATCATCGGCGCCGTGCTCATCGGCGGCTGGTATGCCTGGAAGGCGCTGAAGCGCGAGATGGCGCGCGTCGACCGCGAGGTGGAGGGGGTCCGGAAGCCCCCCGCCGAGACGCTGACGCAGGACCCTGAGACCGGGCGCTATCGCGTCAAGAAGAACGACTGAGCCAGCTTATCCGCCTGCCTTCGCGGTGGCGTGATGCCCGGCGTGGTGCCCTTCGCCTGCCCGGTGCGCATAGGAGATCATCTCAAGCAGCGAGCCGTCCGGGTCGCGAAAATAGATGCTGCGGCCGCGGCCGCGCGCGGCGCGCCGGTTCACCGGGCCCAGCTCGATATGGACGCCATGCGATTCAAGATGCGCCATCGCCTCCTCGACCGGTCCGGGCCATTCGAAGCAGAGGTCGCTGCCGCCCGGCTGCACCGGGCGCTTGGCGACCGGGCTCGGATCGATGCCGGGCCCGTGGCAGTTGAGCTGCGTGTCGCCGAAGCGATAGGCCCAGCCCTCGCCCTGCGGCACGACCTCGGCGCCGAGCACGTCCCGGTAGAAAGCGTTCGATGTGCCCCAGTTGGAGACGCGAATAACGCAGTGGTCGAACCTGAGCTTCGTCATTATGGCGGTCCCCTCGCGGTCGGTTCAGTCGGCCGGGGCCAAAGATAGACCTATGCCGCGCCGGTTCGTCAACGCGGATCGAAAGCCGTTCCTCACATGTTCAAGTAGACCGGCCCCTCGCCGCCCTGCGGCGGCACCCAGGTGATGTTCCGGTTCGGGTCCTTGATGTCGCAGGTCTTACAGTGGACGCAGTTCTGCGCATTGATCTGGAAGCGTGGCGCCCCCTCCCCCTCTTCGATCCACTCATAGACGCCGGCCGGGCAATAGCGCGCCGAGGGACCGGCGAAGACGTCGTGCTCGCTTGCCTTCTGCACTTCCGGATCGGCGACGCGAAGATGCACCGGCTGATCCTCCTCATGGTTGGTGTTGGACAGGAACACCGAGGACAGCCGGTCGAAGGTCAAAACGCCGTCGGGCTTCGGATAGTCGATGCGCCTGGCGCTTCGGGCCGGCATCAGCGTCGCGGAATCCGGTTTGCCGTGGCGAAGTGTGCCGAAGAGCGAGAAGCCGAAGAGCGCGTTCGTCCACATGTCGAGTCCGCCGAGCGCGACGCCGGCGAAGGTGCCGAAGCGCGACCAGAGCGGCTTGACGTTCCTCACCCGGTAGAGATCGCGCCCGATCTCCGAGCCGCGCCACGCCGCCTCGTAACGGTCGAGCGTGTCGTGAGCGCGTCCCGCCGCTACCGCCTCCGCGACATGCTCGGCGGCCAGCATCCCCGACAGCATCGCGTTGTGGCTGCCCTTGATGCGCGGCAGGTTCACGAAGCCGGCGGCGCAGCCGATCAGCGCGCCGCCCGGAAAGACGAGTTTTGGGACGCTCTGGTATCCGCCCTCGGTGATGGCGCGGGCGCCATAGCCGATCCGCCGCCCGCCCTCGAAAGTGCCGCGGATCGCCTCATGCGTCTTGAAGCGCTGGAATTCTTCGAAGGGCGAGAGATAGGGATTCTTGTAGTTCAGGTGCACGACGAACCCGACCGACACCAGGTTGTCGCCGAAATGATAGAGGAAGGAGCCGCCGCCGGTCCTGCGGTCGAGCGGCCAGCCAAAGGAGTGCTGCACCAGGCCCGGCCGGTGCTTCGCCGGATCGACCTCCCAAAGCTCCTTCAGACCGATCCCGAACTTTGGGGGCTCGCATGTCTCGTCGAGGCCAAAGCGGCGGATCAGGTCCTTGGCGAGCGAGCCGCGCGCGCCTTCCGCGATCAGCACGTATTTGCCGTAGAGCGCCATGCCGCGCTGATAGCTCGGGCCGGGCTCGCCCGATCGCGTCACCCCCATGTCGCCGGTCGCAACGCCGGTGACGCCCCCCTCCTCGTCGGTGACAAGCTCGGCCGCGGCGAAGCCCGGATAGATCTCGACGCCGAGCGCCTCTGCCTTCTCCGCAAGCCAGCGACATACCGAGCCGAGCGAGACGATGTAGTTGCCATGGTTGGACATCAGCCGCGGCATCATGAAGTTCGGCAGCCTGACGGCGCCCGAGGGCCCGAGCCACAGGAAGCGGTCGTCGGTGACCGGCGTCTTGACCGGCGTCTCCTCGCTGCGCCATTCCGGCAAGAGCCGGTCGAGGCCGATCGGATCGATGACCGCGCCGGAGAGAATGTGCGCGCCGACCTCCGAGCCCTTCTCGAGCAGCACGACGGACAGCTCGGGATTGATCTGCTTCAGCCGGATCGCGGCCGAAAGCCCCGCCGGGCCGGCGCCGACCACGACCACGTCGTACTCCATGCTCTCGCGCTCGGGCAGCGCGTCGGGTTCGCTCATGTCGAGCCCCTCAGCGTTCTCTGAGAGCCGGGATAGTCAGCTGCTCCTGGACTGTCCAGGTGAGGGAGGCCCACCTGCGCTCCATTTGGCGCGGATGATCGCGGCTTCCGTGTCGATGGGCTGGGTATCGGTGATCCGCATGCCATCCATCTCGCGGTATCGAACCGCGCGGACAGGCAGGCGGTAGGCCGGGGCGTGCTCGGTGTAGCGAAGCACCAGGTCCCAGTCGATCAGACGCTGCAGCCGCTCGTCGAAGCCCCCGAAACGCTGCACCAGGCTGCGCCGATGGATAAGCGCGCTCATGTCGATATAGTTTTCCTTGAGCAGGCGCTGGCGGTCGAACGGCTCGTGCATGATGCGCGGTGCCGTGTCGCGGATATTCGCCCCATAGGCGCAATCGACGCCCGGCATGGCGGCAAACGCCGCGACGGCGACGGAGAGGAATTCGGGGTACCAGATATTGTCGCTGTCGAGATAGGCGACAAGCGCCCCCTTGGCGGCACGCAGCGCGCGGTTGCGGGCAGCGCCCGGCCCGAGCCGATCCTGCCTGATGTAGTTGATCCGGCGGTCCGCGGCGAATGTCTCGATCAGCTGTTTTGTGCCGTCGGTGCTCCCGTCGTCAACGATGAACAATTCCCAATCGGTGAATGTTTGCGCCTTTACGCTGCGTATGGCCGCCCCGAGCAGGGGTTCGCGGTTCCACGTCGGCATGACCACGCTGACCGCAGGCGAGGGGAAGGAGTCGCTCTGATAGCTTGTAGCGATGCTGTCGGGATGCTCGGCCAGGAACTCGAGCGCTTCGAGCCGCGCTTCGGCGCTGCTCAGATCGTCGATACGCGCGCGCGCCGCGGCGATCTCCCCCCTGAGGCTTTCGATCGTCTGCTTGAATTGCGCCTTACTGACCGGTCTTCGCTCGGCTGCCCGGACAATACCAATGCGCTCCGCGAATTGCCTGACGCCACGTTTGAACAATCACCGCCCCCCGGCTCGGAGCCGGATTTCATAGCCGAGGCGCGGCCTGAGTCAAAAGAAACAGCACCGCACCTGGGAGCAGCCGTGACGCACGCGCAGGCTCGCGCCGATCATGCTATGAGCGCAGTCCTGATGGCCGCCGGCAGCCTCCGCAACCTCGATACGACGGATTTGCTCCGTTTCTACACGGAATTGGGCGTCGATATCGCGCTATCGGAGGCGCCGGTCGACCGTTTTGCGCTTTCCGAAAAGCAGGCCGAAGAGGCGGCTCAGGCGAGGAGGACAGGCGCGCGCCACCCGGCACCTCTCCGCGAAACCGCGCCTGAGCGCGCCGCCCATCATTCGCTCGCGCCTTCGAAGCCGCGCCCCGCGGCCGCGCCGCCGAGCCTCGCCGTTCCCTCCGAAGCGGCGGTCATGGCCGCGCGCGAGGCCGCCGCCACTGCGCAGTCGCTCGACGAGCTTCGCGCGACCCTCGCCAATTTCGAGGGCTGCAATCTCCGCTTCACCGCGACCAACCTCGTCTTCGCCGATGGCAATCCGGAAGCCCGGGTGATGTTCGTCGGCGAGGCGCCGGGGATGGAGGAGGACCTCAAGGGCCTCCCCTTCGTCGGGCGCTCGGGCCAGCTTCTCGACCGCATGATCGCCGCGATCGGGCTCGACCGGGAGAGCGCCTATATCGCCAACGTCATTCCGTGGCGGCCGCCCGGCAACCTGTACGCCGACCCCGCAGGAGACGGAGATTCTGCCGGCCGTTCGTCGAGCGGCAGATCGCGCTGGTCGATCCGGATTTCCTGATCATGCTCGGCGGCGCATCGGCGAAGCAGCTCCTGAAGACGAGCGAGGGCGTGCTCAGGCTGCGCGGCCGGTGGCGGAGCTACGATACGGGTGCGCGCCAGATCCGCGCCATGGCGACGCTTCATCCGGCCTATCTCCTGCGCCAGCCGCTGCAGAAGAAGCTCGCCTGGCGCGACCTCCTGAGCCTGAAGGATGCACTCGACGGCCATTGAGCGCCGCCGGCACCCGACATGCGCCAATCGATTGGAAGCGTCACCCTCCTGGTCCGCGATTATGACGAGGCAATCGCCTATTTCACCGGGATTCTTGGTTTCACGCTTCTGGATGATGCACCGCTTGGCGAAGGAAAGCGGTGGGTACGCGTCGCGCCGCCCGGAGGCGCCCCGGCGCTGCTTCTCGCCAAGGCGGTGACGCCGGATGAGAGCGCGGGCATCGGAAAGCAGGCCGGCGGACGAGTCTTCCTTTTTCTCCACACCGACGATTTCCGGCGCGACTACGAGGCCATGCGCTCATGCGGCGTCCGCTTCGAGGAGACCCCGCGCGAGGAGGCCTACGGGACGGTCGCCGTCTTCCGCGACCTCTATGGCAATCGATGGGATCTCCTGGAAGAGGCAGACTGACGAAAGACGCCGTCGAGTTGCAAACGAAGAAAGCGGCCCCTTTCGGGACCGCTTTCCTTTGAGGGAAGTCTGGCTGAGCCTCAGCCCGTCCGCCTAGTAGCAGACGTAGTAGTAGGCCCAGTTGCCCCACGCATCCCACGCATACTCGTAATAGCACACGGCGGCGCTTGCCGGCAGGGCGTAGAGGGCGGTGGCGCCGAGGATGACGCCGGCGGCGAGAAGGGTGCGAAGCTTGGTCATGTCAGGTCTCCTAGCGGTCTGGTCTCGGTTGCGGTCCGAAGGTCCGTCGCCTTCGATGGGTGGACATTGCCGGAAACCGACCGGCCGCGTTGTGCGGGCATTCACAAGAGCGGCGGAGGGAGATGCAGGCGAATGGCGCAGCATTCGCAAACGAAGAAAGCGGCCCGGGGGCCGCTTTCCTTGAGGAGGGAGGTCGGGGTGGCCTTTCGGCCGGTCCGCCTAGTAGCAGACGTAGTAGTAGGCCCAGTTGCCCCACGCATCCCACGCATACTCGTAATAGCACACCGCGGCGCTTGCCGGCAGGGCGTAGAGGGCGGTGGCGCCGAGGATGACGCCGGCGGCGAGAAGGGTGCGAAGCTTGGTCATGTCAGGTCTCCTAGCAGGCTGTTGAAGAAGTAGCTGGCGGCGCGACTGTCTGATTCACTCGACCCGTTGCGATTCGGGAGGTGGGTGATGCGCGGCGGAGACGAGCGGTCGGGCGAGCTTTTCAGCTACGTCGATCTGGATAAGCGGGTTCGGCCTGATCATCCGCTGCGGGCGATCCGGGGGATCGTGAACGAGGCGCTTGCCGATCTGGAGCGTGAGTTCGCGGCGCTCTACGCGCCGGTCGGGCGGCCGTCGATCGCGCCGGAGAAGCTGCTTCGGGCGATGCTTCTGCAGGCCTTCTACTCGATCCGCTCGGAGCGGCAGCTGATGGAGCGGCTGGAATATGACCTGTTGTTCCGCTGGTTCGTCGGCATCGGGGTCGACGACGCTGCCTGGGACCACTCGACCTTCTCGAAGAATCGCGACCGGCTGCTGGAAGGCGACATCGCGGCGAAGTTCCTCTGTGCGGTGTTGGCGCAGCCGCGGGTGAAGAGGCTGCTCTCCACCGACCACTTCTCGGTCGACGGGACGCTGATCGAGGCGTGGGCGTCGCTGAAGAGCTTCAAGCCCAGAGACGGGTCCGATGACGAGCCGCCGGCCGGCGGCGGCCGCAATGCCGAAGCGGACTTCCACGGGCAGAAGCGGTCGAACGAGACGCATGCGAGCACCACTGATCCCGACGCCCGGCTCTACCGCAAGGGGCCGGGCAAGGAGGCGAAGCTCGGCTTCCTCGGCCACGGCCTGATGGAGAACCGCAATGGCCTTCTGGTCGATGCCTGCCTGACGCCGGCCGACGGGCATGCCGAGCGGGTGGCGGCGCTGCATATGATCGAGCCGCGCGCCGAGCGGCCGCGGGCGGTCACGCTGGGCGCCGACAAAGGTTATGACACGCAAGACTTCGTGAACGAGCTGCGCTCGCTGAACGTGAGGCCGCACGTCGCCCAGAACCAGCGTGAGGGACCGGGCGGCCGACGCTCGGCGATCGACGGGCGCACGACGCGGCACGGCGGCTATGCGGCGAGCCAGCGCATCCGCAAGCGCATCGAGGAAGCCTTCGGCTGGATCAAGACGGTGGCCGGGCAGGAGAAGACGAAGTTCCGTGGTCGTGACCGCGTCGGATGGGCCTTCACCTTCGCCGCCGCGGCCTACAATCTGGTGCGATTGCCCAAGCTCATCGCGGAGGCCAGCTGATGGCCAAGGTTCCCGCCTTCCCCAACACCTTTGCCGGCCGCCGGTCGCTGACCAATCGTCGAACAGCAGGCTACAGCTTGTCCTTTATCTCAAGCTCGATTGACTCGAGATTCTTCAACAGCCTGCTAGAGGTCTGGTCTCGGTTGCGTTCCGAAGGTCCGTCGCCTTCGATGAGCGGACTTTGCCGGAAACCGACCGGCCGCGTTGTGCGGGCATTCACAAGCGCGGCGCGCGGCGGAATTGGCGGCGCGCCGGCTGTCGCCGAGCCGGCATCGCGCGTCGCGTCGGGCGGCTCCCATTGCCCTCCCCGCTGCTCTGATTGAGAACGAAGGGGCGCTCCTTCCAACCCATTTCGGACAAGCCTTGGCCCGTCAGATCGTCCCCATTCTCGCGCTGCTCCTTTCGACCGCGTTCCTGCTCGCCGGGAACGGGATGCACGGGCTGCTTCTGCCGCTGCGCGGCACGGCGGAGGGCTTCACGACCGCCGAGCTCGGCATGATCGGCACCGGCTGGGCGTCGGGCTTCGTCCTCGGCTGCCTGACGGCGCCGATCGTGGTGCGGCGCGTTGGCCATATCCGCGCCTTCGCCTGCTCGGCCGGCTGCGCCGCGATCATCATCCTGCTGAACGGCATTTTCGTCGTGCCGCTCGCCTGGATTCTTCTGCGCGCCGGCTCCGGCTTCTTCCTCGCCGGCGCCTTCATGATCATCGAGAGCTGGCTCAACGAGCGTGCCACCAACGAATTGCGCGGCACCATCTTCGCGATCTACCTGATGGTCACCTATGCCAGCATCACGCTCGGCCAGCTTGGCGTTGGCGCCGGCGATCCGAAGACCACGACGCTTTTCATGACCGGCGCCATCCTCTTCTCGCTCGCCATCCTGCCGACGGCGCTTTCGACCGCCGCGTCGCCGAGGCCGCTGACGCGCGTGACGATCGACCTTCGCAAGCTCTTCTCGAACTCGCCGGTCGCCTTTCTGACCGTGCTCATGGTCGGCGTCGTCAACGGCGCATTCGGCACGCTTGTCGCGGTCTGGGGCACGCGGATCGGGCTTACGACCCCGCTTATTGCCTTGATGTCGAGCATCACCGTCGTCTCCGGCGCACTGACGCAGGTGCCGGCCGGCCGCATCTCCGACAGGACCGACCGGCGCTACGTCATCGCCGCCGCCGCGATCGGTGCCGCGCTTGCCGGCTTCATCATCCTCGCTTTGAAGCCGACCGAGCCGGCGACCATCCTCGTCCTGGTCGCCTGCTACGGCGCGCTCACCTATCCGCTCTATGGCCTCGCCGTCGCGCATGCCAACGACTATGCCGACGCGAGCGAATTCGTCGCCGTGTCGGGCGGGCTGCTGCTTCTTTACGGCGCGGGCACCATGTTCGGGCCGCTTGCCGCCGGTGCCGCCATGACGAAGATCGGCCCGGAGGCGCTGTTCCTGGTCACCGCCACGAGCCATGTCGTGATCGCCGGCTACGCACTTTATCGCACCACCCGGCGCGCGCCGATCCCGAGCAACGTGCGCGAGGCCTTCGCCACCGTGCCGGCGTCGCGTGCGATGACGCCGGAGACGGCGGCGCTCGATCCGCGGGCCGAGGACACGACATTACCCGACGCGGAGCCGATTGCGCCGCTCGATGCCGTCGAATAGCGACTCCCCTGCTTCCCGCTTCGGGGGTAATACGCCCGCCATGACCTTGCCGGCCGACCGCCCGTTCGTCCCCGTCCGCATTGCGGTCCTGACCGTGTCGGACTCACGCTCTGTTGCCGACGACAAGTCCGGCGATACCCTCGCCGCGCGCATCGCCGAAGCCGGCCACGCGCTTGCCGACCGGAAGATCGTCACCGACGACGTGGAGAATATCCGCGCCGTGGTCAAAGGCTGGATCGCCGATCCCAAGATCGACGTGGTGATCACCACCGGCGGCACCGGCTTCACCGGCCGCGACGTGACGCCGGAGGCGCTCGAGCCGCTGTTTCAGAAGCGCATGGACGGCTTCTCGGAGGTCTTCCACCGCATCTCCTATGACAAGATCGGGACCTCGACGATCCAGAGCCGCGCCACCGGCGGCGTCGCCGGTGCTACCTTCATCTTCGCGCTGCCGGGCTCGCCCGGCGCCTGCCGCGACGCCTGGGACGGCATCTTGAGGGCGCAGCTCGACTACCGGCACATGCCCTGCAATTTCGTGGAGATCATGCCGCGGCTCGACGAGCATTTGAAACGCGGCGGCGGGAAGGGCTGAGCCGGCCCCCCCCCGCGCATTTGACGCGGGTCAACGCATTTCCTATCTCAGGTGCTAGGGTGGCAATCGGGCCGCGGCCGCCACGCTGGCGTGCAACGGCGTGGCCGAGCCCGCGCCAAGAAGAAGGAGTGCCTTCGATGCATGTCGCCGAAATCCTGAAAAGCAAGGGACGGAAGGTGGTCACCGTCGCCCCGATTTCAGCATCGAGCATTTCGCACAGCGCCTTCGCCTGGAAGGGATCGGCGCCGCCGTCGTCAGCACGGACGGCGCCACCATCGACGGCATCATCTCCGAGCGCGACGTCGTGCGCGGGCTTGCCGAGCACGGCAGCGCCGGACCCCGCCGACATGCACGTCGCCGACCTGATGACCAAGGCGGTCGTCACCGTCTCGCCCGACGACACCATCTCGCACGTCCGAATGTCATGCCCCGGCAACGCATCCGCCATCTGCCGGTGACGGAGGACCGTCGGGCCGACGGCATCGTCTCGATCGGCGACGTCGTCCGCCACCGCCTCGACGAACTCGAGCTTGAGTCCTACGTGCTCCAGGGACTACGCGGTCTCGCGGCACTAGCTACTCCCCTCCCCCTGTGGCGAGGGGTTGGGCAGGGGTTCAACCTCTTCGCGCCACGTCCGGCTTCTAGACCAGGTCGAGCTTCATCCGCCCGCCGACCGGGACAGGCGGACGGAAGAGATCCGTGCGAAGCTTTCCGCCTCCCCGCCGTTCAGCCCGAGCCGCTTCACTGCTGTCTCCAAGCGCCGCCCGATCATCCAGGCATAGGGGCCGCGCACCGCGCCGCCGGACGCCACTCCGACTCGTAGTCCTTGCCTCCACGCATATCGCGGATCACCGACATGACGTGCTTGTAGCGGTCGGCGACTTGGCCTTCAGCCATTCGCGGAACATCGGCGCGACCTCGAGCGGCAGGCGCAGAGCACTAGCCGGCCTGCGCGACGCCCGCTTCTGCCCGGCCGCGAGCATGCCCTCGATCTCCATGTCGTTCATCGCCGGGATGATCGGCGCCGTCTGACCGTGCCCGGGATGCCGGCCTCGGCAAGCTCGCCCAGCGTTTCCAGCCGCTTCGCCGGCGTGGCGGCGCGCGGTTCCATCAGCCGCGCCAGCTTGCGGTCGAGCGTCGTCACCGAGAGCGCCACCTTGGCGAGCCCGCGCTCGGCCATCGGCGCCAGGTTCGATGTCGCGCGCCACCAGCGCCGACTTGGTGACGATGGCGACCGGATGGTTCGCCGTCGACAGCACCTCGAGGATCTGGCGCTGATCCGCCATCGCGCTCGATCGGCTGGTAGGGATCGGTGTTGGTGCCGATCGCGATCGTGCGCGGCTGGTAGCCGGGCTTGGCAGCTCCTTCTCCAGGAGCCCCGCGGCGTCGGGCTTGCGAACAGCTTCGATTCGAAATCGAGCCCGGGCGACAGCCCGAGATAGGCGTGGGTCGGCCGCGCGAAGCAGTAGATGCAGCCATGCTCGCAGCCGCGATAGGGATTGATCGAGCGGTCGAAAGAAATGTCGGGCGACTGGTTGCGCGCGATGATCTTTCGCGCCCGCTCGACCTGCACGACGGTCTTGAGCGGCGGCAGCTCTTCCAGCGAGCCCCATTCGTCGTCGAAGGCCTCGACGGTTTTTGGCTCGTAACGGCCGGAGATGTTGGTCTGCGCGCCGCGCCCGCGCCTGAGCTCGGCAAGTGTGTCCGGCTCGGCACAGGCCCCGCCGGCCGGCGCCCGCGAAGCGCGCGAGCGCCGGCCTTTCCGAGCGCGCCGGGGAGACCGCGTTCGGGATTTTTGCCGGGGTTCCGAGGCTGATGTTCGGCTCGATTGAGCATGCGGGGATAACTAGCGAGAGTCGGAGAACGTTTCAAGAACAAAATTAGGAAGATAGTCCGCACAGAAATCGGCCCGGCCGGCCGGCTGGGGAAGCCAGCAATGTGAAGGAGCGCAGCGCCTAGCGAAATCGCTGCGTAGTTCTCACGCCTCGACGTAGTCGGCAATCGCAGTCGGCGGGGGAACGGGAAGGCCATCGGCCTCGATGCCTTGGATGTGAATCAGATGGCGGCGCGAATCCACGCTCCACGTCCTCGACCGTCGGGGCGGTCGCGACACAGCCGGGCAGGTCCCGCACGTAGGCGGAGTAGTTGCCGTTCACCCGTTCGATTACCACCGCGTAGCGCATCAACGTTTCTCCTTGAGGCCGGCCTGCTTCAATACACTGCCGAGCGTGCCGGGCGCCATGTCATCAGAGAGATGCCCGGCAATCGTCACGCGGCCCAGCTTCGTCGGATGCTTGTACTGGCGATGACTGCCCCTTGTTGCAACAAGCTTCCAGCCATCGCCCTCGATCAGCCGGATCACCTCCCGCACTTTCATCGCCATCCACGACCTTAGAGTTCGGCAACCCAGCGGTGAACGAGGAAAAAGAACACACACCAGACCTCAGTCAACTTCCCTGTGGTCGCCACCCATCCTTGTGGGCAAACTCCAAGCCCGCGCTTGCCCCCTCCCCGTCGCCGGCCTATCGGGGCTGGATGGCGCTTGCCGAATCCGCCGACAGAGCCGCCGAGCGCAAACCCGCGCCCGCTCAGCCACGCGCGCATTTCCGCGCCGAGCGAAAGCTCTTCCGCGAGGGTTTTTTGCGCGTCGCCGGCGTCGACGAAGCGGGGCGCGGGCCGCTCGCCGGGCCGGTCGTCGCGGCGGCCGTCGGGCTCGACCCGAAGAAGATCCCGAAGGGGCTCGCCGATTTGAAGCGCCCGACCGCGGCGGCACGCGAGGAGGCCTTCGCCAGGCTCTGCAAAAGCGCGGAGATTTCCTTCGCCTTCTCCTCCGTCGCGGCGATCGACCGGATCAACATCCTGCAGGCGACGCTGGTGGCGATGCGCCGCGCGGTCCTTGGCCTCTCGGCGCCGGTCGACGCGGTCCTCGTCGACGGCAATGTCGTGCCCCAGAAGATGCCGTGCGAGGCGCGGCCGCTGGTCGACGGCGACGCGACCAGCCTCTCGATCGCCGCGGCGTCGATCGTCGCAAAGGTGATCCGCGACCGGCTGATGACGCGCTGCGACGGCGCCTTCGAGGGCTATGGCCTCGCGGCGCACAAGGGCTATTCGACCAAGAGCCACCAGCAGGCGCTCGAAGCGTTGGGCCCCTGCCGCCTGCATCGCAGAAGTTTTTGGCGGGTCGGCGCATTCTTCGAGGCTCAGGGCGAACTGCCGCTCGAAGCTGATGAGCAAGCGCCCGAAGCCGCAGCGACCCTCTAAGATTGTCGTTATGCCCGGACTTGATCCGGGCATCCACTCCGTGACCGTCGCGAAGCGCGCAAACGTTACGGAA
>CAVQJW010000002.1:0-129922 GCA_963712925.1 uncultured Alphaproteobacteria bacterium | reverse complement strand
GCCTGCAAGCGGCGCATGTCGCGTCGTGGCTTGTGCTTGGCTCCGCTCCCTCCTAGAAATCGCGGAACTTCATCGTCCGGACCGTATCCCGCATGACCGACTTTGCCGCGCTCAGGGAGCGCATGGTGGACAACCAGATCCGGCCGAGCGAGGTCACCGACCTTGAGGTGATCGAGGCCTTCTTGGTCATGCCGCGCGAACGCTTCGTGCAGCCGGCGGAGCAGCCGTTCGCCTATGCCGACCGCGAGCTGAAGATCGCGCCTGCGGCGCCCGGCCGGCGCATGATGGTGCCTGTGCAGCTCGCGCGCCTCGTGCAGGCCCTGCCGCGCGGCCCTGAGGTCAACGCGATGGTGGTCGGCTGCGGCAGCGGCTACTCCGCGTTGATCCTTGGGAAGCTCGTCGGCACGCTCGTCGCGGTGGAGGAGGACAATGGTCTCGCCGCCGCCGCGCGCGAGCGGGTCCGGGAGCTCGGCGGCGCCAATGTCGCCGTCGTCGCCGCCAGGCTGACCGAGGGACACCCGGTGGGCGGCCCCTATGACGCGATCCTGATCGAGGGGGCTGTGGAGGTCGTGCCCGACGCGCTGACCGCCCAGCTGAAGCCCGGCGGCATCCTGGCGACGGTCGAGCGGGCCGAACGTGTGAGCCGAGCCATGCTCTTTGAGCAGGTGGGCCATGAGGTCACCAAATGGCCTCAATTCGACGCCTGGGCGACGCTGCTTCCGGGCTTTGAGCGGCGCCGGGAATTTGTATTCTAGCAGGCGTTTCGGGCCGCTGTTGCAATTGCGCCGCGGTCACTCGGCAATCCTGTTGATGACGGGTGCAGGGCCGGTCCACAGATGGTTAACGATGCTAGGATGGAATCGCGGCCGCTCCCGCCGATTTGTCCCTGTGTTTTTGAGGTGCCCGTGATCCGTCGCAAGTCCGCATTCATTGCGGCCGTGAGTGCTCTGTCTTTGCTGGCCGGCGTCGGTCCCGCGGCGGCCGAGTCATTGGCGAGCGCGCTCGCCTCCGCCTATAGCTCCAATCCTGAGATCAATTCCGCCCGCGCCCAGACCCGCTCCGACGACGAAGGCGTTCCGATCGCGCGCGGCGGGCGGCTGCCGACCGTTTCGCTGTCCGACTCGACCACGCGGACGACGACGCGCACCGTGCTTAGCACCACGACGTCGGACACCAACAGTCTCAGCCTGACGGTCACGCAGGACCTATTCACCGGCTTCCGTGTGACGAATGCCATTCGCGGAGCGGAGGCGGGGGTGCTTGCCAGCCGCGAGTTGCTGCGCAACACCGTCGAGAACGTGCTCTACGACGCCGCCCAGGCCTATATGGACGTGCTGCGCGACACCGCGATCCTCGATATTCGTCACAAGAACGTGCTCTTCCTCGAGGAGCAGGTGCGCGCCGCCAATGAGCGCTTCAATGTCGGCGAAAACACGCGCACCGACGTGGCCCAGGCGCGCGCGCGCCTTGCCACCGCGCGCGCCGCGGTGAGCCTCGCCGTTGCCAATCTTGCGACGAGCCGCGCCACCTATCGCCGGATCATCGGTCACGACCCGAACGGGCTTGCGGACGGCTTCCCCTATTCGCGACTCATCCCGCGCGACCTCCTGCAGGCTGTCGCCATCGGCCAGAACCAGCATCCGATCATCCTCGCGGCAATCCATGCGGCCGACGCGCAGGCCTTTGCCGTCAAGCAGATCGAGGGCCAGTTGCTGCCGTCGGTCAGCGTCGAGGGCAGCCTCAGCCACAGCGAGGACTTCAACTCGAACATCGATCCGAATTCCGCCTCGATCGTCGGACGGGTGACGATCCCGATCTTCCCGAGCGGCTCCGTCTATCCGCGCATCCGCCAGGCCAAGGAGCTCTATGGGCTGAAGAAGATCGAGATCGACGTGGCGCGCGACCAGGTGCGCGCCGCCATCGTTTCGGCCTGGGCCCAGGTGGAGGCCTCAGTCGGCGCCATCTCCGCGGCGAAGGAGGGCGTGGACGCCGCTGAGATCGCGCTTTCCGGCGTGCAGGAGGAGCAGCGAGTTCGGGCAGCGCACCACGCTCGACGTGCTTGATGCCCAGCAGGAGCTTTTGAACACCCGCGAGACGCTGGTCGCCGCGCAGCACGACCGGGTCGTGGCGTCGTTCGGGGTGCTTTCGGCCATGGGACGGCTGACGGCCGAGGACTTGGGGCTGCCCACCAAGGCCTACGACCCGACCGAGCATTATGACGCAGTGCACGGGCGCTTTATCGGTGTGAGCACGCCCGACGGGCGCTGAATTCCTGGCATTTCTGTTACGATCCTGCGGTCAAGGTTTTATTTACCCTGACACGCCCGTGTAAGCTCTGGGCGATTCGCAGTCCGAATCGGGGATTGGGGCGAACATAAAATGGGAAATCCGAGCACGGCCCACGAGCCATCCATGGAGGAGATTCTGGCCTCAATCCGCCAGATCATTTCCGAGGACAGTGAGGGGACATCGGGCAAGCATGCGGAAGACGCGTCGTCGCATGCCCAGTCGGCTGACGACACACCGGAAGCGGCGAGCGAGGATGACGGCGTTGAGACGGAGTCCCTGACCTACGTGCCGGAGCCGCCTGAGGACGAAGCGGACAGCGAACCCGAGCCGCATTCGACGATGGCGGCGGTGCGGCACGAGCCCGCGCCGCAGCTTGAAGCTCAAGTCGAGCACGCCGCGAAGGCGGTGAGCGAACCGCCGCGCGGCGCGCCGCGGCCCGCCCCAGTATCGAGGACGGACAGCGAGGGAGCGTCGGGAATGCTCCTCTCGCGTGAGCAGGGGGACGCCGTCTCCGGCTCTTTCGGCGCTCTTGCCCACACGATCCTCGCGCAGAACACGCGCACGCTTGAGGATGTCGTGGAAGAAATGCTGCAGCCGATGCTCAAGTCCTGGCTCGACGACAACCTGCCGACGCTGGTGGAGCGGCTCGTCAAGGACGAAATCGAGCGCGTGTCGCGCGGCCGCCGCTAGACCGCGATCCCGAGAACCGGGAACTGCTGTCCCGCCTTCGCGAAGCCCGCATTGGCGGCAAAGCGGGGCCGGATAGGATCGCTCGTGAAGCGAAGGGGTGGAGCCCGGTTCTGATTAGAGCAGAACGAAAAGGCTCTGGCGGCGTTTATCCTGATCTGAGAGTGGATTAGCCGCGCCGACCGTGCGGTGCGTTGGCCTCGTTTGTGCAGCGCCGTTGACAGGGCGCAATCGCCTCAGTTTAACACCGCCGCCACCCGCCAGGACCGCCATGCTCGACAAGACCTACGACGCCAAGAGCGTCGAGCCCAAAATCCGAGAGCTTTGGGAGAAGGCCGACGCTTTCCGCGCCGGAGCCGGGGCGGAGCCGGGCGCCGAGACGTTCGCAATCGTCATCCCGCCGCCGAACGTCACCGGCTCGCTGCACATGGGCCACGCCCTCAACAATACGCTGCAGGACGTCCTCATCCGCTTTGAGCGCATGCGCGGCAAGGACGTGCTCTGGCAACCCGGCATGGATCACGCCGGCATCGCCACGCAGATGGTCGTCGAGCGGCAGATGATGGAACGGCAGGAGCCGAACCGCCGCGCCATCGGGCGCGAGAAATTCGTCGAGAAGGTGTGGGCCTGGAAGGAAGAATTGGGCGGCGCCATCATCAACCAGCTGAAGCGGCTCGGCGCGTCCTGCGACTGGTCGCGCGAACGCTTTACGATGGACGAAGGCCTGTCGCGCGCCGTCATCAAGGTCTTCGTCCAGCTCCACCGGGAAGGCCTGATCTACCGTGACAAGCGTCTGGTCAACTGGGACCCGCAACTTGTCACTGCGATTTCCGACCTCGAAGTGCAACCAGTCGAGGTGAACGGCTATCTGTGGCATTTCCGCTATCCGGTCGAGGGGACGGACGAGTTCATCACCGTCGCGACGACCAGGCCCGAAACGATGCTGGGCGACACGGCCGTCGCCGTTCATCCCGATGACGAACGCTATAAGGATCTGGTCGGCAAATACGCGATCCTGCCGCTCGTCGGCCGCCGCATCCCTATCGTCGCCGACGAATACGCCGATCCCGAAGCCGGCTCAGGCGCCGTCAAGATCACGCCGGCGCATGACTTCAACGACTTCGAGGTCGGCCGCCGCCACCATCTGCCGCTTGTCAATGTCATGGACCCGGAGGCGAACATGCGGCTCCGAGGCAACGAGGACTTCCTGCGCGACGTGCCGCCCTCGGCTCAGCTGACGGAAACGGTCGAGGAACTCGACGGGCTCGACCGCTTCACGGCGCGCGAAAGCATCGTCGCAATGATGACCGAGCGCGAGCTCGTCGAGACGACGGAGGAGCACGTCCACATGGTCCCGCATGGCGACCGAAGCGGCGCGCCGATCGAGCCCTACCTGACCGACCAGTGGTACGTGAACGCCAAGGTTCTCGCCGCCCCGGCTATCGCCGGCGTGCGCGAAGGGCGCACGACGATCGTGCCGAAGGCCTGGGAGCGGACCTATTTCGAGTGGATGGAGAACATCCAGCCCTGGTGCATCTCGCGGCAGCTCTGGTGGGGCCACCGCATCCCCGCCTGGTACGGGCTCGGACGGGTCGCCGAGGGTTTCAGTTTCGACGAGCAGGCGCTCTTCGTCGAGGAGGCGGAGGAGGCGGCCAAGGAGGCGGCTGAAAAATACTATCGGCACGACGTGATCGTCGTCCCTTCACGCGCCGAGGCAGTCAGCTATTGGACGGCAAATTTCAAGAGCGAGCAGCCGCTCCCGGCAATGCCCATCTGGCGCGACGAGGACGTGCTCGACACCTGGTTCTCTTCAGCGCTCTGGCCGTTCTCGACCCTCGGCTGGCCCGACGAGACGCCGGAGCTGAAGCGCTATTTCCCGACCAGCGTGCTCGTCACCGGCTTCGACATTATCTTCTTCTGGGTGGCGCGGATGATGATGATGGGCCTGCATTTCATGAAAGAGGAGCCGTTCCACACCGTCTACATCCACGGCATCGTGCGCGACGAGAAGGGCGCCAAGATGTCGAAGTCGAAGGGGAACGTCGTCGACCCGATCGAGCTGATCGACGAGTTCGGCGCCGACGCGCTGCGCTTCACGATGGCTGCCCTGGTGACGCCGCGCGGCGACCTGAAGCCGTCGCGCGCCCGCTTCGAGAGCTACCGCAACTTCTGCACCAAGATCTGGAACGCCGCCCGCTTCTGCGAGATCAACGAATGCCGCTCGGATCCGGCCTTCGATCCGGCGACGGTGCGCGACACCGTCAACCGCTGGATCCTGACCGAGGCTACGGCGACCGCGCGCGCGGTTACCCAGGCGATCGAGGCCTTCCACTTCAACGTCGCCGCCGACGCGCTCTATCACTTCGTCTGGGCGACCTTCTGCGACTGGTATTTGGAGCTGATCAAGCCGACGCTGACGGACGGTGACGATGCGGCGAAGGCGGAGACACGCGCCACCGCGGCCTACGTGCTGAACCTGCTTCTCAGGCTCACGCATCCCTTCATGCCCTTCATCAGCGAGGCGCTGTGGGCGGAAGTGGGGGAGGGGGAGAAGCGGTTGCTTGCGCTCAGCCGCTGGCCCGCGCCGGACTTCGCCGATCAAGCTGCGGATGCCGAGATCAACGGCCTGATCGAGCTGGTGAGCGCGATCCGCTCCGTGCGCTCGGAGATGAACGTGCCGGCTGCCTCCAAGACCGAGCTCGTCGTCATTGGCGGCGGCGATTTCGTCGAGCGTATGGACCGCCATCGCGCGGCGGTCGAGCGGCTTGCCCGCGTGGAGGGGATCGCGCGCGGCGAGCGCGCCCCGCAGGGTTCGGCCCAGATCGTGGTCGGCGGTGCGACCCTGGCTCTGCCGCTCGCCGGGATCATCGATTTCTCCGCCGAGGAGGACCGGCTCAAAAAGGAGATCGCCAAGATCGACGGCGAGATCGTGCGGATCGACAAGAAGCTTGCCAACGAGAAGTTCATCGCTCGCGCGCCGGAGGACGTGGTGGAAGCGGAGCGCGAAAAGCGCGCCGCCTATGCGGCCGACGGCGAACGTCTCGCAGCAGCTCTGAAGCGGGTCAAGGAAGCGGCGTAGATCTTCCGTTCAGCAGGCGCACGCTTCAGGCGGGCGTGCCGGAAAGGCGGGCGGTGCCCGCGCCGCGGTCGTCCTCCGTGTCGTCGCCTGCCGATCGGCGAACGACGGCGCGAAGCATCTTTGGCATCAACCCGCCGTCCATCACGTGGTAGGTCGTGTTCGACGGGAACGCCATCGCCGTTCCGCAGTCCTCGACGATCTGCATGATCGCGAGGAACAGCTCCTCTTGAATCTCCAGGAAATGGGCAACGTCGGTCGTGTTGACGAACGCCTGCACGTCAATGCCGAGCGCGTATTCACCGAGCTCGCAGAAACGGACACGCACCTGGTCGCCGTCGACCTCGGGGTGCTCGCAGAGCAGCTCGCAAATGCGCCGGATGACCTCGCGCATCTGCTCCCGCGTCGTCTCGTAGCGCAGCGCGACCGTGGCCTTCAGCCTCGACGTGTCGCGCGGCGTCCAGTTGATGAGCTGCATGTTGGAAAACTCGGCATTCGGTATCGTGATGAGCGTGCGGTCGAGGGCGCGTACCCGCGTCGAGCGCAGCCCGATCTCCTCCACCGTGCCGCTTGCATCGCCGAACTGGCAGTAGTCGCCGACCCGCACCGGCCGATCGGCGTAGAGCGTCAGGCCGCCGATCAGGTTCTCAAGCGTCGGGCGCGGGGCGAGGCCAAGTGCCAGGCCGCCGACGCCAAGTCCCGCGAGCACGCCGTAGAGAGATATCCCGACCTCCCGTGCGCCATACATGACAACGCCGACCCCGGCAGCCATGCCGAGAACGCGCGCCGTGATGCGCAGCAGGCTCGCATCGATGCCCGCCGGATCGACGCGCGGCGATGCGATGATCCGCTCGGCGAGCCAGACGCAGGCGAAAAAGGCCGCCAATGCAGTCACCAGGAAGGCAATCGAGTAGAGCGTCGTGTTGGTCGCGATGTAGGGCCAGCCGGTTATGTTCAGCTGGTTGCTCACGAGCCATTGCACGGCCCCCGTCGAAAGCACAACGAGGAGCGTCATCGACAAACGATATCCCGCCCGCCTGACCGGGGCGGCGGCCGCGATACGCTGATGCGGAAGTCGCCAGACTGCCCAGTAGATGCAGGCGAGTGCGAACACGACGAGGAGCAGCCCGGCCCATTGCCAGATTGTCTCGCCGGCGACCGCGTGGCGCGTCCATGCCGGCATGTCCTCGATCCAGAGGTACCATTTCGGCGGCAAAAGATGGCCGGGCGTCAGCGTATAGAAATCGAAGAAATCGGACTGCGCGTCGGGGCGCTCGGAGAAGTTCTTTATGAGGCTGTAGAACTCCGGCACGCGCGCAACCGTGGCCGCCGAAAACAGGTAATTGCCGGCTTCCTCGCCGTCGCTCATGCGCACGATCTGGATCTCGGCGTAGGGCAGGGACCAGGCCTGAAGCGGCGCCTTGCCGTCGTGGCCAGCGACATCGTCAGGGCCGGGAATGCTGTCGGTCGGCGTGACCGGAAGGCGGTCGAAGATCTCCTTGAGCAAGAGGACGGTCTCGGTGCCGACCTCTTCGCGGTTGACGGCGGGCACTTGGCTCAGATCGAGCGTTGTCATCGCCCGGCGCAGCAACAGTTGCGCTGTCGTCACCTGCTGCTTTACTTCGGCGGAGGCGGTGAGCCCGTGACTATGGCCATGTTCGTCATAGGCCTTGGTCAGCACGCGGTAGGCCTGCTGCACGCTCTCCTGCAGCGCCAGGAGGGTGGAGCGCGGGCTCGAAAGGTCCGGGCGGGCGAGGAGGGAGAGGTCGGTCTCGTCGATCTCGGATTCGGCCGCCTGCTCCGCGTGCGCTGTCGCCAGCGTTACGACGCAGGCAAGCGCCCCCATGAATTGCAGCAGCGACACAAAGCTGGATCGAAGTGGCCAAACGCGTGGCATGCCGCGTCACTCTCGGATCGGTCGGTGATTGTGGGGCCCCGCCGCTTTTTATGCCGGGAATGTTAACATGCCGTTTTAGGCCGACCGCCCGGCGGATCATGGCCCATGACCGCGTGTCACCTAACTGCCACAGGCGTTGCAAATCCGCTTCTTGCGGACCACCGGCCCCCTTTGCGCCACGATCCGACTTATTGTTTTTCAAGGACTCGGCGCCACCTATGGACGTCGGTCGAGCGGCCCGCGCGGGGGCGAGCCGGCAAGCGTATCGAGCCGCGTCGATGGCAACCGAATGACGCGGCAGAGCGGGCGTAGATGGACGCAAAGACGTTTGACAAGAAGACGCTGCCCAGCCGTCACGTGACGGAGGGGCCGAACCGGGCGCCGCATCGTTCCTATTACTATGCGATGGGTCTCACCAAGGAGGAGATCCACCAGCCCTTCGTTGGCGTCGCCACCTGCTGGAACGAAGCCGCGCCCTGCAACATCGCGCTCTCTCGCCAGGCGCAGTTCGCCAAGAAGGGCGTCGCTGCCCGTGGCGGCACTCCGCGCGAGTTCACCACGATCACCGTCACTGACGGCATCGCTATGGGCCACCAGGGCATGAAGTCGTCGCTGGTGTCGCGCGAGGTGATCGCCGACTTCAGTCGAGCTGACGATGCGCGGCCACTGCTACGATGCGCTGATCGGCCTCGCCGGCTGCGACAAGTCGCTGCCCGGCATGATGATGGCGATGTGCCGGCTGAACGTGCCGTCGATCTTCATCTACGGCGGCTCGATCCTGCCGGGCACCTTCAAGGGCCGCGACGTGACCGTCGTCGATCTCTTCGAGGCCGTCGGACTGCACTCGGTCGGCAAGATGTCGGACGAGGACCTCGATCTCCTCGAACACGTGGCCTGCCCCTCGGCCGGGGCCTGCGGCGGCCAGTTCACCGCCAACACCATGGCGACCGTGTCGGAGGCGATCGGCCTGGCGCTGCCTTATTCGGCCGGCGCGCCGGCGCCCTACGAGATCCGCGACAGCTTCTGCATGACGGCCGGCGAGACGATCATGGAGCTGATCGCGCTCAATATCCGTCCGCGCGATATCGTCACGCGAAAAGCGCTGGAAAATGCCGCGACCGTGGTCGCCGCCTCCGGCGGCTCGACCAATGCCGCCCTGCATCTCCCCGCGATCGCGCACGAAGTCGGCATCGAGTTCGATCTTTTCGAGGTCGCCGAGATTTTCAAGAAGACGCCGTATATTGCCGACATGAAACCGGGCGGCCGCTACGTCGCCAAGGACATGTTCGAGGCGGGCGGCATTCCGCTGCTCATGAAGACGCTGCTCGACAACGGCTATCTCCACGGCGACTGCATCACGGTCACCGGGAAGACGATGGCCGAAAATTTGAAGAACGTGCGCTGGAATCCGGATCAGGACGTGATCGTTCCGGCTGACAAGCCGATGTCGCCGACCGGCGGCGTGGTGGGGCTGAAGGGCAACCTCGCGCCTGACGGCGCGATCGTGAAGGTCGCCGGTATGAAGACCCTCACCTTCTCCGGTCCGGCGCGTTGCTTCGACAGCGAAGAGGAGTGCTTCGCGGCGGTTGCGGCGCGCAAATACAAGGACGGCGACGTGCTGGTGATCCGCTACGAGGGACCGCGCGGCGGCCCCGGCATGCGCGAGATGCTGTCGACCACCGCGGCGCTTTACGGGCAGGGCGCCGGCGACAAGGTCGCGCTGATCACCGACGGACGGTTTTCCGGCGGCACGCGCGGCTTCTGCGTCGGCCACGTCGGGCCCGAGGCGGCGATTGGCGGCCCGATCGGCCTTTTGCGCGACGGCGACATCATCGACCTCGACGCCGTCGCGGGAACGCTTGAGGTGAGATTGTCGGACGCGGAATTGAAGGCGCGGCGCGAGGCCTGGCGTCCGCGTGAAACGGATTACCGGTCCGGCGCGATTTGGAAATTCGCGCAGCTTGTCGGCCCGGCGAAGGACGGCGCGGTGACCCATCCAGGCGCCGCCGCGGAGACGGTGACGTATGCTGATCTTTAGGATTTGCGCGGTCGTCGTGGTGACGGGGCTCGGCTCCGGCGTCGCGCTGGCGCTCGATCCAAATCTCTCGCCGGCGGAAGCCTTCCGCTCCGGCTACGAAGCCTACAAGGCGGGCAATGCCGCCGAGGCGCTCGAAGCGCTGAACTACGCGGCGGCGAACGGACATCCAGGCGCCCTTTGGAAGCTCGGGCGCATGTATCAGACCGGCGACCTCGTCAAAGAGGATGACGGCAAGGCGATGGAGCTCTTTTCGCGCGTCGCCAACGAATATGGCGACGAGAATCCGGACGGGCCGGACGCGCCCTTCGTCGCCGACGCCTTCGTGACGCTCGGCAGCTACTATCAGAGCGGCATACCGGGCCATGTCACCGCCGATCCGGGACGCGCGCGCCGCTTCTTCGCCTACGCCGCGTCCTATTTCGGCGACTCCGACGCGCAGTACCAGCTCGCCAACATGCTCCTGAACGGCCTCGGCGGCGACAAGAACGCGCGCCAGGCGGCGCGCTGGTTCAAGCTCGCCGCGCGCAAGGGCCATGTCGGCGCGCAGGCCGAGTTCGGCCACATGCTTTACGAGGGGATCGGCCTCGACCGGCGGCCGGTCGAAGGGCTGATGTGGTTGACGATCGCGCGCCTCTCAAGCCCCGGCGACCCGGTGATTCAGGCCCGTCACGAGCAGGCCTTCTCGACCGCCGACGAAGAGACGCGGCGCCAGGCAATTGCGCTGGCTAAGGCCTGGATCGACCACAACACCGGTGGAACGCAGGTCCAGGCGACAGCGGCACCCGCGGCGACCGCAGCCGCCGCGGCGGCAGTCCCGGCGCACTAGGCCCGGGCTTGCCGGCCCCACCAACAGCTATGTTGGCCGGCCCCACCGACAGCTATTGAAGTGCGATCGCCTGCTCGGGCGGAAGCGACATGCGGAGCGCGAAGGTCGCGCCGGATTCGGCCGCCGCTTCCGGGCAGGAGTCGGACAGGAACGTCCAGGAGGCGTTATTCAGCACCATGCCGCAGCGGGCGAGACGCAGGCCGGCCGGAGTCGGCAGGCAAACCGTATCGCCGTGATGCGCGACGATGCCGTTCGGCCCCAGGCACTTGCACTCGGCGCTGGCAGATGTTGCCGGGGCGCCCGCAACAAGCAGGGCCGCGATTGCGACGATGCTTAGCCTCATGAGCGAAGCTTAGCACAATCTGGCCGGGATTTCACCCTTGCCTCGCGATAATGTCAGTCCGCGAGCTCAGCCCACACCGGCACGTGGTCGGAAGGCTTCTCCCAGGCCCGCGCATGCTTGTCGATGCCGACCTCGACCAGGCGATCCGCGGCTTCCGGCGACAGCAGAATGTGGTCGATGCGGATGCCGTTGTTCTTTTGCCAAGCCCCGGCCTGGTAGTCCCAGAAGGTGAAAATGTCGGCGCCATCGTCGACGGCGCGCACCGCGTCGGTCAGGCCGAGTGCCTTAAGCCGCCGGAATGCCGCGCGCGATTCGGGCTGGAAGAGAGCATCACCCGTCCATGCTTCCGGGTGCTTCGCGTCGGCGGGCTCGGGAATGATGTTGTAATCGCCGGCAATGACCAGCGGCTCTTCCGTGTCGAGCGCTTTGCGCGTCCAGTCTTCGAGGCGCTCAAGCCAGGCGATCTTGTATGCGAACTTGTCGGAGCCGATCGGATTGCCGTTCGGCATATAGGCGGACACGACGCGTACGACGCCGTTCTTGCTCGCGATGCGTCCGGTGATGAAGCGGGCCTGGTCGTCGCTTCCGTCGCCGGGGAGATCCTTTGTCACGTCCTCGATCGGATGCTTGGAAAGCAGCGCGACGCCGTTGAAGCCTTTTTGGCCGCGCACGGCGACATTGTAGCCGAGCGCGCCGAGGTCTTCGGCCGGAAAGCCCGCATCGATGGACTTGATCTCCTGCAGACAGACGACGTCGGGCGCGGCGTCCTTCAGCCAATGCACGAGATTGTCGATGCGCGCCTTGACGCCGTTGATGTTCCAGGTGGCGATGCGCATCTGGCGGACTGACCCCCGAGGCTCCAGGACTGTCGTCATGCCACGGCTTGACCGTGGCATCCATTCCGTAACGGTCGAGGGACCGCAGCGGTCACGGAATGGGCCGCCGGGTCAAGCCCGGCAATGACGACGGAGATGGAGTGCTCAGACCGAGAAGCTGGTGCCGCAGCCGCAGGCGGCGACGGCATGCGGGTTCTTGATCTGGAAGGACTGCCCCATCAGGTCGTCGACGAAATCGATCTCGGAGCCGCTCATATAGTCGAGCGAAACGGCGTCGATCAGGACGGTGGCGCCGTCGCGTGCCAGGACGATGTCGTCGGCGGCCGGCGAATCCTGAACGATGTCGTAGCGATACTGGAACCCGGAGCAGCCGCCGCCCTCGACGCTGACGCGGAGCGACGTGCCGGCCGGCTCGGCGCTCAGGATCTTGGCGATCCTGCGCACCGCGCTGTCCGATAGCCTTACGCCCGTCTGGTCCATCTCAGCCTGTCCACCTTGGTTGGTCTGCTCTTGCCGGGAGCCTCATTCTAGCTAAGAACTGACTCGGCAGTAGTCAATTGCGGGGATCCGGTATGGCAGCGCTGCCGCGCGATCTCCTGCGCCACGGGGAACGCTGGCGCGCCTCCTATGCCTCCGACCCGCGCGCCTCGCGCGGGCGCATCCACGCCGAGCCCGACGATCCGCTGCGCTCGCCTTTTCAGCGCGACCGCGACCGCATCATCCACTGCAATGCTTTCCGCCGCCTGAAGCACAAGACTCAAGTCTTCGTGGAGCACGAAGACGACCATTTCCGCACCCGTCTGATCCATACGCTGGAGGTGGCGCAGATCGCCCGCTCGCTCGCACGGCCGCTCGGCCTCGACGAGGACCTGGCCGAGACGCTGGCACTCGCCCACGATCTCGGCCATCCGCCTTTCGGCCACGCCGGTGAGCGCTCGCTCGACCGGGCGCTCGTCGCCTATGACGGCTTCGACCATAACGCACAGAGCCTGCGCGTCGTGACCGAGCTCGAGCACCGCTATGCGCTCTTCGACGGCCTCAACCTCACCTGGGAGACGCATGAGGGGCTGGTGAAGCACAACGGCCCGATCCTCGACGCCGCCGGACATTCGGCAGGCGCCTATGCCGGGGGCCCGCTCCCCTATGCCATCCGCGCGTTCCAGGAGCGGCAGGACCTCGCTCTGCATCTCTACGCGAGCCTCGAAGCGCAGGTCGCCGCCATCTCCGACGACATCGCCTATGACTTGCACGACATCGAAGATGCGCTGCGGGCCGGGCTGATCGGCCTCGACGCGCTCGAAGCGCAAGCGCTGACCGGGCCGATCCTCGCCGCGATCCACGAGGACTATCACGGCCTCGACCAGCCACATGTCGTGCACGAGCTGATACGACGAACGATCACGCTCATGATCCAGGACGTGCTCCTCGAGGCATCGCGCCGGATCAGGGAGAAGGGCGTCGCGAGCGTCGACGACGTCAGGCGGGCAGGGGAGACGCTCATCGGCTTCTCGCCGGAGACGGCGCGCGCCGAGGCGGCGCTGAAGCGGTTCCTGACGGAGAACGTCTATCGGAGCGAGACGGTCATGCGCCCGGTCAGGCTGGCTGAGGCGCTGGTGGCGGACCTCTTCGAGGCACTTTTCGCCGATCCGTCGCTGATGCCGGACGATTGGGGTGTGGGCTTGGACCCCGACGACCTCTTCCAGACGGCGCGTCGCGTCGCCGACTATATCGCCGGCATGACCGACCGCTACGCCGTCACCGAGCATCAGCGGCTGTTTGACGACACTCCCGATCTGGGCTAGGGCGCGCGCGATCCGGCAAGATTTGCGCAAGGAGCGCGGCACTGCGGCCTGCCGCCGGCCGCAGGTTTTTCCGATGAATTTCTTCGAAATTTTCGAGCAGCGGGTGCGCGCCGCGGTCAAGAGCGTTGTCGGCGCGGAAGCGCTCGCCGGGGTAGGCGAGGCGCTCTCTCGCGTCACCGCGGAGCCGCCGCGCGACGCCGCGCATGGCGACGTTGCGACCAATGCCGCAATGGTGCTCGCAAAGCCGCTCAAGGCCAATCCGCGCGATCTCGCCGCGAAGATCGCCGCGAAGCTCGAAAGCGACCCCGACGTGGCGGCCGTCGAAGTTGCGGGGCCGGGTTTCGTCAATCTCAGGCTCTCCGACACGTTCTGGTCGACACAGCCGGCGGCGATCCTGCGCGCCGGCGCCCGCTATGGGCATTCCGACATCGGCGGCGGCACCAAGGTGAATGTCGAATATGTCTCCGCCAATCCGACCGGGCCGATGCATGTCGGCCATTGCCGCGGCGCCGTCGTCGGCGATGCAATCGCGAAAATGCTCGCGGCGACCGGGCATGCGGTGACGCGCGAATACTACATCAACGACGCCGGCGCGCAGGTCGATCAGCTCGCGCGTTCCGCCTATCTCCGATACCGCGAGGCGCTTGGCGAAGAGATCGGCACGATCCCAAGCGGGCTTTATCCGGGCGACTATCTGAAGCCGGTCGGCGAGGCGCTGAAGACGGAGTTCGGAGAGGGACTCCTCGATCTGCAGCAGCCGGAGTGGCTGCCGGTCGTGCGCGAACGCACGGTCGCGGCGATGATGGCGATGATCCGTTCAGACCTCGACCTGCTCGGCGTCGAGCACGACGTCTTCTTTTCGGAGCGCTCGCTGAAGCGCGGCGATGTTGACCGCGTCGCCGAGGCGATCGCAGCGCTTGCCGAGAAGGGGCTGATCTATCGCGGCACGCTGCCGCCACCCAAAGGACAGGTCCCGGAGGACTGGGAGGACCGCGAGCAGACGCTCTTCCGCTCGACCGCCTTCGGCGACGACATCGACCGGCCGCTTCTGAAGTCGGACGGGAGCTACACCTATTTCGCTTCCGACATCGCCTACCACTACGACAAGTATCTGCGCGGCTTCCGGCAGATGGTCGATGTGCTCGGCACCGATCACGGCGGCTATCCGAAGCGGCTGAAAGCGGCCGTCACGGCGATGAGCGACGGAAACGCAGAGCTCGAAGTGCTCTTCTGCCAGCTCGTGAAGCTCTTCCGCGGCGGCGTACCGGTGGTGATGTCGAAACGCTCCGGCGACCTCGTCACGCTGCGCGAGGTGGTGGAGGAAGTCGGTGCCGGTTCGGTCCGCTTCATGATGCTCTTCCGCAAGACCGACGCGCCGCTCGATTTCGACTTTCAGGCGGTGCAGGAGCAGTCGAAGGACAACCCGATCTTTTATGTGCAATACGCCCATGCGCGCACATACTCGGTGCGCAGGCAGGCAGGCGAGGAAGTCCCTGAGATCGCGCTCGATCCGGCTTCGCTCGCGGAAGCGGACTTTACGCTCCTGAGCGATGCCGGAGAGCGCAGCCTGCTGCGCGCCATGACGGATTGGCCGCGAATACTGGGGGTTGCAGCCCGCGGCCGGGAGCCGCATCGTGTGGCTTTCTATCTTTATGAGCTCGCGAGCGCCTTTCACGCCCACTGGAACAAAGGCAAGGAACTGCCGCAATTGCGCTTTATTCGTGCAGATGAGAGTGAACTGAGCCGCGCCAGGCTCGGCCTCGTCACCGCCGTCGGCGCGGTGCTGAGATGCGGATTGCAAGTTCTTGGTGTCGAGGCGCCGGATGAAATGTATTAATCTGCGTGAACCGCAGGCAAACCCGCGATAAGCTAGTCGAGGGCCGATCGTATGGCAGGTAGCGACCCGAAGCAGAATCGAGCCATGGGGACTGGGTTGGACGACGAAGAGGATCCGCTGGTTGAACTCGCGCGTATCGTGAGCGAGGACGGAGGGTTCTCCACCCCGAAGCCTGAAAAGCCGAAAGCCGCAGAGAAGCCTGCGGCGAAGGCGCGCCCGGTTGTCGATAGCCTCGAAGAGGAGCTGCTGCAGGAGTTCGAGTCGTCCTTTGCGGCGCGCGAGACGCCTGCTCCACGCGAGACGCCTGCGCCACGCGGGACGTCTGCGCCACGCGAGATGTCTGCACCACGCGAGATGTCTGCACCACGCGAGACTGCGCTTCAGCCGCCGGCCGTGCCGCCACGGCGCGAGGCTCCGTCGCCGCTCAATGTGCGTGCGAGCGCGCCGCGCGCTGCGGCGGAGCCGCCGAAGGATTCCTGGGGCGAGCGCGATGCCGACGAGCTTCTGCGCTCCATCGAGGAGCAGCTTGGACAGTTCGAGCGGCGCCAGGCGGCGCGGTTCGCATCGACCGCACATGGTGCTGACGCGGCGAATGCTCCGGAGCCCGAGCCGACCACGCCCGAGCCGCCGCTCGAGACGGAGATGGAGACGCCGAGCGCGGCCGATCCCGCGCCTGAGCCGGTGCGCGAGGCGTGGCCCGGCCGCCTCTCCAGCATTCGGCCGCTTCCCGACGAACTTGAAGAGACTGCATCAGAGCCGGAACCGGAGTCGGATTGGCCGGAGCTTTCGCCCGAGCCGGCGGCGCCGCGATCGGACTACCGCTTTCGCGGACAGGCGGGCGCCGAATGGGACAGGCCGAGCGCGCGGCAGGATGACGAGCCACCGGCGCCGCCGCGCGAATCCTCGCGCCATCGCGAGGCCGAGGCGCTCTTCGCCGACGAGCCGGAGGTGGCGGATTTGTTCGCCAAGCCGACGTCGCGAAGAAGCGGTGGCATGCGCGACATCTTCGGCGACGACGAGCCTGCGGCCGAGGCGCCGAGCACGCCGCAGCCTTCGCCCGACGCGGAGCGCCGCGCGCGGCATGCCACTGCATTTCCGGAGTTCGACGATCTGCTGCCGCCGGCGGAAGACGACAAGGCATCGGATCTGGCCGGCCTTGAGTTCGAAGCGGGACTGTCGCGCGAGCTTGAGCCGGCTTTCTCCGATTCCTCCGCCTCCGCCGAGTGGGAAGATGGTGACGCGTCCGTCGACGAGTCGGCTGTTGAATCTGCGATAGCGCCCGGTCCGAGCCGGCGTGCCGCTGCGGCGCGGACCGCTGCGGCCGCAAGGCGCAACCGCTCGCGCGTTGCTCTGGTCACGCTCGCGGGCGTTGTTGCCGTTGTGCTCGTCGGCGGTGCGGCGGCGCTCTATCTCCGCACCACGGAAGTGGGGCAATCCGGGACGCCGCCGGTCATCGGACCGCCCGACAACCCGGTCAAGGTGGAAGCGGCGCCCGAGCAGGCGAGCACCGACACCGACACGACGGGCGAAGCCGTCTATGACCGTGTCACCGGGAATACCTCAGACGCCCAGCAACAGCAGGAGCAGGTCGTCGACGGCTCCGAGGAGCCGCGCGAGGTCGCCCGGATCGTGCTGCCGCAGTCACAGGATAGCAGCAGCACTGTCGATCGGCCGGTCGGCGAGGGGGGCGCCGACGCATCGACGTCGGCCGACGCCAACGCCAACGCCGCGTCCAATACGGATTCGAATACGACGCCGTCCACCGACCAAACGACAAGCGACGCGATCGGTCCGCGCGAGGTGTCGACCTTCGTCGTCCGCCCCGACGGCTCGATCGTCTCCACTGCCGAGGCGAACACGTCGAACTCGAACGCCGATACGACGCAGCAACAGCAGCAGATGGCCTCGGTCGACACGCAGGAGCTTCAGCCGACGCCGGTTGAGACCGTCACGATCGACGCGTCGGCCTCCACCGGCAACGCGACGACCACCACCCCGACGGCATCGAACACGACGGCCAATACATCGAGCGGGACCACGACAACTCCCGAAGCGCCGGCCGACACGACCGTTGCCGCCACTGAACAGCAGCAACCCGCGCCCGCCCCGTCGCCCGCGCCCGCCCCGTCGCCCGCGCCGACGACGCAGAATTCCGGCGCGCCGACCAATCTCCTGAGCGAGGCGTCGCCGACCACCACGCCTGCACCCGCGAGCGGAGGCTATGTCGTCCAGCTGAGCTCGCAGCACAGCCTCGACCAGGCAAAGGCCACCTTCGCCAAATTGCAGAACCGCTACGCGTCGATCCTCGGCAGCCTGACCGCGCAATATCAGGAGGCCGATCTCGGCTCGAGGGGCATCTACTACCGCGTCCGGGTCGGGCCATGGGGCACCCGCGACGAGGCGATCAAGGTCTGCGAGTTCGCTAAAGGCCGCCGGCGGCGACTGCATCGTGACGCATTAGCGCCGGCACCTGAAAGCGAAGCGTGGCGGCGCACGCCTTTATCTGCGGCCTGTCGGGAACCAAGCTCTCGAAGGACGAAGACGCGTTCTTGCGCGAGGCGGAGCCTTGGGGCGTCATCCTCTTCCGCAGGAATGCCGAGGCGCCGGAGCATGTGAGGCGCCTCTGCCGGGCGGTGCGGGAAGCGCTCGGGCGTGAGGACGCGCCGATCCTGATCGACCAGGA
Organism: uncultured Alphaproteobacteria bacterium; assembly: GCA_963712925.1. GTDB lineage: Bacteria > Pseudomonadota > Alphaproteobacteria > Rhizobiales > Afifellaceae > DASWJZ01. The sequence continues at coordinate 111,608 of CAVQJW010000002.1, read as the reverse complement.
GGGGGGGCGCGTGCAGCGGATCGGCCCGCCGCATTTCCGCGCTTATCCCGCCGGCTCGGCCTACGCCGCGCTCTACCGCCGAAACGCGCTCTCCGGCGTCGAGGCGGCCTTTCTCGGTGCCAAGCTGATCGCGCTCGACCTCGCCGGCCTTGGCGTGACGGTCGATTGCCTGCCGGTCCTCGACATTCCGGCCGAAGGCAGCACGTCCGGGATCGGCGACCGCGCGCTCGGCGACACTGTCGATGCGGTGGCGACGCTCGGCGGGGCGCAGCTCGACGGGCTTCTTGCCGGTGGCGTGCTCCCGGTCATCAAGCACATGCCGGGCCATGGCCGCGCCACGGTCGACAGCCATCACAGCCTGCCGCAGGTCGACGCAACCATGGCGGAGCTCGAGGCGCGGGATTTCACGCCCTTCCGGTTGCTAGCCAAGCGCGCACGACTCGGCATGACCGCTCATGTCGCTTTTTTAGACGTTGATGGCAGCGCACCGGCCACGCTTTCCAGCGCCGTCATTGCTAACATCATCCGCGAGCGAATCGGCTTCGATGGAGCCTTGATGACGGATGACATCTCAATGGGCGCCCTGACCGGCGGCTTCCGGGAGCGCGCCGAGCGCGCGATCGCCGCCGGCTGCGATCTCGTGCTTCACTGCAACGGCAACCTCGCCGAGATGCAGGAAATCGCCACGGGCGCGCCGGAGCTTGCGGGCGATGCGCTGCGCCGCACCGAGGCGGCCCTTCAGCCGCGGCCAGCGCCGGAGGCCGCCGACCGGTACGGCGCTCGAGCGGCGCTTCGACTTCCTCCTCGGCCAGGCCGCGGCATGAGCGAGCATCGCGACGCGACCGCGCCTGTTGCGGAGGCGGATTTCGAGGAGGCGGACGCCCGCGCGCCTGAGTGCCTCGTCGTCGACGTCGCCGGCTTCGAGGGACCGCTTGACCTTCTCCTCTCCCTGGCGCGCGAGCAGAAGGTCGATCTCGCCAAGATCTCGATCCTGGCTCTCGCGGAGCAGTATCTCGCCTTCATCGAGGCGGCGCGCCGGCTGCGGCTTGAGATCGCCGCCGACTATCTGGTGATGGCGGCATGGCTCGCTTATCTGAAATCTCGCCTTCTCCTGCCGGAGGAGGAGGGCGACGCGGAGCCGAGCGGCGAAGAGCTGGCGCTGATCCTGGCGCGCCGGCTCAAGCATCTCGAAGCGATCCGCGAAGCCGGCCGGCGGCTGATGGCGTCGCCCAGGCTTGGCCACGAAGTGTTCGCGCGCGGCACGCCGGAGCCGCTGTCGGTCAATACGCGCGCCGTCTGGGACGCGAGCCTCTACGATCTTCTCTCCGCCTATGCGGCGCTCAGGCTTCGCGGCGTCGCCGCGACGATCAAGGTCGGCGAGCGCCCTTTCGTCTTCACGCTGCAGGAAGCGCGCGAGCGGCTGATGCAGCTGATCGGAACGAGCACGCATTGGGAGACGCTCGATTCCTATCTCGTGGAATATCTGGTGCAGCCGAAGCTCAGGGCCACCGCGCGGGCGAGCGCCTTTTCCGCCAGCCTTGAGCTGGTCAAGGAGGGCGAGGTCGAATTGAAGCAGACCGGGCACTTCACGCCGCTCTTCGTGCGCCGGCGCGCGAAGGAGGACGCGGAGCCCCTGCCGGAGGCGGTCAATGGGTGAGCCGGCAATCGCCTTCGAGGCCGAGGATCGAGAGCCGCTCGTGAGCGAGGACCATCGGCTGCATCTGCGCATGCTGGAGGCGCTGCTCTTCGCGTCCGCCGAGCCGCTGTCGAAGGCGGAGCTCGCGCTGCGCATGCCGGAGGGGGTCGACCTCGACGCGCTGCTTGGCGAATTGCAACGCACCTATGCCGAGCGCGGAGTCAACCTCCGCCGCAGCGACGACCGCTGGGCGTTCCGCACGGCCGAGGATCTCGCCTTCGTCTTGAAGCGCGACGTGGTGGCGGAAAGGAAGCTCTCGCGCGCGGCTGTCGAGACGCTCTCCATCATTGCCTACCATCAGCCGGTGACCCGCGCCGAGATCGAGGAGGTGCGCGGCGTCGCCGTTTCGCGCGGCACCCTCGACGTGCTGCTTGAGACCGGCTGGATCAGGCTGCGCGGCCGCAGGCGTACGCCCGGCCGGCCGGTGACCTTCGGCACGACGCCGGCCTTCCTCGACCATTTCGGGCTGGAATTGATCGGCGACCTGCCGGGGCTCACCGATCTCAGGGCGGCCGGGCTGATCGAAACACTCGCCACACCGGATGACGTTCTGCCGGAGCCGAATGACAGCCCGGAGCTTGCCGAGGACGAAGATCCGCTGGAGATCGACTTCGCCGGATTCGACGCGCCTGACGACGCGGCCGAAGCCGAGGACGATGACGACGAGGCTTCGGACGAAGAACCGGCGCTCGAAGAGAATTGACGAGCGGCCGATCGGCCGGTTCCGCCCGTGACTCCGTGCCTCCCGCAAAACGGCTTGCCGCGCTAGCCAGGGCGCTCCATAAGCCGGCGCATGGCCCCCGCCGCAGCCGAAATGCAGAGCCGCCGCCGCGCGGCCGCGACAATTGCCGCGCAGTTGACGCTGGAAAACGTCTCGCGCCGCTTCGGGCACGTGAGGGCGCTCGAAGATGTCGACCTCGATGTCAAGCCCGGCGAGATCGTGTCGCTGCTCGGCCATTCGGGCTGCGGCAAGACGACTCTGCTCAGGATCGCCGCCGGCGTCGACGCCCCGACCACTGGCCGCGTGCTGATCGACGGCCGCGAAGTCGCCTCGGCGCGCGTCTTCGTGCCGCCGGAAAAACGCGCGACCGGCCTGATGTTCCAGGACTACGCTCTGTTTCCACACATGACGGTCCTGAAGAACGTCATGTTCGGGCTGACGGCGCTTGACCGCAAAGCGCGCGAGGCCGAGGCGCTTGCGGCGCTCACCCGCGTCGGGCTTGCGCACCTCGCTCAATCCTATCCGCACGAGCTTTCCGGCGGCGAGCAGCAGCGAGTGGCGCTTGCCCGCGCCGTTGTGCCGCGTCCTGGCATTCTCCTGATGGACGAGCCGTTCTCCGGGCTCGACAGCCGGCTAAGGGACAGTGTGCGCGCCGACACGCTTTCCGTGCTGCGCGAGACGGGCGCCACCGCCGTCATCGTGACCCACGATCCGGAGGAGGCGATGCGGATGAGCGACCGCATCGTCCTGATGCGCCGCGGCCGCGTGGTCCAGCATGGCGGCGCGGAAGACCTCTATGACCGGCCGGGGAGCCTCTTCGCGGCGCGGTTCTTCAGCGCACTGAACGAGGTCTCAGGCGCCGTCTCCGGCGGTCGGGCGGTGACCCCGATCGCCGAGTTCCGCTGCCGCGGCCAGAAAGAGGGCGCCGCGGTGATTGTGGCGATCCGCCCGCAGGGCGTGCTGCTTGTCGCTGCCGACCGGGGCTCCGGCCAGGGCCTGGGAACCCCGGGACGCATCGTTTCCCGGCATTTCCTTGGCGAAACGGAGCTTTTCCACGTGGCGGTGGAGGGTTCCGACACCTATCTCCTGGCGAAGGCCCGGGCCGGCGACGGGCTCGGCCCTGGCGCCGATGTGCGCGTCAGTTTCGACGAGCGCGACATTCTCGTGTTCCCCGACGAGGAGTAACCGCGCGGCAAGGCCGCGATTGATGGGCGGGAGCCTATTTGCGATAGTCACCGCCCGCGGCGTGAAGCGTGACAAACGGCGGGAATTTGGAGAACGAGATGGGTAGTCTTTCAATCTGGCATTGGATCATCGTCCTGCTGTTGGTGATGGTGCTCTTCGGACGCGGCAAGATCTCCGACCTGATGGGTGACGTGGCGAAGGGCATCAAGACCTTCAAGAAGGGCATGGCCGAAGACGATTCCGACGAGAAGGCACACACGATCGAGCACGATTCCACGGCGCCGATGGCCTCCGAGACCGTCGAGAAGAAGACGAAGGCCGGCTGAGCCTCCGCCCGCGCGGGGACAGATTGCCATGTTCGACGTTGGCTGGAGTGAGATCGTCGTCATCGCGGCAGTGGCCGTGGTGGTGGTCGGCCCGAAGGAGCTGCCCGGCATGCTGCGCAGCTTCGGCAAGACCATGGGCCAGGTCCGCCGTATGTCGAACGACTTCAAGCGGCAGTTCGATCAGGCGCTGCGGGAAGCCGAGCGCGAAGTGGGACTCGAAGACACCAAGAAAGAACTGAAGAAGATGGTGTCGGAGAATCCGCTGAAGAACGAGGAGAAGGACTTCAACGCGACGATGCGCGCCGTCGCCGACAAGCCGAAGACGCCTGAGTCCGCGTCCCCGGGCCCAACACCCATGCCGTCGCCCGCGCCGCAGGCTGCGACGGACGCACCGCATGAGGCAGAGCCCGCCAAGACGGGCGCCGTCGCGGCTGAGGGAAGTGATGCGGCATGAGCAACGAGGAGGATATTGAAGCCTCTCGCGCGCCGCTGATTGAACACCTGATCGAGCTGCGCCAGCGCGTTCTGCGCGCCTTCATCGCGATCTTCATCGCCTTCATCGTCTGCTTCTTCTTCGCCAGCGACATCTTCAACATCCTGGTCGTTCCCTATGAGCGGGCCGCCGGGCCGCTTCGCGAGATCAAGCTGATCTACACGGCTCCGCAGGAATATTTCTTCACCCAGATGAAGCTCGCGCTTTTCGGCGCGCTGTTCCTGGCCTTTCCGATCATCGCCAACCAGATCTACAAGTTCGTCGCGCCCGGCCTCTACAAGAACGAGCGCAAGGCATTTCTGCCCTACCTGATCGCAACGCCGATCCTTTTCGCGCTTGGCGCGATGCTCGTCTATTTCGCAGTCATGCCGCTCGCCATGCGCTTCTTCCTGTCGATGGAGCAGCACGGCGGAGCGGGGCGGGCATCGATCGAGCTTCTGCCCAAGGTCAACGAATATCTCGGGCTGATCATGACGCTGATCTTCGCGTTCGGCCTGGTGTTCCAGCTTCCGGTGTTGATGACGCTGCTGGCGCGCGCCGGGCTGATCACGACGGAGACGCTGAAAGGCAAGCGCAAGTGGGCGATCGTCATCGCCTTCATCGTGGCGGCGGTGCTGACGCCACCCGATCCGATCAGCCAGATCAGCCTGGCGCTGCCAACGATCGCGCTCTACGAGATCTCGATCTTCTCGGTGCGCTATATCGAGCGCCAGCGCCGCCTCGCCGAAGCGCGGCGCGCGGCGGCGGAGGCGGGAGCCTAGCGAGCGATAGGCCCGCGAGCGGCATCGAAGCGTCTGCGGGGCGGGCGGTCTGCGACGGCGAAGCCCCGGGCCGTGAGCCGGCCCCGCCAGAACTCCCAGGAGCGGTCCGATATCGCGCCGGGCGCGGCGCTCTGCATGACAGCCGCGAGCGCCGCCCGTCCCACAATGTCCTCGATCCGCAGAATGTCGTCGTAGGTGCCGAGGTCCATCGCCTGCGAAAGGATGCGCTCCTCGGAATGGCGCGCCGCGCCGACCGGCTCAAACCAGATGTACTTCCGCTCAAGCTCCGCGAGAAGCTCGCGCCGGCTCCGATCGCGATCCGTTTCGACGGTCATGCGCTCCTTATAGCGAGCGGGCGCGGCCCGCTCCAGCCGGCCCGGCGCGGCTACTCCGCCGCTTCTGTCTCGGTGGCCGACCCTGCCGCTGTCGCCTCCCGCGCGGACTCGGCGTTCAGGAACCCGCCGGACTGGCGGTTCCACAGCGACGCGTAGAGGCCGCCCTTGCGGACCAGTTCCGCGTGGCTCCCCATCTCCACGATCTGCCCGTGGTCGAGCACTACCAGCCGGTCCATGGCGGCGATGGTGGAGAGCCGGTGGGCGATCGCGATCACCGTCTTTCCCGCCATCATGCGCTGCAGGCTCTCCTGGATCGCCGCCTCGACCTCCGAATCAAGCGCCGAGGTCGCCTCGTCGAGCACCAGGATCGGCGCGTCCTTGAGGAGCACGCGCGCGATCGCGACGCGCTGCCGCTGGCCGCCGGAAAGCTTGGCGCCGCGCTCGCCGACATGCGCGTCGTAGCCCTGCCGCCCCCAATAGTCGGAGAGGCCGGGGACGAACGCGTCGGCGCGCGCATGGCGGATCGCGTCGCGCATCGCCTTGTCGCTCGCGTCGGGGCGGCCGTAAAGCACGTTGTCGCGGATCGAGCGGTGCAACAGCGATGTGTCCTGCGTGATCAGCCCGATCTGGCTGCGGAGCGAATCCTGCGAGACCTGCGCAATATCCTGTCCGTCGATGACGATGCGCCCTGCCTCCACGTCGTAGAAGCGCAGAAGCAGGCTGGCGATGGTCGACTTGCCGGCGCCGGAGCGGCCGACGAGGCCCACCTTCTCGCCCGGCGCGATGGTCAGCGACAGGTTCTCGATGATGCCGCTCTTCTTGCCGTAGTGGAAGGTGACGTTCTCGAAGCGAATCTCGCCCTTCGCGACCTTGAGCGCCGGCGCGGCGGGCAGCGTCGATGAGCTCCTGCGGCCGGGCGATCGTCTCCATGCCCTCCTGCACGGCGCCGACATTGTCGAAGACGCCGATCGAGGTCCACATGATCCAGCCCGACATGGTGGCGATGCGGATCGCCAGCCCGCTCGCGATGGTGAGATCGCCGAGCGACAAGAGCCCCTCGCGCCCAAAGCAAGATGCCGAGCGCCGATCGTGCCGGCGATCAGGAGCCCGTTCATGACGACGACGGTGCTCGACATCGCGGTGATGAGCCGGGTCGAGGCGCGGAATTTTCGCGTATGGTCGTCGACCGCGTCGCGCGCATAATCGTCCTCGCGCGACGTATGCGCGAAAAGCTTCACCGTCTGGATGTTGGTGTAGCTGTCGACGATGCGCCCGGTCAGCATCGAGCGCGCCTCCGAGACGGTCGACCGAGCGCTGGCGGATGCGCGGCACGAAATAGACGAGCACCAGGACGAACAGCGCGATCCAGGTGGCGAGCGGCGCCGCCAGCCAGACGTCAAGCTTGCTGAACAGCACCAGCGCGGAGAACGAGTAGATCGAGACGAACCACAGCGCGTCGCAGACCTGCACCACCGATTCGCGCAGCGCCGGGCCGGTCTGGATGATTTTCGAGGCGATGCGCCCGGCGAAATCGTTGGTGAAGAAGCCGACCGATTGCCGGAGCACATAGCGGTGCGTCTGCCAGCGCACCAGGTTGGTGAAGGAAGGCGCCAGCGACTGCTGCACCAAAAGGTCGTGCAGGATGGTCGCGATCGGGCGCGCCACCACCACGACGAACGCCATCCAGGCGAAGGTCCAGCCATAGTCGTGAAGCACGTTCGCCGGCGTCGTCGTCTTCAGCATGTCGACGATCTGGCCGACATAGCGGAAGATCGACACCTCGATCAAAGACACGACGAGGCCGACCGCCAGAAGCGCGGCCAGAGCCGGCCACACCTGGCGGGTGTAGAACCAGTAGAAGCCGCGCAAGGTCGGCGGCGGCATGTCGACCGACGACGCCCGGAAGGGGTCGATGACGGTCTCGAAGAATCGGAACATGGTTGGAGCGCCAATGGGCGGTGGACATTACTCCGCCGCGGGCGGCGCTGTCTCCAGGAGAATTCCGACGAAAATGCGGTTGCGGACATCGATGCCGCCGACTGTGGCAGCAAAACCGCACCGGGGCGCCGCAGCGCCTCCTTCGCAGAGGGAGCGTCACCGAAGGCCACGTGCGAGGGGGAGGGGTCGTTCCCAACCTTGTCCTCGCGCCCGGGCTTGAGCCCCTGCATCCATTCCGTTAGGCCTCACGCGGCCGCGGCTGTTCCGGACTGGATTGCCGGATCAAGTCCGGCAATGACGACATGAATGGGAGTGCGTGCAACGGCACTCCGCGTTGGACCTGCCGCCATGCTCGACATCCGCTGGATTCGCGAAAACCCGCAGGCGCTCGATCGCGCGCTGAAGAACCGCGGCGCGGAGCCGGAGTCGGCCAAGAAACAGGTCGATGATCTGATCGCGCTCGACGAGGCGCGGCGCGCGGCCATCCAAAAACTGCAGGAGATGCAGACCCGCCGCAACGCCGCCTCGAAGGAGATCGGCCAGGCCAAGGCGAAGAAGGATTCTCCGCGCGCCGAAGCGCTGATGGCGGAGGTGTCAGCGCTTAAGGATCAGATGACGGCCGCAGAAGCGGAGGAGAGAACGGCCGAGAAGGCGCTGAACGACGCGCTCGCGACGATCCCGAACGTGCCGCTCGACGACGTGCCGGTCGGCGACGAGACCAAGAACAAGGAGGTGCGGAAGTGGGGCGACCCGCGCCGCGTCAACTGGGCGAAGGAGCACTTCGAACTTGGCGAGGCGCTCGGCCAGATGGATTTCGAGACCGCGGCAAAACTCTCCGGCTCACGCTTCGTGGTGTTGAAGAAGGGACTTGCTCGCATGGAGCGCGCGCTCGGCCAGTTCATGCTCGACCTGCACACCAACGAGCACGGCTACACGGAAGTGCAGCCGCCGCTGCTGGTGAAGGACGACGTGCTGTTCGGGACGGGGCAGCTACCGAAGTTTGCGGAGGATCAGTTTGCAACTTCTCGACCTGCAGACGTCGATGAAAGGCTGAGGGCCGCGGTGAACGCGGCCATGGTGACAAAGCACGGGACGACAACGCCCGATGACCCGATGATGGGGGTGGGACTAGAACACATCAAAGAAGCACTCAGGCAAATCGATCCGAACGTGTCGCTCTGGCTCATCCCTACGGCCGAAGTCCCGCTCACCAACCTCGTCCGCGAGTCCATCCTCGCCGAAGAGGAGTTCCCCCTCCGCTTCACTGCACTGACCCCCTGCTTCCGCTCCGAGGCAGGCTCGGCGGGAAAAGACACGCGCGGCATGCTGCGTCAGCACCAGTTCGACAAGGTCGAGCTCGTCTCGATCACCGCGCCGGAGAAGAGCCTCGAGGAGCACGAGCGCATGACCGCCTGTGCCGAGGAGGTTTTACGCCAGCTCGATCTCGCCTACCGCGTCATGGTGCTTTCGACCGGCGACATGGGTTTTGGGGCCCAAAAAACCTACGATCTTGAAGTCTGGCTGCCGGGCCAGAAGGCGTTCCGCGAGATTTCCTCCTGCTCCGTCTGCGGCGATTTCCAGGCGCGGCGCATGCAGGCCCGCTGCCGGGCGAAGGGCGACAAGACCCCGCGCCTCGTCCACACCCTGAACGGCTCCGGCGTCGCCGTCGGCCGCGCGCTGATCGCGGTCATGGAGACTTATCAGAACGAGGACGGCTCGATCACCGTGCCGGACGTGCTCAGACCGTATATGGGCGGGATGGAGAAGATCGCGGGATGATCGAAGCCGCTGACGCGCGCAAAACCCTCTCCCAGAGGGAGAGGGTGCCCGCGGAGCGGGCGGGTGAGGGGTTGCGGCGTCTGCGACGTTCCTCCGGCCTCGCATCCCCTCATCCGGCTGCTTCGCAGCCACCTTCTCCCTATGGGAGAAGGTTTTGCGGCACCGTTCGTCGCGCGTGATGAAAATCCTGGTCACCAACGATGACGGCATTCACGCTCCCGGCCTCGACGTCGCCGAGCGGATCGCCAAGAAACTCACCGACGACGTCTGGGTGATCGCGCCGGAAACCGACCAGTCGGGCGTCGCGCATTCGATCACGCTCTCCGATCCGATCCGCATGCGCGAGGCGGGCGAGCGGCGCTTCGCCATCCGCGGCACGCCGACCGACTGCGTCATCATGGGCTTCAAGGTGGTGATCGGCGAGAAGCCCGACCTCGTCATCTCCGGCGTCAACCGCGGCCAGAACATGGCCGACGACGTGACCTATTCGGGCACCGTCGCCGGCGCGATCGAGGGCACGCTGCTTGGCATCCCGTCGATCGCGCTCAGCCAGGCCTACGGCCTCGACACGGTGGACAACCCGCACTGGGAGACGGCCGAGACGCATGCGCCAAAAGTCATCGCGCGGCTGATCGAGACCGGCTTCGGCAACGGCACGCTCTTCAACATCAACTTTCCGAACTGCGCGCCCGACAAGGTGAAGCGCGTGGTGCTGACGCGCCAGGGCCGCCGCGTGCCGGATTGGCTCAAGGTCGAGAAGCGCGTCGACGGCCGCGGCTTCCCTTATTTCTGGATCGGCTTCCGCCGCTCCAAGATGGAGCCGGCGGAGGGAACCGACCTCGCGGCGCTTGAGGACGGCGACATCTCCATCACGCCTTTGTCGCTCGACCTGACCGACGAGCAGGCGCTGAAGCGGCTGAAGCAGGCGTTCGAATAGGGAGCTCGACTTTCCAGAACTGTCGTCATCCCATGGCTTGACCATGGGATCCATTCCGTCGCGGTGGCGACTGACCGCAATCGATCCGGAATGGATGCCCGGATCAAGTCCGGGCATGACGACAGAGGTTGGGGCAAGACGCGTCCCCTTCGAATCTCTCTTTTAACCATCGCTCCGGCATGCTGCGCGGATGGAGACCGCCGAGGCACTTGCGAGCGAAGACACTGAGACGCAGGTCCAGTCGGCCTCGCTCGTCTTGAAGCTCAGGAGCCTCGGCATTTCGGACCGCGCGGTGCTGCGCGCGATCGAGACCATTCCGCGCGCGCTTTTCGTCGACCCTTCCTTCAGGCAGCACGCGTGGTCCGACCACGCTCTGCCGATCGATTGCGGGCAGCTCGTCACGGCGCCGTCGGTCGTCGCGCGCATCACCGCCGAGCTCGACATCTCCGATCGCCATGCGGTGCTCGAAATCGGCACGGGCTCCGGTTACCAGACCGCGATCCTCGCGCGCCTTGCCCGCCGGGTCACGACCATCGAGCGCTTCCGCCGGCTTGCGAAAGCGGCGGAGGAGCGGCTGCAGGCGCTGAACATCCGCAATGTCAGCGTGATCGTCGGCGACGGCATGCAGGGCTGGGCAAGGCAGGCGCCGTTCGACCGCATTCTCGTCAATGCGGCCTTGCCCGAGCCGCCCGGAAAGCTCATCACGCAGCTCAGCGAGAGCGGCGTCCTGATCGCGCCGATCGGACCGGGAGGGGGGCCGCAGCGTCTCGTTTTGTTCCAACGGATCGGCACGACGATCGACACGCGCGACATCGGACCGGCACGATTTCTGCCGATTGTTCCGGGAGCGGCGCAGAGTCTTTAATTTCCCAAGGGGCTTTCGCCCCTGAGCCTTAACCCGATGTCAACTCTGTTGCTTTCTTAATTAATGCATCGACTTTCCGTGTTTTGAGTAGAGCGATGCGCATCGTGCCTTTCATTGCCCCCTTGCCGAAAACCATCACGCTGACCGGGAAATTCGGTCTGCTTGCGCTGCTCGCCGGGCTTGGCGCCTGCACCGGCATCAATTCACTCCGCTCGCCGGTCTATACCGGATCGACCAACCAGGCGAGATCATCGGCGACGCGTCGGCCACTCCGCTTGGCAACGCCTATGTCGGTCAGAGCGCGGGTGTTCAGAGCGCCGACCTGCCGCCGCCTGCAGGCGCCCCCGCCTACGCGAGACGCCGCAGTACCAGCCGCAATATTCGCCGCAGGCCACCGAATACGGGCCCGCAGGCCTACACACCGCCGCCGCAGGGCTACGCCGCGAATGGTGCGCCGGCGCCAGTCACGCAGCTTGCCTCCGCCGACCCGCGCAGCGTCCGCGGCGCGCCCGCCGACGACGCTCGATGCTGAGGCGGCACGGCTCGCAAGCAGCGGCACCGGCGCGGCGCCTATGCAGACGCGCGGGACCGTCACGCATCTCGTCCAGCCGGGCGACACGGCGTGGAACATCTCGCAGCGCTACGGCATCACCGGTCAATGAGCTTGCCGCCGCGAATGGCGGCTCGACCACCGTCCGGTCGGCCAGCGCATCGTCATTCCGGGCGCGCGCACGGCGCCGCGCGCAGGAGGGCGTGCAGGTCGCGAGCCTCGATCCGCGCCGACGTCCCACAGGCGCCGCCGCCCGCGCCGATGCCCGAGGTTCCGGTCGCCGAGGCGACGCCGCCGGCGCATGGCACGCATGGCACGCCGCCCGCGACGTGGATGAGACGCAGGTCGCGGTCGCGCCGCAGACCGGCGACGCCGGCTCGCTTGCGCCGCTTGCGCCTCAGCCGGCCGTCGACGCGTCAGGCTTCCGCTGGCCGGTCCGCGGCCGCATCATCTCCGGCTTCGGCAAGAAGCCGAACGGCGAGCGCAATGACGGCATCAACCTCGCGGTGCCGGAAGGCACCTCCGTCAAGGCGGCCGAGGACGGCACGGTCATCTATGCCGGCAACGAGCTGAAGAGCTACGGCAACCTCGTGCTGATCCGCCATGCCAACGGCTGGGTCTCGGCCTACGCCCACAACAGCAAGCTCGAGGTGAAGCGCGGCGACCAGGTCAGGCGCGGGCAGGTGATCGCGCTTTCCGGCATGAGCGGGCGGCGTGACCACCCCGCAGGTGCATTTCGAGCTCAGGAAGGACGCGACGCCGGTCGATCCGCTGCAGCATCTGACGGAAACCTAAGCGGAACTCCGACTCACCCCCAGGCGTCAGTGTGCCGGCGTAGCGGGCCGGCAATCCATTCCCAGGCTGAGCCGTATCTCCAGCGTCGTACCGAATGGATGCTCCGCAGCCACCTTCCGGGCATGACGATAGGGCTGCGTCAGCCTGTCCAGCCTGACGCCTTTCCGCCCGGCAAGATCCTGCACGAACTGCCAGGCGACGCGGCCGGAGCGGCTGCCGCGCGTCGTCGCCCATTCGAGCGCTTCTCCGGCGCCACTCGCCCTCCACCGCCGGAATGCCGAAGTGCGTCGACATAGCCGGCGACCATGGCGAGGTATTCGTCCTGGCTGCAATTGTGAAAGCCGAGCCAGAGCCCGAAGCGGTCCGACAGCGACACCTTCTCCTGCACCGCCTCCGACGGGTTGATGGCGGTGGAGCGCTCGTTCTCCATCATGTCGCGCGGCATCAGATGCCGGCGGTTGGAGGTCGCGTAGAAGACGACGTTGTCGGGCCGGCCCTCCGAGCCCGCCTTCAAGCGCCGCCTTCAGCGACTTGTAGGAGGCGTCGCCGGCGTCGAACGAAAGATCGTCGCAGAAGAGGATGAAGCGCTCCGGCCGGTCGCGCAGGAGCCCCATCAGCGTCGGCAGGCGTCTCGATGTCCTCGCGGTGGATCTCGATCAGCTTGAGCGGCGGCGCGTCCTTCCGGGCAGCTTGGCGGCGACGGTCGGCGTGCGCCGCCTTGACCAGCGAGCTCTTGCCCATGCCGCGCGCGCCCCAAAGAAGCGCGTTGTTGGCGGGGAGGCCGGCGGCGAAGCGCTGCGTATTGTCGATCAGGATGTCGCGCGAGCGGTCGATGCCCTTGAGAAGCGGCAGCGCGACGCGGTTAACCTTCGACGACGGGCTGCAGATGCGGCGGCTCGGCGTGCCAGACGAAGGCCTCTGCGGCGCTGAGATCGGCCGGCACGGACCGCCGGCGGCGCCAGCCGCTCCAGCGCTGCGGCGATCCGCTCCAGAACGTCGCGCGTCGGATCGAAGCTGTCCTGCAAGGGCCCACTCCGGAAAATCTCGGCCAGCGGCGCGATATCACGCCAAAACGCCGCGGCCTAGGGCTGGCGGCCGCCGCGCCGGGACCAGCGGCAGAAGACGCGCCGGGACGGGCCGCCGGAAGAGCCGCCGATTCCGCCGCCGGCCGGCGGCCTTGCGCAGCGCCCCTCTTTTGTTGCAATGGCGGCCTCCCCGACTATAGTCCGCGCAAATTCAAAGGGCCGCGGCCCGCTCGAGAGGGACGATCAGCCTTCATGTGGGTCACCCCGGCCTATGCGCAGACGTCGGCGGCGCCAGCGGCTTCGGCGGCATTTTCGACGTGCTGCCGTTCGCGCTCATCTTTCGTCATCATGTATTTCCTCATCCTGCGCCCGCAGCGGCAGCAGACGAAGCGGCGCGAGGAGATGCTGAAGGCGATCCGGCGCGGCGACACCGTGGTCACCAATGGCGGCCTCGTCGGCAAGGTGACGAAGGTCGTCGACGACAACGAGCTTGAGCTGCAGATCGCCGAAGGTGTGAAGGTGCGCGCGGTGCGCAGCCTGATCGCCGAGGTGCGCACCAAAGCGGAGCCGGTGGCCGGCAACTCACCTAGCGGCAGACGCTCGCGGCACACCGAAAGACAGGCACGATGCTCTATTTCCAGCGCTGGAAGATCGCGCTCATCCTGTTCGTCGCGATTGGCCGGCATTGTTGCCAACATTCCGAACTTCTTCTCTGCCGAGACGGTCGCGTCGTGGCCGACCTGGCTGCCGAAGCGGCAGATCGTGCTCGGGCTCGATCTGCGCGGCGGCGCGCATCTGCTTGCTCGAGGTGGACCGCGACAGCCTGGTCAAGGATCGCGTCAAGACGCTGGAAGGCGACGTCCGGCAGACGCTTGCGCGACGAGCATATCGGCTATCGCGGACTCTCGACGCGCGCGGCCAGGTGGTCTCCTTCACGCTGCGCGATTCCGCCGACGCGGACAAGGCGCTGGCAGCGCTGCAGCCGCTGGCGGCGCCGGTCACCTCGGGCTTTTCGGCCAGGGCACGCTGCAGCGAGGTGGCGCTCGCGCAGCGACGGCGACCGCATCACCGCCTCGCTGACCGACGCGGGCATCGAGGCGCGGATGCGCGCCGCCGTCACGCAGAGCGTGCAGGTGCTCGACCGCCGCCTGAACGCGCTCGGCACGACGGAGCCCTCCATCCAGGCGGAGGGCAGCGAGCGCATCCTGGTGGAGGTGCCGGGCTCTGCAGACACGGCGCAGCTCAAGGAGATCCTCGGCCAGACGGCGCGCATGACGTTCCACATGGAGTGCACCGAGCCCGCCAACTCGGACGGCGTCGGCCGCCGCCCGGCTGCGAACTGGTCGCAGTCGGCGAATGCGGGCGAGCCGCCGATCATGGTGGAGATCGCGCGCGCCTCTGACCGGCGACGACCTTGCCGACGCGCAGCCGGCCTTCCATCCGCAGACCGGCCAGCCGATCGTCAACTTCCGCTTCAATGCCCGCGGCGGACGGCTCTTCGCCGACGTCACCCAGGCACAATGTCGGCCGCCGCTTCGCCGATCGTGCTCGACGACAAATACATCACCGCTCCGGTCATCCGCGACGCGATCCTCGGCGGCTCCGGTCTGATCGAAGGCAACTTCACCGTCGAGAGCGCGCACCAACCTCGCCGTGCTGCTTCGCGCCGGCGCGCTGCCCGCCGACCTGACCATCGTCGAGGAGCGCACGGTCGGCCCGAGCCTCGGCCAGGATTCGATCCGCGCCGGCGCCATCGCGGCGATCGTCGGGCTCGTCGCCGTCGTCGTCTTCATGATCGCCAGCTACGGCCTTCTCGGCTTCTTCGCCGACCTCGCGATGATCGCGAACACCTTCCTGATGTTCGGCTTCATCACTGTCGATCGGCGCGACGCTGACGCTGCCCGGCATTGCCGGCATCGTGCTGACCATGGGCATGGCGGTCGACGCCAACGTGCTGATCTACGAGCGCATGCGCGAGGAGTACGCATCTCGGCCGCTCCACCATCTCGTGCCATCGAGGCCGGCTTCAGCCGCGCCTTCGCCACCATCATCGACTCGCACCTGACGGCGCTGATCGCGGCGCTGGCGCTTTTCGCGCTCGGCTCCGGCCCGATCCGCGGCTTCGCCGTCGCCTTCGCCATCGGCATCATCTCGACGCTCTTCACCGCCTATCTGATGACGCGGCTGATCGTGGCGACCTGGGTGCGCCGCACGCGCCCGAAGACTCGTGCCGCTTTAGGATCCGACCCATGCCGCCTTTCGCATCGTCCCCGACGACACCAACATCCCGTTCATGCGGCTGGCGAGCATCCGCACGCCGATCTCGCTCGTCCTCGATCGTCGCTGTCGTTCGTGCTGCTCTTCACGGTCGGGCTGAACGAGGGCATCGACTTCAAGGGCGGCACGCATGATCGAGGTGCGGAGCAAAGCGGGCCCGCCGACCTCGCCGGCGATCCGCTCCGAGGTCTCGCGCGCTCGATCTCGGCGACGTCGAGGTGCAGGGGATCGGCGCAGCCGACCGACGTCCTGATCCGCGTCGCCATGCAGCCCGGCGGCGACGCGGCGCAGCAGGCCGCGTGGAGAAGGTGCAGGGCGACGCTCGGCTCCGACGACTACGAATACCGCCGCGTCGAGGTCGTCGGCCCGCGCGTCTCCGGCGAGCTGGCCTGGACCGGCGCTGATGGCGACTGCTGTTCACCATCGTCGGCATCATGATCTACATCTGGTTCCGCTTCGAATGGCAGTTCGCGCGTCGGCGCGGTCGCGACGCTGGTCCACGACGCGATCCTGACGATCGGCTTCTTCGCGCTGACGCAGATCGACTTCAACCTGTCGAGCATCGCCGCGATCCTGACCATCCTCGGCTATTCGCTGAACGATACGGTCGTCATCTTCGACCGCATCCGCGAGCTCTTGCGCCGCTACAAGCAGATGCCGCTCAGCGAGCTGATCGACCTCGCCACCAACCAGACGCTGGCGCGCACGATCATGACGTCGCTGACGACGCTGCTCGCGCTCTTCGCGCTGTTCTTCTTCGGCGGCGAGGTCATCCGCTCCTTCACGGCGGCGATGCTCTGGGGCGTCTTCATCGCCACCGCGTCGTCGATCTTCATCGGCGGCCCGATCCTGATCTATTTCAACCTGCGCCCGCGCGCCGAGCCTTCCCAGAAGTCGAAAGGCGGCGAGACAAAGCCGGCCAAGCCCGCGCAAAGGCCTGAGCCATGGCGGAGAGCGGCGGCGGCTTCCTGATGGAGCCGGCCCGCTTTCCGGGCCGGGCGCCGATCGAGGCCTACGGCAACGGCGGCTTCCGCTTCGCCGACATGTCGCATCGCGGCTCGATCCTGGCGCTGCCGAGCGGCATCGAGGCGTGGCCGGTCGCAAGCGTCGAGGCGATCAGCGCCGGGAGCCTTCGGCCGGCTGATCGCCGAGGCTGGCGACGATCGAGATTCTCCTCGTCGGAACCGGCGACGCGATGCTGCCGCTCCCGCGAGCGGCGCGCGAGGCGCTCGAAGCGGCCGGGCTCTTCCCGGACCTGATGTCGACCGGCGCGGCGGTCAGGACCTACAACGTGCTCCTCTCGGAGGAGCGCGCCGTCGCCGCGGCGCTGGTGGCGGTGGAGAGCATCCGCTAAGCGGATGATGCAGCGGACGCGCAGAAGTCGCGCCGGACTGAGATCGCTGCCGACGATCTCGCCTATGTGACCGGCGCTCGTCAGAGCCGACGACCGGCCGCGCTACTACGCGACGCTCTTCGCGCCGGCCGACGCTCCGCGCCGATCTCTTCGCGCTCTACGGCTTCGCCGCTGAGATCGCCCGCGTGCCGGACCTGGTGCGCGAGCCGGCGCTCGGCGAGATCAGGCTGAAATGGTGGAGCGACGCGCTCGCGCGAGGCGGTCAGGCGGCGAAGGGGAGGCAGACGCGCCGGCGCTCCGCGCAGCGGCCAGCGTCGATCGTCCGCCGCATCGCTGCCGCTGGCGGCCGTTCGAGGCGCTGATCGAGGCGCGGAGCGCCGACCTCTATTCCGATCCGCCGGCGACGCTCGATCGACCTTGAAGGCCGGATGGGCGAGACGGAGTTCGCGCTCTTCCAGATGGCGGCGATCGCACTCGGCGCCGCCGGGCCGGAGACCGCCGACGCCGCCGGCCATGCCGGCGATCGCCTACGGCGTCGCGCGGCGGCTTTCGGCGTTCGCGTCGGATACGGGCGCGCGGGCGCACGATCCTCCCGGCCGACAGCTCTCGCGAAGGAGGGGATTTCCGCGCAGGAGGTCTTCTTCGCCGTCGGCGCGGCCCCGCCTGCACGGCGTCGTCGGCGCGCTCGCAGCGAACGCCCGCCGCCATCTCGGCCTCGCGCACGCGGGCATCTGTCGCAATGTCCCTGCGACGGCTCGGGCCGGCTTTTCTGCCGCTTGCGGTCGTTGGGCCGCTTCTCGGCCGGGTCGAGCGCCTTGGTCCCGCCATCGCGGAAAGGGATGTAGAGCTCTCAAACCTCGAAAGCCTGCTGCGCATCGGCTGGGCGCGGACGCGCGGGATGGGGCGGAAGGAGAGAAGCTGATGCGCCGCTGGCTTCCATGATGGCGCGAGTTTCGCACGGCTCTCGTGTGGGGGTTTGGGCGCTTTCCGGTCGCAGTCGTCGCGCTCGCAATCTTCGCGGCCTACGTCAATCTCGCGATCGCCGGGTGATGCGTTCGCGAAGCGGATCGAGAGCGTCGAGCCGCAACGGGCCGGGCCACGGCCGCCATTCATGGTCGAGCTCACTTTCGGCGAGCGCCGGATCGCGCTTCTCTTCAGCGAGGTGAACGGAAAGCTGACCGACGCCGGTCTCGATCTCGCGTCCGGAACCTACGACCTCTATCTTCGACGTGCCGACTGGACGGAATGACGAAAAGCGAAGCGATCAGGCCGCGAGACGGCTGGTCGCCCCGAGCCAAGCCTCAAAGTCGCGCAGCGCGCGGCGCGAAAGCGCGCGCTTCCGCTCGATGGTCTTCTGGTTGCCGCGCAGGCGCTTTCCTTCGGCGTCCTTGAGCGGCTGGTCGATTGGCGGGAAGAGGCCGAAATTCACGTTCATCGGCTGAAAATCGCGCCCCGCATCGCCCGGCGCCGAGTGCCGCCCGGTCACATGCGCGAGAATCGCGCCATGCGCTGTCGTCAGAGGCGGCACGATCGGCGCGCCGCCGCGAGCCTCCACCGCCGCGAAACGCGCCGCCATCAGCCCCACCGCTGCCGACTCTACATAGCCCTCACAGCCCGTGATCTGGCCGGCGAAGCGGATATGCGGGCGTGCTTTCAGCCGCAGCGTCTGGTCGAGAAGCAGAGGAGAGTTCAGGAACATATTGCGGTGGATGCCACCGAGCCGCGCGAACTCCGCCTTCTCAAGCCCCGGGATTGTGCGGAAGAGCCGAACCTGCTCGCCGTGCTTCATCTTGGTCTGGAAGCCGACCATGTTGAAAAGCGTGCCGAGCGCGTTGTCCTGGCGGAGTTGCACGACCGCATAGGCCTTTTCGTGCGGCTTGTGGCGGTTGGTCAGGCCCATCGGCTTCATCGGCCCATGTCGGAGCGTCTCCGGCCCGCGCTCCGCCATCACCTCGATCGGCAGGCAGCCGTCGAAATAGGGCGTGTCCTTTTCCCAGTCATGGAACTCCGCCTTTTCCGCAGCGACGAGACCCGCGACGAAGGCTTCGTACTGGTCGCGGTCGAGCGGGCAATTGATGTAGTCGGCGCCGGTGCCGCCTGGTCCCGCCTTGTCATAGCGCGACTGGAACCAGGCGACGTCCATGTCGATCGACTCGCGATAGACGATCGGCGCGATCGCATCGAAGAAGGCGAGGCGGTCTTCGCCGGTCGCGTCCTTGATCGACTCCGCGAGGTCTGAGGAAGTAAGGGGGCCGGTGGCGACGATCGTCGCGCCCCATTCGGGCGGCGGCAGCGCCGCAACCTCTTCGCTCTTAATCGTGATCAGCGGGTGCGCCGTGAGCGCCTCTGTCACGGCATCGGAGAAGCCGTCGCGGTCGACGGCGAGCGCGCCGCCCGCCGGCAGCTTGTGCCGATCGCCGGTCGCCAGGATCAGGGAGCCGGCGCGACGCATCTCGGCGTGAAGCAGGCCGACGGCATTGGTCTCCGCGTCGTCGGAGCGGAAGGAATTCGAGCAGACAAGCTCGGCGAAACCGCCGGTCTTGTGTGCCGGTGTCATTCGGTTTGGCCGCATCTCGTGCAGCACAACCGGCACGCCGGCTTCGGCAAGCTGCCAGGCGGCTTCCGAGCCTGCCAGGCCGCCGCCGATCACATGAACGGGATCCGCCATACGGGAGGGTATGCCGCAAACCCCGCCGGAACGGCAAGGGCGGCGCCCGGCCGGTGCCGCCCTGAAAGGAGGATGACGAGAAATGAAAAGGCCGGCGGGCGTCGCCGCCCCCGGCCGTTTCGTTGGCGATTGACGCCGCTTGCTAGTGGCGGGCTGCTTCGCGAGCCAAGCGGCCGATATCGCCACGTGCGATGCCGAGATCGGAAAGCTCGCGCGGCGAAAGGCCGCTCAGCTCCCGGATGGTCTCGCGATAGCGGCGCCACCGGCGGAAGCGGTCGTAGAAAATGCTGGTGTTGCGCGACATGGTTGTCTGTCCTTCTTGCCCGCCCATGCGGGCCCCGCGAACCGTTCGCGGTCGAGGCGGATATAGTCGCGGCCATTCGGTTTGTGCACTGCAACAAGCGCATGGCTGCAATGCAGCGAGAAGAAAAGGCGTTAATATTTCAGTAACTTTGCCCCGAAGGCGCCGAGTTTGGCGGCGTCCGCACGGCCATGCGGAAAGTCGTGGCCAGCCATGCCCGCGGAAGCGCCAGGTGGAGAACCCGCAAAGGCCGGGGACGGCACCGAGAACGGCGAAGAAGGCGAATCGCCAGGCGCCGTTCCCGAAGGAGGGCGTTCAGTCCCGCTCGGCGAGGCGCTCGGCGAGCGCGTCGAGGACCGGGCGCTGACCCCTCACGAGCTTCTCTGCCGCCCGATCGAGGGTAAACCACGCGGCGCGGTCGGCCTCAGGAAATTCCGCCCGGCGGCCGGAGCGCGGCGGCCATTCCATGCTGAAACGGTTGCTCTTGAAACCGGCGATGTCGAAGTCGCCTTCAAGCGCAAAGATCGTCAGGAGCTTGGCTCCGGCCTTGAAGTCCCCAAGCGGCAGAAGGTCGCCAGCAGATGCCGAGCCCGTCTCCTCGGCGAATTCCCGCAGGGCGGCCGCGCGAAGGTCTTCGCCGGGATCGACGAGACCCTTCGGAATCGACCAGGCGCCCAGATCCTTCCTCGCCCAGAACGGCCCGCCCGGATGGACGAGCAACACTTCAATGCCGCCGGGTGAACGGCGGAACATCAGAATGCCGGCACTTCGCTCGGGCATGGCGCCAAGAGATTGGCCCGAAGCGGGCGGCAGCGCAAAGCGTTGAGAGCAGCGCCGAGCGCCGCAAACGTCAGGCCGGCGCCTCGCGGAACGAGAGGCCGGCCCGGCCTGGACTTCGATCGGAGGCTTAGTTGATCGCGGCTTCGGTGCGCGGCAGCACTTCGAAGGTCGTGTTCTCGCCGTGCTGCTGCGTATAGAAGACGCGCCAGCCGGCCTGGAACGGCGTCGGGACTTGGTCCCGATCAGCCCGGCGACGGTCGGATCGCCGTCCGAGATGTGGATGCCGGTGATCTCGTTGTCGCCTTCGTTCTGGAAGCCTTTCGCGCCGGAAGCGCCGATCAGCGTGTCCATGGTCGCGAGCGGATCGCGGCCGATGGCGATGAGCCGCGCCGGCTCGACGTCCGTCCTTCGAATAGTCGGCGGTCAGGTCGACGACGTAGGCCGAGTTGTAGGCGTGCCGCTGGCTGTGCATGCGTGTCGCCGGCATCCTCGACGAAGACCACCTGGTCGGCCGACCAGAACGACACATTGTCGAAGCCGTTATGCGGCGTGTCACCGCGATAGGCCATAGTGATCGTGCCCGCGTCGGCGTCGGCACTCGCCTGAACGAGGCGCAGCACCGAGCCGTAGCCGCCGAATTCGGCACCTGCCTCGAGCGCGGTGTCGGTGTCGCCGGTCTCGTCGAAGACGAACTCCGCGAAGTCGGTGCCCGGACGGAACTGGCCGTTCTCCGGCCGCTTCAACGGCGTCGCACCCTTCGCCTTGGCGAGCGCGTTGGCATCGAAGGGATCGGTGCCGTCCGTGTCGGTGTCGTGGATGCACGACCCAAGCCGTCTTCAGCGTCGTGCCATAGGCGTGCAGCTGCTTCATCCCCGCCGACTTGATGTCGCCGTCGATGTCGTCGGCGTGGAAGTTGATCGGCGTGCCATCCGCCATCAGGATCTGCAGCGCCTCGAGCTGGCCACCCTGCGTCAGATCGGCCGTGTCCTTCGGCACGAACCGGTAGACGAAGGAGTTCGGCTGCTTGGCGTGGGCGTTGACCGTGCCCTTCTTGCCGCCGCATCCTCGACCAGCCAGATTGCCCCGTTCTTGTCGACCTGCATGCCCTCATAGCTCGCCCTGGCCCAGTATGCCGAGGAGCGGTACGACCTTCGGACGGAAAATCCGCGGTCGCCTGCCAGACGCCGCCATGGGCGCCGAGCTCGGCCGTGAAAAGCAGTTGCTCGGCGAACGGATCCCAGGCCGATCCGTCGATCGTCGGGATCGGATCGCCGTTCACGTCCTTCTCCGCCATCAGCGTGACGCGATGCGCGGCATGTCGGCGTCGAGGTTGATGCGCGTGATGTGCCGAGCGAGTGACCATCGGCATCGACGGGGCCGCTCTCATGGCCCTGGAAGATGAAATGCCGTACCGTAATTGTAGCCCGGCAGCCGGCCCGGTCGCGCCGTCAAGCACGAGATAGGTGTTCTTGTCGGGCTCCGTCTTGGTCGCCTCGACATGCATGTTCTCCTGCTGTGCGGCGCCATAGGCCGGGATCATGTCGCCGTCGCCGGCAAAGCCATAGAAGGGAAAGGCGCCGGAGGCGTTCTCCACCGGCATGAAGCCGATCGCGACAGGAACCTCATTCAGGCCGGGAGCGAGCGCGTTGGCGGACGCGGCGCCCTCGGCCTTGGCGACCGCCTGGTCGAGCGGCGTGAACTCGGCGGAGAACGCCGGCGTGGCGGCGAGCGCCAAGAGGCTGGTCGAGGCGAGAAGAAAGCGAGCGGATGTCATGGGGAGGCCTCCTCATTTTCGGGTCGTTCCGCCACGGCTCTTAGAAGGCGCTGATGTCAGTCCGGCGACGGCCAGATATCGCGGCAATGACGATCGGGGAAAAGGTCCAGCGAGGGGCGGCGGGTTCCCGGCTGAGGAGATGCCGCAAGCGCATCCCAGGTCTGCCACGTGTTCAACGCGCCGGCGCCCTGGTTGGGCGTTCCCGGCTTCCCGGTCGTCGGTTGCTGATAAGGCGGCTCGAAGAACAGGCGGTCGTCATAGGTGGTTCCGCCCGACCAATTCACGTCGAGAGCGAGGTAGGGAAGCTGCGATCCGTTATTGACCGTTGCGTAGGTCGAGTAGCTGAGCGCGTTGATCAGGCTCAGTGCCAGACCCTCATACTCGGTGGTGCGCAACTCCGACCCGTCGTCCCCAGTGCCCCCGGAGTCGTGAGATTGGCACTGCCAGTGCCGAGCGGCGGAGTGGCCGGGCCATTGACCAACGAGCCGGTCGTCGGCGTGATGACGTCGCCTGTGATTCCATCGCGATTATCAAACGACCAGTCACCGAGAGCTGTCGGCGAGACAACCACAGTCGACGCCCAGCCTCTGGCACGACCTCAAGAGCGCGCTTGAGACCGGGAGCAAGCCACGCGTGACCTTCGGGCGACGGGACGCAAAGCGGCATGGCCCGCCTGCCGATGCGCGCCGCATCGGCCCCGCGATCTCCGTCACATGCGTCGAGCAAATTCCTCCTGTGGGTTGCGATGCCTCGCGGCCTTTCCTAGGACTGGGGACGCGCCGGCATACGCAAGAACCGGCACATCCAAGAGGACGCCGGCCGGGGGAAATTGAATGCAAAAAAGGTCGCTCTATTCGCCGACGCAAGTCGCAGTCGGGTCGTTTGTCGGCGGACCGATGGCAGCGGTCTATTTCCTGTGGGAGAACTATGTCGCGCTGGAAAACCGCAGCGGCGCCCGCGCGACACTGATCTGGGGCACGGTGTTCGTCGTCGCGCTGCTCGCCATCCTGCCGTTCCTCCCCGACAAATTCCCGAACCTTGTCATCCCGATCGTCTACATGGTCATCGCGCGCCAGATCGCCGAGAAGGGGCAGATGTCGAAGCAGCAGATCCAGGCGTCCGAGAACTACACCTTCCAGTCCGGCTGGCGCGTCTTCGGGCTGAGCGTGCTCCTCCTCGCCATCTTCGCGGCGGTCACGGTCGGCTGGCTCCTGGGACTCGACGCGGCCGGCGTCATCAGGCTCTGATCGAGTGCAGTGGGAGGTCGGAGCGGCATGGCCACGTTCGTCGTCGTGCACGGCGCCTGGGGCGGCGGCTGGGGGTTTGGCAAGGTGCGCCGCCTGCTCGCCGCCAAGGGGCATGGGGTCTTCACGCCGACGCTGACGGGACTGGGCGAGCGCGCACATCTCGCCAGCCCGGACGTCGACCTTCAGACCCACATCGCCGATATTCTCGGCGTGCTGCACGCCGAGGACCTCTCCGACGTGGTGCTCGTCGGCCATTCCTATGGCGGCATGGTGGTGACCGGCGTCGCCGACCGGGCACGAGAGCGGCTCGCGCGGCTCGTCTATCTCGACGCTTTCGTGCCGAAAGACGGCCAATCCCTGTTCGACCTGACAGGCGAGGCCGACCGCGCGCGGAGGATCGAGGCGGCGAACGCTGAAGGCGAAGGCTGGAAGATTCCGCCGATGCCGACGCCGCCGGACGTGCCGCCCGATGCCGCGAGGTGGGCGGGCGAGCGCCGCGCGTCGCAGCCGCTGAAGACGTTCGACCAGCCGATCCGGCTCACCGGCGCCCTGGCGCGCGCGGATTTTGCCGGGCTGCCGCACACCTACATCTTTTGCACGCGGAAGGGGCCCGGCGATCCGTTCCAAAAATTCGCCGAGGCGGCGAAGCGCGGCGAGGGGTGGGACTACCGCGAGATCGATTCAGGCCACACCCCGAACACCAGCGCGCCGGAAGTGCTGGCGGAGATGCTGAGCGCGATCGCCGCCGAGTGACGTTGCCCGCGGCTCCGCCATCGCTAGGATGACGGCCGACAAGCAATAAACAGAAAAGGGGGAAACCGTGCTGGTGCTGGTGACCGGGGCGACGGGGAAGGTGGGGAGCCACTTCATCCGGCGGCTCCTCGACGACGCGCGTTTTCCGGAGGCGCGCGTGCGCGCGCTCTGCCACAACCGCACGATCCCGCAGAGCGAGCGGATCGAGGTGGTGAAGGGCTCGATCGCCGAGCGCGACGTGGCGGAGGCCGCGATCGACGGCGTCACCCATGTGGTCCACCTTGCGACCTGCAAGGAGACGCCGGAGGTGGTCATCGATGTGACGGTGAAGGGGCTCTTCTGGCTGCTCGAAGCGTTCCGCCTGAGCGCGGCCGCCAGGCAATTCATCCTGATCGGCGGCGACGCCGGCATCGGCCACTTCTTCTACGCCCGCGAGGCGCCGGTCACCGAGGCGCAGCCGTGGAGCGCCTATCCGGGCTGCTACGCGCTGTCGAAGGTGCTGGAGGAGGTGATGCTTCAGCAGTTCGGCATCCAGTACGGCTTGAACTGGTGCTGCCTGCGCGCGCCGTGGATCATGGAGAAGGACGATTTTCGCTACACGCTCTCCTTTGGCGACGACCTCTTCGGGGGACCGGACTGGAAGACGATGGTGCCGGCCGAGGATGCGAAGCGCTACGCCAAGGATGGAACGGTGCCGCTGCTCCGCGACGCCGACGGCCGCGCGCTCCGCCGCAACTTCGTGCACGTCGACGACCTCGCGAGCGCGATCCTTGCCGCGCTCGACAACCCGCGGGCAAGGCAGGAGCTCTTCAACGTCTCCATGGATCGGCCGGTGGATTACGCCGAGGTCGCCGCGCATTTGAAATCTACGTGGGGCCTCGGGTCGGTCGATATTCCGAGCCGGTACCACTCGACCTGGCTGGATAACGCAAAAGCCAAGCACCTGCTCGACTGGCAGCCGCGCTATGATTTGGCGCGGCTGATCGACGAGGCCTACGGGTATCGGCGCGCGGCGGACGATCCGCGGAAGGTTTGGTACCCGGGGTGAGGGGAGAAGCACCCTTGTTGTCGTCATGCCATGGCTTGACCATGGCATCCATTCCGTTGCAGTCGCGGCCATCCGGAGCGGTCACGGAATGGATTGCCGGATCAAGTTCGGCAATGACGACAGGGACAGGGCGGGAACAGTGGCGTTGGCCGACAGGGGATGCAGTGAAGGACATCGGGCACGCCTTCTCGTTCCCGCGACGCCTCCGGCATCCGGGGTCTTCTGGCGAAGGGAGCGGGGCGCCGAGGCAGCACCGCGATTGAGTTTTTGTGGCGCCGCTTCGGCGCCCCGCCGGCGTTTTTAAGGTCCTCTCTCTCACCACTCTCCAGGACGGAGCGCCTCTCTCGCGAGTGAACCCGAGGTTTGCGCTTCGCCCCTTACGGCCGCCCGGCTCGCTGGCCGGTGTCCTAGCGGGCAGACCGGTCCTAGTGCCGGTCCGATGGCGTCAGAGGCCTCCCGGGACCTGAAGGCCGGAAGCTCCAGGGCGCGGGCGCCGCCGCTCTTCCCGAGATAGCGCCGGTCGCGATCCGGTCCCGAGTGAAGAGCGGTGAGGGGAGTGTAAGGGGGGATTGGGGAGGGGGGATAAGGTGGGGGATGTGCGAGGGTCGGACAGTTTCTCCGGCGGAGAACTTAGGGGTCAGCGAAGTCTCTGGACGAAAACTCTTCTTCCTGGTGTAAGCTCCCGAAAAGCTTGCCGTACTCGACGGTCTCAAGATCAAGGTACGTTGGCGGGAGAACATCAATCATTGGCTGCTCTTGCGACGCGACCCACCGTTTCGCAGTGCCGTCGTCGTTCTTCCTCTTTTGCTTTTGAAATATGTCGCGATATCTGAAAGGCGAGATTCCGAGAAAAGGCACGAAGGAGACCCTCCCGGGAACTGGCCTGCTGCCGGTTCCGCAGACACCGAGTTAGGTGTTTTGATGGAACCGGAGGTGGGTCATGGAGAGACGGAAGTTTACGCGGGAGTTCAAGCTTGAGGCGGTGCGCCTGATCAAGGATCGGGGCGTGTCCTATGTGCAGGCGTCGCAGGATCTGGGCGTGCACATGTCGCAATTGCGCGATTGGGTGAAGAAGTTCGCCGACGACCCGCAATACGCTTTCCCGGGTCACGGCCAGATGAAGCCGGAGCAGGCCGAGATCGCGCGGCTGCAGCGCGAAGTGATCAAGCTGAAGGCGGAGCGGGATATTCTAAAAAAAGCCGCGGCCTACTTCGCGAAGGAATCGATGTGAAGTTCGGCTTCATTGCGAAGCACCGGGGGATCTGGCCGGCGGCATGGTTGTGCGGGGCGCTCGGTGTCTCGCGGGGTGGGTTCTATGCCTGGCTGACGCGACCGCGCAGCCAGCGCAGCCGTGACGACGAAGAGCTGGGGGCGAAGGTTCGCGCCAGCTTCCTCGCCAGCGATCGAACCTATGGGGCAAGGCGAGTGTGGCACGACCTTCTCGCCGAGGGTGTCTCGTGTGGACTGCATCGGATCGAGCGGCTGATGCGGCTGCAGGCTCTCAGAGCGCGGCCGCGGCGGCGGCGCCTGCCGCCCGATCTGGGTGAGCGGCAGGTCGGCGCCGTCGCTCCCAACGTGCTCGATCGCGGCTTCGAAGCGCCGGCTCCCAACCGCAAATGGATCGCTGACTTCACCTATGTGTGGACGGCGGAAGGCTGGCTCTATGTCGCAGCGGTCATCGATCTGTTCTCCCGGCGCGTGGTGGGTTGGTCGATGAAGGCGGAGATGACCGCCCAGCTCGTGACCGACGCGCTGATGATGGCGATCTGGCGACGCGGCAAGCCCGATGCCCTGCTGCATCATTCCGATCGCGGCAGCCAATACACCAGCGAGCAGTTCCAGCGGCTGATGGCCGATCACGGCGTCGTCTGCTCGATGAGCCGGTCGGGCAACGTCTGGGACAATGCGGCGATGGAGAGCTTCTTCTCCTCGCTGAAGACGGAGAGGACGGCGCGCAAAACCTACAGGTCGAGAGATGAAGCGAAGGCCGACGTGTTCGACTATATCGAGCGCTTCTACAATCCGAGACGACGGCACTCGACGATCGGCTATCTCAGCCCCATGGAGTTCGAGATGCAGGCCGGATTAGCTTAAGCGGGTGTCAACCGAACCGGCAGCAGGCCATGCTGCTCCTTCAGCACCGCGATGATCTGCTCTTCGCTGTATCGGCTCTTCTTCATCTCCGTCTCCTTCCGACGGAGTCCAGTTCAAACCGAGGGCACTGCAGGGGGCAACGTCACTTGGCGTCCATTTCATTCTTGGAAAGACCGTCGATGAAGACATCGGCTAAGTGAAAGGTTTCTCGTAACCCCTGACCAAAGTCGTTGTCTGGAGTTCCCCCGGTTTCGTGGACAGCTACGGGCTTACGGACTCTAGCTGATCACGGGTGCTCCTTTCATAGTTGATGGGCGACTTGTAGCCGAGCGCCGAGTGGCGGCGTCCGGGATTGTACCAACCTTCGATGAACCGGAAGATGGCCATGCGGGCCTCCGCCTTGGTGCGGAACTTGCGCCGGTCGAGCAGCTCGCATTCGAGCGTGGCGAAGAAGCTCTCGCACATCGCATTGTCGTAGGCATCGCCGACCGATCCCATGGATGGCCGCACGCCGGCCTCCTTGCATCTCAGACCGAAGGCAATCGAGGTATATTGCGATCCCTGGTCGGAATGATGGATGACCGCGACAGGTCGCCTCTGGGCGAGCGCCATGTTGAGGGCATCGAGCACGAGCTGTGCCTTCAGGTCGTGGCCCATCGCCCAACCGACGATGCGGCGCGAGAAGGCATCCAGCACGACGGCCAGGTAGAGGAAGCCGGCCCAAGTCGGCACGTAGGTGATGTCGGCAACCCAGAGCCGGTTGGGCTCCTCGGCATGGAAGTTGCGATCGACCAGGTCCGACGCCGGCCGCAGCCGCTCGTCGCGGACGGTGGTGCGGGCGGACTTGCGACGGCTGACGCCGGCAATGCCGGCCGCTTTCATCAGCCGCTCCACCCGCTTGCGCCCCACTCTGATCCCGTCATCGACAAGCTCGGCATGGATGCGCGGGGCGCCATAGGTCTCACTGGAGGCCTTGTGGATCGTCTTGATGCGCTCGCTGAGCGCCGTGTCGGCCTTCGAACGGGCCGACACGGCGCGCTCACGCCAAGCATAGAAGCCGCTGCGCGAGACGCCGAGCGTTCTTGTCATGGTGGCAATGGAGAACATGGCCTGGTTCGCCGTCATCAGCTCGTAGACCGAGACGACATCGCGTCGCTCTGAGCGAACCAGGCTGCTGCCTTTGCCAGGATATCTCTCTCCTGACGCAGTTGGCGGTTCTCACGACGAAGCCGGCGCAACTCGTCGCGCTCCTCGCTGGTCACACCGTCGGCCCGGCGACCACCGTCACGATCGGCCTGCTTGAGCCAGCCGTGAATCGTCGCCGCGCAGGGTTCGAACTCGCGGGCCAGATCCTCCACGCTGCGGCCGGCACGCGCCAGCGCAACGATCTGCTCCCTGAACTCAGGTGGGTACGGGTTCCTCGCTCTCGGCATAATGACACTCTCCTCTCACAAGTCGGATTGTGTCCATCAAACCGGGGGAACTCCAGTCATCCTCGCTCGCATCGGTTTCGATCAATTCGCCCGCCATACAGGCGATCTCATTCTGCGTCGCGGACGGCGACGAGGTCCGTTCAATGCGCTCCTCAAGCAACCGCCGCCTTTGGTCCACGGACCCGTACGCTGAGATAAGGACGAATTGCTTCCCTGTACACGCGGCGAAAGAGCGTGACTTCTGCAGGGCGCTTGAGCTGCCTTACTATGTAGGCTGTCGGCTTGGTCGGCAGCTTGTCCTTGTCTTGTGTCAGGCGGCGGCGCTCTCCTGCAATTGCGCGCATCCCAATTCGCGCCATTGTTGCGGCGTCTTTGGCGTCAGCACAAAGCGCATTCGCATATTTGATTTTGTAGCGTGCGCTTTCAAAGAAGCTTGAGCCACTGGGAACCGAAATCGGCTCTTTCAAGCCATAGCGAATCATCTCCTTGGTAAGGTGAATCTGGCACGTCTCGTACCTTTACCATACGCAGCGCGTTGCTCAGACTTTCGACGATCGCGCTAACGTTGACGCCAATCGGCCCCGCAATGGCTAAAAAAAGCTCGGGAAAACTTTGCGTTTTTGACGATTCCGACATGCCTGCCATTCCGAATTGTTAATGGCTTTCTAACTGCGTTTGATACATGAGTTTTTGGGAGTTAGTCTGCACTCGATTCGTAGGGAGAGACCAATGACAAAAATACGAATCGCGAAGGAGGAAATGAAATTTGTGCAAGACGTTTCCGATCGTCTTGCGAAAAGGACGATGAGAGATTCGTCGTCAATCTAGAAAAAGTCGAGGTAGTTGAAGACGAGGAGATCGAACCTTCAGATACAGAAGGATCGGACGAGGAAGGGCTGAATCTCAAGTGATCCAGTGTCGTGGAGCGTTGTTTGCTCCGCCACGTTGGTGCGTCGCTATCGTCCCGTCCCTCCCACCGCAAACGCCCGCGCAACCAGCCGGATCGATCCATCCGCCTCCGGCTTCAGCGTCTCTCTCAGCCGCTCGCGCAGCGCGTCGCGGCGGGTCTCGTCGAGCGACATGACATAGCCCGGCGCCGGGCCGGTGCCGCCGAGGAAGGGCTCCCAGAAATCGTCGAAGGTGCGGAAGATGGTGGGGACGTCGATGGCGGAGGTCTCGACGTCGGTGAGGCCGGCGGCGGCGAAGAGGGCGGCGAGGGCATCTCTTTGGCAGAGCGGAAAGCGCGTGGCCTCGTCGAGGGCGGCGGCCTCCGGGTCGAGCGCCACGGCGGCGTCCCAGAATTTTCGCACCAGCTGCATCTTGTCGGCATAGTCCCAGACATAGACGCCGATCCGGCCGCCCGGCCGCGCCACGCGGCGCATCTCGGCGACGGCCTTCGTCGGATCGGAGACGAAGTTCAGCACCAGGCCGGAGACGACCGCATCGAATGCGCCGTCGCCGACCGGCAGCGCCCGCGCGTCGCCGACGCGGAACTCTGCGTGCGCGTGCGCGATCTCGGCCTGCGCATGGGAGACGAAGCTCTCCGCGGCGTCGATGCCCATGACGCGTGCCGGGGCGGCGCGCTCCAGGATTTTTCGCGTGAGCACGCCGGTGCCGCAGCCGACATCGAGCCAGGCCTTGCGCGGCGGGACATCTAGCCAACGGAGAAAATCGTCGGCGACGAGCCGGCTCCAGCGGCCGACGTAGCGCTCATAGGCGGCGCCTTGTGTCCAGCGGTCGTGGGATGTGGCGGCGAGCATGTTTCGAGCTTAGTTGAAAGTCCGGGGCAAGGAGAGGGGAGGCGTCAACTCACGAGATTGGGCGAGCAGACATGCGCAACTCCTCCTCTCCCGGGGTCCGGCCAAGGCCGGACCCCACCCTCTCCCTCAAGGGGAGAGGGATGGCGTTGTGGCAGCGGCTTTCCTCCTCCCTGACCCTCCCCCGCAAGGGGGGAGGGGCGGGTGCTACTCCGCCGCTTCGACCCTTCGCCGCACCGGCTTGCGCTGAAGCACCGGCTTCAGGAACGCACCCGTATAGCTCCGCTTCTCCTTCACCACGTCCTCCGGCGTGCCGGCGGCGACGATCTCGCCGCCGCCGTCGCCGCCTTCGGGGCCGAGGTCGATGATCCAGTCCGCCGTCTTGATGACTTCGAGATTGTGCTCGATCACGACGACGGTGTTTCCCTGGTCGACCAGCTCGTGCAGCACGTCGAGGAGCTTTGCGACGTCGTGGAAATGCAACCCCGTCGTCGGCTCGTCCAAAATATAGAGCGTGCGGCCGGTGGCGCGGCGGGAGAGTTCCTTGGAGAGTTTGACGCGTTGCGCCTCGCCGCCGGAGAGCGTCGTCGCCTGCTGGCCGATGTGGATGTAGGAGAGGCCGACGCGGGAGAGCGTTTCGAGCTTGTCGCGGATCGCCGGCACGGCCTGGAAGAAGTCGCGGCCCTCCTCGACCGTCATGTCGAGCACGTCGGCGATCGACTTGCCCTTGAACAGCACCTCCAGCGTCTCGCGATTATAGCGCTTGCCGTGGCAGACGTCGCAGGTGACGTAGACGTCGGGCAGGAAGTGCATCTCGATCTTGATGACGCCGTCGCCCTGGCAGGCCTCGCAGCGGCCGCCCTTGACGTTGAAGGAGAAGCGGCCGGGCCCGTAGCCGCGCGCTTTCGCCTCGGGCAGCCCGGCGAACCATTCGCGGATCGGCGTGAAGGCGCCGGTGTAGGTCGCGGGGTTCGACCGCGGCGTGCGGCCAATGGGGGATTGATCGATGTCGATGACCTTGTCGAGATGTTCCAGGCCCGAGAGCGAGGCGTGCGCGGCGGGGTGCTCGCGCGCGCCGTTCAGGCGGCGGGCGACGGCCTTGTAGATGGTCTCGATCAGAAGCGTGGATTTTCCCCCGCCGGAGACGCCGGTGACGGCGGTGAAAAGCCCGAGCGGGATCTTTGCCGTGACGTCCTTCAGATTGTTGCCGGTGGCGCCGGTGACGGTCAGCGCGCGGCCTTTCTGGGCCGGACGGCGCATTTCCGGCACGGCGATCTCGCGCGACCCGGAGAGATACTGCCCGGTCAGCGAGCGCGGATTTTTCATGATCTCGGCGGGCGTGCCCTCGGCGATCACCTCGCCGCCATGGATGCCGGCATAGGGGCCGATGTCGACGACGTGGTCAGCCTCGAGGATCGCCTCCTCGTCGTGCTCGACCACGATCACCGTGTTGCCGAGATCGCGCAGGTGCTTCAGCGTTTCGAGCAGACGGGCGTTGTCGCGCTGGTGCAGCCCGATCGACGGCTCGTCGAGCACGTAGAGCACGCCGGTCAGGCCGGAGCCGATCTGCGAGGCGAGGCGGATGCGCTGGCTCTCGCCGCCGGAAAGCGTGCCGGAATTGCGCGACAGCGTCAGGTAGTCGAGTCCGACGTCGTTCAGAAAGCGCAGCCGCTCGCGGATCTCCTTCAGGATTCTTGAGGCGATCTCGTTCTGCTGCGCGTTGAGCTTTTGCGGCAGGTCCTCGAACCAGCGGTCGGCGGCCCGGATCGACATTTCCGCGACCTGGCTGATGTGGAGCCCGGCGATCTTCACGGCGAGCGCCTCGGGCTTGAGGCGTGCGCCATGACAGACCTCGCAGGGCGTGGCGGAGAAATAGCGCCCGACCTCCTCCTTTACCCAGGCGGAATCGGTCTCCTTCCAGCGCCGCTCGAGGTTCGGGATCACGCCCTCGAACACCTTCTTCGTCTCGTAGGAGCGCAAGCCGTCGTCGTAGACGAAGGCGACCTTCTCCTCGCCGGTGCCATGCAGGATCTCTCGCGCGCCTTCTCCGGCAGATCCGACCAGCGGTCGGTGAGCTTGAACTTGAAGGCGCGGGCGAGGCCTTCCAGCGTCTGCAGGAAATAGGGCGAGGAGGTTTTGGACCAGGGCGCGATGGCGCCATCCTTCAGCGTGCGCGCCGGATCGGGGATGACGAGGTCCGGGTCGATCGCCTGCCGGGTGCCGAGCCCGTCGCATTCGGGGCAGGCGCCGAACGGATTGTTGAAGGAGAAGAGCCGCGGCTCGATCTCCGGAATGGTGAAGCCGGAGACCGGGCAGGCGAATTTCTCCGAGAAGACGATCCGCTCATGCGTCTCGTTCTTCGACATGTTGACGTGCTCGCCGGCGGTGGCGCTCTTCGGGAGCGGCTTGTCGGCGAGCTCGGCGAGCGCGATGCCGTCGGCGATCTTGAGCGCCGTCTCCAGCGAATCGGCAAGGCGGGCCGCGATATCGGCGCGCACGACCACGCGGTCGACGACGATGTCGATGTCGTGCTTGAGCTTCTTGTCGAGCGCCGGCGCTTCGGCGATTTCGGTGAATTTCCCGTCGATCTTGGCGCGCTGAAAGCCCTTCTTCAGGTAGTCGGCCAGATCCTTGCGGTATTCGCCCTTGCGGCCGCGCACCACCGGCGCGAGGAGGTAGAGGCGCGTGCCCTCCGGCAATGCAAGGATGCGGTCGACCATCTGGCTGACGGTCTGGCTCTCGATCGGCAGCCCGGTCGCCGGCGAGTAGGGGATGCCGACGCGGGCGAAGAGGAGCCGCATGTAGTCGTAGATTTCAGTCACCGTGCCGACGGTGGAGCGCGGGTTGCGGCTCGTCGTCTTCTGCTCGATCGAGATCGCGGGGGAGAGCCCGTCGATCTGGTCGACGTCGGGCTTCTGCATCATCTCCAAAAACTGGCGCGCATAGGCGGAGAGCGACTCCACGTAGCGGCGCTGGCCCTCGGCGTAGATCGTATCGAAGGCGAGCGAGGACTTTCCGGAGCCCGACAGCCCGGTCATCACGATCAGGCTGTCGCGCGGCAAATCGAGGTCGATGTTCTTGAGATTATGCTCGCGCGCGCCGCGGATGGAGATGAGCTTGCCCGCGCCGGCCGCGCCTTTGCCCGCTGCTTTTCCCACTGCCTTGCCCACTGGGGCAACAGCAGAGGGCCTGTCCTTTGCCATGAGCTTCCGGTCCGAAAGGGAGGTGCGGCGCCGCCCGCCGCTCACCAAACTTAGGCCTTCGCGCGCGCGAGACAAGTGGAGGCGTGGGTCGCTCATGAGAGAAATGACAGTTGCTGACAGCGAGGATGATTCCCTTGCTGCACTGTGACCCGAACGCCGCACGCTGTCCAGAACGAAAGAGGAACATTCGGCCGGGGATAGCGGCGAGCGGATGACATGCCGGAAGGCAATTTTGGAGCACGGGACGCAGAAGGCATCGCCCGCGTCTGAAACGCTTTTGGCTGGAAACGAAACACGGCGGAAACACGGGCCGGGTAGGGCGCCGCTCGTCAGCCCATGAGAGCCCCGGCGCCTATGAGAGCCCCGGGCTCGGGCATCACCGCAATCGCTCGCGAAGTCGTCGGGACCGGCTGAAACACGTCCAGCAGAAGGGCGTCCCGTGTTTCGGGATCGACGGGACCAGTCGCGGGCCATCCAACCAAGAGTGAATACGAGACGATGAACCAACATTTCGTTGCCGCCACCGCATCGCCGCCCGTCATCGCACCCGAGACGTTGATGGACGATCCGCACGCCAGGCTCGCCGCGCTGCGGACCCGCTATCCGCTCATCCAGCTCGGCGAGGGGCACTACATGGCGCTGCGCGCCGCGGACGTCCTCGCGATGCTCACCAACTCGCGGACGATACAGATCGAAGGAGCGGACTATGCGCGACTGAACAAAATCCCCGACGGCTTCGCGGCCGACTTCATCCGCGACTTCTTCCTCTTCGGCAATGGAGACGATCACCGGACTGTCCGCCGTCAGCACCCATGAGACAAATTCAGCGGATTGAGGAAGGGAGGATTTCTGGCTCATCGTAGCCCTTGGAAGGAGCGAAGATGAGACAGAAGTCCGGGCCGGCGAGAGAGCCGGCGGAGCAGGTCGTGAAGGACATTCGCCGGGCGACGCGGCGACATTTTTCGGCCGAAGAGAAGATCCGCATCGTGCTGGAGGGCCTGCGCGGCGAGGACAGCATCGCCGAGCTTTGCCGTCGCGAAGGCATCGTCCAGAACCTCTATTACCGCTGGTCGAAGGACTTCCTCGAGGCGGGCAAGAAGCGGCTGGCCGGCGATACGGCGCGGGCCGCAACCTCCGACGAGGTCAAGGATCTGCGGCGGGAGGCATCGCCCTGAAGGAGGTGGTGGCCGATCTCACCCTGGAGAACCGTCTGCTCAAAAAAAGCATGATCGGGGATGGGGAGGACGGCGCATGAGATACCCCGCCTCCGAGAAGCTGGAGATCATCCGGCTGGTCGAGCAGTCGCATCTGCCGGTCGAAGCGCACGCTGGAGAAGCTCGGCATCCCCAGGTCGACCTTCTACCGATGGTACGATCTCTATCAGAGCGGCGGGCCGGAGGCCCTCGACGACCGCTCGCCTCGGCCGGATCGCGTCTGGAACCGCATCCCGGACGCCGTCCGCGAGCAGATCATGACCCTGGCGCTCGACGAGCCGGAACTGTCGCCCCGGGAGCTGGCCGTGCGCTTCACCGACACGGAAGGCTACTTTGTGTCAGAAGCTTCAGTCTACCGGCTGCTCAAGGCGCACGACCTGATCGCCAGCCCGGCCTACATCGTCATCAAGGCGGCCGACGAGTTCAAGGACAAGACCACGGCGCCCAACCAGCTCTGGCAGACCGACTTCACCTATCTGAAGGTCATCGGCTGGGGCTGGTTCTATCT
This sequence comes from uncultured Alphaproteobacteria bacterium, assembly GCA_963712925.1. Classification (GTDB taxonomy): domain Bacteria; phylum Pseudomonadota; class Alphaproteobacteria; order Rhizobiales; family Afifellaceae; genus DASWJZ01. Next base: position 75,791 of record CAVQJW010000002.1, on the reverse strand, counting down.
GTCGAGCGTGCTCGACGACTTCTCGCGCTACATCATCGCCTGGAAGCTGTGCACGACGATGAAGGCCGAGGACGTCACCGCCACGCTCGACCTGGCGCTGAAGGCTTCCGGGCTGGATCAGGCCAGGTCGTTCACCGGCCGCGGCTCCTGTCGGACAACGGCTCCAGCTACGTCTCCGCGGACCTCGCCAAATGGCTCGACGGAAAGGACATGGAGCATGTCCGCGGCGCTCCCTATCATCCCATGACCCAGGGCAAGATCGAGCGCTGGCACCAGACGCTGAAGAACCGCATCCTGCTCGAGAACTACTACCTGCCCGGCGACCTCGAAGCCCAGATCGCCGCCTTCGTCGCCCACTACAATCACCTGCGCTACCACGAGAGCCTCGGCAACCTCACGCCGGCCGACGTCTACTTCGGGCGCGGCCAGACCATCCTCATCGAACGCGAAAGGATCAAACGACAGACCATCGCAAACCGCCGCTTGCTGCATCACCGGCAGGCCGCATAACATCACCAACCAGACGAGCCAGAGCCTCCCTTAAATGACGCCGCTCGCTGTCTCAAAATCTCTGATGACGGACAGTGCGTCACCTACAATGATGAGAACATCACGGAGCAATCCGAAGCAAGAACCGTTCTGCTCCCAAAGATTTGCGTTATGCAGCCGGTTGGTCGCTTCTTGGCCGCCTGCTTTGGTCCCAAACTCGAAGGCGAACGATCGATGCTCCGCGTGCTTCCAGATGTGAATGTTTTCGCCGTGCCGCGCAAATTCGGCTTGTATGGCGTTGGCGAGAGGCTCTTCGGCATGCTCCGACATCGCGCCGACTCTCAGGAGGTCGGCCGACGCGACCCCAAGTGCGTATCCCGAAATAAGGCCGTTGATGTTCCGAAGATTGTCGACTGAAGTCGCGCTCTCCGAGCTTAGTGTCTCACGAACGGTCTGAACTTGATCCATAACTGCACGGACTGCGTTGGATGCCGCGACCTTTAGGGCAGTGGAATCCACTCGCTTCTTGAATGGCCAGACCATACGCTCCGAACCCCTCAGGTTATCAGTGGCACGCTTGGACCGATTTTCACATGAGCACCAATCGCCGCATTCTAATTGACAACGCCACACTGAGCGGTGTGGAGCGCATTACTGGCGTAAGCCGGACGTTGAACCTGAACAATATCGAGAACGATTTGGAGCACAAGGAAACCGCTTACGGTCGCCCTGCGAAGCTATAGGCGACTTGGCTATGCTGCTGCGCTGAACTCCGGCAATCGATGCCCTACGTAATGGAACAGGGGCGCCTTACGTACCCGAACTACCTCCCTCGGCATCGCCGGTTTGCGGGTGATAAGGAACGGGTGAAGTCAGACCTCGTTCCAATAGCCCGCCCATGAAACGCATCGGCTTTCTCTCCTTCGGTCATTGGACCCCTTCGCCCCAATCGCAAGTACGCTCGGCCTCCGATACTCTCCTGCAATCGATCACACTCGCCCTCGCGGCGGAGGGCGCGTCACACACTCACCTGGAGCCTTACGATGACCCCCACCATCACCGCCTTTGAGCGCTCGCCCGATGGCGGCAGCGGGCTGGCGCGCGATACGCGCGTTCGCTGGGCGCTGGAGGAAGTGGGGCAGCCCTACGAGGTTCGTGGTGTTTCTTTCAGCGCTCTGAAGCAGCCCGCACACTTGGCGCTGCATCCGTTCGGGCAGATTCCGACCTACGAGGACGGCGATCTCGCGCTGTTCGAAACGGGGTCGATCGTGCTCCATATCGCGGAGCGCCATGCGGGCCTCTTACCCGACGATGCGAACGCCCGGGCGCGGGCGATCACATGGATGTTCGCCGCGCTGAGCACGGTGGAGCCGCCGATCCTTGAATTTGCAAACGCCAAGCTCCTGGAGGGCGACAAGTCCTGGTCCGCTGAGCGCATGCCTCTTGTCGTGGATCGCGTCCGCGACCGGCTGCGCCAGCTTTCCGCTCACCTTGCCCGCCGAAGCCTCGGCGAAGGCGGGGGCGATGCCGACTGGCTCGACGGGCGTTTTAGCGCGGGCGACCTGATGATGGTGCATGTGCTGCAGAGGCTGAAACCGTCCGGCATTCTGGCGGAATTTCCGGACCTCGCCGCCTACGTCGCCCGTGGCGAAGCGCGGCCCGCCTACAAGCGGGCTTTCGCCGCGCAATTGGCAGCTAACACAGGTAAACAATGAAACGCATCGGCTTTCTCTCCTTCGGGCACTGGACCCCGTCGCCGCAATCGCAGGTGCGGACGGCGTCGGACGCGCTGTTGCAATCGATCGAGCTGGCGGTCGCGGCGGAAGAGGTGGGCGCCGACGGGGCGTATTTCCGGGTGCATCATTTTGCGCGCCAGCTCGGCTCGCCGTTCCCGCTGCTCGCGGCCTGCGGCGCGCGCACCAAGCGGATCGAGCTCGGCACCGCGGTCATCGACATGCGCTACGAGAACCCGCTCTATATGGCGGAGGATGCCGGCGCCGCCGACCTGATCGCCGGCGGCCGCCTGCAGCTCGGCATTTCGCGCGGCTCGCCTGAGCAGGTGATCGACGGTTTTCGGACCTTCGGCTACGTGCCGCCGGAGGGCATGAGCGACGCCGACATGGCGCGGCAGCACGCGGAGGTGTTTCTGGACGTGCTGCGCGGCGAGGGTTTTGCCGAGCCGAACCCGCGGCCGATGTTTCCGAACCCGCCGGGGCTCCTGCGCGTCGAGCCGCACTCGGAGGGCCTGCGCGAACGAATCTGGTGGGGCGCCGCCACCAACGCCACGGCGGAATGGGCGGCGAAGCTCGGCATGAATTTGCAGTCGTCAACGCTGAAATTCGACGAGGGCGGCGAGCCGTTCCATATCCAGCAGGCGAAGCAGATCCGCGCCTACCGCGAAGCCTGGACGGCGGCCGGGCATCAGCGGAGCCCGCGCGTCTCCGTCAGCCGCTCGATCTTCGCGCTCGTCGACGATCGCGACCGCATGTATTTCGGAAGGGATCGCGAGAGCCGGGACCAGATCGGCATGATCGACGAGAACACGCGGGCGATCTTCGGCAAGAGCTACGCCGCCGAGCCGGACAAGCTGATCGACGAGCTGAAGGGCGATGAGGCGATCGCCGAGGCGGACACGCTGCTCCTGACGGTGCCGAACCAGCTCGGCGTCGACTACAATGCCCACGTCCTCGAGAGCATTCTGAAGCACGTCGCGCCGGGGCTCGGGTGGCGGTGAGCCGGCGCCGCGTTGGCGAGGCTTACTCCGCGGGGGTCGGCGCCGGCTTCAGGCGCGGGCGGCGCTGCAATTCGCCGGCGAGGACGGCGCTGAGCGCTATGATCGGCACGATCGTCGCAAGCCCGGCGCGGAGCCCCCACGCGTCGGCGACGAAGCCGGTGATCGGCGGGCCGACCATGAAGGCCGCGAAGGCGCCGAGCGAGAGCGCACCCACGTTCAGCGCCGCCGGCCGGTCGCCGCGCAGGCCGGCCGCAGTCACCGAGAGCGGATAGACGAGCGCCATGCCGAAGCCGAGTGCGGCGAAGCCGGTGACCACGACCGCGAGATTGCTGCCGACGACGACAAGCACCATGCCCGCGACGGCGAGCGACGTGCACCAGCGCGCCACCCTGACCGGCCCGAAGCGGTGCGTCGCCCAGTCGCCGAGAAAGCGGCCGCCCGCCATGAACAGCGAGAATGCCGCATAGCCGAGCCCCGCCGCGCCCGGCGAGGCGAGGATCACGTCGCGGAGATAGACCGCGCTCCAGTTCCTGGCGGCGACCTCGCCCATGACCGCGCCGAATGCGAAGAGGACGAGGCCGATCATGCCGACGGACGGAAGCGCGAAGGGAAGCCGCCTGCCGACTTTCGCCGGCGGCAGCCGTTCGAGGACCGGCAGCGCGCGGCCGACGGTGACCGCGACCGGCACCGACACGACCGCGACGATCAGGAGATGCCAGTGCGTCGGAACGCGGCCATAGGCGAAGGCCGAGCCAATGAGCGCGCCGGCCACCGATCCGGTGCTCCAGAACGCATGGCAGGTGCTCATGATCGGGCGATCGAGGCTCTGCTGGATGCGCGCTGCCTCGACGTTCATGGCGACGTCGACCAGCGGCGAGAACACACCGATCACGAAGAGCGCGCCGAAGAGCGACGCAAGGCTCCAGGCCAGGCCCGCGAGCGGCAGGAAGGCGAGATAGAGGAGCAAGCCAAGGGCGATCGTCCGCCGGGCGGTGATCCTTTCGATCAGCGGCCCGGAGGAGAGGAGCGCGAGGAGGCTGCCGACCGGCAGGCCGAGCAGCGCGATCGCCAGTTCGCCCGGCGTCAGCCCCAGCCGCGCCTGCATATCGGGAATGCGCGGGGCCCAGTTCGCGAGCGCCATCGCCTGCATGAAGAAGACCGCCATGACCAGGCGGGCAGGCGTGAAGAACGCGCGGAGCATCGGGGCGGGTGAGGACACGGAACAGAGGACTTTGCTTCTCCTACGCTCAGCGTGCGCTCCGAAGCAAGCTGCACGCGGCCGTCTCTCCGGCGCGGTTTTGTCCGAATTGGTGGCGGCGCGCGGGCGTTGCTGCGCTTCAGCGGGAAGGGTGTCTCGACGCGGGATCAAAGCTCCTTCTCGGCGAGCTCGCGGAAGCCATCGGGAACGGAGCGCGGCCCGCCGAGGAGCAGCGCGCCGTAGCTGACGGCGTCCCAGCCGAAACGGTCTCGGATCTTGTCGATTGCGCGGTCGGCGCGGACGCGCGCCGCGCCCTTTCTCGAGCCGGGACTGCGCTTCTCGTCGTCGAGCCCGAGCGGCAGGTCGAGCTGCAGGCATTCTTCCGTGCCCAGATTGGAGACGGAGATCGCCAGAAGCGAGAGCGTTTCCTCGCCCGGATGATCCGCGAGCACCGCGCCCACGAGGTCTTCGGCAATCTCGGCGAGCGTCGCCGTCGTGGAGATCGGCGCGGCGAGGGTGAGCGAATGCGTGACCGAGCGAAGGTTGGCAAAGCGCACGCGCACCGTCACCGTGCGGCCGAGCCGTGCCTTGGCGCGGAGGCGGCTGCCAATCCGGTCGGCGAGGTGATAAAGCGCTGGGCGGATGACGCTCTCCGCCGCGGGCCTGCGCCCGAGCGCCGACTGTGCGCCGGCGGATTGTGCGCGGCGGTGCGTCCGGATCGCGCGCGGATCGCGGTTCCAGGCGAGCGCGGCAAGCTTCTCGCCCAGCGCGCGGCCAAGCAGGCGCTGCAGCGCCTCGGGCCGGCGCGCCGCAAGATCGCCAATCGTCCGCACGCCCTCGCGTGCAAGGCGCACTTCCGTCGCCGGGCCGACGCCCCACATCAGCCCGACCGGAAGGTCGTGCAGGAATTCAAGCTCGCTCGCCGGATCGACGAGGAGGAGACCGTCGGGCTTGGCGACCTGCGAGGCGATCTTCGCCAGATGCTTGGTGCGCGCCACGCCGATCGAGATCGGCAGGCCAAGCTCGTCGCGCACGCGCGTGCGGATGGACTTGGCGATTACGACCGGCTCGCCGAAGAGCCGCGTGCAGCCGGCGACATCGGCGAAGGCCTCGTCGATCGAGATGCGCTCAATGAGCGGCGTGAAGTCGCCCACGATGCGGATCGCCGCGTCGCCCAGCCGCTGATAGTCCTTGAAGTGCCCGCCGACGAAGATCAGGTCAGGGCAAAGCGCGCGTGCGCGCCGGCCGTTCATCCCGCCGTGGACGCCGAACGCCTTCGCCTCGTAGGACGCGGCGAGTACCACGCCGCCGCCAACCGCGATCGGCTTGCCCCTCAGCGACGGATCGAAGAGCTGCTCGACCGAGGCATAGAAGGAGTTGAGATCCGCGTGCAGATCGTGGCGGAGGAATCCATGCCCAGGCCCGTCCGTTTCCCGGCCGAGCGCCAGCCGGAGATCGGAACATAATAAGAACGATCGTGCGGAATGTCACCCAGATTTAAGCGGGCGGACGGGTGTTTGCACCTGCGCGCGAGGGCTTATTTCCTCGCCGCAGGCGCCGGCTGCTCTTCCTCGGTGACCGCCCGGAGCGCCTCTTCGATGACGGAGGTGAGAGTGCGGCGCTCCACCACCGCCATGCGGCGTGCTTGCTGCATGAGTTCGCTCGGCAGGCGGATCGTGAGAGGCACTTTCATGCGCATCGCGATGCAACCGAAGCGCGCGCAAGTCAAGCGCGACCGCCTGCGGTTTCCCTTGCCCCGCCAATCCCTTAGACTCTCCGAAACAGGAGATTCGTGCATGGACCGGGCCGAGTGGAACGGGCTTGCCGACGACTTCGAAGAGTTCGTCTGCGATGTCACGGCCGACGAGACCAACGATCAGCTGCGGCATTTCGTGAATGCGACGCGGCCGTCGGCGAAGTCCTCAGTGCTCGTCGATCTCGGCTGCGGCATCGGCAGCTTCATCAAGCGGTTCGGGCGCCGCTTCAACAGGATCGTCGCTGTCGAATATGCGCCGAAGACGATCGCGCGCGCCAAGCAGCGCTGCGCCGCCTTCGACAATGTCGACTGGCTGACAATGGATGTGGCCCGCGCGGCGAAGCGCATCGGGCCTGCCGCCGCCGACCTGACCGTTTGCCTGAACGTCATTACGTCGGCGAGCACCGCGGTCAGGAACGCGCAGTGGGCGAGCGTCAAGGCGGTCACCAGGCCCGCAGGCCACGTGCTCGTCGTCGTTCCGTCGCTTGAATCGGAGACGATGGTGCAAGATCATGTCCGCCGCGGAGCGGACGGCGTCAAATCGACGATGCGGGAAAACGGGCTGGTCGAGGCGGAAGGAAGCACGCAGAAATATTACCGGCGCGACGAGCTGGCCACGCTCGTTCCGCACTACGGTCTCAGCGTGAAGCGCATCAGGCGGATCGTCGCGCCCTGGTCGCGCGAGGGCTTCGCGCGACCGCGATCCGGCCCCAAAGGCCCGTGGGACTGGATCCTCCTGGCGCAGCGGACAGGCTGAGACGAAGGCACCCGGAGCCCGCGGATTGCCTCGCAGTCCGCGGCTCAGCGATTATCCGTCAGCGCGATGAACTCCGGATCCTCCTGCGCGCGTCGCTCGAAGGCGAGGAAGTCGTAGTAGCCGCAGCGCCCGCTGCCGGGGAACGCCCGGCAGACGCCGGGCCGCGCGGAATAGACCGTGCAGCGCCGCTTCTCCGTATCGAAGAACTGGCAGATCATGTGGAAATAGTCGTCCTTCTTGCGCCGCATGATGCGCTTGTGGCCGTGCGCGCGTTTGGTGAAGCGCTTCTCGGCGACCTCCGGCGTCAGCCCGAAGTGCTTGGCCAGCCGCTCGACGTCGTATTTGGTGAGGCTGATCACTGGGTAAGAGCAGCAATAGCCGGGGCAGTTGGCGCAATTGTACTGCAGGCGCGGAGCGTCGCGCTTCGCGCCGTTCGTCTTGCCGCTGCCGTTCGCGCGGCCATTCTTATGCAGAGACACCATCGCCTTCCCGAATCGTCTTCTTAGACTGCGGCGGACTGGGAGGAGCCCGCTTCGCCTGTCACGCTACGATGTGGCGGGAGGCCGGCGCTAGCCGTCGGCGGCAGACTTTTCCGGTCTAGACACAGATAGTTCGGCTCAAGCCTTGCCGAGCCGCGTCTCGCCGTTCTCGGTGACGGTCCATTCGGGGTTCCACGCAACCTCCCAGGGATGGCCGTCGGGATCGGCGAAGTAGCCCGTATAGCCGCCCCAGAAGGCGTCCTTCGCCGGTTTCAGGATGCGCGCGCCGGCACGCTCGGCCTCCGCCATCACCGCATCGACGTCCGCCTTGGAGGGCGCATTGTAGGCGAGCGTGATGCCGCCGAAGCCGCGCTCGTTCGGCGGCAGGCCGGCGTCCTCGGCGAGCGCCGTGCGCGACCAGAGCGCCAGGATCATGCCGTTCAACTGGAAGAACACCACCGACGGATTGGCGTTGCCGCGCTTCCAGCCGAGCGCCTCGTAGAACTTCAGCGAGCGCTCAAGATCGGCGACGCCGAGCGTCACCAGGCTCATGCGTTGGTCCATTGCGGCATTCCTTCCGTTGGCGGCGCGGAGAGATCAGAAGACGGTCCTGCTCCCGGTGGACAAACCCTCAGCCGCTTCGAAGCTCCGTCGAAGGCGGAGGATTGCGCTTCATTTCAACCAAAGACACTGATACAAAGACATCAATACAACCAAAACGGGTTCACCTGGGAGGCTTGGTCATGTCCCGACTCTTGCCGGTCTTTGTCTTCGCCGCACTGATGGCAATGACGTCGAGCTCTTTCGCCGCTTCTTGCACGGACCCCGGTTCGATCCGGGTCGTCAGGAATACGAGGATCGGAAGCTACGAATACGTGATCTTCAAATACATATCGCCGACGCGGTTGCCCGCGACGGTCCCGGTCTACACCGTCACCACGCACACCGGCCCCTTCATCCACGATGCGAGCGGCCAGGCGATAACGGTCGCCGGATGGCATCTCATGCAGGTGCAGTTCCAGGGCATCGTCTGGACCTGCACGATCAAGCATCAGTTCACGCTGCCCAGAATCGCCGTCAAGGACATCAAGAATGTCGGCCAGTTCGAAGGCGTGGTGACCTATGGGATCGGACTGCGGACGCCATCGCACCACTACCTCGCGGACTACACGTACACCGTCGACACGTACCCTCTCGGACCGACCTACACCTATATCGTTCTCAAGTTCCATTGACGGCGATCTTCCGAGACGTCTTGGCGCGTGGCAGGTGCATCCGGTCACGACGCTTCGCAACCGGCGTGCCACCAATGCCGTGCGCACTTGACGATTCAATGCCATGAACATACAGTGAACATCGGTATCGATCAAGCTGATGTTTGCGGCGGGGCGGCGGGATGTGGGAAAGCCACCCGACACGAGCCAAACAACGCCCATACAGGCGACGGAGGCGATCATGGCAGGCAGCGTCAACAAGGTGATCCTGGTCGGCAATCTCGGCCAGGATCCGGAAATCAGGCGGCTTCCCTCCGGCGATCCGGTGGTGAACATGCGGATCGCCACGTCGGAGAGCTGGCGCGACAAGAATTCCGGCGAGCGGCGGGAGAAGACGGAGTGGCACACCGTCGTCATCTTCAACGAGAATCTCGCCAAGGTGGCGGAGCAGTACCTGAAGAAGGGCTCGAAGGTTTATATCGAGGGCCAGCTGCAGACCCGCCAGTGGGAGGACCAGTCCGGCCAGAAGCGCTACGCGACGGAGGTGGTGCTGCAGCGCTTCCGCGGCGAATTGCAGATGCTCGACAGGCGCGGAGAGGGCGGCGGCGACAATGCCGGCGACCGCAGCGGCCGCGGCGCGGATTTCGGCAGTTCCGGCCCGATGGAGCGGAACGGTCGGGGAAGCTCCTCGATGTCGGAGGAGATGGACGACGAGATCCCGTTCTAGGAGGCCGTGAGCTTCAGGCGCCGAGCCGATGGCCGCGGCTTCCGGCCGCCGGCAAGGCGTCCGGAAGACAACGGCGTTCAAGGATGAGCGCGTCGCGGCGGTTTTCGACGCCTACCCGCGCGCCGTGCGCAAGAAGCTGCTGGCGCTTCGCAAGCTGATATTCGACACCGCGGCCCGGACCGATGGCGTCGGGGCGTTGCAGGAGACGCTGAAATGGGGCCAGCCGAGCTATCTCACAGCGGAGACGAAGAGCGGCAGCACGATCCGGATCGACGCGATCAAGGGCGATGAAACGCGCTACGCCCTGTTCTTCACATGTCACACCGATCTCGTCGGCTCTTTTCGCGAGCTTTACGGTGACGCGCTCCGCTTTGAAGGAAACCGAAGCATCGTTCTCGATGCGGCCGATCCGCTGCCGATGGCCGAGCTCCGGCATTGCATCGCGCGGGCGCTGACCTATCAGATCGCCAAGCGAGGGACGAACGGCGGCGCCAAGGCGGGCGTCTAGCTGCCCTTCGCGAAGGCAAGCACCCCGTCGGCGACGAACTGCACGGCAAGGGCCGCGAGGATCAGCCCGAGGAGGCGCGAGAGCACGACGCGGCCGGTCTCGCCGAGGAAATGGTCGAGGCGGTCCGCCACGAAGAAGACCGCCCAGGCGACGGCGATATTCGCCGCCACGATCGCGATCAGCACCAGCCGCTCCGGAATATCCGCGTAGGTGCCGGAGAGGAGGATCGTCGCGGAGATCGCGCCCGGCCCCGAGATCAGCGGGATGGCGAGCGGAAAGACGGCGATCGACCTTATCTGATCGGCGGTGCGCGCGCGCTCGGCGCTCTTTTCGTGCCGCTCCTGGCGCTTCTCGAAGATCATCTCGAAGGCGATGAAGAAGAGCAGCACGCCGCCGGCGATGCGGAAGGCGTGGATGGTGATGCCGAAGACGGAGAGGATGCCGAGCCCCGCCACCGCGAAGAGGACGAGAACGCCGAACGCGGTCAGCGTCGCGCGCATTGCCACCTGCGCCCGCTCAGCCCGGCTCATCCCCGCCGTCAGCGCCAGGAAGAGCGGCGCGAGTCCGGGCGGGTCGATGGTGACGAAGAGCGTCACGAAGGAGGAAAGCGCGTGCTCAAGCATCCGGGACCCGCGGTCGTTGCCCCCGTATCACCGGCGAGGCGAAGGGCGCGGGGAATCGTGGCGCGGCAAGATCGCCCATGCCCACAGGTTTGCACTTTCGGGGCCGTATAAGGCAATAACGCAGCCATGGCGGCTGAACACCCCCTCACTGCATGTCCGATCTGCGGGTCGACAACCTTCGAGCCCGGTCCGAAGGGGCGGATGGCGCCGAACGGCGAGCTTCCACGCTGCGCAGGCTGCCGATCGCTGGAGCGGCACCGCATCTTCCGGATGATGTTCGACCGGCTCGGCACCGCCGACTTCGGCGCACTCGACGCCATCCAGTTCAGCCCCGACCCGACGCTCGACCCGAACTGGTTCCGGCGCTTCGAGCTTTCCGTCTACGGCGAGGGTGAGAGCCTTGACATCCAGGCGATCGACCGGCCAGACGGCGCCTATGGCCTGGTCGCCTGCTCGCATGTGCTCGAGCACGTCGCCGACGACCGCGCGGCGCTGCACGAGCTCTTGAGGATCACGGCGCCGGACGGGCTCCTCTATCTCGTCGTGCCCGATCCCTTCCGCGAGGAAAAGACGCGCGATTGGGGGTTCGCGAAGCCGGAGAAGCACGGGCATTTTCGCGTCTACGGCGCCGACATTTCGGAGCGCTTCGCGCGATACATCCCGGAGCAGCCGGTCATCGCCTATTTCGGCGAGGACCCGGTGACGGGGGAGCGCGACGGCTGTTTTCTGCTGCCGAAATCGCCGGCCTGGCAGCACCGGATCGAGGCCGCGCTAAGGCCGGAGTCATGGCTTTTCGCGGGCCCTGGCGAGAGGCCGGGCAATTCATCCAAAGCCGTTTCATAAGTATCTGTTTTCATTTGATTTATTCCCTCTGGAAGGAGTGGCGCTCCATGCCTAGATAGGCTAGACAGGCACCACCTTCGAAAAAGTCGATTCTTCCCTTGGCAGACGAAAGCAAAACGCCGCCCTCCGACCGCGACGGCGACATCAGACCGATCTCGATCTCAGACGAGATGCGGCGCTCCTATGTCGATTACGCGATGAGCGTGATCGTCAGCCGCGCGCTCCCCGACGTGAACGACGGGCTGAAGCCTGTCCACCGCCGCATCCTCTACGCCATGCACGAGATGGGGAACGACTGGAACAAGCCCTACCGAAAATCGGCGGGCGTCGTCGGCGAGGTGATGGGCAAGTACCACCCGCATGGCGACCAGGCGATATACGACGCGCTGGTGCGCATGGCGCAGGACTTTTCCATGCGCCTGCCGCTCATCGACGGGCAGGGCAACTTCGGCTCGATCGACAACGATCCGCCGGCGGCGATGCGCTACACGGAGGTCCGGCTCGAGAAGGTCGCGCACTCGATGCTCGACGATCTCGACAAGAACACCGTCGACTTCCGCAACAATTATGACGATTCCAAGCAGGAACCGACCGTTCTGCCGGCAAAGTTCCCGAACCTTCTCGTCAACGGCGGCGGCGGCATCGCCGTCGGCATGGCGACCAACATCCCGCCGCACAATCTCGGCGAGGTGATCGACGCGACGATCGCGCTGATCGACGATCCGCGCCTCGATCTGACCGCGCTGATGCAATTCATGCACGGGCCCGACTTCCCGACGGGCGCCATCATCCTCGGCAATGCCGGCATCCGCTCCGCCTTCGCCACCGGGCGCGGCTCGATCATCATGCGCGGCAGGGCACATATCGAGACCATCCGCAAGGACCGCGAAGCGATCGTCATCACCGAGATCCCGTTTCAGGTGAACAAGGCGGCGATGCAGGAGAAGATGGCGGAGCTGGTGCGCGACAAGCGCATCGAAGGGATCGCCGACATCCGCGACGAGTCCGACCGCGACGGCATCCGCGTCGTCATCGAGCTGAAGCGCGACGCGGTCGGCGACGTGGTGCTGAACCAGCTCTACCGCTTCACTCCGCTGCAGACGAACTTCGGCGTCAACATGGTGGCGCTGAACGGCGGGCGACCTGAGGTGATGAACCTCAAGGACGTGCTGACGAGCTTCATCGCCTTCCGCGAGACGGTGGTCGGCCGGCGCACCAAGTTCCTGCTCGGCAAGGCGCGCGACCGCGCACATGTGCTGGTCGGGCTCGCCACCGCGGTCGCCAATATCGACGAGGTGATCGCGCTGATCCGCGCGGCCAAGGACCCGCAGGTGGCGCGCGAGCAACTGATGGAGCGGCACTGGCCGGCGCGCGATATCGAGTCGCTGATCCAGCTCATTGCCGATCCGCGTCACATGATTGCGAGCGACGGCACCTATCGGCTTTCAGAAGAGCAGGCACGCGCCATCCTCGACCTCCGCCTGCAGCGGCTGACCGCGCTCGGGCGCGACGAGATCGCCGGCGAGCTTGAGAAGCTTGCCGCCGAAATCCGCGACCACCTGGACATTCTGGCTTCCCGCGCGCGCATCCAGACGATCGTGAAGGATGAGCTGACGGCGGTCCGCGGCGAGTTCGCGACGCCGCGCAAGACCGAGATCGCCGAGGGCGGACCGGAGCTTGAAGACGAGGACCTGATCCAGCGCGAGGACATGGTCGTCACCGTCAGTCACGCCGGCTACATCAAGCGCGTGGCGCTTTCCGAATATCGCGCGCAGCGGCGCGGCGGCAAAGGCCGCTCCGGAATGACCACGCGCGAAGAGGATTTCGTCACCAAGCTCTTCGTGGCGAATACGCACACGCCGGTGCTTTTCTTCTCTTCGCGCGGCCAGGTCTACAAGGAGAAGGTCTGGCGGCTGCCGCTCGCGGCACCGCAGGCGCGCGGCAAGGCGCTGATCAACCTCTTACCGCTCGAAGCGGGCGAGCGCATCACCACGATCATGCCGCTGCCCGAGGACGAAGCGAGCTGGGATCAGCTCGACGTGATGTTTGCGACGACCGGCGGCACGGTGCGGCGCAACAAGCTCTCCGACTTCGCCGATGTCCGCCGCTCCGGCATCATCGCCATGAAGCTCGGCGAGGGCGAGGGCATCCTTTCAGTCGAGACCTGCACCGAGGCCGATGACGTCGCCCTCACCAGCGCACAGGGCCAGTGCATCCGCTTCCCGGTGCCGGAGGTGCGCGTCTTCGCCGGCCGCAACTCCGTCGGCGTGCGCGGCATCAATCTCGAAGACGGCGACAGTATCATCTCGATGGCAGTGCTGCATCACTTCGAAGCGACACCCGCCGAGCGCTCGGCATATCTTAAGATGAGCCGTGCCGTCCGCGGCGAAGGCGAGGCCGCCGAGGAGACCGACGGGAACGGTGCCGAGCCGGACGAGGAAGCGTCGGCGAATGGCGGCGAGCTCGCGCAGGAGCGCTATGCGGAGATGAGCGCCGCCGAGCAGATGATCCTGACCGTCTCCGAGCACGGCTACGGCAAGCGCACATCGTCCTTCGAGTACCGCATCACGCGGCGCGGCGGGAAGGGCATCGTGGCGATGGCGGTCAACGAGCGGAACGGCGACCTCGTCGCCTCCTTCCCGGTCGACGACGAGGACCAGATCATGCTCGTCACCGACGCCGGCAAGACGATCCGCATGCCGGTCGGCGGCGACAAGCCGATCCGCATCACCAGCCGAAGCACGCAGGGCGTGATCCTTTTCGACACCGAGGAGGACGAAAAGGTCGTCTCCGTCGAGCACATCCCCGACCCGAACGGCGAAGAGGAAGAGGGCGACGAAGCTGGTGCGGCCGGCGACGTATCGCCGGATGATGGATCGGGCGATTTCGGCGGCTCCGGCGATGGCGGCGCCATGGGGTAGGGACGGCCCGTAGGCTCTTCGAAGCGCGTGCCCGCGGGCAGGATCACGGGAGGGCGGAAGATGCCGGACGAAGGTCGACTGCCGCGGTTTGCGGTCCTGATCGACGCGGACAACACGTCGCCGCGCATCGCGGCCGGGCTTTTCGAGGAGGTCGCGAAGTTTGGCGAGGCCAGCGTCCGGCGCATCTACGGGGACTTTTCCAGCCCGCGCATGAAGTCGTGGGCGAACATCCTGCAGAAATTCGCGATCGATCCCTACCAGCAGTTCGCCTACACGGCGGGCAAGAACGCATCCGACATCGCGCTCGTGATCGATGCGATGGACCTTCTTCACAGCGGACGCTTCGACGGCTTCTGTCTGGTCTCCTCCGACAGCGATTTCACGCGCCTCGCGTCGCGTCTGCGCGAGCAGGGCGCGGACGTCTACGGCTTCGGCGAGCAGAAGACGCCGGAGAGTTTCCGGCAGGCCTGCCGGCGGTTCATCTACACCGAGAACCTTCTGCCCGACGCGCCTGTCGCATCGCCGGATGAAGCGCGCTCCGGCAAGTCTCTGCAGCCTTTGAGCGCGGCGGTACCGATCCTCAACAAGGCGATCGCGCAGATTGAGACGGAGGACGGCTGGGTCGGCCTCGCGGCGACCGGCAAGCTGCTCGCGAACATCGCCTCCGACTTCGACCCGCGCAGCTACGGCTGCCGCAAGCTGAGCGACCTGGTCAAGAAGACCGGCGCCTTCGACGTCGACCAGACCGACGGCCGCGCGGTCCGGATCAGGCCGAAGCCGGTCGCCCTGGCCAAGACCGGACGGACGGCAACGAAGGGCGGGAAAAGCCGCCGTCGCCGCAGCGTCGTTGCCTCTCCTCCGGGAAGCCGCTAAGCCGCTGAAATGGACCGCACCGCGCTCTATCCGGGCAGCTTCGACCCGCTCACCAACGGCCATATAGATTTGGTCGAGGCGGCTTTCTGCCTCTGCGACAAGCTTATCGTAGCGGTCGGCGTGCATCCGTCGAAGGAACCGATGCTTTCGGTCGACGACCGGCTGGAGCTGATCGAACGGGTGCTCGTCCCGATGGGCGAGACCACCGGCGTCGCGGTCGAAGCCTGCACCTTCGACAACCTGGTCGTCGACTTCGCGCGCGAGGTCGGCGCGACGCTTCTGATCCGCGGCCTCCGCGATGGGACGGACCTCGACTACGAGATGCAGATGGCGGGCATGAACTCCACCATGGCGCCGTGGCTGCAGACGGTGTTCCTGCCGGCAAGCCCGGAAGCGCGCCACATCACCGCCACGCTTGTCCGCCAGATCGCGCAGATGGGCGGCGACATCGAGCCGTTCGTGCCCGCCGCCGTCGCCACGCGCATCAAGGCGGGGCTGCTCACTGTCGATTGAAGCCCCGACCGCGGCGGAACATACCGGAAGGCTCATCAAAGAAGGATACCGCATGGTTCTCGGCAAGCTCGCGGCCGCACTCCTGGCCGGTCTTCTCTTTCTTGCAACGTCCGCTTCGGCAGCAGAGCCCGATCCGGAAAACACGCTGATCATGCAGCTTTCGGGCGGCACCGTGACGATCAAGCTTCGACCGGACCTGGCGCCCAATCACGTGGAGCGGCTGAAGGTGCTGACGCGCCGCGGCTTCTACAATGGTGTCGTCTTCCACCGCGTCATCGCCGGCTTCATGGCGCAGACCGGCGACCCGACCGGCACCGGCATGGGCGGCTCCGACCTCCCGGACCTGAAGGCGGAATTCTCCAACGTCCCCTTCACACGCGGCATCGTCGGCATGGCGCGGGCACAGGACCCGGACAGCGCCAACTCGCAGTTCTTCATCATGTACGGTGATGCTCCCGGCCTGAACGGCAAATACACGGTGCTTGGAGAGGTGGTGAGCGGCATGCAGGCCGTCGACGCCCTGAAGAAGGGCTCGGTCGCCGCCAACGGCATGGTCGTGAACCCTGACAAGATCATCAGCATGAAGGTCGAGGCGGACCAGTAGCAGCAGGAGAGAGAGATGGCTGAGATCAAGGATCCCGAAAACACGCTCATCCTCGATACGAGCAAAGGTTCCGTCGTGATCGAGATGCGCCCCGACCTCGCGCCGGCGCATGTGGCACGAATCAAGGCGCTTGCCCGCGAGGGCTTCTACGACGGCTTGAAATTCCACCGTGTCATCGCCGGCTTCATGGCGCAGACCGGCTGCCCGCAAGGCACCGGCACCGGCGGCTCCGGCCAGAAGCTGAAGGCGGAGTTCTCGCCCGAAAGCCATGTGCGCGGCACCGTTTCGATGGCGCGCGCGCAGGACCCGAATTCCGGCGACAGCCAGTTCTTCATCTGCTTCGCCGAATCGCCGTGGTTGAACAAGCAATATACGGTCTGGGGCCAGGTGATGGAGGGGATGGACAACATCGACCAGATCAACAAAGGCGAGCCGCCGCGCGAGCCCGACAAGATCAAATCGATGAAGGTGGCTGCCGACGTCGCCTGAGGCGCCCGCCATGCAACTTTTCGTCGACTCAGGTGTTCTTGGGGAGCTTCTTAACGAGACTTGGATCAATTATGCTGAGCTATCCGGTGCGAGGGCGACGGGCGCCCAGGGAACCGCATCGGCGCCGGCCTTTGGTGCAGAACCTCGATGGCAGCGCTTCTCGACGGGAGCATCTCAGAACCGCTGACAGATGACGCGGATCTCTTCGGAGATGCACTGCGCACGCTCGACCTGTTGCCGGTGGCGGCGTACATCTGCCGACCCGACGGCAGCATAGTCGGCTACAATGCGCGTGCCGCCGAGCTCTGGGGTCGTGCGCCCCGGCTCGACGACCCCGAGGAGCGCTTCTGCGGCTCCTTGCAGATGTACCGTCTCGACGGCCGCGCGCTTCCGCATAGCGATTGCCCGATGGCGGAAACGCTGCAAAGCGGCGCCTCAGCGCGCGATCAGGAGGTCGTCATCGTGCGCCCTGACGGCACGCGCGCCGTCGCGCTCGTCAACATCGGGGCGCTGTGCGATACCGGCGGCAAGATGATCGGCGCAATCAACTGTTTCCAGGACATCACCGGGAGGAAGCGGGCGCCGGCGGCACCGCCTGATTCCACGTGGGGCGCTGCACCGCTGTTCGAGCACAGATCGGGGGAGCGCGCCGCGCAGATGCTCGCATCGATCGTCGAATCGTCCGGCGACGCGATTGTCAGCAAGGACCTGAACGGCATCATCGCCACCTGGAACCGGGGCGCCGAGCGGCTTTTCGGCTACTCGGCGGAAGAGGCTGTCGGCAATCCGATCATGATGCTGATCCCGCCTGGCCGGCACAACGAAGAGCCCGAAATCCTCGACCGCATCCGCCGCGGCGACCGCGTCGACCATTATGAGACGGTCCGCCAGCACAAGGACGGCTCGCTGATCGATATCTCGCTCACAGTGTCACCGATCAGAGACGCCGAGGGCAAGGTCATCGGCGCCTCAAAGATCGCGCGCGACATCACCGAGCGGAAGCGAGTCGAGGAGCAGGGGAGGCTGCTCATCCGCGAGATGAACCACCGCGTCAAGAATCTCTTCTCGCTCGCCGCCGCGATCGTCACCATTAGCGCGCGGCATGCCGAATCGGCGCAAGCGATGGCCGAAGCCGTCCGCCTCCGGCTGGCGGCGCTGTCGCGCGCGCACGATCTGACCTTGCGGCATGCGGACGCCTACGACGGGAGCGGCGCTCCAACGACTCTGCGTCTGTTGCTTGAAACGCTGCTGGCCGCCTACACGCACGGAGCGGAGGATGAGCGCACTTCGCTCAGTGGCCCGGATGTCGCGGTCGGCGGGCAGACGGTGCCCGGCCTCGCCCTTGTCTTCCACGAGATGGCGACGAACGCCGCCAAATATGGCGCATTGGCCACGGAGGGCGGCACCGTCGCGGTCACCTGGTTGGTTGACGGCGAGACCGTCAACCTGACCTGGCGCGAAGCCGGCGGCGCCAGGCGGACTGAAGCGCCCGACACCTCGGGATTCGGCACGCAGCTCGCCGACGCCACGATCAGGCAGCTCGGCGGAACGATTGCCCGCCTGTGGCGGCCGGAGGGACTCGAAGTGAGCGTCTCACTCCCGCTGAGGTCGCTGACAAGATAGCCGGTCCGGGCGGAGCGCAGCTTTGCCGCGCCTTGAAAATTCAAGCGGCAAGATCCGCGTCGGTGTGATGTGGCTGGGCCGCTTGTGGTATGCGCAGCCGATGCGCGTCGCCGAATTCGATTTTGAGCTGCCCGAGGAGCGGATTGCGCTCAGGCCTGCGAGCCCGCGCGACTCCGCGCGGCTGCTTGTCGTGAAGCCGAGCGGCGATCTCGATGACCGGCATGTCGGCGACCTGCCGGCGCTGCTTCGCGCCGGAGACGTGCTTGTCTTCAACGACACCAAGGTGATCCCCGGCCAGCTCCGCGGCCGGCGCGAGCGCGACGGGCATGTGGCGAAGGTCGTCGTCACGCTGATCGAGCGGATCGACGACGCGGAATGGTGGGTGCTGGCGCGGCCGGGCAAGCGGCTTCAGGTCGGCGACCGCATCCGCTTCGGGCATGAGAGCCGCGTCTGCCTGCTCGGCTCGCTCGAGGCGACGGTGGCGGCGAAGGGACCTGACGGGCGCGTGCGGCTCGCCTTCGCGTTCCACGGCGCCTATCTCGACGAGGCGCTGCACGCGGTCGGCGACGCGCCGCTCCCGCCCTATATCGCCCAGCGCCGTGCCGCCGACGACCGCGACCTTTCCGACTACCAGACCGTCTTTGCGGCGCATGAAGGCGCGGTGGCGGCGCCAACCGCCGGGCTGCATTTCACGCCGCGTCTCTTGGAACGCCTGGAGCAGGCCGGGGTGGTGCGCGAATTCGTGACGCTGCATGTCGGGCCGGGGACCTTCCTTCCGGTCAAGGTCGGCGATACTTCGGGGCACAAGATGCAGGCGGAGCGCGGTGTGATCGGTGCGGCGACGGCGAGACGCATCAATGCGGCGCGGCGGGCGGGCGGCCGCATCGTCGCGGTCGGGACGACGGCGCTCAGGCTGCTTAAATCCGCGGCGAACGAGGACGGCACGCTCAGCGCCTTCGATGGGGCGACGGACCTCTTCATCACCCCCGGCTATTGTTTCCGCGCCGTCGACCTGTTGATGACGAATTTCCACCTGCCGCGCTCGACGCTCTTCATGCTGGTCGCGGCGTTCTCCGGCCTCGATACGATGAAAGCCGCCTACGCGCATGCAATCGCCGCCGGCTATCGCTTCTATTCCTACGGCGACGCCTGCCTGCTTCATCCGGCGGCGGCGCGATGAGCGGCTTTCCCTTCACCATCGCGGCGACGGACGGCGCGGCGCGCACCGGTGTCATCGCGACATCGCGTGGAGAAATCCGCACGCCGGCCTTCATGCCGGTCGGCACGCAGGCGACCGTCAAGGCGATGTATCCGGAGCAGGTGCACGACCTCGGCGCCGACATCGTGCTCGGCAACACCTATCACCTGATGCTGCGGCCCGGCGCCGACCGCGTCGCCAAGCTTGGCGGGCTGCACGCAGTTCATGCGCTGGCCCTATCCGATCCTGACCGATTCCGGCGGCTTCCAGGTGATGTCGCTCGCCAGCGCTGCGCAAGGTCGACGACGACGGCGTCAGTTTCCGATCGCACATCGACGGCTCGGAGCATCGGCTGACGCCGGAGCGCGCGATCCGCATCCAGCGCCTGCTCGGCTCCGACATCATCATGCAGCTCGACGAATGCATCGCGCTGCCGGCCGAGCATGCGGCGGTGGAGCGCGCCATGCTCCTGTCGCTGCGCTGGGCGGAGCGCTCGAAGAAGGCGTTCGGCGCGGGCGAGGGGAGAGCACTCTTCGGCATCGTGCAGGGCGGCGACGTGCCGTCGCTGCGCCTGAAGTCGGCGCGAGGAGCTCGTCGCGCTCGGCTTCGACGGTTACGCGATCGGCGGGCTTGCGGTCGGCGAGCCGCAGGCGACGATGCTGACGATTCTCGACGCGACGGTACCGGCGCTTCCCGCCGATCAGCCGCGCTACCTGATGGGGGTCGGCACGCCCGACGATATCCTCCGAAGCATCGCGCGCGGCGTCGACATGTTCGACTGCGTTCTGCCGACGCGCGCGGGGCGCCATGGGCTCGCCTATACGCGTTTCGGCAAGCTCAATTTGAAGAACGCCCGCCATGCCGACGATCCGCGCCCGCTCGACGCGGAGAGTCCCTTGCGAGGCCGCGCGCAAATATTCGCGCGCCTATCTGCATCATCTGGTGAAGGCCGGCGAGACGCTCGCCGCGATGCTTCTGACCTGGAACAATCTTGGCTATTACGAAGCGCTGATGCAGGGCGCGCGCGCGGCGATCGCGGCCGGGCGCTACGAAATCTTCGTCGACGAAGTGCGGGCCGGCTGGGCGAAGGGCGACGGCGCTGCCGCCTGAAACCGGCGCCGGGAGCATCCGATTCGCCGATGGAACACTCGCGCCCGCAAAAAGTTGGCAGTTCGTCGGAATTCGGCGCACCGCAAATCCGCCAGATTTGGCCAGCAAGCGGTTGTCCGATAGACTGCATCGTGGCGGACCTGACAGAGATTCCTTCTCTTCCGGCATCCTTTGCGATCTGAACCAAGAACGAGCAGGTGGGGACACTCATGCTGAAGAGATTAGCGCTTGTGAGCGCAGCCGCGCTTGCCCTTGCCGCGTGCACGGCACATGAGCAGCGCGTGAGAACGGGTGCGGGACTTGGCGCCGGCGCCGGTGCGATCGCCGGAGCGGTGATCGGGCACGATGCGGGGAGCGCGCTGCTTGGTGCTGCCGCGGGTGCTGCGGCAGGCGCCATCATCGGTCACGTGACCGACCAGCCGGGCTATTGTTACGCCAAGGACCCGCAGGGCAGGACCGTCGTCATTCAGTGCCCGCAGGGCTACTGACCGCCAAACGACCTGAGTTGGAGCGTCGCCGGAGCCATGCCGGCGGCGTCTCGGCGTCGCGGCGAGTGACCCGCCGCCGCGGCTACTCCTGCGAGGCCCGCCTTGCGCAGGCCGTCGAGCACGCGGCTCAGATCCGCCTCGCGCTTATAGGCCACTATGCCTCCGGCCCGGGCGATCGACATATCGGGGCTGAGCCGAAGCATTCCGCCAATGCGTCGCGCGCGAGACGCCTCCTCGCCGAGCTGCCCGTAGGTCGCAACGAGGAAAAGGTGTGACGGCAACGATTGCGGATTGTGCGCCACGCTCCGCTTGATAAGCGCCACCGCCTCCTCGAAGCGATGCATCGTGAAACAGGCCTGTCCGACATAGAGTGTGTAGTAGAAGGGATAGAAGGGGTTCAGCCGCTTCGCCTTCTCGATCAGCGCGGCGACCCGCTCGGGCTCGCCGGCGAAATGCAGATGACCGGCGAGATTGGCATAGGCCTCGGCGTTGCCCGGCTCGACCTCGACCCAGCGCCGCGCGGCGGCGAGCGCCTCGTCGTGTTCCCGCTTGAAGAGATGCACCGAACTCAGCGCCTCGTAGACGAGCGGCAGTGACGGGTCGAGGCGCCTTGCGGTTTCGGCCTGCGCGAAGGCCCGGTCCAGCCCATCGGGATCGCCGGCGAACCAGTCATGGATGGCGATCTCGGCGAGCGCCGCATGCGCCGCCGCGTAGCCCGGGTCGAGCGCGGTCGCCTGCTCGAACGAGCTTCTGCGCCGCGGCATTGCCTTCCTTCGTGAACAGGCGGTACTGCTCGCGTCCGCGCAGCACGCAGTCATAGGCTTCCGGGTTCGTGGTCTCGGTTGCGCCCGTGCGTGGTCCGCCTCGGTGAGCTTCACTTGGAGGCTGCGCACGATCCGCCCTGTGACGTCGTCCTGCACGTCGAAGATGTCGGCGAGCCCGCGATCGTAGCGTTCCGCCCAGAGATGGCCGCCCGAGCGGCCGTCGATAAGCTGTGCGGTGATCCGCACGCGCTCGCCGGCCTTCCTGACGCTGCCTTCAAGAATGTAGCGGACCCCGAGATCGCGGCAGACGTCCTGCGCTTTCACCGGCTTCTTCTTGTAGGTGAAGGTGGAGTTCCGCGAGATCACCATCAGCCCGGCGATCTTCGGAGATCTCCGGTGATGATGTCTTCGGTGATGCCGTCGGCGAAATATTCCTGCTCCTGGTCGCCGCTCATATTGTCGAACGGCAGGACGGCGATCGACGGCGTTTCCGGAGGGCTGAGCGCCGGGACGCGCGGCGGCGGAAGCGTTCTCCGCCGTGCCTGCCGGCCGCACGCGATAGGCGCGGATCGGCCGCGACAATGTTCTTCACCGACTGCTCGCCCATGTCTTCGAAGCTGCAGGCGAGCTTGCCATGCACCTCGTCGTGCACCTTGGCCGAGACGCAAATGCCGCCCGGCTCCGCCAGCGGCTCAAGCCGCGCGGCGATGTTCACTCCGTCGCCGTAGATGTCGGCGCCTTCGCCGATCAGATCGCCGAGGTTGATGCCGATCCGAAACACGATGCGGCGCGCCTCCGGCAGCGGCGCATTCGTCTCCGCCATCGTCTCTTGCAGCTCGAGCGCCGCCTCGACCGCGCTCGACGGCGCTGCCGAACTCGATCAGAAATCCGTCGCCCATCTCCTTGACGATGCGCCCGCCGCGGAGACCGAGAATCGGGGCGCGACGGTATCGCGCCGCGCCTTCAGCGCCTGCAGCGTGCCGGCCTCGTCCGCCTCCATCAGGCGGCTGTAGCCGACGACATCGGCTACCAAAACTGCAGCGAGGCGCCGCTCCACAGACCGTCTCCCTCCGATCGGCCGGAGGTTAGCCCTGGAGGCGGCGACAATCCACAGGCCGGCGCGGTTTCAGCCTTCGAGCGATACCGCTTCTCTTTTTGCCGGGGTCTGCACCCGGTCGCGGACGATGTGGCCGTCCATCAGCTCGATGCGGCGGTCGGTGCGCTCCGCGATCGACAGGTCGTGGGTGACCGCGACGACGGTCTTGCCGCGCTCGCGGGCGATCTCCGCCAGGATATTGAAGACCTGCTCGGAGCTGACGGAGTTGAGGCTGCCGGTCGGCTCGTCGGCGAGGATGATGGGCGGCTCATTGGCGAGCGCGCGGGCGACCGCCGCCAGTTGGCGCTGGCCGCCGGAAAGCTGGTCGGGCCGCTTGTCGAGATGGCCGGCAAGGCCGAGCGATTCCAGGATCGCCTCGGCGCGCTCGCGACGCTTGCCGGCGCCGAGCCGCCCGAGCTTGCGCATCGGGATCTCCACGTTCTCCCTGACGCTGAACTCCGGCAGCAGGAAGTGGAACTGGAAGACGAAGCCGATCGAGGCGAGTCTCAGCCGCGCGCGCTGCCGCTCGCTCATCCGGCCCACGTCGGAGCCGCCGATCAGCACCTTGCCGCTGGTCGGGCGATCGAGCAGACCGAGGAGATAGAGGAGAGACGACTTGCCGGAGCCCGAATGTCCGGTCACCGCCACGAACTCGCCGGCGCCGATCGAGAACGTCATGTCGCGGACCAGCATGACCGGCACCGCCGCCGGCAGGATGCGGGTCAGCTCAACCGCTTCGATCAGGGCGCTCATGCGGCACCGCGGATGATGTCGACGGGGTTCATGCGCGCCGCGCGCCTGGCCGGCAGGTAGCCGGCGACGCCGGCCGCGCCGAGCGCAAAGCCCGCCGCGATCACGTAGTGCCAGACGTCCCAGGCAAGCGGCAGGTGGGTCATGTCGGAGTCCGGAACCTCGAAGCGGACGCTCCCAAGCGCGTAACTCAGCGCGAAGCCGACCGCCCAGCCGACCAGCGAGCCGACGAGCCCGATCGCCACGCCCTCAAGCAGGAAGAGGCGGCGCATGTCGCCCTCCGGGAAGCCCAGCGATTTCAGGATGGCGATGTCGCGCGCCTTCTCGTGGATGATGGTGGAGACGATGTTGAAGATGCCGAAGCCGGCGACGAGCAGGATCGCGGCAACGACGGTGTACATGATCACGTTGCGCACGATCAGCGCTTCGAGGATCGACTGGTTCGCCTCCTGCCAGGACACCGCCTTGTAGCCGAGCTGCGCCTCGACGGTGTAGGCGATGCCGCGCGCGGCGTAGGGATCGTCGAGCCGGATGCGGATGCGATTGACGGCGTTGGCGCGCGCCGCGAGGATCTGCGCGTTCTTCAGAAGCACGTAGGTCTCGCCCTCGTCGCGCTGTTTTACGCGCGTGTGGAAGAGCCCGACGATCTTGAAGCCGCGGCTGATGCCGGCGGAGGAGACGACGGTCACCGTCGTGCCGAGCGAGGCGCCGAGCTTCTCCGCCAGCACGTCGCCGATGATGATGTTGTTGCCGCCCGAAACAAGCCCGCGGAAATTGCCGGCGGTGAAGTCATCGATGATCGTCGAGACGCCGGGCTCGGCGGCGGGATCGACCCCGATGACGCTGACTGCAGCGTCGTGCCCGGCATAGCGGATCACGCCTTGGCTTGAGAGCGTCGGCGCGACGTGCCCCGGCACCCAGGCTCGGAGCATCGAGAGCGCCGCCGTCGGGTTCAGGATGCCGCGCGTATCCTCGTGCGGCCTGAGGCCGAAGAAGCGGGTCGTGGCGAAGACATCCTCCGCCGGCTGGCGGCGCGGCGCGCGCGTCTCGTCGGTCACCTCGATATGCGGCATGGAATCGACGAGGGTCTTCAGAAAATCGTCCTGCGTCCCCTGCATCAGCGCCGCCATCGCGACGGAGAAGCCGACGCCGAGCGCGACGCCGATGATGGCGACGACCGATTGCCGCCCGCGGCCGAGGAGATGCGTCGTCGCGAGGTCGAAAATGAGCGGCATGATCGCTTCCGGAAACTCAGCTTCCGGCGATCTTGATCCGCGCCCCGTCCTTCAGGTCCTGCGGATAGGGCGAGATCACGCGGTCGTCCTCGGAAAGGCCCGACCTCACCTCGACGTTCGCCTCGCCGCGAATGCCGATCTCGAGATCGCGCTTTGCCGCATGATCCGTCGGTGCCGACGACAAAGACGCTTGAGCCGTTCAACGCCGCGACGGGGAGAAGCAGCGCATCCTTTGACGTGCTGACGACGACATTCACGTCGACCGTCATGCCGATCCGAAGCGGCGTGTCGTCGGGAAGGGCGAAGCGCACGCGGTAGGTCTTGGTCGTCGGATCGCCCTTCGGCGTGATCGCCGCGACCTTCGCCTCAAGCGCCTCCTTGGGAAACGCGTCGGCCCGCATCAGCGCGCGCTGCCCGACCCCGACGCGTGGAATATCCTCCTCGTTGACTTCGGCGGTGACGATCAGCGGCTTCGGCTCACCGACCCAGAAGAGCACGGCGCCGTTCTCGGCGATCTCGCCAACCTCGCCGTCCTCGCGCAGGACGACGCCGTCGCTCGGCGCCCGCAGCACGAGGCTGTCGAGCTTGGCCTTCTGCGCGGCGATCAGAGCGTTGGCCTGATCGACCTCACTCAGTGCGCGGTCGGCGTCCTGGACCGAGGCGAAGTTCTGTTCCGAAAGATGCCTCAGGCGCTCGTATTCGTTCTCAGCCAGGTCGAGACGCGCCTGCAGCTCGGTCAATTGTGCGCGCTCCTCCGAATCATCGAGGCGCGCGAGCACGCGGCCCTTCGCGACCTCCTGTCCCTCGCAATCGCACATCTCGACGATGCGGTCGCGCACAAGCGCGCTGACCTTCGCCCAGGTCTTGGGCTCTACCACGCCGTTCGCGTAGACGATCTCCGCCGCGTCGCCGCGCGTCGGCTGGATGACCGCCACCGTCCGCGGCTTGAATACGAAGTAGCCCCCCGCCGCGGCGGCAGCGACCACGATGATCGCCAGAACGATCGCGCTGATGCGTTTCATGTCGGGCTCGCGTCGATGCCTGCCGCGGAAGCTAGCGGAAGGTCGCCCCGTCCGGCCAGATTCATTTTGCTTGATCTCATGGATGCGACTAGGCCGCCGCGTCGCTCGCGCCCGACTGCGCCGCGAGGCTCTCCAGAGCCTCCACGATCGTCTCCGGCGGCTGCGCGCCGACGAGGCCGTAGCGGCCCAGAAGAACGAAGGTCGGCACGCCGGTCACGCCGATCTGCTGCGTGTGCGCGATCTCGCGCGCGACCGGCTCGCGGTCCTCGTCGGAAGCAAGGCGTGCCTTCACCTCGGCGCCATCCATCCCGGCGCCTTGCGCGACATCGGCGAGGACATGGTGGTCGCCGATGTCGCGGCCCTCGATGAAGTAGGCGCGGAAGAGCGCCTCGACCACCGCTTCCTGGATACGCGCTTCGCCCGCCCAACGGACGAGCCTGTGGGCGTCAAGCGTGTTCGGCGAAACCGTGATCCTGTCGAAGGCGAAATCGATCCCCTCCGCCTTTCCGACCTCGGTGATCTGCGCGTGCATCTTGGCGATCCGCTGGGGGTCGCCGAACTTGCCTTCGAGATAGTCGCGCCGGCTCTTGCCCGCGGGCGGGATCGTCGGATCGAGCTGGAAGGGGTGCCAGCGGACGACGACCGGCGCGTCGCTCAGCGCCAGCGCCTTCTCAAGCCGCTTCTTGCCGATGAAGCACCAGGGGCAGACGACATCGGAGATGACGTCGATCGTGATCGGCTCGATCATGACATCTTCCCGGTCCTCCGCACTCATTGCTTCGCCCACCATGTCGTCGTCTCCGAGCCTGACAACGAGGGCTGGTCGGGATGCTCGACCCGCGTCCAGCGCGCCACCCAGTCGCCCTTCGGATGAAACAGCGGCACGACGTAGAAGCCGGAGATCAGGACCCGATCGAGCGCGCGCGCCGCGGCGACAAAATCCTCCTGCGACCGCGCCGAGATCAGCGCCTGCAGCATGGCGTCAAGCGCCGGGCTGCTGGCGCCGGCGAAATTGTAGGTGCCTTCGGTCTTCGCCGCTTCCGACGACCAGCGGAAGAGCTGCTCGTTGCCGGGCGACAGCGACGCCGGATAGGTGAACTGCATCATGTCGAAGTCGAAGGCCTTCTGGCGCTGATAGTCCTGCGCGGAGTCGACCAGCCGCACATTGAGCGTGATCCCGGCGAGTGCAAGCTCGCGCTGAAAGGCAAGGCCGAGCCGCTCCTGGTCGCGGGTCTGCGCCAGGAGCTCGAAGACGAAGGGCTTACCCTCCGTGTCGAGCATCTTGCCGCCTTCCACGTGGAAGCCCGCCTGCTTCAGCAGCGCGACGCCCTTGCCGAGCATCGCGCGATCCTGCCCGGAGCCGTCGCTGACCGGCGGCGCGTATGTGCCGTCCATGACGTCGGCGCGAACGGCGTCGGGGTAGGGGGCCAGCAGCGCCTTTTCCCTGTCGCTCGCTGCGCGCCCGAGCGCGGAGAGCTCCGAGCCCTCGAAATAGCTGCCGGTGCGTTCGAAGAGATCGGAATAGAGATTGCGGTTCATCCACTCGAAATCGAGGAAGTAGGAGAGCGCCTCGCGCACCCGCGGGTCGGAGAAGAACGGACGGCGCGTATTCAAGACGAGGCCGTTCATGCCCTTCGGCGTGCCGGTCTTGAACGTGTCGAGCGCGACGCGGCCGTCCTTCACCGCCGGGAAGTCATAGCCGGAAGCCCAGCGCGTCGGGTCGCTCTCCGGCAGCATGTCGAAGAGGCCCTTCTTGAAGGCTTCGAAATAGCTGTTCGTGTCGCGGTAGTACTCGACTTTGATCTCGTCGAAATTGTCGAAGCCGCGCTTGATCGGCAGATCCTTGCCCCAATAATCGGGATTGCGCTTCAAGGTGACGCTGGTGCCGGGCTGGACATCGACGATCGTATAGGGGCCGGACCCGATCGGAATGGCGAGGCTGCTCTTGTCGAACGTGTCGGGATCGACCGCGTGCTCAGGCAGGATCGGCAAGAGGCCGATCAGGAGAGGGATCTCGCGGTCGCCTTCGCCGTTGAAGGTGAAGCGCACCGAGCGCTCGCCGGTCTTCTCGATCTTCGCGATCTTGTTGTACCAGGCGCGGTAGTTCGGCCGCCCCTTGGTGCCGAGCAGCTTGACGGAGAAGATCACGTCGTCGGCGGTCACGGGCTCGCCGTCGGAGAACTTGGCTTCCGGGCGCAGCGTGAACTCGATCCATGACCGGTCGTCGGGCACGTCGACCAATTCGGCAAGAAGGCCGTAGAGCGTGAACGCCTCGTCGCGGTTGCGGGTGAGAAGCGGCTCCCAGATATTGTCGCCCCACGACGCGTCCCAAAGGCCGCGCGGCGCCGTGCCGCTCACGATCAGCGGGTTCAGGCTGTCGAAGGTGCCGATATTGGCATAGGTCATCTTCCCGCCCTTCGGGGCGTCGGGATTGGCGTAGGGCAGGTGGTCGAAATCCGGCGGCAGCGCCGGCTCGCCGTGCATGGCGATTCCATGCTGCGCCGCAGCGAAAACCGCTGTGCCGGGGAGCGCGACCGGCGCCGCCGCGGCCAATCCAAATGCGATGCGCAAGCCCACTGTCGGCAAGCGCTTGGTCCAGACGCCAAGCATCACGGCTTGTCCTTTCCTGCCCGCGTTCGACGCGAATCCTGCCCGCGTTTGACGCGAAGCCTAGCAGCGGAATAGGGCGGCACTCTGCGATAAACTGGCATCTTTCGCAAATGCCCGCTAAGGAAGGCGATAAGGGCCACTCTGTCGCCAAATTTGAGCGGCAGAGGGCCGAGGCGCGCGCCGCCGGCAGGGCAGGCTATCACGAGGTTCCTTCAATGAAATTTGAGCGCAAGTCCGCAGCTTGGGCGGGTCTGGTGACGGCGGCGGCTTTTGCCGCGCTTTTCGCGATGGCTGTGCCCTCTGCGCAGGCGCAAAGCTCCGACACGACGGCGCCCCCCACGGCCCCCACGGATCCGAACGCCCCGCCGGCACCAGCGAGTGAAGCCGACTCCATTCCCCAGCCCGATTGGGAGAAGGTCTGCGAGACGCTGAACGGCAAGAAGACCTGCGGGATCAGCCGCAAGCGGCTGGCGCTCACCGGCATGACGCTTGCGCGCATCGTCATCCTCGAGCAGGAGGACAAGAAGCTCCTGCAGATCTACGTGCCGCCGATCCCGGCGATCGAGCCGGGGCTCAAGATCAAGATCGACGACGGCGACCCGACCACCGTGAAATACGTCTATTGCCGCTCCGACCACTGCCTCGCGGCCGGCGAGATCCAGGCGGATTTCATCGACAAGCTGAAGAAGGGCGGCACGCTCCTCGTCAGCATGCTGACCTATGAAGGCAAGGCCTTCAATTTCGACTTCAGCCTGAAAGGCTTCACCGCCACCTATGACAGCCCGGGCCTTGATCCGCAGGCGGCAGCGGCGGCCGAGCAGCAGCGCAACGACCTCCTGCGGGAGGCGCTGCAGAAGAAGGCCGACGCGGCGAAGGAGAACCTGCTGCAACAGCAGCAACAGCAGAGCCAGCCGAACACCACGCAGTAGCGTGGCGAGCGGAGGCGTCGATCAGTTCGGCGCTCCGCGGCTCCGATAGACGCCTTTCTCGAAGCTGCCGAAGAGGTCGCGCACCTGCGGGTGGCGCACGGGTTCGCCGCTATCGTCGGGAAGCAGATTCTGCTCCGAGACATAGGCGACGTATTCGGTATCCTCATTCTCGGCCAGAAGATGATAAAAGGGCTGCTCTTTCGCGGGGCGAATCTCTTCCGGAATTGCGTCGTACCATTCGTCGGTGTTGGCGAAGTTCGGATCGACGTCGAAGATCACGCCGCGGAACGGGAAGAAGCGGTGACGCACCACTTGGCCGACCGCGAATTTCGCCTGTCCGATCTTCATCATACCCGGACCTTCGCCCGTGAAGCTGCAACAGGCAAGCCAAATCCGCCGCGTTTTCCGGCACGGTGGGAGGGGCTGCGGTTTGCGGGAAATGCTGCTAAACTCGGCTCCTTGGGTTGAACATACGCCGCGACGCCGGCCATGACCGACCACGCCAACATTTCGCAGGCTAACATCTCTTCCGCGGCCGTTGCCGCGGAAGCGCGACCGCGCGACAAGCGCTATCTCTTCAACCCGGTCGTCGATTTTCTTTGCCTCGGCGGAAGCTCGCTGTTCCTCCTGCCGCTGCTCTTAGTGCTGCCGTCGGCGCGCTTCAATGCGCCGATCGCGACGTTGATGCTGTTGATCGCCAATCTCGTCAACAACCCGCACTTTGCGCATTCCTATCAGATCTTCTATCGCGGCTTCGCCGGCAAAGCGTTCCGGCCGACGCTCGGCCGCGTCATGCAGGCACGCTACGTCTTCGCCGGCCTGGTCGTACCGGCGGCGCTCATTCTGTTCGCCGCGATCGGCATCGGGAGGGGCGATGCGCGGCTGCTCGGCTATGGCGGCAACATCATGGCCCTCTTCGTCGGCTGGCACTACGTGAAGCAGGGCTACGGCATGCTGATGGTCGACGCCGCGCTGAAGCGGCGATTCTTCAACGACCGGGAGAAGAAGGTCTTTCTGGTCAACAGCTACGTTGTCTGGATTTTCGCCTGGCTCAGCGTCAACGGCGCGATCAGCCGAAGCAATCTCTGGGGGCTCGAATTCTACACTCTCGCCATTCCTGGCCCCGTCGTGACGGCGGCCGGCGTCGTCGCGCTGGCGGGTGCGCTCGCCTCGTTCTGGATCTTCGCTTCGCGTTGGCGCGCAGGCGGCGGCCTGCCCTGGAACGGAGTCGTCGCCTACCTGGTGAGCCTCTATCTCTGGCTCCTCTTCGTGCGCATCGATCCGCTCTGGCTGCTCGTCGTCCCGGCACTTCATTCGCTGCAATATCTGGTCGTCGTATGGCGCTATGAGGCGAACTACGAGCGGGGACGCGACGGCGCTCGACGCGCCGCCCGCCGTGCCGGTCCTGGAGCGCATCTTCGGAAGCCGCGCCGGCGAGGGGATGGTGCTCTTCGCCGCGACCGGTCTTCTTCTCGGCTATCTCGGCTTCTGGGGCCTGCCCAAGTTTCTCGACCGGATCGTGCCCTACGACCAGTCGGCGTTCGGCGGCACGATGTTCCTGTTCCTGTTCTGGATCTTCATCAACGTCCACCACTACTTCCTGGACAACGTGATGTGGCGGCGTGAGAACCCCGACACGCGGCGCTATCTATTCGGCTGAACGGCGCTCGCCATCCCTTCCCGCATCAAGATGCGCCTGAGGAGCCGCGACGACGCAGCGGCGATGCTTACGCTTCTCACTGCCTGAAGCGGCAGGAAATCGCTCAGGAGCGATCGGTTCAGGAGATCGACCGCAAGCGTGCGCGAGCGCACGTCGGCGCGCCGCGCCGCGTGAAAGGCGGAAAGCGCTTCCGCCGCGCCCGGATCGGCACGGTGGCGCGCGAGCACTCGGCGTAGCGCTGCGACATCGCGGAAGCCGAGATTGAGCCCCTGCGCGCCGATCGGCGGAAAAAGATGCGCCGCCTCGCCGACGAGCATGACGCGCCGCGCCGCGAAGCGATCGGCAAGCGCGGCGTTGAGCGGAAAGAGGGCCGGGCGGCTTTCAAGCCGCATCGCGCCGTGGATCGACTGGGCGCGCTTCTCCACTGCTTCCGCGAACGCCTCGTCGGAAAGCGCCAGCGCGCGCTCCGCGTTGTCGGGTCGGTCGACCCAGACCAGGCTGACGCGGTTGCCCGGAAGCGGCACCAGCGTGAAAGGCCCGTTCTCGGTGTGGAACTCAGTCGAGACCCCGTGATGCGGCACCTCGATCGAGAGCGTCGCGACGAGCGCCGCCTGCCGATAGGACCAGCGCCGCACGCGGATCGAGGCGGCCTCGCGGGCAAGCGACCGCGCGCCGTCGGCGGCGACGACAAGCTTCGCCGCGAAGGACACGCCATCGCTGCCGACGACGATCTCGCTTTCCTCGGGAATGATCGAGGTCGCGGGCGCGGAGACGATCCTCAGGCTGGCGACCGCTTCCGCATGGCGGCGGAGCGCGTCGGCGAGCTCGCCGTTCGGGACGTTGTAGCCGAAGCTCGACAGCCCAATCTCCGAGGCGAAGAACGTCACCTCCGGCGCACGAATCAGCCGGCGCGTCGCATCGACGAGCCGGATCGCCGTCAGCGGCGCGGCATGGCGCACAAGCCCCGGCCAGACGTCGAGGTCGGACAGAAGCGCGACGGAGCCTTGCAGCAGCGCGGCCGTGCGCCCGGGCGGAAAGCGTGCCGGAGGCGCGAAAAGCACCGGTCGCCGCCCCGCGCAGGGCGGCAACGAGGGCCGCGGCAAGGCCGGTGGCGCCACCGCCGACCACCGCCACGTCGCATCTTTCGATCCCTGTTCCGCTCATTCGCAAGGACCATGGCCCCTGCCGCGGCCGGCCGCAATGCGTCGGGATGGCCGGGCGGCGGCGGAGTGCCACCTCTCCTCTGCCTGCCGCCGGGGGACTTGCGCTCACCGAAGCGGACCGGCATGAAAGCCCCGGATAGGCTGGCATTCCGCGGCCGGCATCCGGGCGGCCAGAAGAAGCAAGTCCGTTGGCCCGTCCGTCGCTCGCTTGCGGGAGAGGGCTGCGGGGCTGTTTGAAGATGGAATTTGGGTCGCGCTATCTCTTTGCCATTCATCTTCTGACCGCGAGCGGCGCCGCCTTCGCGCTTCTCGCGGTTTCGGCGATTGCCGACCGCGACTGGACCTACGGCTTCATCTGGCTGGCCGTGGCGGTCATCATCGACGGCATCGACGGCCCGCTGGCGCGCCGCCACCGTGTGCGCGAGCGGCTGCCGAAATGGGACGGGGCGGCGCTCGATTTCGTGGTCGACTACGTCACCTACGTCTTCGCACCGGCGATCATCGTCGCGCATGCGCTCGACCTGCCGCCTCTGATGGGCGCGTTTTGCGGAATCGTCGTCGCGGTCTCCGGCGCACTCTATTTCGCCGACACGCGGATGAAGCGGCCCGACAATTCCTTCCGCGGCTTCCCGGCGGTGTGGAACATGCCGATCTTCGTGCTTTACGTCTTCCAGCCGCCGCACGTCGTCACGCTGGCAAGCGTCGTTGCGCTCGCGGTGCTGACCTTCCTGCCGATCGCCTTCGTGCATCCGCTGCGCGTCGTGCGCTGGCGGCCGCTGACGCTTTTGGCCATTGCCGTCTGGTGTCTAGCGGGGCTCTGGCTGCTCGCCACGGATTTTTCGGCGCCGCCGCCGGTCAGGTTCGTGTTGCTCGCCGCCTCGATCTATCTCTTCTTCGTCAGCGCCGTGCAGCAATATTTCGGGCCGCGCTAGCGGCGGACGTCGCTCGCCGGCGTTATCTTACACGCACACGCATTCGAGGATCAGGCAGCCATGGTCAAAGCAATCGTCGTTCACGAATTCGGCGGACCCGAGGTCATGAAATGGGAGGATGTCGCGCTTGGCCAGCCGGGGCCGGGCGAGGCACGCGTGAAGCACGGCGCGGTCGGGCTCAATTTCGTCGACGTCTATAATCGCACCGGGCTCTACAAGCCGCCGGGCGGACTGCCGTTCACGCCGGGCGCGGAGGGCGCCGGCACGGTCGTCGCCGTCGGCCAAGACGTGACGCATGTGAAACCCGGCGACCGCGTCGCCTATGCCGGACCGCAAGGCTCCTATGCCGAAGAACGCATCCTTCCGGCCGACCGGCTGATCAAGCTTCCGGACGGCATCGACTTCCGCACTGCCGCGGCGGTGATCCTGAAGGGGCTGACCGCGCAGTTCCTGCTCCGCCAGACATTCCGGGTCGGCAAGGGCACGACGCTTCTTTTCCATGCGGCGGCCGGCGGCGTCGGGCTGATCGCAGGGCAGTGGGCCAACCATCTTGGCGCGACCGTCATCGGCACGGTCGGCTCGGACGAGAAGGCGGCGCTCGCCCGCGCTCACGGCTACCATCACGTCATCAACTACCGCACGGAGAACTTCGTCGAGCGTGTCGCCGAGATTACCGGCGGCAAGAAATGCGACGTGGTCTACGACTCCGTTGGCCGCGATACCTTTCCGGGCTCGCTCGATTGTATCAGGCCGATGGGGATGTGGGTCCTCTTCGGCCAGTCATCGGGCGTGATCCAGAATTTCGATCTGAACATTCTGGCGCAGAAGGGCTCGCTCTTCTGCACGCGGCCGACGCTCTTCGTCTATGCGGCGAAGCGCGAGGCGCTGGAGACGATGGCCGCCGAGCTCCTCGACGTGGTGGAGAAGGGGATCGTCAAGGTCGAGGTGAAGCAGAGCTTCGCGCTCAAGGACGCGGCTGACGCGCAGCGCGCGCTCGAGGGCCGCAAGACGACCGGCGCCACGGTGCTGATGCCCTAGTCTCGGAGCGGTCAGTTCTTCAGCCGGTAGCCGGTCCGAAAAATCCAGGCGACGAGCGCCATGCAGAGCGCCAGGAAGACGAAGGTCATCAACAGGCTCACGCCGACATTCACGTCGGCGCGCCCATAGAAGCTCCAACGGAAGCCGCTCACCAGATAGACGACGGGATTGAAGAGCGTGACCTCCTGCCAGAGCGGCGGCAGCATGTGGATCGAATAGAAGCTGCCGCCGAGGAAGGTGAGGGGCGTAACGACGAGGAGCGGCACGATCTGCAGCTTCTCGAAGCCGTCGGCCCAGATGCCGATGATGAAGCCGAAAAGGCTGAAGGTGACCGCCGTCAGCACCATGAACAGGATCATCACGAGCGGATGCTCGATCTTGAGCGGCACGAAGAGGCTCGCAGTCGCAAGGATGATCAAAGCGAGGATCACGGACTTCGTCGCCGCCGCGCCGACGAAGCTGATCACGATCTCCAGATACGAGACCGGTGCAGAGAGAAGCTCGTAGATCGTGCCGATGAATTTCGGGAAGTAGATGCCGACCGACGCATTCGAGATCGACTGCGTCAGGAGCGACAGCATGATCAGCCCCGGCACGATGAAGGCGCCGTAGCTGACGCCGTCGACCTCGGAGATGCGCGAGCCGATCGCCGACCCGAAGACGACGAAATAGAGCGACGTCGTGATCACCGGCGCGACGATGCTTTGCAGGAGCGTGCGACGCGTGCGCTGCATCTCGTTGAGGTAGACGGTGCTGATTGCGCGAAAGTTCATCGGCGCTCCGTGACCAGATTGACGAAGATCTCTTCAAGCGAGCTCTGCTTGGTGTCGAGATCGCGAAACGTGATCCCCTCCGCCCTGAGGTCGCTCAGAAGCTGCGTGATCCCGGTGCGCTCGCCGCGCGTATCGTAGGAATAGACAAGCTCCCGGCCGTCCGCGGCGAGTTCCAACCCATGACCGGCAAGGGCCGGCGGAATCGCCTCGAGCTTCCGATGCAGGAAAAGCGTCAGCTGCTTGCTTCCGAGCTTGCGCATCAGCTCAGCCTTCTCTTCAATGAGGATGATCTCGCCCTTGTTGATCACGCCGATCCGGTCGGCCATCTCCTCCGCCTCGTCGATATAATGGGTGGTGAGGATGATGGTGACGCCGGCGTCGCGCAGCCCCCGCACCATCGCCCACATGTCCTTGCGGAGCTCCACGTCGACGCCCGCCGTCGGCTCGTCGAGGAACAGGATCTGCGGTTCGTGCGCGAGCGCCTTGGCGATCAGCACCCGCCGCTTCATGCCGCCTGAAAGCGTTATGACCTTGGCGTCCTTCTTGTCCCAGAGCGAGAGGTCCTTCAGAACCTTCTCGACGAATGCCGGGTCCTTGCGCTTGCCGAAGACACCGCGGCTGAAGGAGACGGTGGACCAGACCGAGACGAAGGCGTCGGTGGTGAGCTCCTGCGGCACGAGTCCGATCAGCGAGCGCGTGGCACGATAGTCGGAGACGATGTCGTGACCGGCGACCGTCACCCGGCCCGACGAGGCGGTCACGATCCCGCAGATAATGCCGATCAGCGTCGTCTTGCCGGCGCCGTTCGGGCCGAGCAGCCCGAAAATCTCACCCGGCCGGATCTCAAGATCGACGTCGGTGAGCGCCTGGAACCCGGTCGCATAGGTCTTGGAAAGGCTTTGGACGGAGATGATCGGCTGCATGGGCGAGGTAAGTGCGGGGCGAGGGGAGATTCGAATGGCGGTTGCAGGGCAGGGGGCATATAGGCTGCCGGTCCCGATTTGACGAACGCCGATTTGAAAAATCCCAGTGTTTTGCCGCGTTCGGCGACCTCGGCGGGCCTCTCGCGCACCGCGAGGCTGCGTCCACCTTGCGTGCGCGGCGGCGTGCGGGGCAACATCCTCGGCGGGCCTTGATGGGGGGCTCAGCCCATGCCGGCGCCATCATCGCGCTATGCCGCCTTCGTCAGCTACCGCCATGTGGCGCATGACCGGCATTGGGCGAACTGGATCGTCCAGGCGCTGGAGACCTACCGCACGCCGAGGGCGCTGAGGAAGGAGGGTTTCCCGGAACGGGTCGGCACGGTCTTCCGCGACGAGGACGAAATTCCCGCCTCCGACGACCTCAACGACCAGATTCGCCAGGCGCTCACACGAAGCGACACGCTTGTGGTGGTCTGCTCCCCCGACACGCCGCAGTCGCGCTGGGTGCGCCGCGAGATCACGCTCTTCCAGGAGATGGGGAAGGGCGACAAGATCTTTCCGCTGCTGATCGCCGGCGAGCCGCGTGACAGCTATCCGCCGGAGCTGCTGCGCCGAAGAATCGCGCGCGAATTGCCGGACGGCACGACGGCGGAGACTGAGGAGGAGGTCGAGCCGGTCGGCGCGGACGTGCGCCCGCGCAAGGACGAGAGCGCCAGGCGGACGCAGCGCCGCGCGCTGCTCAGGATCGCGGCGGCGGCGCTCGGCTGCCGCTATGACGACCTCGCCCGCCGCGAGGCGCAGCGGCGGAGGCGGCGGCGCAGACCGTCGCGGCGGCGGCGCTTGCCGCTCTGCTCGTCGCCGGAGGCGGCGGCGCCTGGTGGTGGGATGCCAACATCCGGGTGAAGACCGAGGTACTGCGCCAACTACGCCGAATATTGGGGCGTGCCGAAATGCGTCGGCCCGCTCAGCGCGGCGGCGGCGAAAGAACAATGGCGCATCTATCGCCTGAAAAGCCAGGCGAGGCGCGTACGCGAGATGGCGCGCGTCGACGGTTCGGGCAATCTGCAGGATTCCGACTCGATCGAGAGCGGCGACGAGCCATGGATGGCCGGCGCCGCCCGCTGGCTCTTCAGCTACCGTCAGGACGGCACGCTCACCGAAGTGGAAATGCAAAGCAGGACCGGCCGCCACGTTCGCCGGCTGAGTTACGAAATCCAGCGCGACCGGCTGACCGGCGTCGTCCGTTTCAAGTACGATATCGGCATGGCCGACCGCCAGCGGGCGGGAGCAGCCGCGCTCGGCACGACGGTGAGGGTCAACTCGCAAGAGGAAAGCCGCTCTGCGATCGGCCAGCACCGCCTCACCTTCGACGGCGAGGGGCTCGTTGTCGAACGCCGATTCGAGCCGCTCGGCGGCGGTGCAGTCAGCGCCGACGCCAACGGCGCCTACGGCCGCTCATACCGCTATTCGCCGGACGGGCTGCCGGTATCCGTGCGCAACCTCGATGCGGTGGGCGACAGCATCGTCGAGAAGAATGGCGTTGCCGAAATCCGTCGCCTGTTCGATCGGAACGGACGGCTCACGGCTATTGAGTGGCGCGGCAAGGATGGCGCCCTGGTGCCGAACGATCAGCTTGTCGCACGCATCGTTTTCGAGCGCGACGACCTCGGCCGCGTCGTGCATAGCCGCGAAGAGAATTCGACCAGCGCGCTTGTTCTGTCCAAGGACCGCGGCATAGCGGCGACGTCCTACGCCTATGATGCGCGCGGCAATGACGTGGAGGAGATCTTCCTTGGCCTCGACGGCAAGCCGATCCTGCGCAGGGACATCGGCGTGGCCCGCCTCACCAGCGCCTACGATGAGCGCGGAAACACGATAGAGGGGGTCTATTTCGGCCTCGACGGCAAGCCGATCCTGCGCAAGGACATCGGCGCGGCACGGCTTACCAGCACTTATGACGAGCGCGGAAACATTGTCGGGCAGGCCTATTTCGGCACCGACGGCAACCCGATCCCGCGCAAAGGAGCGGGCGTCGCGCGGCTTGCCAGTGCCTACGACGAGCGCGGAAACATTATCGAGCAGATATATTTCGGCACCGACGGAAAGCCGGTCCTCCGTGGGGACACAGGCGTGGCTCGGGACACAAACACCTACGACGATCGCGGCAACATGGTCGAAGAGGCCTATTTTGGCACCGACGGCAAGCCGATCCTGCGCAAGGACATCGGCGTCGCGCGGCTCACCAGCGCCTACGATGAGCGCGGCAACGACGCCGAGCAGGCCTATTTCGGCACCGATGGCAAGCCGATCCTGCGCAAGGACATCGGCGTGGCGCGGCTCACCAGCACCTACGACGAGCGCGGCAACGATGCCGAGCAGGCCTATTTCGGCACCGACGGTGAGCCGATCCTGCGTAAGGACATCGGAGCGGCGCGGGTGACCTGGGCGTACGACGATCGCGGCAACACCATCGAGCGGGCCTATTTCGGCATCGACGGAAATCCGGTCCTCAACGGCCTGACAGGCGCGGCACGGACCACGTGGGCCTATGACGATCGCGGCAACGCGGTGGCGGAGGCCTATTTCGGCATCGACGGAAGTCCCGTCCTCAACGATCTGACGGGCGCGGCGCGGACCAGGTGGGCCTACGACAATCGCGGCAACAAGGTGGAGGAGGCCTATTTCGGAACCGACGGCACACCGGTCCTCGACCGCTTCGAAGGCGCAGCGCGGCTGACCTGGGCCTACGATGAGCGCGGCAACCAGGTGGAGGAGGCCTATTTCGGTATCGACGGCAAGCCGATGGAAGGAAACTTCCACTACGCCGCTTCAACGGAGCGCTACGACGAGCTGGACCGCCTCGTCGAGCAGCGCTACTTCGACCGTTTCGGCAAGCCGACGCTGCTGCCAAACCAGTTCAGGCGGAATGATGAGCTTGAGCTCTTCGGAGACATGGGCGTTTTCGTGCATTTCAGTACTCTCGACGAGGCACGGTTCGATGCTCTCGGCGAGGGCGGTTTTGCGCGCATCGTCCAGGAGTTCGACGCGCGCGGTAATGAGACGCGGCGCACCTATTTCGGTGTCAATGACGAGCCGGTTGACGGGCCGAACGGGGTTCCCGATGAACGTGTCGATTACGACGAGTTGGACCGCCCGATCCTGTTCGAGCCGATTTCGGGCGACGACGGCACGGCAGCCGCTGAGATATGGGCCCGCCTCAGCTACGATCCGCAAGGCGTGATCATGCGCGTCGACTGCGTGAGCCCGGACGGCACGATCGTGAACGGAAATGGCGGCTTCGCCTCAGTCGTGATCGATCGGCGCCCCGACGGCTCGATTGCTACGACCACGTATCTTGATGCCACCGGCACGGTTCTAAACCAAAGATAAGAGCCGCCGCCGCCGCCCAATTCTGCCCAATTCCCGTCCACAGCCGCCCGTCTTTTGGGCTGGCGCGTTTGGTGTGCACTGCCTAACCTTGGCGCACGGAAAGGGGCAGGGATGGACCAGTCGGCATCGGCGGTCGCCGGGGGAGAAGCTACGGCTGCGGCGCCGCTGCTTCGGACCGAGGGGATCACCAAGCGGTTCGGGCCGCTCACGGCTAACGATCACGTCAGCCTCGATATCCAGGCGGGCGAGGTGCACGCGCTGCTCGGCGAGAACGGCGCCGGCAAGTCGACGCTGGTCAAGATGCTCTACGGCTCGCTCGCGCCTGACGAGGGCCGTATTCTGTGGAAGGGCGAGCCGGTGACGATCACCAGCCCCGCTGAGGCGCGGCGGCTCGGGATCGGCATGGTGTTCCAGCACTTCTCGCTGTTTGAGGCGCTGACGGTCGCCGAAAACATCGCGCTGGCGCTGCCGCCGCGCGGACGCCGCGCGCTGTCGGAGACGATCCGCAGGGTGTCGCGCGAATACGGCCTGCCGCTCGACCCGCAGGCCGGCGTCGCCGATCTCTCGGTCGGCGAGCGGCAGCGCGTCGAGATCGTGCGCTGCCTGCTGCAGGAGCCGCGGCTCCTTATCATGGATGAGCCGACCTCGGTCCTGACGCCGCAGGAGGCGGACCTCCTCTTCGTGACGCTTCGCCGCCTCTCCTCGGAAGGCGTCGCGATCCTTTACATCACCCACCGGCTCTCCGAAGTGCTGTCGCTCGCGAACCGCGCCACCATCCTTCGCCGCGGCAAGCTCGTCGGCACAGCCGATCCGAAGAAGGAAAGTGCCAAGAGCCTCGCCGCAATGATGGTGGGCGCCGACATTGCCGGGATCGAGCGGCCGAAGCGGCCGGAGCTCGACGTCAAGCCGCGCCTCGTCCTCGCCAAGCTGTCGCTTCCCGCCGACAATCCCTTCGCGACATCGCTCAAGAACATCGAGCTTTCCGTCAGTGCCGGCGAGGTGGTCGGCATTGCCGGCGTGGCCGGCAACGGCCAGCCAGAATTCTTCGACGCGATTTCCGGCGAGCGGCTCGCACCGGATGCCGGCATGGTCCTGATCGACGGCAAGCCCGTCGGCCGGCGCGGCGTCAACGACCGCCGCCGCCTCGGCGCCGCCTTCGTGCCGGAGGAGCGGATCGGCCACGGCGCCGTGCCCGGCCTCCGCCTGTCGGAGAACGTCGTCCTGACACGCCACGGCACCGGCGAGGAGATCGCGCGCGCCTACGTCTTGAACCGCGGCGCCGCGCGCGCCGTCGAGGCGCGGGTCGGCGAGCGCTTCGATGTCCGCCGGTCCGGCGCCGACCCGAAGGCGAGCGCGCTTTCCGGCGGCAATCTGCAGAAATTCATCATGGGGCGGGAGATCGACCGCACTCCCGGCATCCTGGTCGTCAACCAGCCGACCTGGGGGGTTGACGCCGGCGCCGCACGGACGATCCGCCAGGCGCTGGTCGATCTGGCGCGCAACGGCTCGGCGGTGCTGATGATCAGCCAGGACCTCGACGAGGTCTTCGAGATCGCCGATCGGATCGCCGTCCTTTCCGACGGAAAACTGTCGCCGGCCTATCCGGCCGAGACGATGACGGCCGACCAGATCGGCCTCCTGATGGGCGGCGTCCATCACACGCCATGATGGGGTCGCCGAGGGCGCCGGGGCGGAGGTGCGGCATGCGTCTTGAGCTTGTCCGCCGGCCCGAGCCGTCGGTCTTGATGACGCTCCTCTCCCCGCTGATCGCGCTGGCTTTGACCATCGTCGCCGGCGCCGTGATTTTCGCGATCATCGGCGTCGACCCGCTTTCCGCGCTCTATGTCTATTTCATCAAGCCGCTGACCGCACTCTGGTCCGTCCGTGACCTGATCGCCAAGATGACGCCGCTGGTGCTGATCGGGGTCGGGCTTTCGATCTGCTATCTCTCCAACACCTGGAACATCGGGGCAGAAGGCCAGCTCGCGGTCGGCGCGATCTTTGGCTCGATCCTGCCGGTCTATTTCCCCGACTGGCAGGGCCCGCTGACGCTCACCTTGATGCTCGTTCTCGGCATCATCGGCGGCATGATCTACGGGGCGATCCCGGCGTTCCTGAAGGTGCGCTTCGGCACCAACGAGATTCTGACGAGCCTGATGCTCGTCTATGTCGCGGGCCTCCTGCTCGACTGGCTGGCGCGCGGCCCCTGGCGCGATCCGAACGGCCACAACTTCCCGAACAGCCGCTCGTTCAGCGATGGCCAGCTTCTCCCCTATATCGGCGGGCACATAAGGCTGAGCTTCCTCTTCGCGCTGATCGCCGCAATCGTCGCGGCGTTCGTGCTCCACAACATGCTGACCGGCTTCCAGGTGCGCGTGCTCGGCCAGGCGCCGCGGGCAGGAGCCTTCGCCGGCTTCAGCCAGAAGCGCATGATCTTTCTGTCGTTCCTGATTTCGGGCGGGCTCGCGGGCCTTGCCGGCATCTGCGAGGTGGCGGGGCCGCTTGAGCAGCTTCGGATCAGCGTCTCGCCGGGCTACGGCTTCACGGCAATCATCGTCGCCTTCCTCGGGCGGCTCAATCCGCTCGGCATCATCGTCGCGGGTTTCGTGCTGGCGCTGACGCTGGTCGGCGGCGAGGCCGTGCAGATCCAGTTTCACGTCTCCGATCAGTTTGCGCGCGTCTTCCAGGGCATGCTGCTGTTCCTGGTTCTCGCCTGCGATACGCTGATCCTCTACCGCGTCCGCTTCGTACCGTCGCGGGTCTCCACAATTGCGGAGGTGGCGGATGGGAATCGCTGAGATCCAAGGCCTGCTTCTCACCATCGTCGCGGCCGCGATGCCGCTGCTTCTCGCCTCGCTCGGCGAACTGGTGGCGGAGCGCTCCGGCGTCCTCAATCTCGGCGTCGAGGGCATGATGGCGGTCGGCGCGGTGGTCGGCTTCATCGCCGGCCACGCGACCGGCCAGCCGGTCGTCGGCGTGCTTGCGGCAATCGTCGCCGGCGGCGTGATGGCGGCGCTCTTCGGCCTGGTGACCCTGGTCTTCGTCGCCAACCAGGTCGCCTCGGGCCTGGCGCTCACCATCTTCGGCCTCG
The DNA here is from genome assembly GCA_963712925.1 of uncultured Alphaproteobacteria bacterium. Taxonomy (GTDB): domain Bacteria; phylum Pseudomonadota; class Alphaproteobacteria; order Rhizobiales; family Afifellaceae; genus DASWJZ01. The sequence goes on along the minus strand of CAVQJW010000002.1, from coordinate 33,268 downwards.
GCCTTTCGGGCCTGATCGGCGGTAGCTATGTCTCGATCCCCGGCCTCGGGCTTGAGCGCATCCACATCCCGGGCCTTTCCGACATTCCGCTGGTCGGCCCGCTGATCTTCGGCGAGGACCCGCTCGTCTATGTCGGGGTGGCGCTGACAATCGGCGTGTCGTGGTTCCTGTTCCGCACGCGTAGCGGGCTGATCGTCCGCTCCGTCGGCGACAACCACACGTCGGCGCACGCGCTCGGCTATAACGTCATCCGCGTGCGCTTCCTGGCGGTGCTCTTCGGCGGCGCCTGCGCCGGGCTTGCCGGCGGCTATCTCTCGATCGTCTCCACCCCGCAATGGACGCCGAACATGACCGCCGGCCGCGGCTGGATCGCGCTGGCGCTGGTCGTCTTTTCCACCTGGCTGCCGAGCCGCGTCGCGATCGGGGCGGTGTTCTTCGGCGCGATCGGCATTCTGCAGCTGAACGCCCAGGGCTACCACGTGGCCATTCCGTCGCAGTTCCTGACGTCGCTGCCCTACCTCGCGACCGTCGTGGTATTGGTGATCATCTCGCGCAACCGTATGCTCTTGCGCGTCAACACCCCGGCCTGTCTCGGGCGGGCCTTCGTGCCGGACCGCTAGGGGGAGCGGCTTCGAGCGCCGTCGGCCAGACGGCGCGGGATTTGCTTGGTCAGTTTCAAGTGACAGTGGAGCAGGGAGAGTCTCATGCAAAAATCGATGGCCGCGACCGCTGCGGCAGTTCTGTTGGCTCTGTCGAGCGGAGCGGCGCAGGCCGACCCGCTCAAGGCCTGCTGGGTCTATGTCGGGCCGCACAATGACGGCGGCTACAGCGAGCAGCACGACATCGGCCGCCAGCAGGTGGCGAAGGAGCTGGGCGACGCCGTCGACGCCAGCACCTATCTGGAGAACGTGACGGAAGAGACGTCCGAGGGGCCGATCCGCGGGCTGGCGCAGTCGGGCTGCAAGATCATCTTCACCACCTCGTTCGGCTTCATGGACGCGACGCTGAAGGTGGCCAAGGACTTCCCCGACGTGAAGTTCGAGCACGCCACCGGCTTCAAGACCGCCGACAACGTCTCGACCTATAACATCCGCTGGTATGAAGGCCGCTACGTGATGGGCCAGATCGCCGCGAAGGTGTCGAAGAAAGGCCTCGCCGGCTACATCGTGTCGTTCCCGATCCCTGAGGTGATCATGGGCATCGATGCCTTCATGCTCGGCGCGCAATCGGTGAACCCCGACTTCAAGGTGAAGATCATCTGGGTCAATTCCTGGTTCGATCCGGGCAAGGAGGGCGACGCCGCCAACGTGCTCATCAATCAGGGCGCCGACATCCTCGTCCAGCACACCGACTCGCCGGCGGCGATGCAGGTGGCGGAGAAGGCCGGCATCCACGCCTTTGGCCAGTCGGCCGACATGTCGAGCTTCGGCCCGCATGCGCATCTCGCTTCGTTGATCGACAATTGGGGTCCCTATTATGTCAAGGAAGTGAAGGCGGTGATCGACGGCAGTTGGACGTCGCACCAGGCCTGGGAGGGCTTCAAGGACAATCTCGTCGAGGTGGCGCCGCTGCAGAACATGCCTGACGACGTGAAGACGATGGCCGAGGCCACGATCGAGAAGATCAAGGGCGGCTGGAGCCCCTTCACCGGCCCGATCTACAAGCAGGACGGCTCGGTCATGGTTCCTGACGGCGAGGTCATCGACGACGGCACGCTGCTCGGGATGAACGAATACGTGAAGGGTATCGACGACCAGATCCCGCAATAGGGCTGTTCGCCTGGCACATGCCAGCCAATCACCGCCGCCGGTGGCATACCGGCGGCGGTTTCGCTATCTGAGGCCCATAGAGAGGCCAACGAAGACCTAGGGAGCGACAATGGCCGAGACCTACGACGTCATCATCATCGGCAGCGGGCCGGGCGGCTATGTCGGGGCGATCCGCGCGGCACAGCTCGGGCTGAAGACGGCCGTCGTCGAGAACAAATATATCGGCGGGGTCTGCCCGAACTGGGGCTGCATCCCGACCAAGGCGCTGCTGCGCTCCGCCGACATCTTCCATGCGATGCAGCACGCCAAGGATTATGGGCTCTCCGCCAAGGATGTTTCGGTCGATATCGGCGCGGTGGTGAAGCGCTCGCGCGGCATCGCCAACCAGATGTCGAACGGCGTCGGATTTCTCCTGAAGAAGAACAAGGTCGACGTGATCTGGGGCGCGGCGAAGATCACGGGGAAGGGGAAGGTGACGGTGACGGCGGCCGAGAACGCGCCGAAGGGCGCGCTTGGGCCGGGTGACTATTCCGCCAAGCGCATCATCGTCGCCACCGGGGCGCGGCCGCGCGCGCTTCCGGGGCTTGAGCCGGACCAGAAGCTGATCTGGACCTATTTCGAGGCGATGGTTCCGCCGGAGTTGCCAAAATCGCTGCTGGTCATCGGCTCCGGCGCGATCGGGATCGAGTTTGCCTCCTTCTTCAGGACGCTCGGCTCGGAGGTGACGGTGGTTGAGATCCTGCCGCAGATCCTCCCGGTCGAGGATGCGGAGATCGCCCAGCATGCACGGAAGCGCTTCGAGAAGGCGGGGATCAAAATCCATACCGATGCGAAGGTGGCGAAGCTTGAGAAGGGTAAGACGAGTGTCACCGCCACGCTCGAACTGAAGGGCGGCAAGACGGAGACGCTGAAGGTCGACCGCGTCATCTCCGCCGTCGGCGTCGTCGGCAATATCGAAGGGCTTGGGCTCGAGGCGCTGGGCGTCAAGACCGAGCGCGGCTGCATCGTCGTCGATGGGCTCGGCAAGACCAATGTCGAGGGCATCTATGCGATCGGCGATGTCGCCGGCCCGCCGATGCTCGCCCACAAGGCGGAACATGAAGGCGTGATCTGTGTCGAGACGATAGCCGGCAGGAATCCGCATCCGATCGATAAGCTGAAGATCCCCGGCTGCACCTATTGCTCGCCGCAGATCGCGTCGGTCGGCTTGACCGAGGCGAAAGCCAAGGAGGCGGGCCATCAGGTGAAGGTCGGCCACTTCCCCTTCATCGGCAACGGCAAGGCGATCGCGCTCGGCGAGCCGGAGGGGCTGGTGAAGACCGTCTTCGACGCCAAGACCGGACAGCTTCTCGGCGCCCACATGGTCGGCGCGGAAGTCACGGAATTGATTCACGGATTTGTCGTCGCGATGAACCTCGAGACGACCGAGGCGGAGTTGATCGAGAGCGTCTTCCCGCACCCGACCATCTCCGAGACCATGCACGAGAGCGTGCTTGACGCCTATGGGCGGGTCATCCACGTATAAAGCGACGGAAGTCCGCGAAGACGCGGGATTCGGCTTGGGAGGCAAAGAAGATGGCGGGTTTTGGTTGGATCATGACGATCATTATCGGTGGGCTTGCCGGGTGGATCGCCGAGAAGCTCATGCATAGCGACATGGGGATTATCGGTAACATCATCCTCGGCGTCGTGGGCGCGGTGGTGCTGAACGCCATACTGGTTGGATTGCTTGGACACACCATCGGCGGCTTCGTTGGTCAGCTCGTCGTGGCAATCGTCGGCGCCTGCATCCTCATCTTCGGCTGGCGCATTATCCAAGGCCGCAGATAGCTGAAGTCCCGTGGTCACGCTGATCGACACACTTGAGGGGAATGCGGGCGGCAAGCCCCGCCCGCGACATCCGGAGAAGGCGCACCGGCCGGATCAGCCGGTCTTGCGTAAGCCGGACTGGATCCGCGTGCGCGCGCCGGGCTCGCCGGAATGGGCGAAGACGCGCGACATCGTGCGGGAGAACAAGCTCGTCACCGTGTGCGAGGAGGCCGGCTGCCCGAACATCGGCGAGTGCTGGGCGAAGAAGCACGCGACCTTCATGATCCTCGGCGACACCTGCACGCGGGCGTGCGCCTTCTGCAACGTCAAGACGGGGCTTCCCGGCGCCGTCGACGCCGGCGAGCCGGAGCGCCTCGCTGATGCGGTCGCCAAGATGGGCTTGAACCACGTCGTGGTGACCTCGGTCGACCGCGACGATCTCGACGACGGCGGGGCAGGGCACTTCGCGGCAGTCATCAGCGCCGTGCGGAAAAGATCGCCGGGAACGACGATCGAGGTGCTGACGCCGGATTTCCTGCGCAAGGACGGCGCACTCGAAACGGTCGTGGAAGCACGCCCCGACGTCTTCAATCACAATCTCGAAACCGTGCCGTCGCTCTATCTGACCGTCCGCCCTGGCGCGCGCTATTTTCATTCGGTGCGGCTCCTGCAACGGGTGAAGGAGCTCGACCCAAGAATGTTCACCAAGTCCGGCATCATGGTCGGGCTGGGCGAGACGCGGAACGAGGTGCTGCAGCTGATGGATGACCTGAGGAGCGCCGACGTCGATTTCCTCACCATCGGCCAATACCTGCAGCCGACGCGCAAGCACCACGAGGTGAAGGACTTCATCACACCCGAAGCCTTCAAGTCCTACGAGGCGATTGCCTATGCGAAGGGCTTTCTGCTCGTCTCCGCGACGCCGCTCACCCGCTCGTCGCACCATGCCGGCGAGGATTTCGCGCGGCTCAGGGCTGCCCGCGCCGCGCGCACCTGATAGACCCCGCGGTCGATGCCGCACTTCCGCACGACCCGTCGCGTCAAGCACAGTGCCGAGGAGATGTTCCGGCTCGTCGCCGACGTCGAGCGCTATCCGGAGTTCGTGCCGTTCTGCGAGCGGCTGACGGTGCGCGGGCGCCGCAAGGAGGAGGAGCGCGAGGTGCTCGTCGCCGACATGACGATCGGCTACAGGATGGTACGCGAGACCTTCACCTCGAAGGTCACCATCGACCCGGAGACCTTGACCATACACGCCGACTATCTCGACGGGCCGTTCCGCTTCATGCAGAATTCCTGGACCTTCAAGCCGCTCGACGAGGGCGGCTCGGAGGTGAATTTCGCGATCGCCTACGAGTTCAAGAGCCGCGCGCTGGCGCTTCTGATGGGTGCCGTATTCGAGCGCGTGTTCCGCACGTTCACGCAGGCTTTCGAGGCGCGCGCCGACAAGGTGTATGGGAAGGAACGCGCATGACGCTTCGTGGCGCGCCGCTGGTCGCATTCGTGGGCGCAACGGACTTCGATCGAGCCAAGGCGTTCTATGGCGACACCCTCGGTCTTTCGCTTGTCGATGTGTCGCCCTTTGCGCTCGTCTTCGACGCCCTCGGCACGACGCTGCGTGTGACCAAGGTGGCGGAGTGCAGGGCGGCGCCCTACACCGTTCTCGGCTGGCACGTGGCGGATATCGCGGGCGCCGTCGCGGCGCTGGTGGAAAATGGCGTGCGGTTCGAGCACTACCCAGGGATGGAACAGGACGCGGCCGGCATCTGGACCAGTCCGAGCGGCGCGCGAGTGGCCTGGTTCAAAGATCCGGACGGCAACACGCTCTCAATGACGGAGTTCGCGCCGGGGCCTGAGCGGGCTGCCTGACCCGACGGCGGGCGCGCCAAGCGGCGAGCGTGCCACGGCTCAGATCGCACGCGCACCGAGTTCCTTCAGCCAAAACGCATGGCGCGCCTTCAGAACCTGCGCGCGAACGTAAGCGCTGAGCTCGTCCTGGTCGGCAAGCTCCTCCACGACCTCGAAGGCGAAGGCATCTGCGCCGTGCTCCTGCCAAGCCGCCTGCAAAGCCGGATGCCTGCCACGCCCGTGCCGAAGCGAGAACCAGATGCGGTTCTGGATTTTCGAGAGGTCCGGCGTCTGCCCGACCCAGCATTCTCCCGACGGCTTGCAGCGGACGGCATAGACGCCGGCCACGACCTTTCGCTCCTTGTAGGAGGAGAGCGCGGCCTTGCGCGCCATCCTGTCGATCATGGCGTCCCCCTTTGTGTCATGCCAGTGCCAGCGCAAGCGCGAAGGCCTCGCGGACCGAGGCAAGGCGGATCTCGACGCCGCCCGATGTCGCCAAAACGCTGCTCGTGATGCAACGTTTTGCCGCCGCGCCGCGCGGCGCCGAAATGCACGAGCCCGACCGGCTTTTCCGGCGTGCCGCCGCCCGGCCCGGCGACGCCAGTGACGGCGACGGCGATGTCGGCGCGCGAATTCTTCAGCGCGCCTTCCGCCATCGCCCGCGCTACCTCCGCGCTGACCGCGCCGTGCGTCTCGATCAACGCGGACGGCACGCCGAGCGCTTCGCTCTTCGCCGCGTTCGAATAGGTGACGAAGCCGCGCTCGAAAACGTCGGAGGAGCCGGCGACCTCCGTCAGGATCGCAGCGATCAGACCGCCGGTGCAGGATTCTGCTGTGGCGAGCGTCACGCCGCGCGCGCGGCAGGCGGCGAGCAGCGCTTCCGCCTCCTTCACCAGCGCGTCAAAGTTGGGCGCCACTTCGGAAGCGCTCACAGTGCGGCGGGCAGCGCGACCGTCGCGACCGCCATCGCCACGATCCCTTCGCCGCGGCCGACAAAACCCATCTTCTCGTTGGTGGTCGCCTTGACGCCGACCCGGTCCGCGGACAGACCCACGATTGCCGCGACGCGCGCCTGCATGGCGGCACGGTGCGGCCCGATCTTCGGCGCCTCGCACACGAGCGTCACGTCGAGGTTCACGATCCGCCCGCCGCGCTCTTTCACGCGCCGCACGGCGTCGGCAAGGAAGCGGTCGGAGGAGGCGCCCTTCCACTGCGGATCGGCGGGCGGAAAGTGCTCGCCGATATCGCCGTCGCCGATCGCGCCGAGCACCGCGTCGGTCAGAGCGTGCAGCGCCACGTCGGCGTCCGAATGCCCTTCGAGGCGACGGTCGTGCGGGATCTCGACGCCGCAAAGCCAGACGGACGTCCCCGGCGCGAAGCGGTGCACGTCAAAACCCTGGCCGATACGGGTCTCGCTGCGCGCGGCGAGCATGCGCTCCGCCTCGGAAAAATCCGCCGGATTGGTGAGCTTGATGTTGGCGCGGCTTCCTTCGACGGCGTGGACGCCAAGACCCGCGAGCGCCGCGACGGCCGCATCGTCGGTCAGGTCGCTGCGGCCTGCCTCCGCCGCGCGGCGGTGTGCGTCAAGGAGAGGCGCGAAGGGGAAGCCCTGCGGCGTCTGCGCCGTCGCAAGCTTTTCGCGCGGCACGGTTGCCGCAACCACGCCGTCCTCGATCCGCTTCACCGTCTCGGTCACGGGAAGAACCGGGATCGCGCCGCTTTGTGCGTCACAGGCCGAGATCACCGCGTCGATGACTTCGGCCGAGACAAATGGCCGAGCCGCATCGTGCACCAGCACGAGACGCGGCTGCGCGGCAGAGAGCGCCTCAAGGCCGTTCTTGACCGATTCCTGCCGCGTGCCCCCCCCAACGACGGGCGAAAGCAGCTTCGGCAGTCCATTGACCGCCGCTGCGTAGAGATCGGCATCACCGTCGCCGATCACGACCTGGATGCCGTCGATCGCCGGGTGGGACGAAAACGCCTCGACTGTGCGCCGCAATATCGTCACGCCGCCGATGGCAACATATTGCTTTGGCAGATCGTGCCCGGCACGGCTGCCGCGGCCCCCGGCCACAATCAAGGCAACATTTGATTTTCCTTGCATTTCCGGGGATTTCGGCATGGCGCTCAGTGCGGAACGGGATTCCCGCTCATAGCATAGCTCCGGCGCGATCGTCGCCCCTTGCGCCGCACCACCGATTGTCTATTCTGCAGGCAGTTTCACGTGGTGATGAATTTTTGAGCAAAACTGAAGCCCGCAATCTGCGTCTCCGCGGCATGCTGCGTGGCTCGCCACGTCGCGGCCGTGGTGGGGGCGACGCTCCAGTCGCGGCCTCCGGAGCCGCCTTCGAAGGCGGCGCGGCGGCGGTTTTGAACGCTCTGCCGCATCCGATCGTGATGATCGCGCCAGACGGGCAGATTGCCGGCGCCAACCAGGCGGCGGAGGTCTTCTTCCAGAACTCCAACGCGGTTCTCGCCCGCTACGAGCTTGCGCACTTCATTCCGTTTGGCAGCCCGGCCTTCAGCCTGATCGAGCAGGTGCGCGCGACCAGCGCCCCGGTCACCGAATATCGCGTCGACATCTCCTCGCCGCGGCTCGGGGTCGAGCGCGTCGTCGATATCTACGCGTCGCCGGTCACCGAGCGCCCGGGCCACGTCGCGCTGATGCTGCTGCCGCGCTCGGTGACGGAGAAGATCGATCGGCAGCTCACGCATCGCGGCGCGGCCCGCACGGTGACAGGGCTTGCCTCCATGCTCGCGCATGAGATCAAGAACCCGCTCTCCGGCATCCGCGGCGCGGCCCAGCTGCTTGAGACCGACGCCGACGAGAACGGCCGCTCGCTGACCCGTCTCATCTGCGATGAGGCCGACCGCATCGTCGATCTGGTCGACCGCATGGAGGTCTTCGCCGACGAGCGTCCGAACGAGCGCCACGCGATCAACATCCACGCGGTGCTTGAGCGCGTGAAGGTGATCGCGCGCAACGGCTTCGCCCGCAACATCCGTATCGTCGAGGAATACGATCCGTCGCTGCCGCCGGTGCATGCCAACCGCGATCAGCTGATCCAGATCTTCCTGAACCTCGTGAAGAACGCCGCCGAGGCGCTGGCGGAGACGAAGGATCCGGAGATCATCTTCCGCACAGCGTATCGCCCCGGCATCCGCCTGTCGATGCCGGAAGCCGCAGCCGCGTCAGCCTGCCGCTTGAGTTCTCCGTCATCGACAACGGCCCGGGCGTGCCGGACGATCTTCTGCCCTACCTCTTCGATCCCTTCGTGACCTCGAAGACCAATGGCACAGGCCTCGGGCTGGCGCTCGTCGCCAAGATCATCGGCGACCATGGCGGCGTCATCGAATGCGAGCCGCAGCCGCGCCGCACCGCCTTCCGTATCCTCATGCCGGCCTATGCCGGCGACGCGACCGAAGCCGAGACGGGAGAGGCCATATGACGTCCGGGACGATACTGGTCGCCGACGACGACACGGCAATCCGCACCGTCTTGAACCAGGCGCTGTCGCGCTCCGGCTATACGGTGCGGCTGACGTCCAACGCCGCCACGCTGTGGCGATGGGTGGCGGAAGGCGAGGGCGACGTCGTCATCACCGACGTGGTCATGCCCGACGGCAACGCCTTCGACCTGATCCCGCGCATCAAGCGCACCCGTCCCGACCTGCCGATCATCGTCATGAGCGCCCAAAACACCTTCATGACCGCGATCCGCGCGTCTGAGAAGGGTGCCTACGAATACCTGCCGAAGCCGTTCGACCTGAAGGAGCTGACGGCGATCATCGGCCGCGCGCTTGCCGAGCCGCGCGGCTCGCGCGTTGCCGAAGGCGAGGAGGAGGCGGGCGACCAGATCCCGCTCGTCGGCCGTTCGCCGGCGATGCAGGACATCTACCGCATGCTGGCGCGGCTGATGCAGACCGACCTGACGGTGATGATCTCCGGCGAGTCCGGCACCGGCAAGGAACTCGTCGCGCGTGCGCTGCATGACTATGGCAAGCGCCGCAAGGGCCCGTTCGTCGCGGTCAACATGGCGGCGATCCCGCGCGAGCTGATCGAATCGGAGCTCTTCGGCCATGAACGCGGCGCCTTCACCGGCGCGCAGGCGCGCTCCGCCGGCCGCTTCGAGCAGGCAGAGGGCGGCACGCTCTTCCTCGACGAGATCGGCGACATGCCGATGGAGGCGCAGACGCGGCTCCTGCGCGTGCTGCAGCAGGGCGAATACACAACGGTCGGCGGACGCACGCCGATCCGCACCGATGTCCGCATCATCGCCGCGACCAACAAGGATCTGCGCCAGCTCATCCGCCAGGGGCTGTTCCGCGAAGACCTCTTCTTCCGGCTGAACGTCGTGCCGATCCGGCTGCCGCCGCTGAGGGAGCGCACCGACGACATCCCCGACCTCACGCGGCATTTCCTGAGCACGCCGAGCGCGAGGGCCTTCCGGCAAAGACCATCGAGCCGGCGGCGCTTGAGGCCATGCAACGCTACCGCTGGCCGGGGAACGTGCGGGAATTGGAAAACCTCATCCGCCGGCTGACCGCGCTCTATCCGCAGGAGACGATTACCGCGCCGATCGTGGAGAACGAGATCGGCCCGATGGCGGAGCTTGAATCCGCGCCGACCGCTGAGGCCGACAATGTCGGCGGTGCGCTTGAGCGGCATCTCGCTCGCTATTTCGGCGAGTTCGGGAGCGGACTGCCGCCGCCAGGTCTCTACCAGCGCATCCTGCGCGAGGTGGAGGTGCCGCTGATCAGCGCCGCGCTCGGCGCGACCCGCGGCAACCAGATCAAGGCGGCCGAACTGCTCGGCCTCAACCGCAACACGCTGCGCAAGAAAATCCGCGAACTTGACATTCACGTGATGCGCCGCGGCGCATGACGTTGCGGATTTGACGAACGGCGTCGTCCGGCCTTAATAGTGACAAATTAGCCACGCCTGTTGCCTGGGCGCATCGCATTCCGGCGGAAGAATAAGACAACGCATGGCGAAATCCACTGCACCAGCCGCGCCGGCCGGCCCAAGGCCTGTCCGCGGAGGGATGGCCCTCCACGAGCGCCGCCGCATCTCGCGCGCGCTTGGCCTGATTGTCGTTCTCCTCGCCATCGTCACGTCGGTTGCGTCCTTCCTGATCCTGACCGGCCAGACCTCCATGCAGCCGACGCCGGCCGTGGTCCGCGCCGCCGGAGTCGTGAACGGCTTGGTGGTGCTGCTTCTGATCGCAATCATCGCCTACGAGGCGACCGGCCTGTGGATCGCGCGGCGACGCGGACGCGCGGCGGCGCGGCTTCATATCCGCATCGTTCTTCTGTTCTCCTTCATCGCCGCGCTGCCGGCGATCCTGATGATGGTGATCGCGTCGATCACCCTCAATCAGGGGCTCGATCGCTGGTTCTCCACACGCACCGAGGCGATCGTCGACACGTCGCGCGCGGTGGCACAGGCCTATGTGCACGAGCACAGCCGCATGCTTGCGCAGGATCTTCTTGCCATCGGCAACGAGTTCAACCGCGCCACCCCCGACATCAGCGCGAACTCGACGGCAATCACCTCCTATCTGACGAACCAGGCACAGCTTCGCGGGCTCTCCACGGTGCAGCTCATCCACCGCGACGGCAGCGTAATCCTGCGACGGGAAGACCCACAGCAGCATCGACGCTCCTCCGGCCCCGCCCGAAATCTTCAAGGAGCTGGATTCAGGCCAGCCGGCCCTGATCGCTCCGGGAACGACGAACCTCGTCGGCGGCGTGATCAAGCTTACCGGCTTCGACAACGTCTATCTCTACCTGGCGCGGCCGATCGACCCGCGCGTCATCAAGAATTTGCGGCTGACGGAAGAAAACGCCACCGAATATCAGCAGCTGCAGTCGAACAGGTTCGGCGTACAGGTGGCCTTCGGCATCGTCTTCGCCGGCTTGGCGCTGGTGGTGCTGCTTTCGGCGATCTGGATCGGGCTCGGCTTTGCCGGCAGCCTCGTGGCGCCGATCCGGCGCCTGATCGGCGCGGCGCAGGAGATTTCCGGCGGCAACCTCAATGTGCGCGTGCCAGCGCACCGCTCGACCGGCGACATCGCCCTGCTTGCCACGACCTTCAACACGATGACGAGCCAGGTGAAGTCGCAGCGCGACGAGCTCTTCGGCGGCGAACGAGATGAGCGACCAGCGGCGGCGGTTCACCGAGGCGGTGCTCTCCGGCGTCTCGGCCGGTGTCATCGGGCTTGACGATTTCGGTCAGGTCACGCTCGTCAACCGCTCCGCGCTGAACGCGCTCGGCCTCACCGAGACGGCGCTCGTCGGGCAGCGCCTCTCCACCGTCATCCCGGCACTCGCGCCGGTGCTCGAAGAGGCCCGGCAGCGGAGCAGGGGGCCGGCACACGCGCAGATCCAGATCATGCGCGACAACGACCAGCGGACCTTGAACGTGCAGGTCACGCAGGAACGCTCCGAGGGGAAGATCGAAGGCCTCGTGGTGACCCTCGACGACATCACAGACCTGATGGCGGCGGAGCGCCGTTCCGCCTGGGCGGACGTCGCGCGGCGCATCGCGCACGAGATCAAAAACCCGCTGACACCGATCCAGCTCTCCGCCGAGCGGCTCAAGCGACGTTTCGGCCAGCGGGTCAGCGACGAGGACCGCAGCGTCTTCGACCAGTGCACGGAGACGATCGTGAGGCAGGTCGGCGACATCCGCCGCATGGTCGACGAATTCTCCGGCTTCGCCCGCATGCCGAAGCCGATCATGGAGAACCGCGCGTTGAACGAGGTGGTGCGCGAGGCGGTCTTCCTGCAGGAAGTGAGCCAGCCCAATATCCGCTTCCGGCTGGAATTGCCGGAGGCGCCGGTGCTGGCGCGCATCGACCACCGGCTGGTCACTCAGGCGCTGACCAACATCGTCAAGAACGCGACGGAATCGATCGAGGCCGTGGTCAAGCTCGACAGCGAGCCCGGCCTGATCACCGTGCGCGTCTACGAAGAGCCGGGTGCGGCCTTCGTCGAGGTCGAGGACAATGGCAAAGGCCTCCCCGTCGAAGGACGGGAGCGCCTGCTTGAGCCCTACATGACGACACGCGAGAAGGGGACCGGGCTCGGCCTCGCCATCGTCAGAAAGATCATGGAGGAGCACGGCGGTTCGATCGGGCTCCTCGACGCGCGCTCGGTCGCCGAAGGCGGCCGCGGCGCGCTTGTGCGGCTGATGTTTCCGCTTGAGGCACAAGCGGCGGATCAGCCGGTTGCCGCGGCGGCGGTCTGAGAGCGACCAGGGAGGACAACCATGGCGGCCGACATTCTCGTCGTCGATGACGAGGCTGATATCCGGGAGATCGTCGCAGGCATTCTCGGCGACGAGGGTTACGGAACGCGCACCGCCGCCGACAGCGACTCCGCGCTCGGCGCCATCTCGTCGCGGCGGCCGAACCTCGTCTTCCTCGACATCTGGCTGCAGGGGAGCAAGCTTGACGGGCTGTCGCTGCTCGACGAGGTACACGGCCAGCATCCCGACCTGCCGGTCGTCATCATCTCCGGGCACGGCAACATCGAGACGGCGGTCTCCGCCATCAAACGCGGCGCCTACGACTATATCGAAAAGCCGTTCAAGGCCGACCGACTGGTGCTGATCGCCCAACGGGCGCTCGAGGCGTCGGCGCTCCGCCGCGAGATCGCGGAGCTCAAGCAACGCTCCGGTGATTCCGACGACATGATCGGCTCCTCCGGCGTGATGAACCATCTCAGGCAAACGATCGAGCGCGTGGCGCCGACCAACAGCCGCGTCATGATTTTCGGGCCCTCGGGCGCCGGCAAGGAGCAGGCCGCGCGTGCGATCCATGCGCGTTCGCAGCGCGCCGCCGGGCCGTTCGTCGTCCTGAGCTCCGCCGCGATCACGCCGGAGGGCATGGAGGCGGAGCTCTTCGGCACCGAGCCGCAAAACGGCGCCGGCCGCCGCGTCGGCGCGCTTGAGGAGGCGCATGGCGGCACGCTCTATCTCGACGAGATCGCCGACATGCCGCGCGAGACGCAAAGCAAGATTCTCCGCGTGCTCGTGGACCAGACGTTCGAGCGGGTCGGCGGCTCAACCAAGGTGAAGGTCGACGTACGCATTCTGTCGTCAACCGCGCGCGACCTTGAAGCCGCGATCCAGGAGGGCCGCTTCCGCGAGGATCTCTTCCACCGGCTCTCCGTCGTGCCGCTCCGCGTTCCCTCGCTTGCCGAGCGCCGCGAGGACATTCCGGAGCTCGTCGCGCATTTCATGGCGCAGATCTCAAGCTCGACCGGACTGCCGGCCCGCCAGATCGGCGATGATGCCATGGCCGTGCTGCAAGCGCATGACTGGCCGGGCAACCTCCGCCAGCTTCGCAACAACGTGGAACGCCTGATGATCCTCGCCCGCGGCGATTCCGGTGTAGTGATCACCGCCGACATGCTGCCCAAGGAGGTCGGCGAGATCCTGCCGTCAACGCCGGCGCAGGGCGGCGCTCATATCATGTCGCTGCCGCTCAGGGAGGCGCGCGAAGTGTTCGAGCGCGAATATCTGACCGCGCAGATCAACCGCTTCAGCGGCAACATCTCGCGCACCGCGGAGTTTGTCGGGATGGAGCGCTCGGCACTGCACCGCAAGCTGAAGAGCCTCGGCGTCTGATCGCTGCGCGTCGCCTATGTGAACGGCCGCTATCGTCCCGCATTGCTGAGGCATCGGTCCATGTCGAGGACCGCGGCTATCAGTTTGCCGACGGCGTCTACGAGGTGTGCGAGATTGGCACGGGCTGATCGTCGACGAGACACGCCACCTCGACCGGCTGGAGCGCTCGCTCGGTGAACTGTCGATCCGCATGCCGATGCACCGCTCCGCGCTCAGGCTGGTGATCCGCGAGGTGGTGCGCCGCAATCGCGTCCGCGACGGGCTCGTCTATCTGCAGGTGACGCGTGGCGTCGCCCCGCGCGACCATGCCTTTCCGCCGGCAGATACGCCGCCGGCGCTCGTCATCACCGCGAAAAGCGTGCCGACCGAGAAGGGCGACCGCATGGCAGCCGAGGGCATTGGCGTGATCACGCTTCCCGACAATCGCTGGGCGCGGGTCGACATCAAGTCGGTGAGTCTGCTTCCGAACGCGCTCGCGAAAGCAGAAGGCGAAGGAAGCCGGCGCACGCGAGGCGTGGTTCGTCGACAGCGACGGCTATGTGACGGAAGGCTCCTCGACCACCGCCTGGATCGTGACCAAGGAAGGCGTGCTCGTGACCCGCCCGAACGGCACCGACATCCTGCCTGGCATCACGCGGGTGACCACGACCGAGGTGGCGCGCCGGGAAGGGCTTCGCGTCGAGGAGCGGAAATTCACCGTGGCGGAGGCAAAGGCGGCGCGCGAGGCCTTCATCACGGCGGCGACGCACCATCGTCATGCCGGTCGTCAGGATCGACGGCGAGGCGGTCGCAAACGGCCACCCCGGCAGCATTGCGGCGAGCTTCGGGCAGCGTTCCATGAGGTCGCCGAGAAGGTCGCCTAGCGCCCCTGTTTCATCGCGGCAGGCGAAAGCAGCGCAAATTCAGCCTTGTCTTAGGGGCATAGCTCGAGCGGGGGTGACAGTGCACTGCAAAAAGGGCAATCTAGCTGTGTAATTCAAAGAGAGAACGGGCCAGACAAACGATGGCTGACAAGAGTCACAATCTCCAGGACACGTTCCTCAACCATGTCCGCAAAGCCAAGATCCCGCTCACTATTTTCCTGGTCAACGGCGTGAAGCTGCAAGGTGTCGTCACCTGGTTCGACAATTTCTGCCTGCTGCTTCGCCGCGACGGCCATTCGCAGCTCGTCTACAAGCACGCAATTTCCACGGTCATGCCGTCGCATCCGGTGCAGCTCTTCGAGCCGGAGGCCGACGAGGCCGCCGAGACTTAATTCGAGACCTCGTTGAAGCCACGCGACCGGCGAGACGCTCGCCAGCCCATCCATCCGGAGGCCGACCGCGGCACGGGGGCGGGCGCCTGACGCGCGCGCTGGTCATCCTGCCTGAGCGCCGTCACCGCTTTGAGGAGACAGGCTCCGCCGGCACTCACGCTCGAGCGAAGCGCGGCTCGCCGAAGCCGTCAGCCTAGCGGAGGCGATCGGCCTTGACGTTGCCGCCGCCATCATCGCGCCGCTCCGCCGGCCGGCGCCGGCGACACTGCTCGGGGCAGGAAAGGTGGAGGAGATCGCGGCCCTCGCCCGCGTCGAAGAGGCGGCGCTCGTCATCGTCGACCATCCGCTCACGCCCGATCCAGCAGCGCAACCTTGAGAAAGCGTGGAACGCCAAGGTGCTCGACCGCACCGGGCTGATCCTGGAAATCTTCGGCGAGCGTGCGCAGACCAAGGAAGGCCGGCTGCAGGTCGAGCTTGCGCATCTGAACTACCAGAAGAGCCGGCTGGTCCGCTCCTGGACGCATCTTGAGCGCCAGCGCGGCGGCTTCGGCTTCCTCGGCGGCCCGGGCGAGACGCAGATCGAGGCGGACCGCCGGCAGATCCAGACGCGCATCCGGCAGATCGAAAGCGGAGCTCGGCCGCGTCAAGACCATGCGCTCGGTGCACCGCGCCGAGCGGAAGCGCGTGCCGCGCCCGATCGTGGCGCTGGTCGGCTACACGAATGCCGGCAAATCGACGCTCTTCAACCGGCTGACCGGCGCGGAAATCCTCGCCAAGGACATGCTTTTCGCGACGCTCGACCCGACGCTCAGGCGCGTGACGCTGCCGCATGGCGAGGAGATGATCCTCTCCGACACGGTCGGCTTCATCTCCGACCTGCCGACCACGCTGGTCGCCGCTTTCCGCGCTACGCTGGAAGAGGTGCTGGAGGCGGACCTGATCCTGCATGTGCGCGACATCGCTTCGCCGGAGACGGCCGAGCAGGCGGAGGACGTGGTCAAGGTGCTCGCCGCGCTCGGCATCGAGGCGAGCGACCGGCGCATCCTTGAAGTGTGGAACAAGATCGACCGCATCGCGCCGTCGAAACGCGAGGCGCTGAAGGCGCAAGGCGGCCGCCGCCGAGCCGCCGGCTGTCGCTGATCTCAGCCTTCGACGGGGAGGGGGCGGCGGACCTGCTCCAGGCGATCGAGCAGGCGCTGATCGGCGGCCGCCCGACCGATGACGGTCGAGCTCGGCCTCGACCAGCTCGGCGCCGCACCCTGGCTCTATCAGAACACCGAGGTGCTGGAGCGGAGCGACGACCCGGAGACCGGCACGGCGCGGCTTCGAGGTGCGGGTCGCCGGCAAGCGGCTGCAGCCGTTCCGCCAATGGGCGCGAGCGCGAGCACGTCACGGTCGCCGCCACCGAGGCGCGGTAGCGGGCGGAGGAAGGCAGGCGAGCGACGAAGCTCTAGGCGCGCTCCTTCGCCTTCGCCTCGCTCCAAAGCGCCTCCATCTCGTCGAGCGAGGCGTCTGCAGGGCGCGGCCGGCGCGGCCGAGCGTGTCTCGATATGCCGGAAGCGGCGGACGAATTTTTCGTTGGCGCGGCGGAGCGCGGCCTCAGGATCGAGCGCGAGATGCCGGCGCGAGATTGGCGACCGCGAAGAGGATGTCGCCAAGCTCGTCCTCCTGGCGGTCGCGGTCCTCCTTCGGGTCAGCCAGCTCCACCTCGATCTCGGCGATCTCCTCGCGCATCTTGTCGAGCACGGCGCGGGCATCGTTCCAGTCGAAGCCGACCTTCGCCGGCGCGTCGTTGGAGCTTCACCGCGCGCGTCAGGGCGGGCAGGGCGAGCGGAACATCGGCGAGGAGGCCTGCTTCGTTCTTGCCCGCGTCCGACGCTGATTCCGCTTCGGCCTCGCCGGACGCCCGCCGCGCCGCGCGCTCAGCCTTCTCGTCCGCCTTGATCTCGTCCCAGCGCGCCTTGACGGCGACGGCGTCGCCGGCTTCGTCGCCCGCGAAGATATGCGGATGGCGGCGGATCATCTTGGCGGTGATCGCCTCGACCACGTCGCCGAAGGCAAAGCGGTGCTCTCGGCTTCCGCCATCTGCGCATGGAAGACCACCTGCAGAAGCAGGTCGCCCAGCTCGTCCTTCAAGTCCTCGAAGTCGCCGCGCGCGATCGCGTCGGCCACCTCGTAGGCCTCCTCCAGCGTATAGGGCGCGATCGACGCGAAATCCTGCTCAGGTCCCACGGGCATCCGGTCACGGGCGTTCTGAGCCGCGCCATGATGGCGAGGAGATCGTCGATGTTGCGGCTCGGCTTCATTCCGGCTGCGGCTCCTTGGACGCGCGGTCGATATGCCCGAGATCGCGCTCCGGGCTGATCCGGTCGCGCACGATCTGCTTTAGCGTCTTCAGGTCCGGGAAGCCGCCATCGCGCTTGCGCTCCCAGACGACGTCACCGTCGACGGCGATCTCAAACGCGCCGCCGGTCGAAGGGATGAGCGAAACTTCACCGAGCTCTTCGGAGAATGTCGAAAGCAGCTCCTGCGCCATCCACGCGGAGCGCATGAGCCAATTGCATTGGCGGCAGTAGGCGATCGCGACGTGCGGCTTCGTGCTCGGCATGGCGTCACCATATCCCGCCGCGTCAGGCGCAATTCAAGACACCGGAGGACGATCTGCAACGGCAATCGCGAGGGAAGGACGGCGCCGGAAGAGACGCCGACTGGCAAACCCGTAATTCGCATAAGATATATTATGGAACCAATATGAGGTGTATAGAAACATAGGCATGCCAGCCGGTTAGCGCGGCTTCCTCATACCGGAAGCTCGATCACCATGCCGTCATAGGCCGGCTCGACGTTCGGCGGCAGCTCGCGCCGGAGCGCGTCGTAGTCGAGATAGATATGCATGTGCGTGAGGATCGCGCGCTTTGGCTTGAAGCGCTCGATCCATTCCAATGCCTCGCTCAGCGACAGATGGCTTGGATGCGGCTTGGGCCGGAGTGCATCGACGATCCAGACATCGAGGTCCTGCATGACGTCCGCCGCGGCGTCATCGAAGCCGCTCGACGTCGGGCGAATAGACGAGCCCGCCGATGCGGAAGCCGAGCGAGGTGATCCGGCCGTGGAGTTGCGTCACGGGCAAGGCGGTGAGGGCGCCCCCCTTCCCCGCGATCGTCACCGGCGTGCCGGCCTCGATCGGGTGCGCGTTAAGGATCGGCGGGTACTCGCTTCCCGGCGGCGTCTCGAAGCAATAGCCGAAGCCTTCCTTCAGCCGCCGCATCGTCGGGTCGTCGGCATAGACGTCGACGCGCCGGCGCATGTTCATGACGAATCCGCGCAGATCGTCGATGCCGTGGATGTGGTCGGCATGCGGATGCGTAAAAAGCACGCCGTCAAGCGTCGTGATCCCGGCGGCAAGCGCCTGCTCGCGGAGATCCGGGCTGGTGTCGATCAGGACATGCGTGGCGCCATGTCGCGGAGAGCGCTCGACGAGCAGCGAGCAGCGGCGGCGGCGGTTCTTCGGATTGGCTCGGATCGCAGGCGCCCCAGTCGCCGCCGATGCGAGGCACGCCGGGCGACGAGCCGCAGCCAAGCACCGTGAAGCGTAGCCGGTCGCTCAAGTTCGCCTCACGGCCGCGGCACCTTGTTGAAAAGGCGGAAGAAGTTGTCGGTGGTCAAAGCGGCGACCGCCTCGCGGCCGATGCCGCGCACCTCGGCGAGCACCGCGGCGGTCTCCGCCACATAGGCTGGCTCGTTGCGCTTCCCCCGGTAGGGCACCGGCGCAAGATAAGGCGCGTCCGTTTCTACAAGCAGACGATCGGCTGGAAGATCGCGCGCGATGTCCCTGATTTCCTGAGCATTCTTGAAGGTGAGGATGCCCGAGAACGAGACATAATGGCCAAGCGAAACGCCGGTCTCGGCAAGTGCGCGGCCGGACGAAAAGCAATGCAGAACGGCCGGGTAGGCGCCCTTCCCCGCCTCGTCCTTCAGGATCGCCGCCAGATCGGCATCGGCCTCGCGCGCATGGATGACGAGCGGCAGGCCGGTCCGGCGCGCCGCATCGATATGGACGCGGAGGCCGGCGACCTGCGCGTCGCGCGGTGAATTGTCATAGTGGTAGTCGAGCCCCGCCTCGCCGATGGCGACCACCTTCTCGTGCGCCGCTATTCTCACAAGATCGTCGGCCGTTACGTCCGCTTCCTCGTGTGCGTTGTGAGGATGCGTGCCGACTGAGCAATAGACCCGCGGAAAGCGCTCCGCCACCGCCCGGACCCTCGCGAATTCGCGCACGCGCGTTCCGATCGTCACCACTGTCGTGACACCGACGGCCGCTGCGCGCGCCACCACGTCGTCAAGCTCCTGCGCAAAATCCGGGAAATCCAGATGGCAATGGCTGTCGACCAGCATCAGCCTTTCTTTCGCCGCGCCGGTCAACCCGGCGGCCTCCCCGGCTATCGCGGGAGCGCCGGCATGTAAATCATCGCATTCGGAGAAAATTGAACCCGTCGGTTTCAGATTAATGCAACTCTGCTGTGGTGTTTATGCGGGCTTGGGTAGCCCGCGATCGGCGGGAGCACGCATCCCGCCGAGAGACATGCGCGAATGACGCCAAAAGAAGCCATCGACAGCATCGAAGCGCTGCAGACGATCATCGACGTCATCCCCAGTCCGATCTTCGTCAAGGACCGGCTGCACCGCTGGATCCTGATGAACAATTCGATGTGCAAGTTTCTCGGGCTTCCCAAGGCGCGCCTGATCGGAAAGTCCGACTTCGACTTCGTCCCCGCCGAGCAGGCCGAGATCTTCTGGACCATCGACGACCGCGTCTTCACCACCGGCGAGGAGAACGAGAACGAGGAGCAGCACACCGACCTGAACGGCAATGTGCGCACCATCGTCACGAAGAAGCGGCTCGTGCATGTCGGCAACGAGGTTCCGCTGCTTGTCGCCGTCATCACCGACATCACTGCGTTCCGCGGGGCGGAGGCCCATAACCGCTACCTCGCGGAGCACGATCCGTTGAGCGGTCTTGCCAACCGCGCATTGCTCGGCGACCTCGTCGACCGCACGCTCACAACCCTGGTGGGCGTCTCACGGGATTGTGCCCTTCTCTATATCGACCTCGACCGGTTCAAGGACGTGAACGACCACCACGGGCATCAGGCGGGCGACGAACTGATCTGCGAATTCGCGACCCGGCTCTCCGGCCTCGTCCGCGAGGGCGACACGGTTGCGCGGATCGGCGGCGACGAATTCGCCGTGCTGCTGACGAATGTCGAGGAATCCGGTGCAATCGGTGCGCTGTGCGAGCGTATCCTGGCGGCCGCACGGCGCCCTTTCACGGTGGAGGGCACTCAGGTCTTCATCGGCGCCTCGATCGGCGTGGTCGTCGCCGATGAGTCCGACATCCGCTACACCGATCTCCTGCGCAAAGCCGATATTGCGCTCTACAAGGCAAAGAGCGACGGCGGCTGCTATCGGCTCTTCACTCCGGAGATGGACGAACAGCGCCGAATGCAGCGCACCATCGAATCGGAGCTGCGCAAGGCGCTCGACTCTGAACGCGGACTGGAGGTCCGGTACAAGCCCCGGTTTTCGAGACACCGGCGAGAGGCTGGTCGGCGCCGAGGCGCTGATGCGCTGGAACCATCCCGAGCTCGGCTATCTGTCGTCCGGCACAGTTCCTTCCGATCGCCGAGGATACGGGTCTAAGTCTGCCGCTCGGCGAATGGGCGCTCGAACGCGCCTGCCGCACGCTCGGCGGATGGCCCGATGTCGCGCTTGCGCTCAACGTCTCGCAGCTGCAATTGCGCGCGCCCGACCTCGCCGCGCGGCATCTTGAACATTGCCAAAGGGCACGACTTCGATCCGCGCCGCCTGCAGCTTGAGATCACCGAGAACGCGCTGTTCAATCCCAGCGGTGCCGTGACCGACAATCTTCAAATCCTGCGCAAAGCCGGTGCGCAGATCACGCTCGACGAGTTCGGAACCGGCTATTCTGA
Organism: uncultured Alphaproteobacteria bacterium; assembly: GCA_963712925.1. Classification (GTDB taxonomy): domain Bacteria; phylum Pseudomonadota; class Alphaproteobacteria; order Rhizobiales; family Afifellaceae; genus DASWJZ01. The sequence continues at coordinate 11,966 of CAVQJW010000002.1, read as the reverse complement.
ACCTCTCGCAATTGCGCAAGTGCAAGGTCGACCGCGTGAAGATCGACAGGTCCTTCGTGCACTATCTCGAGCAGTCGCCGGATGCCGCCGCGATCGTTCAGGCGGTCGCCAATATCGGGCGGACACTCGAGCTCGTGGTTGCCGCGGAGGGCGTGGATACCGAAGAACAGCGGCGGTTCCTGGCGGCGGCCGGCTGCACGGAGCTGCAGGGCTCGCTGTTCTCGCCGCCGCTGACGGAGGACGCATTCCTCGCGCTGCTCGTCCGTCAGCAGCCAAATCGACGTGTCGCCTGAGCGCGCTCAGCCCGCTTCCACCTTCGTCTCCACATAGCGCGGAAAGACCGGCTCGGCCGGCGGCAGCGCGGTGCCGGGCGCAAGGCGGCCGGCGGCCCCGAGGCTCGCGAAACTCCGCTGATCGGCGGGCGCGGCGACAAGGTCGAGAAGCCGCGCGGCAGCCTCCGGCATCACCGGCTGCACCAGGATGCCGACCTGCCGGACGACCTCGGCGGTGACATAGAGCACCGTCCCCATGCGCTCCGGATCGCTCTTCCTGAGCGCCCACGGCTCCTGCGCGGCGAAATAGCGGTTGGCCTCGGCAACGACCTGCCAGATCGCCGTCAGCATGAGGTGGATCGCGAGCTGGTCCATCTCAGAGCGGCAGCGCTCAAGCAGTGCGTCGGCGGCGGAAACAAGCGCCAAATCGTCGGCCGAGAGCGTGCCGGGATCGGGCACCCTCCCCTCCGCGTAGCGCCCGATCATCGACAGCGAACGCTGCGTCAGGTTGCCGAGGTCGTTGGCGAGATCGGCGTTGATCCGATTGACGATCGCGTCGTGGCTATAGGAGCCGTCCTGGCCGAACGACACTTCGCGCAGGAGGAAATAGCGCACCTGGTCGACGCCATAATGCGCGGTGATGGCAAAGGGATCGACGACGTTGCCGACCGACTTCGACATCTTCTCACCGCGGTTGAAGAGGAAGCCGTGGCCGTATACGCGCTTCGGCAACGCCACGCCCGCCGACATCAGGAAGGCCGGCCAGTAGACCGCGTGGAAGCGTACGATGTCCTTGCCGATCATGTGGATGTCGGCCGGCCAGTATTTCCACAGCGGCGCGTCCGGGTCGGGAAAGCCGACGCCGGTGATGTAGTTGGTGAGCGCGTCGACCCACACATACATCACGTGCTTCGGGTCGCCAGGCACCGGCACGCCCCAGTCGAATGTCGTGCGCGAGACGGAAAGATCCTTCAATCCCGACTTGACGAAGCTCACCACCTCGTTGCGGCGTTCGCGCGGGCCGATGAACTCCGGGTTCGCCTCGTAGTGCTGAAGCAGACGGTCCTGATAGGCGGAGAGGCGGAAGAAGTAGCTCTCCTCCTCCACCCATTCGACCGGTGTGCCCTGCGGCCCGGTGCGCACGCCGTCAGCGCGGAGCTCGGTCTCGCCCTCGTCGTAATAGGCCTCGTCGCGCACCGAGTACCACCCGGCATAGCGGTCCTTGTAGATGTCGCCGGCGGCGGCCATGCGCCGCCAAAGCTCCTCGCTCGCGCGAAAGTGCCGCTCCTCCGTCGTGCGGATGAAATCGTCGTTGGAGCAGTTGAGTGCCGCCGCCATGTCCTTGAAGCGCGCCGAATTGCGGGCGGCGAAGTCGCGGATGTCGAGCCCCTCCGCGCGCGCCGTCTGCAGCATCTTCTGGCCGTGCTCGTCGGTGCCGGTCAGGAAATAGACGTCATAGCCGTCGAGCCGCTTGAAGCGCGCCACCGCATCGGTGGCGATATCCTCGTAGGCGTGCCCGATATGCGGCGCGCCGTTCGGATAGGAAATCGCCGTCGTGATGTAGAATGTTGGCTTTTCGGCCATGACGAGCCGCCGTGTCTTTCTATCGGTCCGGGGTTCCGGGTCCAAGAATGGCGGCGGCCGCGGTCTCGAGAAGATCGAGGACGAACTGCCTGCGGTCGAGATTGTAGGTCTCGACCTCCTGCCCGGAAAGCGCCGCCTTTTCCCATAGCGTTGCCCAGGTGACAAGCGCAGCCGCCGGCACCGCCTCAGGCGCCTCCGGCTCGGGGCGGCCGGCGACGCGGCGGGCGAGATAGCCCTCGAAGAGATCGATCAGCCGGCGCATCGTCTGCGCGTCGCCGGCGAGCGTGCTGAGCCGGAACTGTGCCGGACGGTCGCCCGCCTCGATCGCGCGGCGCATCAATCGGTAGAGCTCGACGCCGTTCGCGCGCGCCAGCTCGATGAAGCGGCGGGGGCTGCCGTCGGCAAGCGCCGCGGCGAGGCGGGAATCGGCCTCGCCCGCCGCGGCTTGCGCCACTTCCTGCACCACCTCCTCCGTCTCCGCGGCGGTGAGCGGATCGAGGAAGAGCGTGCGGCAGCGCGACAGGATGGTCGGAAGAAGCGCCCCGCGGCGCTCGGTGACGAGCAGGAAGAGCGTATTCTTCGGAGGCTCCTCAAGGTTCTTCAGGATGGCGTTCGCGGCATTGCGGTTCATGTCGTCGGCCGGATCGACGATCACCACCCGCCAGCCCCCCTCGCCTGCCGTGGTGCCGAGGAACGGCGTGATGCGGCGCACGGCGTCGACCGAAAGCTCGGTGCGAAAGCGCTTGTCGCGGTCGTTCCACTCGCGCTGCAGATGCAGGAGATTGCCGTGCGCGCCGGCCGCGACGCGATGCGCCGCCGGATGTTCCGGCGCGACATAAAGGCTCCCGGCCGCCGCCACCTCCTCCGCCGCGGGATCGGGGTGCGCGAAGAGGAAGCGCGCCAGGCGGAAGGCCAGCGTCGCCTTGCCGATGCCGCGCTCGCCGGCGAGGATCCAGCCGTGGTGCATGCGCCCGGAGCGGTAGGCGGAAAGGAGCGCCTCCTCGGCGGCGCGGTGACCGACGAAGTGCGTCGTCTGCCGCGGCAGCGGCACGCCCTCAAGCGCGTCGTGCGGAGGACGCTCCTCCTCGATCTTCGGAGCGCGGGCCACCTGGCTCAGGCCTTGGCGCGCATGGCGCGGCCTGAGCCGCTTCACGACGACGTCGCGGATCGCCTCGGTGACGACGGCCTTGTCGGCAGTCGAGTCGATCACCGCGCAGCGCTGCGGCTCGCGCGCGGCAATCGCCAGGAACGCCTGGCGGCGCGCCTCGTGATGATTGAGCGCGTCGCGCTCGAAGCGGTCGGGCGCGCGGCTTGCGCTTCTCGGCGCGCTTCAGCCCGAGCTCGGCCGGGACGTCGAGGATCAGCGTCAGGTCCGGCCGGTCGTCGCCGACGACGATCTGATCGAGCAGATCGAGGAACGCCGTCGCGGCGCCGGCCGTCCCCTGATAGGCGCGAGTCGAATCCATGAAGCGGTCGCAGATGACCCATCGCCCCGCCCGAAGCGCCGGGCGGATGGTCACCGCCAGATGGTCGGCACGCGCCAGCGCCACGACCAGCGCCTCCGTCTCCGGACCCTGTTTCGCGAAGTGCCCGGCAAGCAGCAGCGCGCGGAGCTTCTCAGCGCGCGGCGAGCCGCCAGGCTCACGTGTGACGGTGACGGGAATCCCCTGCCCTCCCAGCCACTCGGCAAGCCTCTTGGCGTGGCCCGACTTCCCCGCCCCCTCGCCGCCTTCAAGCGTGATGAAGCGCCCGCGCCCCTTCACAGCCAGCCGAACAAAAGCTCGCCCAGCGCATCGAGTGCGCGCGAGTGAAGGGAGCCGCGGCCGATCGCCGCCGCCGTATAAAGCGGGGTTTCCTGGATCAGGCGGTCGCCGCTCCAGACCTTGAGCGAAGCGACCTCGACGCCTTCCCGGATCGGCGCCATCAGCGGGCCCTGATAGATAACGCGGGCCTTCAACGCATCTTTCGCGTCGCGCGCGATCAGCACGCTCACCGGTCCGTCGGCCTTGAGCGGCATGTGGCCGGAGGTGCCGCCATAGACGGACGCCTCGGCCACGGTCTCCCCCTCCTTGAAGATCGTCACCATCTGGAAATTGCGGAAACCCCAGTCGAGGAGCTTCTTCGCCTCGGTCTCGCGAGCCGGAGGCGGAATCGAGTCCGGCAAGGACGAGGATCAGCCGCTGATTGTCGCGCAGCGCCGAGGCGACGATACCGTAGCCCGATTCCTTGATGTAGCCGGTCTTGAGACCGTCGACGCCGTCCCCATCGCCGATCAGCGGATTGCGGTTCGATTGCCGGATGTTGTTCCAGGTGAATTCCGGCTCCGAGAAGATCGGATAATATTCGGGATAGGTGCGGATGACATAGGCGGCAAGGTGGGCAAGGTCGCGCGCCGAGGACTGCTGACCGGGGTCGTAGATGCCGCTCGCATTGACGAAATGCGATTCGGTCAGGCCGAGCTCCTTGGCGCGCTTGTTCATGAGATCGGCGAAGGCGGATTCCGATCCGGCGATCCCCTCCGCAAGCACGATCGCCGCGTCGTTCCCCGACTGCACCAGAAGCCCGCGCAGGAGATCGTGAACCGCCACGTCGGAATGGATCTCCGCGTACATGGCCGAGCCGCCGGCCGGCGCCCCGCCCGTCCGCCAGGCATGCTCCGACACCGGCATCGTGTCGTCCATCTTGAGGCGGCCGTCCTTGAGCTCGCGGAAGACCAGCGATGCGGTCATGAGCTTGGTCATCGAGGCCGGCTCGAACGGCTCGTCGGCGGCCTTCTCGAAGAGCACCGTACCGCTGTCGTAGTCCATCAGAAGCGCGTGCGGCGCCTTGGTGTCGAAGAGCTGCGCCTGCGCCGCCGACGGCCCGCCGGCGAGAAGCGCCAGCGCGGCAAGGCTCAGCAGTATCGGTCCAGGAAAACGCATCTCAACTCGCCTGCCCCCGCTCCCCATGCATGAAACGATCAAGGGCGGCGAGAATCAAGCGCGAGGCGGATGGCGGCGCGGGGCGCGCCGTCGGCCTATTGGTCCAGCCGGCTTATCGGACAGGCGCGTTGGCGGAGACGTCGAACGCCATGAAGATGCGATCGGCCGGCGAATAGGCGCGGGTCAGGCTCTGCATGGCGTTATTGGCGGCGCTCGGTGCGGCGGATCCCTCCGACGCGAAGGCGACGGCCTCGGTCGATCCGGCCTCGGCGCCGGCATTCTGCGACGCGAGGTTCGTCCCCTCTCTCGGCCCGCGATAGGAGGCCATCAGCATCGCCGCGTCGTCGACGCCGAGCGGCGCCGGCGACACGAACTGCACGCGGACGCGCGTCGCACCGCGGCGGCGGAAGCCGAGAAGCTCGGCGGTCCGCTCCGAGACATCGATCAGCCGCCGCTTCGCATAGGGCCCGCGGTCGTTGACGCGCACGATGACCGAGCGATTGATTCTGAAGGTTTGTCACCCGCACATAACAGGGAAGCGGCAGCGATGGATGCGCGGCCGAGAGTGCGGCAGTGTCGAAGACCTCCCCATCCGCGGTCGGCTTGCCGTCGAAGCTTCCGCCGTACCAGGACGCCATGCCGACCATGTCGTAGCCGGGGCCTGCTGCCGAGCTGTCCGCTGCGGCGACGCGATAAGTCGTCGCGCCCCCGGCCGCGGCGCGGCTCGCCGCGACCGCGACGGCCGTGCCCGAGTGGTCCTGCGGAGGCGCCGTCAGCTCCGACCCAAGCTCGCTGGCGGAAGCCGTGGGAAGCAGACTGGCGAAGGCGTCCTGCAGTCTCCCGGAGCCCGGCGTGCAGGCCCCGAGAACGCCGCAAATTCCGATGGTTACGAGTGCGCGTTGAAGAGTTACGCCACCGCGTACGGTCAAGCCACGCTTGGAAATCGGACCACCCCCTGATCTCCCCGGCCGTTTTGTCCCGCATCACGACGCAGATGCGAGCGGACCGGCGAAAAATTAACAAACGTCGTTACCAAAGTCCTAAGCGGGCAAAGGAAACGCCAACTCCGACCTTTACCAATTGGCAAGAGGCATGTCGAATCGGGGCAAAAGCATGGCAAACGCGGCAGAAAGTGTGGGCAGCGGCTGGAGATAGAGGTGGGCGACGGACGTGGGGGCGAAGCGCCTGCCACATGACGGTACGCAGCGGGATGTGGTGACGCAGTTGTTGATCGCGCCGGTCTTGAGGCCGTGCTGAAGCGGTCGCCAAGCGTATCCATCTCCCCTTCAGGGGCCCGTGTCACCGCTCGCGCTTGCAGTGAAAGTCACACCAGCCTTGAGGGATCCTTCGATCCACAAATTCAAGCTTGAAGAACTTGATGTAGTCCACGGCGACCTCAGCCAAGCTGCCCCATTCATACGGCGTCTCTTCGCCAAACGGTCCCGTGGAACCGAGGCTGAATTCATGCTCGACGTAGGCGCCTTCTCTGGCGGGGTTTGGAAGGCGACAGGATGGGACGGTCAGCTGGTTGATGAACTTGAACTCGTGATAGCCCATCGCAAACAATGTTGCTGCGCCGTCGAGACTATTCGGTACCGCCTCAAACGACACATATGAAGGCTTCTCCGGCAGCGCCCACAGGCTCTTGATGGCGTAGAAGTCGTACCCTTCGATATCGATCTTGAGGTAGTAGGGGACGCCATGTTTCTTGAACAGGGTTTCGAGGCGCACAGCGGCAACGTCGACGGCATGAAACTTGCCGGCTCGGCTGCCCAGGCTTTCGATGAACGAGGACCACTCTGACAGCGACTCATTCACATAGAAAGGCATTCGACCTTCGGTCGGGCCGATCCCGACATTCTCAATTACGAGCTGGCCGTTCGATATCTGAGAGTGAAACTTCTCGGCGGCTGCCGCTGCGAGAACGGGGTTCGCCTCCACCGCGATGACCCGAAAACCCTTCTTGAGATAGAACTCCGTGTCCTGGCCAATATGCAGTCCAAGGTCGAAGATCAGATTGGCATCCAATCCTTTTGTTCCATGCTGGGCCGAGCGGATACTGTGCCCACCCCGCCACGAAGGAACGCGCATAGAAGCCCCACCACTCGCGATTGCGGAGAATGAAGCACCTGCAACCGCGAGAGTCTACCGCTCCGAGAGTGCCTGGCCCGGCGGCAATCGGATGGCAATTCACCATTGCCACCCAGTCCGCTTCCCCTTATGTGCCTGAAATTCCTAGCTGGATGGGTGGCCGAGTGGTTGAAGGCACCGGTCTTGAAAACCGGCAGGCGGGCAACCGTCTCGTGGGTTCGAATCCCACCCCATCCGCCACCTTATTGTATACTATTATATTGAAAAGATTATATTCTTGTCGTTGGTCGGGGGACTGTTCCCACGTTCTTCCCCACGCTCGGGCAGGAGCTTGTTGTAGCCCCAGGTGCTGACCCCAGACCACTCTGACTGCCTACCCGAGTGGCAGCTCGATTTCCTTCATGATCCGGTCGGTTTCGACGAGGATTTTCACAATCTTCTGGTAGTGTCCGATGTCGTCCCATGAAAGCTTCCGCCCGCGTCGGTCCTTGAGCCATTTCTGCGCAGGCTGGTAGCCGCCGATGTGGAAGTTCCAGGCGAGCCCCGGCACGCTCTCAAAATACTGGGTTTTATTAATGTGGACATCGATGTAGAAACTTCGAACTCCGTCTTTGAAACTCTAGAGAACTGGAACACCCACCTCAAGGCAGAAAATACTCAACTGCAGCAGAGAATTAGGCTGCCCGAAGGGCCTCTGCGGCGGGGGCCGTCGCGATGACAACTCAGGCCCCATTTTCGAGGTGAACACCGGAGGAGCGCCACTCCGGCGCCGTCAAAACGCGGATCAAAGGCGACACGCCCGATCTCGCTGCGCCTGACGGTGGAGGAGCGAGCCGAACTCGAAGCGAAATCCGGCCAGCGGTCCTTGAGTGCGTTCATCCGAGAACGCCTGTTCGGCAGCGAGGCGCGGGGGGCGGGAAGCCCAACGGCCTTCACACGATGCAACACTGCTTGCGCGTATTCTGGCGATGCTTGGGCACTCCCGGATTTCGGCCAGTCTGCATGAACTGGCGGAAGCAGCTCGGATCGGCGCCCTGCCTGTGGCGCCTGAGACAGAGGCGGAGATTAACGCTGCGTGCAAGGCGGTCCAGTCGATGCGGTCGTGCCTGATCGAAGCCCTCGGGCTGGTCGAGCTACCTAAGCAATGATCCTCAAAGGTTCTGAGCGCGGCGGCAGCGTGCAACTGGCCGCCCATCTTCTTCGCCTTGACGAGAACGATCACGTCGAGCTGCACGACCTACGCGGTTTCGTCTCCGGCGATCTCACCGGCGCGATGAAGGAAGCCTACGCCGTCAGCCGGGGGACGAGGTGCAAGAAATTCCTTTTTTCGCTAAGCCTCAGCCCGCCGGAGAGGGAACGAGTGCCGGTCCAGGCCTTTGAGGAGGCCATAGCCGCCATTGAAGAGCGGATTGGGCTCAAAGGTCAGCCGCGGGCTATCGTCTTTCACGAGAAACAAGGCCGCAGGCATGCGCACTGTGTGTGGTCGCGGATCAACGCCGAGGTGATGAAGGCCGTCAACCTCTCACACTACAAGCTCAAACTCCGCGACATGTCGCGCGAGCTTTACCTTGAGCACGGATGGCAGATGCCCCGGGGGGCTGGTGAATAGCGAAGAGCGCAGTCCGCTCAACTTCACGCGCGCCGAATGGCAGCAGGCTAGCCGCGCCGGTCGCGATCCCCGTGCCATCAAGGAAGCCTTCCAGGATTGCTGGGCAATATCCGACGGGCCGAAGGCCTTCCGAGCTGCCATGGAGGCACGCGGCTATTATCTGGCGCGGGGCGACCGCCGTGGCCACGTCGCAGTGGATTATCGCGGTGAAGTCTATTCCATCGCCAAGTGGACGGGCGCGCGGACAAAAAATGTAAAGGCCAAGCTGGGCGATCCGGACCGATTGCCGTCCGTCGATGACGTGAAGGCCATGATCTCCGAGAAGGTCGAAGATCAGCTCCAGCGCTTCGCGAGCGAGGCCAAGTCCGCATTCGAAGCCGCACGACTTGGTTTTGCGGAAAAGCGCAGAAATCTCGTCGCCAATCAGCGCGTGAAGCGCAAAGCCCTTTCAGATCGCCAGGCAGCACGCACGGAGACGGAAACGGTTGTCCGTGCGACACGCTTCCGCAAAGGCTTCAAGGGCCTTTGGGACCGTGTGACGGGCTGCCATGCGGAAATCCGGCGGCGGAACGAAGCGGAAGCCGCGCAGGCCAAAGTGCGGGATGAGGCGGAGAAGCAAGCCCTTATCGATCGCCAACTTGACGAGCGCCGCGCTCTCCAGCACCGGATCACAGCAAGTAGGGAGCGGCTTGAATTGAGCTGCGCCAGTTGAGCACCGAAAGACCACCACATCACGATGGCCGCCGAATTGGGCGGCTCAGGTGATCCAGCGCAGATCATCCGTGGCAGGCGGCGGCGCCACGGGCCTTCCCTGTAGTATCAAAATGCGAAGCCGGTGCCCGTTTTCCTGAGCAACAGCAACCTAGGCGGACGGTCGGGAGCTTGACGAAGGCGACGTCAATTGGCAGCGCGCTTGTCGTATCGCGACGCGCCGACATTGTTTGGATCTTGACCGGAAGTGGGCCGAGCTGAACTCGCCCTTCATGTTCGAAATCAGTATCAACGGACATGCCCGAAACGCCAGGCGACTTCGCACCTTGACCCTAAACCGGACAGGCATTCCTGCGAAATCGGCTTAGCGCGCATGACAAATGGCAGGCGACCCCGAGCTCCAACTGCGCCTAGTAGCAACGTTTCTTGACAAAATGAAACGTTGTGACATCATTTCATAATGAGCCCCGGAGGAGGACGTGATGACTCGAGAACTGGCGATCGGCAAGCACTTGGCCGTCCTGAGAGATCAAGCGGGGCTGAAGCAGAACGAGCTTGCGAAGAAGCTGGAATGGAGCGCCGCCGTGCTTTCCCGCGTGGAAAGCGGTGAGCGCCCGCTGGCTGATGACGAACTGAAATTATCTTGCGCGGAATCGGCACGCCGGAAGCGGCAAGGGTCAAGGAGGTTCTTGCCCGCCACTGGCAGATTCTACCCGAACCCCCCCTTGGCGACCCCGATGCGGACCTGCTGTGGGACGCCGAACAGGCAGCGCAGAAGATTCACGCGCTGGCCGAGCAGCCCGACGTGAAGCAGTCGTTCGAGCGGCGGCTGGTCCGCTACGAGGAAGAGCTGTCGGGAGCCGCGCAGCGTGTCCGGACAAGCGCTACCGCGTCGCATTCATCGGCACGATCGCGGTCGGCAAGTCCACGGCGATCTGCCGCGCGGAAGGTCTTAGAGCTGCCGACGACGAAGGGCATGCCGAAGGCCGTGCTCGAAACCGGCGCAGGCGGCATCACGATCTGCGAGGTCCATCTTCGTCAGGGTCCCGGCTACGGCCTTATCATCGAGCCATGCACCGAAGATGAAATCCGCCGCCATGTCGCAGACTTTGCAAACTTCCTCCTCAATCCCGCAGAGCCGAACGACGAGGAGGCCGGGCGGGCTCGCCTGGCATCTCGCGCGAGGTCGAGCGCGCCCTGCGCAGCATGACCGGCCTGCGGCGGCGGCGCGCGGAGCGCAAGCCGGACGGCACGGTCATTCCCGCGACTGATAAGGCGCGCGAACTCGCCGTCACCGTCCCCGACGCGAAATCCCTTTCCGTCGAAATCCTAGCGCTGATGGAGCTGCACAAACGCGATCGCCGCGACCTTTGGCATTCGGAATCCACGGGCAAGCCTCCGCTCGAATGGCTGCAGGAGCTGTTCGAGCAGGTGAATAATGGCCGTCATCCCGAGTTCACGCTGCCCAAGAGAATCGAACTCGTCGTGCCGACGCCGGTTCTCGGCGACAGCACATTGGCCGTCACTCTGATCGACACGCAGGGCATCGACGATATCGCCTCGCGCGCCGACCTTGAGCAGCATTTCGACGACACGCACACCATCGTCGTGCTGTGCACCGTGTTCAACGAAGCGCCCGCAACGCCTGTGCGGCAGCTCTTGGCGCGCGCGAAGGAAGGCGGTGTCCGTACGCTCGAAAGCAATGTCGCCATCCTGCCTTGCCGCGGCCGGGCGAGGCCCTTGCCATGAAGGACCAAGGCTATCCTGCGCAGTCGGCGGAGGAAGGCTACGAGCTGAAGGCCGAGGAAGTGCAGCTCAAACTGCATCCGCTCGGTCTCGCCAATCTCCCGATCGCGTTCTTCAACGCGGCAGAGGACGCACCGGAGGTGCTGCGCAACTTCATTGCCGCCCGCATCGGCGTCGTCCGTGACGCGCATCGGAATGCGCTGCGAGAGATCGTCAATGGCGCGAACAGCCTTCTCGCGAACTACGAGAAGGAGCAGACGCGCGAGATCATCAGGACGGCGGCGCACCGGCTTACGACCTGGCTCGACAAGCACGCTGACATCACCGCGCCCTCGACCCGCCGCGTGCATGAGAGCCTTCTTTCCGCGACCGGCTCCGCGCACTGGAAGACCATCTACGCGACGGTTGTGCGCAAAGGCGAATGGCACAATCTCGACTATGCGCATGAGCTCAGCCACGGCGCACGGCGCATCGCGACCCAGCTTATCGAGCCCAAGCTCAACGCCTTCCGGACGATCGCGCAGAACATGCTGGACGATGAGGAACTTTCGGAAGCGCACGACCTCGTGACGCAGACCGTGCGCACTCTGGACGACGGCTTCGACACGCTTGTCCGCACCGTCCAGCTTGTCGGCGAGAGCGTGCATGCCGACGAGCTCAGCGAGGACCTCGATTTCTGGCGCGATTGCAGCCGCGTGTCGGGCTCCCGGCTACCGCGACCGCATCAACGGCTTTAATCGCGACTGGTTCGAGACGAAGCACGAGGGTGAAGCGGAAGCGCGCGTGCTCTCCCTCGTGAAGCAGAAATGGAGCGAGTCCATCGACTCCATCCGCGGCTTGCTCGCGCAGGATTGACGGCATGTGTGACCACAATTCCAACCCGCCGGGCCAGCCCGAGCCCGGAGCCTTCCCCGCCGCCACACCGATCCGGCCTGGCTGCACGATTATTTCCTCGGCACGGGGCGTGACGAGACGACGCGCAGCGCGACGTTCACGTTCGTGAAGCGGCACGGCCGACACTACGTAAGCGCT
>CAVQJW010000001.1:0-191137 GCA_963712925.1 uncultured Alphaproteobacteria bacterium | reverse complement strand
CAATGCGACGCGCGAAAGCGGCGGTCGTCTGCTTGACCGACCAGTCTGCTGTTGGCGCTTCTCGGAAGTGCCGCATGCTGGCGGCCGTGTCTGCAAATTGCCGTCTGGCGGACGTGGCCTAAGCCCGCGCGATGTTCCGAAGTTGACCCGAAGCCGAAGTAGGCCTCTTGACCGGATCAGAATGGAACACGCACAATTCGTGCGAATAAGGCACGAAGTCGGCGATGGATTGGCAGAATTTGCGAACTCTGGTGACTGGGGGAGCATCTTTCATCGGCTCCCATCTCGTCGATGCTCTTGTGAAATCTCGGGGCTGACGTCACGATCGTGGATGACCTGAGCAGTGGCCGTCTCGAGAACATTAAACATCACCTTGAGCCCGACCGCATACGGTTTCGACAGTTGAACCTTCGCCGCCAAGACGCTGCCGAATCAACAATTGCCGGTCAGTCCTGCGTGTTCCATCTGGCCGCGGATCACGGTGGGCGCGGCTATATCGAAACACATGAAGCGGCCTGTGCCGGCAACTTCATGCTTGACGAAATTGTGTTCGACGCCTGTGTCCGCAACGGTGTCGAACGCGTGGTCTATGCGTCATCGGGCTGTGTTTATCCCCGCCATCTGCAGCAAGACCCTCGCAAGGTTATCAGGCTGAGCGAAGATGACGTCGGCCCGCCCTTCGATTTCGGACGGCGTCTACGGCTGGGCCAAGCTGATGGGCGAGAAAACGCTGGCAGCGCTGGCGCGGGAGCACGGCTTCAAGGCGGTGAGCTGCCGCTATTTCACTGCCTATGGTCCGCGCGCCACGGAAAGTCACGCGGTGATGGCGATGATCGCCAGGGCATTCATCCGGCAGGATCCCTTCGAGGTCTGGGGCACCGGCGAGCAAATCCGCAACTGGACGTACGTCTCTGACATCGTCGCGGGCACCCTCGCCGCTGCCGATCAGGCTTCAGACGGCGAGGCGTTCAACATCGGTACAACAGAAGGGACGCGGGTGCTCGATGCCGTTCATATGATCCTTGAAAGGGCCGGGTTGTCACCCATGATCGTCACACGCCCGGAGATGCCGACGGGGCCCTACTATCGCGTTGCCGAGAACACGAAGCTTGCTCTGGCGAACGGATGGACGCCATCCGTCTCCTTTGCCGAAGGTCTCCAAAAGACGATGGACTGGTATTTCGCGTCCAAGTCGGAATCCAATATCCGAAAGGCGCTGCCTGACCTGCTTCTGGAACGCTGAGTTCCTTCTGCGACGTCAACGGAACGATGCGCCGAGGGGGCGCATCATGGGGAGCGCCCCGGCATTGCCGCTTTGCGCAGGATTGCGAGCTTCGACCAGAAATGCAGGAATTCAACGTCGCCGCGATTTATATCCATGTCGTAGAGTACGCGACGGAATGCGGCTTCAAGGTCTTCACGGTGATGATCGATCGGAATGCCGTGCGCGAGGTTGGTCTTCAGCGCGCCTTCCATGAAATGCGGGTCGTCGGCGAACTTCGCGTAGTCGACCCAGGACATGCCGAGATCCTCAATGATGTAGAACCCGCCGGGATTGAGGTGAGGGAAAAGAATCTCCAATGATGCACACGTGAGATGGTTGATGTGGCTGGCATCGTCCACGACGATGTCGAATCCGCCGGCGCGCTCTGCCAGCGCTTGGAGCGCGGACGCGTCGTTCTGCGATGCCGTGACGATCTCGATCCGGCTCTCGGCGTGGCGCCCGCAATCCGGATCGATGTCGAGGCCGTAGACTTGGGCATTGGGAAAATACTCTTTCCACATCCGCAGCGAATGACCGCCCCTGACGCCGATCTCCAGGAGATGAAGCGAAGTGGCAGTCCTCAATGGACCCAGGTAGCGCTCGTAGATGTGCAGATAGCTCTCACCCAGGAAGACATGGCGCGCCTTGTCGGTGCCGTGTTTCTGCCCAAGCTCGAAAAGCATCTCGCATGTGTTATGCGCCCCCGGCTCCGTTCCGATCTTCGGCCCCCGGGGCCTGCGGGTCGGCGGCGCGGCTTGAGGGCGATGGGTCGAGAGTGTGACCAGTTGTCGGAAGATCTTGCGGCGCAACGCCACCTGCCAGCCGGAAACACTTTGCGCTTTCAGGACCGCGCTCGGCGGGACAAGCCACGATTTAAGAGGCGCCACGCCACTATTCATGCTTTTGGCGAGCGCCGCGCAGTCCGTTTGGTCATACATCCGGCCCGTGACTGAGAGCGCGGCAGCGACGGCGCGCGATGTGCCCGATTTCCGGCAGACAGAGCGCAGCCTTTCGACTTCGATCGTCCCCGAAAGCCCGCGTGAAGCCTGGGCGATATCGACAAGGAGCGCCAAACGGTCGAACTGGTGACCGGAAGCGGCGTGCACGGCCGCCACAAAGAGCAAGGCGGTCGCTTCGGCGGGATCGCCGTTCCCGGCGTCCAAGATCGTATCGAGGTCCACGGAAATGCGCTGCCGAAGGCGAGCGGAATGGATGAGATTGGTGTGAAGCTCGACCGCCACGGCGCCGTCGCTCTGCAAGACCCACTTGAACTCGCAATGCCCGGCAGCATCGCGGCCGGGAATGTCATCGGACACGAAGCCCAGCTCCTTGAGGGCCGCAAAGGCGAGGGGCATCTGATCGACTCTGACGACGATGTCGACATCAGTGAAAATCCGGTCGGAAGGATTCTGGTACAGCCGCGCCGCGAAGACCGGGCCTTTGATCAGGGCATGGTCAATGCCCATGGCGTGGAGCGCTTCGGTAATGCGTTCGCTCCATCGACGCAGACGCATCGATCCTGCGATTGCCGAGAACACCCGCGTCTCGGCTCTTTCGAAGGCCGCCCTCAAAGGGCTCGAGCCGCCGCGTTCGCAAATGTGCCGATAGGCAGTCGAGATTGTTCCATGCACGACCGCGGCGCGAACTACCGTCTCGGCTTCAGCTTCATCCACTGAGGGCAACGAGCGCCGATCGTCGAGTTCCGGGTCGCTCAGCAATCTAAGAGCTTCTGCGGCGAGGCTGCCCAGAATTGGATGCGGATCAGGCCGTGGCACTGGTCACTCGGCGATCGCGACTGCTGATACCGATCGGTGCCATTGAGACCTCCCTCGCTTTGCCTGCGGCAACTCGGTAAACGATCCGATGGAGGGCTTCGCCCGGGCGGGTGCCAGAACGCGGGAGGGTGTCATTCGTCTGTTTCCCTGGCCAAAACGGAGGAGGTTACCCGCTGACCCCGCGAGGGCCGCGGCCTATGCGAGTGAAGTCCGCAAGCGCTTTGAGGCGCAGGCACAGGCATACTATGCGGCGTTCGAATCCAACAAGGCCGTCCGCCAGGACACGATCCGCCGAAGCGTCGAGGCGCTCGATCCTGGCCCGATCGTTGCGACATCATTCAACTGGGGATACCGCCAGCTTGTCCACAACTGGGCGGCATCCTGCGACAGGCACAATATTGATTGCCGCCGTTTCACGCTGCTGTTTCCCACCGACGCTCGGGCTGACGCCTTTGCAAAGAACCTGGGATTCCTAACTTTTTTCGACGGCGTCTCCTATGGTGAGCTTCCTGAGGAGGCCCACTTGGCTTTCGGCGACCAAAATTTCCGCAAGAGCCTGTTCGCCAAGATCGCTACGACGCAAGACGTGTTGGCGACCGGGCGCGACATCCTGCGTCAGGACGCCGACATCGTCTGGCGTCAAGATCCACGACCTCACTTGGCCGCAAGGGCGGTGCAAGAGAACCTCCATTTCCTGTTCATGAACGATGGCCCGAACCCTATGCACCGCCCGCTTCACTACAATTCCGGCTTCGTGTTCATCCGCGGATGCGACTTGGCGGCAGCGGCGTGGCAGGACGTTTTCTCTAGCTACGGTCGGATGCTGCATTGTGGTAGCGAGCAGATGATAATCAATACGATCATGGCAGGCCTTACGGCCAAAGGTGTGCGTAGCGCGCGGCTGCCCGATGAGACGTTTGTGAACGGCCATCTCATTTCGGAGGCGATAAACGCCGCTGGCGCGCTGCCGCAGTCACCCGCCGTGGTGCATGTCAGCTGGACACTGAACATCGAGACCAAGCTCGTGCATCTCAAGAAATTCGGGCTGTGGTATCTGTAGCGGTCGTTGGTATCATCCCCGTCCGGGCCGGAGCCCTATGATTTCGCACCGGCGACGCTTCGTCCCCGCTCGCATTTGGCGCGCCTGAGCCAAGCGACAACCATTCCGGGAAAAACCGTCGTGGGTTTCATTTATAGGATTGCAAAAAGCCTCAATAATGCCGAATAGAAGCTTAGACTGCGAGCCGGCAACCTGACGGGGGAGCGCTTCGTGAGCGACGAGAGCGATCGGATGAACGACACGAACGCGGAAGTCGAGTCGGCGACCGCTGACGAGACCAAGAAGGGGGGCATCACCAAGCGGCAGCTATGGATTGCGCCCGTCGTTATGGCGGTGAACCTTCCCGGTTCTGTCTTCGCGCAGGTCAGCCCGGTAGGGGCGCCGACGGCCGCCCCGACGGCCGCCCCGACTGGCGCCCCGACATTTGCGGCACCTACTATTTCCGCTCCTACCATTCCGTAGTCTCAATGGTGTGACCGATGCTCCCGGCTTGCCGGAATAGCGGCCGCAGAGTGTAAGGTTCCATAGCGTTGGGCGACGCTTCTTTTTCTCCAGCGCGCGCACCGCGGCCAACCCAAAATCCGCTTGTGAGGGACTTTGCGGTCAAGGACGAACTCGTCCTTCTGGCGCCGCGTTCACGTTGGGTGGAGGGAACCAATCGGGCGTTGGCGGTCAACAGCACCGGGCGGTCGATCTGGGAGCTGTGTGACGGCACCCGGACGTACGACGAGATTGTCGACGCTCTCCTTAAGCGCTTCGACGCGGACCGCGAAGCGTTGTCGATTCATGTAGCCGACGTCCTCGACAGGTTATCAAGCTTCGGGTGCCTCGATAATATTCGGCCGAATGCGAGTCATTCCCGGCGCGTGACCTTTGTCATCGGAATCGAGGACACGCCATATTTTCGTTGGCAGACCGCGATCTTTCTCGAGTCCTTCAGAGGAAAGCTCCCGCAGGGCTGGAAGACGCTGGTCGTCGTCTGCAACAATGGCGAGGCGTTCTCGGACGAGTTGGCCGCTATTATCTCGCGGTACGGTACCGCGGTGGCGCGCAGTAAGAACCATGCTCGATCCGACCGCATCGACATTGGACACGAAGGTGGGCAATGTTATGCGGCGGTCAACAGGGTGGAGGCGCTGCGCATTGCGGCTGACTTCGTCGGCGAGCGGGACCTCATCTGCCTTCTCGACAGCGACACCTTCCTGTTCCGGGAGTTGAACGCCAACATCCTGCCGACCGGATGCGCGATGCCGCGAAACTGGCATATCGAAAGCGAGCGGTTCTTTTCCACCGTTCCGGCAAACAAAGGTCGCGGCGTCGACATCCGCAAGCTTCTGGAGGCCGTCGGCTACGAGGGCGAGTTCAAGCCCGGCGGCGTCAATGTCTTCGTAACAGGCGAGGTCGCAAAGAATCCAAAATTCATCGCCGATTGCTTCCGTTTCGCACACGCGCTCTATCTTTTGGGTCGCGCGGCGGGCGTCAAAATCGCCTGGATGGCGGAGATGCCCTGCTTCGCGCTCGCCATGGCCACGAACGGTATCGACTTTGAGTTGCTCGAGCAGACCGAGTTCCTGGTCTCCAGCTGCGCGGAGGAAACAATCCCTCCCGGCACGATCTATCATTATTTTTGCGACCCCGCGGATGGCCGTGATGGTGCATTCCGGAATTCGACTTGGCATAAACAGGCCTATCGCGACCGGGACTTCCTCGCCTGCGCGTTTGAGGCCCAAGCCGCAAGCGCCGAAACCGAGCACGAGCGGTATTTCTTCGCGCTGGCAGGCCAAGCCCGGGAGCGCCTGAATGTATGAGAACTCCGGCTCATCTTCAGAACACGCAGCCTTCGGTTCCGGCGCTCGGTGTCGGCTTCGGCAAGAGCAAGCTCGACGTTCGGCTGCACGAGCGGCTGCTGTACCATCTCCGCTCGAACGTGCATAATTTCAGGTCCGAGCAAGCCGACGGATACCTGCAGACGGAATCGAGCCGGGGGCACCCTTCACTGATCTATTTCGACGACGCATTCAACCGGCAGCTCCTGGACGACCTGCAGGAGGCCCACGAGGCGTGGAGCGGCCGCAGCCTGCGTCCGGCCGCTTGCTACGGCATCCGCGTGTACCAGCCGCGGAGTTACCTTTATAATCATCGCGACCGCGCCGCGACCCACATCGTCAGCTCTACGATCTGTGTCGATCACCGGTTGAAGGGCCACTGGCCGCTATACATCGAGGATCTCGAAGGGCAGCCGCACGAGGTATCGATCGAGCCGGGCGAGATGGTTTTCTTCGAGGGCGCGCGCCTCGTTCACGGACGCCCGTATCCGCTCGAAGGCGAGTATTACGCGAACATCTTCGTTCACTATACGCCGGTCGGCTGGGAGAACGGGCCGCCTTCGGGCGAGACGGGCTGATCCGTTGGCAAGCGTATGAAGTTCTTGATCTACAACATCTACCGCCGGGGTGATGCGGGGCTGAGCAACCTCATGATGTCGCTCGAGCTCGCGGTGGTAATGGCAAAGCTGACGGATCGGGTCCTCATCCTCGCGGGCAACAATACGCCGGTCGCCAATATCGTGCCCTATGCCAGCATTCTGACCAACGCGCATCCAAGCCGTGTCACCGATCTTGTTGAGACCCCGGTCCCTTGGCTCGGTGAGGAGGCCGTCAACCTCGCCGCCTTCGCGCCCTATGACATTTGCGAGAAACCGGCATGGGACGCCGTCTTCTACTATCCGCCGACCCTCTCGTTCCACAGCGAGGATTTTCTGCGGTTCGCCGGCCGGCGGCGCAAATTCATAACGGTCGATGAAACGATCAACTCGGCACCGGCGATCGCCATGTCGGGGGGAGCGGGGGCGGATACGCTGAGCTTCTATTCTACCTTCTTCTATCTCGATGCCGAATCGCAACGGCAAGCATACGACGTCCTGCGTGCCATGACGCCAAAGCGCGCGTTCGCCGATCTGGCAGCGCGCGTGGCTCGCGACATTGGCCCGTTCAACGCCGTCCATGTGCGTCGCGGAGACTTCAAGAAGACCTTCGGCACCACAACTCTCGATCGCACCGGCCGCGACATCGTCGAGGCGCTTGAGCCGCATTTCGCCCGGGACGACCGTCTTGTCGTCCTGACCGACGAAGCCGACGATCCCGTGTTCGACGATGTCCGGTCCGCCTACGCCGACATCATCTTTCTCGATCACCACATCCTTAGGGACTACAGGTGTGACTTCCTGGACCTTCCGATGCATGACAGTATCGCGCTCGCCTATCTTTCGCAGCTGGTCGCCGCCGCGTCGCAGGACTTCGTAGGCACGATGACGAGCACATTCACTTCGATGATCCAGAGGATGCGCGGCAACCACGGCAAGGAGGAGCGGTTCAAGTTCCTTTGGAACGAGCTTCCGGACGAAGGCGAGAAGGTCGAGCGTGGCCGCCACAGCACAAGCAACAGCGTTCCGCTCGACGACGGTGTGATGGTGGAAGTGCACGAAGGACCCTATTCGTGGAACCGAGCCAACAACAGGCTCAACAACGCCTGGATGCGCGAATGGCCGGAGAGCTTCCTTTGTGAAAGCGCGATGGTCGAGCGCGCCCGAGGACGGGACGTCCTTGCCCGCAGGGACGATGGGAGCTGTGTGGTTTCCTTCTTGGGCGATGCGGTTGCCCTCTCCAGCAACGACCCGGAGACGGGGCGCGCCCTGGCGGCCTTGTTCGCGCCGATGATCGCGGAGACCGATGTCGAGCCGGTCGCGTCGATCCGTCTTCAAGCAATTACCGATGGTGCGAGGCTCCTGGTCAACGGAGCCGTCGTGGCTGAGAGCTCCGGTGCGACTCGTCTGCTACGTCAGTGCTACAGGGAGGTCGTCGCCTGCTACGTGGAGTGTCATCCGGAGCTCGTTTGGATGCACGCGGGCTGCGCGGCCTCAGAAAACGGCGCCGTTATCCTCCCGGGTGATTGGGGGAGGGGCAAGACGTCACTTGTGCTCGCTTTGTGCGAACGTGGCTGGTCGTATTTCTCCGACGACGTCGTTCCCGTCGATGCAGCGAGCGGAAAGGTCCTGCCATTTCCGGCAACGCCGCAGAAGCGATCCCCGACCCAAGCCAACGTTCCGCGCGGCGAACTCGGTATCGTGCCGAAATCGCCGACGGCGGTTGACGAGCGTCTGATTGCGAAGGAGCCACGGTCGCTGTCGATGATCGTGCTGCCTCACTACCGAAGAGACGCCCCTACCGAATTCTTCGACATCTCGCCCGCCGAGGCGGTGGGCGAGCTTCTGGAGAGTTGCCTGAGCTTCACAAAGAACGAAGATGCGGCGATAGAGCGCCTTTGCGCGCTGGTGGAAACGTTTCCGGTCCAGCGCCTAGTGTTCGACAAGGCGGCGGAGGCCGCCGAGCTCCTGATTGATCAGCTGGGCATGGCGCCCGAGCCGGCCATCTCCGCCTCACGACTTTACAGCCGGAGCGCCTGATCAGATGTCCCAGGATATCACGGTGACCGTGACCCTGGTCGGGGGCCAGACACACCAAGCGGTGCTGCCGTCCGACTCGCAGATCCTGCACGACCTTCATGCGGCGCTCGCCACGGGTGCTAGGTCGCAGGCGGGAGCGCCGGACACCATTTTGCAGGTGCCCATTGATGGTGGACACGCCGCCCACACTTTCATGGCTTCGTCGCTCGTTTCGGTGACGACCCGTCCGCCGGTCCTGGTTAAGCCGATGAGCGGCACGGCGGCCGGTTCCAACCGAAGCGGAGCGTCGAGTTATCTGCGGATCGACGACTTTCTGACGCCTGGCGAAAACGATCTCCTTCTCCAGTATGCAATCGACCAGGCGCGTCATTTTCAAGCAAGCGGCACGATCGACAGCAGCAAGAGCCACCGCCGGTCGAAAGTCCACTACGCGATCCGGGAATCGCATTGGAAAGAGCTGTTCATGTCGCGGCTGAGGGTGCACCTGTCGCATCTCGCCAATGCGCTCGGCAAGCCCGGCTTTCGCCTAGTTGACTACGAGATGCAGCTCACGGCAAGCAATGACGGCGACTATTTCAGGGCGCACGCGGACGCGAGCCCTGGGCATCACAAGGTCGCCGCCCGCGAGATCACATTTGTCTACTATCTGAACCGGACGCCAAGGCCCTATGACGGCGGCGGTCTGCTGCTTTACGACGGCGAACCGGGCCAATCCCTCTTCGATCGCGGCGCGAACGTGAGCCTGATCGACCCGCAGAACAACTGCCTGATCGCTTTTGCCAGCGACCGTTGGCACGAGGTCGACATGATCCGGTGCCCGTCGCGCGCATTTGCGGACAGCCGCTTCACCGTCAACGGCTGGCTGCGCCAGGAAGCGATGCCGGCCTGATATCATGGGTGAGACGCGACCTACGATTTTCGTTTCGATCGCGTCTTATTGCGATCCAATGTTGCCGTGGACGCTCGATGATTGCTTGGTCAAGGCCCGTCACCCCGAGAACTTGCGGTTTGGAATATGCTGGCAGTACGATCCGGCGCAGGCTCTCGACCTCGGGCGGTTCCTGGCCGATAGGCGATTTCACGCGAGCAAATGCCATTTTCGCGAGAGCCAAGGCGGGTCCTGGGCGCGGGCGCTTGCACAGGAGCTCTGGGACGGCGAGGCGTTCGCGTTGCAGGTCGATTCTCACACGGCATTCGCGCCGGCATGGGATTCGAGCCTGATCCGGGTGATACGCGCGCTTCCCGCCGACAAGCCGTTGATTTCGGCCAATCTGCCGCTGTTCGGGATCGACGAGGCGGGTCGGGCGCGGAAGGACACGGCTTCGGGCGTCCGCACGACCCGGGTGGCTCAATGGACCCGGGAGGGGGGATGGGCGCCGTGGTTTGACTGGGGTAGCCGCAGCGAGCATGCTTTCGCCCGCAACCGGTTCCTGTCGGGCAACTTCATCTTCAGCGACGGCGCGTGGACGGACGACGTCCGCCAGGATCCGGAGCACTACTATTGGGGCGAGGAATTCGCCCTGACGCTGCGGTCTTTCACCCACGGATACGATCTGTTTCTGCCGGACGAGATCGTCTGCTGGCATATGGACATCCCGCAGCAGCCGAGGCGCCACTGGGAGCATGGCAAGGACGTCGTCCGGAAGAAGAACGAGGTCGCCGTCGAGCGACTGCGCCAACTCGCATACGCCGCCGGACAAGGCCAAGAGAGGTTGGGGCGCTACGGTCTCGGCTCGCGGCGAAGCCTGACGGAGTACGAACGCTACTCCGGTTTCGACCTGGCAAACAAGCGCGCCCACCCAGACGTCTTCACCGGTCGCAGTCCGGACCCCGTCACGATCCGCGATGACGCCGACTGGGCCGCGTGCATGACGTTTGAAGACTATTCGGCCAGCCTCGCCTGATTGCCGCTGAAGGAGAGCCCGTCGGATCATGTTCTACACAGTCTTCTCCACAGACGTGAACCCGGCGATGCAGTGGCAGTCGGAGCTGCTGGAATATTCCTGGAAGCGGGTTGGTCAGGAAGGCACGCTGATCCGTCTCGTCGCAACCGACGAGCCCGGAAATCTACCGGAGCAGCAGTTTGCGCATTGCGTTCCCACACGGCCTTGGACGATCCACCCTGAGACCGGCGACACCTATCCGATCTACAACAAGCCGGCATCGTTGCTGGAATGGGTCTACCGGGACCGGCCGGAGGGCACCGTGCTCCTGCTCGATCCGGATTGTGTCTTCACAAAGCCCGTGTCGCGACGGGTCGCACCGGGTGCACCGGTCTCGCAACGATGGGTGGACCTTAAGTTTGACGCGCCGTCGGGAGAACGGCCGTTCGGCCTGGCCCCGGGCTTCTCATTCCTCGCCGACCATTGCGTGCGGGTCGATCTCGCCGCCGATCCGGTAATGATACCCACGCTGATCCATACGAGCGACCTCAGGAAGCTGTGTGCCCGATGGCTCGAACTTTGCAGCGTCGTGCGTCAACACTACCGCGACGGCAACGGCCGACCGATCTGGGAGTCGGACATGTTCGCCTACATCGTCGCGTGCGCTGAGTACGGCCTGCGGCACGAGCCGACGGCGCTAGGGATCTGCACGAACTGGCGGAGCGAGGACGTGCCGGATCCCGCCATCGTTCACTATTGTCAACCCGTCAAGGCGCGCGACGGCACGGAGATCTTCTACAAACGCAACTATTCGCCATGGCGGCGGATCGACACATCGATCAAGCCGAGCGAGACTTATGGCAGTGCTCTCATCACGCTGGTGAACGCCCGTATCGACGCGATTTACGGGATTGTCAGCCCGCCCGCCCTCTATGTCCGTCCCCGCCGGTCCTCGGGCGTCATGGAAGGGCGCGTCGTGGACGACATCCTGTTGGAGAAGACCGACAACGGCGGCAGCCTCTGGCTTAGCGCTACCGGAAAGGCCGTGTGGGACCTGTGCGACGGCTCGCAAACGATCGAGGAAATGTCGACGGAACTATGCCACCGGTTCGATGGCCAGTCCGATACTGTGACCGCGGATGTTGCAGCAGTCATCGGCCAGCTTCACGCGGCAGCGTTCCTCGACATCGCCTAGACTAGTGCATAATTACCCGAAAAGTGGAAACGGGTCTTCGGCAAGGTTATGCTCGACAAAGAGATAGAGCACGCGCTCCGATTCCCTCAGAACCCGCCGCGCTCTCAGCGATCTGCGCCGCTGCCGACAATGATGCCTTTCGACAGGAGCTCGGTGACAATAGCTCGCACGTCCTGCTCGAGAGTTGTGCGATCGACGGAATATCTCTCAAGCAAAGCAGCAACTACCTCGCCAAGCTCCACGCGATTCTTCAGCTGACCGACGATGTCGGCCGCGGACGGATTGAGCTTGAAGGCTGCTCCGGTTCCCACGTTGGCGACGATGACTTCCGAGCCCCAGAGCGCTTGCATCTCGATGCTTGGCGCAAGCACATATCGCGCCCGCCAGCTTTGCTCACGATCCGCCTCGGGGCTAACTGAAGGTCGGGACATGGCCCACCCTACGATGCTGGTCAGAACAAAGAAAGCCCGACCCCGCGGGCCAAAAGCGGCTTAGTACGAGACCGGTCGTGCGCCGACCGTGTCTCTGGGCTCCGCTATCTGGAGGTAGAAGCGCTATCCTCGTCTCAGCTCGAGGAAGTAATGGCGCCACCTAGACAACCCGGGCAGCTGCCGAACGGTTGCTCGGTCGAGTGCACAGCTGAGTGGCGCGATGTGAACCACACACAAGCTTACCACATCGCATCCCCGCAGTTTGGTATCGAGGTTGAACAGAGCCGAATTCGCTGCCTGTTGGCAAACTGGAGTTGCGATCGAATTGCCAGACATGCTTTGGCTGAAGCGGCGGCTCTTGGCCGATGACTTTGCTTTTTGTTACCTTTTCCAGGGCCCGATGCGACCCGCGCGGTGGTGGATTCTCACCTCCGGGTCCACGGGCTCCAGTCGCCGAGGGTCATCGACGTTTCCGCTTTCTCACACGTTACGTCCCGCAACACGAATGCTCCTACGATCATGTTGGCCGAATAAGATGCTGAAATGGATACTTGGGACGCGGATCAGCGTGGCAGAGCACTTCCGCTTGTGGCGCAAAGCGGACCTCACAGAGGGCGTGGTGAACTTCCGAGATCGGAGCAAGAGCGGACATGCTTCGCGGCCATCCGCGATCAATATCGCAATCGAGAAATCGTCGAGTGCGAGACGGCGTAGGATCGCGCGATATCGACCAGCGGCTCCCCCGCATCGCGGCGGGCAAGTGCCTCGGTTCGTTGGTGCGGCGTTAGCTTCGGCCTCCTGCCCATGCGGACGCCCCGGGCCTTTGCACGCTCGCGACCCTCGCTCGTTCTCGTACGGATCAGCTCTCGCTCGAACTCGGCAAGGCCAGCCAATACGGTCACCATCAAACGGCCATGCGGGGTCGTGGTATCAGCCCAGGTGTCACGAAGTGAACGGAAGCCCGCGCCCTTGCCTGTGACCACAGCCAAGGTGTTCAGCAGATCGAGGGTTGATCGGGCAAGGCGGTCCAAACGGGTAACCAGCAAAACGTCGCCTTTGCCAAGCGGCTCGACCGCGCGGCGCAACTGTTTGCGATCCTTGACGGCACCGCTCACCTTTTCGCGGAAGACACGCTGGGCCCCGGCAGCTCTCAGCTCGCTGACCTGAGCGTCAAGGGTCTGCCCGTCTGTGGAGACCCGCGCATAACCATAGATGGTCATGGATCCCAGCCTCTTTTCGCACCTGATTTATGCACAGACTAACCGACTGATGCGAAAGGGCCAGCGGATTTGTGCGAAATTCAAGAATTATGCACAATTCTGCTGTGCCGCCTCGTCCGTGGGGTCGCGGCCGCATCCGCCCGGGCGTCGTTCGGCTGGAGGCCCGCTTAGGTGGTTCCTCCGACACGGTGTAGAGATTGCTGAGGTGGAATTGCGTTTGCAGGTGTTACGGCTTCTGGAAGTGGTGCCGGATCGTCGCAGACGCCTCGATTGTGCGTGAGGTGACGAAAGCCGATCAACCCAGCCAGTTCAGTTAGCGCGGGTCCCTTTCGCTCTGCGGCGCGGCTGGGCTTCGAGCCGCGCGCGAGGCCTCAGCAATGCGTAAATTCCTCAAAGATCCAGTAAAAGAACGCGATTGGCCCCAACCGCGAACACCCTCTGACGAGCAATTTGAGTTCATATGCAGAAAATACAAGTTAAGGAATAATTACTTTGAAGAGTTTAGGCTCTTTCTCTATGAATTGGTCAAGCATGTGCGGAATTATCGCGAAGATGTCATCAGCCGTGGACTGCCCAGCTCGAGCGCCAATGAATTTCGAAAACACGAAAAGAACATTGCAGCTGCCATCGAGTTTATACGGAGATTTGACCTTCAACCGGCTCACGGAAGCCAAAGATTGTTGACGGCGGTACCGTTCGGGACAGAAGACTTGAGCAAGACCGCATCTCTTTATCTGCACGACGTGATCAACCCACTTTTTCTCGTTCCTATCATTGAAGGAACACCGCGGGTCTTGTCACGGCAACCAATCGATCTGAATGCGTCAAGGGCTTGGGTCGATAGCATCGTTTCGCACCATGCGGGAACGGTCATCGCCGAACTCTTGGAGCGGATTCATCAGGCGATCTCGACCGCCGAGTCCGCCTTGCGGTCAGGCATACGAAGGGGAGGTCGGCAACCGTACATCATTGGACCCTTCGTTCTGCTCAACCTTGCTCATCAGTGGGCTCGCATTGGGAGAAAACCAGGAAAGACAGCCTATGGGCCTTTCGGAGAGTTTGCCGTCGACGTCGTTGCCGCAATGGGACTCCCGACAAGATGGATCGAAGGCCACATCAAAGAGGCCGTCGAAGCCTGGGAGCAAAGAACTGGGAAGAAACCCCCCGAAAAAATCTAGGGGTTTCTTCGCAGACTTTCGCGCCGCCCCGAGCTAAATCAGGCCTCCGAAGTCGGCAAACCAGCGGACGGAAAGCAACCTTTGTCTCGAAGCGCCTGGACGTTTCGCCAAAGAGATGTGACGCGGGCGCTCAAGGCGACGATAGCCGCCGGTGTGGATGTGCGGCGTATCGAAATCGACAGGGAAGGGAAGATCGTAGTCGTAACCGGCAAGCCCGAAGAGACCGATGGTCGCATCGCAATTGAATGGGAGGGTGCGGAATGACCAAGCTCAGGTTGCCTTTCATCCACTGCTTCCGAGATCGCCACGGGAAGGTTCGACACTATTTCCGCCGTATCGGCTTCAAGCAGGTCCCGCTTCCCGGTCTACCCGGCTCCGAGGAATTCATGGCCGCTTACCAGGCAGCACTCGCAGGCAAGGCACCCTGCATTGAGATCGGGGTGAGCCGCACCAAGCCAGGCACTGTCAACGCGGTCGTTGTCGCCTACTACCAGTCCCTTGCCTTTGGCTCGCTAGCGATAGGCACGCAATCCATGCGGCGCGCGATCCTTGAGCGCTTTCGTGCAGAGCACGGCGAGAAGCGCATCGGGACGCTGCCTCGCGAGTTCATCTCCCGGACGCTCAACAAGAGGTCACCTGCCGCCGCGCGGAATTGGCTCAAAACTCTTCGAGGCCTCCTACAGTTCGCTGTGGCGGAGGGATTTCGGCAGGATGACCCGTCTAAGGATGTGACCTTGCCGCCGCTCAGGTCGGACGGAAATCCGCACTTGGACGGAAGGGGAGATCGCTCAATTCGAGGCGAAGCATGCCATCGGCACGCGCGCGCGGCTTGCTCTTGCCCTTTTTACTCTGCACCGCGCAGCGCCGCAGCGACGTGGTGAAGGTCGGGCGCCAACACATACGCAATGGCGTTCTGCATGTGCGGCAGCAGAAGACGGGAGCAACTTTAGAGATACCCGTCCACTCAGACCTGAGGAGGGTAATTGATGCAACGCCAGGCGAGCATCTGACTTTCCTTGTCACCGATCGAGGCGAGCCGTTCTCGCCTGCGGGATTCGGAAACTGGTTCAGAGCCTGCTGCGACGCCGCGGGGCTCCCAAAAGAATGCTCCGCCCATGGCTTGCGGAAGGCAGCCTGCCGCCGCCTTGCCGAGGCCGGATGCTCTGTCCACCAGATTGCGGCGATCAGCGGCCATCGAAGCCTGAGCGAGGTCCAGCGCTACACGCGGGCGGCCGATCAGGCGCGGCTTGCGAGGGAGGCTATGCGCGCTGTCCAGAGCGCCTTCGCGCCCGAAACTAGAACAGCGAGTGGCAAACCCTACCGATAGGTTTGCCAAAAAGGGAGCTAATCCATTGGAAACTAAGGAGCGATTATTGGAGATGGTGACCCCGGCAGGATTCGAACCTGCGACCAATAGCTTAGAAGGCTACTGCTCTATCCCCTGAGCTACGGGGCCGATTCTCCGATTCTGGATGCAAGCAATTAAGGTCTAATGCGTCCAGGGCTGCCGTCTGTCGCGGCGGAAATTGTCGGAATAAGCGATGGTCGGCCGCGTTCGCTCGCCTGGCTCGAAAAGCTGATAGGCGATGCCGTTCCGCTGCGCGTATTCGATCGCCTCATCCTTGGTCTCGAAGGTCAGGCGGATCTGGCTGTTCATGTCGTCGGAAGACGTATAGCCCATCAGCGGCTCGATCGACTTCGCGCGCGCCGGCTCGTAGTCGAGCACCCAGCGATGCGTCTTGGCGCGCCCCGACTGCATCGCGGTCCTCGCCGGCTTGTAGATGCGTGCGATCATCCTCGCCTCATTGCCGTAAGCCCGGCTCGCCGAGCCGAAGCTCGAAGAGCGAAGGCTGGTCGGGGCAAGAGGATTCGAACCTCTGACCCCCTGCTCCCAAAGCAGGTGCGCTACCAGACTGCGCTATGCCCCGAATTGCCCGATGCGGGTAAGCCCAGCCGGCGCACGGGTCAAGCTGGCGATGACCCCTTGCTCGCCAAACTCCCGGATTTTGGCGGCTTTTGCCGGTCGCGGCGGCTTGTGGGGGGACGCACAAAGGGACCGCCTGGGTTGTGGCATCTGACGACCATCGCAACCGCCCCCAAGGATGCTCAAACGCTGGGGGCAAGAGATGGAGAGACCACCATGAAGACCTTCCTTCGTAACGCCCTCGTCGCGTCCACCCTCGTCGCCGGCCTCGCCACGGCGAGCACGGCTTTCGCCTTCAACCGCACCGTCGACATTTCCAACGTCAGCAACAGCACCATCGTCGGCGTCCAGATCAGCGACATCGGTCGCAACGACTGGGGCCGCAACCTGCTGTCGGGCGTTGTTCCGGCGAACTACGTGGTTGAGATCGCGCCGCCCGTGACGCGTGGCTACTGCCGCTTCGACATCCAGCTGACCTACGCCAACGGCGACGTCTGGGACATCTACGACGTCAACCTGTGCGATGCGACGGACATCGTCACCGACGGCCCGAGCTATCAGGTCTACTACATCTGACCTGACTTGCAGCCGCTCACTCAAGCAGCCGCCGCCGGAAACCTCCGGCGGCGGTTTCGTTTGCCGCCGCCAAGACTCTGCCTCAGGTGAGCGCGATTGACGCCCGAAGGCGCCGCACCTAAGCCATCGGGCGATGCCGGACCATCTCTCCTCCAACAGCATCCGGGCCGCGCGGCCGTGAACGAGGCGATCGGCGGGCCGATCGAGCCTCAGGCGGCGCGTCTTTCGCCGACTCTCATCTACATGCGCGTGGTGAGCGTTCTGCTGCTTCTCGCCGGGCTTGCACGCGCCTGTCAGGTGCTCGGTATCTTGACACCGGACGGGCTCGACTTTGCCGATCTTGAGCAGGGCCAGCGCGCCGGCGCGATCACACTGCTCCTGGTTGATCTTTTCGCGGCGGTCGGGCTGTGGATCGGAGCGGCCTGGGGGCCGGTCATGTGGGCCGTGGCGTTCGCCGTCGAGTTCGGCATGTACACCTTCTTCTCCGATCTTTTCGGCAGCTATCCCCTGCGCCTGGTGGTGCACGGTGCGCTCTTTGCCGGCTTTCTCGCCATTATGATCTTCGAATGGCGCCGCACGCAGGGCGACTGACACCTCGGCCCGTCCGGGCGGCGTCAGGGTTGCATCGAGAAAGATTTAATTAAGGGTTTCGCTTAAGTGCATCTTCAATCTGCGACCGTATGTTTGGCTACCGCAACCGTCAGAAAGCGGAATTACGAGGATTGGACATGCTGATGTCGGAACAGGCGGCAGCCCGATACGAGACGGCGGACACGGCGCCCGATGACACCAAGACGCTCTATCTCGACGCTCTGACGCTGGTGGAGCGCCTGCACAGGCGGCTTCTCGACGTGATCAAGGACGAGTTCGACCGCATGGGGCGCTCCGACGTGAACAGCGTCCAGGCGCTGCTTCTCTTCAATATCGGCGACTTGGAGCTGACGGCCGGAGAGCTGCGCACCCGCGGCTACTATCTCGGCTCGAACGTCTCCTACAACCTGAAGAAGCTGGTCGATGCGGGCTTCATCCGCCACCAGCGCTCGCGCGTCGACCGGCGCTCGGTGCGCGTCTCCTTGACCGAGCGCGGCCTCGACGTCGCGCGTGTCGTGAATGAGCTCTACAACCGCCATATCCAGTCGATCGAGAAGGTCGGCGGCATCACGCTGGAGGATTTCCGGCTGATGAACAAGGCGCTGCAGCGGCTTGAGCGCTTCTGGACTGACCAGATCCTCTACCGTCTCTAGGCAGTTCTCCCGCACTATCCCCATTCAAGGGCCTGGCCGCCAAGGCGGTGCGGGTCCTTTTGATCGAAAGTGATCGGCTCTTTGCGGCGGCGCTCGAAGTTTCGCCAAAATGCGCGCTCACGCATTGGCGCGGCCGGTGAACTGGCATACTTAATGAGCCGTTAAGAGCTGAACGGATAGCAACGGGCAAGGCAACCCGGCCCGGGCGGGACTTTGGTGTAATGCGACTGTTTCAGACGCTGGCGATCTCCACGCTGGCCATCGCGACGGCAACCGCGCTGACGGGCTTCACCGCTCCTTCGGCGCAGGCGCAGGGGCTCAGCGGCGTTCAGCAGAGCGAGTGGGCGCAGGGCTTCGATGCCCAGTCCAATCTGTCGCGACCGGTCGCCACAACGGCGCCGATTCTGTCGGCCGACACCGTGCCGGCGATGGAGCAGGCGATCTATGTCTACCAGGATCTGGTATCGCGCGGCGGGTGGCCCGAAGTTCCGAGCGATAAGCAGCTCAGTATCGGCGTGAGCGATCCGAACGTGGTCGTGCTCAGGCGACGGCTGATCGCATCGGGCGATCTGCGCCAGGCGACCGGCGACCCGGAGGCGTTCGATTCCTACGTGCAGGCGGCGGTGAAGCGCTTCCAGGAGCGCCATGGCATCCCGGATGACGGTGTTGTCGGGGCGAGCACGTTCGAGGCGCTGAACGTGCCGGCCCATGTCAGGCTCGCGCAGCTGCAGGCCAATCTCGAGCGCATCAAGGCGATGGGCGTGCCGAGCGGCCGTTACATACTGGTCAATATCCCTGGCGCGCAGATCGAGGCGGTCGAGAATGGCGCCGTCGTCTCCCGCCATATCGCGATCGTCGGCAAGGTCGACCGGCAGACGCCGATCCTGAAGAGCTCGATCTACGAGATTCGCTTCAATCCGTTCTGGACGGTGCCGGCCTCCATCATCAAGAAGGACCTGATCCCGAAGATGCAGCAGGAGCCCGGCTACCTGACCGAGCACCATATCCGCATCTTCAACAAACAGGGCCAGGAGCTGCAGGCCGACCAGGTGGACTGGTACACCGACGAGGCCGTCAACTACATGTTCCGGCAGGACCCGGGCGACGACAACTCGCTGGGCTTCGTCAAGCTGCAGTTCCACAATCCCTACGACGTCTATCTGCACGACACGCCGGCAAAGACCCTGTTCGGCTCCGACTACCGCTTCGAATCGTCGGGCTGCGTGCGCGTCTTCAATGTGCGCGAGCTTGTCGCCTGGGTGCTGCGCGACACCGGCTATGACCGTGCCCGCGTCGACGAGACGATCCGCTCCGGCCAGCAGCTGAACGTCGAGGTGGTCAACCCGCCGTCGATCTACACTGCCTATTTCACCGCCTGGACGACCGGCGACGGCGTGCTTCACTTCCGCGACGACATCTACGGCCTCGACAACCAGGGCACGGTGGCGCTGGCACAGGACCCGGGCATGATCGGCCGTCCGGAAGAGACCGCGCAGCAATAGCGCTCACACAGCGATAGCCCTGCGGGGAATGCGGCGTTGCCTCGCTTGGCGGGGGCGGGGGGTCTGTGGTATCGCGCCGCTTCACCGTCGCCGCAGCGCCTCAGGCGGCATCTCCCTTGGAGCCGAGACCCCAAAATGCCGCAAACCGAGCCTTCACGCGAGCTTTCCGGGCCCGACGCGTTCTTCTCCGCGACGCTCGCCGAATCGGATCCGGAGATCGCCGAGGCGATCCAGAACGAGCTCGCTCGCCAGAGCCACGAGATCGAGCTGATCGCGTCGGAGAACATCGTGTCGCGCGCGGTGCTCGAGGCGCAGGGCTCGGTGATGACCAACAAATATGCCGAGGGCTATCCGGGAAAGCGCTACTACGGCGGCTGCGAGTTCGTCGACGTCGCCGAGTCGCTTGCGATCGAGCGCGCCAAGAAGCTCTTCGGCGCCAAGTTCGCCAACGTGCAGCCGAACTCCGGCAGCCAGATGAACCAGGCGGTGTTCCTGGCTCTGCTCAATCCCGGCGACGCCTTCATGGGGCTCGATCTTTCCGCTGGCGGGCACCTGACGCACGGCTCTCCGGTCAACCTCTCGGGCAAATGGTTCAAGGTCATTCCCTACGGCGTGCGCCGCGAAGACCAGCTTCTCGACTATGACGAGATCGAGCGGATCGCGCGCGAGACCAAGCCCAAGCTGATCATTGCCGGCGGCACCGCCTATTCGCGCATCTGGGATTTCCGCCGCTTCCGCGAGATTGCCGATGCGGTCGGTGCGTATCTGATGGTGGACATGGCGCATTTCGCCGGCCTCGTCGCGGGCGGCGCGCATCCCTCGCCGATCCCGCATGCGCACGTCGTGACCTCGACCACGCACAAATCGCTGCGCGGGCCGCGCGGCGGCCTGATCCTAATGAACGACGAGGCGATCGCGAAGAAAATCAACTCGGCGGTGTTTCCGGGGCTGCAGGGCGGGCCCTTGATGCATGTCATCGCCGCCAAGGCGGTGGCGCTCGGCGAGGCGCTTCGCCCCGACTTCCGCATCTATGCAAAGACCATCGTCGAGAACGCCCGCGCGCTCGCCGAGCAGCTGAAGAAGTCTCGGCTTCGACATCGTGTCGGGCGGCACCGACAATCATCTGATGCTGGTCGATCTCCGTCCGAAGCGTGTCAGGGGCAATGTCTCGGAGAAGGCGCTGGTGCGCGCCGGGCTCACCTGCAACAAGAACGGCATCCCGTTTGATCCGGAGAAGCCGTTCGTCACCTCCGGCATCCGGCTCGGGACGCCCGCCTGCACGACGCGCGGTTTCGGCGTCGCGGAGTTCCGTCAGGTCGGGCAGCTGATCGCCGAGGTGCTGGACGCCGTGGCGCAGTCTGAGGACGGTGCGGCACCGCTGGTCGAGGCGGCGGTGAAGGAAAAGGTGAGGGCGCTCACCGACCGCTTCCCGATCTATTCCGTGACCAGCGGGGCCTGACGCCCCATGCGTTGTCCCTATTGCGGCGCCACCGACACGCAGGTGAAGGATTCGCGCCCGACCGAGGACGACAATGCCATCCGTCGCCGCCGCGTCTGCGCCGAATGCGGCGGGCGCTTCACGACGTTTGAGCGGGTGCAGCTGCGCGAGCTGACGGTCTTGAAGCGCTCCGGCCGCAAGGTGCCGTTCGAGCGCGACAAGCTGATGCGCTCCGTGCAGGTGGCGCTTCGAAAACGCCCCGTCGATCCGGACCGCGTGGAGCGCATGGTCTCCGGCATCGTGCGCCAGCTCGAAAGCCGCGGAGAGCAGGAGATCCCGGCGGAGGAGATCGGGCTCCTGGTCATGGAGGCGCTGAAGAACCTCGACGCCGTCGCCTATGTGCGCTTCGCTTCCGTCTACCGCGATTTCAGCGAGGCCAAGGACTTCGAGACATTTGTTGGGGAGCTGGCGGAGGATAAGGCGGATCTCGTGACCGATGACTGAGAGCCTCGACCGCCGGTTCATGATGGCGGCGATCGGGCTCGGTAGAGGCGCGCTCGGCACCACGTGGCCCAATCCCGCCGTTGGCGCGATCCTGGTCAAGGACAGGCGCGTCGTCGGGCGCGGACGCACGGCGAAAGGCGGGCGCCCGCATGCCGAGCCGCTGGCGCTTCAGATGGCCGGCGAGGCCGCACGGGACGCCACGCTCTACGTGTCGCTTGAGCCCTGCTCGCATCACGGCAAGACGCCGCCTTGCACCGACGCGATCGTGGCAGCGGGGGTCGGGCGGGTCGTGGCGGCGCTGGTCGATCCCAATCCCGAGGTTGGCGGCAACGGTCTGAGGGGTATCGACGACGCCGGCATCGAGACCGTCTCCGGCCTGATGCAGGAGACGGCAGGGGGCGCGCATGCCGGACATCTCCGCCGCGTCGCGAGCGGCCGGCCGCATGTTGTCCTGAAGCTTGCCGTCTCGGCCGACGACGCGATCGGCCGCGAGGGCGAAGCGCGGGTCGCGGTCACCGGCGACGTTGCGCGGCGTCATGTGCAGGCGCTCCGCTCGCGCTTCGACGCCATCCTCGTCGGCCGCGGCACGGTGGAAGCTGACGATCCGCAGCTGACCGTGCGGCTCGCCGGTCTCGAAGACCGCTCGCCGGTGCGGGTTGTCCTCGACAGCGAAGGGCGGCTTGGCCCGAAGCGGCGCGTCTTTGCCGGCGCGGTGCCGACCTGGATCCTCGGCGCGACGCAAATGGAGGGCCGGGTCGGGACGGTGCGCGCGCTCGCCGTTCCACGTGGTGCCGGCGGGGTCGATCTCGAAGCGGCGATGAAAAGGCTCGCGGAGCAGGGGATCACGCGGCTTTTGGTCGAGGGCGGTGCGCGTGTCGCTCGCGGCTTTATCGAGGCGGACCTCGTCGACGAGGCGATCCTGTTCCGTAGCCCTCAAAAGCTCGGTAGCGGCGGCATTTCGGCGCTTGCCGGCCTGCCGCTCGCGACCATCGAGCATTCGGAGCGCTTCAGAAGGATTGAGCGAAGGCGCTTTGGCGCCGATATGATGAGCCGCTACGAGCGAGTGCATTGATGTTCACCGGAATTGTCACCGATGTCGGCGAGGTGCTGGCGGTCACGCCGCGCGAGCGCGGCGTCTCCGTCAAGATCGCCACCGCCTACGATGTCGACAGCATCGCGATCGGCGCGTCGATCGCCTGCGGGGGGCCGTGCCTGACGGTGGTTGAGCGCGCGCTCGCCGGCAACCGCGGGAGCTTCGTGGTCGAGGCATCGCCGGAGACGATCGCGCGCACGACGCTAGGCGACTGGCGGCCCGGCACGCACGTCAATCTGGAGCGTTCGCTGAAGCTTGGCGACGAGCTCGGCGGCCACATGGTGAGCGGGCACGTCGATGGGGTCGCGACGATCGTCGGGCACGAGCCGGACGGCGATATGGTGCGCTTCATGTTCGAAGCGCCGGCGGAGCTGATGCGCTTCATCGCGGAGAAGGGCTCCGTCGCGCTCGACGGAACCTCGCTGACGGTGAACGGCGTTGAGGGAAACCGCTTCGACGTGATGGTCATCCCGCACACGCTTCATGTCACCGCATGGGGCGAGCGGCAAGTTGGCGACCGGGTCAACCTCGAAGTCGACATGATGGCGCGCTACGTCGCGCGCCTGAATGCCGGGACTGGCGCGGGGAACTAGATGGTCGGCTTCACGCGAAATCTGAAGGCAGCGGGCGGACGGCCCTTGCATCTGCTCGTCGTCGAAGCCCGCTTCTACGACGAGATCGCGGACGAGCTCCTCGCCGGCGCGACGGCGGCGCTCGAGAAGGCCGGCGCGACCTTCGAGCGCGTGACCGTTCCAGGCGCACTTGAGATTCCGGCGGCAATTGCGATGGCCGCCTCCTCCGGCAAGGCGTTCGACGGTTACGTTGCGCTCGGCTGCGTCATCAGGGGCGAGACGACCCACTACGAGACGGTCGCGAACGAGTCGGCTCGCGGGCTGATGGATCTGGCCGTCATGCACCGGCTGGCGCTCGGCAACGGTATCCTGACTGTGGAGAACGACGAGCAGGCCTGGGCGCGGGCAAAGGTCGGCGGCGCGAACAAGGGCGGCGCGGCCGCTGAGGCGGCGCTCGCCATGATCGCCGTGAAAGAGAGCATGGCGAAACGGGAGGTGAGCTAGGTGGTCGCACCCCGCCCGGCCAACCAGCGCGGCGTCGCGCGGCTGCGTGCCGTGCAGGCGCTCTACCAGATGGAAGTCGGCGGAGCGACGCTTCCCTCCGTCATCGAGGAATTCGAGGCGCACCGGCTTGGGCACGAGCTTGAGGGCGCCGAGCTCAGGCCGGCCGACGCGCCCTTCTTCCGCGCGCTCGTCACCGGCGTCGTCAAGGCGCAGCGCCGCGTCGATCCGATCATCCACGCGGCACTTCCTGCGACCTGGCCCTTGACGCGCATCGATCTGACGCTCCGCGCGGTCCTGCGCTGCGGCGTGTTCGAGCTGACCGAGCGCCACGACGTGCCGGGCCGCGTGGTGATCAGCGAATATGTCGACGTCGCCAACGCGTTCTTCTCAGGCGACGAACCGGGACTGGTGAACGGCGTTCTCGACCGCGTCGCCCACGACGTGCGGCCGCAGGAGTTCGCCGAGACCGCGTCCGGCTAGGGCGCTCAAGTCCCGTGCCGCTCGACGAGCTTTCCATCATCGACCGCTTCTTCCGGCCACTGGCGGGCGAGGGCGCTTTCGGCCTTCTCGACGACGCCGGCTGCCTTGCTGCCGCGCCAGACACCGACATCGTCGTCACCACCGACATGGTGGCGGAGCGCGTGCATTTCCTGCCTGGCGATCCGCCGGAGACCGTCGCGAAGAAGGCGCTCCGCGTGAACCTTTCCGACCTTGCCGCGAAGGGGGCGAAGCCGCTCGCCTATGTGCTCTCGATCGGCATCGGAGAGCATGTGGACGAGGCTTGGCTCGCCAGCTTCCGGGACGGGCTCAGGCACGACCAGGAGGAATTTGGCGTCACGCTTCTCGGCGGCGATACGATCGATGTGGCAGACGGGGTCGTTGTCTCCGTCACCGCCTTCGGCAGCGCGCCGAAGGGGAAGATGGTGCATCGGCAAGGCGCGAAGCCGGGCGACATCCTCTACGTATCGGGCACGCTCGGCGATGCGGCGATCGGCCTCGCGCTCCTCAAAGGAGAGGCAGGACCATGGGACCGGCTCAACGAAGACGCGCGCCGGTCGCTGATTGCCCGCTACCGGGTTCCGGAGCCGCGGACGGCGCTGTCGGAGGCGCTTGTCGCTTTTGCCTCCGCGGCGATGGATATCTCCGACGGGCTGGTCGGAGACCTGGACAAGCTCTTGGCCGCCTCCGGCTCTACCGCGTCGATCGACGCCGGCCTGGCGCCGCTGTCCGCCGAATGCGCCGGATTCCTGGACGAAGACCTGCTCAAGCGCATCCTGACCAGCGGCGACGACTACGAGATCCTGGCCGCGATCCCGCCTGTCGCGACGGCGGCCTTCGTGCGCGCCGCGAGCGAGGCCAACATCCCGGTGGTCCGGATTGGGACAATTTCGGGGGGACAGGGGCCGGCGAATGTGCTTTTCGAAGAGCGGCCGCTGCGGCTTGAAAGCCGATCCTACCAGCACGGCCGCAGCGGACGGATGCGATGACGGAACAAGTTCTGGCGGGACCGATCGCCGACGATAGCAAAGTGCGGCGGAACGTCGCCGTGCTTGCCATCGCGAGTGCGCTCGCCGGATCGGCCGGGCCCATCAACTTCGCCGCCGCGACGCTTGCCGCCTATCAGTTTCTCGGCGACGACAAGGCGTTCGCCACGCTGCCGGCGACGGCCTTTGTCGTGGGCACCGCCTGCGGCACGGTGCCGGCGGCGCTCCTGATGCGGCGGATCGGGCGCCGCCCGGGCTTCATCGTCGGCACCATGATCTCGATCACCGGTGCGCTCTCGTCGACGCTCGCGATGGTGACGTCGCTCTTCGTGCTGCTTTGCGCCGGCTCCTTTCTCGTTGGCTTTGCCAATGCGTTCGTGCAGCAATACCGTTTCGCCGCCGCCGATACGGCGAGCGAGGTGTTCCGGCCGCGCGCCATATCGCTGGTGTTGGCGGGCGGCGTCGTCGCCGCGGTGCTCGGCCCGCAGACCGTGATCCACACCTCCGACCTCTTCACCGCCGCGCCCTTCGCCGGAGCTTTCCTCGGCTCCGCTGCGCTGACACTGCTTGCGGCGCTTGCGCTGAGCCGGCTCGATATCCCCCACCAACAGGTGAAGACACGCGCCGCCGGCGGCCGGCCGCTCAGCGTGATCGCGCTGCAGCCGAGCTTCCTGGTCGCGGTCGGCTGTGCGACGTCCGCCTACGCCGTGATGAGCTTCCTCATGACCGCCGCACCCATCGCCATGGTCATGCATCACCACCCGCAAGATGCCGCCGTGCTCGGCGTGCAATGGCATGTGCTTGCGATGTTCGCGCCGAGCTTCGTAACGGGGTCGCTGATCCTGCGCTTCGGTGCCGAGCGGATCGTTGCATTCGGCCTGCTTCTCCTCGTGGCATGCGCGCTCGTCGCATTGTCCGGAACGTCGATCGGCCATTTCTGGCTGGCGCTGGTCCTGCTCGGCGCCGGCTGGAATTTTGCCTTCATCGGCGGCACGACGCTTGTGACGCAGACCTATCGGCCGGAGGAAAAGGAGAAGGTGCAGGCGCTGAACGACTTCCTGATCTTCGGGATAGTCGCGGTCGCTTCCTTCTCGGCGGGGGAGACGCTCGCCTTCGCCGGCTGGAACGCCCTGAACCTGATCGTGCTTCCCGTGGCCGCTCTTTGTCTTCTCGCTTTGTTCTGGCGCATGCTGCGCCGCCCGCAGCCCGCCTGAGACGCTGTCACATCCCTTGACGAGGGTGGTCAATTCCGCAATACCCCGCCTGACCAAAACCATCCCGGCTGGCGCTGAGTCCGCGCTTTTTCGCGCCCGGACCGGCCGGCCTCACTCCAGGGAAACTCAATGCCATCGCTCTATTTTGTCATCGCGTGCGGTGTTCTGAGCATCGTCTACGCGATCTGGGCCATTCAGTCCGTGCTTGCCGCCGATGCCGGCAATGCCCGCATGCAGGAGATTTCCGCCGCCATCCGCGAGGGCGCGACCGCCTATCTGACCCGCCAGGTACACGACCATTGCGATTGTCGGCGTTGTCGTCTTCGCGCTCGCCTGGTGGCTGTTGTCGGTGACCGCGGCGATCGGCTTTGCGATCGGCGCGATCCTTTCCGGCACCGCCGGCTTCATCGGCATGCTGGTGTCGGTGCGCGCCAACGTCAGGACCGCGCAGGCGGCATCGCAGTCGCTTGCCGCCGGGCTCTCGATCGCCTTCCGCTCCGGCGCCATCACCGGGCTGCTGGTCGCCGGTCTGGCTCTTCTCGGGGTCTCCGTCTATTTCACCATCCTGACCGGCCCGCTCGGCCTTGGCGCGGAGAGCCGCGAAGTTGTGGACGCGCTGGTGTCGCTCGGCTTCGGCGCCTCGCTGATCTCGATCTTCGCGCGTCTCGGCGGCGGCATCTTCACCAAGGGCGCCGATGTCGGCGGCGACCTCGTCGGCAAGGTTGAAGCGGGCATTCCGGAAGACGATCCGCGCAATCCCGCCACCATCGCCGACAACGTGGGCGACAATGTCGGCGACTGCGCCGGCATGGCGGCGGACCTCTTTGAGACCTATG
Organism: uncultured Alphaproteobacteria bacterium; assembly: GCA_963712925.1. Lineage (GTDB taxonomy): Bacteria > Pseudomonadota > Alphaproteobacteria > Rhizobiales > Afifellaceae > DASWJZ01. The sequence continues at coordinate 163,778 of CAVQJW010000001.1, read as the reverse complement.
CGGTGACCGTCGTCGCGACGATGGTGCTCGCCTCGATCTTCTTCGATGGCGAGTTGGCATTGAAGATGATGCTCCTGCCGCTGCTGATCGGCGGCACCTGCGTCCTGACCTCGATCGCCGGCACCTTCTTCGTCAAGCTCGGCTCCAACAACTCCATCATGGGCGCGCTCTATAAAGGCTTCCTTGCGACGGCCGTGCTGTCGATCGTGACGCTGGCACTCGTCGTGTGGTACCTGCTCGGCTTCGGCACCGACTATACCGCTGCGACCGCCGCCGGCCCGGTGACCTTCAGCGGCCTCCATCTTTTCCTCTGCGGCATCACGGGGCTTGCGGTGACCGGCCTCATCATCTGGATCACCGAGTATTACACCGGCACGAACTACCGCCCGGTGCAATCGATCGCCACGGCATCGATCACCGGCCATGGCACCAACGTGATCCAGGGCCTTGCCGTTTCGCTTAAATCGACCGCGCTTCCGGCACTGGTCATCATCGCCGGCATCCTCGTCGCCTACGCGCTCGCCGGCCTCTTCGGCATTGCGATCGCGGTTACCACCATGCTGGCGCTGGCCGGTGTCGTGGTGGCGCTCGACGCTTTCGGCCCGGTCACCGACAATGCCGGCGGCATTGCCGAGATGGCCGATCTGCCGGGCGACGTTCGCAACACCACCGACGCGCTCGACGCGGTCGGCAATACCACCAAGGCGGTGACCAAGGGCTACGCCATCGGCTCCGCCGGCCTCGGCGCGCTGGTGCTCTTCGCCGCCTACACCTCCGACCTGACGTTCTTCTCCGCCCATGCGGAGCCGGGCTCGTTCTTCGAGGGCGTCAGCGTCAACTTCTCGCTCTCCAATCCCTACGTGGTGGTCGGGCTGCTCTTCGGCGGCCTCTTACCCTACCTCTTCGGCGGCATCGCGATGACCGCGGTCGGCCGCGCCGCAAGCTCGATCGTGGAGGAGGTGCGTCGGCAGTTCCGCGAGAAGCCGGGCATCATGCAGGGCACGGAGAAGCCCGACTACGGGCGCGCAGTCGATATTCTGACCCGCGCCGCGATTCGCGAGATGATCATCCCCTCGTTGCTGCCGGTTCTCTCGCCGCTCGTCTGCTTCGGGGTGATTGACCTGATCGCCGGCAAGTCGGAGGCGTTCTCTGCGCTGGGCGCCATGCTCCTCGGCGTCATCGTCACCGGCCTCTTCGTCGCGATCTCAATGACCGCGGGCGGCGGCGCCTGGGACAACGCCAAGAAATACATCGAGGACGGCCACTATGGCGGCAAGGGCTCCGATGCCCACAAGGCGGCGGTGACCGGCGACACGGTCGGCGACCCCTACAAGGACACGGCCGGCCCGGCGGTGAACCCGATGATCAAGATCACAAACATCGTGGCGCTCTTGCTGCTGGCGGTGCTGGCGGCGCACTGAGCTTCAGCGCGGTCGGCGAGCCCCTCGGCTTCGCTGCTGAGCCGGCGGCGTCCGGCCCGGCTAATTCCCCGGCGCCGCGAGCGTGGTCGCGCCAGTGGCGGCGAAGAGCTGGCTGATGAAGTTGAAGTCCTTGCCGGCCGTCGGCGTCGTGCGGGAGACGAGGTCGACGATCTTGCCGTCCTGAAGCCCGTAATTGGCGATGTGCTCGACCTGGGCGTTCTGGTCGAAATAGATCGCAAGCACCGTCTGGTCGATGACGCGTGAGTTCAGGAAGGCGACCGGGCGGTTGGTCTTCTGCGAGATGTAGTAGAACACCTCGCCGCCGAAATCGGCGGTGGTGGAGGGCGTGCCGAGCGCGATCAGCACCTGCTCGCGCGGCGCCCCGACCTGCACCTGCTGTAGCGCCGATTCGGACGGGACGTAGCCGCGGTCCAGCGTTTCGCCGACACAGCCGCCAAGTCCGAGCGCGGCCAGAAGGGCGATCGATGCCGCCCCTCGCGAAAGACGTTCGCTCCGCATGCTTTTCCTTTCGTTGACGGATTGCTACCCCGTCTCGGCGGCCCTTTGCAATGCTGGCCCTTTGCAATGTTGGCGGAGGTGCCCTTTATCTGTGGCGGGTGTGAGGCGGACGGGCGATGGCGCTTTTTTCCGGCAGGCGGAAGGCAGAGCGTGCTGAGGCGGCGCTGATCTATTCCGCCGTCGTCAAGGCAGCACGGCGGCCGGCACTCTATCTCGATTTCGGCGTGCCCGATACGCTCGACGGGCGCTTCGAGATGATCGCGCTCCACCTTTTCGCGCTTCTGAACCGGCTGATGCACAACCCGGGCGACGACTCGGCACTCGCGCGCCGCATCTCCGAGAGCTTCGTCGACGACATGGACGCCGCCTTCCGCGAGATGGGAATGAGCGATACCGCCGTTCCGAAGCGGATGAAGACGCTCTACGGCTCATTTGCCGGGCGCATGACAGCCTATCGGACGGCGCTTGCCGAGGGGATGGAGGCGCTCGCGGCGGCCGTCGCGAGGAACGTCTTTCCGGACGGGGAGCAGCCGGACGGCAATGCGCGCGCGCTGGCGCTCTGCTTGAGCCAGGCGACCGACGCCATGCGCAATGCGGCGCTCGCCGATATCCGTGCGGGTCGCTTGCCGTTTCCCGACCTGACTTTGCCGCGTGAGCACGCCGCGCCATGACCGCGACGCCCCTTTCGCACCGCATCATCGCCAGCCGGATGCCGGCCGCTGGCCGGCGCTTCGAAATCGAAGCGGAGGAAAGCGAGCGCCGCGCGCTCGCCGGGGCGCTCGGGATCGAGGACGTGACGGCGCTCAAGGCGGAGCTTTACGTGCGCTCGCTTGGCGCCGCCGCAGTCGGCGTCAAGGGCACTCTGACCGCCTCCGTCGTCCAGACCGACGTCGTGACGCTTGAGCCGCTTCCGCAGGTCGTCGAGGAGGAAATCGACCTGATCCTGGTTCCGGCCGAGAGGGCTAGCGAGATCGGCGGGCCTCAGCCCGACCGTCTTGGGGAGGCGGCGGAGCGCGACACCTATGAAAACGACCGGATCGATCTCGGCGCCATCGTCGCGGAGCATCTGGCGCTTGGGCTCGACCCCTATCCGCGTGCCCCTGGCTCCGCCTTTTCCGACCATGTCGAGGGCGCCCCGGCAGCCAAAACCTCGCCTTTTGCGGCGCTTGCTTCCCTGAAGCGCAAGCCGGAGTAGAGCCCTTGCGGCTTGCCATGGGGGGTGCAAAGGCTATGTTCCGGCCTCCCGCGCGAAAAACTGTCCGACTCGATCATGGCGCAGACGATCACGATCTCCCTTGATGCCATGGGCGGCGATACCGGCCCTGAGACCGTGATCGGGGGGGCGGCGATCGCAATCGACAGGCGACCGGACCTGCGGTTCCTGATCTTCGGAGAAGAGGATGTCGTCCGGCCGGTGCTCGACGCCGATCCGCGCGTCAAGGAGCGCTCCCTCTTCCATCATTGCGATATCAGCGTGCAGATGGACGACAAGCCGAGCCAGGCGCTCCGTAAAGGACGCTGGAAGTCGTCGATGTGGCGCGCCATCCAGGCGGTCAAGGACCACGAGGCGGGGGCGGCGGTCTCCGCCGGCAACACCGGCGCGCTGATGGTGATGTCGAAGATCTGCCTGAAGCCGCTTCCCGGCATCGAGCGGCCGGCGATCGCGGCGCTCTGGCCGACGCTGCGCGGCGAGAGCATCGTGCTCGACGTCGGAGCGACGATCGGCGCCGACGCGTCGATGCTCGTCGACTTCGCCGTCATGGGCGCGGCGATGGCCCGCTCCGTCTTCGGCCTCGACCGTCCGACCGTCGGCCTGCTGAATGTCGGGGTGGAGGAGATGAAGGGCCTGGAGGAAGTGCGCGAAGCCGGCCGGATCCTGCGCGAGCGCGACTATCCGGGGCTCGACTATCGCGGCTTCATCGAAGGCGACGACCTTGGCCGAGGAACGGTCGATGTCGCCGTGACCGAAGGCTTCTCCGGCAATATCGCGCTCGAAGACGGCGGAGGGGACCGCCCGGCAGATCGCCGAATATCTGCGCTCCGCCATGGCGCGCACCTGGGCGGCGCGGCTTGGCTATCTCTTCGCGCAGTCGGCCTTCCGGCTGCTTCGGGAGAAGATGGATCCGCGCAAGGTGAATGGCGGCGTCTTCCTCGGGCTGAACGGCGTCGTCATCAAGTCGCATGGCGGCACCGACGCCGAGGGCTTTGCGAGCGCCATCGACCTGGCGCGCGAGATGGCGAAGAACGACCTCGTGCGCATGATCGCCGAGGACAGCGCGCTCAGCGTCGATCAGCAGGAATCCGGACAGATCGCGGCGGCCTCCGCATGAAGCGATCGGTCGTGCGCGGGATCGGAAGCTATCTCCCCGCCAAGGTGCTGACCAATGCCGACCTCGCGACGATGGTCGACACGTCGGACGAATGGATCGTGCAGCGCACCGGGATCCGCGAGCGGCACATCGCCGCCGAGGGCGAGGTCACCTCGGATCTGGCGACCGCAGCGGCTAAAAAAGCGCTGCAAAATGCGGGGCTTAAGCCCACAGACATCGACCTGATCGTGCTCGCGACCTCAACGCCGGACAATACCTTTCCGGCGAGTGCCGTGACCGTGCAGGACAATCTTGGCATCCATTCCGGCGCCGCCTTCGATCTGCAGGCGGTCTGCACCGGCTTCGTCTATGCGCTGACAGTCGCCGACGCACTGCTCGAGATCCGGCCAGGGCGGACGTGCGCTCGTCATCGGCGCGGAGACCTTTTCGCGCATCCTCGACTGGAGCGACCGCACCACCTGCGTGCTCTTCGGTGACGGCGCGGGGGCGGTGGTGCTCGAGGCGGAGGAGGGCTCCGGCACCATCTCCGACCGCGGCGTGCTCACCACGCATCTTCGCTCCGACGGCGCGCACAAGGAGAAGCTCTATGTCGATGGCGGTCCGTCGGGGACCGGCACCGTCGGCCACGTGCGCATGGAAGGGCGCGATGTGTTCAAGCACGCGGTCGGGATGATCTCCGACGTGATCCACGCCGCCTTCGCGGCGACCGGCACGTGCGCCGACGACATCGACTGGTTCGTCCCGCACCAGGCCAACCAGCGCATCATCGACGCCAGCGCCAAGAAGCTCGGCATTGCGCAGGACAAGGTGGTGTCGACGGTCGCCGCCCACGGCAACACTTCGGCCGCCTCCATTCCACTCGCGCTCGATGTTGCGGTCAGGGATGGGCGCATCAAGCCCGGCCATCTGGTCATGCTGGAGGCGATGGGCGGCGGTTTTACCTGGGGGTCGGCGCTGGTCCGCTGGTGATACGTCCATGTTGACCGGAAATGCCCGGGCGCATAGGCTAAGTCCCTTATTTCTAAATCAGTCTACTGAACGTACGGGCGGCGAATGGGGGGCAAGACTGTAACGCGGGCTGACTTGGCCGAGGCCGTGTTTCGACGGCTTGGCCTGTCACGGGCCGAGTCCGCGGCCATGGTTGAGATGGTGCTGAAGGAAATCTCAGACGCCATCGTGTCGGGAGAGACGGTCAAGCTCTCATCGTTCGGCTCGTTCATGGTGCGCAACAAAGGGCTTGCGCGTCGGCCGCAATCCGAAGACGGGACGCGAGGTGCCGATACCGCCGCGCCGCGTCACGGTGTTCAAGCCGAGCAATATCATGAAGAGCCGCATCAACGACGGCCTTGCCGGCGGCACCCGATCGGAGGAGGCGGCTGAGTAGCCGCCAGAGGCGCCGCCTGAAGCGCCCCGATGAAAGCGCCAGACGCGTTCCGCACGATCAGCGAGGTGGCTGCGGACCTCGACCTGCCACAGCATGTGCTGCGCTTCTGGGAGACACGCTTCACCCAGATCAAGCCGATGAAGCGCGGCGGCGGCCGGCGTTATTATCGGCCGGAGGACATCGACCTTCTGCGCGGCGTGCGCCTGCTCCTTTACGACGAGGGCTTCACGATCCGCGGCGTGCAGCGCCTGCTGAAGGACAAGGGCGTCGGTTTCGTGGTCGCCGTCGGGCAGACCGGGTCGGTCGAGACGGTGACGGCGTCCGACCGCGATGACGACCGGGAGGTGGAGGCTCCGCGCCCCGCCGCCAGCGAGCGTGCCGCCGCACCTGTTGTCGTTGCCGCTGAGCCGCCAGCCGTGGCGGAAGTGCCTGCCCCTATGGCACCGCGCGTCACCGCCCTTTCCGGCGAGCGCCGCCGCCAGCTCCAGTCGGCGCTCGGCGAGCTGATCGAAGCGAAGCGGTTGCTCGAACAGGTCCGCTGACCGACGAAAACCCTCCCGCAGGAATTAATTTGCCGCGGCGAACCTGATGTCGATAAGGTCGATATCGGACTCGCCGCGAGGGCCGCGCGGCGTCGTGCATGAGACGCTGGCGGTAGGAATGCCGGAACGGCTGCGCATCTTCATCTCTTCGCCCGGCGACGTAACCGAAGAGCGTCTGCGTGCGCATCTGGTGATCCAGAAGCTCGCCCGGGACTACGCGCGATACTTCCAGATCGAAGCCTATCTCTGGGAACACGAGCCGATGCTCGCGTCCGGGCATTTCCAGGACGCGATCGAACCGCCGAGCGCATGCGACGTCGTGCTGCTTATTGTCTATTCGCGGCTTGGAACCGAGCTCCCCGAGCATTCGGGTGCACGCGAATATCGCGGTATCGACGGCCGCGCGCCGGTGACCGGCACGGAATGGGAATATGAGGAGGCGCTTGCCGCGCACCGTGAAAGGGGCGCGCCGGACCTTCTCGCCTACAGGAAGCTGGGCGACCCCGGCGCATCGCTCGCCGATCCGGCGCGGCGCGCCGAGCAGGAGCGGCAGTGGAACGCGCTTCAGAGCTTCTGGCGCCGCCATTTCGAAGACGCCGGCATGTTCATCGCCGGCTCCGCGAATTTCACGACGCTCAACGAGTTCGACCAAAAACTCGAAGCCGATCTGACCGCGCTGATCGAGCGCCGCATCAAAGAGCAGAGGACGTCGGGCGCGGGCGCGGAGGAGGGCGCCTGGTACCGCGGCAACCCCTATCAGGGCCTTGCCTCATACGATTTCGAGCACGCCGCGATCTTCTTTGGCCGCGACGCGCAGATCAGGAATGCGGTCACGAGGCTGCAGCTGGCGGCGGAACGCGGCACGGCGTTTCTGTTCGTTGCCGGTGGCAGCGGCTCCGGAAAGTCGTCGCTGGCGCGAGCGGGCGTCGTGCCGGCGCTGGTCGCGCCAAAGGCCGTGCCGGGCGTTGGTCTCTGGCGCAGGGTTGTGGCGATGCCAGGCGATGGCGGCGACGACCCGGTGCTCGGCCTGGCGAAGGCGCTAATCGGCGGCGATCCCAAGGAGGGCACCGGCTTGGCCGAGATCGCCGGCACCGGCGTCGACGCGGCGGCGCTCGCCGCGCATCTCAAGGCCGCCGCCGCCGATCCGTCCTTCCCGTTCCGCACCGCGCTCGGCAGCATTGCCGAAGCGGCGAAGAAGGCCGGCACCATGCTCGCGCATGAGGAGGCGCGGCTGCTGCTTCTCGTCGACCAGATGGAGGAGCTTTTCGCGCCGCGCATCGGCGAGGCCGAGCGCGAGGCTTTCGCCCGCATCCTTTCCGCCCTCGCGCGCTCCGGTCTGGTGTGGATCGTGGCGACGATGCGCAGCGACCTTTGGCACCGTGTCGCCGAGACGCGACCGCTTCTGGAGCTGATCGAGGCCGGCGCGCGGCTCGATCTTCAGGCTCCGGACGGCGCGGAGATTCTCGAAATGGTGCGCCGGCCCGCGGTCGCGGCGGGCCTTCGCTTCGAGACCGACGCGGAATCCGGCATCGCGCTCGACGCAGTAATCGCCAACGTCGCGGCGGAGGACGCGGGCTCGCTGCCGCTCCTCTCCGTCATGCTGCATGCGCTCTATCTGCGCGACATCGTCGGTTCCGAAAAAGACGGGCAGAGGAACGCGCTCACCTTCGCGACCTACCGCGCGCTCGGCGAGCTCAAGGGTGCGATCGCGCGGCGGGCCGAGGAAACGCTCGCGGCGCTTAAGACTTCCGATCCGGCGGCGGCGGATTCGCTGCCGGCGGTGCTTCGAAGCCTCGTCACCGTCGCCGCCGACCGCGACACGGTGACGGCGCGTTCGTCGCGGCTCGACCAGTTTGCGGAGGGCGGTCCGGAGGCGCGGCTGATCGCGGCCTTCGTCGCCTCCGACGCGCGGCTCTTCGTGACCTCCGGCGACGGCGTGGGGGCTGAGGTGCGGGTTGCGCATGAGGCGCTGCTTTCGCACTGGCCGCGCGCCCGCGACCAGATCGCCGCCGACCGGCGCGATCTCGAAACCCGCTCGCGGCTCGAGGCGATGCAGCGCCGCTGGCGCGACGCGGAATCGGCGCGCGAACGCGGACGCGCCCTTCTCGCCGGCCTGAACCTCGCCGAAGGCCGCGACCTCGTGCGGCGCTGGAAGCTCGAGCCGTCGCCGCTCGGCGCCTATGTCGCGCAGTCGCAGAGTGCGGCGACCCGTCGCCGGCGCGTGCTTGTTTCCGCGACCGCCATCCTATTCGTCTTCCTCACCGGCCTTTCGCTGGTCGCCGGCTATTCCGCCTGGAGGGCGAAGCTCGAGGCCAAGCGGGCGGACCAGGAGGCGCAAGTGGCCCTGCACGAGAGGGCACAGGCGCTTGCCGCCCGCACCGAGGCCGAGGCCCAGCGCGCGACGGCGGAGTCCGAGCGCCAGCGCGCCGAGGCCGAGAGCCAGCGCGCGACCGATGCGGCCCGCCGCGCCGAAGCGGAACAACAGCGCGCCTTGGACGCGCTCGCCTCGACCAAGCGCGAGACGGCGCGCACGCTCGCCTCGCAGGCCGAGCTCTCGCTGCTCAACAACGACACGCACGGCGCGCTCGCGCTCGCAGTGCAGGCGGCGGACATCGAGACAGACGTGCTCAGTCCCGGCGAGCAGGCGGCGAGCGAGCCGGCGCTTCTGAACGCGATGGCCGAGCAGCGCCAGGAGCTGCACATCGAGCGCGCCTCGCAGGGACGCCCGCTGCCCTATGCCTTTCTCGGCGACTCCACGCTCGCCTATGCCGATCCGCAGGCGGGGCTCGTCATCGTCGACCTCGATCCGGAGCCGAAGGTGCGGCTCAGGATCGGCCTGCCGGAGCGGCTGCTGCCGACGCATGTCGCGGTGCTGAACAGCCGCGGCCTCATCGTCGTCACGGGCGTCAAGACGCTGCTCTTCGTCGAGGCGGACAGCGGCCGCATCCGCTACCAGACCGCGCTGCCGGGCGAGATCACCAGCCTCGACGTGAACGAGACATCGGGCGGCATTGCGGTCGGCTTCGGCAGCACCTTCGCGCTGGTCTCGCCGGACGCCAAGCAGGCACCGACGCCGATCTCCGTGCCGATGCCGCAGGATGGCGTCAGCGTCGGGCAGGTGCGCTTCTCCGGACGCGGCGACACGCTTTTCGTCACCTACGGCGTCGATGTCCTGCAATACGACGTGATGCGCCGTGAGTTCGCGCCGGCACCGGTCGCCACGCTGTCCGCGGCGAGCATCGGCGGCGACACGGCGCTGCTTGCACAGATTCTGCAGACTGGCCGCGTCGTCGTCAGTGCGGTCGATCCGGACCTGAGGAATGCCAACCGGCTCCTGATGATGGGCGCGCTCGAGCTCTCCGATCTCGACCTTTCGACCGGCGCAAAGCGCAGCTTCGACCGCAGCGACCCGAACTACCTCTATGTCGGGCTGAGCTTCACCGACCAGGCAAACCAGGGCTGGCCGCGGGAGGCGGTTGCCGTGCTCGCGCGCGCCGAGAAGCCACGCGAGGATATCCGGCTCGCCTATGTCGGCGACGACGGAACGCTGACCACGTTCGTGAGCTTCGGGTTCGTCGCCGACGATCTCGCCGGCGAGAAGCCCTATTCCTGCGTTGTGTCGCGCAACGTCTCGCACCTTGCCTGCCACTACTGGGGCGACGTCCGCGAGGGGCTCGTGGTGTGGAGATTGCTCGGCGGCAATCACCGCTTCGAGCGGCAGCTGGCGCGTGGCAACGCTACCTCGATCGCCGCCGCCGCGAGCGGCGATGCGGTGTTCATCACGACACGCGACAACGAGGTGCTGCTCTCCGCCGGCGGGCGCGAAACGGTCGCCGCGACGCTCGACAAGGGCTGGACGCTCGGCGGCTTCGACGGAAAATACCTCTCGGCGTTTTCGGTGGCCTTCGGCGAGGCGCGCATCTGGCGCTTCGACCCGGAGGGCCGCATGCTGCAGGAGGTGGCGGAGGGACCGGCGACCATGCCGCCATTGATCGACGCTACGCGAGGGCGTGCGATCTTCGCGGCAGTGGACGGGTTGACCATGCGTTCGCTCGCGACCGGCGAGACCCTTTGGGCCAACCAGACGCCGGCGATCTCCGTCGCGCTCGCGGAGGAGGGCGGTGTGGTCGCGGCGCTCGGTCCCTCCGGTGTGACCATGGTCGATCCGGAGAGCGGCGCGATCGAGGCCCGCTATCCTTTGAGCAAGGACAAGGACAGCCCCTGTGCGCTCGACCCGCAGGCAAGGGTGCTCGCCTTCGTCTCCGGCGGCACGCTTCAGCGGATCGACCTTGCGAACGGCGCGACCGAGAAGCTCGGCGACAACGGCGCCAGCATCGCGACGCTACTCTGGTCGGCGGACGGCGCGACGCTCTTCGCCGGTGCGCGCGACGGCGAGGTCGTTGCGCTTGATGCATCGGGCAAGGCGCTCTGGCGCATTGCCTCGCCGCTCGGCGCGAGCTTCAGCGAGGGCACGGCCTGGCCGGGCCATCCGCCGAAGGGCTTCGTGCTTCAGCTTGCCGTCTCGCCGGATGGCGGCCGTCTCGCCGTCATTCGCGAGGACATGCCGTCGCTCGACATCGTCGAGGCCGCGAGCGGCCGGTTCCTGACGTCGCTGACCCCGCCCTGGTCGTATGGCGACCCGATGTCCGTGTCGCTTCCCGACGCGACGCGCATCGTGACCGCATGGTCAGTGCATCCGATGGCGGATCAAGCTTCCGCGGTCTCGATCCACAGCCTGCCGGCGCGCTTCGAGGGCGTGCTCGCCGCCGCACGCGAAAGACTGACGCGGCTTGAGACCGTGTGGTCGCCCTCCGGCGCGCCGATCATCACCGGCTCGGCCGGAAATTGAGGCAAACGGCCGCCAAGAGCGGCCAAAAAATCCGCTCTGAACCGGCATTGAACCGGCCGAGGCCCGTCACTATAGTCCGCGCCGTCGGAGCGTGGCGCAGCCTGGTAGCGCACCTGAATGGGGTTCAGGGGGTCGGAGGTTCGAATCCTCTCGCTCCGACCATCCGCTCCGCGCCGGCCCCTCTTTGATGATCGTGCGCATAGGCCGTCGATAGCCGCTTCTGGCGCACCATCTTGTTGGCGGCGATCAGGCCCCAGAGAATGCCGAACATCAGGTAGACGTGGCGCCAGTGGTCGATATCGATCACGGCGGCCATCAGGATATGGCCGAGGAAGACCACATAGGCGATCTGCGCGATCGGCTGCAGCGGGCCCTCGCGGAAGAGGAGCGGGAAGGCCGCGGCGAGCGTCCAGATGACCAGCGTCAGATAGGACACGAAGCCGAGCCAGCCATAGGTGGTGAGCGTCTTCAGCCAGATGTCGTGCTCGTCCTCGCCATACGTGCGGCCGAACTCGATCGCGCCGATGCCGAGCGGGTGGCTGAGCATCAGGTTGAAGCCGATCGCATGCCGCTGGAAGCGTCCGAGGTGGCCGGAATCGTAGGTCTGCTCGACATGCGCGCGCTGCTCGAAGAGCTGCGACACAGCCGGAAGGGTGAGCACGGCACTGACGAGAAGCCCAAGAAGCACGATCCCGACCGCGCCGAGCGCGATGAACCGCGCCCGCGCCTTGGCGCTTCGCTCGGTCGCGAAGAGCAGCCAGCCGACCATCAAGGTGGCGACGACGGTGAGTCCCCAGGCGGCACGCGAGAAGGAGAGGAAGATGCCGACGAAGAGGAGGAGCGCGATCGCCGCGCTCTTCAACGCTGCGCCGAAGGGCCGCGTCAGCACACGGCGCACCAGGACGACGAACGGGAGGATCAGGAACGGCCCGAAGACGTTCGGATCCTGGAAAGCGCCGGCCGCCCTTTCGAATTTCGTGAAGAGCCCGCCCGTCAGCCCGAAATAGCCGATGATGCCGAGAACGGCGGTGCAGACCGCCGCGGCGATCCAGGCCGACACGATCGTGTCGAGACGGCGGGGATCCTCGGCGACTATGCAGGCGAAGAAGCAGGAGCTGAAGGCGAGGAACGCCGTTACCGCGTAGTAGAGCGGCTGCGTGGCAAAATCCTTCGCCTGCGTCGACGCCAGGACGCCGCCTGCGATGAAGAGGAGCATCAGCACGATCAACGGGCTGACGCTCCGCGGCACCTTGAGGCCAGCGGCAAGCCAGCCCGGGATCAGAAGCGCCAGGAAGAGCTCGTAGGGCGCCGGCTCCACGATGACGAAGCCGCCGAGGAAGATCGCGAGCCACAGAAGCCCGTTGGCGATTGCCCTGGTCGGCAGTCCCGTCGGTCGTGGCCCGGCATAAGGCGCCGGCGCGACCCAGGCGGAGGTCAAAAGGCGTTCTCCGTGTTGAACAGCTTGAACGGCGTCAACGCGAGAATGTAGAGGTCAAAGATGACCGACCAGTTTTCGATATAGACGAGATCGAACTCCACGCGGTTCCTGAGCTTCTCCGGCGTGTCGGTCTCGCCGCGCCAGCCATTGACTTGCGCCCAGCCGGTGATGCCCGGCTTCATGCGATGGCGGGCGAAGTAGCCGTCGAACACCTGCTCATAAAGTCGGTCGGCGGCCTTCGCCTGCAGTGCATGCGGGCGCGGGCCGACCAGCGATAGATTGCCCTTGATCGCGACGTTGATCAGCTGTGGCAGCTCGTCGAGGCTGGTCTTGCGGATGAAGCGGCCGACGCGGGTGACGCGCGGATCGTTGCGCGTCGCGAGCTTCTCGGCATTGGCGTCGGTCTTGTCGATATACATCGAGCGGAACTTGAAGACCTCGATCAGGTCGTTGTTGAAGCCGTAGCGCTTCTGCTTGAAGAGGACCGGGCCGGGCGAATCGAGCTTGATGGCGAGCGCGACCGCGAGCATCAAAGGCGCAAGGAGCACCAGCGAGATCGATCCGACGATGCGGTCGAAGCAGGCCTTTCCGACGCGATCCCAGTCGGCGATCGGCTTGTCGAAGAGATCGAGGAAGGGGACCGAGCCGACATAGGAATAGGAGCGGGGGCGGAAGCGCAGCCGGCTGGCGCGCGCCGAAAGGCGGATGTCGACAGGCAGCACCCAAAGCATCTTCAGGAGATTGATCAGCCTGTTCTCCGCCGTCATCGGCAGCGCGACGATCAGCATGTCGATCTCCGCCTGACGGCCGAATTCGAGCAGCTCGTCGATTCGCCCGAGTTTGGGCAGGCCCTCGGCGAGGGCGGGAACCCGCGAATCCGCGCGGTCGTCGAAAATGCCGCAGATGCGGACGTCATTGGCCGGCTCGTCGCGCAGCGCGCGGATCAGGTCGACCGCCTCCGGTCCGCCCCCGACAAGCACAGCGCGGCGTTCAAGCACGCCGGCCGCCCGCCATCTTGCGACGAGGCGACTCATCAGCGCGCGCAGCAGCGTCAGAACGAGAAGACCGCCGAGGAACCAGCTCGCGAGCCAGAAGCGCGAGAACGCGTCGCCCATCTTGAGGAAGAAGAGCACCAGCGTGAAGCTGGCGAAGACCGCCGACCAGAGGCTCGCGCCGCGGCCGATCTTCAGCATCATGTTGCGGTAGTCGCCGACCTGGTAGCCGTTGAGCGAGCCGATCAGGAGGACCGTCGCGGCCGGCAGGGCGAGCGTGGCGATGAGGTAGCCGCTATCGACGTCGCGTGGGTCGACATAGGTCGAATAGATCGCGACGCTGATCAAAGCAAGCGCGAGGAAATCGGCGAGACGGGCGATGCCGGCGAGCATGCCGGGTGTGATCAGCCGCCGCTTCAAGGTGGCGGCGACCTGCGCCGCAGCGACGTTGAGCGGTGTTCGTCCGGTGGAAAGGTTAACGCCGACGGCGAGCCCGGGGTCGCTCCGGCCGAAGGGCTCAGTCGATTCTGCTGATGGTCATGCCTCGGACCGCCTCAAGTCCCCGCGCGTACGAGGTGCAGCCCTAGGCGGGAAAAATCAATTTTCTCCGAATTTTAGGGTTACTGCCGGAGGCGGTCAGAAAAGGCTCTCGTAGACATAGATCGTGTCGCCCGGCCGAATTCGGCTCGATCACCGGGATGCGTGATTTGTAGAGCTTGCCGTTGAGCGTGCGGCTCAGGCGAACCATGCGCTTGTTGGCCCGGTCGGAAAAGCCGCCGGCGACCGCGACCGCCGTTTCCGCCGTGATCCCCGGAACATAGGGGTATTGGCCGGGATTGCCGACCTCGCCGAGCACGAAGAACGGCCGGTAGGTCGCCACTTCGACCGTCACGTTCGGCTCGCGCAGATAGGCCGTCGCGAGCTTTGTCTCGATGCGCTTCGCCAATTCGTCGGCCGAGAGATCGCGCGCAGCAACGTCGCCGATCAGCGGCATCGAGATCGCGCCGGACTGATCGACCTCGTAGAGGTTGGTAAGGCTTGGCTGGTCGTAGACCACGATTCTGAGCTTGTCGCCTGAGCCGAGCAGATAGGGGCCCGAGCCGACGCTCGCGGGTTCCGCGAGCGGCACACGGTCGGTGCATCCGGCCGTCAGAACGGTGAAGCCGGCAATGAGGAGGGTAAGGAAAATTGGCAGGCGAATCATCGAGTTCACTTGGCCCAGCGACGCCTGGAGACTGCCGCTCTATGGTTAACGGTCCGCTAATCCAAATTAACGATACTTCGCGACCGTTAACGTCCTCCTAACCATGACTCGGCGAGTTTCGGCGCGAAATGTCGGAGTGGCCAAATGGCTGAGATTGGCGAAACCGAGCTCGATTTCGGGGCGCTCGCCCGCGCGCTCAGGCGGCGGGCCGTGCCGCTTCTGGTCATCGCCGCGGTGGTGGCGGTCGCGACCTATGTCGGGCTCTCCTTCGTCAGCCCGCTCTATACCGCCGATACGCGCATCCTGATCGAGGCGCGCGAATCGCCGCTGACGCAGCCGCGCGAGGCGGCGGCGGCACCGGCCACGGATTTCGACGCGTCGGCCATTCAGAGCCAGGTCGAGGTGCTGAAGTCGCGCGAGATCGCCGACGCGGTCATCGACAAGCTCGACCTGACGCACCGGCCGGAATTCGATCCGGCACGGCGGCCGTCGGTGCTCCGCTCGCTGCTGGTGATGGTCGGGCTCGACAAGCCGCCGACCGATTCCTCGATCCGCCAGCGGGTGATGGACAGCTACTTCGAGCGGCTCTCCGTCTATACGCTGCAGCAGTCGCGCGTGATCGGCGTTGATTTCTCCGCCCCCAATCCGGCGCTTGCGGCGGAAGTGGCGAACGCGGTCGCCGATGCCTTCGTGGCGCTGCAGCAGGACGCCAAGCGTCAGTCGGCTGTCGCTGCGACGGATTGGCTGCAGCAGGAGATCGAGCGGCTTCGCTCGCGCGTCGCGGAAGCAGAGCAGGCGGTCGCCGACTACCGCACCAGCCATGGTCTCTATGACGTCAATCAGGGCACCGGCACAAGCACGAGCACCAGCACCAGCGCCAATACTTCGGGCAGCGACCTCTCGACGCAGCAGCTCGCCGACATCAATGCCGAGCTGGCGCGGGCGCGCGCCGCACGCGCCGAGGCCGAGGCGAAGGCCGACCTCGTGCAGCAGCTGCTCGATGAGGGCAAGCCGATCGACGCTTCCGAGGACGTGCTCAATTCACAGCTTATCCAGCGGCTGCGCGAGCGCCAGGTGGCGCTTCAGGCGCAGATTGCCGAGCTTTCGACGACGCTGCTTCCGACGCATCCGCGCATCCGCGCGCTGCAGGGGCAGGTCGCAAATCTCGAATCGCAGATCCGCGACGAGGCGAAAAAAGTTCTCGCCTCGCTGCAGACGGCGGCCCGCGTTGCGGCGGCGCGTGAAGAATCTCTGCTCAAGAGCCTGAACGAGGCGAAGGCAGACGTGTCGCGCTCAAACGACGCGGGTATCGAGCTTCGTGCGCTCGAGCGCGAGGCGGCAGCACAGCGCGATCTCCTGGAATCCTTCCTCGGGCGCTATCGCGAGGCGGCGGCGCGGACCGACGCGAACTACCTGCCGGCCGATGCGCGCATCATCTCGCATGCTGTGCCGCCGGAGAATCCGATCATTCCCGAAGAAGTTCATGATGTCGCTCGCCGCCGCGATCGCCGTGCTGCTGATCGGCATGGCGATCGTGCTCCTCAGGCAGTTCACGTCGGGCCGCGCCTTCCGCGTCATCGGCGCCGGCATGGGGAGTGCGGCGCCCGTCATGCCGCTGAAGCGCGTGGAATATGCCCGCCCGACGCCGCCTGAGCCTGGACCGCCCGGACCTGGCATGCCTGCGCCGGAGGGCATTCCCGACGATGAGACGCAGCCAACGCCCGGCTCCGACGCCGCGGCGGAGGATGAGGAGCCGGAGTCGTCCGTCGACGAAGACGCGGACGAGCCGGAAGCCGGCGAGCGGGAGCCTGAGGACACCGACCTCGGCGAAGAACCGAAGGCGGCAGCCGAACTGGAGCGCGAGGAATTCGAGCCGGGCGAAGAGCCGAAAGCCGCGGTCGAGCCTGAGGACGATCAGCCGCAGGCGGAAGGTGAAGTAGGAGACGCCGAGCCGTCCGGCATTGCCGCGCTCGGCGAGATCATTCTGAACCCCTCCGTCCACGTCGCGCTCTTTGCCGGCGCGGAAGGCGCCGAGGGCGCGGGTGGCGTTGCCTTCACGGCCGCCCGGCAGGGCGCCAAGGCGAAGCTTCGCTGCCTGGTCATCGACCTAGGGCCGACGCCGTCCGAGGCGCTCGGCAACCAGCGGCCCGGGCTCTGCGATCTTCTCGGCGGCGAAGCGTCCTTCGGCGAAGCCATCCGGCGCGACGACACGACCGGTGTGCACGTGGTCAGCTTTGGCTCGAACGGCAAGGCTCCGCCGCTGCAGCGCATGCGGCTGGTGCTTGGCGCCCTGACCCATACCTATGACAAGGTGATCGTCGTCTCCGACAAGGTCGACGACTGGCCGAGCGAGCATGTGCGGCCCGACGTTGCGGCGATTGTCTGCGGCCCGGAGACATCAGAGGCTTTCCGCACAGAGGTTTACGATGTTTCGCTGGCACGTGGCGCGAAGAGCGCCATCATCGTGCGCTATACCAGCGACCTCGATTTCGGTGGCGGCTCAGAGTCAAGCGCTGCCGCCTGAGGCGGGGCTCGATCCGGCTTAAGGATGGCCCGCCACGCTTTGATCCGCGCAGCGCTCGAGGCTCTCTCGGCGGCCGGCGCACCGCGCTGGCTGCCGCAGGCGGGTGACGCTGCGGGTTTTGTCGTAACGCTGCACCATGTGCGGCCCGCGGGCGTCGCCGCTTTCGACCCCAACGCGCTGTTGTCGGTCACGCCGGAATTCCTCGACCGCTTCTTGCATCACTTCAAGAGGTTGGGGTGGCGCTTTGTCCCGGTGGATGAGCTGGTCAAAGGGCAGGGGAAGGGCGACTGGCGGCGGATCGCCGTCACCCTCGACGACGGCTATCGCGACAATCTTGAGCACGCGCTGCCGGTCTTCCGGCAGCACGCAGCGCCGTTCACGATCTACGTCTGCCCGGGGTTCTCCGACCGCACCTCCGAGCTCTGGTGGGAGGCGCTCGAGCGGGTGATCGCCGGTGCGGACGCGGTCCCCGCTCCGGGGGCGCGCAGTGGCGAAAGTATCCCCACGCATTCCGTTGCTGAGAAGGAGCGGGCGTTTCACCACTGGACGGCATGGCTGACGAGCGAAGCCGACGAGAAGGAGCAGCGCGTCGCGATCCGCGCGCTCTCCGACGCCCACGGCCTCGATCTCGGGGCGCTCGCGGCTGAGCTGGTCATGGACTGGGACGAGGTGCGCTGCATCGCCGCCGAGCCCCTCTGCTCGATCGGCGCTCATACGATGACGCATGCCGCGCTGGCTCGGCTTCCGGCTGAAGCCGCGCTCGGCGAGATCAAGGGGAGCGTAGATCGGATCGAGAAGGAGATCGGAAGGCGGCCGACGAGCCTCGCCTTTCCCTATGGTTACCGCGCGGCGGCGGGGCCGCGCGAGGCGCAGCTTGCGGCTGAGGCGGGGCTCTTCGCCTCCTTCACCACGCGGCCCGGCACCATCCCGGCGCGCGGGTCGCGCCATGGTCTGCCGCGGGTCTCGATCAACGGCCTCTTCCAGCGGCTGCGCTATCTCGACGTGCTTTTGTCGCCGGGCCTCTGGGCACTCAGAGATAAAATCCGCAAACCAAGCTAAGTCGTTTTGCGGCGGGGCTTTTGCATCCATGCGATCAGCGCGGCTGCGGGGATGACCCAAAGCAGCCCGGCCACGACGTAGTAGGCGAACTGAACAAGCCCCGACGTGCCGGGGAGCTTTGCCGCGGCGATCGTCATCGCGGCCAGCGCGTAGACGCAGACGAAGACGACGAGCACGATCGTGCCGATCAGCTTTCTGAGGCGAGGGGCCATGGCGCTCCGCGTAGGGGCAGGGCGCCGTCCGGGCAAGCGGCCTGTTCGCGACCGGGTGTCGCGCGGGTCCGGCTTGCCGGCCTGTCCGCGGCCCCCTAACAAGCGGCGATGGTAGCGATCCCGGCCGATCCCGTCGAAGCGTTCGCAAGACCGCGCGTCGGCGCCCGCAGGCTGAGGCTTTGGCTGCTTTCGCTCATCTTCCTCACCTTCGCGATGGTGCTCGTCGGGGGCGCGACGCGGCTGACGGAGTCGGGTCTTTCCATCACCGAATGGGACCTCGTCACGGGCAGCGTGCCACCGATGAGCGGCAGCGCCTGGCAAGACGCGTTCGACCTCTACCAACAGAGCCCGCAATACGCGCTTTTGAACAAGGGCATGGCGCTCGGCGACTTCAAGACGATCTACTGGTGGGAGTGGGCCCACCGCGAGCTCGGCCGTTTCATCGGTCTTGTCTATGTCGCCGGCTTTCTGTGGTTCGTCGGGCGGCGCAGCGTCTCGGGGCGCACGGGCTGGTGGCTTGCCGCAATGGGCATCCTGCTCGGGACGCAGGGGCTGGTCGGCTGGATCATGGTCGCCTCGGGTCTTAAGCCCGGCATGACCTCGGTCGCGCCGGTCAAGCTCGCGCTGCATCTGACGCTCGCCTCGCTCTTCTTCGCGGCGCTGATCGCGACCTATGCGCGGCAGGGCGGCGCGGTGCTTGAGCCGGCTTCGCTTCGGCGCCGTCTGCTTGCAGTCCTGCTCGTGCTTCTCGTGCTGATGCAGATCGCGCTTGGCGGCATCGTCGCCGGAAGCCACGCCGGGCTCGTCTACGGCACCTGGCCGCTGATGGACGGGCGGCTGGTGCCGACCGGGCTCGGCATGATTGAGCCGCTGTGGGAGAATTTCGTCGCCAACGTCACGACCATCCAGTTCGACCACCGGATCGGCGCGTATGTCGTGACCGCGCTGATTCTCGCCTATGCAATTGCCGGCCGACGCGCGCCGGGACCGGCACGCAACCGCGGATTCCTACTCGGCCTGCTCGTGTTCGCGCAGTTCTGCCTAGGGGTTGCGACGCTGATCAACGTCGTGCCGACGGGGCTGGCGCTGGTCCACCAGGCGACGGCGCTGATCCTGCTCTTCGCGCTGACCTGGAACGCGAGCGTCTACTGCCGCCGCTGATCCGCTGGCGCGAATAGCAACGCGTCGGACGGCGCATCTTCGCCGCCGATGGTGACGCGGTCGCCGACAACCTTCGCGCGGCCTCCGGCGACAAGCTGAAGCGCCAGCGGATAGAGGCGGTGCTCGACTTCAAGGACGCGCGCCGCAAGCGTCTCCTCCGTGTCGCTGGCGAGAACCGGCACCACGGCCTGCGCCACGATCGGCCCGGAATTGACCTCCGCGCGGACGAAGTGCACCGTCGCGCCGTGCTCGCGCACGCCCGCCTGAAGCGCACGGCGGTGCGTGTCGAGGCCGGGGAAGTGGGGCAGCAGCGAGGGGTGGATGTTGAGCATCCTGTCGCGCCAGCGTTCGACGAAATCCGCCGAGAGCAGCCGCATGAAGCCCGCAAGACAGATCAGCTCGATCCCGGCGTCGCTGAGCGCGGCCTCGAGTTTTTGCCTCGAACGCCGCCCTGTTGCCGAGCGCGCGGCGGTCGATGGTGGTGTGCGCAATCCCGGCGTCGCTTGCGAAGCTGAGGCCGCCCGCCTCCGGATTGTCGGACGCCACAAGCGCAATTTTTGCCGGATAGTCGGCGGCGCGCGCGGCGGCGATCAGCGCGGCAAGGTTCGAGCCGCGCCCGGAGATCAGCACCGCCGTCCGCCGCTTTCCTTCAGCCATCCCCTCAGCCATCGAGGTTGAGCGACCCCCGGAAGACGACGGCGCTCCTGTCGCGTGGCACGATCTCGCCCAGCGTGACGACCGTCTCGCCGTGGCGGGCGAGCACGGTCTCGACCTCCGGCGCGTAGGCCTTCTCCGCAACGATGATCATGCCGATCCCGCAATTGAAGGTGCGCGTCATCTCGTTCGGATCGGTGAGGCCGGCGAGCCAGCGGAAGACCGGTGGCAACGGCACTTTCGAAAGGTCGATGTCGGCCGCAAGATGGTCGGGAAGCACGCGCGGGACATTGTCCACCAAACCGCCGCCGGTGATATGCGCGAGCGCTTTGACTGCACCGGTCTCGCGAATCGCGTCGAGGCAGGAGCGCACATAGATGCGCGTCGGGGTGAGAAGCGCCGCGCCGAGTGTCGATCCGGGCCCGAACGGCGCCGGATCGCTCCACTTAAGCTCGGCCAACTCGGCGGCACGGCGCACCAGCGAGAAGCCGTTCGAATGAACGCCCGACGAGGCAAGGCCGAAGATGACGTCACCGGCCGTCACGTCATGGCGTGGCAGAAGGTGATCACGCTCCACGGCGCCGACCGCGAAGCCGGCGAGATCGAAATCGCCACCATGATAGAGCCCCGGCATCTCCGCCGTCTCGCCGCCGATGAGCGCGCAGCCGGCGATGCGGCATCCTTCCGCTATGCCGGAAATCACGTCCGCGGCCGCGTCGACATTGAGCGCGCCCGAGGCGTAGTAGTCGAGGAAGAACAGCGGCTCGGCGCCCTGCACGACCAGGTCGTTCACGTTCATGGCGACGAGGTCGATGCCGATGGTGCGATGTTCGCCGCATTCGATGGCGATCTTGAGCTTGGTGCCGACGCCGTCGGTCGCCGCGACCAGGACCGGATCGTGGAAACCCGCCTCCTTCAAGTCGAAGAGGGCGCCGAATCCCCCGAGCCCGGCGACGACGCCGGGCCGCGCCGTTGCGGCTGCGACCGGCTTGATCCGCTCCACCAGGCTGTTTCCGGCGTCGATGTCGACGCCGGCCTCCCGGTAGGTCAGGGTATTGCGCTGTTCCGCCATTGCCGTTAGCGCCTAGAATGCGAGCCCGGCGATTGCAACAAGGATGGCAATCCCGCCGGGCTTTCCGCCGCGGGAGCCGTTCGCGCATTGCCAGAACGCCAGGTCTTCCACTTGACGCTACCTAACTTCATTACGATTGCCCGCCTGATCGGAGTGCCGCTCATAGTCTGGCTGATGATCGCCGACCGTTTCCACGCGGCGATGCTCCTCTTCGTCCTCGCCGGCGTGACCGATGCGGCCGACGGCTTCATCGCCAAGCGCTTCAACGCGCGCTCGGTGCTCGGCGCCTATCTCGACCCGGTGGCCGACAAGGCGCTGCTCGTCTCCGTTTTCGTCACGCTAGGCTTCAAGGGTGTGCTGCCGGCCTGGCTGATCGTGCTTGTCGTCAGCCGCGATCTGTTCATCATTGGCGCCTTGCTGCTTGCTTATGTGCTCGGCAGCCCGATGGCGGTTAAGCCGCTCTGGGTCTCGAAAGTGAACACAGTGGCGCAGATCGTGCTGATCGGATTTGTCCTCGCCGACCGTGCGGGCCTGCATCTGTTCGAGCCGCTGATCGACTTGATGATCGTCGTGGTGGCGGTGCTGACCGTGGCGTCGGCGGGCGGCTATCTCGTCGGATGGGTGCGGCACATGGGCGGCGGGCCCGGACACGTCAACGGGGTGCGTTCATGAGCTTGCGCACGCAGCTGCTGTTCTGGCTTGGGGCGCTTGTCGTCCTGCTGCTCTTCCTCTGGGTGTTCAGCGACATCCTGCTGCCGTTCATTCTCGGGATGGCGCTCGCTTATCTGCTCGACCCGGTCGCCGATTGGCTGGAGCGGGCCGGCATGAGCCGGTTCTGGGCGACGATCACAATCGTCGTCCTGACGGTGCTCGTCTTTGCGCTGGTGGCGCTGATCATCGTGCCGCTGCTCATCGGGCAGCTTGCCGGATTCTTGCAGCGGCTGCCGGACTATGCCGCCGAACTGCAGTCGCTCGGCGACCGCTTCTTCGAAACCCGCGTCGGCCAGTTCTTCAAGACGCAGGGCAACGGCACCAACGTCAACCAAGTAGTATCGCAGGCGGCCTCCTGGATCACAACCTTCATCGCCTCGGTATGGGCGGGCGGGCGCGCCGTGGTCAGCGTCGTCAGCCTGATCGTGGTGACGCCGGTCGTCGCCTTCTACCTGCTCTACGACTGGGACCGCATGATTGCCCGCATCGACGCGCTCTTGCCGCGCGAGCATGCCGAGACGATCCGCTCGCTCGGCCGCAGCATCGACGTTGCAATCGCGAGCTTCATCCGCGGGCAGGGCGCTGTCTGCCTGATCCTCGGCCTGTTCTACGCGATCTCGCTTTCCGTGGTCGGACTGAACTTCGGGTTCCTGATCGGCTCGGTCGCCGGCATCATCAGCTTCATCCCCTTCGTCGGGTCGATCGTCGGGTTCGTCGTGTCGGTCGGCGTCGCCACCGTGCAGTTCTGGCCGCACTGGGTGTGGATCCTGGCAGTGGTCGGCATTTTCGCCGTCGGGCAGTTCATCGAAGGCAACATCTTGCAGCCGCGGCTGGTCGGCTCTTCGATCGGCGTGCATCCGGTGTGGCTGATGTTCGCGCTTTTCGCCTTCGGCTCGCTGTTCGGGTTTGTCGGCGTACTCCTGGCCGTGCCGGTTACGGCGGCGATCGGCGTGCTCGTGCGCTTTGCCGTCGGGCGCTACCGCGAAAGCAGCCTCTACCTCGACCGGGGCGGACCGAGCCCGCCGGGCTGACGATGGCCGCTCCGACGCAGCTGCCGCTGGCGCTCGCCCATCAGCCGAGCTACGGGCGCGACGATTTCATGACCGGCCCGTCGAACAGCGCCGCGCTGCGCCTGATCGAAAGCTGGCCGGACTGGCCGGCGCCGGTCGTGCTCCTCTCCGGGCCGCCTGGCTCCGGAAAGACGCACCTGGTGCATATCTGGGCGGCGCACGCCAAGGCCGAGATCCGCGATGCGTCGACGCTTCGCTCCGATCGGCTTGCGAGCATGGACGGAGCCATCGCACTTGAGGATGTCGCGCCTGGCGATGTCCCTGAGGAGGCGCTCTTCCATCTGATCAACTCGATCCGCGAGGAAAAGGGCGCGCTGCTGGTCACTTCCGAAAGCCCAGCGGAGAGCTGGGATATTCGCCTGCCGGACCTCCGCTCCCGTCTGCGGCTGGCGGCACCGGTTGCGCTTGGCGCGCCGGAGGACGAGCTTCTGCGCCGCGTCCTTGTCAAGCTTTTCGCCGACCGCCAGCTTATGATCGACAAGCCGGTCATCGACTACGTGCTCACCCGGATGGAGCGGTCGCTGAACGTGGCGGCTCGCCTGGTTGAGGCCCTCGACGGCGAGGCGCTTGCCGCCGGCCGCCGCATCACCCGGCCGATGGCCGCGCAGGTTCTCTCCGAGCTCTCCGAGGCGCGCGGGATGTTTGCGGATCGGCAATAGACTGTCATCATAGTGACAAGCGGGCAGCCGAAGAAAACGCCCGCCGGAAAGTGTCATGAGTGAAGCATTAGCCAAGATTCCGCCGCTGCCGGAAATCGAGCAGCAGCCAGCCGCGCTTGACGAGGACCTCGCCAAAAGCCCGCGGCGCTTCATTAACCGTGAGATTTCCTGGCTCGAGTTCAACCGCCGTGTTCTGGAGGAATCGGAGAACACCAACCACCCGACGCTTGAGCGGCTGCGGTTTCTATCGATCTCCGGCAAGAACCTCGACGAGTTCGTCATGGTGCGCGTGGCGGGTCTTGCCGGGCAGGCGCGCGAACGCATCCCGCTCGTCAGCGATGACGGCCTGTCTCCGGCCGAACAGCTGCGCGCCATCGACGCCAAGGTGAATGAGGTCGTCCTTCAGCAGCACGCGAAC
The DNA here is from genome assembly GCA_963712925.1 of uncultured Alphaproteobacteria bacterium. Classification (GTDB taxonomy): domain Bacteria; phylum Pseudomonadota; class Alphaproteobacteria; order Rhizobiales; family Afifellaceae; genus DASWJZ01. The sequence continues at coordinate 139,559 of CAVQJW010000001.1, read as the reverse complement.
TGGAAGACGCTCAGGACCGAGCTTGCGGAGACCGGCATCCTGATCGTTCCCGCGGACTCGCTTGAGGCCGACGACCTTGCGTGGCTTGAGAGCCATTTCCTCGACGCGCTCTTCCCGGTGCTGACGCCGCTCGCCATCGACCCCGCGCATCCTTTCCCGTTCATTCCCAATCTCGGCTTCACTCTGGCGCTGCAGCTTACCGGCAAGCAGGGCAGGGCGATGCAGGCGCTGGTGCGCTTTCCGCTCAGCCTTGAGCGTTTCATCCAGCTCCCGATGAAGGGCGAGCCGGCTCCGCTTCGCATCGTGCTGCTTGAGGAGGCGGTCGGGATGTTCATCCCGCGGCTCTTCCCCGGCTACGAGGTGTCGGGCAAAGGCGCGTTCCGGCTGATCCGCGATTCCGACATCGAGGTGGAGGAAGAAGCGGAGGACCTGGTGCGCTTCTTCGAGCGCGCCTTGAAACAGCGCCGGCGCGGCGTCGTCATCCGGCTCGAGATCGAGGAGGGCATGCCGGAGACGTTGCGCGCCATGGTGCAGCGCGCGCTCGCCGTCGACGACAACGAGGTTCACATCATTCCGGGGATGCTCGGCATCGACACCTTGTCGCAGCTGGTCGAGATCGATCGCCCGGATTTGAAGTTCACGCCCTACACGCCGCGCTTTCCGGAGCGCATCCGCGAGCATGGCGGCGACTGCTTCGCCGCCATCCGCCAGAAGGACATCATCGTCCACCACCCCTACGAGTTGTTCGACGCGGTGGTGCAGTTCCTGGCGCAGGCGGCGGGTGATCCGGATGTGGTGGCGATCAAGCAGACGCTCTACCGCACCTCCAACGATTCGCCCATCGTGAAGACGCTGATCGAAGCCGCGGAAGCGGGAAAATCAGTGACCGCGCTGGTCGAACTCAAGGCGCGCTTCGACGAGGAGGCGAACATCCGCTGGGCGCGCGACCTGGAGCGCGCCGGCGCGCAGGTCGTCTACGGTTTCATCGAGCTCAAGACGCATGCCAAGCTCTCGCAGGTGGTGCGCAAGGAGGGCGGGGCGCTCGCAAGCTACGTGCATGTCGGCACCGGCAACTACCACCAGATCACCGCGCGCATCTATACCGACCTCAGCTACTTCACCGCCGACCCGGTGATCGCGCGCGACGTTGCCCGCGTCTTCAACTTCATCACCGGCTACGCGCCGCCGCAGGACCTGAAGCGCATCGCCGTTTCGCCCTATACGCTGCGCTCGCGCATTCTCGAGCACATCCAGGCGGAGATCGAGCATGCGAAGGCCGGGCGGCCGGCACGCATCTGGATGAAGATGAACGCGCTGGTCGACCGCGAGATCATCGACGCGCTCTACCGCGCGAGCCAGGCCGGCGTCGGCATCGACCTCGTGGTGCGCGGCATCTGCTGCCTGAGACCGCAGGTCCCGGGCCTCTCCGACAACATCCGCGTGAAATCGATCGTCGGACGGTTCCTCGAGCACTCGCGTATTCTGTGCTTCGGCAACGGCCACGGGCTCCCCTCCGATGAAGCGATCGTCTATATCGGCTCCGCCGACTTGATGCCGCGCAATCTCGACCGCCGGGTGGAAACGATCGTGCCGCTCGTCAACCCGACCGTCCACATGCAGGTGCTCGACCAGATCATGGTGGCCAATCTCAAGGACAACGAGCAGAGCTGGGAGGTGCTGCCGGATGGGACGTCACGGCGCATCCGCAGGAAGGAGGGCGAGGAGCCCTTCAATGCGCATCGCTATTTCATGACCAATCCGAGCCTCTCCGGCCGCGGTCGGTCGTTGAAATCGTCGTCGCCCCGCGCTTTCGCACCCTTGTCGCGTGGCTGAACAGGAAATCGCGAAAGGCCGCATCTTGGGACGCGGCCCAATCGCCGTGATCGACATCGGGTCGAACTCGGTGCGCCTTGTCGTCTATGAGCGGCTTGCCCGCTCGCCGACGCCGCTCTTCAACGAGAAGGTCCTGGCGGGACTTGGTGCAGGAGTCGCCGAATCGGGCAGGCTCAGCGCGGACGCGACCGAGAAGACGCGCCAGGCGCTGCGCCGGTTTACCGCGCTTTGCCGCCAGATGGCCGTCTCGGAGTTGAACGTCGTCGCGACATCCGCGCCGCGCGAGGCGGAGGACGGCCCGGCCTTCATCAAGGAAGTCGAGGCGATCTGCGGGGTTCGGGTGCGGCTCCTCTCGGGCGACGAGGAAGCGCGCATCGCGGCTCTCGGCGTCGTCGCGGGCTTCGAGCACGCGGACGGCGTTGCCGGCGACTTGGGCGGCGGCAGCCTGGAAATGTCCGAGGTCAACGGATCGACGGTCGGCCCGGGCGAGAGTCTGCCGCTCGGGGGCCTGCAGCTTGAGACCGCTTCGGGCGGTTCGCTCAAAACGGCGCGCGATCTGACACGTAAGGCGCTTGACGGCTCCGCCGCGATCAGGACCTTGAAGGGCCGCGTCTTCTACGCGATCGGCGGCACCTGGCGCTCGCTTGCGCGACTCCACATGCATGACAGCGGCTACCCGCTGCACGTCATGCACGAATACCGCATGGACCCGGACGAGCTGTCCGACTTCCTGCGCGTCGTGATCCGCGGGCCGCTCGACCAGGTGCCGGGGATCGGCGTCGTCTCCAAGCAGCGCCAGGCGCTCCTGCCCTATGGCGCGGTGGTGCTCTCGGAGGTGCTGCGCGCCGGCAAGCCCCGCTCCGTGTCGATCTCCGCGCTCGGTCTGCGCGAGGGGCTGCTCTATTCGAAGCTCCCGGTGCGCGAGCAGAAGGCCGACCCGCTGCTTGCGGCGGCGGCGGAACTGAACCTCCTGCGCTCGCGCTCGCCGGAGCATGGCGACGAGCTGATCCCGTGGACCGCAAAGGCCATGGCGGCGCTCGGCCTTGAGGAGAGCGCCGAAGAGAAGCGGCTTCGCGCCGCGGCCTGCCTGCTCGCCGACATCGGCTGGCGCGCGCATCCGGATTATCGCGGCGCGCAGAGCCTTTCGATCATCACGAATGCCGCCTTTGTCGGCATCGACCATCCGGGGCGCGCCTATCTGGCGTTCTCGATCTACTATCGCCACGCCGGGCTCTCGGAGGAGGAGCTTGGCGCGGGGCTGCGCGAGCTTGCGCCGCTGCGCTATCGCGAAAGCGCGCGGGCGCTCGCCGGGGCGTTCCGCGTCGCCTATCTGATTTCCGGGGCGGTCGCAGGCGTGCTGCCGCGCACGACGCTGAAGCGCGCCGGCGAGCGGATCGAGCTGGTGCTTCCGGCCGACCTCGCCGATCTCCGCGGCAGCCGGCTCGACAGCCGTATGCGCCAATTCGCAGCGCTTGGCGGCCTCGCTTCGGCCGTCACCGTCAAGGAATAGCTATTCGGCGGCAACCTTCGCGGCGGGCTCGACGCCGATTGCGACGACGCCTTGCCGCGACATCGAAAGCGCCAGCGCGCCGTGCTTCAAGGCGAGCGCCCGCTCGCCGAAGAGCTGCCGGCGCCAGCCCTTGAGCGCCGCCACGTCGGCGCGGTCGTCGGCGGCGATCCGCTCCAGATCGTCGGTCGACGCGATGATGCGCGCCGCGACGCCCTGCTCCTCCGCGACCATCTTCAGGAGCACCTTCAGAAGCTCCGCCGCCGCACTCGCATGCTCGGGCGCAGGGCGCGGCCGCGGAACCTTCGGTAACTGGTCCTCCGGAATGTCGAAGGCGCTTTCCACCACGGTGACGATGGCGCGCCCGGTCGCCGAGCGCTCGAAGCCGCGCGGGATGGTGCGAAGCCGCCCGAGCTGCTCCTGGTCGCGCGGGTGCTGCAGCGCGATCTCGTAGATGGCGTCGTCCTTGAGCACCCGCCCGCGCGGCACGTCGCGGCCCTGCGCCTCGCGCTCGCGCCAGGCGGCAAGCGCCATGAGGACGGCAAGCTGGCGCGGCTTCTTCACCCTGAGCTTCAGCCTTAGCCAGGCATCCTCCGGATGCGTGCGGTAGGTCTCGATGTCGGTCAGCACCGCCATCTCCTCGTCGAGCCAGGTCGTGCGCTCCTGCTCCGCGAGCTGCGCGGAGAGCGACAGATAGATGTCGCGAAGATGCGTCACGTCGGAGATCGCATAGGTGCATTGCTTCGCCGAGAGCGGCCGCTGCGACCAGTCCGTGAAGCGCGAGGACTTGTCGATGTGGTCGCCGGTGACGCGCGCCACGAGCTGGTCGTAGCTGACCTGGTCGCCATAGCCGCAGACCATGGCGGCGATCTGCGTGTCGAAGATCGGATGCGGCACTGCGCCGGCCTGCTTGACGAAGATCTCGATGTCCTGGCGCGCCGCGTGGAAGACTTTGACGACGCGCTCGTCGGCCATCAGCCGATAGAAGGGGGCGAGGTCGATTCCGTCGGCGCGCGGGTCGATGATGGCGGCCTCGCCGGGCCCCGCCATCTGGATCAGGCAGAGCTGCGCCCAGAAGGTGCTCTCGCGCATGAACTCGGTGTCGACGGTGACGAAGGAGGACTTGGAGAGCCGCGTGCAGAAGGCGGAAAGGGTCTCGGTGTCAGTGATGATCGGGTGGTCGGTCACGTGCTCTTTTTGCATTTTTGTCCTATAACGAATGCGGCGGGGGCTGTCGCCGCGGAATCTGGCGGCTGGCGTCGCTTTCACCCGACCTTGACACATTTCCGGCCTTCTGCGCTTGTCCCGCCGACTTCGCGACCCCCTGTTCGGACTGCCGACGACTATGCATCCCTATCGCACTCACACTTGCGGTGCGCTGCGTGCCAGCGACGTCGGCGCGGCCATCCGCCTTTCCGGTTGGGTGCATCGCGTGCGCGACCACGGCGGGTTGCTGTTCATCGATCTCAGAGACCACTTTGGGTTGACCCAGATCGTCGCCGATCCCGATTCGCCGGCCTTCCAGATCGCCGAGCGCGTGCGCGCGGAATGGTGCATCCGCGTCGACGGCGAAGTGAAGGCGCGCACCGCCGATACGGTAAACGCGACCCTGCCGACCGGCGCGATCGAGGTTTTTGCGCGCGCGATCGAGGTGCTGTCGGAAGCGCCGGAACTGCCGATGCCGGTCTTCGGCGAGCCGGACTATCCGGAAGACACGCGGCTCAAATACCGCTTCCTCGACCTGCGCCGCGAGACGCTGCACAAAAACATCATGCGGCGCGTCGCTGTCGTCGCGAAGATGCGCGAGCTGATGCGCGACGCCGGTTTCAACGAGTTCACGACGCCGATCCTGACAGCGTCGTCGCCGGAGGGCGCGCGCGACTTCCTGGTGCCGTCGCGCATTCACCCGGGAAAGTTCTACGCGCTGCCGCAGGCGCCGCAGCAGTTCAAGCAGCTCATCATGGTCGCCGGCTTCGACCGCTACTTCCAGATCGCGCCGTGCTTTCGCGACGAGGACCCGCGCGCGGACCGGCTGCCCGGCGAGTTCTACCAGCTCGACGTCGAGATGAGCTTCGTCACCCAGGACGACGTGTTTGCCGCGATGGAGCCGGTGATCCGCGGCGTGTTCGAGGCGTTCGCCGATGGCAAGTCGGTGACGCAGACATTTCCGCGCATTCCCTACCGCGAGGTGATGCGCGCCTACGGCACCGACAAGCCCGACCTCCGCAACCCGATCCGGATGCAGTCCGTGACGGAGCATTTCGCCGGCTCAGGCTTCAAGGTCTTCGCCTCCATGATCGAGCGCGACCAGGCGACCGAAGTCTGGGCGCTTCCGGCACCCGGCGGCGGCAACCGCGCTTTCTGCGACCGCATGAACAACTGGGCGCAGGGCGAGGGGCAGCCGGGGCTCGGCTACATCTTCTTCCGCGAGGGCGAGGAGGCGGGCGCCGGTCCGGTTGCGAAGAACATCGGACCGGAGCGCACCAACGCAATCCGTGATCAGCTCAATCTCGATGTCGGCGACGCGGTCTTCTTCCTTGCCGGCAACCCCGACGGCTTCATGAGCTTTGCGGCCTCGGCGCGCGACAAGATCGGCCAGGATCTTGAGCTGATCGATCACGACAGCTTTGCGCTCGCCTGGATCGTCGATTTCCCGATGTACGAATGGAACCAGGAGGAGAAGAAGGTCGACTTCTCCCACAACCCATTCTCGATGCCGCAGGGCGGGCTCGAAGCGCTCGAGACGCTCGATCCCCTGGCCATCCCAGCCTATCAGTACGACATCGTGTGCAACGGCTACGAGATCGCCTCGGGCGCCATCCGCAATCACAAGGCGGAGATCATGAGACGAGCCTTCGCGATCGCCGGCTATGGCGACAACGTGCTCGAGGAGCGCTTCGGCGGGATGCTCAGGGCGCTCGAGTTCGGCGCGCCGCCGCACGGCGGCATGGCGGCCGGCCTCGACCGCATCGTGATGCTCCTCTGCGGGGTCAAGAACCTGCGCGAGATCACCATGTTCCCGATGAACCAGCAGGCCGAAGACCTGTTGATGGGCGCGCCGTCGGAGGCGACGCCGAAGCAGCTCCGCGAGCTGTCGATCCGGGTGGTCGCGCCGGAGTAATCTGGCGCGCTTCTTTCGGTCGAGCGACGGTTAATTTGCCGGCGCTTCCGACTGCAGCGACAGATTGAGCTTCTCGGGAAGCGCCATCGGGTTTTGCGCCGCTGCCATCAGGTCGAGCAGGCCGAGCGGAGTTGGCGGCGCGATTTTGGCAAGCAGCTGCTGACCGCCGGCCATGAATGCCTGCAGGGGCTCGGTCACGAGCTTGGCGATGTCCGCGGGCGCGGCGGCGGAGATGATGAAGGGCAGCGCCGCCCGCATCTGCTCGCGGTAGGTGGCGCCGTCGACCGTAAGGCCCTGTTTTTCGGCGACGACCTTGAACCCGCGGTCAAGCAGCGAGCGGTCGGTGACGCTGAGAGTCGCATGCGTCAGGCTGAGATCGGCGAGCATCGCCATCACCGCCGCCTGGCTGTCCTCGCCCTTCGCCGCCGCGGCTGTCGCCTTCGAGAGCCAATCGGATGTGAGGCCGCTCAATTCATAAGTGAGCGTCATGTCGGCCGCGTTCGCCCAGGAGAGCGACCACGTCGCGTCGTCGATGCCGGTCTCTGGCGACCAGCGATCGGAGACCGACATGCTAAAGATGAGGTCGTCATAGCCAAGCGTGTCGTAGATCTGCGCGGCCTGCGCGTCGAGCTTGAGAAGCTGGCGCGGAATCTTCAGGCCGTCGACGTGAATATCGGTTGAGCCGGCAAAGTAGCGGTTCCAGTCGCGCAGATCGACGCTGAGGCCGTCGAGCGACACCGACTCCGCCTGGCTTTTGCCGGCGACGAAATTGGCGAGCGCGAGATGGCCGATCCGCGGCAGCGCCGCGAAGCTGTCCGCGATCGCCTGGGCGTGTTCCTCGGGCGGCAGGGTCTTGTCGATCGCGGCAAAGCGCACCAGTGCCTTGAGATCAGGCGAGACGAAACCGGCGATCTCCAGGGAATTGAGCGATAGGAAACCCTCCGGTCCGCTGCCGCGCATGGATTTCAGGATGAAGCTGTCGAAGCCGGCATTCGACCAGCCGGTCAGGCTTATGTTGTCGAGCGAGAAGGTGACGTTCTCCTTCGGCATTTGCAGCGCCATGCCGGCGTAGCGGACCGTGCCGACCCGCCACGCGGCGAGCATCGACGTGACGGCCTCGAGCGCGAGGTCCGTATCGTGGCTCAGCGACGGATCCATCAGTCGGTCCCAGGCCGCCGCGAAGGGCTTGTCGGTCTGGCGCCCGTCGACGTTTTCGACCGCGACTTCGTCGAGCTTGAACACTGCCCCGCCGGCGCTGCTCTTCAGGCCGTGATAGGCGGCATGCGCCATCACCGGCCGCCAGACGCCGTCGCCGTGGCCATCCGTATATTGCGCCGGATCGAGGACATGCGCCCACGCGCCGATGTCGATGCGGTCGGTCTCGATCTTGTCGATCTCAAAATTGACCGGCCCGTTCGGCGTGCCGCTGCTTATCACCGAGACCGGCCCGATCTCCTGATGATCGAGCACGCCCTTGGAAAGGCCGGTGGTGGAGAAGTTCCGATAGGCGATCACGGAGCGGATCGGCGCGCTGCCCGGCACGTCGACATGCTCGGTGACCGTGATCAGCGGGATCTGGAGGTTCTTCAGCGAGCCGTCCACCATCAGCGAATAGAAGTGGGCGATCGACGTCATCACATGCTGCGGATCGATGGAGACTCCGGCGAAGCTCGGCATGGAAACATCAAGAACGCTCGCCGAGGGAACGGTGGAATCGAAGGAATCGGTCACCAAGCCGGCGGCCTTGAGCTCGATCGCTGACGCCGTGAAGCCGCCGTCCGCGCGCTCCTGCAGGTCTTTCAGCGTGATGCTCTCGATGCTGACCGAGACGGCCGGGTCGTGCCGGGTGAACACCACGCCCTCGGCGACCGTGTCGCTGCCGTCGGAGCGGATCAGGCTGGCGGAGGCCGACCAGTCGGGCGAGGAATCGACCCACTGCAGGAAGCTGCGCAGCATCGCTTCGCTTGCGGCATCGGCGAAAGCCGGCGACGTGCCGATCAGGAGCAGAAACGCGACGGTTGCAGCGCGGCCGATCATGGGTTCGAACCTTTCGTCTCTTACTGTGGTGCGTTGGCGGTTACGGTCGCCTTCAGGCGATCCGGGATCGCGCCCGGTGAGGTCTTGGCAAGGCTCAGGAGCTCCGCTCCCGACACCGGCGAATCGGGCTGGATGTCGATGGTGAGCGAATGCGGGTCGCGCAGGAAGCCAATGAGGGCTTTCACCACCTGATTCTGAAAGGCCGGGTTGTTCAGCGAAGCGAGCAGGAACGGAAGGGCGGCGGAAATCTGCTGCACGTAGGCATCGCGGTCGAGCCCCTGCTTGGCGGCGAGGAAATTGAGGACGCGCCCGGCAAGCGAATCGTCATCGTAGCGGATTCGGAGCCGATGCACCTCGGCGGCGGATGCTTTCGTGGTCGCACCCTCATCGTTCAACACGCGCGGGTCGGGCAGGTTGCCGACGACGCCGTCGACTGACAGCTCGCCGCCGTGGTGGAAATTGACCGTGAAGGTGTTGATCGTCATCGTCTTGGCCGCGACGTCGCGTGCGCTGTCCCAGGCGACGTCGAAGACAAACGAGTCGTAGCCGATCGATTTCGGGTCGACGCCGCCTGCCGCGACGAGCTCCGGCGAGAGTGCGATGTCCTCGACGCTGCCGCGGCTGCTCTCCGCGACATTGTCGACGACGTTGCCGGATTCGACCGTAGCGGTCGCGACCGTTACCTCGCCTGGTTCGCCCGGCCGCGACATGTGAAGATCGGTCGCGACAGCCGTCTTGAAGAGGACGCTGCCGCCGAAGCCGTTCTTCTTGCCTTCGGCCGGATCGAGGATCGTCGCATCTGTCACGGTCACCGTGCCGACCGAGCCGGTCGATTTACCCGTTATCGTACCGTTGGTGAAGGTCAGCTCCGGCGTCTGGAAGACGCCGTCGCCACCTGTCGTCGGCGCTTTGATCACGACCGTATCGAAGCTCACCGTCTGGTCGACCGAGGTGCGCGCGATCGAGAAGCCCTTGATCACGATGTCATCGCCGTCGAGTGCCGCCGATGTGTAGCTGGCGGCGATGTTGCTGCCTTCGGTGAGCGCCGTCCCGAGCGCCTTTGCGGCGTCGTCCGGCCCGAGCGCCTGGGCGGGGAGGGCGCTCAGGGCGACGAACGTCATGCCGGCGATGAGCGCGGCGGGAAAGCGCAACGACATGTGTGAATCCCTCAGGTTCCGGTGCGATCTTGGCGGCGCGCTAAAGTCAACGCAAGCGTGGCGGGATTAAGATTTCGGCCGTCGTTTTGCCGCGAAAACGAACGCCCGCGCGAAAGATTGTTCGGCGCCGAACAGCGCTTCACGCCCGCACCCTAACATAGCTCCCCGGCGCGTCCTCGATCGCCTTCAGCTTGCCGCCCCCCGGCCGACGCTTCCGCTTCACCCTGCGATTGTCCAGGTCCGCAAGCCAGGTTTGCCAGTCCTCCCACCAGGAGCCGGGATGCTCGCCGGCCTTCTTCAGCCAGCGCTCGAATGAGCCGGTCGGCCTGCCGCCGGTCCAGTACTGGTATTTGTGGCGCGCTGGCGGGTTGACCACTCCGGCGATGTGGCCGGAGCCGGAAAGCACGAAGCGCACCGGGCCGCCGAACGATCTGCATCCGATAAAGACCGATCGCGCCGGCGCGATGTGGTCCTCCTTGGTGGCGACGCTGTAGACCGGCGCGGTCACCTTCGAGAGATCAATGGTCTTCCCGGCGATCGCCATCCGGCCGGTGGAGAGATTGTTCTCCAGGTAGCAGTTCCTGAGATAGAAGGAATGGTTGGCGGAGGGCATGCGCGTCGCATCGGCATTCCAGTAGAGGAGGTCGAAGGGAAGCGGCTCCTTGCCCTTCAGATAGTCGTTCACGACATAGGGCCAGATCAGGTCGTTCGAGCGCAGCAGATTGAAGGCGGTCGCCATCTTCGAGCCTTCGAGATAGCCCGTCTTCTTCATCTCCGCTTCGATGCTCGACACGTGGTCGGCGTCGGCGAAGACTTTCAGGTCGCCGGAGAACTCGAAGTCGATCTGCGTTGCAAGCAGTGTCGCCGACGCGATCCGCTTGTCGCCGATTGCCGCCATGTAGCCGAGCGTGATCGCGAGCAGCGTGCCGCCGACACAGTATCCGACGGTGTTGACCTTCCTCTCGCCGGTTGCCTTCTCCACCACGTCGAGGGCGGCGAGGATGCCGCGCGTCATGTAAGCGTCGAAGCCCATCTCCGCCTGGCGCCGGTCGGGATTGACCCAGGAGATGACGAAGACGGTGTGCCCCCGGTCGACCAGCCAGCGGATCAGCGATTTCTCCGGCGTCAGGTCGAGCACGTAGAACTTGTTGATCCAGGGCGGGACGATCAGCAGCGGAACCTTCAGCACCGTGTCGGTGGCCGAGGCGTATTGGATGACCTGGCAGAGCTCGTTCTGGAAGACGACCTTGCCGGGCGTCGTGGCGAGGTTTTTGCCGAGGTTGAAGGCCGCCGTATCGGACTGGCGCGGCTGGAGCACGCCCCGTCCGGCCTCCGCATCGTCGGCGAGCATGCGCATGCCTTTGACCAGGTTCTCCGCATTGGTCGCGGCCGTGATCTTCAGGACTTCCGGGTTGGTGAGCACGAAATTGGTCGGCGACAGCGCATTGTTGATCTGGCGCAGATAGAAATGCGCCTTCTGGCGCGTCGCGGCATCGATGCCGTGCGCGTCGTCGACCAGGTCCTCGGCCCATTTAGACGTAGCGAGGTAGAGCTGCTTCAGCGCGGTGAACATCGGATTCTCCGCCCAGTCGGGATCGCTGAAGCGGCGGTCGTCATTGCTTTCGGCGGGGGGCGCGGCGCCGTTCCCGGCTGAGCGCGCGACGGCGTCCTGCCAGATGGTGAAATAGTTGGCGAAAAGCTTTGTCTGCGCCTCCACCAGGCGCGCCGGGTCGGCGGTCCAGTATTCGCCGATCCGCCCGAGCGTCTTGATGACGTCGACCGTCGCGTCGGCGATCAGATCAGCGCCCTTGCCCTGCTCCTGCGGCTTCAGATAAGCGGCAAGCGCGCGTCCGCCTTCCTCGACGGCGCGCGCGAGATTGCGCGCGAACGCTTCCGCGTCGCGCACCGCGTAAGGCGACGGCGCGTTGGAAGGCCGCTCAGCCCCCGGCTTTTCCTCCGGTCCCGCCATGCTCCTCCCGCAACCTTTGGCCCTTGGTCATATTCGAGGCTCAATATAGGAAATATAACAGGTCGGAGTATAAGGCGCCCGCCGGATTTCGGGCAGGCGGCGGCGCGCCTGAAGGGTTTGAGAGGGTATGAGACCGGGCAGGATAGCGGTAGTTCTGGCGCGGGCGGCGGTCATCGTCGGGCCGGCTCTCGCTCTTTGCGGCTGCTTCGGCATTCCCGATATCCAGGCGGCCGGGGATCCGCTCGGCGGGCCGGGGGCCTCGCCGGAGCGCTCCGCGGCGGTCGCGGAGATGCGCGCGGAGGCGGCGGAGGGCGACCATATGCGCTACCCGCCGGTGTTCCAGGAGGATCAGGTGACGCGGCTTGCGGCACGGAGCGAGCCGATGTCGACGGCGGAGGCCGACAGCCTCAAGGCCGAGCTTGAGGCGATCTCGACGGCGCGGCAGGCGACGACGGACACGACACAGATCGCGTTGCTCGACGCGCGCGAGGAGGAGCTTCGCCGGCTGCTGCAAAGAGCGCCGACGGAGGAATTGCGGAAATAGCGGCCCCTTGCTTCGGTGGGCTGAGCGGGATCAACGGAAGAGGGCGGAGCGGTTCGCGGTTCACGATGCAGGACTTTCACAAGATCAGGCGGCTTCCGCCCTACGTTTTCGAGGAGGTGAACAAGCTCAAGGCGCAGGCGCGCGGCGGTGGCGCCGACATCATCGACCTCGGCATGGGCAATCCCGACCTGGCCACGCCGCAGCACATCCTCGACAAGCTGGTGGAGACCGTCGGCAAGCCGCGCACCAACCGCTATTCGGCGTCGCGCGGGATCGTCGGGCTGCGCCGCGCTCAGGCGGCCTACTATGGCCGCCGCTTCGGGGTGAAGCTCGATCCTGAGCGCCAGGTGGTCGCGACTCTCGGCTCGAAGGAAGGCTTCGCCAACATGGCGCAGGCGATCACCGCGCCCGGCGATGTGGTGCTCGTCCCGAGCCCCAGCTATCCGATCCACGCCTTCGGGTTCCTGATCGCCGGCGGGGCCATCCGCCACGTGCCGGCGGAGCCGGGGCCGGAGTTCTTCGCAGCGCTTGAGCGCGCTGTGCATCACTCGATCCCGAAGCCGATCGCCGTCATCCTCTGCTATCCGGCCAATCCGACGGCATCGGTCGCAACGCTCGACTTCTATCGCGACGTCGTCGCCTTCGCGCGCAAGCACGACATCTTCATCCTCTCCGACCTTGCCTATGCGGAGGTCTATTTCGACGATCGCGAACCGCCGCCTTCGGTGCTGCAGGTCCAGAACGCCGCCGATGTCACGGTCGAGTTCACTTCGATGTCGAAGACTTTCTCGATGGCGGGGCTGCGGGTCGGCTTCGCGGTCGGCAACGAGCGGCTGATCGCGGCGCTGAGCCGCGTCAAATCCTACCTCGACTACGGCGCCTATACGCCGGTTCAGGTGGCGGCTGCGGCGGCGTTGAACGGCCCGGACGACTGCATCCGCGAGATGCGGGCGACCTATCGCCGGCGGCGTGACGTGATGGTCGACACCTTCGCCCGTGCCGGCTGGCCGATCCCGGCGCCGTCGGCATCGATGTTCGCCTGGGCGCCGGTTCCGGAGCGCTTCCGCGAACTCGGCAGCGTGGAATTCTCCAAGCTTCTGATTGAGAAGGCGGACGTCGCCGTCGCGCCGGGCCTCGGCTTCGGCGAGCACGGAGAGGGCTTTGTCCGGATCGCGCTGGTGGAGAACGAGCAGCGCATCCGCCAGGCGGCGCGCAATATCGGGCGTTTCCTTGCCTCGGCCGACAAAACATTGCACAACGTCATCCCGATCAGCGCCAGCCGCTGATTTTTTCCGCCAGGGCAGGGACTTAATGAACGCACCGCTCCGGCTCGGCATCGCGGGGCTGGGCACCGTGGGGGCGTCGGTCGCACGCCTTCTCCAAGGCCAGCGTGACGCCTTCGCCGCCCAGCTCGGGCGGCCGGTTCAGCTCGCCGCCGTCAGCGCCCGCGACCGCACGAAGGACCGCGGCTTCGCGTTGGACTCGATCGCTTGGCACGACGATCCGGTCGGGCTCGCCCGCTCCAACTCAATCGACGTCTTCGTCGAGCTGATCGGTGGCGAGGACGGCGTGGCCGATCAGAGCGTCCGCGCCGCGCTTGAGACGGGGAAGGGCGTCGTCACCGCCAACAAGGCGCTTCTCGCCAAGCACGGCGTGGCGCTTGCGAAGCTCGCCGAGGAGCGCGGCGCGCAGCTCTCCTTCGAGGCGGCTGTCGGCGGCGGCATTCCGATCGTGAAGACCTTGCGCGAGGCGTTGGCCGGCAATCGGCTGAACCGCATCTACGGCATCCTGAACGGTACCTGCAATTTCATCCTGACCTGCATGGAGAACGGCGCGAGTTACGAGGCGGCGCTCAAGGAAGCGCAGGCGCTCGGCTATGCGGAGGCCGATCCGACCTTCGACGTGGAGGGCCTCGACAGCGCGCAGAAGCTTGCGATCTTGACCAGCGTCGCCTTCGGCACGGAGATCGACCGCGACTCGGTCTTCGTCGAGGGCATTTCGGCGATTGAGCCTGAGGACCTCGCGGCGGCGGAAGAGCTCGGCTACCGGCTGAAGCTGCTCGGCGTGGCGCAGCGCACTGAGACCGGCATCGAGCAGCGCGTGCATCCGACCATGGTGCCGCGCGACCGCGACATTGCCCGCATCTCCGGCGTCACCAACGCGGTGGCCGTGGAGGGCGATTTCATCGGCTCAGTCCTCCTCTCCGGGCCGGGTGCCGGCGGCAACGCCACGGCTTCGGCGGTCGTCGGCGACATTATCGATCTCGCGCGCGGGCTGCGCGTGCCACCCCTCGGGCGGCCGGCGGCAAGCCTTGAGCCTTACCGCCAGGCGGAAATGCGGGCGCATGAGGGCGGCTATTATCTGCGCCTGAAGGTGGTCGACAGGCCGGGTGCCTTCGCGGCGATCGCGCGGCGCATGGCGGAGGCCGGCATCTCGCTCGACGCAATCCTGCAGCGCAACCGCCCGATCGGCTCCGCACCGAAGCGCAGCAGCGAGGCGGTGCAGCCCGTCACCATCATCACCCACTCGACGACGGAGCAGGCGGTGCGCGGCGCGCTCGCCAAGATCGAGGCGGACGGCGAGGTGCATGGGCGTCCGCAGATGATCCGCATCGAGGCGCTTTGATGCCGCCAGCCGCCGTCGACGCGATGGACCGCAAGCTGACGATCGAGCTTGTACGCGTGACCGAGCGCGCGGCGATCGCGGCCGCGCGGATCTGCGGCCGGGGCGACGAACAGCTTGCCGACCAGGCCGCCGTCGAAGCGACGTGGGCGGAGCTGAACGCGCTCGATATCGGCTGCCGCGTCGTGGTCGGCGAGGGGGACAAGGAGACCGCGCCGAAGCTTTATGTCGGCGAGGAGATCGGCGCCGGCAAGGGGCCGATGGTCGACGTCGCGGTCGATCCGCTTGACGGCCGTACGCTCTGCGCCAAGAACCTGCCGAATTCGCTCGCCGCGATCGCCGTCACCCGGCGCGGCGGGCTGTTGATGGCGCCCGACATCTATATGGAAAAGATCGCGATCGGCCCCGGCTACCCTCCGGACCTCGTCGATCTCGACATGCCGCCGGAAGAGGCGATCCGCCAGCTTGCCTCAGCCAAGGGAGTGAGGCCGCAGGACATCTCCGCCTGCATTCTCGACCGTCCAAGGCACGCCTCGCTGATCGGCGCCGTGCGAGCCACCGGCGCCTCGATCCGGCTGATCGGCGACGGCGATGTGGCCGGCATCATCCACACGACGGATTCGGCACGCACCGGCATTGACATCTACCTCGGAAGCGGCGGCGCGCCGGAAGGCGTGCTTGCCGCAGCGGCGCTCCGCTGCATCGGCGGACAGATGTGCGGGCGGCTCATCATCGACAACGACCAGAAGCGCAAGCTCGCCGAGGAGAGCGGCATCCGCGACCGCAAGCGCATCTACCGTGCCGAGGACATGGCGGCGGGCGAGGTGATCTTCGCGGCGACCGGGATCACCGAGGGAACGCTCCTCCCCGGCGTCACCTTCGAGCGCGACGGGGTCACCACCTACTCGATCGTGACGCGCTCGGAGACCGGAACGCAGCGCTGGATTCGGGCCAAGCACCGGAACAAAGAGAAGTAATCCCCGCTCTTCTCCGCCAGCGGCGCGGACTGTGGTTCTTCGTTCGACGCATCGTCGTTCCCGGCCCATAGTGTTCCCACGATGTGGGGATTTGCCGAAGACCGCTCAGCCGATCGCTATTTCCTCGGCGTTGAGCGCTCGCTCACGGGTCGCGCCTGGCGCGCGCGGCTCGATCCGCGCGGCGAGGCGATCGCCACGGCGATGGCGCAGCGCGGCGTGGCGTCGGAGAGCCTCGCGCGCGTTCTTGCCGGACGCGGCGTCGGACTGGAGGACGCGGCCACCTACCTCTCGCCGTCCCTCAGGCAGGACCTTCCCGATCCCTCGACGCTCACCGATATGGACGCTGCTGCCTCACGCCTCGCCGATGCGGTCGAGGCGCGCACCGAAATCGCGATCTTCGGCGACTACGATGTCGACGGCGCCACCTCGGCGGCGCTCCTTCACGACGTGTTGAGCGCGCTCGGCGTCGAGCCCCGCATCTACATCCCCGACCGCATCTTCGAGGGCTACGGGCCGAACAGGGAGGCGATCGACACGCTGATCGACGCGGGCGCGAAGCTGATCGTCTGCGTCGATTGCGGATCGACGAGCTTTGAGCCGCTCCGGCACGCGCAGGAACGCGGCGCCGAAGTGATCGTGCTGGATCACCACCAGGTGGGCCACGACCTGCCGCCCGCAGCCGCAATCGTCAACCCGAACCGCGCCGACGATATTTCTGGAGAAGGCGCGCTTGCCGCCGTCGGCGTCGCCTTCCTGACCGCCGTTGCGCTGCTGCGCGAGCTGAGGCGCCGGAAGTTCTCTCGGTACGCTCCCCGATTTGCTGCCGCTCCTGGAGCTGGTGGCCTTCGGCACGGTCTGCGACATGGTTCCGTTGACCGGTCTCAATCGCGCCTTCGTCACCAAGGGGCTGGTGGCGTTCCGCCACACCGAGCGCGTCGGGTTGCGCGCGCTGATCAACGCATCGCGGCTCAAGGGTCCGCCCGACTGCGGCCATCTCGGCTTCCTGATCGGGCCGCGCGTCAATGCCGGCGGCCGCATCGGCGAGGCGACGCTCGGCGCCAGGCTCCTGACCACGCGCGACCCGGCGGAAGCAGAGCGCATCGCGCTTCTCCTCGACCGGCTGAACACCGAGCGGCAGGCGATCGAGACGGCGGCGCTCGCCGAAGCGATCGCGGAAGCCGATGCCGAAGTCGGAGCGGGCGAGGGGCCGCCGGTGATCGTCGTAAGCGGCGACGCCTGGCACCCGGGCGTCGTTGGCCTGGTCGCGGCGCGGCTCAAGGATCGCTTTCAGCGCCCGGCCTTCGCGATTGCGTGGAAGGGAAGCGGGATCGGCTCAGGTTCTGGCCGCTCCATACAGGGTGTCGACATCGGACGCACCGTGCGCGCTGCCGTCGACGCGGGAATCCTGGCGAAGGGCGGCGGGCATGCGATGGCCGCCGGCATCACGATCGAGCGGGAGAAGCTCGGAAGCTTCCGCGCCTTCCTGAAGGAGCGGCTTCGCCCGGAGCTTGCGGCGGCCGAAGACGACCGCAGCCTTGAGATCGACGCGGCGCTGACTGAGAGCGGCGCGACAGCGGCGCTGGTCGAGGATCTTGAGCGCGCCGGGCCCTATGGGAACGGGAATCCGCCGCCGGTCTTCGCCTTTCCGGCGCACCGTGTCACGTTCGCCGACCAGGTCGGCAACGGCCATGTCCGTCTGTCGCTGACGGCAAACGGAGGTGGAAGCCTGAAGGCGATGATGTTCCGCGGCGCCGACACGATGCTCGGCCGCGCGCTCCTTGGCATGCGCGGCAAGCCGCTGCATGTCGCAGGCACGCTCAGCCTCGACCATTTCGGCGGAACGCCACGGCCGCAGTTGCGGGTGCTCGATGCCGCGGAGGCGGAAGGGCGGGTCTGAGCGCGCCGGCAACCCTTGCCGGCGGTCAGAAGTCGGGCAGGCAGGCTCAGCGGCCGACGAAGACGATCCTGGCCGTCGTGCTCTGTGTCTGTACGGCCCAGTCCGCGAGACCGCGGTCGCTGCGACGCACTTTGCTCGGGTCGATCCCGATGTCGAGAAGCACGTGGTCCTCGAGGTTGGCGAGCGCCAGTTCCGTGCGCCGCTTGGCACGAGCGCGCTTCAAGGCCTGAACCAGCCTGGCGAGAGGAGCGAAGAAAGCCGTTGGGCGGCGGGCGCCGCCCAGTGTTGCTGCAGTCGTTGTCATGATCGTTACGTCCAGAGTGAGGCGCGGATAAAAGCTGCGCGCCGATTTTGCTGCCCTTCAGCTAGGGACCGATTGTTTCAGATTCGTTTCTAGGCAGGCTGAAAAGCGTTGCGTCTCCGGCCTTTCTTGCGCGCTGGTTTAGCCGCCGGTGTGGCCGAATTCGGGCAGGGACGAGCGGTGCTTTCGCGCAGGATCAGCGCACAGTCGAGCCTGAGGCGCGTCGGCGGCAGCTTCGACCCGCCGGGGGCCATGCGCTTCAGCAGATCGAGCGCTGCCGCGCGACCGAGTTCCGCCCGCGGCTGGCGCAGCGTGGTGAGCGGCGGCTCGATCATCTCGGCGAGGTCGATGTCGTCGAAGCCGATGACAGAGACGTCGCCCGGCACGGAGATGCCGGCCTTCTGCACCGTCTTGATGAAACCGATGGCGGCGGCGTCGGCGGCCGAGAACACCGCGGACGGCCGTGCATCCGGTCTGAGCTTCAGGAAGCTGTCCCCCGCGTCGACGCCGGTCTCGAAACGGAAGCTCCCGCCCCAGACGAGCTTGCCGTCGAACGGGATTCCGGCGGCGCGCAGGGCCTCGCGGTAGCCTTCCCGGCGCGCGATCGATTTGACGTTCTTCTGCGGGCCGGCGATAAGCGCGATGCGCCGGTGCCCCTGCGCCAGGAGGTGGTTGACCGCCGTCTCGGCGGTGGTGCGGTTGGCAACGTCGAAGACCGATACGCGCTCCTCGCCCGGTATTTCGTTGCAGACCAGCGCCATCGGAATCTGACCGGGGGCGATCACGCTGCCGTCGCCGCGCGGCAGCCGGCCGGTGAACAGAATGACACCGTCGACCTGGCCGCTGCGCACCAGCCGCACGTAGTGCTGCTCCTTCCGCCGCTCATAGTCCGGTCCCATCGTGGCCGTGTGGCCGGTGTCGCCGATGATCATGCCGTAGCCGGCAGCCCAAAGGGTGTCCTCGATGGCGTTCAGGATCGGCGTGAAGAAGGTGTTGCTCATCCCCGGTATCAGCGCGAGCACCATCTTGGTGGAGCGTGCCCGCAAGTTGCGCGCCATGGCATTCGGCGTGTAGCCGGTCGCCTTGATCGCCGCGATCACGCGCGCACGCGCCGCCGGGCGCACCTGCTCGGGTGTCGCGAGCGCGCGGCTCACCGTGGCGGTGGAGACACCCGCCTTGGCGGCGACATCGCGGATGGTCGTTGTGCGCTTAGCGCCGGGCGCCTGCTTGTTGCCAGTCATGCCGTCCAAGGGATTTGCACTCGAGCCATGCAAGATTGCGTTGACAGCTATGCGTAAACGACTAGACTAGAATGTAATCGATTACAAGAAACGCCGAGCGGTGATGAAAGCCGCAACGGCGGTCAAGTGTGCTTCGCGTGGCTCATGTCGCAAGGGAGGAAATCAATGCGACCTTTGATGCTTGGGGCAACAGCCCTTGCTGCTTCCTTATTGATACCGTCGCTGGCTTCGGCCACCGACCTTGAGGTCATCCACTGGTGGACCTCGAAGGGCGAATCGCGCGCCGTCTCGGAATTCGCCAAGGCCTTCGACAATGACGGGCAGGGCGACCACTGGATCGACAGCGCCATCGCGCTCGGCCAGACCGCTCGCGCGACGATCATGCAGCGCATTCTGGGCGGTGATCCGCCGGGTGCGGCGCAGTTCAATCCCGGCCGCGAATATGAAGAGCTGATCAAGAACAACCAGCTCCTGCAGCTCGATGACGTCGCCGAGGCCGGTCATTGGGCGGATGTGATCCGTCCGAGCAAGATCTCGGCCGCCTGCCTTGTCGACGGACACTGGTATTGCGTGCCGGTCAACATCCACTCATGGCCGTGGGGCTGGTATTCGCTCGAGGCGTTCCAGAAGGCGGGGCTGCCCAATCCCAAGAACTTCGACGAGTTCGTCGCCGACGCGCCGAAGCTGAAGGAAGCCGGCTTCATTCCGTTCGCCATCGGCGGCGACGGCAATGGCTGGCAGATCAAGGGCGCCTTCGACCAGCTGATGCTCTATAAGCTCGGCATCACCAAGCGTGACCAGATGTACGGGCAGAAGGATCTCGACATCGCCGGCGGCGATGCGATGAAGCAGGCCCTTGTGGAGCTCAAGGAGCTCAAGAAGTGGACTGATGACGGCTATGCCAACCGCAACTGGAACGACACGACCAATCTCGTGATCACCAACAAGGCCGGCCTGCAGATCATGGGCGACTGGGCGCGCGGTGAGTTCTCGGCTGCCGGCATGACGGGCGTCAAGGACTTCGGCTGCATGATCGGCCTCGATGAGGATCATCCGATCGTCTCCACCGACGGTGACGTGATTGTGTTCCCGAAGCTCGGCGATCCGGACAAGGAAGCCGCGCAGAAGCGTCTCGCGGCGCTTCTGATCAGCCCGGCGGTGCAGGTGGCGTTCAATAACGCCAAGGGCTCCATGCCGGTGCGCGGCGACGTCGACATGTCGACGGCCGACCCGTGCATGCAGAAGGCGCTGAAGGCGGTTGAGAATCCGGACGAGATCGCGAGTGGCGTGCAGCGGTTCATCACGGAAGACACCTCGAACCAGCTTAACTCGCTCATCACCCAGGTACTGGGCCGATGACTCGATGACGGCGGATGACGCGCAGGCGAAGTTCGTCGATATCATCAAGACCTCGGATTGAGGTCAGAAGCTCGGAAGCGCCGCACCTCGCGGCGCTTCCTTTCGCTTTCGTCGGGGGAGGCGAGCGCGCGGAATGGCGGCCTCGCCAGCGGCTCTCTTCGTTCTCCCTTGACGGCATGTGCCGCTAGCGGACCGGTGCCGTGTGCTCACTTCGCGCCGACCTGCGAAGGGCGAGAGGGTGAGACCTGATGGCGCGCACACGCCGCCGCTTCAACTACCATGCGGTCCTCGGGACCATCCCGATGATCGCGGTTGCGGTCGGTGTCTTCATCATCGGGATCGGTTTCACCTTCGTCTGGTCGTTCACCAGCTCCAAGCTCTTCCCGAACTTCCACTTC
The DNA here is from genome assembly GCA_963712925.1 of uncultured Alphaproteobacteria bacterium. Taxonomy (GTDB): domain Bacteria; phylum Pseudomonadota; class Alphaproteobacteria; order Rhizobiales; family Afifellaceae; genus DASWJZ01. The sequence goes on along the minus strand of CAVQJW010000001.1, from coordinate 118,596 downwards.
GTCGGCCTCGATCAGTACGTGCGCCTGTGGCATGAGGACCGCTGGTACATCTCGGTCCACAACATCTGGCTTTTCGGCCTGCTGACGATCGGCGGGAACATGATCTTCGGCTACCTGCTCGCCGTGTTCATGGACCAGCAAATCCGCCAGGAAGACCTGCTCCGATCGATCTTTCTCTATCCCTTCGCGATGTCGCTGATCGTGACCGGGCTGGTCTGGCAATGGGCGCTTGACCCAAATCTCGGAATCCAGGCGGCGGTGCATCATTGGGGCTGGGCCGGTTTCAATTTCGCGCCGCTCGTCGACGTCAACACGGCAATCTACGGGCTTGTGGTCGCCGGAATCTGGCAGGGCAGCGGCGTCACCATGGCGATTCTGCTTGCCGGTCTGCGTGGCGTCGATGTCGAGATCTGGAAGGCGGCCAAGGTGGACGGAATCCCGCTCTGGCGCACCTATCTCTTCATCGCGCTCCCGATGATGCGCGGCGCCTTCGCCACGGCCTTCGTGCTGCAATGCGTCGGCGTCGTGCGCGTCTACGACCTGATCGTCGCGATGACCGGCGGCGGGCCCGGCATCTCCACCAACATGCCGGCGCTCTACGTGATCGACATGATCACGAGCAGCCAGAATGTCGGCCAGGGAATGGCGGCGGCGACGATGATGCTGGTTCCGATCATCGTGCTTCTCTCGGTGCTCGGCATCTTCGCCTGGCGCCGGCGGGTGCGCGCCGAGGTGAACGCATGACGAGCAGCGACGTTGCACTTAGGGACGGCGGACGGGCTCAGCCGTCGCAGGGGATCGCGGCGGATGAGCCCTTCGGGCCGAAGCCCAGGCGCATGTCGGTGGCGCGGGTCGGCATCTACGCCTTCCTGGTCATCTCCGCGCTGTTCTTCCTGATTCCGCTCTACGTCATGGTGGTGACGTCACTGAAGGGGATGCCGGAGATCAGGCTCGGGCACCTCTTCAATTTCCCCGCCCACATCACGTTCCAGCCCTGGGCGGACGCCTGGCTGCACGCCTGCACGGGGCGCGACTGCTTCGGCCTCCATCCGGGCTTCATCAACTCGGTGAAGATCACGGTGCCGAGCGTGCTTGTCTCGATCCTCATCGGGTCCCTCAACGGCTACACGTTGACCTTCTGGCGCTACAAGGGCGCCAATCTCCTGTTCGGCGTGCTGCTCTTCGGCGCCTTCGTGCCCTACCAGGTCGTCATCTACCCGCTGATCATCGGCTTTCGGGATTTGGGGCTGTTCTCGACGCTGCCCTGCATCATCATCGTCCACACCATCTTCGGCATGCCGATCCTGACGCTGCTCTACCGGAACTTCTACATTGGCTTGCCGGTCGAGCTGTTCAAGGCGGCGCGGGTCGACGGCGCCGGCTTCTGGCGCACGTTCTTCTACGTCATGGTGCCGATGTCGGTCCCGATCACGATCGTCGCCGTTATTCTGCAGGTGACGGGCATATGGAACGACTTCCTGTTCGGCATCATTTTTTCCGGCCGGCCGAACTGGCCGATGACGGTGCAGCTCAACAACATCGTGAACACGACGACGGGCGTGCGCGAATACAACGTCAACATGGCGGCGACGATCCTTGCCGCCGGCGTGCCGCTTATCGTCTACTTCATTTCCGGTCGTTGGTTTGTGCGCGGCATCGCCGCCGGCGCGATTAAGGGTTGATAGGATGGCCGACGTTTCGATCCGCAAGCTGGGCGTGGCCTTTGGCAGCCTCAAGGTGCTGCGCGACCTCGACCTTGAGGTGGCGGAGGGCGAGTTCATCGTCCTGCTCGGGCCGTCGGGCTGCGGCAAGTCGACGTTGCTCAATGCCGTCGCCGGTCTGCTCGACGTCAATGCCGGGCAGGTGTGGATCGGCGGCAAGAACGTAACCTGGGAGGAGCCGAAGGACCGCGGCATCGGCATGGTGTTCCAGTCCTACGCGCTCTATCCGCGCATGACGGCGGAAGGGAATATGAGCTTCGGCCTGAAGATGGCGCGGGTGCAGCGGGACGAGATCGATAGGCGCGTCAAGCGCGCGGCCGGGCTCTTGCAGATCGAGCCGCTTCTGAAGCGGCGTCCTGCGGAGCTCTCGGGCGGGCAGAGGCAGCGCGTCGCGATCGGCCGCGCACTGGTTCGCGACGTCGACGTGTTCCTCTTCGACGAGCCGCTCTCAAATCTCGATGCCAAGCTGCGCGCCGAGCTACGGGTGGAGCTGAAGCGGCTTCACAATCAGCTTGGCAAGGTCACCATGATCTATGTCACGCACGACCAGGTCGAGGCGCTGACGCTTGCCGACCGGATCGCGGTCATGCACGCCGGCGTGATCCAGCAGTTCGACACGCCGCACAACATCTATCACAGGCCCGCCAACCGCTTCGTCGCGAGCTTCGTCGGCTCGCCGACCATGAATTTCCAGACCGGGCGGGTCAAGGATTCAGGCGGCGCGTTCTTCGAGTCGGACACGATCCGCATGCCGCTTGCGGGCTATCCCTGGATGAACGGCTCGCTGCCGAAAGGGGATGTCGAGCTCGGCCTCAGGCCCGAGCATATCGCGCTCAGCAGCGACCATGCGCCCCGCCACGATGCGGAGGTGGAACTGGTCGAGCCGATGGGCGCCGAGACGATCATCTGGTGCAAGATCGCCGGCCAGTCGCTCTCCGTCCGCGTCGAGGGAGAGACCGAGATCCGCGCCGGCGAAAGGCTGAAGCTCGGCTTTCCTGTGGAACGGATCAATCTCTTCGACGCCAAGACCGGTGAGCGTCTCTAACCCGGAGAATCCCTTGACCATAACGGATCGTGTGTCCTTCCAGCTCTATTCGGCGCGGAAGTTCCCGCCGCTCGACGCGCAGCTCGCGGAGCTGGCGAAGCTCGGCTACCGCAACGTCGAGCCCTATGGCGGCCTTTTCGACCAGGCGGAGGCGCTGAAGGCGGAGCTTCAGAAATACAAGCTCAACACGCCGACCGCCCATATCGGCATCGACCGCCTGCGCAAGGACGTGGAAGGCGTCGTGGCGATCGCCAAGGCGTTCGGCATCAAGGAGATGATCGTCCCGGCGGTTCCCGAGGCGGAGCGGTCCAACGACGCGGCGGGATGGGAGAAGCTCGGAAAGGAGCTTGCCGGCTACCAGAAGGCGCTTGCCGCGCACGGCATCGACCTTGCCTGGCACAATCACAGCTTCGAGTTCGCCAAGCTCCCCGACGGCTCCTATCCGCTCGACCACATCTTCGCTGCCGCGCCGGGCGTCCATTGGCAGGCCGACATCGGCTGGATCGAGTGGGTGGGCGAGGACGCGGCGGCCTGGATCAACAAATACCGGGACCGGGTGATCGCGCTTCACATCAAGGACCTCGCCCCGAAGGGCGAGAACGCCGACGAGGACGGGCAGGCCGATGTCGGCCACGGCGTTCTCGACTGGCAGAAACTGATGCCGGCGATCCATGCGCCTGGCGTCAAGTATCTGGTGGTCGAGCACGACAACCCGAACGATTACGCGCGCTTCGCGCGCCGCTCGTTCGCGACCATTTCCGCCTGGTAGGGAGGCATATTTGCGCGACATCGGCGTCGGAATCATCGGCTGCGGCAATATCTCGTCGGTCTATTTCACCAACCTCAGGCACGTGCCCGGCGCGAGCGTGCGCGCCTGCGCCGATCTCAAGCCGGAAGTCGCGGCGGCGCAGGGCAAGCGCTTCGGCGTGCCGGCGGTGCCGATCGACTTCGCTGCTTGAGCGCGACGACATCGATATCGTGGTCAACCTGACGGTTCCGGCGGCGCACGGCTCCGTCTCGATCGCCATCCTTTCCTCCGGCAAGCACGTCTTCTCCGAGAAGCCGCTTGCGGTCGATGCCGAGCTTGGGCGCAAGGTGATGGCTGAGGCGGAGTTCCGCGGCCTGATGGTCGGCTGCGCACCCGATACCTTCCTCGGCGCCGGGGGCCGACTCTCGCGCAAGCTGATCGACAATGGCTCGGTCGGACGCATCCTCTCCGGCACCGCCTTCATCATGTCGCACGGCATGGAGCATTGGCACCCGGACCCGGAGTTCTTCTTCAAGAAGGGCGCCGGGCCGGTGCTCGATGTCGGGCCCTATTATGTGACGGCGCTGATCAACCTGCTCGGGCCGGTGGCGCGCGTGACGGCGATTACCTCGACCGGCTTCCCGGAGCGCATCGTCAGCTCCGCCGGCCCGAAGACGGGCACCCGCATCCAGGTGGAGACGCCGACGACGGCGCTGGCGCTGCTTGAGTTCGCGGCCGGCGCCCAAATCGTCTTCGGCGCGAGCTGGGACGTCTGGAAGCACAGCCATCCGCCGATCGAGCTTTACGGCAGCGAGGGCTCGATGCGCGTGCCCGACCCGAATTTTTTTGGCGGCGTCGTCGAGACGAGCAAGGGGAACGGCGAGTGGAAGGCGCACGATTCGAAGGCGATGCCGCTTGGCCGGCCGAACTGGCCGCCGGAGGCGCCGCGCATGGCGAACTACCGCGCGCTCGGTGTTGCCGACATGGTGATGGCGCATCGAACCGGCGCGAAGCACCACGCCTCCGGCCGGCTTGCCCTGCACGCGCTTGAGGTGATGGAGGCGATGGTGAGCGGCGGCACCACCGCTTTCGACGCCGAAGACGTCCGCCCGCCGGTCTTCAGCGAGGACGCCGCAGGGAGCGTCTTTGCACCGGCGGTCGGAAAGCCGGCGCGCGCTCCTTCCCGCGCAAAGAAGCGCAAAGTGCCGGCGAAGCCGAAGAAGGCGGCCGGCAAGAAAGCCGCGGCCAAGAAGGCGAAGCGCCCGGTGACCAAGAAAGCTGCCAAGAAGAAGACCGCGAAGAAGAAACCGAGCTTGGCAAATAAGGCGCGGAAGGGTCCGGCGAAGAAGGCGAAGAAGGGGCGTCGCCGCTAGACGGCGTCGCTCGCGCCTACCAGCTCCACATCGTGCCGTCCTCAAGCCGCGCGACGGGGAGGTAGGCCGGCTCGTAGGGATATTTCGCGGCAAGCTCTTCGTCGATATCGACGCCATGGCCGGGCGCTTCGCCCGGATGGAGATAGCCGTCGCTGAACGAATAAGCGTGCGGGAAGACTGCGTCGGTCTCCTCTGAGTGGTGCATGTATTCCTGCACGCCGAAATTCGGCACCCAGAGATCGAAGTGCAGCGCCGCCCCGAGGCAGACAGGCGAGAGGTCGGTCGCGCCGTGGCAGCCGGTGCGGACCTGGTAGAGCTCGGCGAGCGCCGCGATCTTCCTGAGCTGCGTGATGCCGCCTGAGTGCACGACCGCCGTGCGGATATAGTCGCAGAGCTGGTTCTCGATGATCTCGCGGCAGTCGTGGATGGAGTTGAACACCTCGCCGATCGCGATCGGCGTCACGGTGTGCTGGCGGATCAGCTTCAGCGCCTCCTGGTTCTCCGCCGGCGTCGGGTCTTCCAGCCAGAAGAGGCGGTAGGGCTCGAGGCTCTTGCCGAGCCGCGCCGCCTCGATCGGCGTCAGCCGGTGATGGACGTCGTGGAGGAGGTGGAAGCCGAAGCCGTATTTCTCGCGCAGCGCCTCGAAGAGTTTTGGCGCGAAATCGAGATATTTCTCCGTCGACCAGATCGACTCCTCGGGCGCCGCGCCCTTGACCGCCGGCTCGTAGAAAAGCTTGCCGCGCGCGACGCCGTAGACGGCGTCAAGGCCGGGAATGCCGGACTGGGCGCGCACGGCCTTGTAGCCGAGATCCAGATATTGCCCGACAGCGTCGATCGTCTCGGCGAGGTCGCGGCCGTTGGCATGGCCATAGACCATGACGCCGGAACGGCTCTTGCCGCCGAGAAGCTGATAGAGCGGCAGGCCGGCGACCTTCGCCTTGATGTCCCAGAGCGCCGTGTCGACGGCGCCGATTGCGGCCATGGTCACCGGGCCGCGGCGCCAATAGGCGCCCTTCGCGAGATATTGCCAGATATCCTCGATCTGCTGCGGGTCGCGGCCGACAAGGAGCGGCGCCACGTGGTCCTTCAGGTAGGAGGCGACGGCAAGCTCGCGCCCGTTCAGCGTGGCGTCGCCGACGCCGTGCACGCCTTCGTCGGTCATGACCTTCAAGGTGACGAAGTTCCGCCCCGGACAGGTGACGATGACCTTGGCTTCGGTGATCTTCATGACACTCCCTTAGATGTCCGCCGCTTCCATATCACGCGCGGCCGAAGATGCGCCGTCCTCGCGGCTTTCGAAAAGATCCGGATAGCGCCGCTCAAGCAGTGGCAGCGAGGTCAGGATCTCCGACAGGTGCACGCGCACCGCCGCCTCGGCCGCCACTTCGTCGCGGGCTTCGATTGCCGCAAGGATCGCGGCGTGCTGGCGCACCAGACGCTTGATCGGCGTTGCCTGCGGCAGGCTCAGATAGCGCACGCGGTCCATCTGCGCCTTCACCTCCTCGACGACGCGCCAGGCGTAGTCGCAGTCGACGCCAAGCGCGAGGCCGCGGTGGAAGGCCTCGTCGAGGGCAAGGAAGCGGGCAGGGTCCGCCTCGACGGCGGCGACGCGCTGCGCGGCGAGAATGCGCTTCAGCTCCGCGGTCGCGTCCTTGGAGAGCACCGCGCAGGCGCGGCGGGCGACCGCGACCTCGACCGCCTCGCGCACGAAACGCGCGTCGGTCACCTGCTTGGTCGATATCTTCACGACGAAGGTGCCGCGCTGCGGGCGTATCTGCACAAGCGCCGCCTCGCGGAGCTTGATGAAGGCCTCGCGCACCGGCTGGCGGCTGACGCCGAGCCTTGCCGCGATCTCGTTCTCGGAAAGCGCCTGGCCGGGGGTCAGCGCCATCGTCACGATGGCGCTCTTCAATTCATGGAAGACGCGGAGCGACGCCGGCTCTCCGGACGCGCGCGGATCCGCCGGCCAGCGGTCGAAACCGCTGCCATAAGCCGCATAGCGCTCCTCCTGGACCATTCCTCCGCGCCCCGATCGTTATTGCCGACAAGATTGTTGCACGATCCTATCTTCCATACTACCATACCAGTCAATCAGAACGTCGGACAACGACCTGACAGGGAGGAAACGATGACACGCTTTCCACGCCTAGGATTTGCCCTTGCGGTCGGCGCCGCGCTCGCGGCGTTGGCGATGCCGGGCGCCGGTCTCGCGGCGGAATATACGCTGAACGTCAACACGGCGTTGACTACAGACGACCCGCTCTACAAGGGGCTCGAGAGCTTCAAGACGAACGTCGAAGCAAAGACCGACGGCAATGTCGAGGTGCGGCTCTTCCCAAGCTCGCAGCTTGGCAAGGACGAGGACGTGCTTGAGCAGGCACGTGCCGGGGGCAACGTCGCCGTCGTCGTCGATGGCGGGCGTCTCGCCGTCTACACCAAGGAATTCGGCATTCTCGGCGCGCCGTACCTGGCGCAGGGCTTTGACGGCATCCGCAAGGTCGTCACCTCCGATCTCTTCGAGACCTGGGTGAAGAAGCTGCATGATGATGCCGGCCTGCAGGTGCTGTCGTTCAACTGGTGGCAGGGCGAGCGCAATCTCCTCACCAATATTCCGGTCAAGACGCCGGCCGACCTGAAGGGCATCCGCATGCGCACGCCCGGCGCGCCGGTCTGGGTCGAGACGATCAAGGCGATGGGCGCGACGCCGACGCCGATGGGCTGGACCGAGGTTTATCCGGCGCTGCAGCAGCATGTGATCGACGCCGCCGAAGCGCAGGACCCCGCGACCTATGGCGCGCGGCTCTATGAGGTGATCAAGTACATCACCAAGACCGGCCACATCAATCTGATCACCGGCATGGTAACCAGCGGCGGCTGGTTCGACGGCCTGCCGCCGGAATACCAGAAGGTGCTGCGCGACGAGGCGCTTGCCGCCGGCGACGTGGCTTCGCATGGAACGGAAGATTCGCTTGACCACTATGAGCAGCTGATGGCCGACAAGGGCGTCTCGATCGACACGATCGACGTGTCGCCGTTCGTCGAGGCCACCAAGGGCGTCTACGACAAGCTCGGCTACGCGGACCTGCGCAAGGAGGTGGAGCCGATCCTCGCCCAGTAGGCAGAAAAGAGCCCAGTGGATATCGGCTAGCGTCGCGCGCTAGCCTCGAAAGTGCCCGGCCGAGTTCGGCCGGGCGCACTCAGCGGGGAGAAGCGATGCTTGGATGGTTCGTCCGCGCGGAAGCGGCGTTCGGCAAGCTCCTCCTCGTCATCATCGTCCTTCTGGTCTTTGCCGCCGGCGTGCTGCGCTGGTTCGACCACCCGCTGATCTGGTCGGTCGACCTGGCGCAACTCCTCTTCCTGTGGATCGCCTTCATCGGCGCCAACCAGGCGCTCAGGAAGCGCGTCCATATCGGCGTCGACCTCCTCGTCCGCCCGTTGCCGCCGCGCATCCGCCGCCCGATCGAGATCGCGCTGGCGCTGATCACGCTCGCCTTCCTCCTGGTCATGGCGGTGGTGGGCTACCGGCTGACCATGCTCAACATGCAACGCATCTACGGTGACAGCGGCATCCCTTACGCCTTCGTCACCGGCGCCGTGCCGGTCGGCTGCCTGCTTCTCGCCGCAACGCTGATCGGGCACCTGGTCGGGCTCGTCCGCGGCTGGCGCTCGGGCAGCTATCTGGTCTTCGCCGACCAGAACCGCGGCGAGACGGAGGACGTTCTTTGACGCTCCTTGCCGTCACCTTCGTGGTGCTGATGCTGCTCGGCATGCCGATCGCCTTCGCCATCGGCATCGCCGGCTTCACGTTCTTCCTGACCAACGGGACGATCCCCGTCTCGATCGGCGTGCAGCAGGTGGCGACGGCCTCGCAGAGCTTCCCGCTGCTTGCCGTCCCGTTCTTCATCCTGACCGGCCACATGATGAACCATTCGGGGATCACCACGCGGCTGATCCGCTGCTCGAATGTGCTCGTCTCATGGATGGCTGGCGGGCTCGCGCAGGTCTGCATCGTGCTTTCGACGCTGATGGGCGGCGTGTCGGGCGCCGCCGTCGCCGACGCGGCGATGGAGGCGCGCATCCTCGGGCCGGAGCTGATCGCCCGCGGCTATTCCAAGGGTTTCACCTCGGCCGTCATCGCGGTCGGCTCGCTGATTACCGCGACGATACCGCCGAGCCTCGGGCTGATCCTCTACGGCTTCGTCGGCAACGTCTCGATCGGGCGGCTGTTCCTTGCCGGGGTCATTCCGGGCCTCTTGATGATGACCTTCCTGATGACCACCGTCTGGCTGATCTCCAGGCGGCGGAACTATCGCCCGGAGCTCCCCGAGCGCCCCAAGGCGCGGGTCATCCTAAGCGCCGTCAACGACGCCAAATGGGCGCTCTTCTTCCCGCCGGCGCTGCTTGTCGCGATCCGCGGCGGGCTTTTCACGCCGTCGGAGGTCGGTGCCTTCGCCGTCGTCTATGCGGCGCTGATCGGGTTTTTCGTGCACCGTGAGATGACCTGGTCGAAGCTGATGACGGCGCTTGGCGAGGCGGTCGTCGATACCGGGATGATCATGCTGATCATCCTGTTCTCCGGCATGGTCGGCTACGCCATCATCTTCGAGCAGGCGCCGCAGACCATCGCGGCCGGGATGACGGCGTTGACGGAGCGGCCGGTACTCATCGTCGCGATGATCCTGGTCTTTCTGTTCATCGCGGGCCTCTTCGTGGAGAGCACCGTCCTGGTGCTGCTCCTCACCCCGATCTTCCTGCCGATCGTGCGCTCGGTCGGCGTCAACGACGTGCATTTCGGCATCCTGATGATGACCATCGTGACGCTCGGCTCGATGACCCCGCCGGTCGGGGTCGCCATGTACACCGTGTGCAGCCTGCTCAACTGCCCGGTTGAAGAATACATCGTGGAGTCGCTGCCGCTTATCGCGGCGGTGCTGATCCTCGTCGTGGTGCTTGCGCTTTGGCCGGGCCTGGTGCTTTTCCTCCCGAACCTCTTGATGTGACAAAGCGGGAGTGACGCTTGCCGGACCAGACGCGTGCATTGATTGACGACGATCGGCTGTTTCCCGCCGATCCGTCTACGCGGTCGGTCGCGCGCTCGCTCTATCGGGACGTCAAGGACCTGCCGATCCTTTCGCCGCACGGCCACACCGAGCCGCGCTGGTACGCCGAGGACGCGCCTTTTCCCGACCCGGCGACGCTTTTCGTGATCCCCGACCACTACATTTTCCGCATGCTTTACAGCCAGGGGATCGGCATGGATGCCCTCGGCATCCCGCCGGTCTCGGGCGAGCGTGCGGCTTTCGATCCGCGCGCGGTGTGGCGGCTCTTCGCCGAGAACTATCATCTCTTCCGCGGCACCCCGAGCCGCATCTGGCTCGACCACGTCTTCGCGACGCTTTTTGGCTTCACCGAGCGGCTCTCGGCGAAGACGGCCGACGCTTATTTCGACCGGATCAGCGCAGCGCTCGGAACGCCGGAGTTCCGGCCGCGGGCGCTCTACAAGCGCTTCAACATCGAGGCGATCGCCACCACCGACAGCCCGCTCGACACACTGGAGCATCATCAGGCGGTGCGCGCTTCGGGCTGGAACGGGCGGGTGCTGCCGACCTACCGGCCGGACTTTGTGGTCGATCCGGAGCTTCCGAGCTTCCGCGAGAATGTCGAGGCTCTTGGCCGGCTGACCGGCGAGGACACGCTGTCCTGGCCGGGTTATCTCGCAGCGCATCGCAGGCGCCGCGCATTCTTCAAGGAGATGGGCGCGACGGCGACCGACCACGGCCATCCGAGCGCGCGCACGGCGAACTTGTCCGGCGGTGAGGCGGAGGCGCTTTTCAGGCGCGTGCTCGGCGACGATTGCTCGGTCGAGGACGCGGAACTCTTCCGCGCGCAAATGCTGACCGAGATGGCGGCGATGAGCATGGACGACGGGCTCGTCATGCAGATCCACCCGGGCTCCTTCCGCGATCACAACCCGGACATTCTTCGCCGCTTCGGGCGCAATATGGGCGCCGACATCCCGCAGCCGACCGACTATGTGCGGGCGCTGAAGCCGCTGCTCGACCGCTTCGGCAACGAGACGAGCCTGAGGCTGATCCTCTTCACCCTCGACGAGACGAGCTACGGCCGCGAGCTGGCGCCGCTTGCCGGGCACTATCCGTGCTTAAGACTCGGGCCGCCGTGGTGGTTCTTCGACAGCCCCGAGGGCATGCGCCGCTTTCGCGAACTGACGACGGAGACGGCCGGCTTCCAAAACACCGTCGGCTTCAACGACGATACGCGCGCCTATCTCTCCATTCCCGCGCGGCACGACATGGCGCGGCGGGTCGACTGCGCGTTCCTGGCGGGGCTGGTGACGACGCACCGGCTCGACGAGGACGAAGCGCACGAGGTGGCGCACGACCTCGCCTATGGACTTGCCAAGCGGGCCTATCGGCTGTGACGGCAAGGGGAGCGAAGGACAGTCCGGTGCGGCTCGCGAACGCCACGCTCGCCAGGCTGCCATCGGCGGTCGCGCGCCCCGCTTATGACCGGAGCGCCGTCACGTCGGGCATTGTGCATCTCGGCATCGGCGCGTTCCATCGCGCGCATCAGGCCGTCGCCACCGACGACACCCTTGCCAAAGAGCCGGGCTGGGGGATCGTCGCGGCGAGCCTCAGGAGTGCTGAGACCCGCGATGCGCTGAAACCGCAGGACGGCCTCTACACGCTTGCCGTCCGCTCCGCCGAGGGCGAGCGGCTGCGCGTCATCGGAGCCGTGCTCGACATCCTCGTCGTTGCCGAGGAGCGCGAGCGGCTGCTTGCCGCGATGAGCGATCCGCGCATCCGCATCGTATCGCTGACGGTGACCGAGAAGGGCTATTGCCACGACCCTGCGACCGGCGAACTGAACGAGACGCATCCCGATATTGTCCGCGACATTGCCGATCCGCACGCGCCCTCGACCGCGCCGGGGCTGATCGTCGAGGCGCTTGCCCGCCGCCGCGCCCAGGGCACGCCGCCCTTCACGGTGCTGACCTGCGACAACCTTCCCTCCAACGGCCATGTGGTGAAGCGGATCGTCGACCGCTTCGCCGCGCTCCGCGACCCCGACCTCGGCGCCTACGTGGCCGGCGAGGTGCTCTGTCCCGCGACCATGGTCGACCGCATCACCCCAGCGACCACCGACGAAGACCGCGACCGGATCGCGGCCGCACTTGGTGTCCGGGATGCCTGGCCGGTGGTGACGGAGCCCTTCACGCAATGGGTGATCGAGGACCGTTTTCACGGAGGGCGGCCGCGCTGGGAGGATTCAGGTGCTGAGCTCGTCGCCGATGTTGCGCCCTACGAGCTGATGAAGCTCCGGCTCCTGAACGGCGCGCATTCGAGCCTCGCCTATCTCGGCTATCTCGCGGGCTACGAAACCGTCTCCGACACGATGGCCGATCCCGCCTATGAGCGGTTCGTCCGCGACCTGATGGAGGAGGCGACGCCGACGCTTTCCGTGCCGCCCTCGGCCGATCTTCCCGCCTACAAGGCGGCGCTGATTGCGCGCTTCAAGAACCCGGCCCTGAAACACCGCACCTGGCAGATCGCCATGGACGGGAGCCAGAAGCTGCCGCAGCGTCTCTTGGGCACGATCCGCGACTGCCTGAAGCGCGGCCTGCCGTTCGAGCGGCTGGCGCTCGGGGTGGCCGCCTGGATGCGCTACGTGGCCGGCATCGACGAGCAGGGCGCCGCCATCGACGTGCGCGATCCGCTTGCAGAAAAGCTCCGCGGGATCGCCGACGCCGCCGGCCCGGATGCCGAGCGCCTCGCGCCGGCGCTGATCGGGGTCGCGGCAATCTTCGGCACGGACCTGCCCGCTGATCCGCGCTTCGTCGGGACCGTCACGGCAAAGCTCGCTCAGCTCTATGCATCAGGTGCGAAGCGCACGGTGATGGCGCTGGCTTAGCGCGGACCGCCCGCCGAGGCGGGCTCCCGCCAGCGGGAAGGTCGAGGCTACGCGGCCAGGCGGAGGAAGTCCCGGGATTGAACCCGCGGAGACTTGGAGGACGCGCAACAATCGCCCTCCGGAACGGCCTCGCTCCGTCGCCACGCCCCGACCTCCCCGGAAGGGGGAGGCCCCGGCAGGACGGCGGGGGTTCAGGCTGTCGCGGGAATGGCGACGCCCGAAGCGGACCGCGGCACCTTCGTTCTGTTGTCGGGCGACCGCTTTCTTCCGATACGCAGGAAGAGCGTGGGGATCGCCGAAGCCGGGGCCGGACTTGTCAGCTCCAGCGTAGCGCCGCGATCGACGGCGGCGAAGACGAGCGCGTCGGCGATGTTCTGGAGCGAGAGGCCGCTTGCCGGGAACGCCGTCACGATCGTCTCGGCCTGCTTCCAGACGGAGAGATGCGTTTCGGTTTCGGCTGCCCTCGAGACGATCCGCCAGACTTCGTCCTGGACGAGCCGGCACTGCTCGATCGGACTCTCTGCGTTTTCGGTTCCGCTCGTCGTCTGTTTGCTACGCGCGCGAGACATCGCGACCCTCCCACTCACACACACACGAGCCCCGAGCCGGCTTGGATGCTCAATCGGAAAATGTGGGATTTTGCGGCTTGGTTGTGGCCGCACTGGGTTGATTTTCGCGAAGATGGCCCGGCAGGCGCCACAATCCCGGCGAGCATCGGCCGCCGTGAGCTTCGGAGAGGGCTTCACGAGAGAATTTGACAAGGGGAGGCGGCTTGTCGGCCCGCGTCCGGCGCGCCATGCTGTCGGACAAGGAGCGGTTCGATGAGCGCAGCCGGCTTTGGAGAGTGGCGGGAGATGACGAGCGCCCCGCGCGACGGCACGCGCATCCTGGTCGAGGTGCGCGCCACGGAGCAGGGCCCGGCCGAGGTCGACCTGGTGCGCTGGGCAAGGTCGGAACGCGACGCTGAGCGACGCTGGGTCTCGACGGAATCCGACGGCGAAATGACGATCTTCTACGCCGACGTGGAACTCACCGGCTGGATGCCGCTGCCGTCGCCGCTCCCAAGGCTTCAACTGCGCGGCGGGCGCTCGCTACCCGACGAAGAAGAGGGCTCTGGCATCTGAGCGGTCAAGTCGAAGCCTAAGCCGAACGGTCCCAGACATCCTTCCAGTCGTCGAGCACACCGCATTCCCGCATCATGCTCGGCGTTCTCCGGATCGACGGATTTAACTTGCGCGTCCGCTCGTACCGATGGCGGATACGCTCCTCGATCGGAAACTCGTCAGTGTTGCCGACGCCGAACAGGCTGCGCTCCCACCCCTCGACGCGATCCTTGAGCCGCGACATGGCCTTGTTGAAGTCCAACATGCTGTTCCTCCTGCTGGACCCTCGCTTTCGCGATTTCGGAACGCGGTGTCACGGGCAGGTGTTCCCGCGCGGAGAGAATGAATCGGCGCCGAGCCAATTCTGAGCCGGCAATTTTTCGGGAACGACGAGAGGTGATGCGCGGGAAAAGTCATAATTCTCGGCATCTCCCTCTCGGCTTGCCGCGACGAGTGCAGGGAATATTCGGACTACACATGCAGCCAAATCCAGAACGCTGACTACAACGTCTATTTCTATTTCCCGGATAATAAGGAGGAGTACCTGGGCGAGACACATGGCCTGTCGAGTTGCGGGAACGTCGCTCACTCATATGCCGCACAGAAGAACCTATCACGAGCCAATTGGGGCTACATATGCTGTATGATCGCGCACGGATCATCTTGTTATGAGAAGCACAGGTAAGAGCCAGCGGATGAAGAATGCCGGTCCAGCCGACGTTGGCAGCCACTGAAATTGCGGAAGCGCTCGGACGGTTGGTCGAGGTTGCCCAGCGCAATGACCTCGACCTCTTGGCCTTCATGCTTGATCAGGCGCGGTTGGAGGCAGAACGCGAGGCGGAAGGCGATGGTCAAAACAGTAGCTGAGGCTTTCGCGAAGCTTCGCACCAACCCAGAAATCACTGACCTTCAAACGACGACTGTCTCGACGCGACAAACGAACGTCCGGGAGGTGATTGAAAGGGATTTTGCTGTCATCGATACGTTCCTGACGGGATCATATCGAAGAGACACGATGATTGCTCCGCTAAGCGAGGCGGATGTTGACGTCTTCGTGGTGTCAAAGAAGCCGACGACGTCGTCTCGCCGCAACTTCCGCCGTACCGCCACCGCGCCGGCGGCGTCGACGCCATGAACCTGAAAGACATGCTTGGCGATATCCAGGCCGATTGTTGTAATCTTCTCCATGGACGGCTCTCCCTCATGTGACTGTGACAGCCACACTATGGCACCTCGATGCCGCGACCGGAGGCCGTCCACCCCATCAGGTCACACACTTCGCGCAAGCGTGCCGTTACGTCGAACGTGCCTCACGCGACTTGCGCGATGTGCCGGCTTGCCTCAGAGGATAATTAAATACACAAAGGATACCGATTGCGATACGCTCCAATTGACCTAGCGCAAATGCGTGAGGACCGTGAACGATGACTGGCTTGCCTCGTGGCGCTGACCAGCCCAATTATTTTCCCATCGGGCCTGGTGTCGTTGCACGGGGTCATCGCCAGAGCTTGCCATGATATCGTTCGTCGGGCGGCGCATACGATCGGTGATACCGATACTCTTTGGCGTCTCTGTAATCGGATTTCTTCTCATGAAGATACTTCCGGGCGATCCCGGATTTTATCTCCTCGGACCTTGGGCAACTCCCGCCGCGCGCAGTGCATTCCTGATAAAGATGGGCTGGGATAGACCCGTGCCGGTTCAATATCTCCTGTGGCTCTGGAGTGTTCTCCATGGAGATTTCGGTAATTCGATAACCTACCAAAGTCCGGTGATTTAGATTCTCGCTGAGCGCGCCGTGAACAGCGGTATCCTCGCGGGAATAAGCTTCGTGATTGCGCTCGTGATCGGGTTTAGCGGGGGAGTTGTCGCTGCTGTAAAGCAAGACTTGTTGCTCGATCGCACGTTGAACGGTCTTTGCGTCGTTCTCGGGAGTGCGCCGGTCTTTTGGCTTGGCCTGCTCCTTATTGAGTTGTTCACCCTTAGATTCCGAATTTTCCCGGCTTCAGGAATGTACAGTACGGGACATGAGGGCGAGCTCCCCAACTTGCTCTGGCATGTAGTCCTGCCGGCCTGCACAGCAGCACTCATCCCGATCGCGGTCATCTTCCGCCTGACGAGATCGGCAATGGCGGAGGCTTTGGGCCAGACCTACATCCAAGCCGCCCGCGCTCGCGGTTTGTCCGAGACCACAATTGTTCTCAGGCATGCGTTGCGCAACGTTCTCGCACCGATCGTGAACATTACGGGCCTTCAACTTGGAGCAATTTTCAGCGGCGCGATGTTTACGGAAGTCATCTTCAGCTGGCCGGGGATCGGCTTCCTGATTTTTGAAGCCGTGGGCGCTCGCGATGTTCCCGTGATTCAGGCGGTCATACTTCTGACTGGCACGCTCTTCGTGGTGATCAATCTGCTCACCGACCTGATCCAAGCCTGGATCGACCCACGAGCAATTGAGGCCGGCCGCGGTGCTCGATAGAAGAGCGACAATACCAGGCGGAGTTGAGCGCAGCCGCTCGGAGCCGCGCAACCCTTCGCAATGGCGGCTTGCGCTCAGGGCGATGATCCGAAATCGCCCCGCGCTCATCGGAATTCTGATGGTGTTGGCTTTCGTCGGGAGTGCGCTGTTTGCACCCTTCATTGCCCCCTGCGATCCATTCGTTGCCGATCTCGGCGCCGGCCGGCTCGCTCCAATGGGGACGGCGGGCCACTTGCTTGGAACCGATGGGCAAGGCCGGGACATCCTCAGCAGGCTGATATGGGGGGGGCGCGTTACGATCACCGTCGCGCTGCTGCCGGTTGTGGTATCGGCGGCACTCGGCCTGTTCTTGGGGCTGACAGCTGCAATGGGCGGAAAGGTGCTCGGGACTTCTCATCATGCGGTCACTTGATGTTCTATTCGCCTTTCCCCCGGTTCTGCTTGCGCTCGCTGTCGCGGCGGTCTTAGGGCCCGGCCTTTTGAACGTGATGCTCGCGATTGCGATCGTGTTCGTCCCCTATATGGCGCGCCTCGTCTACATCGAGACCATCGTCGTGCGGGAGAGTGATTTCATCGAGGCAGCAAGGGTAGCAGGGACCCCGGAAGTGCGGCTGATGATCCGCGAAATTTTGCCAAACGTCTTTCCCCCGTTGCTCGTCTACGCGACGACCGGAATTGGTGGGCTAATCGTAATGGCCTCAGGTCTGAGCTTTCTCGGCGTAGGCGTACAACCGCCCGTCGCCGACTGGGGGACCATGATGGCAGACGGGCGCTTCGTATTGAGGGAGGTGCCGCATCTGGCGACCCTCCCCGGGATATTGATCATTGTATTGGCGCTGGCGTTCAACCTCACCGCCGACGGGATTCAAGCGGCCCTCGATCCTTGTCATCGCAGTGGTCGCTCGTGACTGGGGCCCCCGCGGTAGTGAATAAGCACTCGACCGAGACGGAGCACAAGATTCAGCCGGATCGCCCAATTCTGCGCCTCTCCGACTTGACAGTGCATTTTCACGGACCGCGCGGCACCATCAAAGCGCTGGAAGGCGTAGACTTGGACCTGTGGCAGGGCGAAGTCGTCGCAGTGGTGGGGGAATCGGGTTCCGGCAAGAGTGTCACCGCCCTTGCCGCGCTTCGGCTGCTGCGCGAGCCGCCGGCCGAGATCGTCCGCGGACAGGTTCTCTTCAATGGCGAAGACCTGATGTCGAAAAACGCCCGCGAAATGCGCGATGTTCGAGGCAGGCGGATCGCAATGGTCTTTCAGAGTCCGGTACACGGCGCTGAATCCGATGATCAGCATCGGCAGTCAGCTGATGGAGACGCTGAGGAAGCACAGAGACGTCAGCAGGCCCGAGGGGTTGGCAATCATCACGGACCTCCTCGCGCGTCTTGATATCAGCGAGCCAGCCCGCGTCCTGCAGAGCCGTCCCCACGAGACGAGCGGGGGCATGAATCAACGAATGATGCTGGCGATGGCTCTGCTCGGTGAGCCGCAGGTCTTGATTGCCGACGAGCCGACGACGATGCTCGACGCGATTGCCCAGCGCGACTTCTTCGAGCTTCTGATGAAAGTGGAACGTGACACGAACATGGCGCTGTGGCTGATCACACATGATTTCGGCGTGGTCGCTCTCATGGCTGACCGCGTCGTGGTGATGTATGCGGGCTCGCCGGTGGAATGGGCTGATGCCAAGGTGATGTTGAATGAACCCAAGCATCCGTACACGCGTGGCCTCATAGGCTCGGTTCCGGACCTGCACCGAAGGACAGAACGCCTCTCGCAGATCTCCGGAGAGCCGCCTACCCCGTTTGCCCTGCCAACGGGATGCCGTTTTGCGCCGCGATGTCCCCGCGCGATGCAAATCTGCCACAAGGAAAATCCGCCTGTCTTCGCGATCGATGACGGATCAATGGTACGGTGCTGGCTATATGCGGCAACCGAGGCCGGCGCATGACGTCCGCGGATACCTTCATCACGGTCACGGGAATATCAAAAGATTTCACCCGACGTGACGGTCGGAAGACTACTGCGGTCGACAACGTCTCGTTCGACATCCGGCGCGGAGAAACCTTCGGTCTTGCCGGTGAGTCCGGTGGAGGCAAATCGACGCTCGGCAGAATAGTTCTGGGTTTAACCAAGCCGACAGCGGGGGAGATTATTTATGACGGACAGTCGGTCACAAAACTCGACCCGAAGCAATATCGCCCGCTGCGCCGCCGGATGCAGATGGTCTTTCAGAATCCAGTCGGTTCGCTGAACCCGAGAAAGACGATCGGAGCAAACCTCGAGCTGCCACTCATCAATTTTGATTTCGGCTCGCGCAGACTGCGCGCCGCGCGAGTTGCGGAGCTTCTCTCCATGGTCGGACTCTCTCCTGCCGACGCGTCCCGGTATCCGCACGAATTCAGTGGTGGGCAAGCCCAGCGGATCGGAGTTGCGAGAGCGTTAGCGATCGAGCCCGACTTCGTTTTCCTGGACGAGCCCGTCTCTGCGCTTGACGTTTCGGTGCAAGCTCAAATACTCAATCTGCTGAAGGACCTCCAGCAAAAGTTGAACCTTACGTATCTGTTTGTAGTTCACAATTTGAACGTAGCTCACTTCATGTGCGACAGATCGGCAATAATGCGCGCGGGAAAGATAGTAGAGCTCAACACGACAGATGAGCTGCTTCACAATCCGCAGGAAGAGTATACGAAGCAACTTCTCGGTGCCGCCCTGGCAACGAGCCGCTAAGAGATCAAAGTCGGGGCGATCAATGCGGCCGGCTATCTGCCGATGGGCGGCCAGATCATCGATGCATCCCTGGTTGCCGCGCCGAGGCAGCGCAATACGGATGGCGAGAAGGCAGCCATCAAGGCGGGGACGATCCCTGCGCCCTGGACCGACAAGCCGTCGAAGCTGCGCCAGAAGGACCGCGACGCGCGTTGGACGGTGAAGTTCTCCAAGGCCAGGCCGAAGGATGACGGCGAGCCGCAGATCGACATCGCCATTCCCGTCTTTGGCTACAAGAGCCACATCTCGATCGACCGGCGGCACGGCATCATCCGCCGCCACAAAACGAGCGATGCCGCCGCCCATGACGGCGCGCGGTTGCGCGAGGGGCTGATCGACCCGGCCAACACCGCCTCGGACGTGTGGGCCGACACCGCCTATCGTTCGGCGGCCAACGAGGCGTATCTGAGCAAGGCCGGCAGGGTCAGCCGGATCCATCGCAAGAAGCCGAAGGGCAAACCGATGCCGAAAGCTGTCGCACGGGCCGATGCGACGAAATCGAAAGTCCGCGCCCGTGTCGAGCATGTCTTCGCCGAGCAGAAGGGCCGGATGGGCCTGTTCATCCGCACCATCGGCATCGCCCGCGCCGAAGCGACGATCACGCTGACCAATATGGCCTTCAACATGAAGCGATGGTGCTGGCTCGACAGGAGAAGTGCGCCCGCATGAGGCGATAACGGCTCCGAACCGAAGCTGAAGCAACTGAAGCCACAAACAGACAGCCAAGGCCGGCCAGAAACCGCGCCGCGCCCGCAGTGGCTTCCTCAGGCGCCGGTCTGATCACGGTATCCGGAGGTGTCCACCTGATGCCGAGCCACTTTAATCCTTATTATTTGACACCGTGTATAAAATCGGTAGGTTTTGGTGCGCGGGCAATTTTGCCTGCGCTGGACGGGTAAGTCGTGCGCGGAACTCATCAGATCAGATCCATCCGAAGGCCGACGACGCAGCGCATTCAATCATTGGCGGCGAGTGAATACATGCGGCTCGACGAGGAAGACGCGGAGGACATTGGCGCGCTGATAGATCAGACGCTGGAACAGATAGAGCGCATCGACGCAATTCGAATTGTGGATGCTCCGATGGACCGTCCTGCTCGGGACCCCGGGCGCCGGCCTACCCGGGCAGAGGATCCGTTCAACGCGTTTGTTCGGATCTGTGCAGTCAAGAGCGGGGCCACAGGCAAACTCACCGGAAAAAGAGTGGGACTGAAGGACAACGTTCGGCTTGCCGATGTCCCGATGACCAATGCGTCGCTCTTGATGGGCGATTACATTCCTTCGATCGACGCGACGGTTGTCGAGCGGTTGCTCGATGCAGGTGCGACGATCGTCGGGAAGATGAACATGGACAACTTCTCCATGGGCGCGACGAGTGAAACCGGCGATTTTGGACCTGTTCTCAATCCTTGCAATCCCGGCTATTCGGCCGGAGGTTCCTCAGGCGGCAGTGCTGCGGCAATTGCCTCAGGGCAGGTAGATATCGGCATTGGCGGCGATCAAGCGGGCAGCGCCCGCATACCGTCGTCGTGGTGCGGAGGTGTAGCTATCAAGGCCACGCACGGGCTCGTGCCGAGCTATGGCATCACATACCTCGACCACTCGATCGATAGTGTTTGCCCGATGGCGCGCACCGTCGAAGACCTTGCTCTCGCGCTCGAGGCGATTGCGGGTGACGATCCGAAAGACCCGCAATGGGTACGGGGGCCGATAAGGACGGAGGAATACAGCAAGGCGCTCACCGGCTCGATATCAGGCATGCGAGTCGGGGTGATTTCGGAATCGATGCAATGGCCCGATTCCGAAGCGGACGTGAACGAAAGCGTGCGGGCGGCGGCGCGGCGGCTCGAAACTGCCGGCGCAAAGGTCGAAGAGTTCTCTATCCCGTGGTGGCAGGATTGCGGAGCGATCCTCTTCGGCCTGCTAGGCAGTTCCATCTCCGCGATGGTGGAATCGGACCAAGAAGGGTTCTGGCGCGGGGGCCGATGCGATCCCGGCTGGCAGGAGGCGTACGGTCGAGCGCGGAGAGCTGGTAGTGACGGTTTCCCTCTGCGGCTCAAAGTGCTGATGATCCTGGGCAAATATCTCAGGCAAGATTACTGCAACGTCTACTGGTCAAAGGCCCAGAACGCCCGGCTGACGATTACTTCCGATCTCGATAGTATTCTTCAGACTTACGACATCCTGGTCACGCCGACAGTTCATGTGAAGGCGGTCCCGCTGACGGAAACAAAAGAGCGCGGTTCGTGGAAAGGCCGCGGTGCCGCGGACTTAAACAAGAACTGCTGTCCGCTGAATCTCACAGGCCATCCGGCGCTGACTCTCCCCTGCGGGATCGGCTCGAACAACCTGCCAATTGGCATTCAACTCGTCGGTCGACGGTGGGAGGAGGGCAGGCTTTTTTCGGCAGCCGCTAAGATCGAGCTTAACCGAAGCACATCCTCGAGCACGATGCCGGCGCCAGCGGCAATCAGTGAGGCCGCAGCAGGAATATCGGTGTAAGCGAAGCAGAGGAGGACGGGATGCATACACTATTTCGAGCGGCGTTGCTCATCGGCGCCATCATCGCCACCGTGAGCGGCGCGGCCGCTCTGCCCAAGAATGGCGGCACTCTGGTAGTAGCTGTCGAGGGACTACCAGGCTTCCTTGATCCTCATCTCAGCAACTCTGGCCTGACGCATCAGATTAACGACCAGATCTTCGAGAAGCTGTTCGCATATGACAACACGGTGCCGAGCAATGGCAATCCACCAGCCATAGTCCCGCGACTGGCAACCGGGTACGAGGTTTCGCCTGACGGGCTGGTCTATACGATCCATCTACGAAAGGGCGTGAAGTTTCACGACGGTACCGACTTCAACGCCGCGGCCGTTGATTTCAACATCCGCCGGGTCTGGGACAAGTCGTTCAAATACTACTTCGAGGCCGCGTCTTCACTGGCGTCCGCAGTCTTCATCGGCCTGGAGAGCGTGGACATCTTGGACGACTACACCGTAAAGCTGACGTTCTCCAAGCCTTTTTCTTTCTTTTCGGAGCTGCTGGCCTCCAGCACCGGCGCTGGGTTGCCCTGGATGATCAGCCCGCAGGCAGTGGAGACCTACGGCAACGAAGATGTGCAGAATCATCCGGTCGGGACCGGACCCTTTCGGTTCGTTGAGAATGTGAAGGGCGAGCGTGTAGTACTGGAAAAGAATCCCGACTACTGGGCAAAACCGTATCCCTACCTCGACAAGCTCATCTTCAAGCCCATCCAGGAGCCGGTCGCGCGGGTTAACGCGCTGCGCGCGGGCGAGGTAGATGTGATTGGAGCGCTGCTGCCGGACCAGATAGGGTCACTCAAGCAGGATGGCTTCTCTGTCGAAAGCGGAATCACGCCGCATGTCTGGTATATTGAATTCAATCACTCGGAACCGCCTTTCAGCGACGTGCGGGTGCGCGAGGCGGTAAGTCTCGCGATCGATCGCAAGGGTATGAGCGAGACGCTTCTCGGCGGCACTGCGCAACCTGCGATCTGCTTCTGTGTAAGGACCTCCAGGGCGCTGAACCCGCCACCAGACTGGACAGGCTACGAGTACAATCCCGAGAAGGCGAAACAGTTGCTTGCCGAGGCTGGCTATCCGGACGGGTTTTCCACCGTGTACGAAACCTCGACGGCGGGATCCGGCCAGATGATTCCCGTTGACATGGCGGAATGGATCCAGCGGAACCTTGCAGCGGTTGGAATCAAGATGGAGATACGGACTTTCGAGTGGAATACCTACGGCGGTCGCTGGTGGGCGGGCCTCGAACCCGGCGTGGGTATGAATCAGATTTCCTGGGGTGCAAACACGGACTTCTGGATATACCAGTCCGCATATTCCAAATCGCACGCTAATTCAGGACACCACACCGACGAAGTCTTCGATTCCTTTCTGGACCAGGCCATAGTCGCTACCAGCCCTGACGAGCGAGATCGGCTGATACGTGAGGCGGTGAAACGCGAGAAGGAACAGATGCATCACGCGCCGATCGTGAACGACACCTTTCCGATGGCGCTTGCCTCAAAAGTGAAGGGCTTCGTTCGTGCCGCTGATTGGGAAATCGACTACCGCACGGTTTGGCTCGACGAATAACGAAGCGCATATTCCCGAACCGGAGGCCGGCCGCCGGCCAGCCTCCGGTTTTGCACGAAGAGTAGGGTCCCTGAGCGTGGTTCGGGATCATTTAGACGAGGACGAAGAAGACAATGGCGGTCCGCACCGGTGACGCTGCGGCCCAACTCGAGGGCCTCATCCAGCTCTCCGAGTTGCCGGCTCTCCTTGGTGTACGGCTCCCATCGACCGCGCGGGCGCCGCGAGAATAGATTCGGTGTGTATATTTCATGGCGTGCTCTGGCAAGCGATCTTGGGATGGATAATTAATACTGACTGTATTATAAGCGGGGCGCTCGACAGCGGTCGACCACTGCGGAGCGATCTCGAATCGAGAGCGGCACTAAAACCAGGGACCGAGAGGCGATGGAAGCGCCGCATCAACGGGAGCTGAGCGTCCTGGTGCCAACCGGCATGCTCGGTTTCGGCTTCCCGCTCGAAAGCTTCAGGCAGAACTTGGCGCTGCAGCCGCACGTCATCGGTGTCGATGCAGGCTCCACCGACCTGGGGCCGCACAGCCTCGGCACCGGAGGGGTCGACGCGAGCCGGCCCACCACCATGCGCGACCTCGGTTACATCCTCGAAGCCAGCCTGCCGCGGAAAGTCCCGCTCGTCATCGGATCGGCGGGAACGTCCGGCTCGGAGCCGGGCATACGCTGGCTGCTCGACATAATTCGCGAGCTGCAGAAGCAGAGAGGGCTGACGCTGAAGGTGGCGGTCGTGCACGCGGAGCAGGACAAGGCGACGGTCAAGTCGATGCTCAATGCCGGCAAGGTGCGTCCGCTCGGACCGGAGCCGGCCCTGACGGAGGATGTCATCGACGCGGCGACGCGGATTGTCGGGCTGATGGGTGTCGAGCCGCTGATCGCGGCCCTCGACCTTGATCCAGATATCGTGCTCGCGGGCCGCTGCTGCGATGCGGCGATCTTTGCGTCCGTGGCAATCCGCGAGGGGTTCCCCAAGGGGCTCGCCTGGCACATGGGGCAGATCCTGGAATGCGGCGGGATGTGCTCGGAGGCCACGCATGGGGCAGCGGAGTGCTTGACCGGCATCATCCGCGACGACCACTTCGTCGTCGGCTCGCCGTTGCCGCACGTGACGTGCACGCCGAGCTCCGTCGCTGCGCAGAGCTTCTACGAGGAATCGCACCCGCTGCGCCTGACCCTTCCGGGCGGGCATGTGTGGACCGGCGACTGCCGGTTCGAGCAGCTGGACGACGGCTGGGTGCGGGTCTCCGGGACCAAGTGGCACGACGCCGATGCCCACACCGTCGTGTTGGAAGGCTCGTCGCTTGCCGGCTACCGCTCGATGATGGTCGCCGGCATTCGCGATCCGATCCTGATCCGCGAGCTTGACGCGGTTATCGCCGGTGTCCGGCGCGCCACGGAGGACGAGTTCCCGAGCGGCGGGGAGGCGGCCTACAACCTCGACTTCATCGTTTACGGGCGCGACGGCGTCATGGGGCAGCTCGAGCCGACAAAGACGGTCACCTCGCATGAGGTCGGGCTGGTCATCGACATCGTGGCGCGCTCGCAGGACGCGGCGAACGCGATTCTTGCCTACGTCCGCTCGTCGATCGAGCACTACAAGTACAAGGGCATCAAGGCGACCGGTGCCAATCTCGCCACGCCGATGGCCCCGAGCGCGATCCCCTGCGGCCCGGTCTACAGGTTCTGCGTCCACCACCTGATGGAGACGGACGATCCACGCGCGTTGTTTCCGGTCGAGATGGTGGAGTTCGGCTAAGCAGTGCCTCGCGAGGACGCCATGACCAGCAGCGGAACGGACACGCTCGGCTCGCTTGCAAGCGTGCTGCGCAGCAAGAACGCTGGGCCCTACCAGCTGACGTTCGATGTGTTCTTCGATGACCAGCCGACCTATGAGCGCGTCAAGCGCTCCGGAGTGATCACCGGGTCGCTCGTCTCCCGGCTCTACGGGGTTCCGGTCGAGGAAGTCCTGCACGTCGTCTGGCACGATTTCGCGCGGGGGGTGAAGTTCACGATTGTCAGGCCGCACGTCTCCGGCGGGCCGGGTGAGCGCGACACCTATGGGTGCCAGCAGCACGCACCGCTGCTGAGCGTCGAGATCCCGCGCGGCTGACCCGATGCTCACTCAAAGAAAGAGCATTTGGTCGGCGAGCCCGAATTGACCCCTCAGGCTCTCAGGTCGCGATCTGAAGAATGCGAGGATTTCAGCCGATTTCCGCACTGCGCTTCCGTGTATCAAGCAGCATAAGGTATATCGTTCGGTACCGGAAACGTGGTCGGCTGCGGGACCACCTTCATTGACGCCGTGGATTGGAGGAGACGTTGGAGACGAAGGCTAGGCGACCGGTCGGTCGCCCCAAGGGCACAGCAGCACAGCTCATCTACGACTCGGTGCGAAACAGCATCCTCAATCTGGAGATGCCGCCGGGATCGGACCTCGATGAGAACGCGCTGGTAGAGAAGTTCGGCGTTTCGCGCACGCCGGTGCGTGAAGCCCTCATCAATTTGTCTAATGACGGCCTGGTCAATCTGCGCTCAAACCGCGGCGCGCGCGTCTCGTCGCTCGACATGAACGAGGTTCCGGAGCTCCTCGAAGGCCTGGAGCTGTGCATGCGGGTCACGACGCGATGGGCGGCCATCCGCCGCCGCGACAACGAGATCGAGACGATGCGCGCTCTGGCAGCGGAATTCGCGGTTGCTGCGGAAGCTCACGATCTTACGCGGATGAGCAGCTCCAACAACGACTTCCACGTCGCCATCGCGGTCGCTTCGCGCAACCGCTATCTCGTCAACATGAACCGCTCGCTGATGCCTGGGTGCTTGCGGATCACGCATGCGGTGCTGCTTGCGTCGCCGCTGGAAGGCGAGACCTTCGAGGACCACGCCGCGCGCGTCAACGACGAGCACACACGCATGGTGGATGCGATCGAGCGCCGCGATTCAGAGACCGGGGATCAGGTTGCCAGCGACCACGCCGATCTGACCCGGAGCCGCGTGTCGCGCTACGTTCAGATGACGCTGGCCAAGACCACGCACCTTGAGGACCCCAACGCGCTCGACGAGCTGATCGAGAAGACGGTCAGAAGGACCCGGCGGCGACTGGCGAAAGGACGGTCACAGGAAATGCCGCTTGGAACTCAGTGAGCCGGCGGGCTGCGCCGGATCTCGTCGAGCATCGCGTCGACCATCCCCTCCAGGTCGAAATGCGGCGACCACCCCCAGTCCTGCCGCGCGGCCGAATCTTCGACGGAGTCGGGCCATGAATTGGCGATGGCCTGCCTGAAGTCTGGCTCGTAGTCGCAGCGGAATCCATCAATGCGCCGGCCCACTGCCGCGGCTAGGTCAGCCGCGCTGAAGCTCTGCGCCCCGATGTTGTAGCTGGTGCGCACCGTGAGGCGGTCGCCGTCGGCGGCCATCAACTCGATCGTACCGCGCACGGCGTCGTCCATGTACATCATCGGCATGGTGGTGCGCGGCTCCACGAAGCAGGTATATCGCCCATGCTTGGTCGCCTCGAGAAATATCTCCACCGCATAGTCGGACGTTCCGCCGCCAGAGAACGTCTTCGCCGTGATGAGGCCGGGATAGCGCAGGCTTCGCACGTCTAATCCGTGCCGATGGAAGTAGTAGTTACAGAGGTTCTCGCCGGCGACCTTGGTGACGCCATACATGGTCGTCGGCTCAAGCACGGTGTGCTGCGGCGTCGCGAAGCGCGGCGTCGTGGGCCCGAAGACGGCGATGGAGCTCGGCCAGAAGACCTGGTCGAGCTTGTGCCTCACAGCGGCGTCGAGCACGGCCTTTAGTCCGTTGACGTTGACGTTCCACGCAAGGTCGGGCGCCTCCTCGCCGCCGGCGGAGAGCAGCGACGCCAGATGGTAGACCGTGCCGATCTCGTGACGCGTGATGATCGTTTCCAGCGCCTCCGGGTTGACGACGTCCACGGTGACGAAGGGCCCGGCGGCGTGAAAAGCCGCCGAGGGCGCCTTGTGGTGCCCGGCGGCGACAACCTGGTCGGCGCCGTATCGTTCGCGAAGCGCCGGAACGAGGTCGGTCCCAATCTGCCCGAGGGCTCCAGTGACGAGAATCCGTCTTCCGCTTCCGGCCATGGCTTCGGCTATCTCGTATCTGCGGCGGTCAGCGAGATGAGCAGGTTGCCGAAGCCGTCGACCTCGGCGACGTAGCCGGGAAGCACCAGCGTGGAGGAATCCATCTCTTCGACCACGGCCGGTCCGTCCAGCCGGTGGCCGGCTTGCAGGCGTCCGCGGTCATAGATCACGGTACTGACATAGTCGCCCAGGGTGTCGTAGCAGACCGGCCGCGTGCCTTTGCTGGCGGTAGCGACGGGCTCCGTCGCCATGCCAATCGCACGCATGGTCGGCTTCTTGATCTTACCGACGGCGGTGACACGAAAATTCACCAGCTCCGTCATCTCCTCTGGAGAGTTGTGTCCGTAGGAGCGCAGGTGCTCGAGATGGAACTCGTCGTGAATCGCATCGAGCGTGCTTCGCGCGAGTTCGCCTGGCGGGCAGTCGACTGCGATCTCGAAGGACTGGCCCGCATAGCGCGTCTCGATCTGCCGGCGAAACGCGATGTCCCTCTCCGGGATTCCTTCGCGAAGCAGGGCGCCTCTGCCCTCCGCTTCCATGTCGGAGAAGATGCGGTTGATCCCTCCCAGATGCTCCTCTCCGCGGCGCTGGATCCGGGTGACGGAATATTCGTGCCTCAAGTCGGTGACGAGCACGCCAAGCGCCGACGCCGTACCCGGGCTCGGCGGCACCACCAAGAGCGGGATGCCCATCTCCTGGCAGAGGCGGTTCGCATGCATCGGCCCAGCGCCGCCGAAGGCGACCATGGTCAGCTCGCGCGGATCGTAGCCGCGCTGCACGGTGATGATCCGCAGCGCGCTGGCCATCTCCGCGTTGGCGATCTCAACGATGCCGTGGGCGCATTCCAGCACGTCCATCCCAAGCGGCTCGGCGCAGCGCTTTTCGATGCCCGCCTTCGCCGCCTCCACGTCGAGCGGCATCTCGCCGCCTAGGAAGAACTCCGGGTCGAGCCGACCGAGCACGACGTTGGCGTCGGTGATGGTCGGCTGATCGCCGCCTTTTGCATAGCAAATCGGACCCGGCGCCGCGCCGCTGCTTTGCGGCCCGACACGCAGGCTGCCGCCCGTGTCGACCCAGGCAATGCTGCCGCCGCCGGCGCCTATCTCGACGAGGTCGATGACCGGGGTGCGGATAGGATAGCCGCTGCCGCGCGCCTGACCACGCCCGGGGATGGCATGTGCGCCGACTTCATATTCTTTGGTGATGGTCGGCCGCCCGTCGAGGATAAGCCCGACTTTTGCAGTCGTGCCGCCCATGTCGAAGGAGATGACGTCGGACTTGCCAAGCGTCTCAGCCACGAACGAGGAGAGGATGACACCCGCCGCCGGCCCTGACTTGACCATGTAGACGGGCTTGCTCGCGCCGCTTTCAAAGGTGAGCACGCCGCCGCTTGACTGCATGATCAGTAGCTCAGCGCCGACCCCACGTTTGCGCAGCTCTCTTTCGATGCCGTCGAGATAGCGCGCCAAGACGGGGCGGACGCAGGCGTTGATGACGGTAGTGCTGGCACGGAAATATTCGCGGAACTCCGGACACACCGACGACGACACGGAGATGGAGATGTCCGGAGAATGCGCCTCCAGAATCTCGGCGACGCGCCGCTCGTGAGCGGGATTCACGTAGCCGTGCAGTAGGCATATGGCGACCGACACGACATTCTGCACAACGAGCTTCGCAGCAATCTCATGCACGCCCATCTCGTCAAGCGGGGTCAGCACGTCGCCAGCGAAATCGAGCCGTTCCGTCACCTCGAAGCAGAGGTCGCGCGGCACCAGCGGCATCGGCTTCTCGAACTGCACGTCATAGAGCGACGGCCGCACCTGACGGCCGATCTCTAGCATGTCGCGGAAGCCTGCCGTGGTGACGAAGGCGGTACGCGGCACCTTGCCCTCGATCAGAGAGTTGGTCGCAACCGTCGTGCCGTGCGCAACATAGGCCAGGCTTTCGGGCGACACCTTCTCCCTGGAGAGGACGCTGTCCACGGCGTTCAAAAAGCCGCCCGACGGATCGGCTGGCGTCGACGGCACTTTGGCGATCGACACCTCGCCTGTCGTCTCGGAAATTAGGACAGCGTCAGTGAATGTCCCCCCGACGTCGACGCCGAGCCGGTAGCGTGCGGTCACGGCTGTTCCTCGCGGGCGCACATCGCTGCGCGCAGGGTCTCGGTCGCCTTCATGTCGACGCGCCAATGCCCTATGTCAACGACGACGCCGTAGCAGTCCTTGGCGCGCTCGACGCAGACCTTCTCCTCCCGGACGTCGCGCAGCACGAGATCGGGATCGCGCTCCCAAGGCGGCCCATAACCGCCGCCGCCACAGGTCTCGACTAGGATGCGGTCGCCGGGGCCGATCGGCACCGTGCCCTTCGAGCCGACGGTCGTGGCCTTGCCGTTGGAGATCTTCTGGTAGTGGGCGAGTTGCCCCTCCATGCCACCGAAGAGCCCCCAGGGCGCAAAGCGCGTGCGGTCGGCGAGTAGCGTCAACATCGGCTCATGGTCGGGGAACTCATACTCGCGAAAGAGGCCGAGCCCACCGCGCGTGCGGCCCGGTCCTTCAGAGTCGGGCACCAGACCGTAACGTGTGATGCGAACCGGATAGTTGAGCTCAGTCTCCTCGACCGGCGCGTTCTGCGTGTTCTGAATATGCGTCTGGACGGCGTCCGGACCATCGGACTTCAGCCGGCCACCATAGCCGCCCGCCAGCGTCTCCAGGAAGGTGTAGTAGTCGCCCGAACGCGGGTCGCGCCCGCCGAAGCCGACGTGGCAGATCATGCCTTTCGTTCCGGCCGGCACCCTTTGGGGCAGCACCTGCGACAGCGCCTTGAAGAGCACCTCGCAGACGCGCATGGAAACTTCCCATCCGCCGACGATGGCGCCCGGATGCCTGGCGTTCAGCACCGTGCCTTCCGGCGCGATGACCTCGATGGGAGCGTAGAAGCCCTCGTTGACCGGAATGTCCGGATCGACAAGGCACTTCAGCACATAGACGCAGGCCGCGAAGGTCTGCGACATGTTGGAGTTCATCGGCGCGGCACGCTGCTCGTCGGAGCCGGTGAAGTCGAAGACCACGCGGTCCTTGCCAAGCGTCATCTTTGCGGCGATGCGGATCGGCCGGTCGGTGATTCCGTCGTCGTCGAGGAAGGCCTCCGCCGCCACAGTGGTTTCCGGAAGACGCTCGATCTCCACCCGCAGCCGCCGCTCGGTATATTCGATCAGCCGGTCGACGTAATAGTCGAAGGTGTCCCGCCCATATCGGCGAATGAGCGCCCTGAGGCGCGCCATGCCGTTAGTGTTGGCGGCCATCTGCGCGCGCAGGTCGCCGCCGACCTCCTTGCGGGCGCGGACGTTAGCGAGGATCATCTTCCACAGGTCGGCATCCACCTTGCCGCTGTCTACCAGCTTCACGGTCGGCAGGATGATGCCTTCCTGGTAGGTCTCGCGGAACGAGCCGATACTCGCCGGCGCGCCCCCGCCCACGTCGACGTGGTGACAGATATTAGTCACGTAACCGACAAGCCGCCCGTCGTCGTAAAAGGGCGCGATTAGGAAAATGTCGTTGAGGTGGCTTGCCTGGCGATGCGGGTCGTTGACGACTAGCATGTCGCCATCCTTGAGGTTATCGGCACCATATTCGGCGACGGCGCGCGGGACGAGGCGGCCCGCCGTCACCAGATGGCCTGGCTGCCCGAAGGCCTGGGCGACCATGCGGCCCTTGGCGTCCGAAAAGGCGCAGGAATAATCGAGGCGTGTCTTGATGTTGGTCGAGAACGCGGTGCGCTGCAGGGAGATGGCCATCTCCTCGGTTGCCTCCAGCAAGGCGTTGCGCAACACTTCAAAGAGGATCGGATCGAATGTCTGGTCTTTGACGGCTTTTTCCATTGTTCTTGGCTTTCTCCGCACGCATCCGCTGCCAAGCCGGATGTCCGGCCGACGTACTCACGAATGGCGCTGTGAAGGATCTAGGCGAAGCTCAGTATGCGGCTCGGGTTGTTCAGTAGGATGTCGTCGACGTGGCGGCGCTCCAGACCCATTGCGCACATCCATTCGCTGACGTAGCGCACGACGTGCCCGTAGCCGGGCCCGCCGTAAGAGGCGAGGCGCATCTTCATGCAGACGTCCTGCGAGATGACGACCTGCTCGCCGTGCCCCTCTTCGACGAGGCGGACGATCTGCTTGATCCGCTCCCCATCGCTCGGCACGTCGACGCGGCCGCGCGGGTAAGTCGCGATCACCTGCCCGAACCAGTCGTATTCGACGACGCAGCCGGTCTTGGCGAGGCGCAAGACGCTCTCGCTGTCGAAACCGGTGCGCTCCATGTGGCCCATGACCACACGGCCGACGTCGGCGCCGGCATTGTGAAGGATCTCCGAGAATCTCGAACGGCGCCTCGATGTCGACGCCGGGATGGATGGAAATCGGAGCGCCGGTCTCGCGCGACGCCCTGGCGCTCGCGCGCAGGACCTTCGCCTCGTTGGGGTGCAGCGGCCAGTTGCAGCCGACCTCGCCGATGATGCCGGCCTTCACGTCGGTGCCGTCGACGCCGACCGAGATGTCGTTGATGATCTGCTCGGTGAGTTGGTCCTCGGTGCGCTCGTCCATGTCGTCGGGATGGAAATAGGCGGTGTAGTAGCCCGCACCCATGATGACGTGCACGCCGGCGCCTTCGGAGATGCGGCGCAGGGCGAGCGGGTTGCGTCCGAGGCCGACATTGGTCACCTCAACGATGGTGCCGCCGCCGACATGCTTGAAGAGCTTCGCCTCCTCGATCGCGAGGCTCTCGTCGGAAAGCAGTAGGTTGTCGCGGCAAGCGCCCCAATTCCGCAGCACCCAGGACAGGTTGGATATCTGCACCGGCTCGTAGCTGAGGTGTTTCTCCTCGGGGTCCTCGGCCTCCTCGAACACCTTGCGGAAATCGGAGATCAGATGCTCGTGCATGATGGTGGCGCCCAGCGTCTCAGGTTTGACCGGTCCGCGCACCGTCATCGCCATCCCGCGTGTCGGACCGGCGCTTGCGTTGGAATTCATCCGTTGCCCCCAAGGATTCTCCAGAGCGGCCGAACCGGCCCTGCTCCTACGGCCGAGCAGATCGGCTTTCTCCCGGCCGCATCCGTGAGAGCCGTTGCGGCGCGTCCAAGAGAATTGGACGGCGGGTTCACCTATGCTCTTTGTGCGCCCGCCGCCGACGTTGGGCGCCACAAAACGGCACCAGTCGGCGCGACATCGATAATTAAACACCGCGTGTATTCAATTGTCAACGCGGGCGATGTGCCTTGCGTTCTTGGCGGTTTCCGGCTTAGCGACGGCGGCCAGGCTAACCTTTCACGGCGCCGGCGGAGAGGCCCTGCACCACGTATTTCTGCAGCAGCAGCACGAGCGCCACGGTCGGGATGAGGCTGACCATCGCCAGAGCCATCGTGACGTTGAAAAGGATCTGGACGTCGCCGGACAGGCTGCCGAGCACCATCGGCAGCGTCATTGCGGGCGGCTTGTTGTTGAGCACCAGCGGGATCAGCAGCTCGTGCCAGGACGTGATGAAGACAATCACGCCGACGGCCGCGAAGCCGGGGGTCGAGAGCGGTACGATGATGCGCACCACCGCGCCGACGCGCGAACAGCCGTCGACGCGGGCCGCCTCCTCCAGCTCAATCGGTATCGACTGGAGGAACGGCACGAGGATGAAGATCGCGTAGGGGAGGAAGAGCGCCGTCTCCGCGAGGATGACGCCAAGCATGGAATTCGTGACGCCTACCGTCCTGCCGATCACGTACATCGGGATGACCAGCACCATCACCGGAAGAAAGCGTGTCAGCAGCGCGCCGCTCAAGAGCCAGGTGGTCCATCGCGTCTGCAGCCGCGCGATGGAGTAGGCGGAGCACATCGCGAACGTCAGCGTGAGCACCGTCACCGACGCCGCGATCATCAGGCTGTTGGCGAAGGCGCGGTAGAACGAGCGCACGCTCTGCGGGATATAGGTGCGGGTCCCCTCTACGTCCTCCGCGCGCGTCGCGCCGGGGATCAGGACGACGGCATAGTTGTCGAAGGTGATCTCCGGGGGGATGAGGCGGTAGGAGTCCTCGTAGGTCGTCCGCTCCGTCATGATGGAGCCTTGGAGGATTGCGAGCATCGGGAACAGGATGAAGCCGATGACGAGGAGGTTGGCCGCGTAGATCGCGACGACGCCCGCCCGGCTCTGCCTGACAATCTCCATCAGAGCTGAACCCGCCGATAAATGATTTTGACGTATATGAGCGCCAAGGCGATCAAGATCAGCGCCACCACGAACGAGGCCGCCGATCCGGCGCCGATTGCGAAGGGTGCGTCGAAGGAGCGCTTGTAGGCGTCCCAGCTAACGACCCAGCTGGCGTCACCAGGCCCGCCCTGAGTGGTGGCCAGCACCTCGTCGAAGACCAGGAACGCGAATGTCGTGCGCAGGATGATGACGATCGCCAGCACCGGCCTGAGCAACGGCAGCGTAATGGAGAAGAAGATGCGCCAATAACCGGCGCCGTCCATCTGCGCGGCTTCCGAGTAGTCGCGCGGCATGGATTGCAGCGCGGCGTGGAACAGGAGAACCGCGAAGGGCAGCGTGCGCCAGATATAGGGGACGCCGATCAGGTAGATGACGGTCTGCGGGTTGCCGAGCCAGTTGATGTAATTGTCGATCAGGCCGGCGTTGTAGAGGACACGATTCAGGAAGCCGGACTGCGAGTTGTAGATGTAGACCCACACCAACCCGTTGGCGATCGGCGGCACTCCGTAGGGGAGCAGGATCAGCAGCCGGATGACGCGCGAGAGCCAGACGTCATGGTTGGCGATCAAGAGCGCGATGCCGAGCCCCGCGACCACCTCAACGGTGACGACGAACACGGAGAAGGCGGCGGTGTTGGCGAGCGAGGTGAGGAAGAGCGGGTCTTGGAAGATGCGCTCATAGTTCTGGAGATAGACGAAGGGAAAGGGAAAACCGTGGCGCAGATCGATCATGCTCACACGCGTGAGCGAGAGATAGAGCGCGTAGATGATCGGCAGGAAGAGAACGAAGGCGACGAGGAGGAGCGTCGGAATGTTCAGGAAGAGCGCCAGCCGCGCGGCGGAGATTTCGCGAAGGCTGCTTCGTGGCGCACTCATGAAACCACCTTGGCTGTCGGCCGCCGACGAAATCGCCGCGGCCGGCCGGCCTGCCGGAAAAGGTACGGGCCAGGCCCATTGGGCCTGATCCTGCTTCCTATTCGACTAGAGCGACTTCTTCGCCCTGTCTATTCCGGCAATGATGTTGTCGCATGCCTCGTCTGGGGTGATGCTGCCTTGCAGGCATTTCTGAACTTCGATGTTGATCGTGTCGGTCCAGGCGAGCTGCCAAGGCTCCTCGAAGGACTGCATAACGTCGCCGATGAACGTCGCGTTGTTCCAGATGTCGAGGAGCTTCGGCACGTCGACCCAGCGAACTCCAGATTTCCCGGATCTCCGGACCGTCCATGATCTCTTTGTAGCCGCTGCCGAACATCTGATCCTCGAGCAGGAAGCGCGCCTGCGTGAGCTCGCCGTCCTTGGTGCGGCCGCCGAGATATTGGAGCAGCTTCCACGCCCACTCCTTGTCGCCGTTGGCGGTGGTCATGATGTAAACGTAGGCGTTGGCGAGCGAGCGGCCGTCGCCGGGGAAACCATGCACGCGGACAACATCGGCAATCGGCGACTGCGCCGGGTCGGCGAGCTGCCTCAGCCCGTAGTGATGGTTAGGGCCGCGATAGATATTCTTGCCGGTCTTAAAGGCGTTGGCCGATCCACCCATCTGCACGCGCAGCGATTCCGGGTCGGCGATATCGTGCTTGGTGAAGGTGTCGGTGAGCCATTTCAGCGCCTCGCGTGCGCCTGAGCCTTCGCCAAGCAGATGGTTTCCGTCGTCGTCGAAGAATTTCGCCTGGTGCATGTTCCAGGTGAGCGTCGCCCAGGTTCCGAGCAGGTGCTCAGGCCCGGCGCCCGCGACCCAGAGGATCGGGTACTCAGCCACACCGTCGCGCTTGGCCTTGAGGCACTGGTCGATGAGCCCGTCGTAAGTGGAGAACGGCGCGTCGAAGCCGGCGCTGTTCAGGAGCGCCTCATTGTAGTTCCACACCCAGCAGGTGACGTGGAAGGGCATTGCAACGATTTGCCCGTCATAGGTAGAGACGCGCTTCTGGATCGGCGTGAAGTCGGCGACGTATTCGTCGAGCCCTGGCAGCCCGTCGAGCGGCTCCACTAATCCCTGGTCCACCCACACGCCGAAGGCGTTGATGTAGGCGGGGCCGGCGTCGATCGTCTCTCCGGCAGCGAAGAGCGAGATCATCGTGTTCTGATAGTCGTTGTAGGGGGCGAAGATCGGGTCGAACTTCACGCCCCAGTCCGTCTGGAATCTTTCCGCGATCGCGGTGTAGATTTCGCCGACCTGGAAGGCGCAGAACCTGACTGAATCGACGCTCGTGGAAGGCGACATGGACCAAGCGCCATCGGCCGCCAGGGCCCAGTTCGGCGCGTATGCCGTTCCAGCAAGGGAAGCGGCGCTCGCAAGCAGATGCCGTCTGGAGATGTGCGCGAACGCGCCGTCATGTTTCATGAGATATCCCCCTGTAGGGAGTGACCACCCTTCTTGAAAGGATCGGCCAGTCCAGCTTCCGCCTCCGGCCATAAATATTATGCACGATGTACCTAACGCGGTAAAGTGCGCTCCTCCTGGCTGTCCCGCTAGGCCTTTGTGGCATTGAGACTCCAGCAGTTCTGCGGAGTTTCGTGTTGTGAGGCGACGCCATTGAACCGCCGGCGCGATCGTGCCAGCATTAAAAAATACAACCTGTATAATGGAGGCGCGGGTGCTGGTCCGCATGAGTCATTGGGAGTGCCGACCTGAATATTGGGGTGAGGAGGTGCGGCTGTTCCGATCAGGATCGATCGCGGTCATGCGCAAGCATGAGGGCTTCGTGCGTGCCATGCTGCTTGCGGTGCCCGGCACGACCCACCGGATCGCGTTCACGGCCTGGGAGACGGAGGAACATTACCGCGCGTTCGTCGCAAGTCCCGACCTGAAGACGATCAGAGAGACCTTTGCGCACATGGACGTCGAGGGGACAGCGCCAAGCCCTATTGAATACGTGGTGCTGGAGTCCGGGTAGACCGTCACTGCCCAGTCACTGCGCCGCAACGAGCCCCAGTTTCGTGGGAGGGAAGGAGAAAAGCGTGCCGCCACGTGTCCATCCGCGCGAACTGCGCGATCCAGACCGCATCTTCCAGATCGTAAGCGTCCACAACGCGCTTGCAGCGCGCGTCGCCGCAGAGTTCAGCTTCGATTGGTTGGCGGTGGGCGGCTACAACGTTTCGGGCTCGCTCTACGGCATGCCCGACGTGGGCCTGATGACTATGACGGAGACAGTCGATCAGGTGCGTCGTATCGCGGCTGTGTGTGACCGGCCGCTGCTCGTCGACGGTGACGACGGCTATGGCAATCATCTAAACGTCATACGTTTCGTCCGCGAGGTGGAGCGCGCGGGCGGGTCGGCCATCCATCTGGAAGATCAGGTCTTTCCGAAAAAATGCGGCCACATGGCCCGCAAGCAGATCGTTGAAGCCGACAAGTTCGTCAACAAAATCAAGGCGTTCGTCGACACACGTACCAGCGAGGACTTCCTGCTCTTCGCGCGCACTGACGCTATTGGTGTCACCGGCTTCGACGATGCGATCGAGCGTGGCAACCGCTATCTCGAAGCTGGAGCCGACGTCATCTTCGTCGAGGCGCCCGTTGAGATCGAACAGGTCGCGGCGATCCCGAGGCTCATACCCGGACCGGTTCTGTACAATTGGGTGTTCAAGGGACTGTCGCCTCTCGTTCATCCCGACGAACTCCGCCGGCTCGGCTATCGGTTCGTCCTGCAAGCCGACGTGCTCTATCCTGTTGTTTTCACCTTGCGCGAGTACTTCCGCGATCTGAAGAAGACGGGTACATACGGGAGAAGCGCGAGACGCATGATTGGCTTCGATGAGTTCAACGCGCTCATTGGCCTCGCCGACGTTCGAGAACTCGACGACCGTTACAATTCTTGAATCGCTGTTCTATGCTCCATCGCCGCCCAGCCAAATCGTTGCGCCAGAGGAGCCGTCCATGGTCGGCGAGTTCAGGCGTGGCATCGAGCGCTTCGCGTCGGAACCGCGTCGGGCCGCCCGACCACTCCTACAATGCGGCGCGGATCGTCCACCGCCGATTTGAAGGTAACTGCCACCAGCGGACCAACGCCCGGCACTGTCATCAGCTTCCGGCAAACCGCGTCTTCACGAACAATCGCGAGCACTGCCTTGTGAAGCTTCTCATACTCCGCCTTCAAAGTTGCCCGCGCCGAAAGCATCGCCCCGGCGACGCGCTCCAACGTGGCCTGACCCCTAACTAATTCCCCAATCCGCACTTCAAACTCCTTGCGCGTCACCGGACCTACCTTCAGGCCGAAGCCGCGCAGGATTCCCCGAATGCTCAGTTCCACGTCGATCAGTCTCTCGAGAAGCTGCTTGCGCGCAACCAGCAGCGCCCGCATCTCCCGCGATCGTATCGATTTGGCGTGCACCGGCCGCAACCATCCCATCCGCAGCAGCTGGGCAAGCCCGCGCGCATCCTTGCGGTCCGTCTTCACCGTCATCGCCGACAATGCCGCCTTCACATGCCGCGTCTCCAGCAGAACGGTTTCAAACCCGGCCTGCGTCAGGCCGGCGTGCAGCCACTGCGACAGCGGCCCCGCCTCAAGCCCGATCCGCTGCACCGGAAAGCCAAGCCTCTCGAAGAAAGAAACAAGCGCTTCGGGCTCGCTTGCGACCTTCGCCTCCTTCAAGATCTTCCCCTTCGCGTCCACAATGCACACGCTCGAGAGTTCCGAGACACGTCGATTCCCGCATAATGTTCCATGGCTGTCCTCCATCTCAGATGCTTGGGGCCGACTCACGTCAGGACCCAGTTCCATCATCTATCGGGGGACAGCCACCTTCACCGCCGGCTCGCGGCAGGGCCCATTACGGCATCTAGCCGGACTTTCGCCAGGCGATCGCCGATTCCTGGCCGAACACGGTCGATAACAGCGCGGCCCGCAACGACTGGGGCTGGCAGGAAAAGGTCGATCTTTCGCGGCTCGTCACGAACATCCTGAAGGCTGACGCGCCGCGCTAGACGGTCTCAGCCGCAGATGCACCGGCAGACTTCCAGCGTGCGCTCGACGTCGTCCGGCGTGACGCCGTGATGGGTGACGAAGCGTACCGTTTCCCGCGCGCTTGAGGAGGGGAGGGCCAGGATGCCCTCCCCGTCGAGCGCGGCGACGAGGTCGCCGGCCGACAGTGGGCCAGCCGACATGTCGGCGAAGACGATGTTGGTGTCGAGCCGGTCGCGATCGACCGCGATGCCCGGGCAGGCGGCGAGGCCTTCGCCGAGGCGTCGGGCGGTCGCGTGGTCGTCGCCTATGCGGTCGAGCATCGTGTCGAGCGCGACGATCGCGGCGGCGGCGGGAATGTTGGCCGGCCGCCAGCCTCCCCCGAGAAGCTGCCGGACATGGTTCGCTTCGGCGATGAACTCGGCGCGCCCGGCGAGCACCGCGCCCACGGGCGCGGCCAGCCCCTTGTTGAGGCTCAGCGACAACGAGTTCGGCCGGCGCCGCCAGCTCCGCCATGGTGAGGCTGAGATACGCGGCCGCGTTGGGCAACCGCGCTCCGTCGAGATGAATGGCGAAACCCCATGCATCGGCGAGCGCACGCACGGCCGTGCCGTATTCCGCCGGCACTACGACGCCCCCGAGATTGGCGTGGGTGTTTTCGAGCACTACCAGCGCCGCGCGCGACCGCTGGATCTCGTGACGGTGAAGCCGCGCTTCCAGCTCCTCCAGATCCATGGCGCCGCGGCGGCCAGGGACCGGAACCGCCATCGCCCGGGCAAGGGCGGCGAGCGACCCGGATTCGCCGAGGAAAATGTGGGCCTTCTCGTCGGCGAGCACGCTCTCGCCCCGGCCGCAGTGGAGCCAGATCGCGATCTGGTTGCACATGGTGCAGGTTGGGCAGAACAGCGCCGCCTCCTTGCCGAGGAGCGCGGCGGCCTTCGCCTCCAGCGCGGATACGGTCGGATCGCCGGTGAGGCCGAAGCCCGGCAGCTCGTGCGCCGCTGCCGTCATGGCGGCAATCATCGCCTCGGTCGGCGGTGCCAGGAAATCGCTACGATAGTCGATCGGCGTCGTAGGCACGCGCCCCCTCCTCTGTCGCCTTGCCGTCGCGGACATCGCGTTCGACCGCCGCCCGATCACGCCCTGACGGATCGCCGAAACCGCCGCCGCCCGGCGTCTCGACGCGGACGGTCTTGCCCTTCACGACGTCAATGGTACTCTTGGATCGCAGCTCACGACCCTCGCCGTCGGGATCGTAGACATAGCGCGCCGGGTGTCCCGCGCCGCCGCCGGCAAGTCCCCATGGCGGGAACTTGCGCCCGTCCGAAAGGACTGTCCAGGTGCAGTCGGAGAAGAGGAACTCGAAATCGCGCCGGATGCCGCAGCCGTCGCGATAGCGCCCCGGCCCCGCGCTGTCGGGGATGAGCTCGTAGCGCCTGATGCGGAGCGGGTAGTTGATTTCCACCTCCTCGACCGGCGTGTTTTCGGTGTTCTGGATGTTGGTCTGGACGCCGTCCGGACCGTCGGCGTAGGGCCGCGCGCGCCGTTCCCGCCGCCGACCGTCTCCATGTAGCAGTAATACTCGCCCCGCCTCGGGTCGATGCCGCCGAAGCCGATATTGACGATCAGCCCCTTGCCGGCGGCGGGGATGCGGTCGGGCAGGGGCTCGTGGAATGCGTTGAAGACGACGTCTGTGGGGAGCATGCAAAGCTCGAAGCCGCCGGCGACGGCGCTCGGCCGCTGCGGCTAGACGAGCGACGGCCGGGCGTCCGCCCAGGGCCGGACGCGTTCGAAGGCGGCCGCGGCCTGCAGGACGCCGGTGTCATCGAAACGCCGGCCCACGATCTGGAGACCGATCGGGCGGCCGTCGGTGGTGAAACCGGCGGGGACGGTGGCGGCGGGATTCCAGGTGAAATTGAACGGGAAGCTGAACGGCGCCCACGAAATCCAATCCCAGTCGTGATCGTCCCAAGAGGCGGGGCGCAACCGGCCGATCTCGATCGCCGGCACCGAGACGCTGGGCGTGAGCAGGAAGTCGTATGTGTCGAAAAACCCCTGAACGCCTTCGCAGTAGGTGACGCGGCGCATGAGCGTCCGCGCGAAGGTTTCCGGCTTCTGGCGAAGGCCTTCCTCGGTGCAGGCGACCAGCGCCGGATCAATGAGGTCGCGGTGGCTCTCGACCTTGTCGCCGATACGCGCCGCCCAGATACCGGGCCAGAGATCGAGCGCGATCGGGAGCGGATTGCCCCAGTTCGGCGTCTTCTCCTCCACGATAGCGCCGGCGTCGGCGAAGGCTTCCGCAGCGCGGGCGCACGTCTCGGCGACTTCCGGGTCGATGTTCCTGGCGAAGCCGAGATCGGGGCTGTAGGCGATCCGCTTGCCGGCAACGCCGTCCTCGAGGAGGGCCGGATAGTCCGCGGGCGTGTCCCCGAGGGTCACCGGATCGCCGGCGGTGGGGCCGGCGATGACCTGAAGCAGCAGGGCGCCGTCGGCGACGGTGCGGCTCATGGGGCCGGTGTGGGACGTCGAGGCTGGCGACTGCCCCGGCTGCGGCACGCGTCCGTAGGACGGTTTCATGCCGAAGATTCCGCAGAACGAGGCGGGGATGCGCACCGAGCCCGCGCCGTCGGTGCCGATCGCGATCGGGCCGACGCCGGCAGCGACGGTCGCGGCGGCACCGGCGCTCGATCCGCCGGGTGTGTAGTCCAGGTTCCACGGATTGCGCGTGATGCCGGTGAGGGGGCAATCGCCCGTCGCCTTCCACCCGTAGTCCGGGCCGGTCGTCTTGCCGATGATAATGGCGCCAGCGGCGCGCGCGCGCGCGGTCACGACCGCGTCGTTCGGAGGGACGTTGTCCTTCAGGAGATGGGAGCCGAAGGTCGTCGGAACGCCGGCGACGTCGATGAAATCCTTGATGCCGATCGGCACGCCGTGGAGGGGACCGAGCGGATTTCCGTCCAAGACCGCCTGCTCCGCCGTGCGGGCCGCCCCCCGTGCCTCCTCCTCCAGGACCACGATGAAGGCGTTGAGCTTCGGCTCGGTCGCGTGGAGGCGCGCGAACACGGCGTCCACGATCTCGACCGGCGACAGTTCCCGTTCGCGGATCATCGCCGCAAGGCGCGTCGCCGGCAGGAAGCAGAGATCGTCGGGCGCGGTCATGGCGTGTTGGCCCCGGGCATGAAGGCCGACGTTCGGTAGTCCCGGCGGCCTTCCAATTCGAACATAAGGGTGGTCATGTCATCCATCCGGTCGATGAACATCACGCCGTTGAGGTGGTCGATCTCGTGCTGCAGGAGCACGGCGTGGTACCCTTCGGCGTCGATGGTGATGGGTGCGCCGTCGGTGCCGACCGCCTCGACCCGGATAGAGGCGAAGCGCGGCACCTCGCCCTGGAGTAGGGGCACCGACATGCAGCGCTCGACTGTCCGGATGATGGCGTCGCTGGTTGGCGTGAACCGCGGATTGACCAGCGCGCGGAGCGGCACCGGCTTGATATCGGACCCGCGCGGAATCTTGGACTCCGCGATCCGGTAGAGGACCACCGCCCTGGAGATGCCGACCTGGGGCGCGGCGATGCCGTTGCCGGCCGACTGGATCAGCGTATCCTCCAGATCGCCGACGATTGCGGCGACCTCGTCGCTGGCCGGATCGTCGACCGGCGCCGCCGGCAAGCGCAGCACCGGGTCGCCGAGGATCGCAACTTTCAGGACGGCCATGCCCGGTTTCTCCCTTGACCGCCCCGGCGGCGAGGCCCTGAACCACGTATTTCTGTAGGACGATCACTAGGATCACCGTCGGCAGCAAGCTGAGCACGGCGACGGCCATGGTGATTCGACGGCGAGCCCAGAAAGCCGCCGACGAACGTGTTGGCAGGCGAATCGCAGAGTTCCAGCGGCGTGCCGACCTGCTCGATCACGCCGTCGCGCATGACGACGATGATGTCGGCCATGGTCATGGCCTCGACCTGGTCGTGCGTGACGTAGACGGTCGTGGCGTCGAGGCGTGAACGAAGCGCCAGTATCTCAACACGCATCTGTACGCGAAGCTTCGCATTGAGGTTCGAAAGCGGTTCGTCGAACAGGAACACTTCTGCCGGACGATTGTGCGTCCCATGGCGACGCGCTGGCGCTGGCCGCCGGAGAGTTCCCGCGGGTAGCGCGCGAGATAGGGGTCCAGATTGAGGATTTCCCGAATGCGCTTCTCGATCTCGGGTTTGGCAATGCCGCGAAGCCCGAGCGAAAAGCCGATGTTGCCGGCGACGGTCATGTGCGGATAGAGGGCGTAGCTCTGGAACGCCATCGCGATGTCGCGCGCGCGGGGCGGCAGGTTGTTGACCATCTCGTTGCCGATCCAGATCTCGCCGGACGATAGGTCCTCCAGCCCGGCGACGAGGCGAAGCAGGTCGATTTCCCGCAGCCGGACGGACCGACGATGACGACGAACTTGCCGTCCTCGATCTCCAGGGAAACGTCCTCGAGGACTTCCTGGCGCCCGAAGGCCTTGCGCACATTGCGGATCGATACTGATGCCATCCGTCTCTCATTCGCCGAGCTATTAATATTCACAATGCATATAATCCGGTCAAGCGGATCGTTGTGTAGATATGTATGAGCCTTCCGGACGCTCCTATCGTTCTGAAACGATCTCGATGGAGTGCTCCCATGAAGCTGGAACAGAATTGGCTTCTTTTCGAGCATGAATACTTCCACTTCCAGACGGAGATTGCCGCTACCCGCCATGAAGTTCTGACACGGGAATTGAAGACCTACGAGCGACTATCTCACGATGGACACGCATCTTGGCTCAAGGAGTCGATGGCGAACGCCAGCGCGTACTGCAATTTGCCGTACCGCGAGGATGGCACGCTGACGTCCTCTCGCATCGAGAGCTTCAAGGGATTCGCTTCGAATTGGATGAAGAAGCAACCCGCCGGCTACCGAGACTATGATCGATGGAGCAAATGATCCTGGGCAATGAACAAAGGGCGCACTGCCCTGACATCACGCATATGAAGCCGACCGCGAGGCCTTTCTGGCAGGCCGCCAGTCCCAATCCGATGGCGATGTGCGTCTTGCCGGTGCCGCTGTTGCCGACCGTGATGATGTTCTCGCGGCGGCTGACATACTCGGAGCGGGCAAGCTCCAGCACGAGGGCCTTGTTGAGTGACGGCAAGGCCTTGAAGTCGAAGCTGTCGAGGCTTTTGACGGCCGGGAACCTGGCCGCCTTGATCCGGCCCTCGATCATCCGGCGCTCGCGGTCGATCAGCTCCAGCTCCACCAGCCGGGCGAGGAACCGGACATGGTCCAGCCCCTCGGCGGCACACTGGCGAGACAGTTCCTCGTATTCCCGCAGGAAGGTCGGCAGCTTCAGCGTCTTGAGATGGTGATCGAGCAGCAACTCCGGGGCGTCGCTCATGCCGGTAAATTGCTTCGAAAATTCTCACTCGATTGCTAGGGCTCGCAGTCGTTGCGCGGC
The DNA here is from genome assembly GCA_963712925.1 of uncultured Alphaproteobacteria bacterium. GTDB lineage: Bacteria > Pseudomonadota > Alphaproteobacteria > Rhizobiales > Afifellaceae > DASWJZ01. The sequence continues at coordinate 74,586 of CAVQJW010000001.1, read as the reverse complement.
CAGCCGTTCGCGGTACCAGGCATACAGGCCTGCCGCCACGATGATCGCGGCCCCGACGCTCGCCCTCAGGCCTGGAAGCTGGTCAAATAGGAGCCAGCCGTAGAACGTGGCCCAGACCAGAAGGGTGTAGTTGTAGGGCGCCAGCAATGATGCGCTCGCATTCCGAAATGCCAGAATGATGAGTGCGTGCGCGACGCCGCCGAGCAGGCCCATAGCGAGCATGAGGCTCCAGGCCATCATTGACGGCATGCGCCAGAAGAACGGCACCGCAAGGCTCAGGAGCGCCGCACCAATGAGGGCTGTGTAGAAGAGGGTCGACCAGGGGTCATCGCCGCGAACGTGTCGCGTAAACATCAAGCCGATTGCCCAAAAAACAGCCGATGCAACAGCAAACAAGGCCCCGGTTTCGAACACATTGCCCTTCGGCCAGACCAGCACCAGCATGCCAGCGAATCCGACGAATACGGCCACCCATCGATGCGGCCCGACATTCTCGCCGAGGAATCGTGCGCTCAGCGCGACGACCATCAGGGGGGCGATGAACGACACGGCGATAGCATCGGCGAGCGGCATTAAGCTGAACGCAAGGATGATGCAGACGGCCGAGATTGAGAGCGAGGTCGAGCGCATAATTTGCGCCCTTGGATTGATCGTGCGGACCATGCGTCTGAGCCGCGCAGGCCCGGCGAGCAACACGAGCGGAAGGAGGTGGAAGGTATAGCGGGCCCAGGCCACCTGGATGCCAGAGTAGTCGATGGCCAGGAGTTTTGAGATCGCGTCCATGGCGTTCAGAACCGCCATGCCAAAGACCATGAGGACCACACCGAGAAGCAGATTGTCGCCGCCGGTTTCGTCGTCTCCTCGCGGCCTGTTCATGGAGGTCAAGCTTTCCAACGCCGGCGAATCGCCTAGCTATGTTCTCGCGGCCCCCTCAGCGGCCCGCACATCGGCGGGAGAACTTCCGCCACCCCGATTTTGCGTCGGCGATGAGAACGCCCTCCCTATGCGGCACTGTGGCCGACTACGAGCGGCGAGTTGCTGCCCGGAAACACCAAGCGCCTCTTTCCAGTGGTCAAATTCCCACTGCTCGTTGATGTTGATGCGTATCCGGTCGGGCTTGCCACGCTTTCAAATTATCGGCCATGTTGAGCCTCCTTTATTGGCCATTTGTTGGGCCTTGGAACGCAACGACCTAGCTAACATATTGAAATCGCTGGTACGCCCAAGGGGAATCGAACCCCTGTTTCCGCCGTGAAAGGGCGGCGTCCTGGACCGCTAGACGATGGGCGCTGACGTGCGGCGCCTTATAGGCGGAGGCTCGCGCCCCCACAAGGCACCGACGGGTCCTGGTCAGATGGGGTCTCAGCCTACCATTTTCCGGTGTTCGGCATCGATTTCCAGGGCTCCGCGGCGGGCAGCGGCGAGCCCTTCTGCAGGATCTCGATGGAGATGTTGTCGGGCGAGCGGATGAAGGCCATGTTGCCGTCGCGCGGCGGGCGGTTGATGGTGACGCCGGCCTTCTGCAGGCGGTCGCAGAGGTCGTAGATATTGTCGACCTCGAAGGCGAGATGCCCGAAATTGCGGCCCTCGCCGTATTTCTCGGGGTCCCAGTTGTAGGTGAGCTCCAGGAGCGGCGCCTTGTTCGACTTGCCCGTGCCTTCGTCCTCGGGAGCGGCCAGGAAGATCAGCGTATAGCGGCCGCCCTCGTTCTCGTGCCGGCGGACTTCCTTCATGCCCAGCTTGTTCACATAGAAATCAAGGGACTGGTCGATATCGGTCACGCGGACCATGGTGTGCAGATAGCGCATTTTGGGGCTCCTTCCGTCGGTCGGGAGAATAGGGTGCGAGACATCGAAGGCAATGCCGAAATGGGGGACGAAATTCAGGCCTTTCGCCGCCTGATCGACCGCGCCGAGCGCATCGTGGCGCTGAGCGGCGCCGGCATCTCGACCGAATCCGGCATCCCGGATTTTCGCAGCCCCGGTGGGCTTTGGACGCGCGGCATCAAGCCGATCACCTTCGACGAATTCGTCACCTCCGAGCCGGCCCGGCTGGAGGACTGGCGGCGGCGCTTCAAGATGAACGAGGACTTCGCCAGCGTACGTCCGAATGCCGGCCATCACGCGCTGGCGCACCTCTTCGAAGAGGGGAAGCTCGAAGCCGTCATCACGCAGAACATCGACGGCCTGCATCAGCGCGCCGGTCTGCCGAAGGATCGTGTCATTGAGATCCACGGCAACTCGACTTACGGCCGCTGCATCGATTGCCGTCAATCGATGTCGCTCGACGCGGTGCGCGAAATGATCGACGCGACACGCGAATCGCCGCGTTGCGAATGCGGCGGCCTCGTCAAGGCGGCGGTGATTTCATTCGGCGAGCGTGTCCCCGAGGACGCCTTGCAGGAGGCAAGCACACTTTCGAAGCAGGCCGATCTCTTCGTGGTGATCGGTTCATCGCTGCAGGTGCAGCCGGCGGCGACGCTGCCGCTCGTCGCAAAACACAACGGCGCGGCCCTTGCCATCATCAATCGCGATGCAACGCCGTTGGATCAATTCGCCGATTTGATCGTTCCTGGTTCGATCGGTGCGGTTTTTGGGGCGCTCTATCCACAGCTTGTTAAGTAGACGTTCAGCAGTGGTGGAGTGTGGCAGATTTGTAAGCCCCCAACTGTGGCACCAATGCTACTCTTACGTTCGAATCGGAGCGCGCTGTCGATGCGGACGCGACAGGAGGCGGCAGACCGGCGAAGATGAAGGCTCGGATGGAGTTCGCATATGGGGGCCAAACCGACCGCCGACGCCACGCCCGAACTTGCGCCGCAGGACGAGGCTCCGGTCGATCTGATCGAGATCTCGGGCGTCATCAAGTGGTTCGACGTCGCTAAGGGTTACGGTTTCATCGTTCCGGATAACGGCATGCCTGACGTGCTTCTGCACGTCACGTGCTTGCGCCGTGACGGATTCCAAACTGCCTATGAAGGTGCACGCGTCGTCTGCGAAGTGCAGGACCGGCCAAAGGGTCTGCAGGCGTTCCGTGTCGTCTCGATGGACGAGACGACTGCGACGCATCCCGCGCAGTTGCCGCCGACGCGTCAACGCTCTGCCGTCGTGCCGACAAGCCCGCTGGTCACCGCCACGGTGAAGTGGTTCAACCGCATGCGCGGCTATGGCTTTGTGACGGAGGGGGAGGGGACGCCCGACATCTTTGTGCACATGGAGACGCTGAGGCACTACGGCATGGCGGAGCTCAGGCCCGGGCAGATCGTGCTCGTGCGCTACGGCGAGGGGCCGAAGGGACGCACCGCCGCCGAAATCCGGCCCCATTCCGGCTCTCAACTGCCCGCATCGCACTGAACCCGGGCTTTTCGCCGCTTATGCGCCCCCTGCCGTTCGCTTTTTTTGCGGCGCTGCTTTTCCTCGCGCCGGTTCCTGCCGCGCAGGCGGTCGATCACACGCGCCATGACCTGGTCATCGCGTCAAAGACCGGCGAGCACACGTTCCAGGTGGAAATCGCCGCCGACGAGCGCACGCGCACCTTCGGCCTGATGTTCCGTCGCGAGATGCCGGCGGATCAGGGCATGCTCTTCGATTTCGGCAGCGAGCAGCCGGTGAGCTTCTGGATGCGCAACACCTACATCTCGCTCGACATGCTGTTCATCAAGGCCGATGGCACGATCGAGTTGATCGCCGAGCGCACGACGCCGCTCTCGGAGAGGGGCGTCCCCTCAAAGGGGCCGGTCCGCTACGTGCTTGAGATCAATGGCGGCGTGAGCGAAACGCTCGGCATCGCGCCGGGCGACACGGCATCCGGCCCGGCGCTTGCGTCGCGGCAGTGATCAGCTCTGCGCCTTTTCCTTCTCGACGGCCTTCGGCTCGTCGTCGGCCATGCCGCGCTTGAAGCTTTTGATGCCCTTCGCGACGTCGCCCATGATGTCGGAGACCTTCCCCTTGCCGAAAAGAATGAAGACGATTCCGGCGATGATGACGATCTTCCAGATACTCAAGCCCAGCACGTGACCCTCCCTGCCGTCCGGACGCCTTGCCCATTGCGGGCGCGGAATACGCGGTCCTTCCGGTCTTTGCGCTCACCTTAGCAGCTTTCCGCGGCCGCGCACGTCTTCTTGCCGGGACGCCCGGCTTGCCATCGGCGGCGGCGCGTCTTAGCTTCCGGGCTGTCTCACGGGGTGCCCAAGGGGCTGAGAGGCGGAGATCTCCGCCGACCCGTCGAACCTGATCCGGATTATGCCGGCGGAGGGATTGAGATCATGCCTCAGCCTATAGCCTTCGATTTCCGTCGCCTCGGCGGCTTCCGGTCCGTTCACGCCATCCGGAAGGAGATGCCGATGCCAAGACCACGCCGTTTCGCCAATTTAGTCTCGGGGAGGCTGTTGCATGGCCTCGCCGTCACAGCTTTCGCCGCGCTTCTCGCCGTGCCCGCCGTGGCGGACGAAAAGCCCGTGCTCACCGTCTACACCTACAGCGGTTTCCCGAGCGAATACGGCCCGGGCGCGACCATCAAGGAGCGCTTCGAGGCGGTTTGCGGCTGCACGCTCGACTGGGTGGAGAGCGACGATGCGGGAACGCTGCTCGCCCGCCTGAAATCTCGAAGGGGCCTCGACCAAGGCCGACGTGGTGCTCGGACTCGACACCAACCAGCTCGCCGACGCGGAGGCGACCGGGCTCTTCGCGCCGAGCGAGGTCGATACCAGCGGTCTCGATCTGCCGATCGCCTGGACGGACAAGACCTTCGTCCCCTTCGATTGGGGCTGGTTTGCGTTCGTCTATGACAAGACCCGGCTCAAGGACGCGCCGGCGAGCCTGGCGGCGCTGGTCGACGCCGCGGACTCGCCGAAAATCGTCATCGAGGACCCGCGCACCTCGACGCCCGGGCTCGGCCTGCTTGTGTGGATGCGCGAGGTCTATGGCGACCAGGCCGCCGATGCCTGGCGCAAGCTCAAACCGAAAATCGTCACCGTTACGCAGGGTTGGTCGGAGGCCTACGACCTCTTTCTGAAGGGCGAGGCCGACATGGTGCTCTCCTATACGACCTCGCCGGCCTACCACATCGCGGAGGAGAACGACCCGAACAAGGCGGCGGCGATCTTCCCGGAGGGGCACTACATGGAGATCGAGCTCGCCGCGGTGACCAAAGCGACCGACAATCCAGAGCTTGCGCACTCGTTCCTGAGCTTCGTGCTCTCCGAGCCGTTCCAGTCGGCGATCCCGGAGGGGAACTGGATGTACCCGGCGAAGCTGCCCGAAGGCGGCCTCCCGGCATCGTTCCAGGGGCTCGGGAAGCCGGAGAAATCGCTCTACGCGGACCCCGCGGAGGTCGAGGCGAACCGCCGCGCCTGGATCGACGAATGGCTCGCTGCGATGAGCAGGTGACGGCGCGCTCCGGCACGGCGGGGGTCTGGAACCTCCGCCTCGAGGGGAGGTCGGATTCCGCGCAGCAGCGCGACGCGACTTCCGGGAGGGGGGCGTTCATGGCCGCGATGCGATGAAGCTCCTTCCCGGCCTGCTGGCGCTGGCGCTGATCCTTACCGTCGTCGCCGCCGGGCTTCTCGGCCTGTTGCTTGCGGCCGGACCGAACGCCGCGGCGCTACCCTGGTTCTATGTCGGCGCGGTCATCCGATTCACGCTCTTGCAGGCGACGCTTTCGACCCTCCTGTCGCTGACCCTCGGCGCGGCAATCGCGCTCGCCTTCACGCGGCGGACGGCGTTTCCGGGCCGCGGCCTCTTCGTCGCCGCGCTCAATCTCGCAAGCGTGCTGCCGCCGATCGTCGCCGTCTTCGGCATCGTCGCGGTGCTCGGCCGCGCCGGCTGGCTTGGCGAAGGGCTGCGCGCGCTCGGGATCGATCCCGGCGCCTGGCTCTACGGCCTGCCGGGCATCCTGATCGCCCATGTCTTCTTCAATGCGCCGCTTGCCGCGCGCGTTTTCCTCGTCTCGCTCGGCGCGGTGCCGGGGGAGCATTGGCGGCTTGCGGCGCAGCTTGGCATGCGCCCGGCGACCATCTTCCGCGTGCTCGACTGGCCGGTCATCCGCCGCGAGGCGCCGTCGCTTGCGGCGCTGATCTTCCTGCTCTGCTTCACGAGCTTCGCCATCGTGCTGGCGCTCGGCGGCGGGCCGGGGGCGGCGACGCTTGAGGTCGCGATCTACGAATCCGTCCGCTTCGACGTCGATTTCGCCCGCGCCGCGTTGCTCGCGCTGCTGCAGGTGGCGATCTGCTCCGTGCTGGTTCTGCCGATCCTCTGGCTCAGTGGACGGCCGGCGGAAAGTGCCACGGCCAACACGCCTGCTGCTCGCCCCGACGCGGAGGTGCCAGCGATCCGCCGGCTCGACCGCGCAATCCTTGCCGTCGGGGCGCTGCTCGTCGCTCCGCCGCTTCTCTCCGTGGCGCTCGGAGGGCTTGCCGCCCTCCGGAGCCTCTTTCGCCTGGACGTTGCCGTCGCGATGGGAACGAGCGCCCTGATCGCCGTGCCCGCAGCACTCCTCTCGCTGGCGCTTGCCCTCGGGCTTGCGGCATCGGCGCGGCGGCTCCGCCAGGAAGGACGCGCGCGTGGCGCGATTGCCATGTCCTTGCCGAGCGGGCTCATCCTCGCAGTGCCGCCGCTCGCGGTCTCCGCCGGGCTCTTCGTGATCTTGCGCAAGGTGGCCGATCCCTTCGGGCTCGCCATTCCGTTGATCATTCTGATCAATGGGTTGATGGCGCTCCCTTTCGTGCTGCGTCAGGTCGAGCCGCCGCTGATCCTCTCCGCCGAGCGCTATGGCCGGCTGGCCGAGAGCCTTGGGCTCACGGGTCTCAGCCGTCTGCGGCTGGTCGACTGGCCGCTGCTTCGCCGCCCGCTCGCCGCGGCCCTGGCAATCGCCGCCGCGCTCTCGCTCGGCGACCTCGGCGTTGCCGCCTTCTTCGGGTCGGGCACCATCCTGACCTTGCCCCTGCTTCTCTATCAGCGGCTCGGCTCATACCGCACGGCGGAATCCGCCTCCGTCGCGCTGCTCCTCTCGGTGCTGGTCCTCGCGCTCTTTCTGGCGGCACAAAAATGGTCGGCGGGGGATGCACTTGCTCGAAGTCGTTGACCTGACGCTCGACTATCCGGACTTCCACGCCGATTACCGGCTCGAGGTGCCGGCCGGCGCGCTCTGCGGCCTGATCGGCCCGTCGGGCGGCGGCAAGACCACGCTGCTTCACGCGATTGCCGGCTTCGAGACGCCGCGATCGGGGACGCTGCGCTTCGCCGGCCACGATCTTCTTCCTCTTAAACCGGCTGAACGTCCGCTCTCTATGCTCTTCCAGGAGCACAATCTTCTTCCGCATCTGACGGCGGCCGAGAACGTCGGTCTCGGGATCAGGCCGAACCTCCGCCTTGGGGAAAGCGAGCGCCGTCAGGTCGCGCAGGCGCTTGCGCGCGTCGGCCTTGGCGGACTCGGCGGCAGGCGGCCAGGCGCGCTTTCCGGCGGGCAGCGGCAGCGGGTGGCGATCGCCCGCGCGCTGGTCAGAAAACGGCCGCTGATGCTTCTCGACGAGCCCTTCACCGGGCTCGACCCGGGCCTCCGACAGGAGATGGTGGCGCTGGTCGACCAGCTTCGGCGCGACGAAGGGCTGACGGTGCTCGTCTCGATCCACACGCCGGAGGACCTGGGCGCGGTCGCCGACCTGATCGCCTTTGTCGGGGAGGGCCGCGTCCTCGCCGTCGGCCCCCCCGGCGACATCCTGAGCGACCGGAGCGACCCGCGGATATCTGCCTATCTCGGCGGATAGCGCGAGCCTGGCCTCCTTGACCTGTGTCAAAGCCTGCCCGCCCCGAGCCGCGCAGGCTTCGATCGCGCAGCCCGCGTGCTGTGCCCTTGCAAACAGGCGAGGACAAGCGGTGCGGACACTCGTCGTCTACTATTCGCTCTCGGGAACCACGCGACGGCTTGCGACGACGCTCGCCCGGGAATTCTCCGCCGAGACGGAGGAGATTCGGTGTGAGCGCTACAGCCTAAGTCCCTGGGGCGCCATGCGCGCCGCCTTCGACAGCTGGCGCGGGCGCCTGCCTGCGGTCGCGCCGCCGGCGCATGACCTCGCTCAATACGACCTCGTGGTGATCGGCGGCCCGATCTGGGCCTTCCACGCATCAACGCCGCTCCGCGCCTACCTGAAAGCCGCCGCCGGGCGGCTCAAGGCGGTCGCATTCTTCCTGACCCACGGCGGCTCGCCGCCCGAACAGGCGCTGAGCGAAATGACAAAGCTGGCAGGAATTGCCCCGAACGCGACCCTCGTCCTGCGCGAGGAGGAGGTGAAGCGCGGCGAGTTCGGGCCGGCCGTCTCGCGTTTCGTGTTGAGCCTCGTGCCGCGCGAGGTGGAGGTGGACTGGATGCCGCGCCGCGGAGCGGCGAGGCGCAGGGGTTGACGCTCGACCGGGCGCTTGCCGTCGTCACCGGTGCATCGAGCGGGATCGGCGCAGCGACGGCGCGTGCGCTCGCCGCGCGCGGCAGCCACGTCGTTCTCCTCGCGCGGAACGCCGAGCGGTTTACCGCCGTCGCCGACGACATCAAGCGCCGCGGCGGCAAGGCCGACATCTACCCCGTCGACCTGGCGAACCCCGGTGCAATCGCGTCGGCCGCCGCACATATGACGGAGGCGCATGGCGCCGCCGACATTCTGGTCAACAATGCCGGAGCCGGGCGCTGGCTGCCGATCCTCGAGACGGGCGCGGAGGAAGCCGCGGCGATGATGGCGGTGCCCTATCTCGCGGCCTTCAACGTCACGCGCGAGCTCCTGCCGGGGATGCTCGCCCGGCACGCAGGTCACATCGTCAACGTCACGTCGGTCGCGGCCCGCCTCGGCATGCCGGGCGCCGTTGCCTACAGCGCCGCGCGTGCAGCGATGGAGGGCTTCACCAATGCGCTCCGCGCCGATCTCTACGGGACCGGCATCGGCGTGACGCTTGCGATGTTCGGCACGGTCGAGACGCCTTACTGGGCGCACAATCCGGGAAGCCGCGAGCGCCTCTCGGCGCGCGCCGCCCGCGTGCCGTCTTTGTCGGCGGAAACGGTTGCGACGCTTATCTGCACGGCGATCGAAGGGAACAAGCGTATGGTCCTGGCGCCGAAATCGTTCCGCTTCCTGTTTCTGATGAACCGCCTCTTCCCGGCCCAGGTCGATCGCTCCATGGCCGGCCGGTGATGCCGGCAGTGCCGCAGGGGATGGCGAAACCCCGCGATCGGGCTATATCCAAGCTGGAATGCGCAGGATCATCATCATCGTCGGCACCGTGGCGTTTCTCGCCGCCATCGCCGCCTGCATCGTCCCGCTGTGGGTGATGACGGCGGACCTGCGGCTTTCAGGCTTCGCGCTCGGGATGGTCGCGCTGCTGGTCGTCGGCTGCTTCGGCGTCGGAGGCGGGCTGATGTTCCTTATTTTCTACAGCGCCCGCAAGGGTTACGACGACGCCGTTGGTACGGGCTGGCAGCACGACGGCGAGCGGCCGCCGGCCTCGACCGTCGAGGAGATCTGACCGAGCCTCCCATGCTCCGCCCGGATTGTTGGCAGGTCGGTGGCAACGGCGTATAGACCCCGCGCACGGCTTGGCGGCCTTCTGCCGGGCCGGATTCCGTCGGAGTTTTGAGCAATGAGCGAGAAGTGGTCGCCGGCCTCGTGGCGCTTGAAAGCGATCGAGCAGGCGCCGGTCTATCCCGACCCGGAGGCGCTTGCCGCCGTCGAGGCGCGGCTTTCGACCTATCCGCCGCTCGTTTTTGCAGGCGAGGCGCGCAAGCTTAAGGCCAAGCTTGCAGACGTCGCGCACGGCAAGGCTTTCCTGCTGCAGGGCGGCGACTGTGCCGAGAGCTTCGCGGAGCACGGCGCCGACAATATCCGCGACTTCTTCCGCGTCTTCCTGCAGATGGCGGTGGTCTTGACCTTCGCCGCGACCTCGCCGGTGGTGAAGGTCGGGCGCATCGCCGGGCAGTTCGCCAAGCCGCGTTCCTCGCCGATGGAGCGCCAGGGCGACGTCGAGCTGCCGAGCTACCGCGGCGACATCGTCAACGACATCGCCTTCACCAAGGAGGCGCGCACCCCCGATCCGGCGCGCCAGGAGATGGCCTACCGGCAGTCGGCGGCGACGCTCAACCTGCTGCGCGCTTTCGCCTCCGGCGGCTACGCCAACCTCGATCACGTGCATCAGTGGATGCTCGGCTTCGTCGCCGACAGCCCGCTGCGCGAGCGCTACGAGAAGGTCGCCGACCAGATCACCCAGACGATGAGCTTCATGCGGGCGATCGGGATCGATCCGGACTCCAACCCGGAGCTTCGGCAGACGGATTTCTTCACCAGCCACGAGGCGCTGCTGCTCGGTTACGAGCAGGCCATGACCCGCGTCGATTCCACCTCGGGCGACTGGTACGCGACCTCCGGCCACATGATCTGGATCGGCGACCGCACCCGCCAGCCGGATCATGCGCACGTCGAGTTCTGCCGCGGAGTGAAGAACCCGCTCGGGCTGAAGTGCGGGCCGTCGCTCGACGCTGACGGCCTGCTCAGGCTGATCGACATCCTGAACCCGAAGGACGAGCCGGGCCGGCTGACCCTGATCGCGCGCTTCGGCGCGGAGAAGGTGGGCGACCACCTGCCGAAGCTGATCCGCGCCATCCAGCGCGAGGGCCGGCAGGTGGTGTGGTCCTGCGACCCGATGCACGGCAACACGATCACGCTCAACCGCTACAAGACGCGGCCCTTCGACCTGATCCTGAAGGAGGTGCAGGCCTTCTTCGAGGTGCACCGGGCGGAAGGCACGCATGCCGGCGGCATCCATGTCGAGATGACCGGCAAGAACGTCACCGAATGCACCGGCGGCGCGCGGGCGGTGACGGCGGAGGACCTCTCCGACCGCTACCACACCTATTGCGACCCGCGGCTCAATGCCGACCAGGCGCTGGAGCTGGCGTTCCTGGTGGCGGAGCTCCTGAAGCGCGAAGGCGCGGGCCGCGAGGTCAAGGTCGCCGCGCAGGGGTGAAGACGGCAGGGCAAGGAAGGAGCGCCGATGGGGCAGACGATCCGACTGACGGCCTCCGACGGCCACGAATTCTCCGCCTATGAGGCGACGCCCGCGGGGAGCCCGCGCGGCGGGCTGGTCGTCATCCAGGAAGCTTTCGGCGTCAACGAGCACATGCGCAAGGTGACCGACGGCTTCGCCGCCGAGGGCTATTACGCGATCTCGCCGGCGCTCTTCGACCGCGACAGGCCGGGGATCGAACTCGGCTACGGGCCGGACGTTTTCGCCATCGTGCGCCCGCTCATGGAAAAGATCGGCATGGACAACATGCTCCTCGACGTGGAGGCGGCGCGGGCGAAGGCGGCGTCGGCGGGGAAGGTGGGTGTCGTGGGCTACTGCCTCGGCGGCTCGCTCTCGTGGCTCGCGGCAACCACGCTCGACGGCGTCGCCGCCGCCTCCTGCTATTACGGCGGGCGGATCGCCGCCTCACTCGGCCCAAAGCCACGCTGCCCGGTGCAGATGCACTTCGGCGACAAGGACCAGTCGATCCCGCTTTCCGACGTCGAGAAGATCCGCGCGGCGGTGCCCGCCGACACGGTCGAGATTTTCGTCTACCCGGCCGGCCACGCCTTCAACCGCGACGTCGGCGACCATTACGACCCGGGCTCCGCAAAGCTCGCGCTTCAGCGCACACTGGAGCTTTTCCGCACGCATGTCGGTTAGCCAGGCTTCGCGGCGCGCCCGGCGCATGACTGGATCATGACAGCCGGGCGGGCTAGGGGAATCCCCGGCTACGGGGGTTCCGGATGGCCTGGCAGGCGCATGGCATGGAACGGGACAGGGATCGAGAGGCGAACGGTTCAGGCGAGCCGCAAGCCCGCCGCTCCCAGTTCGCGCTGCCCGGCCGCGGCGGGCTCTCCCGCGTTGCGGCGTCTGCGCTGAATTCCGTCCGCGGCCTGCGCGAAGGCATGCTGACAGAAGCGGCGATCAAGCAGGAGGTGGCTCTCGCGGTGGTCCTGCTTCCGGTCTCGTTCTTCGTTGCAAGCTCGGTGTGGATCTGGCTGGCGCTCGTCGGAAGCGTGATTTTCGTGCTCGTGGTGGAGTTCCTGAACACCGCCGTGGAGCGGCTCTGCAACCACGTGACGCCGGAGCACCATGAGGCGATCCGCGTCACCAAGGACCTAGCCTCGACCGCCGTCTTCCTCGCGCTGCTGCTCGCCGGGCTCGTCTGGCTCGTCGCGCTCGCCCACCGCTTCGGCCTGATCGGCTGATGCAACCCTGCTGACACGTTTCGCGCGATTGCGGCCGTTCGCGGCAGCCGCTACATGCGGCTCGCCATGAGCGCCGCTCCGCCCCATTCGCTATCAATCGCCGTCGCCCAGCTTAATCCTGTGATGGGCGACGTCGCAGGCAATTTCGAGCTGGCGCGGAAGGCGCATGCGGAGGCGGAGGCGCTCGGCGCCGATATCCTGGTGCTGACCGAGCTCTTCCTCTGCGGCTATCCGCCGGAGGACCTGGTGCTGAAGCCGGCGCTGCAGCAGGCCTGCCGCGAGGCGGCCGAGCGGCTGGCGCTTGAGACGCGGAGCGGCCCGGGGATCGTCGTCGGCACGCCCTGGCATGACGAGACCGGCCTCCACAACTCGGTGCTGCTGCTGAATGCCGGCAAGATCGCCGCGATCCGCCACAAGGTGGAGCTGCCGAATTACGGCGTCTTCGACGAGGTGCGCGTCTTCAAGCCCGGCCCGCAGCCGGGCCCGGTCGATTTCCGCGGCGTCAGGATCGGGCTCCCGATCTGCGAGGACATCTGGTTTCCCGAGGTCTCCGAGACGCTTGCTGAGACCGGCGCGGAGTTTTTGATCGTGCCGAACGGCTCGCCCTATTGGGGCGACAAGCCGGACCAGCGGATGCAGATCGCGGTAGCGCGGGTGGTGGAGACGGGGTTGCCGCTCGTCTTTGTCAACCAGATGGGCGGGCAGGACGAGTTGGTCTTCGACGGCGCATCGTTCGGGCTGAACGGCGACCGCACGCTCGGCTTTCAGATGCCGCAATTCGAGGCGGGGATCGCGCTCGCCCGGCTCGATCGCGACGAGGCGGGCTGGCGCTTTGGCGACGGCCCGAAGGCGACGCTGCCACCGCGCACTGCCGCGAACTGGCAGGCCTGCGTCCTCGGGTTGCGCGACTACGTCGACAAGAACGGCTTCAAGGGCGTGGTGCTCGGGCTTTCAGGCGGCATCGACTCTGCGGTGTCGGCGGCGATGGCTGTCGATGCGCTGGGAGCCGAGCGCGTCAGGACGGTGATGCTGCCGTTCCGCTATACGGCCGCGGAGAGCCTCACCGATGCGGCGGACTGCGCCAGGCGCCTCGGCATCGCCTATGACGTGCTGCCGATCGCGCCGGCGATCGAAGGCTTCGACGAGATTCTCGATCCGCTTTTTGCCAATCTGCCGCGCGACATCACCGAGGAGAACCTGCAGTCGCGCACGCGCGGCGTGATCCTGATGGCGCTTTCCAACAAGCTCGGCCTGATGCTGGTCACGACCGGCAACAAGTCGGAGGTCTCGGTCGGCTACGCGACGATCTACGGCGACATGAACGGCGGCTTCAATCCGATCAAGGATCTCTACAAGACCGAGGTCTACAGGCTCGCCCGCTATCGCAACGCCGAGCGGCCGAAGGGCTGTCTCGGGCTGGACGGGGAGGTGATCCCGGTCTCCATCATCGACCGCCCGCCAACGGCGGAGCTGCGCGAGGATCAGCGCGACCAGGATTCGCTTCCACCCTACGACGCGCTCGACCAGATCCTCGAATGCCTGGTGGAGAAGGAGATGAGCGTCGGCGAGATCGTGGCGCTCGGCCATGACCGCGCGCTGGTGAAGCGGATCGAGCACCTCCTCTACGTCGCCGAATACAAGCGCCGGCAGGCGGCGCCCGGCGTGAAGATCACAAGGAAGAATTTCGGCCGCGACCGGCGCTACCCGATCGTCAACCGCTTCCGCGACCAGTCGTAAGTCTCAGAGAGCGTTCTCAGTTCGGCACCGGCGACAGCATCAGCGCGTCCTGCGCGGCGTTTCCGAGCGGCGGCCCGACGATGCGCATCGAGTGGCTCGTCTCTCCGGCGGCGGCAGCGCTGTCGTCGGCCACGACATGCGGCACGAAATCGCCGGCCCGGTCGGCAAGCGTCTCCGGGTCCTCGCCGGGCGCGGGGCGCGGGATCGGCGGCGGCGCCGTCGGATCGAGCGGCACGGGGACGGCCGGCGCCTCGCTCATCGCCGTCGAATAGCCGCCAGGCGGCTTGCAGGTGCAGGAGGCGTCGAGGCTGGTGCGGTATTTGAACGCCGTCGGCAGCGACGAATAGGCGATGCCGTCGACCGACACCATGTTCTCCGGCCCGCCGCCGGGATTGGGATAGTAGAAGAGCATCGCCTGCGTGCCGGGGCACATGGCCTGGCAGGTCTGCGCGTCCGCCGGAAAGCGGTCGGGCGTCGTGGAGAAGCTGATCGGGAAGTAATAGCCGTCGCAGGTGCGCACACAGAGCGTGCGAAAAGTGTTGCCGCCGAAATAGGGGTTGTTCGGGTCATAGAGCAGGTTGTCCTGCGGCGTCGTCACGAAGACGCTGCCGCCTGGAATGTCGCAGCCCCTGGCGCTCATCATGCCTTGCAGCTCCTGGATACGGTAGGCGTTGTCGGAGCCGGGGCGGCGGCGCAGGCGGTCGAGGCGGGCGAGATTGTCCTGCATCTGGCGGATCTTCGGGATCAGCTCGCGGCAGCTTCGATCCGGCTCGCGGCGGAACAGGAAGAAGCCGCTCCCGAAGCAGCCGGCGTTGCGCGCCCGCGCCTCGGTGTTGGCGAGCACGTTCGCCTGCTCGCGATAGGCGCGCTCATAGCGCGCGGTGTCGCCCGACTGCCCCTGGTTTTGCAGGCGCATCAGCTCCGCCTGCATGTTGAAGCAGGACTGCGCCTCCGCCAGGGATGCGCCAAGAAGCGTCATCCCGACGATGCCGGCAGCGGTAGCCAAAGCTGCGAAGCCGCGCACGCAACCTCCTGAGCGGTCCAGCGAATCCGATGCCATTTGTCAGATTCGGGGGCAAGTTGAATCCGGGATTGGGGCAGAGGCAAGGCCCTTCTTGCCCGGCCGGCCGAAACCCATCGCAGCTTTCGTCGCCGTTCCCATCGCAGTCGCCATTTCAGTTCGCGGGCCGGCACCCCATTTGACGCCTCGAACGATCACGGAGACCGCGATGCGCCTTGTCCTTGCCACCCTCGTCACGCTGCTCCTCCTCGCGCCGGCGGCGGCCGAGGACGGGCCTGACCTGATCTTCAAGAAATCGACGGTCTTCAAGCTCCTCACCCCCGACGACAAGCTCGCCACCTATGGCATCGACGATCCGCTGGTCGAAGGCGTCGCCTGCCACTTCACCGTGCCGGAGCGGGGCGGCGTCGCCGGCGCGCTCGGCGTCGCTGAGGAGGTGTCGGACATCTCGCTCGCCTGCCGGCAGATCGGGCCGATCAGCTTCAAAGGCAAGTTTTCGCAAGGCGACGTGGTCTTCCGCGAGCGACGCTCGCTGTTCTTCAAGAAGATGCAGATCGTCCGCGGCTGCGACGTAAAGCGCAACGTCCTCGTCTATGTCGTTTATTCCGACAAGCTGATCGAAGGGTCGCCGAAGAACTCCACCTCGACGGTGCCCATCATGCCGTGGGGCGCGACCGACGAGCTGGCGAAGTGCGGCGACTATGTCGAATAGCCGCAGGGGTGGCACGCCAAGGCACGAACCCGAGAAATCTCAGGCACTTCCGCCGAAGTTTGGAACGGATAAAAAGTAGATTTTCATTTGGCACTTTAGCGGGAAGAGGCGTATGGCCTCCGCCAAGGAGATGTCATGCGTAAGACACTGATGACCGGCCTGTGCCTCCTTTCGCCCGCTTTCGTCGCCCCGTTCGTCATTGCGGGAAGCGCGCTTGGCGCCGACGAAGTGACCTTCGAGGTCACGCTCAAGGACCACGTCTTCGACCCCTCGGAGATTTCCGTTCCGGCCGGCAAGGTCGTGCTCCTCACCGTCAAGAACGAGGACGCGACGCCGGAGGAGTTCGACAGCCACGACCTGAGGGTCGAGAAGGTCATCGCCGGCGGCAGCTCGGCGGTCGTGCGCCTCGGGCCGCTCGATCCCGGCCACTACAGCTTCGTGGGCGAGTATCACGACGCGACCGCTCGCGGCCTCGTGACCGCCGTCGCCGCGAACTAGCCCCGATGCTCGCTGCGCTCATCATCGTCTTCCGCGAGGTCATCGAGGCCGGCATCGTCGTCGGCATCGTGCTCTCGGTGACGAGCCACGTCCCCGGCCACCGGCGGTGGATCCTGGCCGGCGTCGCTGGCGGATTGGCCGGCGCGGCGCTCGTCGCCGGCTTCGCCTCCGCCATCTCGAATGCGCTGGCCGGCATGGGGCAGGAGTTTTTCAACGCGACGATCCTGGCGATCGCCGTGTTGATGCTGACATGGCATAGCGGCTGGATGGCGCGGCATGGGCGGATGCTGGTCACGGAGCTGCGCGAGGTCGGCGCCGAGGTCGTCTCGGGGCGGCGCTCGCTCGTGGCCCTTGCCGTGGTCGCCGCGGTCGCCGTGCTGCGCGAAGGCTCGGAGGTCGTGCTCTTCCTCTACGGCATCGTCGCGGCGGGCGGCACCACGGCCGCCGGATTGTTCCTCGGCGGCCTCCTCGGCCTGGCCTGCGGCGCTGCCTTGAGCATGCTCACCTATTTCGGTCTGGTGAAGGTGCCGACGCGCTATCTCTTCGCGGTGACGAGCGCGCTGATCGCGTTCCTGGCGGCCGGCATGGCGGCGCAGTGCGTCGCCTTCCTCGAGCAGGCCGGCGTTATCACGGCGCTCGGCGAGACGGTGTGGGACACCTCGTGGCTGCTCGCCGACAACACCATCGCTGGCCGCGTGCTCCACAGCGTGATCGGCTACATCGATCGGCCGTCGGTGGCGGAGCTTCTCGCCTATCTCGCGGTGCTCGCGGTGCATTTCGGGATGATCGGCTTCGCGCCGCGTAAAGCGAGCGCACCGCGGCCGGCCCGCGTCGCCAGCTCTTAGGCGCTCAGGTCAGCCGGGCGTGAGCAAGGCCGGCGGTGGCCGGCCTTGCGGTGGTGCTGCTATTCGCAGGTGATGTGGGTGAAGCCGTCGCAGAAGCCCTGATCGCAGACTGCGCCGGTGCCTATCAGACGCGTGGGATGTGACGCCCCGATATCGTTGGCCTCGGCGAAGTCGGTCGCGTGGGTCAAGCCCTGCGCCTGGCAGAACTTGTCGGCCGCCTGCTGACCGCAGCCCGTGCCCCAGTTCACGCACCAGTCGAGCCGGTTGCCGTTATACATTGGATTGTTGAATGTAGCGGCGCTCGGCTTGTAGCACTGGATGTTGTTGAAGCCGTCGCAGAAGGCCTGATCGCAGACCGCGCCCGTCCCGATCAGGCGGGTCGGATGCGATGCGCCGATATCATTCGCCTCGTTGAAGCTCTGGGCGCTGGTGTACCCCTGGGTGACGCAGAAGGCATCGGCGGCCTGCTGACCGCAGCCAACGCCCCAGTTGTAGCACCAGTCGAGCCGGTTGCCGTTGTACATCGGGTGGTGGAAATTATGCGTGGCCGCATTTGCGGTGCCTGCGAAAGCCAGCATTGCCAACATTCCGGCGATCGCCAGTCGGATCACTGTCTTACACATTGGATATCTCCTCGCGCGCTGCTTCTTGGGACGCCGGGATTGCTGTCCCGGCCGTGAGCGCCCCCGCGCGGACCCTAGGGCGGAATTGTGTCGGGGCGCGTCCGTGCGGAGGTAATTTTGATTGCGTCCCGGACGGGAATTGCTTCTTCGCCGCGCCGCACACGCAACACCTCCGGCCGCCCGGCCCCAACGGCTTTGCGCTTGACGCCACAGCCCGGCCTCGGCGATAAGCGCCTCATGAACGGCACTTCCGCGAGACGTAGCGCCTCTTCACGCGCTATTTGCATTATCGGGATTATTTGCCGCTAGCATTCGCTGGCCGGCGCCGTTCGACTTGTCCTCTCGAAGATCCGTCCGAACGTCCCGGCCAGCGGGACAGGCCTGTTCGCCAGTGTTCGATGGACGGTGAGATGGGACTGCGCATCTATAATACCTTGACCGGCCGGAAGGAGGATTTTGAGCCCTTCGATCCGAAGACCGTGCGCATGTACGTCTGCGGGCCGACGGTCTACGACTTCGCCCATATCGGCAACGCGCGGCCGGTCATCGTCTTCGACGTGCTCTTCCGGCTGCTTCGCCATCTCTACGGCGAGGAGCACGTCACCTATGTCAGGAACATCACCGACGTCGACGACAAGATCAACGCGCGAGCGGCGGAGGAATATCCCGACCTGCCGCTGAACGAGGCGATCCGCAAGGTCACCGAGAGGACGGAGAAGCAGTTCCACGACGACGTGGCGGCGCTCGGCTGCCTGAAGCCGACGCACGAGCCGCGCGCGACCGAGCACATCGCCGAGATGCGCGCGATGATCGAGGCGCTGGTCGAAAAAGGCTTCGCCTATGTGGCGGAAGGGCACGTGCTCTTCCATGTCGCGGCGGACCCCGACTACGGCAAGCTCTCGCACCGCTCGCTCGACGACATGCTCGCCGGGGCGCGGGTCGAGGTCGCGCCCTACAAGAAAGACCCGATGGACTTCGTGCTGTGGAAGCCGTCGAAGCCCGGCGAGCCTGCGTGGCCATCGCCCGCCGGCATCACGACGCCGGGGCGGCCGGGCTGGCACATCGAGTGCTCGGCGATGAGCGAGAAGTGGCTTTGGACCGAGGCGCTGCCGCGTCTCTCCGACGGCGGGCGCGAACATCCGCATCAGTTCGACATCCACGGCGGCGGCATCGACCTCGTCTTTCCGCATCACGAGAACGAGATCGCCCAGTCGCGCTCGGCGAACGGCACGCCGCTGATGGCGAAAACCTGGATGCACAACGGCTTCCTGCAGGTCGAAGGGAAGAAGATGGCGAAGTCGGAGGGGAACTTCGTCACGATCAGGGAGCTGCTCGAGACGGAGAAGTTTGGCGCGCGAAAGTGGCCGGGAGAAGTGCTAAAGCTTGCGATGCTCAGAACGCACTACCGGCAACCAATCGATTGGAGCGTGGCGTCCTTGGAGGATGCCGACAACGTCATCCGCAACTGGGGTGAGGCTTTGCGCTGCATCCAGACGGACGAGAGAGATCCAGATGGCAATCCATCAGAGGACGTTCTGCATCCGCTGCTCGACGATCTAAATACACCTGCGGCGCTTTCCGCCTTGCATGCACATGCGAAGAACGCCCGATCCGGCGATCGTCGGTCCGCTCGTGCTTTGTTTGTGGAGGCGGAGCTCCTTGGTCTCCAGCCTCTCAAGTGGAGAGCCTACGAGGACGCGATGACTTTCAAGATGGCGACGGACAGGAGCTTCGAAACCGTCGTCACGGACAAAATGGATGCCCGCGCCGCCGCCCGCAAAGCCAAGAACTTCGCCGAGGCCGACCGCATCCGCGACGAGCTCGACAAGATGGGCATCCAGCTCAAGGACTCGAAGGACCCAAAAACCGGCGAGCTTGTCACCACCTGGGAGGTGAAGCGATGAGCGCGGCGGCACGCGCCAAAACCCTCTCCCGTGGGGAGAGGGTGTCGCCGAAGGCGACGGGTGAGGGGGTACGGCGCCGCTGGTTTCACCCGGCGCGGCCAAGGCGGGGGCCGCTCGCTCTCTGCCATGCCGCCGTCTCGGCAAGCCTGCAAACGCCGCAAACCCTCACCCGGCTGCTCCGCAGCCACCCTCTCCCTGAGGGAGAGGGTTGGGCGCCGAGCCTCGCCGCGCGCTGCTGCTCACGACCGATCGAAGCGGAAGAGCGGTGGGCGCATCTCGTCGCCGCGAGCCACATCAAGCATGCGGCGGATTTCCTCGACTACCCAGTCGAGACGGCTGCGTACGTCGTCGTTGGTGAAGCGGATCTCCAGATAGCCGTCCGCTTCGATCTTCGTCCGCCGCGCCTCGTCGAGGTCAACCTGTTCCGCATGGTGGCTTCCATCGAGCTCAACGGTGAGCCTTGCTGCCTCACAGGCGAAGTCGACGATGTGGCCGGCGATCGGAACCTGCCGACGGAACTTCCAGCCATCGAGACGCCGGTTACGGAGCTGCTGCCAGAGCAGGTCTTCCGCCGAAGTGCGTTGAGTGCGAAGGCGGCGTGCAGCCGTCTTGGTGAAGTTCGACAAGATGGCGCCTCGGAGTTGCGTGATGAGGATTCGCAAACTCTCCGACGCCGAACACCCTCACCCGGCTGCTCCGCAGCCGCCCTCTCCCTCAGGGAGAGGGTTTTGGAGACCTTTGCGCCATGAGCGATTTCCGTATGACCGGCGGCTGCCAGTGCGGCGCGGTGCGCTATGCGCTGCTGACCGAGCCCGACAATCCGCATATCTGCCATTGCCGCATGTGCCAAAAAGCGTTCGGCGCGTTCTTCGCGCCGCTGACCGGCGTGCCGCTGGAGAAATTCGAGGTGACGCGCGGGGCGCTTTCGATCTTCAAGAGCTCCGACCTGGTCGAGCGCGGTTTTTGCGCGAAGTGCGGCACGCCGCTCTCCTTCCGCTTCGTCAATTCCGACCGCATCTCCGTCTCGATCGGCTCGCTCGACGAGCCGGAGAAGGTCGAACCTCAGCATCAGTTCGGCAACGAGGCGCGACTCTCCTGGTTCGACAAGCTGCCGGGTCTTCCCGGCCTGGAGACGACGACCGAAACGGATACGCTCCAGCGGGCGGCCGATATCGCCGCCACGAGCCATCAGCATCCCGACCACGACACGGCGGCGTGGCCGCCGGTCGGCGAGGGAGCCTGAGCCATGGCGGAGCCGCGCCTTTCCGGGGGCTGCCAGTGCGGGCGGGTGCGCTATGCGATCCGTCCGCCGCTCATCAATCCGAGCGTCTGTCATTGCCGCATGTGCCAGAAGGCTTTCGGGGCGTTCTACGCGCCGCTCGTCGGCGTGACGCTCGATCATTTTGAGATCACACGCGGCGCGCTTTCGATCTTCAAGAGCTCCGACGTGGTGGAGCGGGGCTTCTGCAAGGACTGCGGCACGCCGCTCTCGTTCCGCAATCTGGAGAGCGACGAGATGAACGTCTCGATCGGCTCGCTCGACGACCCCTCGGTCGTGAAGCCCATCGTGCAATACGGGATCGAGGGGCGCATTGCCTGGGTGGGTGAATTGGACGCGCTGCCGGGCATGGTGACCGAAGAGGATGGGGATTCGCCGCCCGACCACTACGCGCGCATCCGCGCCAGCAATCACCAGCATCCCGATCACGATACCGATCATTGGGACACCGATCGCCGGCCTCCCGAAGGAGCGGGCCGATGACTAAAGAGCGTCTCTACCTCTTCGACACGACACTCCGCGATGGCCAGCAGACGCCGGGGCTCGACTTCTCGGTTGAGGACAAGATTCTGGTCGCCGAGATGCTCGACGGGCTCGGCATCGACTATGTCGAGGGCGGCTATCCCGGCGCCAATCCGACCGACACTGCGTTCTTTTCAAAGAAGCGCACGGCCCGCGCGGCGTTCACCGCCTTCGGCATGGTGAAGCGGGCAGGGCGCTCGGTCGAAAACGACCCCGGCGTGCAGGACCTCCTCAACGCTGAGGCGGACGCCATCTGCTTCGTCGGCAAGGCGTGGGACTTCCATGTCAAGGTCGCGCTCGGCGTGAGCAACGAGGAGAACCTCGACTCAATCGCGCAGTCGGTCGCGGCGTCCGTCGCCGCGGGGCGCGAGACGCTGCTCGACTGCGAGCACTTCTTCGACGGCTACAAGGCCGATCCCGCCTACGCACTCGCCTGCGTCGGGGCAGCCCTCGATGCCGGCGCGCGCTGGGCGGTGCTCTGCGACACCAACGGCGGAACGCTTCCCGGCGAGGTGGCCGCGATCGTCGGCCGCGTGGTGGAGAAATTCGGCGGCGAGCGGGTCGGCATCCACGCCCATAACGACACCGGTCAGGCGGTCGCCAATTCGTTCGCCGCGGTCAACGCCGGCGCGCGGCAGATCCAGGGGACGCTGAACGGGATCGGCGAGCGCTGCGGCAACGCCGACCTGACCACGATCATCCCGACGCTGCTCCTGAAGCCGGAATTCGCCGAGCGCTTCGAGACGGGAATCACGGCGGAGGCGCTGAAGACGCTGACGCACGTCTCGCACGCCTTTGACGAGATGCTGAACCGCGCGCCGAACCGGCAGGCGCCTTATGTGGGCTCCTCGGCGTTTGCGACCAAGGCCGGCATCCACGCCTCCGCCATCCTGAAGACGCCCAGGACCTATGAGCATGTCGAGCCGGAGGCGGTCGGCAACCGGCGGCGGGTGCTTGTCTCCGACCAGGCGGGTCGTTCCAACCTGATCTCCGAGCTTGAGCGCTTCGGCATTCTCTTCGACCGCGGCGATCCGCGTCTCGACGGGCTGCTTCAGGAGATCAAGGAGCGGGAGTCGCAGGGCTATGCGTATGAAGGCGCAGACGCGTCGCTTGAGCTTCTCGCCCGCCGCCGGCTCGGCACGCTGCCGGAATTCTTCAAGGTCGAGGGCTTTCGGGTGAACGTCGAGCGGCGCTTCGATGCGAACGGCAGGTTGAAGACCGTCGCCGAAGCCGTGGTGCGGGTCGACGTGAAGGGCGACCGCCGTATGTCGGTGGCGGAAGGCAACGGCCCGGTCAACGCGCTCGATCTCGCGCTCAGAAAGGATCTCGGCGAGCTCTCCGGCTGGATCGCCGATCTGGAGCTGGTCGACTACAAGGTTCGCATCCTGAACGGCGGTACCGAGGCCGTCACCCGTGTGCTGATCGAAAGCCGCGACAAGGAAGGGAACCGCTGGCTGACGGTCGGTGTCTCGTCGAACATCATCGATGCGTCGTTCGAGGCGCTGCTCGACGCGGTGAACTACAAGCTTGTGAAGACGTCGGACGCGTCTGCGCGCGCGGCCGCCGAATAGACGCGCCGCTGTCCGTCACATCCGGCTGAGCGGCTCCGCGACGGCGGCCTTGCCCGGCGCCGCCTTGGCGCGCTCGGCCACGGCGCGCTTCAGCATCGGCACGATATCGCCGGCCTCCTTGGCGACGAGGCACGTGACCTCAAGCTCCAGGCGAATGAACCGGTCGCGGCGCATGGCGTCGAGCAGGCTGATGAACGGCTCCCAGAAGCGGTCGATATTGGCGATCAGCACCGGCTTCTGGTGACGACCGAGCTGCGCCCAGGTCATCTGCTCGACCAGCTCCTCAAGCGTGCCGATGCCGCCCGGCAGCGCCACGAAGGCGTCGGCGCGCTCGAACATCAGCATCTTTCGCTGGTGCATGTCGTCGGTGACGACGAGCTCCGTCAGCTCGTGCGTCGGCTGTTCGAGGTTCTGCAGGAATTTCGGGATGATGCCCGTCACCTCGCCGCCGGCGTCAAGCACGGCCTGCGAGACGATTCCCATCAGCCCGATCGATCCGCCGCCGAAGACGAGGCGGACGCCGGACCGCGCCAGGTCGCGCCCGAGGGTTCGGGCCGCTTCTTCATATGACGGGTTGGTGCCCAGGCCGGAGCCGCAATAGACGCAAACGCTTTTCAAAGTTCCCATGATGTCCGAGCCATCGCATCGCACCGTGTTCTAATCAAGCATCCCAGCCAAGCATGCCCCGTCAAGCATGCCCCGTGCCAGTCCGCCGGCCGATTCGGTCGGCCTTGAGCGCATAGGCGATGCGGAATAGAACATTTTCATGACCTTAGCCTGATTCCAGCGTGAGGCTTGTCCGCGTCCGATGCCACGTCCACTTGCCGCCCTCGCCATCATCTTTGCAATCGTGATCGGCGTTGCCGCCGTCCTGATCTACCGGGCCGACCGCCAGCATGTCGCGGAGGTGACGGCTCCCCCGAATGCTCCGGCCGGGGAGGAGACGGCACAAGCACCTTCGACGGCGCCCGCGCCTGCCACAAGCCCGGCAGCCCCGACGGAGGAAGCCGCCCAGGCGACGGCTGCTGAGACCCCCGCGGCCGAGACGCCGGCGCCGTCCGAGAGCGAGACCGCCGCCGCGACACCTGAGACGACAACGCCTGAGACGGCAGCGCCGCCTGAGTCCGAGACGGCCGCTGCGACACCGGAGACGACTGCGCCGGAAGGCAAGTCGCCTGGATCGGCTCCGAGCGAGGAGCAGACGGCTGCCTCCCCGCCGGCCGCTGAGGCCCCCGCCACCGAGGCGCCTGCACCTTCTGGGAGCGAGACCGCCGCCGCGACTCCGGAAACGACCGCGCCTGAAACGGCGCCTCCGGAAGCTGCCCCGGGTGAGGAGCAGGCGGCTGCCGCGCCATCCGCCGAGGCGCCGGCCGCTGAAACGCCCTCTGCCGAAGCACCTGCACCGTCAGGGTCTGGGACGGCCGCCACGACTCCGGAAACGGCAACACCGGAAACAACGACGCCCGAAGCTGCTCCGAGTGAGGAGCAGGCGGCTGCCGCGCCGTCAGCCGAGGCGCCTTCTCCGGAGACGCCCTCAACCGAGACG
The DNA here is from genome assembly GCA_963712925.1 of uncultured Alphaproteobacteria bacterium. Lineage (GTDB taxonomy): Bacteria > Pseudomonadota > Alphaproteobacteria > Rhizobiales > Afifellaceae > DASWJZ01. Next base: position 50,081 of record CAVQJW010000001.1, on the reverse strand, counting down.
CCCACGCCTTCTCAGTCGGAGACGGCTGCGGCGACGCCTGAGGTGACAACACCGGAAGCCACGTTGCCCGAAACCGCCCCGAGCGAGGAGCAGGCGGCTGCTGCGCCTTCGACAGAAGCGCCTTCTGCGGAGACGCCGTCTGCCGAAGCCCCGGTGCCAACCGAGTCCGAGACGGCCGCCGCGACTCCGGAGACGACAACACCGGAAACCACGTCTGAAGCTCCTCCGAGCGGGGAGCAGGCGGCTGCCGCACCATCGGCTGAGGTGCCATCCGCTGAAACGCCCGCTGCCGAAGCCCCCGCGCCGTCCGAGTCTGAGACGGCCGCCGCGACTCCCGAGACGACTGCGCCGGAAACCACGACGCCCGAAGCTGCTCCGAGTGAGGAACAGGCGGCTGCCGCGCCGTCAGCCGAGGCGCCTTCCGCTGAGGCGCCCGCTGCCGAAACCCCCGCGCCATCCGGGTCAGAGATGGCTGCCGCGACTCCCGAGACGACTGCGCCGGAGACCACGACGCCCGAAGCTGCTCCGGGCGAGGAGCAGGCGGCTGCTGCGCCATCGGCCGAGGCGCCTTCCGCTGAAACGTCCGCTGCGGAGACTTCTGCACCGTCGGAGTCCGAAACCGCCGCCGCGACTCCGGAAACGACCGCGCCGGAAGCAGCGACCCCGGAAGCCGCTCCAACCGAGCAGGCAGCTGCGACTCCACCGACCGAGACGCCGTCAGCGGAAACGCCTTCTGCCGAGGCGGCTCAGTCCGGTGAACAGGAAATGGCCGCGGCTGAAGCGCAGGCTCAGCCCGAGACCGGCGCACCGACCACCGAGGAGGGGAGAGCGGCCGCTGCGACCCCGACCCCCGAAGACGAAGTGCAGCACGTCGAGCTTGGCGCCGTCGAGGCGCAGGTCGTGTCGCCGGAGCCCGCCGCCTCGGAGGCGGCCGGGCCACTCAATGTCGTCGACCTTTCCGGTCTCGACGTGACGGGGTCTGAGGCCCCTGAGGCTGCCGGAGCCGCGAGCGGTCAGGCACCGTCCGGCGTTCCCGACGCGGGCGCCGTTGTCATCAAGGCGGCTGAGGCGGAAAACCACATGATTTATGTGGCGGGCGAGGCGCCGGCGGGTGCGCTCCTCCACATCTATGCCAACGAAGAACTGGTCGGCGAAGCGCGCGCCGGCACCGACGGCACGTGGCTGCTCGAGGCGCAGAAGGAGCTTCCCCTCGGCGAGGTGACGTTCCACGTCGAGGTGGTGGCGGATCAGCAGACGCCCGGCGCTCCGATCGTCGTGGAGGCCTCAAAACCCTTCATGCGCTATGCCGACGGCATCGTGCTTGAGCCGGTGGTCGAGGCGGCGGCGGGAGATACCGGGCCTGAGACCTCGGCCGGGGAAAGCTCCGCGCCGCATTACGTGATCATCCGGCGCGGCGACAATCTGTGGCGGATCGCGCGTCGCAACTATGGCCGCGGCATCAAGTTTGAGGCGATCTACGCCGCGAACCGCGACCACATCCGCAACCCGCATTGGATCTTTCCGGGGCAGGTGTTCATCCTTCCGGTCCGCGACACGAGCTGGGAAGAAGCTGCGGCCAACTGATCCGGATGCCGCCGCCAGTCTGGGCCGGCGGTTGCATTCATCGGCAATCGACGATAAACGATGAAGAGCGCGACCGCGCCGCCGGCCTGCGGCGCGCCTGCAACGCGCCTGGAGGAGACCTGGTGACGAGCGTCAACGCGGCCGAGCGGCTCAAGGCCCTCGGCCATCCGGTGCGGCTTCAGATCATCCGCGCGCTTTCCGAGCGGAGCTGCTGTTGCTGCGCCGACCTTTGCGGTCGGCTGCCGCTCGCGCAGTCGACGGTGTCGCAGCATCTGAAGGTGCTGAAGGATGCGGGGCTGGTGTCGTTCCGCCGCGACGGCGTGCGCTCAAGCTACGTGCTCAATCCGGTCGCCTTCGCCGCACTTCGCGCCGATCTTGAGGACATCGTCGCGCTGGTCGCGGTGACGGGTGGCGACGCCGCTTCGCGCGAGGCGAAGCAATGAAGAAACCCGCGCCGAAAGTCAGCGCCGACAGCGGCCGCACGTTCTCCACGCTGGTCAATCTATGGGGCTATCTGTGGCCCGGCGACCGCCCCGACCTGAAGTTCCGCGTGGGCGTCGCGTTCCTCGCTCTCATCGCGGCGAAGGTCGTGACCGTGCTCGTTCCCTATTCCTTCAAATGGGCGACCGACACGCTGACGGGGACCGGCAAGCCGCCGTCCTACCTGCCGCTCTTGATCGCCGCACCGGTGGCGCTGGTGCTTGCCTATAATGTCGGCCGCTTCCTCGCCGGCAGCTTTGCGCAGCTTCGCGATGCGCTCTTCGCGCGCGTCGGGCTGCATGCGGTCCGCCAGCTTGCCTTCAAGACCTTCGTACATCTCCACGACCTGTCGCTCCGCTTCCACCTCGAGCGGCGGACGGGCGGGCTCTCACGCATCATCGAGCGCGGCACGACGGGGATCGAGAACATCGTTCGCCACGTCATCTTGAACACCGCGCCGACCGTGCTCGAATTCGCGCTGACGGCCACCATCATCTGGTATCAATTCGGGTTCATCTACGTGATCGTCGTTGCGGTGACGGTGGCGCTCTACGTCTGGTTCACGGTCCTCGCCAGCGGCTGGCGCATCTCGATCCGCCGCGAGATGAACGACTCCGATACCGACGCGCATTCAAAGGCGATCGACTCGCTGCTGAACTACGAGACGGTGAAGTATTTCGGCAACGAGAGCCGCGAGGCGGCGCGCTTCGACAAGTCGATGGCGCGCTACGAGCTTGCCGCGATCCGCACCTGGACTTCGCTCGCCGGCCTGAACCTCGGCCAGGCGGCGATCTTCGGCACCGGCATGGCGATCTGCATGGTGCTCGCCGCGCGCGGCATCATGGCCGGCAAGCAGACGATCGGCGACTTCGTGCTGATCAATGCGCTTTTGATGCAGCTCTCGCTGCCGCTCAATTTCATCGGCTTCGTCTATCGCGAGATCGTGCAGGGGCTCGCCGACATCGAGGCGATGTTCAGGCTGCTGGAGGTGCCGGCGGAGGTGACCGACAAGCCCGATGCGCCGGCGCTGACGGTCCGGACCGGGACCATCCGCTTTGACGATGTGCGCTTTTCCTACGAGCCGACGCGGGAAATCCTGAAGGGGGTCAGCTTCGACGTTCCGGCCAACGCCAAGGTGGCGATCGTCGGCCCGTCGGGCGCCGGAAAGTCGACCATCTCGCGGCTGCTCTTCCGCTTCTACGACGTGTCGGGCGGGCGCATCCTGATCGACGGCCAGGACCTTCGCGACGTGACGCAAGACAGCGTGCGCGCGGCGATCGGCATCGTGCCGCAGGACACCGTGCTCTTCAACGACACGATCGGCTACAACATCCGCTACGGGCGCTGGGACGCCTCCGACGCGGAGGTGAAGCGGGCCGCGCGGATGGCGCAGGTCGCCGCCTTCATCGAGCGCCTGCCGCAGGGCTACGACACGCAGGTCGGCGAGCGCGGCCTGAAGCTTTCCGGCGGCGAGAAGCAGCGCGTCGCGATCGCCCGCACCATCCTCAAGGGCCCGCCGATCCTGGTCTTCGACGAGGCGACCTCGGCCCTCGACACGGCGACCGAGCAGGAGATCCAGTCGGCGCTCGAGGATGTGGCGCAGGACCGCACGACGCTGGTCATAGCCCACCGGCTGTCGACGGTCGTCAATGCCGACCGCATCATCGTGCTCGACGACGGCGTCATTGCCGAGCAGGGGACGCACGCCGAGCTCATCGCCCGCGGCGGGCTCTATGCGGCGATGTGGGACCGCCAGCGCGAGGCGCAGGAGATCGCCGAGCAGCTCCGGCGGACGCGCGAAGCGGCGGCCGCCTTCCTGCCGCCCGAGCTTGTGGTCGAAGACGCCGCGGAGTGAGCCGGGCCACGCCGGAACCCTTGTTTTGAGCACGGCCGTGTCCGAAAAGCGGTTCCCACTTTTCCGGATCATGCTCTAAGACCGCCGGATGATCCGCTCGATCCGCGAGGCGATCCCTGACATCCACCGCGAAGGCTGGCCTTTCATCGCCGCCGCGGCGGCGCTGGCGCTCGTCTTCGCATTCATCTTCCAGCCGCTTTTCTGGCTTCTCGCCATCGTCGCGGCGTGGATTGCGATCTTCTTCCGCGATCCGATGCGGGTGGTGCCGATGGCGCCGGGACTTGTTGTCAGCCCGGCCGACGGACGCATCGAGCCGATCGTGCGCGCCGTGCCGCCGCCGGAGCTCGGGCTTGGGGCGGAGCGGTTGACGCGAATTTCGGTGTTCATGAACGTCTTCGACTGTCACATCAACCGCGCGCCGGTTGGAGGCCGCATCGCGCAGATCGGCTATAAGGCGGGGAAATTCCTCTCCGCCGACCTCGACAAGGCGAGCGAGGAGAACGAGCGGAACGCGCTGCTGATCGCAAGCGACACGGGGCCGAATGTCGGGGTCGTGCAGATCGCCGGCCTTGTCGCGCGCCGCATCGTATGCTGGACGGGGGAGGGCGCCAGCGTTCAGGCCGGGGAGCGGATCGGCATGATCCGCTTCGGCTCGCGCGTCGACGTCTATCTGCCGGAAGGCGCGACGGTGGTCGCCAACGCGCATCAGCGTGCGCTTGCCGGCGAGACGATCCTGGCGCTGCTTCCAGGCTCTGCACTTGAGCCGCCCTTCTCGGTGCGGCTCGACTAGGGTGCGAGATGGCGGGCCTCTTTCCACCCATCGATCCGGAGGCGAAGCGCGGCAGGCCGCGGCGGCGGCTCGTGCCCTTCACCGCCGTGCTTCCAAACCTCGTCACGCTGCTTGGGCTCTGCGCCGGGCTGACCGCGATCCGCATGGCGGTCGAGCACCGCTTCGACATCGCCGTTGCGGCGATCATCTTCGCCATCATCCTCGACGGCATAGACGGGCGGCTGGCGCGCTATTTTCGCGCCGCCTCGCGCTTCGGCGAGGAACTCGATTCGCTCGCCGACTTCGTCAATTTCGGCGTTGCCCCCGGCATCTTCGTCTATGTCTGGCGGCTCGACGAATTGTCCTCATTCGGATGGATCTGCGCGCTGGTCTTCACGATCTGCACGGGCCTCCGGCTCGCGCGCTTCAACGCGGCGCTGCTCGCCGAGGAGCCGCGGCCCGACTGGCACCGCGATTTCTTCGTCGGCGTGCCGGCGCCGGCCGGGGCCGGCCTCATCCTCTTCCCCTATTTCCTCTATCGGGTCGGTGCGCCGGTCACCTCGGCAGCCGCGATCGTTGTGGCGCTCTATACGATTGTGGTCGCGCTGTTCATGGTCAGCCGCATTCCGACCTGGTCGATGAAGCGGGTGGGGCAGCGGATTCCGCGCGACCGCGTGCTGCCGGTTCTGGTTCTCGGCGTGCTCCTGGCGGCACTTCTCACAAGCTACCCGTTCTCGTTCCTGAGCGTCACGGCGCTTGCCTATTTCGCGCATATCCCGTTCGCCTGGCGCGCCCGCCGGAGGGCTGAGGCGCGGGCGCAGCACCACCCGGAGACGCTCGCCGAGGACTGAGGCGGCTCGCTTCGCGCCCCGAAGGTCGCAATTCTCAAGAAAAATGGCGAGCCGGCATCTTCCAAAGCACGATTGCTGTGCTAGGCAAGCAATGGGGTGAATGAGGCTGCGCGCGGAGCGCGACGATGATTCCGGGCCTTTTCCGACTATTTGCCGCTGCCACGGCCGCGGCGCTTCTTAGCGTCGGCGCGGCGCATGCCGAAACCAAGCTCAAGTTCATCGTCGTCACGCATGGGGCGGCGAGCGACCCGTTCTGGGCCGTGGTCAAGGACGGGGCGGAAAATGCCGCCAAGGAGGCCGGCGTCACGGTCGACTACCGGGCGCCGAAGTCGTTCGATGTCGACCAGATGGTGGCCCTCGTCGAAAAGGCGGTGAAGGACGCGCCGGACGGGCTCGTCGTCTCGATCCCCAACGCCGACGCGCTTGCCGGGCCGATCCACGCCGCGATCGACGCCGGAATTCCGGTGATCACCATCAATTCGGGGTTCGACGTGGGCCGTTCGCTCGGTGCGCTGTTGCATGTCGGCCAGAGCGAATACGAGGCCGGCCGCGTCGCCGGCGACGCGATGCGCAAGCTCGGCGGCACCAAGGCGCTTTGCCTGAACCACGAGCTTGGCAACGTGGCGCTCGACCTTCGCTGCAAGGGCTTCATCGACGGCTTCGTTGGATCGGTGGAGGTGATGCAGGTCGAGCCCGACCCGAAGAAGGTGGGGGAGGCGCTTACGAAGAAGCTCGCCGACGATACCGACATCGACACCATCCTGGCGCTGAGCGCCGCCAATGTCGGCGAGCCGGCGGTGGAGGCTGCGAAGGGGCTCGAAGGCCGCAAGATCCGCATCGGCACCTTCGACGTGACCGACGCCATGCTGAATGCGATCGCCGACGGCACCGCGTCCTTCGCCATCGACCAGCAGCCGTTCCTGCAGGGCTATCTGCCGATTGAGTACCCTGGCGCTCCTGAAGCGGCATGGCGTGGTGCCGGTCTCGAATGTCAGCACCGGGCCGCGGCTGATCGACGAGGCCGAGGCGAAGAAGCGTCTCGGCCTCGACAGCGCGGCGGGCGATACCGCCCCCGGCGGGGACGTGCCGGCCGACGGCGGCTGATGTGCCGCGCCCCGGTTGGGGCAAGCGGATTGAATGTGACAGCGGGATGACGAAATGATCCCCGCGTGCCGCAGGAAATCGAACGCAAGTTTCTCGTCGCGAACGACGGCTGGCGCGGGGGAGCGGACCGGGGCAAGAGGCTCCGGCAGGCTTATCTCGCCCAAACCGATCGCCTGTCCGTGCGCGTGCGGATCGAGGACGACACAACCGCGGCCCTGACCATCAAGAGCGCTGAAGCCGGGCTGTCGCGGCTCGAATTCGAGTATCCGATGCCGCTCGCCGATGCCGAGGCGCTGCTCGCGCTGCGGCAGGGGAGCGTTCTGGTCAAGACCCGCTTCCGGGCGCGCCATGTCGGCCGCGAATGGGAGGTCGATGTCTATTCCGGCGACAATCGGGGCCTGGTGGTCGCGGAAATAGAGATTGAGAGCGAAGGGGAGCCGTTTGAATTTCCGCCCTGGGTCGGGGCGGAGGTCACGCACGATCCGCGCTACTACGCGTCGCGTCTTGCGCAGCAGCCGTTTGGCGAATGGGCCGGCGCCGACGCAGAATCCCGGGACGAGCGATGACCTGGCGCTTCGCACCGGACGAGCGCCTCGCCGACGCCTTTCGCCGCGTTGCGGAAGAAGAGATTGCCAAGATCCGTTCCGAGCTCGACGACGAGGCCGGGGACCATGCGCGGGCCGTTCACGCCGCCCGCCAGGGATTCAAGCGGCTCCGGGCGCTGGCACGTCTCGCCAAGCCCGCGCTCGGCCCGGCTTTCCCGCTTGAAAACCGCAGATGGCGCGATGCCGGACGCCTGCTCTCCGGCTCGCGTGACAGGACCGTGCTGTTGCAATGCTTCGACAGGCTCATAGGCGATTACGGCGAGGAGCTGCCGGACGACCAGATGAAATGCCTGCGGCGCGAGATCATCGGCAACGGCACCGCGCATGGCGCACAGCGCAATGCGGAGGACGTGCAAGGCGCGTTGCATCTGATCGAAGGCGCCGAGGAAGAGGTCGCGGCCCTCAATTGGCCGAGCGGCGCGAGTGCGCTCTTCCGTGGGCTCCGGAGCAGTCAGGCGAAGCTTCGCGAAACCTGGAAGGGGGCGCGCGCGCACGAGGCGGCCGACGCGCTGCACGAGTGGCGAAAGCGGGTGAAGGACCAGTCGGCGCAGCTCCGCCTGCTGAGGGTCGTCGTTCCACCGAAATATCGCGCGCGGCGCAACACAGCGAAGGCGGTCGCCGAGCTGCTCGGCCAGGAGCACGATTTGTGGCTGCTCGCCGAGTGGCTGCAAAGCGGCGCCGTTCCAGCGGGCGGCGCCGCGCTCCGCGACCGGCTGCTGCCTGAGATCGCGTCACGCCGGAGCGCGCTCAGACGCCGGGCCTTCAAGAAGGGGGAGGGCTTCTCCTCCGAGCGCGCCGGCGACTTCGCGACCGCCATCACCGAAGCCTGGGAGAAGGCTCAAAAAGCGAAGGCGAGGAAGCGCCGCTCCCCGGCCTAGCGCCGTTTTCCACCCTCCGAATCCCTCGGCTTTTCGCGCTATTTCTCGAGGAACGTATAGACACCGCCCCAATCGTCCGGCGGCGGCTTGTCCTCCAGGTGCGCGAGGCGCCTGGCATAGACGTCATAGAGCGCGTGCAGCGATTCCGGCGCCGCCGCCTTGGCCTCCGCCAGGGCCTCGCCGGCTTCCGCGAAGGCGCCCGAGCGGTACTTGGAGATCATCCGGTTGTGTGCGGCGAAGAGCCTGGTGAATTCCGGCTTCACCGCGTGGCTCTCATCGCCGAGCACCGTATAGAGCGCCACCGGCTCGGAGCGGCCGACGACGCGCACGAGGTCGATCTCAAGCAGCGCCAGACCCGAGGCGAACGCCGAGGTGAACTCCGTCAAAAGGATGGAGAGGCCGTATTGCTTGGTCAGGCTCTCGACGCGCGCCGCGACATTCACCGAGTCGCCGATCGCCGAATAGCTGAAGCGCTGTTCGGAGCCGAGATTGCCGACGCAGCAGGCGCCGGTATTCAACCCGACGCCGATCTTGATTTTCACGTCTTCGCGCCGGTTCAGTTCTTCAACCGCGTTCAGCATGTTGATCGCGGCGAGGCAGGCGCGACGCGGATGGTCGTTCGTGGTCAGCGGCGCGTTCCAGAACGCCATGATGGCGTCGCCGATATATTTGTCGATCGTCGCCCCGGTCTCGAGCAGCACGTCGGTCATCGGCGTCAGGAAGCGGTTCAAGAGGCTGGTGATGTCCTGCGGGTCCATCTTCTCCGACAGCGACGTGAAGCCGCGAATGTCGCTGAAGAGAATGGTGATCTCGCGCGTCTCGCCGCCGAGCGTCAGCGTCGCGGGGTCTTCCGCCAGGCGCTCGACCATGGTGGGCGAGAGGTATTGGGCGAAGGCACGCCGCACGAACTGCCGCTCGCGGTCGGTGAGAAGAAGGAGCACTGCGGTTGCGACGACATAGACGCTGAGCACCGAGGCGCTCGGCAGGATCGGATCGAGCAGCAGATGGCCGTTTGCGAAGGAGAACCACGACGCGGCAACGGCGGCCGCGGTGATCAGCAGGGCCGCCACCGCGCCAAGCACCGGCCCAAGGGTCAGCACCGCGACGAGCAGCAGCAGCGAAAGGACGACCGCGCCGACGATCTCGGCGCCCGTCGCCCAGTCTGGGCGGGTCAGGAACTCGCCGCTCAGAATCTGGTCGATGATCTCGGCATGCACCTCGACGCCGGGCTCGGCGGCGGAGCGCGGCGTGGCGACGATGTCGCGCAGGCCGACGGCGCTGGTGCCGACCAGCACGATGCTGCCTTGAATGCGGTCCGCGTATTGGGCGGCAGTCGCCGGGTCGAGCAAGTCCGCGGCGGAGATGCGCAACATGCTCGGCAGGCCGGAGAAGTAGATACGAAAGTCTCCGGTCGCGCCGGTCGGCACCTCGAAATTGCCGACCTTCAGCGCCGTCATCGCCGGCCGCCCCGTATCGGCCTCGCCACTCGCGCCCGTCGCGCGGACGACGAACGAGCTTGCGCCGAGCGCGACGCGGAGCGTCTCGATCGACAGCGCCGGATAGGTCTGGTCATGGCTTCTTGCGAGAAGCGGCACCACTCGCACGATGCCGTCGGGCGACGGCGGGAAGCTGTAGAACCCGAGACCCGTCGCCGCCTCGTTCAAGGGCGGCAGGTTGGCGAGCCCCCCGCTCAAGGTCAGAAGGTAGCTTGACGGGTCGGCGCCGGCATAGGCGAAGCCGGCCTTGGGCGGCGGCGTCTCGTTGCTGTTCTCGTTGGTGAGGACGAAGCCCGCCGTCACGTTGCTGTTCTTGAAGGCATCGGCGAGGATCGTATCGTTGTCCTCAAGGTCGGCGGGGAGATCGACGGTCGCACCGCGTTGCCTGAGTTGCTCCGCCACCGTTCCGGCCGAAGTGCGGTCCGGATCGGAGAAGACGATGTCGAACCCGATTGCCGCGACACCGAGTTCGGTCAGCTCGACTCACGATACGTGCGACCCGGTCGCGCGGCCAGGGCCACTGGCCGACGCTTTTGATCGATGCCTCGTCGATGTCGACGATGACGATCGGCGCGCCGGCTTCCGCGCGCGGCTTGATGTTCTGATAGAGGTCGAAAACCAGCGGACTCAGCCGGCTGAGGAGCGGCGAGCCCGAGAAAGCCGCGATGACGCCAATCAGGGCGAGGAGTCCGGCGCCGCCGACCCGGATCGTGCGGCGCCGGTCGCGCCGTCGCGTCGCTGCAGTCGTCATCCGGCGCTGCCCCGGTCCTTGGAGAATGATTGCATGGTTACTCTGGTTGGTCCGCTTCGCCGCTTCGGTGCGTCTGCGCCAATTCTTCCATGTTTGTCAATCGCTTAGTCTTCGGGAGTCACCCGCTCGAAGAGCAACCATGGCGGCGGCGGGGAGGCCTGCCGAAGAGCCGCGTTGACTACTGTTCTCGCCAGAGCCCCTGAAATAATATAAAGCTAATAAAGGGTTGCCGAGAAATCGACAATTCGAAGAACTGAATCGCTGAAAAGCGATCGCGAGTTAGCGTTGCGTAGGGGTGCGTCATGCGTAGGTCTTCTCTGCAAGTTTTTGCGCTCGCGCTTTTGGCGAGTACTGCGTTCTCAAGTCCCGGTGTTGCTGCCACCGCTAGCGGCACCGCGGTACGGGTCGATCGGGTCACTAACGCGCAAGGCGAGACCGGCGCCCGGGTGCTGCTCAGTGACGGCGCCGTCTATTCCGGCGACCAGATCACGACCAATCCGAACGGCTTCGCCGAAATCCGCTTTGTCGACGACACGAAGATCGTGATCGGGCCGAACTCGAAGATGGTCATCGACCGGTTCGTGTTCAATCCGGACCAGACGGCGCGCCAAGTCACGCTCAATGCCGTGCGCGGAGTCTTCCGCTTCATCAGCGGCAACAGCAATCACAACGCCTACTCGATCCACACGCCCACCATGACGATCGGCGTACGCGGCACGGTCGTCGACATCAACGCCCGCGGAGCCGATTCAAGCGCTGTCTTCAGCGAGGGGTCAGGTCAAGTCTGCAGCATCAGCGACGGCCACTGCATGGAGGTCCGTACAACCTGCCAGCTTTGGATCGTGCCGCGGCGCGGCAACATTGGCGAAGCAACCGGCATCGACCGGCAGACGCGCCTTGCGGCTTTCTTTCCGTTCCTTCGCAATATCTTCAATCTCGATCCGGAGTTTCGGACGAACAGGGACTGTGCCTTCGTGGACAATCGTGTGTTCAACCCCCCGGTAGAGGGAACGAACGCGCGGAACTCGCCTCTGTCGCCACCGCCTCCACCTCCGCCGCCACCGCCGCCTCCGCCGCCGCCACCACCGCCACCACCGCCGCCACCACCGCCGCCGCCGCCGCAGTGCGAGGAAGAAGGGTGAGGAGGGTTTCTGGCATCTTCCGACCAGCCATTTTTGGACGGTGGGTGGCGCCTGCACTTCATTGACATTCCGATGCCTTCGGAAGGACAAGCGCGCCGATAGCTCGGAAATCCGCTTTGACCAGCGTCCGATTGGATCGCCGACGCGTGACCCGTGGATCGCACAAGGCGGTGGCCGGCGCCTGATGGAAGAGCAGATGAAGCTCATTGCCTATGTCATTGACGGCGCTGCGCTCGATATCGCGCCGGCTGCGCTTGAGCGTGGCTGGATGGACGCGACGCGGGAGCGCTTCGCCTATCGCTGTCTCCCGCTCAACATCGCCAATGCCTATGGCTGGGAGGTCCGTTCTCCGTCCGGCTTCAAGGCAACCTGGAACGGGGAAGAGGGAATTGATGCTATCACCATCGAATCGGAGCCGGGCACGCGAGCGCCGGCTGTGAGCCATTTCGGCGGCGGCATCCTGACCTTCCACCTACCGTGCCTGTTTCGCACCGAGCCCAGCTACGACCTGATGGTGGTGGGGCCGCTCAACCGCCCGAAGGACGCGATTGCTGCTCTCGCCGGTGTGATCGAGACCGACTGGGCACCTTATACCTTCACCATGAATTGGCTGTTTACGCAGCCGGAGATCGAGATCGAGTTCGAGCGCGGCGAGCCGTTCTGCCAGTTCTTTCCGGTCAAGCGGGGCGAGCTTGAATTGTTCGCACCCGAGATACGCCCGCTTTCCGCCGATCCGGAACTCGATCAGCGCTATCGCGCCTGGCAAAAGAGCCGGCGCGACTTCAACGCCGACCTGAAGGTCGCGGGCTCAAGCGCTCAGCAGGCGAAGTGGCAGAAGCACTATTATCGCGGCTCCGCAATCGACCTGACCGCGCTCGCGCCGGACGACCACCGCACGCGAGTGCGGCTCAAGGATTTTCGCAAGACGTCGGAATAGGGCGGGGAGGCCGCCCGGTCGCTTCGCAACGCGTCGCGCTCACCTCCAATTTGGTGATCTGCAACGTCGCCGGGTCCCGGGCGGGCCGCTATCGTCGCCCGTCACCTGGGAGGATTCGATGCCGGCGACTTTGCGCATGGCGGCGATTGGCTGCGGCTATTTCGCCACCAACCATCTGAATGCGTGGGCGCATCTCGACGGCGTCGAAATTGCCGGCGTCTGCGATATCGACGAAGCCAAGGCGCGCGCCGCCGCGGAGCGCTACAACGTCGAACGTTGGTTCACCGACGCGGCCGAGATGCTTCGCGCCGTGCGTCCCGACTTCGTCGACATCGTCACCACCATGCCGTCGCACCGCGGCCTCGTCACGCTATGCGCGTCGGAGAAGATCCCCGTCATCGTGCAGAAGCCGTTCGCCCCGACCTACGCCGAATGCGTCGCCATGGTCGACGCCTGCGAGGCCGCTGGCGTGCCCCTCATGGTGCACGAGAATTTTCGCTTCCAGCAGCCTCTGCGGCGGGTACGCAAGGTGCTCGACAGCGGCGTGATCGGGACGCCGCTCTGGGGACGCATCTCGTTTCGCACCGGCCAGGACGTGAAGGCGCCGCAGCCCTATCTCTACGACGAGGAGAAGTTCATCATCCTCGATCTCGGCGTGCACATTCTCGATATCGCCCGCTTCTTCCTGGGCGAGGTCGACACCGTCTTCTGCCGCCACCGCCGCGTCGATCCGCGCATCCGCGGCGAGGACATGGCAAGCATCATGCTCGGCCACGTGAACGGCGCGACAAGCATGGTCGACTTCACCTATGAGAGCCGCAAGCTCCCCGACTATGCCTCTGAGACGCTGGTCTCGATCGAGGGGACGACCGGGGCGGTCGAGCTCAACCCGAACTTCCAGCTCGGCGTTACCGAGAACGGCAAGCTGACGGTCGAGGACGCCTCCGACCCGTTGCCGCGCTGGCCGACGCGCGAGCCGTGGCATGTCGCGCAGGACAGCGTCTACCTGACTGAGAAGCACTGGCTCGAATGTTTTAGGGCCGGGCGCGAGCCGGAGACTAGCGGCCGCGACAACCTGAAGACCTACGCGATCGTCGACGCGGCGTACGAGTTGGCGGCGACCGGGCAGCCGGTGAAACCCGTCAGCTAGAGGAGCGCCGGAGCGCCGGCACGGCGCCTCCGACGAGCCTCACCAGACGAGCCTCACCAAAAGAGAAGAGGCCGGGGCTGTGACGCCTCGGCCTCTCTTGTTCTCAAGGTTCCGTCAGAGCGACGGACCGAAGCGACGCTAGTTCTTCATCAGCGCTTCGACATTGTCCTTGGTGATCACCGCCGGGTTGGTGATGGCGGTGTCGACGATGGTCGAGAGCCCGTTATATTTCCAATAGAGGAAGTTCATCGCCGTGAACTCCTCGGCGAAGGTGTCCTGCGTGATCGTCGCATAGACGGTGCCCTCTTTGATCGCCGCGAGCTGCTCGGCGGTGCGGTCGGTGCCGACCGCCAGCACCTTGCCCTCAAGTCCCTGATCCTTGATCACCTGCGCGACGAACCCGCTGCCGGCATCCGTCGTCCACAGCAGGTTCACGTCAGGATGTGCCTGCAGGAATGTCCCGGCCGCGGTGGTCTCGCTCTGCGGCGTGCCGTCCTCGGATGCGATGCCGACGATCTCGATGTCGGGATATTTCGCCGCGACCTCATCCTTGAAGCCCTGCACGCGCTCCTGATGGTTCTGCGCGGTGATGAAGGACACGATGCCGACCTTGCCCTTGCCGTTAAGGGCCTTGGCAACGAGGTCGGCCGCCGAGGCTCCAAGCGCCGAGTTGGCGGTGCCGACGAAGGCGTTGCGGGCCGAATGGTCCTTCATATCGCCGTTGCCGGAAATGACCGGGATGCCCGCCTCGAGGGCCTTCTTCAAGACCGGCTCGATGGCGTCGTCATTGACCGAGTAGATCAGGATGCCGGCCGTGGTCGGCTTGGTGATCGCCGCCTCGATCAGCGAGATCTGCTGCTGGACGTCGGGGTTCTCCGGGCCGACGAACTGCGACTTGACGCCCAGATATTTCGCCGCGGCATCCCAGCCGGCCTTGCCTTCCGCGTAGAACGGATGGCTGACGTTGGAGGCGACCCAGATATATTCCTGATCCGCGACGGGCACTGGGTCGGCGGCTTGCGCGGCAAGCGGGCCGACGGCGATGCCGAACACGCCGAGCGCCACCGCGCCGACAAGCGTTTTGAAGCTACTGTGCATTTCTCTTCTCCTCCCGATTGTGCCGATGAACGGCGTTGAACGATTGCGATGCGCTGCTCTTCTTCTTCGCTGCGACGCTGCGCTCCTTTCAGCTCACCCCGACGGAAGCCGGCGCTTGGCGAGCGCGTCGGCGCCGACGGCGATCAGCACCACCACGCCGAGGATGCACATCTGCCAGTAGGGGGAGATGTTGAGCATGATGCTGGCGTTGGTGAGCATGGTCATGAAGAACAGCCCGAGCAGCGCGCCGACGATGCTGCCTTCGCCGCCGGTCAGGCTGCAGCCGCCGATCACCGCGCCGGCGATCACGCGCAGGTTCAAGCCGTTGACGGTCTGCGGCACGGCGGCGTTCAGGCGCGCCGCGTAGACGATCCCCGCCAATGCGGCGGCGAGCGCGGCAAGCACGAAGGAGATGACGGTGATGCGGTCGACCTTCACGCCGTTCAGGCGCGCGCCTTCGCGGTTACCGCCGGTCGCATAGACGTGGTAGCCGAAGCGCGTCTTGGAGAGCGTCCAGATGGCGAGTGCCACGAGCACGACCGCGTACCAGATCGGCATCGGAACTCCGAGCGGTGAGCTGTAGCCGAGATTGACGAAGGTCTGCGGGAAGCTGTGGCTCGATATGCCCTGCGTGACGCCGTAGGCGATGCCCTGCGCCACCCACCAGGTGCCGAGCGTCGTCATCAGCGGGTTCATCCTGAGCCAGGTCACGGCGTAGCCGTTGATCAGGCCGACGATGAGGGCGGAGGCGACACCGCCGGCGATGGCGACCCAGATGCTGAAGCCGCTCGCGATTAGCGCGCCTGTTATCACCCCGGTCATGTTGACGACGCCGTCGACCGAAAGGTCGAACATCCCACCGACCAGGAGGATGACCATCGACGACAGCACGATCGTATCCATCGCCATGTTGACGAACATGACGCGGAAATTGGCGAAGCCGTTGCCTGCATAGAGGAAATACGGCGAGAGCTGCGTCATGATGGCGATGAAGCCGATATTGATCAGCAGCATAATGAAGGCGCGGTTGCTGAGCAGCCGCCGCAGCCGGCTGCGGCGCCCAAGCCGCGGGGGCGGCGGCGCCGATTTCGTCGAGCCGAGCACGGAATCGATATCGGCGCTCATTCTTTCCTTCCCTGACAACCGCCGTGGCGGTCAGAGCATGTTCGCCCCGGTGATCATTTTGACGATCTCGTCGGCCGTCGTTTCCTGTTTCAGCCGCGAGCCGACGATCTCGCCCCCGCGCAGCACGGTGATGCGGTCGGCAATGCGGAAAACGTGCAGGAGATTATGGCTGACGATCAGGATCGCCTTGCCGCGGTCGCGCAAAGTCTCGATAAGCGTCAGCATCTGATGCGAACTCGCGTACGCCGAGCGCCGCCGTCGGTTCGTCGAGCACCAGGATGGAGCGCCCCTCGTGCACGGCGCGGCCGATGGCGACCGCCTGGCGCTGGCCGCCGGAGAGGCGCGCCACCTGCGCATCGACGGACGGGATGTCGACGTTAAGAAGACGGATGACTTCGCGCGCTTCTGTGACCATCCGGCGACGGTCGACCACCACACCCCAGCGCGTCGGCTCGCGCCCGACGAAGATATTGTGCGCGACGTCGCGCGTCCCGATCAGAGCGAGGTCCTGGTAGACGGTCGCGATGCCGAGCGCGAAGGAATCCTCCGGACCGTTGATCGTCACGGGAGAGCCCTTGAAGAGGATCTCGCCCTTGTCCGCCTTGTGGGCGCCCGAGATCGTCTTGACGAGCGTCGATTTGCCGGCCCCGTTGTCTCCGACAAGCGCCTGGATCTCGCCGGGATGGATCGCGAGATCGACCTCGTGCAGCGCCCTCAAGGGGCCGAAGTACTTGCTCACTTTTCTGAGCGACAGGAGCGGTCCGTCGCTCGCACTGACCGGAGCCTGTTCGGCGGTCGCGGCCACGCTCATGATCGTTCCTCCCGACGCGTCGGCCATTTCCGGCGCTTGACTGCCGCGTCGGGCGCTCTTCTTGGCGCGAAAGACGCGGGCGGCATGGCCCGACCCGTCACGCGGGGGCGCACAGAAATCGCGAGCCTCAGTTTGCGGGTGAGCGCGTCAGTCGAGCGTCGCAAAGGCCCAGAGACCGCGCCACGTGTAATATGTCCAAAATGGCAGTCGGCCTAAGGATGCGCCCGATGCGGGAATTCTAGGCCGATTTTTTGAAACGGTGGCGCGAAACGGCGAAGGAGTGGCTGGGGAACCTGGATTCGAACCAAGATCGACGGAGTCAGAGTCCGCTGTTCTACCGTTGAACTATTCCCCAACGGGACCGGCCGGTTCCTAACACCCGAATCTTTGAGATTTCAAGGTGCTGGAACGCATGGCTGCAACCGGCCGGAGCCGGTCGCGCCGCGTGAGCGTTCGGGTTATTGAGGTAGCCCGCTAGGAACGTCAATCAAATGGACGCCGTCCCCTCGGCCGCTCCCGCGGCTCAGAAGCAGCTTTCGCACCCGGAAATCCGCACCATCATCATCGGCGTGATGGTGGCGATGTTCATTGCCGCGCTCGACCAGACGATCGTGGCGACGGCGCTGCCGACGATCGGGCGCGACCTCGGCAATTTCACCGACCTGCCGTGGGTGGTCACCGCCTACCTGGTCGCGGCGACGGCGGTCACGCCGCTTTACGGCAAATTCAGCGACATCCACGGGCGGCGCATCACCATGCTGATCGGCATCACCACGTTCGTGTGCGGGTCGCTGCTCTGCGCCCTGTCGCGCAACATCTATCTGCTGATCGCGGCGCGCGCCCTGCAGGGGCTTGGCGGCGGCGGGCTGATCTCGCTCGCGCAGACCGTCATCGCAGACGTGAGTTCGCCGCGCGAGCGCGGACGCTATCAGGGATATTTCGCCTCCGTCTTTGCCGCTTCGAGCCTCGCCGGGCCGATCCTCGGCGGGCTTTTGACCGAGCATCTGCACTGGTCGATCATCTTCTGGATCAACCTGCCGCTCGGGTTTGTCGCCTTCATCATGACCAGCCGCACGCTGAAGCGCCTGCCGCGCCACGAGCGCTGGCACCGGCTCGACGTGCTCGGCGCCGTTCTGATCGTTGCCGCAAGCATGAGCCTGATGCTAGCGCTGAGCTCCGGGGGAGGGCGCCATCCCTGGCTGTCGCCGGAAATCCTCGGCCTCTTCGCGCTGTCGGCGCTGCTCTGGGTCTTCTTCGGCGTCAGGCAGGCGACGGCGGCCGAGCCGCTCGTCCCGATGACGGTGCTCAAGAACAGCGTCGTTCGCGCCGGCACCGCCGCGTCGTGCTTCGGCATGGGCACGCTGATCGGACTCACCGTGTTCCTGCCGGTGTATTTCGAATCGGTGATGGGGCTCTCCGCCGGCCAGTCCGGCCTGGCGCTCATTCCCTTGACCGCCGGTGTCGTCTGCGGCGCCACCTTCGCCGGACGACGCATGGTGCATGTCGTGCACTATCGGCGCCTTCCGCTGGCCGGCATGCTGCTTGCGACTGCCGGCTGTCTTGCGCTTGCCCTGTCGGCGCGCTCGATATCACTGCCTTTGGTCGAGGTGGTGCTGGCGCTGATCAGCGTCAGCATGGGGACGATGCTGCCGGTCACGACGGTGGCGGTGCAGAACGCCGTCGAGCCGCACCAGCTTGGCACGACGACGGCGGCGGTCGGCTTCTTCCGCCAGCTCGGCGGGGCGCTGACGGTGGCGATCTTCGGCGCGATCGTGTTGAGCGGCGGCGCCTTGGCCGGGAACCGCGCGCTAAAGACGCTGTCCGGCACGGACGGCGCAAGCGTCGATATCCCGTTCGGCGCGCTCTTTGCGGCGGCGGCGCTTGCATTCTTCATCGCCTTCGTCCTGCTCCTGATGATGGAGGAGCGGCCGCTTCGCGGTCGCCCGATGCCGGCCGGCGAGTGACGGCAGGCCGGCATTTGCGTCGCGGGCGGCGTCGGCCTATCCTTGCTGCAACGCAAACCGGCGCACCTCCCGCGCCGGTGACTTGAGCGAAGAGATCATGGACAAGGGCCCAGACTCGGCGGTGCCGAGTGCTGCGCCCGGACCGGCCGCGAAGCCCGCCGAGAGACGCGACCCGGCGGCCGAAGCGTCGGCATTGGCGACTGCCGCCGATCGGGCCCCACCGGGGCCGGATCGCGATGGTGGGCGCCGCCGGGCGGGACATCACGACGGCTCCGGCCGCGCCAACAGGCGGCGCGAGCGCGGGCCCTTCTATGCGGCGCTCGACCTTGGCACCAACAATTGCCGGCTCTTGGTCGCCGAGCCCACCGGCGAGCGGTTCCGCGTCGTCGATTCCTTCTCGCGCATCGTGCGGCTTGGCGAAGGCGTCGGGCAGAGCAAGCGGCTCAGCGACGACGCCATGGAGCGGGCGATCGGCGCGCTCAGGATCTGCGCCCAGAAACTCCGCACCCGCCCGCTCAAACGCGCGCGGCTGATCGCGACGCAAGCCTGCCGCATCGCGGAGAACGGCGAGGCATTTCTGACCCGCGTCCGCGACGAGCTGGAGATCGAGCTTGAGATCGTCGACCGCCGCACCGAGGCGCGGCTGGCGGCGGAGGGCTGTTTCTCGCTGCTCGACCACGCGGCCGACGGCGCCGTGCTTTTCGATATCGGCGGCGGCTCGTCGGAGATCGTCTGGCTCGATCGCAAGAAGCAAAATCGCCGCGGCGGGCTGATCCGCGCCTGGGTGTCGCTGCCGATCGGCGTCGTGACGCTCGCCGAACGGCACGGGGGCGTGGAGGTCGGCGAGGCGACATTCGAGGCGATGGTCGACGACGTGCGCGCGGAGTT
The DNA here is from genome assembly GCA_963712925.1 of uncultured Alphaproteobacteria bacterium. GTDB lineage: Bacteria > Pseudomonadota > Alphaproteobacteria > Rhizobiales > Afifellaceae > DASWJZ01. The sequence goes on along the minus strand of CAVQJW010000001.1, from coordinate 30,593 downwards.
CCACCGCTTCCATGCGCGCGAGGCCCTGCGGAAGGCAGTGGTCGAGCGGCGCTTCCACTATCTCGGCACGTCGGGAACCGTGACGACGCTTGCCGGCGTGCACCTCGACCTGCCGCGCTATGACCGCCGCTATGTCGACGGCCTGTGGATGGAGGACGACGACATCGAGAAGATGATGACCAAGTTGCGCGGCATGGATTACGACGCGCGCCGCAACAACCCTTGCATTGGACGCGAGCGCGCGGACCTGGTGCTCGCCGGCTGCGCCGTGTTCGAGGCGATCCGGCGGGAATGGACGTGCAGCCGGCTGCGCGTCGCGGATCGCGGCCTGCGCGAGGGCATTTTGATGCAGCTGATGCGCTCCGACGGCTATCTGAACGGACGCCGGCCGGCGCACGCGCCGCTGCCGGCGCCGCGCGGCGCCGCGCGGTGAAAAAGGCGAGCAGCGGCTCCGGCCAGCGCGACTTGCGCCAGCGGCTGAAGACCGCGCGGGGGCGCAAGCTCTCCTCGCAGCGCTGGCTTGAGCGCCAGCTCAACGACCCTTATGTCGCCCGCTCCAAGCGCGAAGGCTTTCGCTCGCGCGCCGCCTACAAGCTCACCGAGATGGACGAGCGTTTTGGGCTGCTGAAACCCGGGTATCGGGTCGTCGATCTCGGCGCGGCGCCCGGCGGCTGGTCGCAGGTCGCCGCAACGCGCGTCGGCGCGAGCGACGCCAGGCCGCTCATCGTCGCGATCGACATCCTCCGCGTCGACCCGATTCCCGGCGTGATCGTGCTTGAGGGCGATTTTCTCGACTCCGACGCGCCGGACAAGATCAAGCAGGCGCTCGGCGGCAAGCAGGCCGACATCGTGCTGTCCGACATGGCGGCGTCGACGACCGGGCATCGCGCGACCGACCATCTTCGCATCGTCGCGCTCTGCGAGGCGGCGGCGGACTTTGCGCGTGACGTGCTCGCGCCCGGCGGTGCGTTCCTGGCAAAAGTCTTTCGCGGCGGCACCGAGAGCCAGCTGCTTGCCGACCTGAAGCGCGATTTTACAAAGGTTCAGCACGTCAAGCCGCCGGCGAGCCGCTCCGACAGCCCGGAGCTCTATCTGCTCGCGACCGGGTTTCGCCGCACCTGAGAGTCGGTGGCCCGCGCCTCAGGGGATGACGATCAGCGGGAGGGTTGCGAGGCTGACGAGCTTCTGCGTGGTGCTGCCGAAAAGCAGCGCCGCCACGCCGCCGGCGCCGCGCTTGCCGACAATGATCGCGTCGACATCCTTGTCCTTGGCGATCTTGTTGATCGCCTCCGCCACTTCGCCGCTCAGCGAGTGGATTTCGACGGATGCCACGCTGAGCGCCCGTGCCCGCTCCCTGGCCTTTGTCAGAATATCGGCAGAGCTGGCCTTGAGCAGCTCGTCGAGCCAGGCGGTCTCCGACTGCGTGAAGCGGCGGAAAATGTCGCCCGGGAGGCCGTAGCCACCGATGACATTGACGATCAGGAGCGTTGCGCCCGATCCCTTCGCTAGGCCGGCGGCATAGTCGACGGCGCGGTCGGAGCCTTCCGAGCCGTCCGTCGCAACCAGCATCCGCTTCATCCTCCCTCCCTCCCGGCTCATCCCGCGGCTCATCCGAGCGGCGTATGCCGCGCGAGCCTCGTCTCCACCCGCTGCAAGTGCGCCGCTTGCCGGCGTCCGCGATGCATGAACTCGCGGTAGGCAAGTATCTTGAAGCCGCTGTTCACCAGGACCCAGACCAGCGCATAGCCCCAGACGAAGAGCGCGTAGGACCAGCCGATCGGCGTGATGAACCAGCCGTAGACGGCGGCGAGCGTGCCGATCACCTGCGTCGTCTCCGTTGCGGCGACGAGCTTCCAGCTCGGCCACGGTCGCTCCCAGATCGGCCCCTTGTTGCGGGTCAGGTAGATCGTCATGTGGCCGGCGACGAGCAGCTTCAGGAAGATCAGCGTCTGCACTTCCGGGCGCGGCAGGTGGAGCCATTTCTCGGCCAGCCAGAACATGCCGAATGACGAGATGACGCCCAGTCCGCCGAGCACCATGGCGAGGGTCAGCGTGAGCGGCATGTCCCAGCGGACGGGCTTCTCCGCCACCGGCGCGTTATCGTAGGCGATCATCATGATCGGCAGATCGTTGAAGAGCGCCAGAAGCACGATCATCACCGCGGTGACGGGATAGAAATTGAAGACCAGGATCGCGAGCGTCATGAAGAGGAGCACGCGGATCGTCTCGGAGATGCGATAGATCGCGTAGCCGGTCATGCGCTCGAAGATGCGGCGCGCCTCCTCGATGCCGGTTGTGATGACCGAGAGGCCGGAGGCGGTCAGCACCACGTCGGCGGCGGCGCGCGCCGCGTCGGTCGCCCCGCTGACGGCGATCCCGACATCGGCCTGCTTCAGCGCCGGCGCGTCGTTCACGCCGTCGCCGGTCATGCCGACGATGTGGTTGCGCGCCTGCAGCGCCTGGACGATCGCGTATTTGTGCTCGGGAAAGACGCGCGCATAGCCGTCGGCCGCCTCGACCGCAACAGGATCGAGCGCCTTGTCGTCCTTGCTGAAGGCCTGGTCGGCGGGAAGGATGTTCTCGCCAAGCGACAAGGCGCCGGCGATCTGCCGGGCGATCGCTTCGTGGTCGCCGGTCACCATCTTGACGTCGAGTCCCATCTCGGCGGCGCGCTCGATCGTCGCCTTGGCATCCTCGCGCGGCGGATCGAAAAGCGGGATCAGGCCGAGAAAGCGCCAGCCCGCCGCGTCGCCGTAATTGCCGCCGCCGAAGTCGCGGCGCGCCACGCCCAAGGTGCGATAGCCCTTGGCGCCGAAGGCGGCGACCGCGGCCTGCGCGCGCTTCGCCATCTCCTCCGACGGCTCGGCCAGCTCCAGCACGACCTGCGGCGCGCCCTTGGCGACCTGGAAGCGGTTGTCACCCGCCATGATCGTGGCCTCGATGCGCTTGTGCACCGGGTCAAACGGCTTGAAGGCCGTCACCTTGAATCCGGCGAGCCGTTGCGGCTCGTGAAGTCCGGCAAGCACCGCCTGGTCGATCGCGTCGCCGCCTTCCTGCCGCGAGGCGAGCGCGGCGGACAGAAGCAACTCGTCGATGTCCTTCGCCTCGAACAGTTCCGCATCGCCAAGCGTCAGCTTGTTCTGCGTGAGCGTGCCGGTCTTGTCGCAGCAAAGAACGTCGACGCCGGCCATCTCCTCAATGGCGACCAGTCGCGACACGATGGCCTTCATGCGGGCGAGGCGCTCGGCGCCCACCGCCATGGTGACGGAAAGGACGGCGGGGAGCGCGACCGGGATCGCGGCAACGGTGAGGATCAGGGCGAAGAGCAGCGTCTCCACCAGCGGATCGCCGCGGAAGAGTGTGACGATCAGGATCAGCGCCACGAGCCCGACTGTGCAAAGGATCAGGAAGTTGCCGATCTTGAGCACGGCGCGCTGGAAATGCGACACTGCGCCGGCACGTTGCACGAGCCGGGCGGTCTTGCCGAAATAGGTCTTCATGCCAGTGGCGGTGACGACCGCACGCATCTCGCCGAGCTTCGCGATCGAGCCGGAATAGACGATATCGCCGGCCGCCTTGTCGACCGGGAGCGACTCGCCGGTCAGCGCCGACTGATCGACGCTCAGAAAGTCGCCGTCGGTCAGCCGCGCGTCGGCGGGGACGATATTGCCAAGGCTGACCTCGATCAGGTCGCCGGGCACGATCAGGCGCGCCTCAAGCTCGCGCCAGGTGTCGTTGCGCAGCACGCGTGCCTTGAGCGCCAGCCGCTGTTTCAGCGCGGCGATGGCATTGTCGGCCTTGGACTCCTGCCAGAAGCCGACGCCGGCGTTGAGAAACAGCATGACGAGAATGATGCCGAAATCTTCCCAATGGCGGACGACGCCGGAGAGGATCGCGGCGGCCTCGATCATCCAGGGGATTGGGCCCCAGAAATAGGAGGCGAGCTTGGCGAGAGCGCTGACATGCTCCTCTTCGATGGCATTCTCGCCGTATTGGGCGAGCCGGCGCTGGGCCTCGTCTTCGCTCAGGCCTTTCGCATCGTCGGTCTCAGGAACTCCCACCTCTCGATCCGTGGGGGGCTTTTGATCGGGGAGGGGCTTCGCGTCTTGCTTCTGCTGCATCATTGCGGCTCCGACCGCCGTCCAACATCGGTCCGCCACCAGCGACCATGACGCATGTCAAATTCTCAAAAAGAATCAATGCGGCGCGATGTTGCGGAGAGACCAAGTCGCGGAAATGGCGAGCGGCGGCGAAGGCGCTTCGGCCGTGACGGCAAACGGGGTGCTAAGGCCGCCGGGAAGGCGGCGTCAGTTCCAGACGCTTCGGCGCCCGCTGCCGCGCCCTTGCAGGATGTCGAAGCCGACGGCGAGGATGATCACCGAGCCCTTCATCAGCCCCTGCCAGTCGGGATCGACGCCGAGCAGGATCAGCCCGTTGTTCATCGATGCGAGGATCAGGACGCCGATCAGCGTCCCCGGCAATACCGTACCGCGTCCGCCGCCGAGACGCGTCCCTCCGATGATCACGGCGGCGATGGCGTCGAGCTCGCCGCCAGGAAGCGCCACGGGCGATGCGGAATTGAGCCGCGATGTGAGGACCAGGCCGGCGATGCCGCTGCACAGAGCCACGAGCACGTAGCAGAGGATCTGAACCCGCTCGACCTTGATGCCGGCAAGCCGGCTCGCCTCGAGATTACCGCCGACCGCATAGACGTGCCGTCCGAACTTGGTGCGCGACAAAAGGAGATGCACCACTACCGCCACCAGCAGGAACAGAATCACGGCCTTCGGCAACGGTCCAAAGCTTCCCTGCGCCAGCGCCTTCAGCCACGGATCGAGATTGCGGATGACGCGGCCGCTCGAGACGACCAGCGTCAGGGTCGTCGCGATCGACAGCATGCCGAGCGTCACGACGAATGGATTGACCTTGGCCTTGGCGATCAGCGTGCCGTTGACGAGGCCGATCGCGCCGCTGACCGCAACCATCGCCAGGATGGTGACGATCGGTCCGTGGCCGCTCAGCGTTGCAACCACGATCCCGCAGAGTGCTGCGACGCGCGCCACCGACAGGTCGAAACCGCCGGCGACCATGACGACGGTCATGCCGGCGGCGATGATGCCGATCACCGACGCACCGCGCAGGATCAACTCGATATTGCTCCAGCGCAGGAACGCCGGCTCGATCACCGCGACGATCACGACCAGCGAGGCGAAGAAGATCGTGAGCCCGTTGTCGAAGATCAGCGCCTTGTGCCGACCCCATAGGCGCGACACCATGCTTTTGTTCCCGTCTTGCGCAGTTGATGTCATGGGTGGGCCTCGGCCGTTGACAGGCGTTCCGACGTCCCGTGCTGCACGGTCAATGCGATGATCGCTTCCGCGTCGATCTTCTCGCCAATCAACTCGCCGACCGCGTGGAAACGATCGAACCCGACGACGCGGTCGCAGAGGCCGACGATCTCCTGCGTGTCGGAGGAGACGACGATCACGCCTTTGCCTTCGCCCGCCAGCGCGCGGATGATCTTGTAGATCTCCTGCTTGGCGCCGATGTCGATGCCGTGCGTCGGCTCTTCCAGGATGATCACCTGCGGCCTGGCGGCGAGCCAGCGGGCAAGCAGCGCCTTCTGCTGGTTGCCGCCGCTCAAGGTGTCCATCGGCTGCGCCACACCGTAGGAGCGGATGCTGTAGCTCTGGCGCAGCGCCTCGGTGAAGCGCCGCTCCTCGCCGGCGCGGACGAAAGGCCCGGCCGAGACGCTGTCGAGCGAGCAGAGCGACAGGTTGCCGGCGAGGTTCATCGTCTGGATGACGCCCTCGTTCTGCCGGTCGGCGCCGAGAAAGGCCATGCCCGACGCTGCGGCCGCACTCGGGTCGCCGAGCGCCATGGGTCGCTCGCCGAGGCTGATCGTGCCTGTATCGGGACGCAGCGCACCGAAGATCGCGCGCCCGACGCTTTGCTGGGCGGAGCCGAGCAGTCCGACCAGGCCAAGCACTTCGCCGGCCTTGAGCTCGAAGCTGATCGGCCCGATCGGGCCAAGCGTCAGATCGCGTACCGTCAGGATCGACCGATCGCTCTCAGTGGTGCTGATCTTGTCGGGAAAGAGCGTCGCCACTTCGCGCCCGACCATCAGCGTGACGATGTCGCGCTGCGCCGCGTCGCCGGCAAGCTCGCCGACCAGGTGTCCGTCGCGCAGTACCAGCACGCGGTCGCAGATCTCCGCGACCTCGTCCAGCCGATGCGTGATGTAGATGACAGTCGCGCCGATACTGGTCAGGCGCCGCACAGCCGTGAAGAGCCCGGCCGTCTCTTCCGCGGTCAGCGCTGATGTCGGCTCGTCGAGAATGACGATGCGGGCGTCAAGGTCGAGGGCGCGCGTGAACTCCACGAGCTGCCGCCCCGCGCGCGTCAGGTCCGCGACCAGCTCGTCGGGATCGAGGTCGAATCCCGAGCGCTCGATCGCCGCCGCCGCGAGGTGGCGCAAGGCGCGGCGGCGCAGCGGCCCGAACCACCCGCCGACCACCGGCTCGCGGCCGAGCAAGAGATTCTCAGCCACCGTCAGATTGGGGACGAGCATGCTTTCCTGGAACACCGTCGCGATGCCGGCCTGCAGCGCATCGGTCGGCGAGGCGAAGCGCACGGGTCTGCCGGTGAGCACGATCTTCCCGGCGCTCGGCGTGATCGCACCGCTCAAAATCTTGACGAGCGTCGATTTCCCGGCGCCGTTCTCGCCAAGCACGCCGACGACCTCGCCGGCATGAAGCTCAAGCGAGACGTCGGACAGCGCGAGAACACCCGGATACCTCTTGCTGACATTCTCTAGCGAAAGGACGACGTCTCCGCCCGCCATGACCGTCTCCGTTTTGGCGTGGGCGCCCGACCGCGATCGGGCGCCCACGCGTTGGCGGAATCCGCTTCAGGCTTACCACTCGCCGGGGTGGTCGGCGACGTTGTCCTTGGTTACGAGCAGAAGCTGCATCTGCACGGTCGGGCGGCCGTCCTGCTCGACCGCGGTAATCGGCTCATGCCGCATCAGATGCACGATTGTCTCGACCGCGAGGCGGCCATAGGCGGTCGGCGAGATCATCGACGTGCCGTACATCCGGCCCGCCGCGATCGCATCGGTCGCCGCCTTGCTGCCGCCGGAGCCGACAACGGCGATCTCGGTCCGCCCCGCCGATTCCGCCGATTCAAGCGCGGCAATCGCGGTGTTGTCGTCATGCGTGACGATGACGTCGACCTGGCCCTCCTGATACTTGGTGAGCAGCGCCTCAGTCACAGTCACCGCCTGCGACGGATCGAAATTGTTGTTCTGACGATCGATGATCTTGACATTCGGATGGTCGGCGATCGCCGCCTCGATGCCGCGCGTGATCTCGATCTGAGGTGCGGAGCCGGCGACTCCTTCCTCAAGCAGAACCTGGCAGGGATCCTTGTCCGCACAAGCCTTGACCACGATGTCGCCGCTGATCTTGCCGCGCTCGAAGTCAGACCAGCCGACATGCACCTTGGGATTGGGCCCGTCCGCTCCGCCATAGGGGAGGTCGACGAAGCGGTCGCCGGTCACGATCGGAATATCGGAATCGGCGAGCTCCTTGACGGCGACGCCGGTGGCGGTTGCGTCGACCGCCTGCACGATCAGGCCCGTGCAACCGGCGGTGACGAAGTCGCGGATCTGCTGGGTCTGCTTGTCGGCGTCCTCGGTGGCGTCCGCCTGGACGATCTCGACGCCAAGTTCCTTGGCGGTCGCCTCCTTCGATTCACGGTCGACGACGTTGAAGGTCGCGGCGCTCGAATGGTAGGCGACGCAGAGCTTCTCGCCTTCCGCGGCAAAGGCGCTTCCGCTCGCGGCGACGATCGCGGCGAGCGACGTGAGCCCAATCGTAACTAGCTGAGTTGATTTCATTTTCCTCCCCATATCCCGACATATCGTCGTTTCTTGATGCAACAGCCGTTGCACCTTGGGAGCATAGGGTCGGTGCTTCGCGCCCACGTAGTAGGAAGTTGTCCAGTCTGGCAGTCAGACCGGACTGGATATGTTCATCAATGCGACGCCGACTAGCCGCGCTCTCGCATGACGGTCACCGGATCGGGCGCCGGCGGTGGCTGGCGGCCTGATACTTCGTCGCCCGCATCGCGCGAGAGCAGGACGAAGGGGACAACTGACAGAAGCGTGAACATGCCCACGACGAGAAAAGCCGGGCGGAACGAGCTTGCCTCGATAGCGCCGCTCCCAAACCGCGTCGCCGTCTCCAGCGCGATGGCGCCGACCGAGATGCCGACGGAGAGCGACAATTGTTGCGCGACGCTGGTCAGCGTTGTCGCGCGGCTCATCCGCTCGTGCGGGATGTCGGCGTAATTCAGCGCGTTGATGCTGGTGAATTGCAGCGAGCGGAAGAAGCCGCCGATGAGAAGCAGCGCGGTGATGAGCGCGATCGGCGTCAGCGGCGTGAAGATGGCGGGAAGTGCCACGAAGCAGCCGGCGACCACGGCGTTTGAAATGAGCACGCTGCGGAAGCCGAAGCGTCGCAGGATCGGCGGGGCGGTGAATTTCATGGCGATCGCGCCGACCGCGGCGGCGAAGGTGATCGTGCCGGATTTGAACGGCGACAGCCCGAAGCCGACCTGCAGCAGCAGCGGCAGCAGGAAGGGCGTGGCGCCGACGCCGAGCCGGAACAGAAACGCCCCGATCAGGCTCATGCGGAAGGTCGGGATCCGAAACAGCGAGAGGTCGAGGATCGGCGCTGCGATGCGGCGGCTGTGAAGCATGTAGACAACGATCACCGCCGCGCCGCCGAGGAAGAGCGCCAGCGTCAGCCAGGGTGGGAGGAGCCCGAGGCCGAGCGAGGTTGAGCCGGTCATGAAGGCGGAAAGGCCGATCGCGGAGAGCGCGAAGCCGGTCGCATCGAAGCGCACGCGCGCCCCGCCGCGGAGGTCGGGAATGTGCAGCGTCGCGAGCGTCAGCCCGAGCACGCCGACGGGCACGTTGATCCAGAAGATCCAGGGCCATTCGAAATAGGTGGTGATGAAGCCGCCGACCGGCGGACCGATCACCGGCCCGATCAGCGCCGGGACGGTCAGCCAGGAGAGCGAGCCGACGAGCTCATGCTTCGGCACCGACCTCAAGATTACCAGCCGCCCCACCGGCACCATCATCGAGCCGCCGATCCCCTGTACGACACGCGCGAAGACGATCGAGATGATGGAATTGGACAACCCGCAGAGGATCGAGCCGATGGTGAAGAGCACGATCGCCAGGCGGAAGATCGTTCGCGCGCCGAAGCGGTCGGCGAGCCAGCCGGAGGCCGGCAGGAAGACCGCGATGGCCAGCAGATAGGAGGTGAGGGCGAGCTTCAGGTGGATGGGGCTTTCGCCGAAATCCTTGGCGATTGCCGGAAGCGCGGTCGAGAGCACCGTCGAATCGAGGTTCTCCATAAAGAGCGCGCAGGCGACGATGAGCGGCAGCAGAATGCGATCGGGCACGGGGGGGCGGGCAGGGCTGGAAGACCGGGAGCGGAAGGAGCTTTTAATACAATGGAACGCACCGCCTGCACGAATCCGTCGCTTTGCAGGCCAATGGCGGCCCGGCAGGCGGCTCAGGGCGGCAAGCCCCGGCGGACATTTCCAAGCCCCAAGCGTCGTGGTATGGACCCGCGCCAATCCCAGCGCCGATTCGATTTCGCGCGGCCGTTCCGGGCCGACGGCGGCGCCTTATTTCTTGGAGGCTTGGCACATGGCCCGCATCGTCGACGTCGCAACCGGCCGCGAGGCGCTCACCTTTGATGACGTGCTTCTAAAGCCTGGGCGCTCGGAGGTGCTGCCGAGCGAGGCCGACATCTCCACGCGGCTTACCCGCACGATTAGCCTCAACCTGCCGATCCTTTCCGCCGCCATGGACACCGTCACCGAGGCGCGGCTGGCGATCGCCATGGCGCAAGCCGGCGGCATTGGCGTCATCCACCGCAACCTCGAGCCCGACGCGCAGGCCGAGGAGGTGCGTCAGGTGAAGAAGTTCGAGTCGGGCATCGTCGTGAACCCGGTGGTGATCGGACCCGAGGCGACGCTCGCCGATGCGCTCACCTTGATGAAGGACTATTCGATCTCCGGCATCCCGGTCGTCGAGGGCGGCGGTTCAGGCGGACAGGTGACGGGCAGGCTTCTCGGCATCCTCACCAATCGCGACGTGCGCTTCGCCTCCGATCCGAGGCAGCGCGTCTCCGAGCTGATGACCCATGAGGGCCTGATCAGTGTGCAGGAGAATGTGAGCCAGGAGGAGGCGAAGCGCCTGCTTCACCAGTATCGGATCGAGAAGCTCCTGGTCATAGACGCCGAGCGGAACTGCATCGGCCTGATCACCGTCAAGGATATCGAGAAGGCGCGCCTCAATCCCTTCGCGGCCAAGGACGATCAAGGGCGGCTGCGCGTCGCCGCGGCGACCACGGTCGGCGACAAGGGGCTTGCGCGCACCGAGCGGCTGTTGGCCGCCGGCGTCGATGTCGTCGTCGTCGACACCGCGCACGGCCATTCGGAGATGGTGCTGAAGGCGGTCGCGGCGGTGAAGCGGATGTCGAATGCGGCGCAGGTTCTCGCCGGCAATGTCGCGACAGGCGAGGCGGCGCGGGCGCTGATCGATCACGGCGCCGACGCGATCAAGGTCGGGATCGGGCCGGGCTCGATCTGCACCACGCGCATCGTCGCCGGTGTCGGCGTGCCGCAGCTGACGGCGCTCATCGATTGCGTGGCTGTTGCCGACAAGGCCGACGTGCCAGTGATCGCCGACGGCGGCATCAAGTTCTCCGGCGATTTTGCCAAGGCACTCGCGGCCGGCGCCTCGGTCGCGATGGTCGGCGGGCTGCTCGCCGGCACCGAGGAGAGCCCCGGCGAGGTCTATCTCTACCAGGGCCGCAGCTACAAAGCCTATCGCGGCATGGGCTCGGTCGGCGCCATGGCGCGCGGCTCGGCCGACCGCTACTTCCAGGCGGAGATCCGCGACACGCTGAAGCTCGTGCCGGAAGGCGTCGAGGGCCAGGTGCCCTATAAGGGACCGGCGGCGAACGTGCTGCATCAGCTCGCCGGAGGCTTGCGAGCGGCGATGGGCTATGTCGGCGCGCGCACGCTCGCCGAGCTGCGCGAGAAGGCGGAGTTCGTGCGCGTCTCCGCCTCGAGCGTGCGCGAGAGCCACGCGCACGGCGTGACGATCACGCGCGAAAGCCCCAACTATCCCGGCACGGCATGAGCGGATCGCTCGCGCTGGTCTATCCGGTCCTGGCGCTGGTGCTGTGGACGCTCATCCTCGGGTTCGCGGTTGGGGCGACAAGGGTGCGGGCGGTTCGGCGGCGCCAGGTCAGGCTCGGCGAAGTGGCGCTGTCGAACTCCGCGTGGCCGGAGCATGTGAAGAAGATCTCGAACAATTATCGCAATCAGTTCGAGTCGCCGGTCCTCTTCTACGCGCTCTGCGGAATCGCGACCTACACGGCGTTCACGAATGTCTGGATGGTGTTTCTCGCCTGGGCGTATGTCGCGACGCGCCTAGCACACAGCCTGGTGCACATCACCAACAACCGTGTGATACGGCGCGCCGGGTTCTTCGGGCTCGGTCTCGCGATCCTCATCGTGATGTGGGTCTTCGTTGCGGCCCACCTCTTGATCGCGTGACGCAATGCGGCTTCCCGGCCAGATCGCCGCGGCGATCGAGGTTCTGAACGAAGTCGAGACGCGCCATCGCCCGGTGAGCGAGGCGCTGAAGGATTGGGGGCTCTCGCATCGCTTCGCCGGCGCCGGCGACCGCGGCGCGATCGGCAACCTCGTCTATGACGCGCTTCGCAAGCGCCTCTCGGTTCAATGGCGTATGGGCGGCGGCACGCCCTGGCATCAGGTGCTCGGCGTTGCGATCTTCGAATGGGGGCATTCGGCCGAAGCGCTGAACGCATCCTTTGCGGGCGATCCGCATGCTCCGCAGCCTGTCCCGACCGAGACCGTCGCGCATGTCACTGCAACGACGCTTGATGAAGCGCCCGCGCACGTCCGTGCCGATCTTCCCGAATGGCTGGCATCGCATTTCGAGGCGGCGTTCGGGGCCGACTGGGTGGCGGAAGGGGAGGCGCTTGCCGGGCGGCCGCCGCTCGACCTCAGGGTCAACACGCTGAAGGCGGAGCGTGAGAAGGTCGCGCATCAGCTCGCCCGCGTCGGGGTCGCGCCGACGCCCTATTCGCCGGTCGGCCTGCGCATCGCGCCGATTGACGGGGCGCGCCGGCATCCGAACGTGCAGGCGGAGGAGGCCTTCAAGCGCGGCCGCTTCGAGGTGCAGGACGAGGGAAGCCAGCTTTGCGCGCTACTCGTCGGCGCGCGGCCGGGCGAGCAGGTGCTCGACCTTTGCGCCGGCGCCGGCGGCAAGACGCTGGCGCTCGCCGCGGCGATGCAGAACCGCGGCCAGGTGCATGCGACCGACTCGGACCGCAACCGGCTGACGCCGATCTACGAGCGGCTGAAGCGGGCGGGCATCCGGAATGTGCAGGTGCATCCGCCGGGGTCCGATGCGCTTGCCGGGCTCGAAGGACAGATGCAGCGCGTGCTGGTCGACGCCCCATGCACGGGAAGCGGCGTGTGGCGGCGGCGGCCCGATGCCAAATGGCGACTGTCGGAAGAGGCGCTGGCGAAGCGGATCGCGGAGCAGGACACGGTGCTCTCCGAAGCAGCACGCTTCGTGAAGCCCGGCGGCGTCCTCGTCTACACGACGTGCTCGGTGCTGCTGCCGGAGAACTGTGAGCGGATCGCGGCGTTCCGCGCGGCGCATCCGGAGTTTCTGCCGCTTGCGGCGCGCGATCTCTGGGACGAGGCGCTTCGCGGGGTCGCGCCGCCTCCCAACGCCCTCTCAGACGACGCGGTTTTTCTCACGCCGCGGCGATCGGCGACCGACGGTTTCTTTCTCGCGGCGCTCAAGCGGGAGTAACGTCCTTGCGCGTTGCGGCGCCTGCGCGGCAGCGCCACATCTTTCAGCATCCCGCCGCAACACCCGCCTTAGAGCAGGAGACCTCCCATGGCGCACAAGCAGACCAAGCCCATTGACCTTTATTATTGGCCGACGCCGAACGGCTGGAAGATCACGATCTTCTTCGAAGAGACCGGCATTCCCTACGACATCAAATATGTGAACATCGGCAAGGGCGAGCAGTTCGAGCCGTCATTCCTGGCGATCGCGCCGAACAACCGCATGCCGGCGATCGTCGATCCGGAAGGGCCGGACGGGAAGCCGATCTCGGTCTTCGAATCCGCTGCGATCCTGATCTATCTCGGCCGCAAGTTCGAGACATACTACGGCAGAGATGAGCGGAGCCGCGTTGCCGTCGAGGAATGGCTCATGTGGCAGGTCGCCAATGTCGGCCCGGTCTTCGGCCACAACAACCATTTCCGCAACTACGCGCCGGAAAAGGTGCCCTACGGCATCAAGCGCTTCGGCGACGAGGCGCACCGGCTCTACGGCGTGATGGAGAAGCAGCTTCCGGGCCGCGACTACGTCGCCGGCGACTATTCGATCGCCGACATGGCGCTGATCGGCTGGATCAAGGCCTATGAGCGCCAGGGAGTCGACATCGCGGAATTCCCCAACGTGAAGGCGTGGATCGACCGCATGCTGGCGCGTCCGGCAGTGGCGAAGGCGATCGAGATCAGGCGCGATCCGCCGACCAACCTGGCCGACGACAAGGAAGCGCAGAAGATCCTCTTCGGGCAGCGCGCGCGCTAGCGCCGCTGCCGCACTGCGACCGAAGCGGAAAGACGCGCGCAGGGACGCCCGGCGTCTCTGCCGCCGCGCTGATTCTTGCGATAGGCCGCGCGGCATTTTCGCCACGTGGTGAAACAATGATGAAGTGCCGACAGTCTGAAACGAATTGTCGGAAGCCGAAAATATCAAGCTTTACAGCATCCTGGATCAAATCCACCCGGCCCCCTAAACGCTTCGTCAACCGATTGGTCACGCTCCGTTAAGCGTTGCCGTTAACGCTCACCTTCGCGGTTCGGCTGACAATCGCTGGGTGACGGCGGGCGAACCGTCGACTGATGGGGAATGGGTCAAATGAGCTTAGAGATTGAGGCATCCGGCGCCGATATGCCGGCACGGTTTTTTGAGCTTGGGCTTGCCTATTCGAGCGGGCGCGAGGGGACGGTCGATCTGATCGAGGCCCACAAATGGTTCAACATCGCCGCGGCGCGCGGCGATCGGATGGCGGCGCAGCATCGCGAGGAGCTCGCGAGTGAGATGAGCCGCGAAGAGATTGTCGCCGCGCTCAAAGCCGCGCGCGAATGGATCTCGCACCACTGATCCGCCTTCGCGGCTGTCGCGTCGTCTGACGAGACGCAGCATGGACCGATTCACCGGCGGTTGCCTGTGCGGCAACGTCCGAATTGTGGCGTCGGGACGCCCATACCGGGTCGGGCTTTGTCACTGTCTCGACTGCCGCAAGCATCATGGGGCTCTTTTTCACGCTTCCGCGGTGTTCCCTCAGGATGCGGTGACGATCGATGGCGAAACACGCGACTACGCCGGCCGGTTTTTCTGTCCCCGCTGCGGCTCGTCCGTTTACTCACGCAGCGCCGACGAAATCGAAGTGAACCTGGGATCCCTGGATGCCCCTGACCAACTGATGCCAACCTACGAAAGCTGGATCGTCCGTCGCGAGTCCTGGTTGCCGCCGTTTCCGCTCAAGAGACGATACGACCGAGATCGTGACGCCACGGGTCGCTTTGAAGAGTAGCTCGCGCGAACGGTGCGAAGGCGATGCCGACGCTGCGGCGAAGCGCTTCTGAGCGCGTCGGCTCGACTTATGTTCTCTTGGTGACGCCACTTACGCCACGTCCCACAACCCTCTAAAACAACGGAAAAGTCCGGCCCCCGCCGGACTGGGAGAGACATTTCGCAGGGCGGGTGGCGGAGAGGATGGGATTCGAACCCACGAGACGCTTTTGGCGTCTACTCCCTTAGCAGGGGAGCGCCTTCGACCGCTCGGCCACCTCTCCACCGTCGGAGATGCGGGGTTTTGGCCGCAAGGTCAATCTGAAATCCCGGTCGTTTGGGCGCGATTTCCGGGAATTCGCCTCAGTCGGCAGAGGTTTCGCCGACGAGATCCCCGAGCGCCGCCTTCAGCGGCCCGAGATGCTTCTCGTAGCGGCGCCAGCGGGCGACGGAGCTGCGGTAGATCGGCCGGCGCACTTGCATGCGGCTTTGGGTGCTGACCGCCCGCGACGATTCGTGCGGCGAAAGGCACGCCGGATCCCAGGGCAGGCCGATGAAGTCGATCAGCTTGCGTGATTCCTCCTCCTGCGAAGCGATCAGGCGCTCGTAGTCGAGATCGTAAATCGGAAGCGGCAGGACTTCGTGCCAGTGCGCCATCAGCGCGGAGTATTCGCGATAGTAGGTGCCGAGCGAAGTCAGGTCCAAGGTATAACCGTGGAGGTGGTCCTTGAGCTGCGTGGTGA
The DNA here is from genome assembly GCA_963712925.1 of uncultured Alphaproteobacteria bacterium. Taxonomy (GTDB): domain Bacteria; phylum Pseudomonadota; class Alphaproteobacteria; order Rhizobiales; family Afifellaceae; genus DASWJZ01. The sequence goes on along the minus strand of CAVQJW010000001.1, from coordinate 15,128 downwards.
AGAGCGAGGTGCAGTTGTCGAGCGGGTTGCGGCGGCAGTGAATGATTCGGACGTTCGGAAAGAGCAGCGCGATCAGGCCAAGGTGCTCGAAATTGTGCGGCATCTTGTCGGTGACGTTGAGCGCCGTCGTCGACGTGCGGTCGAGCACCGCGAGGTATTTTGCGGCGAGCGCCTTCACCTCGTGCGGCGTGAGTTTGGCCACGCGTTTTCCGAACTCCTTTGCAGCACTCGCCGAGTCTCGGCGCCATCCGAGCAACGCAGCGGTGCGGATCATGTCTGGAAGCTCGCCCGCGGCAGCCGCGCTCGGATGGCGGGAGATAATCTGCTCGGTGAGCGTTGTTCCGGACCGCGGCATTCCGACGATGAAGATCGGCCGAATGCTCCGGTCGCCGTATTTCGTTCGCGCGTCGAAGAAGGGCCGCGTGAAGGCTCGCTTCAGCGCCGCCAGCATTTCTCTGTGCGCCTCAATGCTGAACGTGACTGCGCTCAGTGTCTTAGCGGCCGCGAAGTGCGCGAAGGCCTCGTCGTAGTCGCCCGCGGCCTCGTCGATCTGGCCGGCGACGTAGCTGAGGTTCATGTATTCGAGCGGCCGCAGGCCCGACATGCCGAGATAGCGCTTGATTTCAAGGGCCTCAGGCGAGTCCTTGGCGGGCGTCTCGCAGGTTGCGAGACCGGCAAGGGCGAGGGCAGGGTCTTTTCCGACGGCAAGAGCCTTGCGATAGAGGGACTGCGCCGCCGGAATGTCCCCAATCGTGACGCAGAGATCACCGCATCCGATCAGCGCTTGCGATTCCTCCGGCGCGCCGGCCAGCACCGCCTCATACATTGCGCGCGCCGTTTCCCGGTCGCCCTTAAGCGCTTGGCAGTGCGCCAGGAGGCAGCGCGCGGTGCTGAGCTCAGGATTGATCTTGAGCGCCTTGCGCAAATGATGCTCGGCGCCGACTGTATCGTCCTTTTGCAGCAGCGCGCTGGCGAGATTGCAACGAATAGATGCGTCGTCCGGTTTCCTTGCGGCCGCCCGTTTGAAGAGGTCGATCGCGGCGTCGACCTGCCCGCCCGTCATTGCAACCGTGCCCATGAGATGCAGGGCATCGGGCTGGTTCGGATGCCTGTCGAGGATGCGCTGGTAGACCTCCGCAGCCAAGCCGACGCTGCCCTTCATCTGCAGCGCGACGCCTTGCTGGAGGAGCGGCACGATATCGGCATCCGACGATGTGCCGCCCTTGCCCGGCGTTTGGCGCGATGCGCCGCCGAGCAGACGGTCAAGGGCGGGGCCGGAATAGGGCAGGTTCGGCATCGGCAGCCTTGGTTGTCATGTCGCTGAAAGCGTCGGCCGCTGCGTCGGTCCGGGCGTTATCACGGACGGCATCTTGCAATGGATTTCAAAAGATTAGGGGTGTCAGCGGCGAATGGCAAACAGCCGCTGCGCTCAATTGTTCCGCCAAAGCGACACGCAGGGGATTTTCGACCGATCGCACCTGTCGGCATATTTGCGGGCGATCTCGGTCACTTCCGCCATCAGCCCGTCCTTGAGCGTGATCGGGTCGAGCCCCATGCGGAGAAACCGGTCGGCGGTGACGTGGAGGTCGTTCTCCTTCGCCTCGTTGCGCGGATTCTCGAGGTATTGGATCGAAGCGCCGGTCATCTCGGAGATCATGGCGGCGAGGTCGCGGACCCGGTGCGTCTCCGTCATCTGGTTCAGAATATTCACGCGCTCGCCGCGCTGCGGTGGGTTCTCGATCGCCAGCTCGATGCAGCGGCAGGTGTCCTGGATGTGGATGAAGGCGCGGGTCTGGCCGCCGGTCCCGTGGACCGTGAGCGGGTAGCCGATCGCCGCCTGCATCAGGAAGCGGTTCAAGACGGTGCCGTAGTCGCCGTCATAGTCGAATCGATTGATCAGCCGCGCGTCCATCTTGGTTTCCGGCGTCTGCGTTCCCCAGACGATTCCCTGGTGCAGGTCGGTGACCTTCACGCCGTCGTTCTTGTTGTAGAAGTGGAAGAAGAGCTGATCCTGCGTCTTGGTCATGTGGTAGATCGAGCCGGGATTGAACGGATAGAGAATCTCCTGCTCGACCTGATCGCCGTCGTCGGTGTTCATGAACACCTTCAGGTAGCCCTCCGGGATCTTCATCCCCGCGCTGCCATAGCCATAGACACCCATCGTGCCGAGATGGACCAGGTGCACGTCCTCTTGCGATTCGACGATGGCGCAGAGCACGTCGTTGGTGGCGTTCAGGTTATTGTTGACGGTGTAGCGCTTGTGCCAGGCGCTCTTCATCGAATAGGGCGCCGCGCGCTGTTCGGCGAAGTGGACGATCACCTCCGGCTTCTCTTCGCGAATCTTGGTCAGCAGGCGATGATAGTTCTCGCCGATCGTGAAGCTCTCATGTGTGATCTCCCGGCCGGTCAGCTCGCGCCACGCCTTAAGCCTTTCCGATATCGGCCGAATTGGCGTCAGCGACTCGACTTCGAGCTCGACGTCGATCTTGCGCCGCGAGAGGTTGTCGACGATTGCAACGTCGTGGCCCTGTCGCGAGAGATAAAGACTCGTCGGCCAGCCGCAGAAACCGTCGCCGCCAAGAACAAGAATGCGCGCCATCAAATCCTCCTCGCGCGATGATTTGGCATGCGGAAGGGGAGAAGCGCCAGCCGATTGCGTTTCGCAGCGACCTCAATGTGACGGCCGAAGAGATATGCGATGGAAATGTGGCCCGGCAGGTGGCGGCGGTGTGCCCTGGCCGTCAGGCGCGATGCCTTTAGCTCGGGTTCTTGCGTTTGCCCGGGTGGTTGAGGGATGCGGTTCCGTTAGGGCACCGAATCCGAGGCCCTCGGGAACGCCCGTCAGTCGGCACCATCTGCTTGACTTGTGACTTTCCGGCACTAGGAGTTACGATGGCGTTTGGTTACATCTGGGGCTGAGCGGTTCTCCGCCGGACGCGCAATCTGGGAGATGAACATGAGAATCACCGACGAAATTGGGCCTTGCCGCCGCCTTTGCGCTTGCGGCCGGGTGGACGGCGCCCGCGGGGGCCGCGGTCGTATATCTGACGGGTACTGCGTGCACCGTGGGGACGACTTATTGCGTGCAGGACGACCCGGACGACCCCACCAAAGGCCACGTCGTCAACCCGAATGACAACGTCACGAGCACCTCTACCGACGGTGATACCGGTGCGACGACCTCGACGACCTCGGCCCCGACGACGACCACGCCGACTCCCGCGGACTAGTCAACCTGTTGACGGCAGGCGCTGGCACTTTGCCGGGCGCGTAATTTGGGAGATGAACATGAGGATCACGACGAAATTGGGCCTCGCCGCCGCGTTTGCGCTTGCGGCCGGGTGGACGGCGCCCGCCGGTGCGATTACGCCATCATATGTGACGGGCACGGCATGCACGGTGGGGACGACCTACTGCGTTCAGGACGATTTGGACGACCCTACACAGGGCCACATCGTCAATCCGAACGACAACGTCACGACCACCACGACCAATGGCGATACGGGTGTAACGACATCGACCTCGTCGGCCCCGACGACCTCTTCGCCGACACCTGCGGACTGACGGGCGGTCGACTTCTCGGCGAGTTTTGGAAAGCGCCGCGCCACGCGGCGCTTTCCAAGTGCGTAGCCAATGCCGACCGGCAAATGTGGGTATTTGGATTTGAAAGACGCCCATTTCGGGCGTCTTTTTGCTTGCGGGCAAAGCACTTGCGCGAGGGTTGGGTAAACGCTCCGAATCGATGCTGTCGACGAAATCTTATTTGCGTTGTGGCAGGGGGGCGCGGCTGAGCCAATGCCCTGTGATGAGCCAATGCCCTGTGAGAAGTCAGAGCGACCGGTTTTGGTTGGTCCGCTGGGTCTCACCCGAAGAACTGCAGAGTCTTGCCGATGAGCCGCCGCCCGGCCCCCGCCCCCGCTGCTGAATTCTGACGACCAACTTGCGTTCTCGGTGAGCGCGCAGCGATTCACGACCAAAGATGTCATCGGGACCCGTGCCCCCGAATCCGGCTGTTTGCTACCGATTCGGTACCGCGACACCGAAGCGTCAGGGCAGCGGAGATGCCGATTGGGTGGTGAATGGACTTTGAGCGGTAAGTTTACGGTCTCTTCATGAACGGCTGAAAGTGTCGGGAATTTGGCCCTAACGCCGGGGATTTCGTGGCAAATCTGCAACAAGGATTGGGGAAAGCTTAGCGCAGCGAAGCATCGCTGTTGCCTCGGCCGAGCGGATGGATAGTGTCAACGCAGGCAGCCGATCGGCGGCCGCTGTCTCACAGGCAGCACGAGGGGCGGGGGGCCCCGAGCTCGGGTGGCGACAAGCCAGATCGAAAGCGGATACCCCGGCTCAAGCAACTTGGACTGGAGGTCTAAAATGAAACTCAAGAGCCTTCTCTTCGGCTCCGCGGCAGTCCTGGCCGCCGGCACCGGGGCGCAGGCCGCCGACCTTCCGACCGTCGAGCCGGTCGAATATGTGCGGATCTGCGATGTCTTCGGGACGGGCTACTTCTACATTCCTGGCAGCGACACCTGCCTGTCGATCAGTGGGTATGTCCGTGTTCAGGGTGGTGTCGTCTTCGGCAGCAACAACAGCTTGGGTCGCCGTTTTGGCGAGTACCACAACGGCTTGTCATTCCCGGTCGCTGCGAACACGGTCAACAGGTACACGAGTCAGGTTCGTGGCCACGTCGAGTTTGACGCCCGCACCCAGACCGACATCGGTCTGATCCGTGCGTTCGTCGGCATCGAAGGCACGCGCGGCAGCCGCAACACGACCACCGGCGACAACACCGTGCCGATCTCGGGCGTCGCCGGCTACGGCACGGGCTTCGCCATCTCCGATGCGTTCCTGCAGGTCAGCAATGACTGGGGCACGTATACGGCTGGTAAGTTTGGCTCGTTCTTCGACTTCTGGGGCGACCACAGCCAGGCCGGCCTGCGGCTCGGCATCGAAGCCGGCACAACCGACCCGAACCTCGTCGCTTGGACGATCCAGGCGGGCAACGGGTTCTCGTTCTCGGTGTCGGCTGAAGATCCCGACTCGGTTGGCCGTCGCAAGAATGGCGATGACGACTACGAGAGCTTGAACTCTCCCGATGGCGTTGCCAACATCCGCGTCGACCAGGGTTGGGGTTCCGCTCAGATCATGGGCGTTGTGCATCCGATCCACGATGTGAACGGCAATGGCCTTGGCTGGGCGATCGGCGGCGGTCTCGGGCTCAATATCCCGGGGGGCTGGCGGTTTGACGCTCAGGGCGGCTACTCGGAAGGGGCGATCACCTACATCTCGACCGACCCGGGTGGCATCGGCGACTTCAACGGCCCGACGGGCAATAACAAGAATAGGTCGTGGGCAGCTCGCGCCGGCATCACCGGACCGATCATGAGCAACTTGGCCGCTTGGCTGGATGGTTCATTCGTCCATGCCGTGGAAAGCGACAACGGTGACCGGTACGACTTCTGGGGCTTTGAGGGTGGCGCGGCTTACACGCTGGCACCTGGCCTGACGGCGGGTCCCGCTGTTGCCTACAACAGACTCGACGGCGACGACGCTGGTGAAGACTACAGCGTCTGGGCGGTTCAGTGGCGCATTCAGCGCAGCTTCTGATCCACACCAGGATTTGAAATCAGGAGAGCCCGGCTTCGGCCGGGCTCTTCCTTTTTGTTGGAACTCGGCACTGCGTCTCTTCCGGCGCCAGCTCTCGCCTGAGGCTTACCTCGGCTCAGGCCGGCGCCGCCTCAGCATTACGCCGAAGTATCGCAGCGCGCGGCGAAGGCGGCGATCCGCTCAAGCGTCTCGCCGTCGCTCAGGAGCGGCGCATGTCCCTGCTTCTCCACGGTTATCTGCTCGCAGCGGGAATGGCGCTCGGCCATCGCCGCGAACGTCTGCGCGGAAAGCACGTCGGAAAGCGCCCCGCGGATCGCAAGCACCGGCACTTTCGCGAGGCTCATGAACTGCGGCCAAAGCACCGGGATCTTCTCGGTCAGGTCGAAGTCGCCCAGCGTCTTGATCAGGTTCCGGTCAAAGGCGGGCACGAGCCGCGAGCGGGTCTCCACGAAATAGGCCGCCGTGAAGTCGCGCCAGTCGTCGTCCGAAAGCCCGGGGAACTGCGCACCCGACGTCGCCCGCACCGCGGCGACGGCATCCTCCCAGCTTTTGACCGACCGTCTCGCCGAAAGGTGGGACTTGATTCGCGCAAGGCCGGTGCCTTCGATGACCGGCCCGATGTCATTCAGGACGACGCCGGCGATCAGCGTCGGATGAAGCGCGCCAAGCAGCATCGCGATGATGCCGCCGCGCGAGGTTCCAACCAGGATCGCCCGCTCTATGCCGTAGACCGTCGCAGCGGTGATGATGTCCTGAGCTTCCACGACCGGCGTGTAGTTGCGCCAGTTCGGGTCGCGGTCGGAGAGCCCGCGGCCGCGATAATCGACGGCGAAGACCTTGCGCGGCGTGCTCCGATGCCTTGCGGCGAATTGGCCGAGCGGGATGAAGTCGCGCGAGTTCCGCGACAGGCCGGGGAGGCAGATCAGCGGCAGACGATTCGTGGGTGGCGCATCGAAGAGCCGCACTGCAAGTGAGAGATCGTCCTGTGAGGAGAAGCGCAAGACGCGGCCGTCGGGGCCGGCGGGCTCTGGCGCGCCCTCCGAGCGGCGGACGGCGGTGCCGGGCTCTGTGCGATCAGCCCTGCGAGCCGCCACGAATCAAATCCTGCCAGAGGGAAAGCGGATGTCCGGTCCGCGAGCGGTAGAGCTCCAGGTTCTCCATGACCTTCTCGACGTAGTCCCGTGTTTCGTCGAACGGAATGCGCTCGATCCAATCGATCGGATTGACGGCGCCGCCGCGCGGGTCGCCGTACTCCCTGACCCATTCGAGTGCGCGCCCCGTGCCGGCATTGTAGCCGGCGAATGTCAGCACATAGGACTGATTGAGCCCCCGCAGCAATTGGCCGAGATGATGCGCGCCAAGCGTGGCGTTATAAGAGGGGTCGGTGGTCAGGCGCTGCTCCGAATAGGGTATCTGGGCGCTGCGTGCCGTGGCGCGCGCGGTGGCCGGCATCAGCTGCATCAATCCGCGCGCGCCGGCGCTTGAGACCGCCGTGTGGTCGAATGCGCTTTCCTGGCGGACGACCGCATAGATTAGCGCACGATCAACCGCGTCCGGGGTGCGAAGATCGGCCGGAACGCCGACGAAAAGCGCCGGCAGGCAGGCAACCTTCAGCCCCCGTTCCTCAGCGATTGCCGCTGCGTGCATGCCGGCCTGCGCCTCTCCGATCCGCCGCGCAAGCGTCGTCAGAAGCGCCACCTCGCCGGGCGTATCGACCGATTCGCCGAGCTCCTGGAGAAACGGCTCCGACAGATCGGAATAGCCGGCAGCGGCAAGCAGCCGGATGACTTTCACCAGGTCGCGGTTGGCGAACCGGATGCGGTCGAGCGCCGAGGGTCGCGGCAGGCGCTCAAAGCCCGTGGTGTTGATGCCGAGCCTGCCGCGCGCGAGCTGGCCGTAGAACGTGCCGCCGAAGCGCGCCGCTTCGACGTAGTCGAGGCGGGCTGCAGCCTCGTGTCCTTCAGCCTCGTGCGTGCGGCCGAGCCAATAGGAGGCGCGCGCCTGTGTCCGCGGCAGCGTGGCAAGCGTGTGCAGCAAGCGGAAGTGCGGCTCGGCGCGGACCGGGTCGCGGAGATAGCGAAGCGCATACCAGCCGGCATGAAACGCGGCCTCGACGCGGTCGCCTTCGCCTTCGGGCCGTGCATCCGCGACAACACGATAGGCGAGATCCGGCACGTGCTCGTCGAGAAGCGCGCGGGAGAGGTCGCGCCGCTCCTCCCACCAGATGTCGCCGTCACCGGAAAGCTCCAGGTCCGTCTGCGATCCGATGAGGAACCGCGCCGCCTCGATCGGCTCGTCGGAGCGCAGCAATTGGTGAACGCGCGCAAAGACATAGAGCGGATCGCCGAGAAACTTCGAGGCGACTCCGTCAAGCAGCGCCTCGGCGTTCCGCCTGCGGTTGAGCACCGCGATCACGGCGCGCGCGAGATCGTCATAGCCATCGCCGAGGAGCTGTGCCTGCGCCACCGCGTCGTCGGTACGGCTTCTGAGCACCAGGCGGCGGAAGCGATAGAGGTGATCCTCCGGCGTCAGCATCAAGCCGAAGCGCGCGAGCAGCGCGCCCGCCTGATTCGGCGCGAGCGACCAGCCGCGCCAGAGATCGCGCACGATCTTTTTCGCCTCATCGCTCCGCCCGGCGTCCCGTAGCGCGGCGGCGAGGGCGAGCCGCCCGCCGACCGTCATCGGTTCCGCCTGGCTATAGAAGGCGAGCACCGCCTCGCCTTGCGCGCCGGTAGCATGGAAGGCCTGCTCGGCGCGAAGCTGAAGCCGCTCCGGCTCAGGCCAGCCGTGATGGCTGTTCAGCACAGCGATCACGTCGGCCGCCGACAGGCCGGAATCGGGCGCACGCGCGACCAGCCAATCGATCAGCGAAGGCACGAGGGCGTCGGCATGGCTGGCGGCGATCGACCGCGCCTCGTCGTATTGGCCCGCCTCTACCGCGTCGAGCGCCGAGCGCAGCAGGAAGTCGGGCTTGAAGCCATAAAACTGCGTGGCGAGAAGCCGCGCCGCCTCTGCCGGGCTGATCTCCGGCCGCGGCCGTGGAAGCGGCGCGACATCGCCGCTCTCAACGCCGGCATTTTGATCACCGTTCGTCTCGGCCGCGGAGTCGGTCGGACGCGGCTGCGGGATCGGCGCCGTCGTCGTATCAGACTCAGAAGAGGTGGGCGCGGCTGTCTCCGACGAATCGGACGCGTCGGTCTCTGAAGAGGCGGGTGGGGCGGCATCGGGTGGCGCGGCAGCATCGGGTGACGCAGCTGCGTCACCGGCTTCATCCGCCGGCGGCGGCTGCGATTCCGATGTTGCCCCGGGCGCAGCCTCCGGGGCCTCGGACGATGGCCCGGACTGGCCCTCGGAAGGCGCCGGCTGCTCCCCGGGAGGCGTCGCAGCATCGGGCGCGGACGCGTCCGGTTCGGCCGTATCGGGCGCCGCGACGGGCTTCTCAGGCTCGGCCGTGTGCGGCCGGGGGCGAGGCAGGCGGGCGAGCGGGGTCGTGGAAACGGCGAGGATTCGCGCCGAAACGTCCGCGCCGGCCGCGGCCGGAGAGCCCTGCGCGAAGGGCGTCGCAGCGCTCATATCGCCCGCGACAAGGACAAGCAGCGCCGCCGTGACGACGGCCGGGGCCCCTCGACGGGCCGGGAAGTGGCGGCGGAGTTCTGATCACGGCAGCCAGGGCAGCATCGGCAGGTGACCATAACATGGCGGGGAAGGCGGGTCTTCGGGGTCGCACGCCTCGCTTGCTCTTGACGGGAGCCATCACTATCGTTTTTTGAAGCCCAGCTTGAGGGAACCATGTTCAAAGGCTCGATACCGGCGCTGGTCACGCCGATGCACAACGGCTCGCTCGACGAGGCGGCGTTCCGTGCATTCGTCGACTGGCAGATCCGCGAAGGATCGAGCGGCCTCGTGCCGGTTGGAACGACCGGCGAGTCGCCGACGCTCTCGCATGAGGAGCATCGGCGCGTCGTGGAGGTCTGCATCGAGGTCGCCGACGGCCGCGTGCCGGTGATCGCCGGCGCCGGCTCCAACAGCACGACGGAAGCGATCGATCTTGCGACGCATGCCGAAGAGGCGGGCGCCGATGCCGTGCTCGTCGTCACGCCTTATTACAACAAGCCGAGCCAGCGCGGGCTCTACGCGCACTTTCGCGCTGTCGCCGACGCGATCGACATTCCGCTCATCATCTACAACATCCCGCCCCGCTCGGTGATCGACATGGACGTCGCGACGATGGCGGCGCTCCACAATGACTGCGAGAACATCGTCGGCGTAAAGGACGCGACGGGGACGCTCGCTGCGCGCCAGCCTGCAGCGCGATGCGATGGGGCCGGACTTCGTGCAGCTTTGCGGCGACGATGGAATTGCCCTTGGCTACATGGCGCATGGCGGGCATGGCTGCATCTCCGTCACCGCCAATGTCGCGCCGCGGCTCTGCGCGGAGTTTCAGGCCGCTTGCGTGGCCGGCGATTTCGCGACCGCGCTCGCTTACCAGGATCGGCTGATGCCGTTGCACCGTGCGATGTTCCTAGAGCCGAGCCCGGCGCCGGCCAAGTATGCGCTGTCGCGGCTTGGGCACATGCGCGAGGACGTGCGCTCGCCGATCGTGACGCTCGGCGAGGAGACGCGGGTGGAGGTCGATTCCGCGCTCCGGCATGCCGGCCTCCTGAACTGAGGCGATGGCGAAGAAAGACGCTTCCGGCCGCAAGATCGTCGCCGACAACCGCAAGGCCCGCTTCAACTACCAGATCGGCGAGACCTTCGAGGCCGGCATCCAGCTTGCCGGCACCGAGGTGAAGAGCCTCAGGAGCAGCCGCGCGACGATCGGCGAGTCTTACGTCACTCCCGAGAGGGGCGAGGTGTGGCTGATCAACGCCAACATCCCCGTCTACCTGCAGGCCAACCGCTTCAACCACGATCCGAAGCGGCCGCGGAAGCTGCTTCTGAACAAGCGCGAGATCAACAAGCTGATGGGCGCGGTCGAGCGGCAGGGCATGACCATCGTACCGCTCCGGCTCTATTTCAACGATCGGGGCAGAGCGAAGCTCGAGATCGCGCTGGCACAGGGCAAGAAGCTGCACGACAAGCGCGAGACGGAGAAGCAGCGCGACTGGGCGCGCGAGAAGGGGCGGCTCTTAAGGGAGAAGGGGTAGGGGCGGCCGGAGAGGCCTTCTCCCATTGGGAGAAGGTGGCTGCGAAGCAGCCGGATGAGGGGATGCGACGCCGGAGACAAAGCGCAGACGCAGCAACCCCTCACCCGTCGCCGTCTGCGACATCCTTTCCCTGCGGGAGAGGGTGGAGGTCCTCCTTCACGCGCTCGAACACCGCCTCGAACATCTCCGTCGTCAGCACGCCGGTGTTCGTGTTGTAGCGCGAGCAGTGGTAGCTGTCGTAAAGGCGCAAGGCCCCGATCTCGTGCACGGCGCCGTGCGCGAAGGGAAAGCGCGAGAGCTTCTGCTTCAGGGCGCGCAACGTCGTCTCGTGGGCGATGCGGCCGAGTGCGACGATCGCCTGAAGCCCCGGCCTTGCCGCGAAGGTCGCTTCGAGGAACGGGCGGCAGGTGTTGATCTCGGCGGGCGTCGGCTTGTTCTGCGGCGGCACGCAGCGGACCGCATTGGCGATTGCGGCGTCGACCAGCGTCAGGCCATCCTCCGGGTCGGCGCGATAGGTCCCGCGCGCGAAGCCGTACTTCAGCAGCGTCGCGTAGAGAAGGTCGCCGGCAAAGTCGCCGGTGAAGGGACGGCCCGTCCGGTTGGCGCCGCGCAGCCCGGGCGCAAGCCCGACGATCAGAAGCCGTCCGTCACCGGCGCCGAAGGTCCTGACCGGCGCGTTGTGCCAGCTTGGCTCGCGCTCACGCCAGAGCGCGCGGAACTCGGCGAGCCGTGGGCAGAGGGGACAGTCGGGAGGCGGCTCGACCGCTGAGATTGCGTCGCTCACAGCTCCTCGTATTCGTCCTCGTCTTCATCGCGCTCGTCGACGCGCGGGCGCTGTGGGCGCTGGCTCGGATCGCGGCCGAGTGTGTCGGCGAGGGTGGAGAGCTCGATGAAATGATCGGCCTGGCGGCGGAGATCGTCGGCAATCATCGGCGGCTGCGTGCGAAGCGTTGAGGCGACGGTGACCTTCTTGCCTTTGCGCTGCAGTGCCTCCACCAGATGGCGGAAATCGCCGTCGCCGGAGAAAAGCACGAAATGGTCGATGTGATCGGCCATCTCCATGGCGTCGACCGCCAGCTCGATATCCATGTTGCCCTTCACCTTGCGGCGCCCTTGCGCGTCGGTGAATTCCTTGAGCGGCTTCGTAACCACCCGGTAGCCGTTATAGTCGAGCCAGTCGATCAACGGCCGCAGCGAAGAATATTCCTGATCTTCGGCGAGCGCCGTATAGTAAATGGCGCGAACGAGGTAGCCTTTCTGGCGGAAGTCGGAGAGCAGGCGGCGGTAATCGATATCGAAACCTAGCGCGCGCGAAGCCGAATAGAGGTTTGCGCCATCGATCAACACCGCGATCTTTTCACGCGGGTCAAACATCGGGAACTCCAGGGAATTGCTCTTATTATCAGCGATATCAAACGCCGAGCCGGATAGAGAAAGCCTGCGCCATGCGCAAGTGCTAATTGCCCCGGCCCGGGCGAGGGACCTCGCGTGAACGCTTGAAAAAGCCGCACTTCATCACTATTGAAGCGGCAATTCCCGAAAACCGGAGGTTTGATTCATGGCGCGGATCACCGTCGAGGATTGTGTCGACAAGGTCCAGAATCGCTTCGAGCTCGTGCTCCTGTCGGCGCACCGGGCACGCATGATTTCCAACGGGTCGCCGCTGACGGTCGACCGCGAGAACGACAAGAACCCCGTCGTGGCGCTGCGCGAGATCGCCGACGAGTGCGTCTCGCCGGAGGACCTGAACGAGGACCTCATCCACTCGCTGCAAAAATATGTCGAGGTGGACGAGCCGGAGCCGGCACCGACCCCGATCGAGGCGGATCAGCCGGAGGAGGAGACGGAAATCACCTTCGACCGCATGTCGGAGGAGGAGCTGCTCCGCGGCCTGGAGAGCATGGACCCGCCCGAGCGTCGGGACGACTGACCAAAAGCGAGCTTCTTGCCGCCGGAAGGGCCGTTCCGCCCGGATTTCGGGGCGGGACGCGGCTTGTGCCGCGTTCACCGAGATGCAACAGACATCGCAGTACCTATATTACTGATCTGGGTGGGTCTTTCCGGCCCCTTCGGGGCAGTCTGCGATGATGCGTCAGTACGAGCTCGTCGAGCGGGTAGCGGCCTATAACCCGCAGGTCGACGAGGACTTGTTAAACCGCGCCTATGTCTACGCCATGCAGAAGCATGGCACGCAGAAGCGCGCCTCCGGCGACCCTTATTTCTCCCATCCCCTTGAGGTCGCAGCGATTCTGACGGACCTCAGGCTCGACGATTCCTCCATCGCCACGGCGCTCCTGCACGACACGATCGAAGACACCGGCGCGACCCGCGGCGAGATCGAGCAGCTCTTCGGCTCCTCGATCGGCAAGCTCGTCGACGGCGTCACCAAGCTGCAGCGGCTCGAGCTCGTGTCGCGCGAGGCGCAGCAGGCGGAAAACCTGCGCAAGCTGCTGCTCGCGGTCGCCGAGGACATCCGCGTGCTCCTAGTCAAGCTCGCCGACCGTCTCCACAACATGCGCACCATCCAGTTCATGCCGGAAGACAAGCGCGCGCGGATCGCCGAGGAGACGATGGAGATCTATGCGCCGCTCGCCGGGCGCATGGGCATGCAGGGCATGCGCGACGAGCTTGAGGACCTCTCCTTCCGCATCCTGAACCCCGAGGCCTACGAGGCCATCGCGTCAAAGCTCAACGCCTTGCGCGACAAGAGCGGCGCCCTTGTCGACACGATCCAGAGCGATTTCACCCAGCGCCTTGGCAAGCACGGCATCAAGGCGGAGATCCACGGGCGGATGAAGACGCCCTATTCGATCTTCTCCAAGATGCAGCGGAAGTCGATCGGCTTTGAGCAGCTCTCCGACGTCTTCGGCTTTCGCGTCCTCGTCGACAGCGAGGAGGACTGCTACCGAGCGCTGGGCGTCGTGCATACCGCCTGGCCCATGGTTCCCGGGCGCTTCAAGGACTACATCTCGACGCCTAAGCAGAACGAATATCGCTCGCTCCACACGACGATCATCGGGCCGCAACGGCAGCGCGTCGAACTGCAGATCCGCACAAAGGAGATGGACCGGATCGCCGAATACGGCATCGCCGCCCACCCTCTCTACAAGGACGGCATCGCCAACGACCGCGACCGGCTGGCGGTGGAGAGCCGCGCCTATGCCTGGCTCAGGCAGACGGTGGAGCAGATCGCGCATGGCGATGCACCGGAGGAGTTTCTCGAGCACACCAAGCTCGAGCTCTTCCAGGACCAGGTATTCTGCTTCACCCCGAAGGGCCGGCTGATCGCGCTGCCGCGCGGGGCGACGCCGATCGATTTCGCCTACGCCGTGCACACCGACATCGGCGACACCTGCATCGGCGCGAAGGTCAACGGCCAGCTCTCGCCGCTCGGCCAGCCGCTTGAGAACGGCGACGAGGTGGAGATCGTGCGCTCCGTCGGTGCAGCGACCACCGGCGGCGTGGGAGGCGATCGTCGTCACCGGCAAGGCGCGCGCCGCGATCCGCCGCGCGAGCCGCAGCCAGGCGCGCCGCCAATATGCGGCGCTCGGCCGCCATACGCTCGAGCGGCGCTTCGAGCAGGCGGGAAAGGCCTTCAACGGAGACGGCGCTTCCAGCCGCCGCGGCGCCGGCTCAACATGGCCGAGGCCGGACGATCTTCTTGCCGCCGTCGGGCGCGGCGAGATTTCGCCCGACGACGTCCTGAAAGAGGTCCATCCCGACTATCGCGACGAGCGGGTGACGACCGCGCCGCGCGGCGAGAAGGGCTGGACGGCGTCCGGCCGCTCAAGCGTCAAGTTCCGCCTGCCGGCCGGGGATGGGGCGGCGCCCAGGAGACCGGCATCCCGATCCGCGGGCTCGGTGCCGACATCCCGGTGCGCTTCGCGCCGGAAGGCGGCGCGGTGCCGGGCGACCGCATCGTCGGGATTATGACGCCGGGCGAGGGGATCACCATCTATCCGATCCATTCGCCCGCGCTCAGTCAGTTCGATGACGAGCCGGAGCGCTGGGTCGACGTGCGCTGGGATATCTCGGAGAATTCGACCGAGCGCTTTCCGGCCCGCATCCGCGTTTCGGCGCTGAACGAGCCGGGAACGCTCGCGACGATCGCCGAGGTCATCGGCACCGCGGACGGAAATATCGACAATCTCAGGATGCTGGTCCGCGGGCGCGACTTCACAGAGATCGAGATCGATCTCGAAGTGTGGAATCTGAAACATCTGAACCGGATCGTAACCGGTCTGCGCGAGAAACGTGTTGGTGAGCCAGGCCGAGCGAGTGAACGGCTAAGTGCTAGGGCTATTGAGGGATGCTGTTCAAACGGCGGAACGTACCAGGGTATTGGGAACGGTTCAAGCTGTGGCTCTGGCCGCG